>DKFP01000009.1:93265-286423 GCA_002452405.1 Deferribacteraceae bacterium UBA6793 | reverse complement strand
ATATGGCTGAAACTGCCGCCGAAGCCGCGAAGTGGTCAAAAGCGTATATGGATGCCGCGGAAGATGCTATGGAATACGTTGCGAAAATGGGAGAAACCATTTCTGCGACTGTGGACAGCTTACAGGCAATTCATGAGACATTTAATGATATTCTGACGGCAATGGTTGAGGCTCATAAAAAAGCCCATGAAGATATGGTCAAACAGGCAGAAGAGGCTCATAGAAAAACAAAAGAATCTCTCATGCAGATGATGGCTGATATCAAAGATGCAGGAATTTCTGATGGTGTCTCAATCACTTTTAAAGACGGAACTTTTTCATCCTCAAAAGCAAAAGGTTATGCCGACGGTGGCGTTGTTTCCGGAGGCTTTAGAGCCTTTGCAAATGGCGGTGTTGTCAATAAGCCCACACTTGGGTTGATAGGCGAAGGTCATTATAATGAGGCGGTCGTTCCTCTTCCCGACGGTCGAAGTATCCCCGTTGAACTCAGAGGGGCGACTGGTTCTCAGGCAATAAACCTCACAGTGAATATCTCTACTTTGGATTCAAAATCATTTGAGCAGTATGTAAAAGCCAATCCGAAAGCAATCATAGAACTGTTTGTTGACGGGCTGAAATACGGCGGAGTTATACAAACAGCCGTTAAGGGGGCGAAATGATATACCCCCAGACTCCGGCTCCGATTAATACGATAACACTCTCTCTTGGCTTTGATACCGTTTCAACGACTCTGACTGATAATGTAACTCAGGGGCGTTTACGGCAGTTCAAGCCAAAGAGAGGCTTTGACCTTCAATATGGCACAAGAGATATGGAGCCTATTGAAACGTTTTATAAAGATACGTTCGGGCTTGACTCATTTACGTTTGTTCGCCCCCTTAAAGGATTATTTAAGAGGGAGTTTGTTGCGAAGGTAACATCTTCGGCAACTGTTTTTGATTTGCCCTGTTGTCAGTCAACAGACATTATTGTGTCTGTAGGCGGCGTTACGGCGGATGTTGATATTCAGGCAGGTGCGGGACGGGACGGCAGGGACAGAGCGGTTTTTTCTTCGCCTGTGGCTGTTGACAGTATCATCAGGATTGACTTTAAGGGTCTTCTTGTTTGCGATTGCAAGTTTTCAGGTAGTATGTCTTCCGCTCTTCTGCCGTTGTCTTACACTGGCAGTGTGAGGCTTGTGACCATATGAAAAATATAGTTGCAAATTTCAATGCAAGCCTGAAGGCTGAGATAGCCGCAGGGTGCTATTTAGCTGAAATAGCGTTCCGCTCAGGGGCTGTTTGGCGTATTTGCGACAGCGATATTGAGATTATTGTTTCAGGTGATATATTTATTCCCTATCCGTTCACTTATGACAATTTCAACTTTGGCACAAGCGGAGAGATTGAGCGTATTGTTACCAGTTTGGACAACTCAGATAATTCTCAGACACCAGTTTTCAGGAGCCACGACCAGAGAAAATCAACTCTGAAATTCTGGTATGCCGCACTTGATTTTGAGTCTGTCCTCATAGATAAACTTTGCCTCTTCTCTGGCTATCTGGAAAGTTATGAATTTGTTGATAACAATGTTATCGTTTATTGGATATCGCCCTTGTATGCATCTATGCAGAGCAGTCTTAATCATCTTTCAGCAAGCTGTATAAACGGTTTTAAAGATTCGGTATGTGCATATGACGGCACAGATGTTTCATGCAGTCATACGTACACTGACTGCGCTTTGAAAGGTAACACTGCTAACTTTCGTGGTGGTGTTGTCTCAGTTGTCAGCGGCAAAATGGCACAGGGGGAAATCAGATGATTATCCCCGTTGTTTATGGAAAGGCTGTTGTTAAGCCACTGTCAGTTTATCGTTATGATGGTGATAGTGCATCATATTTTGCGTATGTTGCTTGTGAGAACCAAGTTCAGAGTGTCAAGCTGTATGCGAACGGCTCCGAATACGACCGTTATAATGTTTCTTATCAGGGAAACGCAGAACATCAAATACCTGATGGTACGGTATTAAGCTATCCCCATGTAAACTCCATTCTTGCTGAATATCCGGCTTCTGTTTTTGAAGAGCTTGGCAGTTCCGAGATAGATGTTCAATGTTTCTGTGATGGTTCGGTAATTTATGACTTGGTTTCAAAAGAGACAGCAGCCAGCTATAACCCTATAAACTTTATTTATGATTTCATGACCAGTACAAAATACGGCATGGGTATTCAAGCAGATATGTTATCTATTAGTGCTTTTGAGGCAGAGGCTCTTTATGCAGAGCATTATGACCTTATAAACACCTGTGCTTTCGGTGTCGTTCTTGATAGTGAAAGCACTACTGAAAACCTGAATAAACTGTTACTTCACGCAAACGCAGAACTTTTTAATAGTGAAGGACTTATACATATAGCAATTAAACGTCAGAGACCTGTTTCTGCTGATATCTCCCAGTTCGTAGTAAAAGGCAGTGTGAGGTTTAAACAGGGAACATTATCGGGCACTGTGGGGCGTGTGAGAATCACAACTCATACGGTTCCCGAATGGAATACAATGCAGGCTGTTATTGATTCTGAGCTTGATTATGCGACTAATGAAGAGTCTGTGGAATATGACTATATAGAGGATTTGGAACTCCCGCTTGTGTTTGCCCGCCGCAAAATGGACAGGACAAACTACAATGACACTACAGAGCTTGAGATATCACACATGGGTTTAATGCTTGATCCGTGCGATGTTGTAAATCTGGATTATCCGGATTACGACCTAAGCGGACGATATCTTGTTAAAAGCGTGTCTTATCCTACGCCGTTCACTGTTGGTCTGGTACTCTTGCCAGACTCTGTTTCCCTTTACGATAACGTTGAAGGGAACTTTTCAGAGGGTGTGTATTCTGTTTATGACAGCACGTTAAGCGCACCCGCAAAAGTCACTAATATTAATATTTCCGAGACAGTAGAGACCCTCGCAGATGGTTCTTATCTCATTGTTTTATCAGCTTCATGGCTCTCAGCAGAAAGAGCTTCAAGCTATTCGGTTACAGTTGTAAACGGAGGCATAAGACAATCTGCGACAACAAAAGGTCTGACGGCTTCTTTTCGTGTCGTGCCGGGCAGTGCCGAAGTTTTTGTTTCTGCCGTAAGCTACGGTAATGTTTCATCGGATGCTTATTCAGTGGGCTACAACGTGTCTGGAATGCCTGTTGCTCCGGCGAACGTGTCAAACCTTACTTATGAGCTTATCAGAAGCGGTATCAGGGTTTCATGGCTGAAATCAGCATCATCGGACGTTCTTAGATATGATATTTATGTTGCTGATGTTTTTTATGTTTCAGTTTCGGGTACAGAATATATCTATCCAGTCACTGTAGAACGTGCATTTACCTTTAAAGTCTTCACTGTGGCACGTTCGGGTATAAAAAGCTCCGGTGCTTCAATCAGTGTCACAATTCAAAAGCCTTCAGCTCCCACTGCATTGACAGCGACTCCGAAGTTATACAGCATCGGTCTTACTGCGGCATTCACAAAAGACAGCCTTTTTGATGGTCTTGAAATATGGGCAGGAGCAACTAACAGCCGTTCCGTAGCAGAACACCTTGCAACAATACAAACAGGCAAATATGCCCATTCAAATCTTGACCTCGTTGCTGGTTTTTACTACTGGATTCGTGTCAGAAACATATTCGGGCTTCAGTCTGATTGGTTCCCGTTTTTGGCTTCTGCGGGAGTTTTTGGTCAAACAGATTCAGACCCTTCAAAACTTCTTAATACGCTGAAAGGCAGTGCAGACGAGAGCCTTTTTATATCAAAAATCGCTAAGGGTATTTTGAATATCCCCGTGCTTTCGGATGCAATTACGGGAGACGTGGCTCTTGAAGACGATATTCTTGAAGATGATGTTATTGTTAACGGCGTTGATGGCTCCGAATCAATAGTGCCACGCTTGTCAGCCGCTCAACTGCTTATCAGCGAGCATGACGGTATAATCGCAACACACCAGAAGGCTATATACGATAATAACGGGATTTTGGCTTCAATAGGGACTATTCAATCATCAGTTGCAGTCATTGAAGATGATATCGGCGACATTATAGCAGAATGGACAATCAAAACCGATGTGAACGGCAAAATCGCTGGTGTTGGCTTGCTGAATACAGGTGTTTTATCTGAATTTGCTGTGCTTGCGGATGCTTTCCGTGTAGCGATCTCATCAGAAGATGAAGACCCTGTTCAGGCATTTATAGTTGGGCTGGTTAACGGTTCTGCCGCTGTGGGTATCAATGGTGATTTGTATATTGATGGCAGTGTTACTGCCCGTGCAGTGGGAACGAATCTCTTGATTACAAGTTCCGCAAACATAGCAGATGCGGTTATTACTGATGCACATATATTTGCCCTATCTGCGGATAAAATACATGCAGGAACACTTGATGCTAACGATGTAGAAATTATTAACATTGCTGGTGAAAATCTTAAAATCACATCTCTTATTACGCTTCGGGATGGCGGAAAACTAGTCCTCGGTAACGATAATATAGTTTTTGACACTGCTGGCTTCGGGAGCGGGATTGCGACTTTCGCACCTGATGGGGGCATATCCGGGCAACACTATATGACACTCAATAATGGGGATATCCAATTTTATTATTGGGATGCAATAAACGGGCGGCATGTTGAATACAAGTCGTTACGCAGAATGGAGTCTGGGACAGCTTTTAATAATGTTACGGTTAATATAGATGGAGTGTGGAAGAGACAGCCTAAAATTATGTTGTCACCCGCCAACTTACAGTCGTATGACGGCAACTACAGTGGTCAAGATCAATCCTTTCTTCTCGATGCGACAAATATAACTGTTGCAAACGGCAGATACAGTTTTGTGCCGAAAGCTCAACTTGTTCTTTCAGCGAACGTGATTACATCTGTTTATAATCTTACTGCTTCAAACTCATCAAACAGCGTGACTTTTGCATCAACAGCAGTTGCGTCCCCGGGCAACACAGTTAAGATTCGTGCATCTGTAAAACTGGCTTCTGTTCGCTCAAGCGGTACTACAGGCATTTATATGTATAGAAATGTTGTCTGGCGCATTGTCGCGGGTTCATATGTAACCGGATGGAAAACTGTAGGTCTTGGTGCGACTCTTGATTATGTAGCAGATGCTCAGGAACTCGTTGTTGGGCAAGGACAGTATTCTGTAACTGTTGAAGCACAGGCATACGATGCGGGGGCAACATTTTCAACCGGAGGGACACAGTATGAGCAATGGTCTGGGGTTTCGGACTATATGGATAAAGACCAACACCCTGTTATTCAGGTTGGTGGAGTTTACGGTAGTTCAAAGCAGGCTATACTGCCTGATCTGTATGTACCCGCTGGTTATGATGTGGTTCGCGTCGACTGGGAATTGCGCTACGGGACGAGCGGTTCATCAGGAACGTGGGGTTCTTTAGACTGTGTCGGAATGGGAACTGAAAGTAATAGATTTATCTCGTTGGGGCAATCCTTAAATAGTATAAAGTCATTCACAACTCCGGGGTGGAATGGTGCAAGCCCCACTGTTGTATTTACTGCCAGCAGTGAGGGAACTCTCACCGTACAAGGCATTAAAGCGGCAGTATTTGCGCAGAAAGCAATTACAAATTCCACTACACCAGCCAATAACTTGATTCTTGAAGTAATGACATATGACGTTGCAGGGGCTGTGATGCTTGCAGAGGGGACTATAAATTGGTGGGCAATAGGTGAATAAATGGATGAAAAAATTTTACAGAGAGAACAAACATTGCTCTCAATGCTTTATGAGAAAAATACAATTATTCAGGCGTTGATTTCTGAGAATAAAAAGCTCAGAGATGAAAACGATACGCTTAAAAAGGAGATTGAACATGATATGGCCAATAAGCCTTCTAACTAGGGAAGCAAAAGGCTCAAGGCTTAATAAATCTGAGTTTGATGATAACTACGGGAAGATAGCCGAAGGGCTGAATGAGCTTCATTCAGGAAAGTCTGATACTACCCATACCCATGCTGGAGTATATTCTCTTTCAGGACATAACCACGATACGGCATATCTCGGAAAAACCGCAACAGCGGTGGATAGTACAAAACTCGGCGGGGTTTTAGGCTCAGGGTACGCAAGAACGTGGAATGTTGGTACTGCAAGTTCTGCTACGTGGATGAAATTGTGTACTATCTCAACGGGATTGGCTGAAGGTAGTAGATTTTTATTCTTGATTGCCGGCGGAATGTCAGGATTTACTGCGGGGCAGTTGGATGCTGGTCATCATATTCTTGATATCACTTTAATGAACAATAATACATGGGGTATGGCTCTTTTTTCTTCAAAAGGAGATAATAATAGATCATCTTCAGTTACTGCTGTTTATTCTAGCGCCACAACAGGCACAGGTGTAGATATTTGGCTATATTGCCGGCTTTACTCTAATATCTCGGCTATTTGTACTGGCTCTAATACTGCATATATTACTCCTGCTTCTGGCGTATACACAACCACTACTCCTACGGCGACAACTTCTGCAACAATATTTTACACTATTCAACAAAATAGTAGTACAGGTGTCGTACAGATACCTGCGCTCGGCGGGCTACAGCTTCCGAATGTTGCAAATAGCGCAGTAAATGTTTTCGACTGGTATGAAGAGGGCGTGTGGACACCAATTGTCGCAGGGCTGACGACTGCGGGTACGGCGGTGTATACTGCACAGACAGGATCATACACCCGCTGCGGGAATCGAGTTACAGCAGACTTCTGTGCATTTGGTACTTTCTCGACCCCACCGACAGGATATCCTGCAATTTTCGGCTTACCCTTCGCCGCAAATAATACTACATATGCATTTTCTACAGGGTCTGTTTTGCATGGATATGGTACGGGGGTGTATATTCCTTATGTTGAACCCGCCGGGGTGAAAGTAAGATTGGCTAAGTTATCAACAGCTATGTCATCCGATCACACCTCCCCGGTTTTCGCAACAGATATTAGCGCAACATCATTTAAGATGATTGGAACGATTACATACCATGTTTAACGAGGTGCAAATATGAGTTTATCTAAGCAAGCAATTCAACGGGCGGTATCTATAGTTGATACAGGCGATAGCAAAACGGCAGAAGTGCTTTGGATTGATAGAATTGTCGAAACTATTGAAGAAAAGGAACAGATTCTATCAGAAAATAACCGCAGGTGTGCATATAGCGCTGACGACAAAGAGCGTTTTCTTGCTGATGTCGAAGGAGCCGAGGACTATCTGGTGGTTTTGGGCTGGTAGCACCACGGGAATGGTTGCGTTTTATGTTAGAAGGTTGCAATTTATGCTGTAAAAAGTTGCAATTTGCGTTAGAGCTTGTAGCAGGTTTCGTTTCCGCCAGTAAGAATACAAATAAAAAAGGCAGTCCGAAGACTGCCTTTTTTATTTAATGCCCAGGGACGGAATCGAACCATCGACACGTGGATTTTCAGTCCACTGCTCTACCGACTGAGCTACCTGGGCGGTACGCTCTCAAAAGCGAGGTCTAAAAATATCGAAAAACACCTTCGATGTCAACATCTATTTTGCATTTTTCCAATAAATTTTTTCCTGCTTCTATCAGCGCATTATATAGTTCTGCCAACCGCAAGAGCTATCGAACGCAGACTGCCCATCAGCTCAAGGAACTGAGTCGGTGTGAGCGACTGAGCGCCGTCAGACCATGCCTTTTCCGGGTTGGGGTGTACCTCAACAATAAGCCCGTCTGCGCCTATTGCAACGGCTGCCTTGCAAAGAGGTCCTACATATTGCCAGTGACCTGCCGCATGGCTGGGGTCTATCATGATGGGCAGGTGGCTTTTCGCCTTGATAACCGGCACAGCGCTGATGTCCAGTGTGTTTCTTGTGGCTGTTTCAAAAGTTCTCAGACCTCTTTCGCAGAGGATTACATTCTTATTGCCTTCGCAAAGGATATATTCGCTGGCAGTGAGAAATTCTTCTATCGTTGTGGACATACCCCTTTTAAGCAGTACGGGTTTGTCTGTTTTGCCAAGCTCTGTCAGAAGGGCGAAGTTCTGAATATTCCTCGCGCCAACCTGGAACATATCCGCGTATTTGTATACCATATCAACATATTTAGGGTTTGTTACTTCTGTAACAACAGGAAGTCCCGTAACTTCTCGCGCCTTCGCAAGGATTTTCAGTCCTTCTTCGGCGAGTCCCTGGAAAGCATAGGGGGATGTGCGAGGTTTGAATGCGCCGCCACGGAGCATGGATGCGCCCGCCGCTTTAACAAATTCTGCTGTTTTGATTGTTTGTTCTTCAGATTCAACCGAACATGGTCCCGCGATAACGGGGATGTTTTCGCCGCCGAAAAGAACTCCGCAGCAATCCACAATAGTCGGCTCGTCCTTAACTTCGCGGCTGGAGAGCTTATATGGCTTGCTGATGGGGATAACCTTGTCAACGCCCAGCATTTCGCCTATGACGGTCATTTTGTCCCTCTGACCGTCAACGCCGACCAGACCTATCACCACACGTTCTTTGCCTTCGATTACATGGGCATGGAAGCCTATCTCCTCTGCCGTTTCGATAACTCTTGCAACGCTGTCCTGCGCCGCTCCGATTTTCATGACTACAATCATTTTATACCTCCGGTATTTAAAATATTCAGCGTTTTCAGCATGTCCCCGCAGGCATAA
This sequence comes from Deferribacteraceae bacterium UBA6793, assembly GCA_002452405.1. GTDB lineage: Bacteria > Chrysiogenota > Deferribacteres > Deferribacterales > Geovibrionaceae > Seleniivibrio. The sequence continues at coordinate 277,754 of DKFP01000009.1, read as the reverse complement.
AAAAACCGCGGGAGCTTGCAAAAGCCGCCGCGGTCTTAAAATCTTATATCAATGCACAGACCGGATTCAGACGGCTACACTCCTATTGCTAAAAAAGCAATAAAAAAAGAAACCAAAAAAGAATCCGTAAAAAAGTCTGTTAAGCATTTAAAATTTCTCCGTTCTGCGTCTAATATTCCAATTAGACCTGTATGTCAATACAAAAATTTTTTAAGCCGATTTGTCAACGTTATTGATAGCGGCTATTAAATCTTCACGGATAATTGGTTTGTATATGCAGGCATTGACAAGCGCGCACACCTTTTCCGCTTCCTCTCTGTATGCTGTGGTTATGATTATCGGTATTTTTGAATCATGTTCTCTTATTTTCGAGATCATCTCAAAACCGTCCATTTCCGGCATAGCAAGGTCTGTAATAATCAGGTCTGGTTTAATTTCGAGGAATTTTTTTAATCCCAAGACGCCATTTGCTGCTTCGTGAACACTTAGTTCCTCTTTTTCAAGAAGTTTCTTAACAAGCATCCTTGTGAACTTCTCATCTTCAACATATAAAATATTCATTAAAATAATCTCCGGTGATAGATAAACATTATATGTACTATTTTACATAATACAAGCGCTTTTTTTAGAGCCAGAGCGTGTTATTCTTATGTAATCTATTAATTTATACTTAACTAATTGTCCATCTTTCAGAACATATTCATAAAATTAAAATATTGCAGCTTTTTTTCATGCGTGTTACCCTAGCTGATTAAAAAAGCAGCATATGTGTGAATAATGAAAAGCTCAGTTATTGGCTCCAATCCGAGGATAGTAAGTTTTTACAGTTCGTATATGGACATGCTCGGCGTTGTGAACGAGGCTTACAATTCTATCAACGTCGGTCTTAAACGTGCTGTCGTTGATAAAAAAATATCGTCGCTGCTGATTATTATAGAAAACAGAGACGACCTTATCACATACAACAGGCTGAAAGACCTGATTGATGAAAGACGTACACACACTTTTATTGTTTGTGTGGACGATTCCCTTGTGCAGCAGGTGGTTAACAGCCGTGTCATAGCTATAAGCCATAAAACCGTGACGATGGATTTTGCCGAGATAATGTCAAAATCCAGCATATGTAAACCTTATTTGAAAGAAACGGGCGGTACACGTTCGCCTGAAAAAATATTCGAACACATAAAATTTATGCTGGCACGCGGCAATATCACCCTGCCTGTTGAGGGAGAGTGTGCAATCCGCGTTCTCGGCGTTCTGGATCAGGATAACATCTCTTTCAAGGCGATCGATGATATGACGAAACTTGATCCTGCGCTCCATTCCGGCATAATACGCATGGCAAATTCAGCCTATTTCAGCGGAACATATGGCAACATTGCCGACGTTCAGAAAGCTCTTGTGCGGCTCGGAATCAACAATGTGAAGGCGTATCTTGTCAACTTTATAAATAAATCCATTGCTGCGAATAAAAACCTTCTTTTTGCTGAGGAAATCGAAACTGCCATCAGGGATTCCCAGACTATCGCGGCGCTTTGCTATGTCATGTCAGAATTTTTCAAGGTTTGTTCGAAAGGGCAGATGTATTCTGTGGGGCTGCTTTCCAAAATAGGGGAGATATTTATACTGGCGATAATTTCCGACTACCTTTCAGGTGAAAATCCGGAGGATGTCAAAGGCGGTAGTTACAGAAAAATGGCGGAGCAGAATAATATTCTGGTCGGCGGAACTCTTATGAAAAAATGGAAGTTCTCCGAAGAATTCTATATGCCGCTCCTTTTTTCTTCAACTCTGAAAGACAATCAGTTTATGAACGAGACTAAGATACTGCACCTTGCCTGTAACATGTTGGAATATGTCCGCACGGAAAAAATGGACGATGGTCTTTCCGCCGCACTTTACCGCACAGGAATACAGCTTAGTGAGAAACAGTTGCAGAAGATTAAAGTCGAAGCTGAAACAAAAATCAAAGATTTTGCCGCAGTTTATTGATTAGGCTGTTGACAAAGCCATTTAAATACTATATATATTCCCTCCCTGCGCCTGTAGCTCAACTGGATAGAGCATTTGACTACGGATCAAAAGGTTAGGAGTTCGAATCTCTTCAGGCGCGTAAATTAAGCCGAAGTACGAAAGTGCTTCGGCTTTTTTGTCGTATTTATTAAAGTATCCCAAAACGGGAAAATTTTATTGACAATCAAAGACTGCTCAATTATTTTTAGTTATGAGAATAATTGCGAAAAAGACTCTGGTTGAGTTTTATGCAAAATATCACGACAGTAAGAACCAGCTTGAGGCATGGTATTACGAAGTAAGGCAGGAAAAATGGCACGATTTTTCGTCAATAAAGGAAAAATACCGCAGTGCAAGCCTGATTGCCGATAATAGAGTGGTTTTCAATATTTGCGGAAATAAGTACAGGCTAATAGTTAAAATACATTATAAGGCAGAGATTGTGTTTATCCGATTTGTCGGCACACACAAGGAATATGACAAAATTAACGCCGCAGAGGTGTGAGATGCTTAGACCGATAAAAACTGAAGAAGATTATGATAAAGCTCTTAACAGAATAGATTTGCTGATGGATAAAGAAGATCAGGACAGCCTTGATGAACTTGAGGTTTTGTCTCTGCTTGTTGAAAAATACGAGGACAATCATTTTTTTATAGATACCCCTGACCCCATTGAGGCAATCAAATTCCGTATGGAGCAGATGGGTCTCACCAATAAGGACATTGAAAAATCTTTCGGCGGTCAAAACAGGGTGAGCGAAGTCATGAACAAAAAACGCAAACTCAACCTCCGCATGATTCAAAGCCTCCACAAGGAACTTGATATTCCTTATGAATCGCTGATTGGAGTGTGAGACTGCGGACTTCTTTTTTTATAAAAGGGAGTTTCTGACGGGGTATTCTGCTCCGAGGAACAAGATGCTGACGAAAGCATATTTACGTTTACGGAGAACTTCCTGAAGACCACATTTGTATCCAGTATGAGGTTGGGGGATTTGAACGAGAACAGACAAAAAATTGTCAGGCTGGTGATGGAGAATCCGGAAATATCTACACCTCAATTGTCTGAAAAAATTGGAATTTCTGAAACAGCAATAGAAAACAACATCAGATTCCTGCGAGAGAACGACTATATCGATCGACAAGGCACTTTCGGCGGGAAATGGGTGGTAAAATGAAAGACTCTAAATATCAGCATATTACTGATAAATTAAATACTCTGATTGGACTGGCTAAAGAGAAATCTATAACAAACAAGGAAGATTGCTTTTACTCATATGGTTTTTTAGAATCAAACGGCTTCAAAATTAATCCTGAAGACAAAAACGAATTTCATCAAATAATGACTGATATTTATGATTCTTTAACATTTTTCAATTCAAAAGTCAGTTTTCGCTATTTCAAAAATGATATTATTGAAATTATTAAGGATAAATCTCATTCTTCATCAAAGGTAGAAAATGACGATGTTTTAAAATTAGTAAAAAAGTATAAAGAGTTACCTGTTAAGGATTTTACTGTATACAGGGAAATATATGGTTTAGAACTAGACCAAGATTTTACAAAACTTGGTCTTTTTACAATCCATAATTCATCTACAGTTACAACATTACTAGAACAAAAAAAAATATCACTCGCACCAGAAACAAGCTGTGTTATAGAAGTCACGGTTGAAGCGTCAGAACCAGATAAAGCAAGAGAGGACGCTAATATTTTATTTGAACAATTTGATTTTGTTATAAGATACTTAATAGGGGATGCAAAGGATTTAGATATTGGTATAACAGACTTTAGTGTAAATAGAACATTCAGATCATTTATTTTTTGCGAAGGCTTACCAACAAAGATTGCAGATGAAGGCAAAGGTGCAATTCAAGATATGACATTTTCTGCAATTGAAAAAGTCACAGACCCGTTAATCATGAAACTTTTTGAACTTGTTGGTAGTAGTAAACTTACTGATATTGAAAAACGCATTATTTTGGCTGTAAAGTGGATTGCGGAAGCGTATAAAGAACATTCAAAAGAAAGTGCATTCTTAAAATCAGTTGTTGCTCTTGAAATTCTATGTGCGAGTGATCTCTCTGGTTCAATAAGCAGTAGCATTGCAGAAATTACAGCTTTGCTAGTTGGAGATGATTATGATTCACGACTAAAAATCAAAAAAGACATTAAAGAACTGTATGCTAAGCGGTCAGGTATTGTGCATAACGGAAACAAGAAAATTAATACTAAGGATTTGAATGAAATATGGTCATATTTGGATTCTTTAATTAAGAAGTTTCTCATATTTGAAGAAAAGAAAACCTTTGGAACGATAGAAAATATTGTTAAAGAAATCGAAAAACTCAAATATGCAAATATTCATTTCAATTAAAGATGGTTTATCCACTGCTTCAAAAATGCTTCAAATAGTTTTGAAGTAGATTGATAAACAAACAGATTTTTCTATATCTCGTTTTTCTAAGGATCAAAAGGTTAGGAGTTCGAATCTCTTCAGGCGCGTAAATTAAGCCGAAGTACGAAAGTGCTTCGGCTTTTTTTGTTTGCCAGTTTATATCTTTGTTCATAACGTTTAAAATTGCTGATGAGGGCAATATGACCGAAACGAACAGGTTTGAGTACAAACGTCAACTTAACGATGATGATAAAAAGCATTATGGTTGCTGTTCGACCATACAGGTGCTGGACAAGCCGAAGCTTGAGAACAAAACCGTTGCCCGGATAACATCAAAAGAACAGATAGAAAGCAGACCATATGACCCGAAGGCTCTCAGAGAGGCGATAATCAACGCAATTGTACATAACACCTATTCCAAGAGAAACATGACCAAAGCGCATTTACGTTTACTTATAACTTCCTGATGGCTACTTTTACATCCAACGTGTCCCGCAGCCTGAAGTTGGGAGACTTGAGAATAACCGGACAAAAACTATAACATGGTCTACTTCTGTTAAAGCTGCTTACAGCTTTAACAGAAGTAGGGGACTTATTGGTATCGTTCACTATGAACAACTGACGAGCAACGCGGCAGACAGAGATGTCGTGGACTAAGAAGGTTCCATGGGGCAGTTTATGACCTGAGCGTGACTACTGTACCGCTTCTGAAATATGATGAACAAGTACATTCATGTGGTGCCTATGTTTCGTATTGTTATATCTGTTTGCTGATTAATTTTCATCTTTTCATAGTAAAAAATGAATTTAGAGTTAAATATTTTATCTGCTTGTTGTTCAAAAATATGCGTTATCTATCGTGTCATATGCTACCAGAGCATATCCTGTAATAAACGACACCTATTAAAATTAGATAGCGTTGTCATTTCATTCTTGGCACAGACAGTCTTTCTGTTTGCCTTTGTGAACCCTTTGTGGGTTAAGCATCTCGTCTTTCAGTATATGGTGTAGATTATGAAAAATCCTATGGTGTTTTGGTGAAAATATCACATGCAATATCACATTTAAGAAGTTTTAAAATTAAAGTAGTATGTTTTTCCTGTGCAGATGTTGTTAAACATGTGAAATTTTTAACACAAAGATGCATAATTGTGCATTTATGTGCAAATTGTGTTGATGATGCAGTTTCATCATGTTATTTTTTTGACGTATTATATTATTTAATGGAGTACATTATGAGCAAACGTAAAATTTCTTTTCGTCGTTTTGCAAACGTTCTGACGGAGAAAAATAACTCCGGCAGTGTTATTATGATGTCTTTGTTGTTTATTGGAATTATGAAACACAGTTCGGCATTTGCGAGTATTGATAAAGCCGAAAATAATGAAAAAAATGATAACGTTGATATTGGGAATGATGTTTTAACTGTTCAGGTTGACGAGGCTTTGGCTGCTGATTTAAACAATTTTGTTGACTCTGTTACGGCTCATGATGAAAGTGTTGCTAAGTTCATCCGCGATTATATGAAAATTGTTATTGCTGATTCCAGTTCCGCTTCAGATATAACACCTGATTATCTTATTACCGATACAGGATCCATTAAGTATTATCACGAAGGGCATTTTTATGAAATTTCAGGAGAAATAACTCAGGCTGTTCATGATTATGTTGAATATCTTATGTCTGATGCAGAGACCGGGCTTTCTGACAATGCATATCAGTCCATGGTTTCTCTTGCTGCTTATGAGGCGGCTGGAAGTTCTGCCGGAAGTTCAGTAGCAACTGCATCCGCAATAACTGGAACGCAAATACTTGCAGCATCTGCATTGGCGGTTGTTGCGGGGGTTGGCGTTGCTGTTGCATCCGGAGGTGGAGACTCAGGAGGTTCTTCGGATAGCCCAAAACAGAATGAAGCTCCAACTGCGGTTAGCCTTTCAGACAACACTGTTGCGGAGAACTCAGCTGGTGCTGTTATCGGTGCACTCAGCACAACCGATGCCGACGCAGGCGATACATTCACATACACAGTAAGCGACAACAGATTTGAGGTGGTTAACGGCAATCTCAAACTGGTAAGCGGGACAAGTTTGAACTACGAGACTGAGCCAACAGTAAGCGTTACCGTGACATCCACCGACAGCGGCGGGCTGACTAAATCTCAGGCATTTACAGTAAACGTAACCAACGTAAATGATGCCCCGTCAGCAGTTAGTCTCTCAGCTAACACCGTTGCGGAGAACTCAGCGGGCGCTGTCATCGGTGCACTCAGCACAACCGATGCTGACGCAGGCGATACATTCACATACTCAGTAAGCGACAATAGGTTTGAGGTGGTTAACGGCAACCTCAAACTGATAAGCGGGACAAGCCTGAATTATGAAACGGAGCCGACAGTAAGCGTTACCGTGACATCAACTGACAGCGGTGGTCTTACAAAATCTCAGGCATTTACAGTAAACGTAACCAACGTAAATGATGCCCCGTCAGCAGTTAGCCTCTCAGCTAACACAGTTTCTGAGAATTCGGCAGGAGCAGTTATCGGTGCACTCAGCACAACCGATGCCGACGCAGGCGATACATTCACATACACAGTAAGCGACAATAGATTTGAAGTGGTTAACGGCAACCTCAAACTGATAAGCGGGACAAGCCTGAATTATGAAACGGAACCGACAGTAAGCGTTACCGTGACATCAACTGACAGCGGTGGTCTTACAAAATCTCAGGCATTTACAGTAAACGTGACCAATGTGAATTACGCGCCGACTGCAGTTAGCCTCTCAGCTAACACAGTTTCTGAGAATTCGGCAGGAGCAGTTATCGGTGCACTCAGCACAACCGATGCTGACGCAGGCGATACATTCACATACTCAGTAAGCGACAATAGGTTTGAGGTGGTTAACGGCAACCTCAAACTGATAAGCGGGACAAGCCTGAATTATGAAACGGAGCCGACAGTAAGCGTTACCGTGACATCCACCGACAGCGGCGGGCTGACTAAATCTCAGGCATTTACAGTAAACGTAGCCAACGTAAATGATGCCCCGTCAGCAGTTAGTCTCTCAGCTAACACCGTTGCGGAGAACTCAGCGGGCGCTGTCATCGGTGCACTCAGCACAACCGATGCTGACGCAGGCGATACATTCACATACTCAGTAAGCGACAATAGGTTTGAAGTGGTTAACGGCAACCTCAAACTGATAAGCGGGACAAGCCTGAATTATGAAACGGAGCCGACAGTAAGCGTTACCGTGACGTCCACCGACAGTGGCGGTCTTACAAAATCTCAGGCATTTACAGTAAACGTAACCAACCTGACTGAGAATATTTTTGTAACAGGTACAGTTGGTGATGATAACTACGATTATTCAACATTGCTTAACAACTATACAATAATAGGACTTGCCGGAGACGACACCATTCTTACAGATGGTGGAAGAGATTTGATTCGTCCCGGAGAAGGAGCGGACATTGTAGATACCGGTTCAGGAGACGATACTGTTGTTTTGGTAGGAACCACAGGAGTCAACCAATACAGCTCTTCTGATATTACAAACCCAGGAGGAACCACACTTAATCTTTCCGGTGTTCTTTCTCTGGCAGACCTTAATAACAGGTCGGTGAGTGAGGCAGCCGTCGGTGAGCAACTTAACGGCGGAGCCGGAACCAACACTCTGGTTATCTATGGCAACGTAGATATGACAGGTATGAATGTAGCAGGTTTTCAACAAATTCTGGTTAATTCTACTTTGACTATGACAGCTCAGCAATTCAATTCTATGGGTATTTCTTTCATAAAGGGCGATGGAGAATCCACTTTGGTTATAACAAATGATACAGGTTCTCCTATCACTGTAGACCTCAGTGGGATTGATTTTTCTGAATTTAAAACACTCAATATCGGCAGCGATGTTACAGTTGTTGCAGACCAGTCTGATGTTCAGAGTCTCAGATATATTACAGGTGAAGGAAGTCTTCAGGCTTCTCAAAACGACGGCGGGCTTGACCTTTCCGGTAAACTGATTTCGACACAGGTTCTGAACAGTACCGGAGTTGTCGATGATGGTTCCGTGCACAACGGAACAGTCGTATCCGGTGACATAATAATCGGAACTGAGGGCAATGATACGCTTACAGGTTCTGATCTTGGCGACAGAATCGAAGGCGGTGCCGGCAATGATACAATTATCGGCGGCAGTGGCAATGATATTATAAGAGGCGGCGGCGGAGTGGATACCATGGAAGGCGGTGATGGCGATGATATTTTTGTTGTCGTCGGTGATCTGTCAACCGGTGGTAAAGTTGATTCCGCTCAGGATACTGAAGTACTCGGAGAGCAGCTTACAAACTACAACGGAATGGATTTTAATGAAGATGAGTCAGGATCTGTGGAAATTATCCGGGGAGGAGACGGCAACGACACTCTTTATGTATACGGAACTGCTGATATAAGTAATTATATTCTTGATAGTATTGAAAATATCGAGATAAGGTCGGATGTAATATTTTCTGCCGGGCAATTGTCTGTGATAAGCGGACTTACAGGTGACGGTTCCAGTACAATCAGAATTGTCAACACCGGCGATACTCCTATGGATATTGACCTTACTCAGCTTAACCTGTCTTATATAGGTCAGATAGATGTCGGCGATAATGTTAATTTGAAAATAAGCTCTCTGGATGATCTTGGCGGAGCAAGAATACTTACTGGAAGCGGAAGTTTTGAAGCTCTGAACGGATCCATCAGTCTGCCGAATACTTTCACTGTTCAATCAGGATTGCAGTTCAACCAGATTGACAGCACTCAGGCAGTTAACCTTGAAAATGTCGTACATAATCATGGAGATATAACAGGCGGTGCAGGCGATGACTATCTGATAGGAAGTGACTACTCCGATAAATTCAACGGAACAAGCGGAGACGATGTCTATGTCGGTAATAAAGGGGATGATACGTTCCTCATCACGGATGTCGGGGATAAGATAATACTTGATAATGGTGGTGTAGACACACTGGATCTCAGTAGGCTTGCAAGTGGAGCCGATATAAATCTGAAATCAGGTGGAACTGTCGGAAATGATATATCCATTCAGCTTGGAGCAGGCAACACCCTTGGTGCAATCGGGCAGATTGCCTCTAACTTCAATATCATGATAATCATGGACACTTCCGGTAGTATGAGCGGAACAAGGCTTATACAGGCAAAACAGGCGGCAATCGCACTTCTGGATGCCTATGATGAGCTTGGAAACGTATCGGTTAAACTTGTCAGGTTCAGCGATTCTGTTCAGTATACGGACTGGGTGGATATTGATTCTGCCACGGATCTGATAAACGGTTTATATGCCGATGGCGGAACATATTATGACGATGCAATAAATGCTGCAATGAACTATTATGATCTTGATGATGAAGGTAAATTTTATGACAATGGTTTGAACTATTCATTCTTCCTTTCAGACGGAGAACCAAATTATGGTATCACTTCTACGCTGGAAAACACATGGGAGAATTTCTTAATAGAGCATAACATATTTTCGGATGCTCTTGGTTTCGGAGGTTTGGATTATGACGATATAGAATATCTTAACCCTATAGCATTCGACGGAACAAAGGTCGAAGAACCTGCGGATGATCACTCCACCGGAGAAAAAGATGCATCAATTACTATCGATGTCAACAACCTTGAGGATGCGCTGCTCGAACAGGCGCGAGTTGACTTCGTTGAAAATGTCATAGGCACTTCCGGTGATGATACAATTACGGGCAACAGCCTTGATAACATAATAAAAGGCGGAGCCGGTAACGATATCATGCAGGGAGGAGTTGGTAACGATACCATTATCGGTGGAGATGGAGATGCAGATATGGCTGTATTTTCCGGTAATTCAGATCAATACAATTTTTCTTCTGTCGGGGGCAATCTTATTGTTAGTGTTGCTGACGGAGAGAATCTTAAAGACGGAACGGACACAATCTACTCATCCACGGAATATCTGGTTTTCAATAATATCAGTATGAAGTTTACAGATTTATATGCAGCTGCTGAATCTGGCTTTGATAATACAAACCCGATAAAAGAATTAGCCGTTTTTGCCTCCGCTGCATATGAAAGTTCGACATACAGAGAGTCGCTTTCAGATACATGGGCATTTATGAATCTTGATTCAAATGGTGAGCTTTCTCTTGCAGCAAATGCGGACAGTATGTTTACCAATGAAAATGTTGCTGCTCTTATTGCTGTTCATGGAGATTCTTTGGTACTTTCCTTCCGCGGAACGGATTCCATTTTCAGTGCGACCGATTCTGATGCTTTGGAATGGGTGTTACAAGGCGATCATTATGAAAAATTTCAGGACAGTGCTGATAATAAAAATCTTTTGCAGGCAATATATGATTATGTTTCAGACGATTCGAACGGTATTAAAAATGTTTATGTAACAGGGCACAGTCTTGGAGGCGCAATGGTCACATGGTATTTGTGTGATGACGCTATCGGTGGAAATGCCCTCGTTAATAGCGGAGTAAATGTTTACGGTGCAAGTTTTGCCGCTCCGGAAGCATTGGACTGGGATGTTAGTCATGATTTTTCACTTGATAACAGAATTGATTATTTCAAAATAGAAGTTGCTCACGATCCAGTGGCGGATGTTGTGCAAATTCTGGAGCATTTCGTTGAATCTGCAATAAATTATGTTGTTTCAAAAGGGATGAGCGGGCTGGCTGAACATGGGTTTAGTAAACTTTCAGAGCTGGTTGCAGATTATTCAACTAATTTTGTTAAATATTATAATGCAACTATGGCTTTCCTTAAAGATGCTTATCCAGATATAGTTACAGGATCAACATTTCTTGAAAAATTAATAGGCAACCTGACTACTTATATAGCGTCAATGGTTGATAGCCTTGACGTTAATAGCCTGATTACGGCTAACAATATCATAGGAGATGATGCAGGTACCCACATTAATGTGGATGCATTAACTTTTAACAGCTTGCTTGCGGATATTCCTTTGCTTGGATTGTATTACCAGGTCAAACTGCACGGCATGGACGAAAGCTATTTAGCACAGATTGAAAAAATGGATGAAGTCGGTTTTACGCATGACTTAGATTTTATTACACATTATACCAATATTGGCGGAGTTGAAGGCGAGGTGGATACTTACGACCCTGTTAAATTGTCAGACTATGGTGAGATCGTTGGTGATGTTCCGAGTATGGATCACTTAATAGAAGATATGCAGTCCGCCATCGGCTTTATAACAAGTATTCTACCGTTTCCGTTTGCTGATGAAATCGGTGGAATAAATAATCTTATAGATATGGACAGAGAGTATTTCAGCGCAGAAAGATACACTGATAACCAGATACTCATAGGTACGAACAACTCTGATATACTCATCGGGGATGCGGTCGGCAGTTCTAACGGCTCTGATGATATTTTCTATGTCGGCGGCGGAAGCGATGACGTATATGGTCACCAGAAAAATCCATTCTCTGACACTGCTTATGATGACGACGGAGGAACCGATACGGTCGTATATCAGTTTGAGAATACTTATATTTTCAAAGGCAACCTGAATCATGGCAATATGACCGGAGATTTTAATCATGAAATCGATTCCATTTTAAATCTTGGCGGAACAAACAAAGTTGTTCTGAATGTTGATGGTACTCCTGATAACCTTTGGGATATTGAACAACTGCATTTTGTTGATAAAGGTGTCAATGCGGACTATGCGAACCATGAGTTTATCGGTAACGATTCGACTAACTTCATAGTTGGAAGTGAGACCGGAGATGTTATCTATGATAACGGCGGCAATGACTACGTATATGGCGGTGCCGGTTCCGATGAGTTTTATATGGGTGAAGGGTCAGACAGAGTGCATGGCGGCAGCGGCATAGACATGGCTTTTTATGACGGTAACATAAACGATTACAGTATCTATGTCCAAAACTCCACATTAATTGTTAATGATAACGATGGGAATGTTGATGCTCTCTACAGTGTGGAATCGCTCTCTTTCGGAGGTCAGAGCCTCATTGATACATCGTTCTTCGTTATATGGGGAAATCAGGCATATGAAAATACTTTGAGCAATACCGGTTATGTATATGAAACTCTGCTTGAAATGTATGCTCCGGTGGTTGGTTATTCAGACGGCGATTACGACGATTACATGACCATGTATGGCAACGTCAACTATGCTCCGGACAATTCCATTTCACTGTTTTATACAATTACCGAAGATGACACCAGTTGGAATGTTCTTGACACAGACGAGGCGTGGACATTTGAAATCAGGCTGGACGACAGCTATCTGCCATCTGCTTATATTGCGTATCAAAATGATAATATAAATGAAATTCAGGTCAGAAATCCTTTTGATACAAGCATAATGCATATCGATAACCATCCGGTGTTCTTTGTTGAGGATGAAAACGACAACCCGTTTCTTACTTTCTATGAAGATTACGGAAGCAGCGATACAATAGCCGACAGTATAGCGGACATAGGTGGTTGGTTATATACCAGTGATGTGGATATGAAGAATGTATCCGCGGTTTATGGTGACGGAACAACAGTCAGGCTTTATACATCCGGTGACTCGCTCAGTAATCATTCCTATCTTGACGAATATGATGCTGACTTTGATGACATGTACATCAACAACCTTGATAACTCGCTTCTTTATGAAGTTGCCGACGCTGAAAGCTCACAGAATGAGCTTCCCTACAAACTGGCTGGAATCGATAACGGCGATATGGCTATGGGTATGTTGTTTGATGATACAAAACTTGCAAATCTGGGACACTACGACATAGTTTAACAAAGATGTATATAAGGTTATCAATCATATCAGGCATACTGTTTTTATGCTCTTTCAGCTATGCCGGAAATTTAGCGGAAACAATCCTTTCTGCGGCGGAAAATGACCCACGGGTCGTTTCCGCCAAAGAAGGGTTCAATTCAGTGCAGACGGATGCAGATGGAACAATATCTGTTTATTTACCAACGGTCAGCGGCAGCGGGGCATATGGAAAGATAGATAGCAAAAATCCATCTGACGATACGGGTTTGAAGCAGATATACGGTCTCAGTCTGAAACAGCCTATCCCTGCATTTGGAAAAGAGTTTGCGCAAAGAGCTATATCCGGAGCAAAGGTTGAGCTTGAAAAATATTCAGTGGTAAATAAACGTAATGATGTTATTTATGAGATTATAAAAGCCATCCTTGATATCAATCACAATTCATCAAAACTTGCTATCTCAGAAACTAAGATTGAAAATCTAACTAAAAGCGTTGCGCTTGTAAAAGAATCCATCGAAGGCGGAACCCTTAAAGCAACTGATGAGATAAGCTATTTTTCAATGCTGAATAGTGAAAAAGTAAACTACCGCAAAATAAAATCGGAAACAGAAGTCGCTGTGAGAAAATTGAAAAGACTTGCTCCTGATTTTCCTGATTCCATGGCAGCTGAGTTGCGGATGGAAGATCTATTCAGCAACATAATCAGTTATGATTCCATGAAAAATGACGCGCTCAACAATTCGCTAAGCATACGTAAGATAAAATCTCAGTACAAAGTTGCTCTTGAAGAATATGGGCTGACAAAATCTCAGATATGGCCGGATCTGTCCCTTTCTGCAACATTTCAGCGTGGCGATATCGGCAGTCAGTCGGTCGATTCGGACATATATATGCTCAACCTTGATATCCCTATATTTGAAGGAGGTGCAAGGGTCAGCAAAATCAAAAGCCATTATTCCCGCGTTCAGGCTTCAAAATTGGACATAGCTTCGGAAGAGAACAGTGTAATGGATAAGATTTCAGAGTTGTGGTCTATGATGATTGCATATGATGAAACCGGAAATGCACTGAAAGAACAGGAAAAGATGACTGCTGAAAATATGAGGCTTGTCAAAGAACAGCTTGAAAACAACTCTGCGACAATTCTTGTATTGCTGGACAGTTATACAAGGCTTTTGGATGTCAGAATGCAGATTGAAGACAACAAGGCTGCTTATGACGGCGAGTGGTTGTCTCTCATGTATTTGACATCGAACGGTATTTTTGAATCAGGTCTGCAAGGAGCCAGGAATTGAATAATAAAAAATTCAGTATAATGAAAACAATCTGGGCTGTTCCTAGGATAAAAAGTGAACTGATTCTTGTTGTTATCCTTAGCGTATTAACAAATCTTCTTCTGCTCACATCCCCTCTTTATATGTTGCAGATATATGACAGAGTGCTCACCAGCAGGAGCATAGAAACTCTTATAATGCTCTCCGTGCTGGCGCTTTTTCTACTGACCTGTTACGGCGTTCTGAACTATCTCCGTTCGCGGCTTATGATGAGTGTGAGTCTGCAAATAGATGATATTTTCAATGTTAGGATATTCAATGCCGTATTCAGCACAAATTCTGCGAATAATAAGAGCGATGCCCAGTTTATACGAGATCTTGAGACCGTTCGTGCAATGCTCACGGGAAAACCAATGCTGGCAATAATCGATTTGCCATGGGCACCTTTATTCCTGCTCGTAATCTTTTACATGCACATATCTCTTGGTCTGGTGGCGTTGGCAGGTATGATAATCTCTGTTTTAATTACGGTTGCATCTGAATATGCAACAAAAGAACGTGTCAGGGCAACGCATTCAAATCAGACCAGATCATTCCGTTTTCTGGATGACTGTATCAGAAACACTGATGTAATTAAATCAATGGGTATGTTGGGTAGCATAAGGGATAAATGGATCAAATCATATTCCGATACGGCAGATTCATGGGAAGTTTCAACAAAAAGGGTTTATGCTTTTGCAGATTCAACTAAGACATTCAGAATAATCTTACAGAGTGCCATGCTCGGTTTCGGCGGATATCTGGTGCTTTCAAACGAGGCGACTGCCGGAGTGATGGTTGCCGCATCTATAATTCTTGGTAAAGCTCTGGGACCCATAGAGCAGACCATAGCTGTCAGCAGAGAGCTGATATCGGCTGTTATGTCTTATAAAAGGATAGAGATGTTACTGGGGATAAGGGAGAAAGATGAAACTCATATTCATTTACCTTCTCCGTCAGGAGATCTGACTGTAAATGATCTGAGTATTGCTGTTGCCGTATCAAAAAAATATATACTGCATAAAATATCATTTAAATTAAACCATGGCGAAATGCTGGTTGTGCTTGGTCCCAGCGGATCCGGTAAAACCACACTGGCAAAATCTATAGTCGGTCTTTTAACCCCAGGAAGCGGTGAGGTGAGATTGGATGGAGCCGAGCTTCGCCAATGGGATTCCGATCAGCTTGGTGCCCATATCGGATATATGCCGCAGGATGTTCAGTTACTGGATGGCACAATTGCTGATAATATCTCAAGATTCAACGCCGGTAATGACGAGGCGATTGTTCAGGCAGCTAAGACGGCTGATTGCCACCAGCTTATCCTAAATTTTGCCGAAGGTTACGGTACTGTTATCGGAGGCAACGGGATTCAGCTTTCCGGTGGTGAATCACAGAGAATTGCACTTGCGAGATGTTTTTATAACAAACCAGTGCTGATAGTTCTTGATGAGCCTGACTCAAATCTGGATGTGGCTGGCATACAGGCTTTACATACTTCTATAGCAAATATGAAAAAAGAAAAAACTACTTTCGTGGTAATATCGCATAACCAGAATATTCTCAAAATTGCTGATAAGGTATTGTTTATCGCTGAAGGCAGAATGGTTTTCTTCGGAACCCCGAAACAATTTATGGAGAAAATGGCTTCTCAGCATCAAGAAAGAAGAAATGGAGCTGATCTTGAGCAGAAATAGCAGTAAACTGCACATCATGGTTGCACTGATAATTGTTCTTATCGTGACTGTTCTTATTGTATGGGCTGCCTTTGCTCCACTTGCAAAGGGTGTCATATGTAGCGGAACAGTTGTTGTAGACAACAAAAGAAAGACGGTTCAGCACCTTGAAGGCGGAATCGTTCATGAGTTGTTCGTAAAAGAGGGCAGCATCGTTAAGCAGGGACAAACACTGCTGGTGCTGGACGACACAAAAGCTAAATCAGACAGAGACACCCTTCGGTTCAGATATCTTGTTGAAACTGCCAAATATGATACATATACCTCTTTGTTGCTTGGCAAAAAAGAGCTGGTATTCGGACAGGACATCTCTAAGGTGACCGATCCTCAGATAAAGAATATTGCCGGAATACACCAGATATTGTTCAGAAACATGCTCAGTGAGCATATCGGCAAAAAAGAGATTCTTACCCAGCGGATAGGTCAGCTGAATGAAAAGATAAATGCTCTCCAGGCTATTAAACATGCCACCGAAAAGCAGATAGACAATATGGATTCAGAGTTGGTCAGGGTCGAATTACTACTTAAAAAGAAGCTGATCGAATCGTCTGTTATGTTCGAAAAACAGCAGATGCTGAATCAGTTCCACGGAGAACTGGAAAAAACCATAGCAAATATTTCAGAAGCCCAGATATCCAGAGATGAAGCAAAACTTAGTCTGCTTCAGGTGGATAAGGAGTGGCAGCAGGATCTTATATCTAAAATTGCTGAATCACAGGAAAAGATTACAGAAATGAGCACCCAGCTTCAGTCTCTTGAGGATATTTTAGACAGAACATCTATCAGGGCACCTATTTCCGGAAAGGTTATCGGACTTAAAATTCACACGATAGGCGGTGTTCTTAGCCCCGGAACAGCAATTATGGACATTGTTCCATACGATGAGAAAAAAATTATAGAAGCTAAACTGCGACCTCTTGATGTGGATAGTGTGAAGGCTGGAATGGCGACATCAGTAAAATTTACATCATTCAAATCAAGAACCACTCCTGTGATTCAGGGAGTTGTGGAGGATATTTCTCCCGATGTTTTCTCTGACCAGAATTCAGGTGAGCAGTATTATCTCATGCATATTTCAGTTCCCGTAAATGAGATGGCAAGAATGGACGATTATGATATTGTTCCTGGTATGCCTGTGGAGATTTCTGTAAATGCAGGCAGCAGAACGTTCCTGAATTATATTATGGATCCGCTTACTTCCGTGTTGCGCAGGTCGCTTCAGGAAGAATAAGTTACGGTTAGTAAGTTGTTTATCAAAGGGCTGACAGCATTACCACTGTCAGCCCGTTTTGTTTTATGTGATGTCTTTTATCAGTGATTCAATCTTTTCATAACCGCCCGTTTGAAGAAAAAGGGAGAAATCGGAAAATTCGGAAGCTCTGAACGCTTTCAGAACAGATACGAAAAACGCGGGTATCTTCTCCCCGTCAAGCTCTCCCGCTTCTTTTCCGAGCTGCGAAGCGGAACCGCATATATAGATTTTATACGTCTCTTTTCCGTTTCTGAGCCTTCCTCCGAAGCCCATGTCAGATATCACGGTATGTCCGCACCCGTTTGGGCAGCCGGATATGCCGACGCTGACGTTTTCCACATTTTTCAGTTCCGGCACTGCCGCGACAGCTTCAATTATCTTTTTGTGCAGCGTAGCTGAGCTTGTTATGGACAGCCTGCAAAAGTCTGCTCCGGCACACGTTTTCACATCACTTATAAATCCGTTCGCAGCCGCAAGGGGGCTTATTGCCGCAGCCATATTTTCCGCCTCTTTAAGAGCCGCCGCGGATACGTTGCGTATAAGAATATTCTGCGTTTGGGTGAATCTTATCTCTGTTTCAGGATATTTATTTATAAAACCTGCTATAAGCCCACCTGTTTCCGTGGATATATGCCCGAAAAACAGCGGTATCTTTACTGTAAATCTGTTTTTTTGCCTCTGCGGTGTTGCAAACGACCTGAAAAAGCTGTTTTCTTCGTAATCCGCATCATCCGCATCGTCTGCGGGCACTATTTCAGCAGGAACTATAACAAGTGACCTGTCAGTCTGAAGTTTTTCAAATCTTTCATTCGCCAGACTACGGAACACTTCAGCACCCAGCCTTTCAATGAGAAAACGTAGGCGTGACTGATTTCTCGGAACGTCCCGTCCGTATTCGTCGAAAACCTCATTAAAGGCGGTTGCCGCTGCAAGGATGCTGTTTGCGGGAATAAAGCTGAAAATCTCGTGTCCGATGCGGGACGATACGCCCAGTCCGCCGCCAGTGTAGACAGCGAAACCCTTTTGACTGTTCTCAATCTTTGCTATCAGTCCCATATCGGCTATCTTCGCAAGCGCTCTGTCCTTTTCAGAAGATGATACTGCTATCTTAAATTTACGCGGCAGTGCGGCGAATAAGGAGTTTTCAGGCAGCCTGTTGGAAAGTTCCAGTCCCCACGGAGAAACGTCGAAAACGTCGTCCGCGGACACGCCTGACAGCGGGTCGATGAGTACGTTGCGGACGCAGTTACCCCCTGCGGTCTTCGTCAGCAGGTTCAGTGCGGCAAGCTCCCTCTGGAGCGTTGGCAGGTTTTCGATGGCGACCCCGTGGAACTGAACGTTCTGTCTTGTTGTGATATGCAGAAAACCGCCTGCGTATTTTTCCGACAGTTTCAGAAGGGCGCCGAGCAGTTCCGCTGTGACGATTCCGCCCGCAAGCCGTACCCGCTGCATATAGGTTCCCGCCTGCTTCTGCTCGTATACCCCAAGGGGAGGGCAGAGTTTTTTGAAATCCTCCGCGGAGAGCCTGCCCGCAGCAAACTCTTCATATGCTTTTGAAAATTCCTCTATCGTTTTGTGATAGCCTTCCGGCAGTCTGTAGTATCCCATATCGTCCTCAGTATTTGATGGTTTTGCATTGCCAGTGGGGGTAATGCTTTCGTATGTATGCGTTAAGCTCAATTTCCTGTTCGCTGTAGACCCTTGTGGTGAGTGTTGCTCTCTCTATGGCGTTAAGGATGATCCCGCCGCCTGCAATGTTGTAGTCGTCGATTATGACGAACCTGCCAAGCGGTTCGTTCTCAGCAAAGGAGTCGAACGCCAGAAAGTTTGACGTGCGCAGAACGACGGTTGCCGCCTCGTGGCGTTTTATTTCGTTTCTGTCCTCCGCTTTATCAAGGCTTTGGGCATCAATAAGTTTTTCTATGGATTCTATGACCACAGATGATTTTGAAGCGGCAAGTTTCAGTTTATATTCTTTCCCCGTTTCGAAAGGTTTGCTGCCGAGCCAGAAGACGTTTGCCCTGAAAAGGTTGGATGTTTTCAGAGCGGATTTGCCCTCTATAACGGCGACTTCGCCCGCTTTTACGTATATCTGGGTTTCAAGGGTGAAGCCCGCCGCCTCGCCGATGGATACTGACGTTTTCGCAGGTGTGTTAAATGACTCTACGGTACTGACTCTGCTGGATTTTCCAGACGGAAGGAACGTCACTCTGTCACCGACGTTAAGCGTTCCCGAGACAACCGTTCCGGCAAAAATTCTTCTGTCGTCGCCGTTAGCGGTGAATTTATATATGTCCTGCAAGGGCATTGCGAACGGCTTTTCCTCAAGTTTTTTTTCGTCTTCAAAGCTGTCCAGCGATTCCATGACGGTTTTTCCCTTGTACCACGGCATATTCTCTGATGGATTTTTAAGGTTGTCTCCGTCACGCGCCGCTATAGGGATGAAGTGTCCGGGTGTTATACCCAGCCCCGCCAGATATTCCCCGTATTCGCGCACAATGGTATCGAATATATTTTTATCGTAGCCCACCATATCCATCTTATTTACGGCGACAGTCACCTGACGTATGCCCAGCAGTGAAAGCAGAAGTCCGTGCCGTCTGGAGTTTTCGGCGATACCCTCTTTCGCGTCGATCAGCAGCACCGCGGCGGATGCTCTGGATGCTCCTGTCAGCATATTTTTAAGGAACTCTATATGCCCCGGCGCATCTATGATGATGTATTCCCGCCGGTCGCTTTTAAAAAATACCCGCGCGGAATCGATGGTTATCCCCTGTTTCTGCTCATCTTCCAGAGCGTCCAGAAGAAACGCGTATTCGAATGGGCGCGCGTTCTTTGCGCACATATTTTTAACCGCCTCAAGTTTTCCTTCCGGCAGACTGTTCGTGTCTGCAAGAAGCCTGCCTGTCAGCGTGCTTTTCCCGTGGTCAACGTGTCCTGTTATAACGATGTTCATTCTGTTCATTACATATACCCGTCTTTTCTGAGCTGTTCCAGAGTGCCGCCGCCCTCTTTGTCCTGTTCCCTGCCGGAGCGTTCGGCAATGTTTCTGAATTTGCCGCTTTTAAGCTCCTCGATTATCTCCCCGACGTTCCCTGCTTCCGATTCCACGGGTTTCGTGCATGGATAGCAGCCGAGTGAGCGATATCTTTTTCCGCTTCCGTCGTTGAAATACAGAGGGATGACGGGGATGTTCTCCCGCTCGATGTATTCCCAGATGTTCAGCTCTGTCCAGTCCAGAAGAGGGTGGATGCGGACGTGTGTTCCGGATGCGAAATCGGTTTTGTACTGGTTCCAGAGCTCCGGCGGCTGGCTTGCGGTGTCCCACTCGCTCTTTTCGTCCCGCGCGGAGAATACGCGCTCTTTGGAGCGGCTGCCCTCTTCGTCGGCGCGGACTCCGGCTATGACTCCTGTGAAAGCCTCTCCTGAAGTGTCGGGGACAAGCTGTCCCGTGTGGAAATCCAGTTTATGCCGCTGCCATTCGCCCGAAAGGGTATATTTCAGAGCGTCGGTTTTCAGCTTGCGACAGCATGTGAGCCTGTCCGTTTTTCCGTCGGGGAAGGTCTCCTTTGCTTCAAGGGCGACTCTGTTCTGTCCGACTATCAGGTTTATACGGTATTTCAGGCACAGCTCGTTCCTGTACTTTATCATCTCCGGTATCTTGTATGCCGTATCCACATGTATCAGCGGAAACGGTACGTGCCCGAAGAATGCCTTTCTTGTCAGCCAGAGAAGAACAGTGCTGTCCTTGCCGATAGACCAGAGCATAGACAGGCTTTTGAACTCTCTGTATGCCTCCCGCAGAATGTGTACGCTGTTTGCTTCCAGCTTTTCCAAATGATCCATTTCAACCTCTCTCACTTGTGTTTTGTGTGCAGTCCGCACTCTTTACGGAACGGGTCTTCCCACCACCATCTGCCGCTGCGGATGTCTTCTCCCTGTTTAACTGGTCTTGTGCAACAGGCGCACCCGATACTGGGATATCCCTGCCCGTAGAGTGGGTTAAGGGGTATTTCCCTCTCTTTTATATAGTTGAAAATCTGTTCTGTGTTCCAGTCCAGCAGGGGACTTATCTTGTAGGTTTTTGTAGTTTCGTCATATTCAGCTTTTTCCAGGTTTGCTCTGGTGGGGGATTGCTCCCTGCGCAGCCCCGTAAGCCACATAGGGTAGTTTGTCAGATACTTTTGAAGCGGCTTTACCTTGCGCACATGGCAGCAGAGTTTTCTAAGCTCAACGCTTTCGTAATAAAGCTGTTCTCCGTGCTCCGCCGTCATTCTCTCAACCTCTGTCCTGTCCGGTTGCAAAGAGCGTATCTTCACTCCGAAGAATTCCTCTGCGGTTTTGGTGTACTCTTCCGATTCGCCGAACAGCTTGCCTGTGTCCAGTGTGAAAACGTCCGGTGACGGGTCAATCTGCTTCACAAGGTCAAGGAGCACAGCGTCCTCCGCCTGATGGCTGAAAGCCACCGAGTATTTCCCGAACTTGCTGATGAACAGCCGTAAAACAGCGAGCGATTCATCTCTATATGACATAATCGGTATCCTCCCCGCCTTTTGTATAAACCCTGCGGTTTTTAAATCTGACCCTGACGCGCTGGTGCAGTTTCAGATTGAGTTCCCGCCATGCGTCCGCCGTTATCTCCGCATCTATGTATGTTCCGTCCTCTTCGGAAAGCAGTTCCACGTTTGCCACGGAGCCTTTCAGCCTCATGAATACCACTTTTGCGGGTATCCCTTCGCTGCTGTCAGCGTCCAGTATTTCAACGTCATGGGGGCGGACGTACACAGCCGCTTCTTTGATTTCGTCGCCGCCTTCCTCCCATGGAGGGGAACCGCCGCCCGCAAGTCTTATGTGGAACAGATTGACGTTGCCTAGAAAGCTGTAAACGAAGCTGTTTGCAGGCTTTTCGTATACGTCTTCCGGCGTTCCGACCTGCTCTATCCTGCCCTTATGCATGATGACTATCCTGTCCGCCACCTCAAGCGCCTCCTCCTGATCGTGGGTTACGAAAACGCTGGTTATGTGGAGTTCGTCGTGGAGTCTTCTCAGCCATTTTCGCAGGTCTTTGCGCACTTTTGCGTCCAGTGCACCGAACGGTTCGTCCAGCAGCAGAACCTTTGGTTCCACCGCAAGCGCCCTCGCAAGGGCGACCCGCTGCCTCTGTCCGCCGGAAAGCTCCGATGGAAATCTGGATGCCAGATTATCAAGCTGGACAAGGTTCAGAAGCTCGTGAACCTTCTCCTTTATCTTTTCTTTGGATGGGCGTTCCTTTTTCGGTTTGCAGTTCAGTCCGAAGGCGATGTTTTCAAAAACTGTCATGTGACGGAACAGCGCGTAATGCTGGAAAACGAAACCTATGCCGCCCTTGCCGGGGGATTCTCTTTCAGCATTGCTGCCGAAAATAATCTGTCCGCTCTCAAAATTTTCCAGCCCTGCGATTGCGCGCAGAAGTGTTGTTTTCCCTGAACCGGAGGGACCCAGCAGCGATATCAGTTCGCCGCTCTCTATGTCCAGATTCACACCTTTCAGTGCATGGAAGCCGCCGTAATGTTTGTTCAGATCCCTTATCTCAATTTTCATTCAGCTCCCCCTTGTCTGTTTTCAATGAGCCTTTTGGCGATAAGAGTTACAATCGCGGTGAGTGCCAGAAGGGTTGAAACCGCAAACGCCGCCGTAAATCTGTATTCGTTGTATAGTATCTCTATGTGAAGGGGCATGGTGTTCGTCATTCCCCTTATGTGCCCTGAAACCACCGAAACTGCGCCGAACTCGCCTATGGCTCTGGCACTGCAAAGAACTATGCCGTAGAACAGTCCCAGTTTTATGTTCGGGAGCGTTATCTTCATGAACGTTTTAAAGGTGGACGCACCAAGAAGCCTTGCCGCCTCCTCCTCATCGCTGCCCTGTTCCTGCATGAGCGGAATAAGCTCCCGCGCAACGAAAGGGAAGGTTACAAAGATTGTCGCAAGCACGATTCCGGGTACGGCAAAAACAATCCTGATAGCGTGTGATTGAAGGAAACCTCCGAAAAGACCGCTTGACCCGAAAAGCAGAATGAATATCAGACCCGCTATGACAGGGGAAACGGAAAACGGAAGGTCTATCAGCGCAGTCAGCAGGTTTTTGCCCCTGAAACGAAACTTTGTAACAGCCCACGCCGCTGCCAGACCGAAAAGCGTGTTCAGCGCCACAGCCGCAACGGTGGCTGTCAGCGTCAGCCTTATGGCGGAAAGCGCGTCGGAATCGGTTATCGCGTCCAGATATACTTTTGCCCCGTCCCGCAGTGCCGTTGTGAATATCATGGCAAGCGGCAGGAACAGAAGCAGGAAAAATATTATAAATACAAGCAAAATAAGAGTGTATTTAACAAACGGATTTTCGTTTGTATTTCTTTTGCGCCTCGCCATTACAGCTCCCTCCTGATGTATTTTTTAAGCATACCCAGCAGAAACAGCACTGCGAACGCCGTAAGCAGAGTTACCAGCGCGAGGGCGTTTGCCGCCGCATAGTTGAACTGTTCCAGTTTGGTGATTATCAACAGAGGGGTTATCTCGGTTTTAAAGGGCATGTTGCCGGAGATGAATATCACCGAGCCGTATTCTCCAAGTCCGCGGGCGAACGCCAGTGCAAATCCCGTTATGAGTGACGGCGATATCAGCGGCAGAATCACCTTTGTCAGCGTCTGAAATTTTGATGCGCCAAGGCTTTCAGCGGCTTCTTCAAGCTCCGCCTCAAGCTCTTCCAGAGCCGGCTGAACCGCTCGCACAACAAAAGGGAAGGTGATGAATATCAGCGCAAGGGTGATTCCCGTCTGGGTGAAAACAACCTTTATTCCGTATTTCGCCAGTATGGAGCCTACCCATCCGTTTTCAGCATAGAGCGCGGTCAGCGTTATTCCTGCAACGGCTGTGGGGAGCGCGAATGGCAGATCCACCGCCGCATTTATTATGGATTTTCCGTAAAAATCATATCTTGTGAGCACCCACGCGGTGAGAAAACCGATGAAAAGATTTACTGCCGCAGCTGCCAGCGATGCCAGAAGCGTCACCTTATATGACAGAAGAGCGCGCTTATCAAGAACCGTGGCGATAAAATCACTCCACGACATTGACATTGCCGATAAAAGAATGGTTGAAAGCGGAATTATGACTATCAGGCTCAGATAGAGCAGGGTATATCCCATTGATAATCCAAAACCGCCTATTACTCCGTTTCTGCTCACGTTGCCTCCAGTATAATGAAGGGAGCCGGGAAGGCTCCCGCAGGTTGCTTATGACGGCTATTTGCCGTAGATTTTATCGAAGGTGCCGCCGTCGTCAAAGTGGGTCTTCTGTGCCTTACGCCATCCGCCGAACACCTTGTCCACTGTGATGAGTTTTGTTTTCACAAAGAATTTTCCATAGGCATCAAAGGCTTTCTTGTCTCTGGGTCTATAGTAGTTTTTTGCGGCGATGCGCTGACCGTCCGGAGTGTATAGGTAGTTCAGATAAGCTGTTGCAACGGCTCTGGTACCTTTTTTGTCAACGGTCCTGTCAACGACGGTTACAGGTGGTTCCGCAAGGATGCTGAGGCTGGGGACGACTATCTCAAATTCGCCTTTGCCGAGCCGATTCACAGCCAGAAATGCTTCGTTTTCCCATGAAAGCAGTACGTCGCCTATGCCTCTTTCAACGAAAGTCGTTGTTGAGCCTCTCGCGCCTGAATCAAGTACCGGCACGTTTTTGAAGAGTGCCTTAACAAACTCCTGCGGGTTTTGTTTATGCTCAAGCGCATAAGCCCATGCGGCAAGATAGTTCCATCTTGCGCCGCCGGAGGTTTTCGGGTTGGGAGTGATTACGGATACGCCGGGTTTAACGAGGTCGTTCCAGTCTTTGATGTTCTTTGGGTTGCCCTTTCTGACAAGAAAAACGATGGTCGATGTGTAGGGCGAGCTGTTGGATTTAAAACGTTTCTGCCAGTCGATAGGGATAAGATTTCCATTGTCGTGGAGAGCGTCTATGTCGTATGCGAGAGCGAGGGTTACAACGTCCGCCTCAAGTCCGTCGATAACGGCGCGTGCCTGCTTGCCTGAACCGCCGTGGGACTGTTTGATGGTAACGTCGTCTCCTGTTTTTGCTTTCCAGTATTTCGCGAAGGCGGCGTTAAATTCTTCATAAAGTTCCCTCGTGGGGTCATAGGAAACATTCAGGAGAGTTATCTCCTTTGCCGGAAGAGTCATAGGCAGTGCAAAGAGCATCGCAGCGACTAGAAAAGATTTCAGCAGTTTCATAAAAGCCTCCCGTGTGATTGGATAAAGGTATTTATCCTCTTTAAAACTAAAAGTCAATTAAAAAGATAGATTTTATAGATAATTCTTATTGAAGGGGGAAAACCTGTTTTTTAATGGTAAATCCGCAGTTTCATTTCCTGTCATTATTATTTTCATTATTGCATATTCGGTTTTATAATAAAACATTGCAGCATCATCAGCCATATAAGGAATAATCCATTATTTAAAAGTATATTACGTCGTTTTCATAAACAAAATGAGTGTTGACACACGAAAGATACTGCAAGATATTAACATATACATAAATTTGTGCCCATCGCCTGATTAAAACCCTAAACAGCAGAACAAGGAAAACTCAATGCCATGCGGGAATAAACAGAGCACTCAGGCTGCTTTTGAAAACAATACAGGTCAGATTATAAAGGCTCATGTGGACACCCTGAACAAGTGCAAAAGCCACGAGTGCCGCGCGAAAGTTCTTCCTCTGCTCTATCAGATGAGCAGGGTCATAGCCGAGAGTTCCGACCTCTCACACACACTCATAATCATGCGCCGCATAATGAAACGCGAAATGAAGATGGTCTGCGGGATGATATGTCTCTGCCACCAGCGCACGGGACGTATCTTTCTTCACGACAGTTTCGGGCTGACAGAAACGGAGGAGTCCAAAGGCGTTTACAATATGGGCGAAGGAGTCACGGGAAAGGTTGCGGAGACGGGCAAGCCGATAATCCTCACCCGTGTAAGCGACGAACCGGAATTTCTCCACCGCACGCGAGAGCTGAAATACGGACTGGATCAGGAGCTGTCTTTCATATGCGTGCCCATCAAACGCGGGCAGAAGGTGCTTGGAACCATCAGCGCAGAACGGATTTACGACAGTAAAAAGCTCCTTGAGCAGGATGTTGAGATACTCTCCACCTTCGCAGGGGTGATAGCCCCCGTGGTTGATCTCTATCTCATGGAGAACGTTGACAAACCCATGCTGGAAAGGGAGAACAAACGCCTTTCCGACGCTCTTAAAAAGCGGTTCAGACCATCGAACATCATCGGCAATTCAAAAGCTATGACAGAGGTTTACGATTATATAGGCAAAATAGCCTCCACTAAGACCACGGTGCTTATCCTGGGCGAAAGCGGCGTGGGCAAGGAGCTTGTTGCCGGAGCGATACATTATAACAGTCCCATAGCGGACGGTCCTTTCATAAAATTCAACTGTGCGGCTCTGCCTGAAAACATCATTGAGAGCGAACTTTTCGGACATGAAAAGGGTTCGTTCACGGGTGCTGTAGCTCCACGCATCGGACGTTTCGAAGAGGCGGACGGCGGCACGATATTTCTGGACGAAGTAGGCGAGCTTTCCCTCGCAATGCAGGCGAAACTGCTTCGTGTGCTTCAGGAAAAAACCTTCGAACGGGTGGGCAGCAACAAGCCAATAAAGGTGGATATCCGCATCATAGCCGCCACAAACCGCAATCTGTCGGATATGGTTACGAACGGCACCTTCCGCGAAGATCTGTACTACCGTCTGAACATCTTTCCGATAATCATTCCGCCTCTGCGGGACAGGGGCAGCGATATAATCATCCTTGCCGATCATTTTGTAGCCTGTTATTCGAAGGAACAGAAAAAGAAGGTCAAACGCATCTCCACGCCTGCCATCAATATGCTGATAAGCTATCACTGGCCCGGCAACGTGCGCGAGCTTGAGAACGCAATTGAGCGCGCTGTGATACTGTCCGAGGACGAGGTTATCCACGGATATAACCTGCCTCCATCGCTCCAGAAACCCGTGCTTTCCGATACGGCTTCACAGGGTGGGCTGGAGGCAAAACTTGCCGCGGTTGAGTATGAAATGCTGGTTGAGGCACTGAAAGCCCATAGTGGCAACATATCCGAAGCGGCGGACGAGCTTGGAGTCACCCGCAGGATATTCGGACTCCGGCTTGCGAAATATAAAATAGACTACAGGACATTCCGCTGAGATACGGGTCTTTCAACTACTGCAACCTGCCGCCGTGGGTCATAGCTTCGAGGCATTTCAACGAAAATCCTCAGACCATAGAGATTCAGGGGGTAAAGGAGAACAACCGCTTTCTGTTCGCAAAGCTGAACACCATTGGCGACAGGGACGAGCGTGCGCAGTTTTTCATGGATTATATGTCGGTGAGGTTCCACCTGCACCACTGGGAGGAGCAGACCACCGATGCGGCACGGATGAGCATCCGCAACAGCTATATGCGGTTTCTGAAAGGATGGATGATAGATTCCAACTCCATAGCCGGTGCAGTGCTGAAACACTGGGTTGAAAGGCGTATGGGCATCAGCCCGACTTACCATAAAGCCTGCATAGAGGATGTTTCTTCGGATGAATATTTCAGCTATATGACAGACGCTATGAACGGCAGTGTGCACACCAGCGCCATCGATTCCCAGCTCGACCTTTTGTATGAATACTGCCAGTACGAACTGCGTAAACTTCGCCCCCGTCCGGAACTCTTCACGCTGTTCAGGGGAACCCACGATGCGGAAGAATATGAAATATTGGAAGAATCCGGCGGACGGGAGCAAATCGTTCGTCTTAATAATCTTGTGTCCTTCACGGACGAATCCGAGAGGGCATGGGAGTTCGGGCGCACAGTGTGGCGCACTTTCGTTCCGCCCTCAAAGATATTTTACTACAGCGGACTTTTGCCGGGCAGCATCCTCAAGGGCGAAAACGAGTTTATGATTATAGGCGGTGAATACCGCGTTAAACGTATGCGTTGATGAGATTGCCACGCTACGCTCGCAGAGACAAATAATTGTCTTCGTGAGGAGCTTTAGCGACGACGCGATCTCATATTATTTTTTTAAGCAGGTCGTCGCATCCGGCGCACTCAACCCGTCTGGGCATTGTGGGCAGCGGAACGTCATATTTCGGTATTCTGGTGTTTCTGCTTTTAAGTCTTTCTATATAGTTTTCCGGCAGTCCTTTTTCAGCCGCTCCGGCAATCATGATGTCCATATAGGGCTTGGAGGCGAGCATTTCCACTCCGAGTATATTCTTACGGTACATAAGAGGGTAATATTCGTTTCCTGCGGCGTCTGTCACAACGACCGGATAGTGGAAATACTGCCCAGCCCCGTCAAGTCTCACATCCTGATATGCATCCATCTCCTGTCCGTCGTATGACGACATTCTGTAGACCGCACCCCATACTTCCTCTTTTGCGTCGGGCACAAGAGTTTCCTGTGCACCGTCCCATATGTGGGAATAGCCGAAGAAGGCGAGTCTGAAACCTGTCAGCTTTGCCGCCGCAACAAATTCCGGTGCAAAGCATCTGGTTTTTATGAATTTATCAAGCATATCAGCTCCATAGGCGAAATAGAGCCTATGGTCTCTGGAATAGTTATCAACCACAGCAGCCTCCTTTGCGTCTGCTTCCGCCGCCGCATGAACTGAGCGGAACAGAAGGGGCGCATGATGAACAGGCGGACGCTCCGCCGTCTTTCGGCACCACGACCACCCTTATCCCGTTTTTACTGAGGGTTTTAGAGTGTATGGTGACGTTCAGTTTCTCTGCGTCGTTTTCCAGCCAGCGCGGAACGTGTTCACAGATTATCTCAAGGCTTTTATACCCTCCGCGCATCATGAACGGCAGAAGTATCTCCCTTGAGTTCAGCTTGGTGAACGTTTTAAGCGTTTCCACAAGATTTATGTGGAATTTGCCCGCACATTCGCTTCCCTGTAAGACCGGTTCCGGCGCAACCGCCATGGACTCAAGAAGCTCCCGTTCCTCTTCCGCGGCGACGTAGTCCAGAACGTCGTATACGTTCCCTTCGGATTTCCAAGTCTTTATACCCACGCTGTCGAGGATGGCGTTCATAACGCCCGTCATATCCTCTGCAATGAGGATGGAGCAGTTTTCAAACTGCGCCACAGTACCTTTTATAATGGAGTGGAGATGTTCAAGGTCTTCCGCCCCGTTCACATCCATGTCGAAATAAGCTATTTCGTTCCAGTCCTTTTCGTCCCTGTCATAGAGCTTAACGCTTCCTGCCTGTTTTAACCCCGTAATGATATTTTCGGAGTTCACATATGCCGCAAGACGCATAGACACCTCGTATTAAACGCCGTGTTTTTTACCCTTTATGGAATCGATGTCAATGCGGATTACGGCTGTTCCCGCAAGGTTGTTTTTCGGGTATTCGAATTTCTTGTCGGTGAAGAGGGCGACTATCATATCGAGCGCCTTTATCTTCTCCGCTTCGTCCTCAACAAAAACAGCGTTGCCCAGACCGATGACGGTTCTGTGTTTCGCTTCGAAGTCGCACGCTTTGTCACTTTC
This sequence comes from Deferribacteraceae bacterium UBA6793, assembly GCA_002452405.1. Taxonomy (GTDB): domain Bacteria; phylum Chrysiogenota; class Deferribacteres; order Deferribacterales; family Geovibrionaceae; genus Seleniivibrio. The sequence continues at coordinate 247,623 of DKFP01000009.1, read as the reverse complement.
AACAAAGCCTGTGTCAACTGAAACGCTGAAACAGACGAGGCTGTTTTTTTTCATCATCTCTATTTTCGTGCCTGCCATGGCAGAGTGGAAATAGATTGCCACGCCGTCGTAGGCATAGAAAACAGGAACGGTGAACGGGACGTTATTGTCGGCAAGGGCAAGGTTCATCACCTGTCCTTTTTTAAGTATTTCTGCAATCTCCGCCATGTCGGTTATCTGGCGCTGTTTTCTTCTCATAGGTCCGTGGTTGGGGTGCATAGTTCTTTCTCCTGAGTATATTTAAAGAGCGGCATCCGAGGTGAAAAGGGATGCCGCGAAGCAAACCTTACCACATGGCGAGGATCCACTCTCTGTCTTTCTTATACTCCATATCGGTGAAAAGTACATTAGCCATCTCTTCCGCAAGCCATACCGCGCCGTTGTAGCCCACTTTGGGGTGGCGGTAATATCCGGCTCTGTCGTATACGGGGAAGCCCACTCTTACCATCGGAATGTTGTTGTCTATCGGGATGAAGCGTCCTTTTGAGTGACCAAGAATGAGGTCAACCTCAAGCCCCTTGTTTTTAATTCTGTCCTCAAGCTCCCAGAGGTCGGCGTTTGTGATTACCTCCATGTCAAATTCCGCGTGTTCCTTGATGGCAAGGATTCTGGGATCTTTGGCATAGTTGGGGTTCTCGTCGCCTATCAGGACAAGAACGGGTTTCATGGACAGGTCGAGGCAGAACTCCGCAAGACCGATGGCGAGATCCGGATGTCCGTATATAGCCACTTTTTTGTCGGCAAAGAACATGTGTGCCAGATCCTGAAGCGCATCGATAGCCTTTCCGCGTTCGCGGACAAGGGATTCGGGGATGGGCTTGCCTGTCATTTTTGAAACGTTTTTAAGGAAAGTGTCGGTGTTTCTGATACCGATGGGGGTGGGACCCACCACGCACGGAACCTGAAATTTGTCGCGGAGGTATTCACCCGCCTTGCCGCCTTCATATTTGTTAAGGGCTATTGTGCCTATGGCGTTTGCAGTGCCCTGAAGGTCTTCAATCGTTGTTGTGCCGTGGGAGACAGCGCTCTTGTCGGGCATAAGGGGAGAGTCGAAATTCTCTATCTCGAAAAGGACGGTGGCATCCACATCCATCATCTTCAGTAGGTGTTTCAGCTCCTTCACATCGCCGGGGTCAACCCAGCCTGTGATGAGGTTCAGCTTGCCGTTGCACTCTTCTGTCTTTGTTGCGAAATGCTTAACAAAGGCTGTCACGGCAGCGTCATAGCCGGAAGTCTGGGAACCCTTGAAGCTGGGCGTATGTACGGGGATGAGATGAACTTCTCTGTCCGCGTATTTTGTTGCCAGAAGACCTTTTTTCAGTTTTCTGACAACGCCTTCAACGTCGTCACCAATGATCTCTGTTGAGCATGTGGTGATGATGGGCACTACCTTGACATGGGGATAGCGCTCAAGAAGAACGTCAACAGCTCCTTCGACACGGTGTACCGCGCCGAGAACCGCAGCGTCTTCGTGGAGTGATGAGGATGCGATGTCAAAGTTTTCGTTGAGGTGCTGTGAAAACAGCAGACGGACGAACATAACGCAGCCCTGACCGCCGTGGACGATTGCCGTACAGTCCTCTATACCTATGCTGGCGTATTGCGCGCCTGCCGGCTGGCATGTGACCATAGGGTTTATGATTCCGGCACGTTCTTTACTTTTTACTTCACATGACATAATTAGCTCCTAATTACTGATGAGATTGCCGCGTCGTTGCACTCCTCGCAATGACGCCTGTCTCTGCGAGGAAGAGAAACTGACGAAGCAGTCTCACCGATTCAGTACAGTTTTACCGTAAGTTCTTCGTTCAGCGAGCCGTGGATGGTCACATAGTCGATGCGCTCTTTCAGACCGTCCATCATCGCTGCGATGTCCTCTTTGTTCATCTCATTTACCCATGGAAACTTGGTTTTAAAACCGTCCACAAGGCATTTTGCATCCACCCAGTAGCATTTCAGCTCCGGTGTGCTGAGATCCGGCTCTTCGCCCAGAAGCATCGTTTTTGTAATGCCGAGAATGCCGTTGTTCTGGTTTTCCCTGTCCCACGCTCTTGAGTGGAACTGCCAGAGGCATCTCTGCATTATATAGTTTTCAAGAATGGCTATTCTCTCTTTCATTTCCATGTCGTTCTCCTCAAACAGCCGCATCAGCTTTAGGTTCGGGCGCAGGGAAGTCATATGTTTTGTCCCTAAGGTGGGTTACGATGTCCATCTTGCCTGTGTACATATTCTCGGTGTGCAGTTCTTCTCTCGGCACGCCGGGGTCTGAAAGCATCGTGCGGGTCATGAAGCCTTTGTCAGTTTCAAAGTCGTCCTTGCTTATGTCTATGGCGGCAAGGTTCATGACAGGGGAATAGATGGCGTTGTAAAGGTCGCGCGCGAGCCTCACCCAGCCTTCGAAACCTTTGTAGGGTCCGTTGTGATAGGCGTGGATGTTCAGATAGGGGATGCGTATCTTTTTTGCAACTTCGCCGGGTCTCATTCCGGTGAGGATGCAGTCGGGTTTCAGCATCTCCATAGCCTCAAGAGCTTCAAGCTCGTTGGGGTCATCTATTGCCAGTGCGCCTTCGGAGCATCTTGCGATACCTTTTTCAAAGTCGCCCTGATGTCCGAATTTTGAATAGACTGAAACGACCTTAACGCCCATCTCCTCTTCGATAACGTGTGCCCAGTGCCAAAGTTTTGAACCGCCGGGCCAGAGGCATATCTTTTTACCTTTAAGGCGTTTTGCGTACCAGTCCAGTTCAGGTTTCCATCTGGCAACCTCTTCGTCTATGATGGCTTTTGCTTTTTCAACGCAGTCGTCGCCGAAGAACATTGCCACCTTCATAAGCGATTCCGCGAGAAGGTCAAACCCGAAACCGTCAATATCAAGACGGGGTGTGCCGTAGCGGGTGCGTAGTTCGTTGCAGATATATTCAGCGGAGCGTGCGCACTCCAGAACGTTCAGGTCGGCTCTGTGCATCGCACGCAGATCGTCGTATGAGCCGTTACCTGTGAACATGGAGATGACCTGTATGCCCATCCTGTTGAAATAGTCGGTCATTATCTCGCAGTCGCCCTGAATGTTGTAATCGCCGACGTAGTTGATGGTGTATTTGCTCTTTATCTCCGGTTCAACCGTGCCGACCTTGTTGTTTATCCATGCGATGTTGATTTTGTGGTGACCGCCTGTCTGGCTTGTGCCGCCGAAACCGGGGGCGTTGCAGACAAAGATGTCAACACCGGGACGTTCTTTCATGATCTGTTTCGCGATGGCATCCATGTCGTCGCCTATCAGTGCGGAGGCGCATGTCTGATACAGCGTCATCCGGTTGATTTCGGGAAAGGCGTCGAAGGCTTCGTGGATGTTCTGTTTCAGCATCTTTTCCGCGCCGAAGACAACGTGTTTCTCTTTCATATCGGTGGCAAAGGTGTATTTAAGCTGGAAGTTGTCGTTGTCGCTGATATACCTTTTTGTCTGCCACGTGTCGTATGTGCAGCCCATGGGTCCGTGGCTCATGTGGATAACGTCCTTCATGGGTGTTCCGATAACGTGTTTAGCGCCGCAGTATGCGCAGCCTCTCTCTGTGATGGTGCCGGGTACGGTGTTCAGGTTGCCCAGCGGCAGAGCGGAAGTTATGTCTTCACCCGGTCCTTTTATAACTGCGTGTTTCTCTCTGTCCGGCAGCATTTCGCTGCATTTAAACGTATGATAAGGCATGTTCAACCTCCCTTAATCTATGAGACCGTATTTTGCCACCATCAACTCAAGTTCGCTCATGGGCAGGGGCGTAGGGATTACAAACATTTCGTTTTCGATGATTTTTTTGGCGAGTGCGGCGTATTCTTTTGCCTGATTGCACTCTGCATCGAACTCAACCACTGATTTTTTGTTGAACTCCGCTTTTTGAACCATGTTATCTCTGGGTACGAAGTGTATCATCTGTGTGCCGAGGGCTTCTGTGAACTCTCTCATAAGGTCAAGCTCGCCATCAACTTTACGGCTGTTGCATATGATGCCGCCAAGACGAACGCCTGACTGTTCTGCATATTTCAGAAGACCTTTCGCAATGTTGTTTGCAGCGTAGATTGCCATCATTTCGCCGGAGCAGACGATGTATACCTCTTCGGCTTTTCCGTCGCGGATGGGCATTGCGAAACCGCCGCACACAACGTCACCCAGAACGTCGAAGTATACGAAATCAAGGTCGTCGGTGTATGCGCCGAGCTCTTCCATAAGGTCAATAGCGGTGATAACGCCTCTGCCTGCACAGCCCACGCCGGGTTCGGGACCGCCGGACTCAACGCAGCGGATGCCTTGAAATCCTGATCTTACAACGTTATCAACAGTTATCTTATCTTCGCCTATGTCGCGCAGAAGGTCCATCAGTGTGTCCTGAGGCATACCGCCGAGGATAAGTCTTGTAGAATCAGCTTTAGGGTCGCATCCGTGGATGAAAACCTTTTTGCCGTAGAAATGCGCCATAGCCGCAGCCGTGTTTTGCTGAGTTGTGGATTTACCGATTCCGCCTTTTCCGTAGAATGCAATTTTTCTGCTCATTGCCGTCTCCTTTGATTTTTTTACCGATTTGTAATTTGTCCTCGGCTTTATGTCTTACGCAGCTATAAAAAGCACCATCCGTGCCATTTATGTCACATCCAACAGGAGCGTTTTTGTCCGCAATAACGCTTTTATGCTGCAAGGCAATGATTTGAGAAATATTAAAAATTGTAATGTTTGTTACAGAATAGATGGGTATAGAAGTGTTTTATTGTAATATTTATTTCATTTACGTACATTTCCGTGTTTTTGTGTACGAAAATGTACAAAATCATATTTAGCGGAGAAACGCCTCTATCAATGGTGCCGCAAGTACGTTCACTGCGCCCACAAGAACCATTATAAGACCGGAAACAGCTCCTATCTCACTGCTGATGCTGTGTGCCTTTGCAGTGCCGACTGCGTGAGCACCCATTCCGAACAGACTGCCCTTGGCTATCGCAGACTGAAGCGGTAGGGATTTCAGCAGGATTTCGCCAAGGGTCGCGCCGAACAGTCCGGTGATTATCACAAAAACGGCGGTCAAGCCCGGAGTGCCGCCTATTTCGCCGGATACTATCAGAGCGAATGGCGTACTGAGAGAGCGGGGGAGCAGACTGAGCCTAAGCTGGTCGTTCAGTCCGAGAAGCTCCGCCAGAAACCAGCTTGAGACCATCGCTGTGACGCTCCCGACGACAACACCGCCGAGAAGTAGCAGCCAGTGCTTCTTTATCAGCGCTCTCTGTTCATATATGGGTATCGCAAATGCAACCGTTGCAGGAGCCAGCATGGTTATCATCCAGCGTGTGCCGCTTATGTACTCTTTGTATGAAACGTGGAAGGTAACGGCTATTGCTATGAGCAGCAGAGGCGCAGTCATAAGTGGCGAAGACCACCATGCGGGAAATCTTCTGCCGAATCGCTTTCCTGCATAATAAAGCCCTATGGTCAGCGCCGACCAGAATATCACACTAAAAACGTTCATACTTCATCCCCCTCTCGGCGTATCGGCTGCATAAATCCACAAAAACAGCCGTTGCCGTCATAACCACCGCCGTGCTCAGGAGTATCACCGCGAAGATTTTAAGCCCCAGTATTCCGAACAGCTCCGGATGGTCGAGAACCACCAGCACAGCAGGCACAAAGAACAGGAGCATTTCGCCCAGAAACCATCTGGCTCCGAGCCTTACACTGCGCACACTCAGTTTCTTCGTCGCCAGAAGAGCAACTATCAGAAACAATCCTATGATGCTTCCGGGAATATTGACGCCCGTAGCCTTTGCCGCGGCATCGCCAATCAGCCAGAAGAGCATTATAAGACCTATCTGGGTGAAAACGTTTGTCCGGCAATGTCTCCTGAATATCACAGAACCAGTTCTCAGCATGTTTTTACCTCATTATTTTCTCTATCCTTGAAATATAGGCTTGCAAGTATTATTCGTAAAATGAATTATAAGAATATAATTAAGTCGTAAAAGGAATAAATATGGAGCTAAGGAATATACGGGCTTTTGTGGAGGTTGTGCGTCAGGACGGTTTTTCGAACGCGGCGAAGACCGTTTATGCAACCCAGTCAACAGTCAGCAAGGCTGTGAAACAGCTTGAGGATGAGCTTGGAGTGTCGCTTCTGGACAGGATAGGGCATGGCGTGCGGCTTACGCAGGCTGGTGAGCTGGTTTTCAGGCGGGGTGTCGCCATGCTGGAGCAGGGAACGCAAATTTTTGCAGAACTTGAGGAACTGCGCGGGCTTGAGCGGGGCACACTGCGCATGGGCTTTCCGCTTTTGGGCAGTAATACGCTTTTTGCGGACATATTCGCAGTGTTCCGTCAGAAATATCCGAACGTAGAAATACAGATGGTTGAGCATGGCGGCAAACGGCTTGAAGAGATGCTTCTGGTGGGTGAGCTTGACCTTGCAGCGTCACTTCTGCCTGTGGACGGTAATGAACTGGAGTGGCAGCAGGTGCGTAGCGAGCCTATGGATCTGCTGGTTGCGGCGGAACATCCTCTTGCGGTGAGGGAAAGGGTAAGTTTCAGCGATTTAAAAGAGTATCCTTTCATACTGTATGCGCAGGGGTTTGCCCTGAACCCTATGATAATGGATGCCTGCAAGAGTCGCGGGTTTACGCCTGTCGTGGCGGCGCAGTCCAGCCAGATAGAGTTTATCATCGGGCTTGTGGCGGCTAGGCTGGGTATTGCTCTTTTGCCGCGGATGATTGCGGAGCAGCACCAACACCCTAAAACAATGCTGATACCTGTGGACAGTCCCGCTATTTTCTGGGAGATGTCGCTTATGTGGCGTAATGGAGCCTATCTGCCGCCTGCTGCGCGGGCATGGCTGGAACTGACAAAACAGCGCTGGGGCTGAAAATAATAACGTTCAGCGAATCGTTAATTACAGTCTTCAAATTTAATAGAATAAAACTATAGATAATTATACTCTTCTTTTTAAGTATTTTAGCCGTTAAAAAGACAGATTAAAATTTATAAGTTATTAATATATTTCAGTCATATGTTATAAACTGCTACCATTAATGGTTGCCGATAAACATTAAATTATTTTGAGTCATTCGATATGATTGCCTCGCAATGCCATTTTAGCGCTATGTGCGATAGGTAAATGTAATATAAAATTCTTGACAAATGGTTGAAATATATATTACTAAAAAACTGAATGGTTATTTAACACAAGTATTTTTGAACATATGTTCTGATTGTTTAATACATATACTATTTTATTCATTTTTTATTGGTAATCCAACTTTCAGAGGACTTCTATGTCTAACTTATTGTCTGTTGACCCTGTCAGCCGGATTGAAGGACACATGAGTGTCAGCACTGCTGTTGATGGAGGCAGGGTTTCAAAGGTACGCATAGCCGGAAATATGTACCGCGGGCTTGAAAGGCTCCTTTTGAACCGCCATCCCGTTGATTCCGCCCGCATTGCGCAGCGCGTCTGCGGGGTATGCCACGAGGTTCACGGTATCTCCTCCATAACCGCTCTGGAGCAGATATACAGAGTTGTGCCGCCCCTCAACGGTCAGGTTCTGCGGGACATGATACTTGGGCTTCACATTGTCACCGACCACCTTCTGCACTTCTATAATCTCTGTTCCCCCGACTATATAGACTACACAGCCGCCGCCGGATACACCGGAAACGATGCCGAAATGCGCAACATATCCGACTGGATAAGCTCGTCCGGCACAAAATTTGTCATAAACAAAACCCCCGGGGATTACATCCGCGACAAAGGTACGGCGAGACGCTTTGCCCTGCACTATTTTCAGGCGCTTAAAATACGCGCCGAAGCGGCTTCCGGTCTGGCTCTCATCGGCGGAAAGGTGCCGTTTATCCATGCGCTTCTGCCGGGCGGAATCACAACCGAGATAACCTCCGATACCATTATGAGATACTATCGCGTTCTGAGCGACACTGCGGCGTTCGTTAACGAGGCTTTCATTCCTGACGTGATGGAGCTTGCGGAGCGCTACCCAGAATATTTCAAAATAGGCGGCGCATACGACACCTTTTATGCGCACGATTCACTTAAAAGCAAAAAGGGCAATCTTTTCACTTCCGGCGTGATCGTCGGCGGCGAAAAGAGAGCCTTTGACTATAAGATGGTGAGGGAGTTCCTGAACTCCTCATATTACAATCCGGACGGCAGCCCCAACGAGTCGGCAAAAGGTGCATACAGTTGGATAAAGGCGCCAAGATACAACGGGTATCCTCTTGAAACCGGACCTCTGGCGCGTGCTGCGGTGTCTGATGATTCAGGATTCAGGCAGCTTCTTGCCAGATTCGGTCAGAACTCCATCCGCTCGTCAGTGATGGGCAGGCTTTTGGCGCGGGCTTACGAATCGCGCAAAATATGCAACTATCTGTTTGAGCGTTCGGAGGATTTCGTTCTGGGCAAGCCCACTATCGCCCACGTTGACCTGCAAAAGAAGCTGACGGGTGAGGGAATAGGCTTTTCTCTGGCGGCTCGCGGCGCGCTTATCCACCACATAAAAGCATATGACGGCAGAGTGACGGAATATAAAATGATAGTTCCGTCAACATGGAACTTCGGTCCCGCGGCAGCAGGAAAGCATGGTGTGGCGGAGAAGGCGGTTCTTGGAACTCCGGTGCGCTTCGGCGGCGACAGCGGTTCCATAGAGGTCGGCAGGGTCATAAGAAGTTTCGACCCCTGTACCGCCTGTTCGGTTCATTGAGGTGGAAACATGCTGACAAGAAGAGATTTCATCAAAAGATGCAGAGATATATCGGTGGCGGTAATCGGCGCGGAGGTTTTCGCAACGGACATAGCCGAAGGGTTCATGAGAATAGCCGCAGCGAAACGCCCACAGATAGTATTTGTTCAGGGGCAGAGCTGCACAGGCTGTTCCGTCTCCATGACATACGGCAACGAGACCGATTTCATAGATTTTGTTACTCGGCTGGTGAGGGTGCAGGTGCATCCGAACCTGTCTTTCAGTCAGGGACACGGGTACATTCAGCAGCTTGAGGAAGTTACATCCGCAGGCGGACACGTCCTTGTCCTTGAAGGAAGCATCCCGCAGCGTATGAAAAAGGCCTGCCTGCTGGGAGAGGAACCACTCTACGACGCGTTGAAAAAGCACATTCAGAAGGCTTATGCTGTTGTTGCCTGCGGAACCTGCGCGGTTTCCGGCGGGATACCCGCTTCCGGCAGGAACGAGACCGGAGCGATAGATATTGAGCAGTATATGCGCCAGCAGGGTATCAGCAAACCGCTGATAAAGATACCCGGCTGTCCGGCGCACCCCGACAGGCTCATGGGTACGGTCGCCTATATCCTCGGCAGCGGAAAAATGCCGCCTATGAAGGACGGCGTACCTCAGCAGTATTTCGGGAACCTCATCCACAACAACTGTACGCGTTTTCAGTATTTTTCGCAGGATATCTACCTCAAAGATTTCGAGACGGACAAACATTCATGCCTGCTGAAAAAGGGTTGCAGAGGAACCATAACGAAATCCGATTGCCCCACAAGACGCTGGAACGGCAGCGTCAGTGTGTGTGTTGAGAGCAATGCGCCATGCGTCGGTTGCACCCATAACGGATGGCCTTTCAAAGAAAACATCTATTATGAATCGAGAAACATAGAGGATCTTCCGTGGAACGACTTTAAAAAGAACGTGCTTGGGGGTGGAAGAAAATGATGAATTTTGATAAAAAATACCGCTTATCTCTCAAACACAAAATGGCTATCGCCACGGTGATAATCATAGCGTTCACCATATTAGGCACCATCATCTTTGAGAGTATCAAGCTCAGGATGGTTGAAAAATCGCTGAACAGATACATGAACTATCTGAAAGATATGATATATATGTCCACCTTCGACGCGTTGAAAAAAGGAAATATGATGACCTTTAACAACCTCATTGAAGAGATAGGCAAATATGAGGACGTCACCGAATTTTCACTCATTAAACCCGACGGCACAATCACCTATTCATCGCAGGATAAGCGCGTGAACACCAAAGTTGACGCGTCCATACTCACAGATAAAGAGGACATGCACCCAGAAGGGGACAATAACGTATATCTTTTTCCTGTAAAGACAATAGGTTATTGTATGCGCTGCCATACTGAGTGGCAGGAAGGATCTATCAACTCGTATTACTACGTTAAACTCAGCCGGAAATCTCTGAACAACGTTCAGAACATGTCGCTGATATCGGACATTTTCGTCATAGTCAGCGGCTGTCTGATGATATACATCATATATTTCCTCGTTTCAAAACTGGTGATAAAAAACGTCGGAAGATTGCAGGACACTATAGTTCAGGCGGCTGAAAACCTTGACCTTAGTCTGGAATCGGACATAAAGACAAACGACGAGATGGGAGAGATTTCGGACAGGTATAATAAATTCATGCAGACCATCGGAACGGACATACTGCACACGTTCAGGTCTATTTCAAACATGATGGAACAGGTACTTCCGCTGACACTCACCAGTATGCAGATTAAACAGATGAATACAGAGACCATGCGGCTTGCGGGCGAAGTTGCGGCGGCAAGCGAAGAGATAAGCACAACCGTGCGCGATTCCGCGGAGAACATAAGCGATTCATCCGTTAAGGCGGAACAGACCCTTGAGATGTCCAGAAAAGGGCTGGATGTAATGCAGGAAACCACCGCCATATCGACGGAGGTCGGCGGAATAGTAGAGCTTTTGGCTGGTGAGATGGGTGAGCTTCTGGAATCGTCACGCGAGGTTGGCGAGATAGTTATGGTCATAACGGACATAACCGAGCAGACGAACCTGCTTGCTCTGAACGCAGCCATTGAGGCGGCGCGGGCCGGAGATGCCGGACGCGGTTTCGCCGTTGTTGCGGACGAGGTGCGAAAGCTGGCTGAGAAGACGAACGAGTCCGCATCGAACATCTCCTCGGTTGTGAAGACCATGCAGTTGAAAGTGCAGAGCGCCGTTGACAATGCCGGTTCCGTTATGAAAAAGGTCGGTGTTCAGCTTGAAAGGGTGAACGATGCCAACAGCATGTTCGGCACGATACAAAGCTCTGTGGACGACCTCAGCGCGAATATAACCCATATAGCGTCCTCTGTTCAGCAGCAGTCCGCCGCCATGACCCAGATAGCGGCGAACATAGACGAGGTTGCGCGGATGAGCGACGCGAACGCAGGCAGTATTGACTCAATGGTTAACGGTGTCGAAACTGTTGTGGGGCTTCTGGACGAATCGGAGAAGGAGCTTAAAAAGTTTACGCTCAGTTCCTCCGTTCTCCCCGTTATCCACGCGAAGGTGAGCCACGTCCTTATGACAAAGAACGTATACCACGGTGCAATGTATAAACAGCCTATAATCATAGATAGTTACGAAAGCTGCGCGTTTACTGATTTTTACAGAGGGCGCGGATATGAGATGTTCGGCAGCGATCCGGACTACAGAGAGATTGAAACCGTGCACCGCAGTCTACATGACATGGCTGAGAGGATACGCGGAAAGATAGCCAGAGGCGAGGCGGTTTCCGATGAGCTTTCAGAGCTTCAGGCGGAAACAGAGAAGATAGTTTCTCTGATGAACGGAGTGATAGAAAGATTTATGTAAATCAGATATTTAGTGAAATTGATATCATGTGTAGTGCAATAAGATAAATGCGAGATCGCGTCGTCATTCCATTCCTCGCGAAGACGGCTTTTCTATCTGTCTTTGCGAACCCTTTATGGGTGAAGCAATCTCGGTTTAAGTATGCCACGCGAATATGGGATGAGCTTTAAGAGGGCAATCGGCTAAACCGGTTGCCTTTTTTTATGCGTGCGGTTTGTCGAGGTTTTTGATAAGTCTGTGGAGGGTCTGCCGTGTGATGCCCAGTATCCTTGCGGCGTCGGTTATGTTCCCTTTGCTGTGGTTGATGGCGGAGCTGACAAGAAGCGTTTCCATATTCTTGATAGTCGGAAATTCCCCCGCATAGTAAAATGCTTCTGGCTGGTGTTCCTTTGAACCGGAACGCACGCTTATGTCGTGTCTGCGCAGGAAAGATATCATATCGCGGCTGCTGAGCTGTCTTCCACGGGTGATGAGCGCAAGGTCGTTCATAATCGCCTGAAGCTGGCGCACGTTGCCGGGGAAACTGTAACTTTTCAGTATATCGCCTATCCCGTGGGGCAGGGTGGCGGACATCTGGCAGCCGGATTCCAGAAGTGCCTTGTTATAGAAGTTCAGCGCCAGAATCTCTATGTCGTCCTTTCTTTCGCGCAGCGGCGGAATAGTTATGCAATGGGTTGATATTCTGAACAGCAGATCTTTTCTGAATTTTCCCGTTTTAACGTTATTTTTCAGGTTTACGCTGGTTGCGGCGATAATGCGAACGTTTGCCCGCATATTTCTGTCGGATCCAAGGGGCATGTACACCTTTTCCTGCAAAAGCCGCAGTAGTTTTATCTGCGCGGATTCGTGCAGGTCGCCTATCTCGTCCAGAAACAGGGTTCCGTTGTCTGCTTCGGAAACCAGCCCTTTGCGGGCTTTGTCCGCCCCTGTGAAGGCTCCTTTCACATGCCCGAAAAGGGTATCGGTGAACATGTTGTCGTCAAGACCTGAAATATTAACCGCAACATAAGGACCTCTGCGCCCGCTTGCTTTATGGACAGCCTCGGCAAAAAGCTCCTTTCCGGTTCCCGTTTCGCCTGTAATGAGAACGGGAAAGCTGCTTTCTGAAATGAAGTTGAGGTACCGGAATATTTCAGCCATCTTGGGGTTTTCTGTTATGATATCGTTGAAAAAGGGGTGCTGTTCATTATGTTCTGCGGCAGTTCTGATTGTTTTTCCGCCGAAACGGCTGTTCGCTTCCAGTGCGCGCAGGATTACGTTTGCAAGGGCATCCTTGTCCACCGGCTTAACGATAAAGCTGACCGCGCCTTTTTGCAGACATCTTATAGTTGGCTCAGTTTCGTTCTTTTCTATCATCATTACAACGGATGCGTCAGGTATCCTCTGCATGATAAAATCGAGAACTTCTTCTCCGTTGTGATAAGGCATATTCATATCGAGAAGGATTATCGCAGGATTCAGCCTGTCCGCCGTTTTAAAAAACTCTCTGGAGTCGTTTATGGCTGAGATGTCGTTGACGCCTATGTGTCCCAGATATCTGACATACATATCTGTCAGTTCTTTTTCATCATCAATTATAACAACTTGTGAGATCATTGAAAGTCATGACAGAGGAAATAACTGTTCCTCATACCCCTTTATCGTATTGTATTTATGCGTGCGCTTATAATTTAGTTAAGCAGCAAAACCGCGTATTCTGAGCAAAAAAATATATCGGTTAATAAGACTAACTTTCTCTTAATTTCACATATGCGCAGTCAAATTAAGTCAAAATAGCTAACGGATTTATTAACAGCGATACAATGTACTACCAAACAATATGCCAATAATTCGAAGGCATCTGTTCAGGTATGAAAAATAAATCTTAATATCTGTCTATACTTCCGCGTGTACAGGGTTTCCGCAAAGTTTTAACTTTTTCGGCAGATACAAAAACAGTCACAGTCTGTGCCTTGGTTCGGTATTGTCGCGATTTACACATGGTTTCTGAGTGTAAAGAGATATTACAGATTTAAATAATGTGTCGATGTCCGGTTCTGAACATGCACTGCATATGCTTTCTGTCGTTGACAACGTGTTTTCATCTGTTTTTTTGTGATTGCGTAAATGGTTGAGAAATAAGGTGTTGTTTTTTTTGAAAAATAGTGACGAATAAAAAATGTTTTTCACTGTCATAGTCCGCATGCTCCATAAAATTACAGTCGTCTGAATAAAAACAGCCGTACATTTTTATTGGTTATTAATCTTTATTAGTTGAAATTTGTATTATTAGCAACGAATTATTTTTGACAGACGCACCTGTGTAACTGTAAATATTTTTTACACTTAGATATTTACTTAATATTGTCTGATAATTAGACAACTGTTGTAATATCTTTTTACAAAAAAAATTTCTGCATCTCTTCAAATAGGCTCATAAATAATGTGTATTGAATTGGCATTGATATTGCAAAAAATCCGGACATGAAATGGAGGTTTTTGTCGGTAAGTTCATAACGGATTTTTTTATGTTATGAGGGGAAACAGGTTTTAGGCGTTCCTATCGGTTTTTTTAATAATATTGTTTTTAGAATATCCTGTTATTCCGGTTTATGCCCGCTTATTGATGAAATCGCGAACTCCGTACATTCAGATATCCAACGGAGCTTTATTAATGAGTTTGTTTGACAGAAAAAGACTTTCCTTGCTTATCATCCTGATATTCGTTCAGGCGGGGGTAATTTGCCTTGATTCCATTCACATTCGCCTCATAGCAAGTATACCGATACTCTTGCTTACGGCTTTCATGCTCAGATCGGTTGTGTCTGATGCTCTGGCGAGGGTAAAGACCGACAGAGAACACAATCTTTTCGGGCAGCTTGAGAGCATAAACAGAGATCTCATCCCCGTTAGCGCCATAGTTGCCGACTATTCATCCATACTGACAGTTTTTCAGGAACAGATGAAAAAGGTCATAGCCGACAGCGAAGAGGCGAACAACATCATATCTGCGAATTTCGGCAGCATAGCGGACAAAGCTACAGTGCAGTCAGACGAGGCGGGACGCGCTCTGAACAGCTTTACATCGGCAAAAAGCGGCGGAAATTTTGTTGATATAAGCCGCAACGCTCTTGTTTCGGTGATACGCGAGCTGGAACAGACCGGAGAATATGCGAGAGAGACCAACAGCCGTCTTTCGGCGGTGATAGACGAGATACAGGGGATAAAGGTGATAGTTTCCAACGTGGAATATATCGCCGACCAGACCAACCTGCTTGCGTTGAACGCAGCCATAGAAGCGGCAAGAGCCGGTGAGCACGGCAGAGGTTTTGCCGTTGTTGCCGACGAGATACGCAAGCTGTCGGAAAAATCCAACAAATTTGCATATGAGATACGGGTTGCCGTGGACGACATTGCCGGACAGATA
Source organism: Deferribacteraceae bacterium UBA6793 (assembly GCA_002452405.1). Classification (GTDB taxonomy): domain Bacteria; phylum Chrysiogenota; class Deferribacteres; order Deferribacterales; family Geovibrionaceae; genus Seleniivibrio. The sequence continues at coordinate 232,554 of DKFP01000009.1, read as the reverse complement.
AACAACATACACGACAAATCGGTTGAGGACGTCAACACCATAAAAGATACGTCCGCCAGATCTCACAACGAAGTTGATACGGCGCTCAATATTCTCGACAGGGCAATTCTGGACGCTAACGAAATCATGGCGGGTCTGAGGCAAAGTTCCATCAATCTCGCTTCCGACATCAACGACATGGTCGTTTCCATGCAGTATCAGGACATAAACAGACAGCGGCTTGAGCATGTTATAGACCCTATGGACATCATGAAGAATGACCTCGGAAGGATTTCGGCAGGGCTTCGTGATGTTTCAAAAATGGATTTCAGCACTGAGCTGAAAAGTCTCAGCGAGCATGTGAAGCTGCTTTATACCATGGAATCGGAAAGAAAGGTCATGACAGAGCGCAAAGCCGGAAATGCCGGAGTGAAAGCGGCTTCGCTGACAGACGACAACGTGGAACTATTCTGACCCAGCGGGAGAGACAAAGTGAGTATTGAAACTACAGTTGAGGAAGACAAAACAGTTATTGAAATTTCAGGTGATCTGACAGTCGGTTATGTGATAGAGCTTCACTCCGTTTTGAGGGAGGCTCTTCAGATTTCAGATTCGGTTGAGATAAAGGTGGGTGATGTGGAGAAAGCCGACCTCACACTTTTGCAGCTTTTCTGTTCTGCCCACAGGGCTGCGCTTACAAAAGACAAACGGTTCGATGTTACGGGAAAGAAAAACGAGCTTCTGTGCATGGATTGTTTCACAGGGTTCACCAGAGTTAAAGGCTGCGTGATAGACAGATACAACAACTGCGCTTTGGTTAAGGAGAGGTCTGATGTCTAAAACTATTCTATCCGTTGATGATTCGGCAAGTATCCGCCAGATGGTCAAGTTTACACTGAACAAAGAGGGCTACAACGTTATTGAGGCGTGTGACGGAAAGGACGCACTGGCAAAGACTGCCGGAACAAAATGCGACATGGTTGTAACCGACCTTAATATGCCTAATATGGACGGGATATCACTTATAAAGGAGCTGCGGCAGAAGCCGGAGTTCCGCTTCATTCCCATAATAATGCTGACCACAGAGTCGCAGGATACGAAAAAACAGGAGGGCAAATCCGCAGGAGCTACAGGATGGATTGTAAAACCCTTTAAACCGGAACAGCTTGTGACCGTTGTTAAAAAGGTTCTGGGTTAGACCATGTCAATGGATTCAAATCAGCAGGTGTTTGTTAATGAGGCAACGGAGCTGCTTCAGGAGCTGGAGGAATCGCTTCTGGAACTGGAGACCGTGCCGGACAGCGCCGAGCTTATAGCCCGCGTTTTTCGCGCAATGCACACAATAAAGGGTTCCGGCTCAATGTTCGGGTTCGACAATATAGCGGCGCTGGTGCACAGCATAGAGACAGCATACGACATGGTGCGCAACAACGTTATCTGTGTCACAAAACCCATGCTGGACTATTCTCTGAAGGCGTGCGACATAATCCGCGAAATGCTGTCAGATCCGGAGATGAAGGCTGATTCGCCCACGGCGATTGAAATATCGGATTTCTTCATGCGCGCTGCGAACATTCAGAAACAGACGGAGACCCCACAACAGCAGGAGAAGATTGCGGACGGGGTATTGCGGACATACCGGATAACTTTCAAACCTTACCATAACATAATGATGAACGGCACGAACCCTGCGCTGCTTTTAAAAGAGCTTGCGGAGATGGGGGCTGCAACTGTGGTTGTCCATACGGAGGATGTGCCTGATCTGAACGAAATTCAGCCTGAGGGTTGCTATCTTTCGTGGGATGTCATTCTGACCACCGACAAGTCGGAAAACGATATACGTGACGTTTTCATCTTTGTTGAGGACGACGCGGATATAACGGTACAGGCAGTGGCGGAAACTTTCGACGACCGTGAAAAGAAGCTGGGGGAGATACTGCTGGAACGCGGATGTCTTTCACAGGAGCAGCTTGGCGAAGTTCTGAACGAGAAGAAGCGTCTCGGAGAGATAATGGTTGAAAAGGGCATCGTTTCAGAAGGGGCTGTGGAAGCGGCGCTGATGGAACAGGCGCATGTGAAGACCGTCAATGAAAAGAAGACCCTTGCCTCGGACGCCGCAGCTTCGTCCATAAGGGTTCCTTCGGAGAGACTGGATTCACTTGTTGATCTTGTGGGCGAGCTTGTAACTGTGCAGGCGCGGCTGAGTCAGGTAGCTTCTCAGAAGAACGACCAGGACATGCTTAAAGTTGCCGAAGAGGTGGAGCGCCTCGTCTGGGAACTGCGCGACAACACAATGAGCATACGGATGCTTGAGATAGGCTCAACTTTCAACAGGTTCAAAAGACTGGTTCGCGACCTTTCCGCAGAGCTTGGCAAAGAGATTGAGCTTGTCACGTTCGGCGGCGAGACGGAAATAGACAAAACGGTCATCGAAAAGCTGGGCGACCCGCTGGTACACCTTATCCGCAACAGCATCGATCACGGCATTGAAAAACCGGAGGAGAGGATTGCTGCGGGAAAACCGGCGAAGGGGCACATAAGCCTTCAGGCGAGCCACTCCGGGGACAGCGTGCTCATTGAGATAACCGACGACGGAAGAGGAATAAACAGGAAGGCGGTGCTTGAAAAGGCAAGGGCGAAAGGGCTTGTTGCCGAGAACGCCGAACTTTCCGACAGAGAGATATATGATTTGATATTCGCCTCCGGTTTTTCCACGGCGGCTTCAGTTTCCAGCGTTTCCGGAAGGGGCGTGGGAATGGATGTCGTGCGGAGAAATATTGAGGCTTTGCGGGGCACGATTGAGATAAACAGCGCGGAGGGAGCCGGAACCACCATCGTTCTGAAACTCCCTCTCACGCTGGCTATAATCGACGGACTCCTTGTGACCATCGGCGGTCAGTTCTTCATACTGCCGCTTTCCATTGTCAACGAGTGCATCGAATTTAACCGTTCGGAGAACAGAAGCGGTTCGGGGCGCAGAATCATCATGGTTCGCAATGAACTGGTGCCTTATGTGCCCCTGCGCAGTTTCTTCGATATCAAGGGCGAAGAACCGGAGATACAGCAGATCGTCATCATAAGCGTTGACGGCAGACGCGTGGGATTTGTTGTGGACAGCGTTGTGGGCGACCACCAGACGGTGATCAAATCTCTGGGAAAAGCGTTCAAGGATATCGACTGCATATCCGGGGCATCGGTTCTGGGTGACGGTTCGGTGGCTCTGATCATAGATATTATGAAGATTTACAATGATATAGGTTAAAAGGAGGTTTTATGTTCAAGAATCTTAAAATCGGTGTGAAGCTGATGATGGGTTTCGGGCTTGTCATCGCCCTCACCATTATAGTGGGGCTTGTTTCCTATAACGGTCTTAATGTTGTTTTAGATGGCGCTAAGTATTCCGACGCACTGGCTACCATAGCTGGAACTCTGAAAGATGCGAGGCAGCAGGAGAAAAACTATATAATCCGGCACGACGACAATTCAGCCGCACAGGTCTCTGAGGCAGTTACTGAAATAAAGAAAACTGTGGACGACACGAAATCCTATGCGAGTGATAAGCAGGATATTGTTATAGATTCCATATTAAAAAGTTCTGAAGAATATAACGCCGCATTTGTTGAATATGTGCGCGTTCAGAAAGACCTTGAAAAAAACTGGGACAGCATGACTACTGAAGCTGAAAAAGTGCTTCTGAAGCTCAAAAATCAGAATGTTGATTCAAAGGCTTCCACAGATATCTGGGTTATTCGTACCCTTGTGCGTGACATATATTTCAACAATCAGCTGGATAAAGCGACCGAGGTCAATGCCGTATTTGACGACATGGAAAGGAACATTTCTCATCTGGATGATAAATCCGTTCAGGAATCAATCACTTCATACAGAGCCAGACTCAGCGACGTGGTAAACGGCAAAAAAGCTCAGGTAACCCTTGATGATAAAATGGTTACAACAGCACGCGAGGCTATGGACGCCGCGAACAAAGAGAACGCAGCCAGCACCGAAGAGATGCTTGCCGCGTTTAAATCGGTGACTACTATGATAATAATCATAATTCTAGGCGCCGTTGTCGTTGGTATTATAGCCGCCATAGTCATTACCAAAGGCATAACAGGACCCGTCTCAAAGGGAGTTTTATTTGCGAAAGAACTTTCCGAAGGAAATCTGGATGCGAAGCTGGACATCGATCAGAAAGACGAGGTCGGACAGCTTGCGGAAGCTCTTAAAAACATGGTGGACAAACTTAAAAGCATCATCACCGACGTGCGCGTATCCGCGGACAACGTCGCCATAGGCAGCCGCGAACTTTCAAGCGCCGCACAGGATATGTCTCAGGGCGCAACAGAGCAGGCGGCAAGTGCCGAAGAGGCATCTGCATCTATGGAGGAGATGGCTTCCAACATCAACCAGAACGCAGACAACGCCCTTCAAACAGAAAAAATAGCTCTGAAAGCGTCCGGCGATGCAAAAGAGGGCGGAGAGGCTGTGCAGAAGACTGTGAAAGCCATGAAAGACATAGCCGACAAGATATCTATCATTGAAGAGATAGCCAGACAGACAAACCTTCTGGCGCTGAACGCCGCTATTGAGGCAGCGAGAGCGGGCGAACACGGAAAAGGTTTCGCCGTTGTGGCATCCGAAGTGCGCAAACTGGCGGAGCGCAGTCAGGAGGCGGCAAGGGAGATAAGCGATCTTTCGTCGTCAAGCGTAGACATAGCCGAGAAAGCGGGCGTTCTGCTGATGCAGATACTTCCCGATATACAGAAGACCTCCGAGCTTGTTCAGGAGATAACCGCAGGCAGCAATGAAATGCGCACAGGCGGAGAACAGATAAACACTGCCATTCAGCAGCTTGATCAGGTAATTCAGAAGAACGCAGGCGCATCCGAAGAGATGGCTGCGACGGCTGAGGAACTTTCAAGCCAGTCAGAAGCGCTTCAGCAGGCTGTGTCCTTCTTTAAAATGAAATCCGACGGAACAGTCAGGCACGCACCTGCAAAAGCTGTCAAAAAGACCTCTGTGGCACATGCGCCGCATTTTGACAAGCCGGTTTTCCCCACCCATAAAAAGAACGGGAAAGAGACTGAGGGCATATCCCTTGATATGACAGACGGCAAAAAAGACCGCATTGATGCCGATTTCGAAAGTTTCTGAGGCGGTGAATAATGGACGAAAAAGTCACAGGAGGCACCGATATCAGTCAGGTGCTCACCTTTAAACTGGCGGAAGAGGTATACGGGGTGGACATTATGTCTGTCCGTGAGGTGCTGGATTTTTCCAGCGTCACAAAAGTTCCCCACACTCCCGACTTTATGGTCGGTGTGATAAATCTGCGGGGGAATGTAGTTCCGGTGGTGGATCTGAAAAAGAAATTCCGGCTCGGCGATACGGAAAGAACGGTAAACACCTGTATCATCATTGTTGAGGTGGTGATAGATGACGAATCGACGGTTCTCGGCGCTCTTGCCGATTCCGTTCAGGAGGTTGTGGAGTTCGAACACGAAACCATCGAGGATGCGCCGAGGATTGGCACGCATCTGAACACAGACTTCATAGCCGGAATGGCGAAAAGAGATAACGGTTTCGTGATAATTCTGGATGTTAACGCAGTCTTCTCCATGACGGAGATAGGCGCATGTACGGGAGCGGCGGCAGAAACCGCAGCGGGACAATAGGAAAATATGGATACAACTGTTTATTCTGATGCAGATATCTACGGGCAGAAACTTGCACCCGATGAGTTCGCCAGAATACAGGTGTTCATACATGATAATTGCGGGATAAAACTCCCCGTCACCAAAAAGAATATGGTGGAGGGGAGACTCCGCAAAAGGTTGAAAACGCTTGGCTTAGGCTCATATACAGAATATCTGTCAATGGTGTTCAGCGACTCCAATCCGGCAGGAGACGATGAAAAACTGAGGCTCATAGATGCCATCACCACCAACAAGACAGATTTCTTTCGTGAGCCTAACCATTTTACCTATCTAACGGAAAAACTGCTTCCGTCATTCACGGATGAAGGCGCGGGAACGAAAAGATGCCTGAACGTTTGGAGCAGCGCCTGTTCAACAGGGGAAGAACCCTATACACTCGCCATGGTGCTTGCGGAGTATTTCGGAGTGAGCGGTAATTTCCGGGTTTATGCCAGTGACATAAACTGTACGGTGCTGGAAAGGGCTGTTAACGGCATATACAGAATAGATAAGGCGGCGGCGATACCTGCGGATTTTAAAAAGAAATATCTCATGCGCTCAAAGACCGACAACACACTGGTCCGTATCAGACCGGAATTGCGTGAAAAAGTCTCGTTTTTCAGACTGAACCTCATGGACGGTTTCTACAGGCTTCCGGTTCAGATGGATGTGTCATTCTGCCGCAATGTAATTATTTATTTCGATCAACAGACGCAGGAGAGCATCATAAATAAAATATGCGCTTCAACTGCGGAGGGCGGCTACGTTTTCCTCGGACATTCAGAATCGGTGCACGGCATGAAGATAGCCGCCAGACCAACCGCACCGACAATTCTCAGAAGGATATAATATGTATTGCAGTTTGGGACGCGTATACCTTAAACCGGGTGAGATATTTTTCAGCGACAGACACACAGTGATCAATACCGTTTTGGGTTCATGCGTCAGTATAACAATGTACGTTCCGCGGCTGAAAGCCGGAATAATAAGTCACTGTATTCTGCCGACGGCTCTGGGCGCCATAAAGCGCGGAGAAGACGCTATGAAATATGTTGACTGTGCCGTGCTGTATATGCACAAAAAAATGTCCGGATGCGGTGCGGAAAAACGCGAAACAGAAGTGAAACTTTTCGGCGGAAGCGCCATGTTCAGCGTTGAAAGTGAAACCAGCGGAATAGGTGTAAAAAATGTTTCCGCTGCGGAGTCTCTTCTGCGCAGTCTCGGATACTGCATAATGAAAAGCGATACCGGCGGAAGCTATACAAGAAACCTATCGTTCAGTTTAGCAAACGGAATAGTAAATATCAAAAGAACAACCGTTTTTCAGGATGAAACATCCGTTTGTTCAATACGCGGCAGATTGCTTGCAATTTTTCCCGAATAATTTCATAGTTTTGCCACATTATAAATTCAAACACAGGGGAAATTTTTCCGTTCTTTTTCCCGTTCTCTTACCGTTTATAAATAACGAACGAATAACCGATTGGAATTGGAGCGTAAGGTTTTATCAGATAAGCGAAATTTTTTATTGCATTTTGCGGACATCTTTACTATAACCGTTATGTATAAACTTATATAACGGGTGAGAATATGAAATTAGTTCAACTGGGAAAATCCCTTCTCCGACATACAGGCACCCTGCTTGTGGTCATGGCTCTCTCTGTTATGCTGTACAGCTGCGGCTCCGGCGGCGGCTCAGGCAGCAACAATGACGGCGGCACAGGAAGCATCCCGCTTTCAAGCCCCAAAAACTTTGTTATTACACCGAAAAGCGGAAAGCTGGACATTGCATGGACAAAACTTCCTTCCGTTCTTGAGGTGGACGCGATCTATGAAGTGTGGATAGGCACATCAGCCGACAACACACAGAAAACGGACATCGTTCCAGCTATTGCCGGAAATCTCGTTTCCTGTACAGTTTCAAAACTTGTAGACGGCACCCCGCTGGTCAACACCAATACCTACTATATCAGGCTCAGGGCATACTATCCCGGCGTAGGTCAGGCAGAACTGAGCGACGCTATGGCAGGAATGCCGGTTCCCGCTCCGGCTTCTCCTTTGATATCCTCTGAGTCAGGATATGAAAATATGCTCGAAGTGGTGTGGGACGACGTGCCCTATGCGGCAGAGTATAAAGTGTACTGGAAACAGGGTTCAACATCCGCCACCCCCGATGCCGACGCTGACGGTGCTGTGGTCTCAGATCCAAGAATTCTTATTAAAGACACTCCCAACGGTTCTGCGTACCGTGTGTGGGTACAGTCAATCAACAATGCCGGAGCCTCCGGATATGACACAGCGGACATAACACCCGCTGCGGCAGCTGCTGTTCCTGCTGTTGCCACATCAACAGGCTTTTCGGCGGTTACAAGCAGTAAATCGGTTTCTGTAAGCTGGGCCGCGGTTCCTTATGCCGCCAGCTATGTGCTGAAATATTCAACCACAGCCGGAAACGCAAAGGCGGCGGGCGATGCTGTTGAGGTCGCTGTTGACGCGCAGAGCGGCACTGTTACGCAAATGGTGGCAGGGCTTACGAACGGCGCAACTTACTATTTCTCCGTTAAAGCTGTCAACAGTCAGGGTGAATCCGCATACGCCTCCATAGGTAATGCTGTTCCCGCTTCAAAAGCTGCGGCAACGCCAATAGATTTTTCAAACATCGACTTTGAGCTTGGAACAGCTGGCGGAGAATACATCTTCGCAGAGGATGTTCCCGCAAGTGCATTCTTCCCCACCGGAAGATCAAGCGACCGTCTCACCAGATTTAAAGAGACAGCGCTTGGCAACATGTTCTGTGACGGTACCGCATGGTATGTTGCGGACAAATACGAAAAAGTCGATTTCGTATTCCTCAACGGCGGATATATCGAAGGTTCCATAGCGCAGGGCACGATAACCGTGGGTTCAATGCTGCGCATGATTCCCTCCGAATCTCTGGAAGACACGCTGACAATCATCACACTGACAGGCAAGCAGGTAAAAGATTTGTTCCGCACTGCGGCGGCTGTTGTCCACACCGGACGCGGCAGTAAGAATACAGGCGCTTTTGCCATGGTTTCCGATGCAGTTAACTACACCATTCAGTACAAAACGTGGGACGATACTACATGGGACGGTACAACAGCTCTTTCCTCAACCGATTCCAGCCAGTACCAGTACGGATGGATTAAAGACGGCACTCTGAAAATCAACGGTCAGGATATTGATGAGAGCAAGACATACAGAATAGCGACAACCTCTTATCTTGCGGACGGAAACGAAGGGTATCTCGTATTCCTTCAGGGCACAAACAGAACCGATAAGACAGAGTATCTTTGGGAAGCCGTTTCCAACTATATCTATGAGATGGGCAAGGTCACTCCCTATCTTGACGGACGCATGGCTATCATCGGCGGCGTTCCGCTTCAGACTCCCGGATGGAAAAAAGGTGCGCTCGACTGGGTTGAACCATACGACCGGACACCTTACATGCTTACAACAACTAATTAATATCTACAGCCCTCCTGTTCACACGGGAGGGCTGATTTTTTCCAATTATAATTTATAGACATTCGGAATAGGGAGACTTTCGCAGGTTAATGAAAACGTCACGGAATAAGAGATCGCCGCGTCACTGCGTTCCTCGCGAAGACAAAAAGAAAAGCTGTCTTTGCGAGCTGATGTAATCGGCGAAGCAATCTCATCGGGCTTTGATATGTCCGCGATAAAATGAAAAACTCCTTATTTCAAATGTTTATCAGGGGGCAGAGATGAAGAGATTTTTGATTCCGGCAATTTTACTTTTATCTTTCGCGGCGTATGCTGCGGATACCTATATGCTTGAGATTGACAAGTTCGAGAGCAAAGAAGCGGACAAGGGCAGTGTTGTCACGCAGGAGGATATGGAGCGGGACAATGCCCACGACCTTTGGGAAGCGGTGCGGTATACTCCCGGTGTGATACTTTCAGGAGGCGGACAGCGAAACGATTCATCATTTACTGTCAGAGGTTTCGGTGCGGACAGCGTGCCGATATTCGTTGACGGCGTTATCATTGCCAATCCATACAGAGGTGAGGGAGACGCGGCGCGTATTCTCACAGGCGACCTTGAGAGCGTTACTATTCAGAAGGGCTACAGCTCCATGCTGCTTGGTGCAAACACCCTTGGCGGCGCAATACTCATGAAGACCGCAAAACCCACGAAAGAACTTGAGGCGCGGCTGGATACCACCATGGAGTTTGACAGCATATACAAACGCGCGTCTAATTATTATCTCGCAAGCCTCGGCACAAGACAGGAAAAATTCTATATCAAAGGAACGGTTCAGCACAGGGACGTTGACCATTTCAGACTTTCAGACGATTTCGAGCCGACATCCGTTAACCCCCAGAAAGAGGGCGAAAGACTGTTTTCCGATTCCAAAGATTCAAAATACACACTGGTTGCGGGCATTACCCCGTCTTCAAATCTGGATATCTGGGCAACGTACATCTATCAGGATGCGGACAAGGGTGTTTCACCGCCTGAAACCACAATAGCGGGCGCGTCCATATGGGAATGGCCTGAATGGGAACGCAAAAGTTTTTCTCTGGCGAGCGAATACCGTTCAGGACGTTTTAGTCTGGATACACTTCTGCACTACGATAAATACGACAACAGACTGTTTGAATATTACAATCTTCCATCATACAACGCGGGCGTACATAAACCCGCTTCGGACTATGACGAATATGCTGTCGGCGGGCGCATAGCGGCAGGATGGACATTTAATCCGCAGAATAAAATAGAGTTCGCCGCAACGTTCAAACGCGAGCAGCACGACGGATATACTAAGGATATCAAAGATATCTCCATCAAAGAGGACACCTATTCGTTCGGTGCGGAATACACCTACGTTCCGGTGAAAAAACTCACTGTAGTCGGCGGCGTGGGCTACGATACTCTTCAGCCGCAGGATTTCTGGAGCAAGTCGAACGATTTTGCCCAGTTCATAGGAATGGATGAGTATACGGTTCAGACAGACAGCGAATGGCTCATAAAAGGTCAGCTGGGATTATTTTATGAGGTTACGGACAATCACGAACTGCGCCTCACCTATGCGCGGAAGAACCACTTCCCGAATATGTCACAAAGATATTCAACCCGTTTCGGTACTGAGCTGCCAAACCCGCAGCTTCAGCCTGAGGTCGCAGATCACTACGAGTTCGGATACAAAGGCGATTTCGGAAAATACAACGTGAACACCGCAGTTTATTACAGCGTGCTGAAAGATAAGATAGCCACCATAGAAATTCCGGATCCCACGTATCCAACCACCACAGTGGATTTTTCGCTTAACATAGATGAAGTGACCTTTTACGGATATGAACTCGCGGCGGAGGCGTTCTTTAACAGATATGTTTCAGGCGGCGCGGCGTTTTCAATAAATAAATACGAGATAGGAAAAAGCGCGGACACCACTGTAAATGAGATAGACTATTATCCTGAAATAACCACCAGCGGCTATATTACCGTTGCTCCGGTTAAAAATCTGACAATAACCCCCAGAGTGGAATATATCGACTCCAGATATGCCGATGCTGAGGGCATAGACAAACTCAGCAGTTATACGCTTTTCAGCCTGAAAGCGACATATGATATCAATAAGAATTTTTCAGTGTCTGTCGGCGCAAATAACATTTTCGACGAGAATTATGAGATAAAGCAGTATTATCCGCTGGCGGGCAGAACCTATTACGCAACGCTGTCGGCTAAATACTAGAGAGTTTTTTATAAGTCTATGAGACTGCTTCACCCCTATAGGGTTCGCAGAGACAGGGATAGAGAACCGTCTTCGCGAGGGCATCATACCCGAAGCGATCTCATTTTTATCTCAGGGCGAAATTCACCGACAGGACAACGTTTACGGTTTCGGACGGCGACGGGAGCGGGGCGGCATCCAGAACAGCCTGTTTTGCCGCTTCGTCCAGCACGTCGAAACCGCTTGATTTGTGCACTGTTGCGTTATCCACCGTGCCGTCTTCGTGTATCCTGAATTTTATACTTGCGGCGCCTCTCATCCCCATCCTTCTGGCAGATGAGGGATAACTGAGCTTATCGTATATCTTCTTTCTTATCCCTGAAAGGTTTATCCGCATATATTCCGCTGTGGCTGCTGCGCTGTCGGTTTTTGATGTGTTCTGTGTTCCCGCCTGTTTTATGCCTGTTCCCTGCGCGGGTTCCTCTTTCGCGCCCACCGTTGCTTCGCCGGAATATGCGGGGAGTTTCTGAGGTTCCGGCACGCTGACCGGGACATATTCCTTCTGCCCGAAATCGCTCACAACTTTAGGTTCCGCGGTCTTAACAGGTTCTTTTGCTACCACAGGCGGTACTGAAACGGGCGGCGCGGCAACAGGTTTTACAGGCGTATTTTTTACGGGTTCGGGTTCTTTTTTCGGTTCCGGCAAAGCGGGTGTTTCTGTTTTAACAGGTTCTGCTTTTGCGACCGTGTATGTCGATATGTCTATGGTTTTGGGTTCGTCGGCAACCGCTTTCATACTGGCTCTGCCAGCGAAAAGGGCGAGTATAACCAGCGCGTGCAGAACGAACGAAACAAAAAATCCTTTGATATAGTTCATTTTCAGTGTTCTGTCTGTATGCTTACTTTTGTAAATCCGCTGTCTTTAACAGCTTCCACAGCTGTGACAAACGGCTGGACTGTTGCATCCCTGTCGGCGCTGATGAGTACGGGTGTGTTTTTGTCTTCCCCTTCCAGAGACGCTTTCAGCTCTTCAATGGTGACAGGTTCGCCCCTGAGAAACAGCGCTCCGTCCTTTGTCATATCAACGGTGATGGATTCCTTTATGGATGGATTTTCCGCGTCCGCTTTCGGCAGGTTCACGGGTATAATACCGCGCGCCATGAAATTGGCGGTGACAAGAACAATGGTGAGAAGCACCAGCATAATATCCACCAGCGGAATGACGTTTATATCGGTAAAATTATCCTTCATTGTGGATGTCCCACCTTATTAGCATCTTTCTGGCGCTGCCGTTGAGGGCGTTGAAAAGCACCACTGCGACTATGGCAACCACCAGCCCCACAGCTGTGGCTTTAAGAGCGAGGGAAAGGCTGACCATTATCTCGCCCGCTTCAATTTTGCTGGTGACACCGACTTTGTAAAATGTGAGCATTATGCCAAGAACCGTGCCAAGAAGCCCGATATAGGGCGCATTGCTGGCGACTGTGCCTATGAAAGGCAGATTTTTTGACAGTGCGAGTTCAAGTTCTTTTCTGGATTTGTATGCGGCAGGGTTGGTTTTTTTGTAAAAAAGTGCCCGCTCAACGGCAAGGCTCACGGCTACGAAACAGAGAACAATAAGAAGACCGATAACGCCGTAATCGATAAGATTTGATAACCATTCCATATTCAGCTCCCCCTGAAAATCGTTATGCTGTTATTTATATAACGATTTTACTATAGACTCAAGTATTAAATTTTAGATAAAAGTATTACTCTTGTCAAGAGGAGCGGTTACCATAAGAGAGATCGCCGCGTCGCGTGCGCTCCTCGCGAAGACGAAAAAAGCATACGTCTCTGCGAACCCTTATGGGTTAAGCGGTCTCATCTTTTCTTTATACGTAAAAAATTATGAAAACTCTTTAGCCCTGAAGTTTGTACATCACGGGTACGACCACGGATATCTGTTTGTCCGCGTTATGCTTTATGGGGAATACCGAGCGCACCAGTTTCAGAGCTTCGTTGTCGAGAACGTCGTGTCCGCTGGACGCTACCACCTGAGATTCCACAAGCGAGCCGTTGGGGGCGATAACCAGCTTCATCTTAACAGTGCCTTCCATGCCTCTGCGGCGCGCCATCATCGGGTATGTTTTGTTCTTTTCAAGTTTTGAGCTGAGGGTTGACTGATATGCAGAATAGTCAAATTCCGGCTTTGCCGCTGCCACGGGAGTGGACGATGCCGACGGGGCAGCCTGAACAGGAGCAGTTGCTGCAACTGGTGCTGATTTCACAGGTTCTGCCGCAATGGGTGCTGGTGCAGCCGGAGCTGCTATTTCCGCAACAACGGCTGAATTTACCGATTCAAACACTTTGTTTTCAACGGGTTTCGGTGCTGCCAACTGTTTTTGTACGGGTTTGGGAGTGACGGGAGCCGGCGCTTCCGTTTTCTGCTGCTGGACAGGTTCGGGAGCGGTTGCGGGAGCCTGCGGCTGTTCAACGGGTGGTGGCGGTGCCAGCTCTTTGAAATACGCGGAAAGGTCTATGACCTGTGTTTCGGGTTTAGGACCCAGCCCTGTAATGGTTGATGCGTAAAACAGCGCGCCTAGCAATAGACCGTGAATCGCAAGTGACTGAACAGCTGCTTTTCTCATATCCTATTCCTTTTCTGTTTCGAGGTTTACGTTTTTAAATCCGGCAAGTTTCAGCATATTCATGATGTCCACAAAGTTCTGGATAACGGAGTTTCTGTCCGCCCTGAGAACTATTGGACTTTCCTTGTCCAGAGACGCCAGAGTTTCCGAGAGTCCCTGAATTGAATAGCTTTTGCCGTCGTAATAGTATTTTCCGTCCTTTGAAACGTCTATGGTTATCCCCTGTTTAGCGCTCTCCGTCTGTGACGCTTTGGGCAGCTCCACAGGGATTGAACCTTTTGCGATGAACGTTGCCGTTGCAAGCACGATGGTAAGCAGCACCAGCATAATGTCGATGAAAGGGACAACGTTTATAGTGTCAAAACTTTTTTCTTTCATTCTGAGCCTCTTTTGCGAGCATCAGCACGTTGACCTTTCTGTGGAGCATGTTGTAAAGCACGATGGAGGGTATCGCCACCAGAAGTCCGGCTGCGGTTGCCTTCAGCGCCAGCGCAAGACCTGCCATGATGTCATTAACGTTGGTTGTGCCGCCGGTTCCCATAGTGTAGAAAGTCTGCATGATGCCGAGCACAGTACCCAGCAGCCCTATATAAGGAGCGTTGCTGCCTATGGTGGCAACAATGTGCAGACGCCCTGTCAGAGCGGATTCCAGCTCCTGCGATGTCTGATATGAATCAACGTCCGTGTTTCTGTAAAAGCGGTATCTTTCGATAGCAATGGCTATTGCGACGATGCTTAATACGATAAGCAGTCCGATGATCCCGTAATCTACCATATGTCCTAACATATTCATGATCTCATCTCCGGAAAATAAACGATAACGATATTCGATATCAGATATCAGGCGAGTAGTCAACTTAAAATTAAAAACGCAATGAGTGCTTGACAAAAAAAGATAATACGGTAAATATTGCCTGAAATTGAATATCAATATCCGGTGATTTATCAGATGAAATTTATTTTTTTGCTAGTGGCGGTTATCTTTCTTGGGTGCTGGTCGCTTTTCATTGGGTACACGGAAATTTCCGTTTCGGATATCTTCACAATGTCAGACCGTCAGTCCCTTGTAATGGTCGCAAGCCGTATCCCGCGGCTCGCCGCGGTGATAATCGCGGGTGCGTCCATGAGTATCTGCGGGGTGATAATGCAGCAGATGTCCCACAACAGATTCGTTTCCCCCACAACGGCGGGCACAATGGATGCGGCGGCGCTTGGAATAATGCTTTCGATGCTCATCTTTCCGGATGGCGGGACGTATCAGCGGCTTTCCGTTTCCCTTGGCGTGACTCTTCTTGCTTCGGCGGTGTTTATGACCATGGCGGAGCGGATAAAATTTAAAAATCTGGTGTTCGTGCCCCTTTTGGGGATAATTTTCGGCAACATTCTGGATTCGGTGACCACCTTTATCGGTCTCCAGTTCAATGTGGTGCACAGTATGGCATCCTGGCTCCACGGTGATTTCTCGTCTGTTATGCAGGGACGCTACGAAATAATGTACGTCAGCATCCCGCTTCTGGCGGCGGCTTATATCTATGCGGACAGGTTCACCCTGATGGGCATGGGAAAGAGCTTCGCAGTTAATCTCGGCATGAACTACAATACTATGTTCCGGCTGGGACTGGTGATAGTTTCATGCGTGACGGCGGTGATAGTGCTCACGGTGGGGATGATACCCTTTGTCGGGCTTATCGTGCCGAACATCGTCAGTATGCTTTATGGCGATAATCTGCGCAAAACCCTTCCGCTGACAGCACTTTCCGGTGCGGCGTTCCTGCTTGTGTGCGATATTCTCGGCAGAACGCTGATGGCGCCCTATGAGATATCCGTAAGCGTGATGGTGGGGATAATCGGTGGTGCGATTTTCCTTTATCTCATTCTGGGGAGGCGCGTAAATGCGGGATAGTGCAAAACTCGCCGTGCTTTTTGCGGCTTCACTTGTCTGTGTGCTCCTGTTCATCTTTTACGATGCGGGAAGCGACCTCTCTTTCATACTGCCCGAACGGGGCGCAAAGGTAGCAGCTATGGTGCTTACAGGCGTTGCTGTTGCTTATTCCTCTGTGATTTTCCAGACGATAACGTTCAACCGCATCCTCACGCCTTCGGTGATGGGGTTCGATGCGGTATATCTTTTTCTGCAAACCGTGGCGCTGTTCTTTTTCGGAGGCGGCGGGTTCATGATGGTGAACGAGGTCTTCAACTTCACCGTATCTGCGGCAAGTCTGATGCTGTTTACGTTTTTTCTCTACAGGCTGGTTTTTGTGCGCAAAGGGAACGTATTCTTTCTGATGCTGGTGGGTGTCGTCATGTGGACGCTGTTCCGCAGTCTCACTGTCTTTATGCAGATGCTCATAGACCCAAACGAATACGCCATAGTTCAGGATACTATGTTTGCCAGCTTTAATAACGTCCGCGCCGACCTCATAGGTGTTTCTGCTGTAATAATCGCTTTGGTGGCGCTGTTTTGCGTGCCGATGCTGAGAAAGCTGGATGTTATGCTGCTCGGCAGGGAGCACGCCGTCAACCTTGGTATCTCCTACGACGTTCTGGTGAAAAAATCTCTGATAATCATAACGCTTCTGGTGGCGATACCCACGGCTCTTGTCGGGCAGATGACGTTTCTGGGTATAATCGTCAGCAACCTTGCGTATGAAACCATGAAAACTTATAAGCACGCGTATGTTATAACCTGTGCCTCCCTATTTTCAATCATTGCCATAGCGGGCGGGCAGTTCATCCTTGAGCGCGTGTTCTACTTTAATATAACCATATCGGTGATAATCAATTTCGCCGGAGGCATCTACTTTATCTATCTTCTCACAAGGGAGAGCAAACGATGATGAGAACGGAGAATATATCTAAATTCTACGATGAAAAGGCGGTTGTTGAAGGGGTCAGCGTCGATATTCCAAAAGGAAAGATAACCTCTTTCATAGGCAGCAACGGCGCAGGCAAAAGCACTCTGCTGTCTGTAATGAGCCGGCTTATTAAACAGTCCGGCGGCAAGGTATACCTCGAAGGAACACCCGTAACTGACATTGAGGACAGTGAGCTTGCAAAGAGGGTTTCGATATTGAAACAGTCCAGCCATATCAACATAAGACTCACGGTGCGGGAGCTTGTCTCTTTCGGCAGGTTTCCATACAGCGGCGGACGGCTTACGCAGGAGGATGAGGATATCGTTTCACGCGCAATCGGCTATATGGATCTGATGGAATCGGAGAATAATTACATCGACACTCTCAGCGGCGGACAGAGGCAGAGGGCGTTCATAGCCATGATAATTGCGCAGGATACTGATTATGTCCTGCTGGACGAACCGCTGAACAATCTGGATATGAAACACTCGGTACAGATAATGAAGACCCTTCGCAGGCTCACAGATGAGCTTGGGAAAACAGTTGTGCTGGTTATCCACGATATAAACTTCGCTTCCTGTTATTCGGATTATATCGCGGCGCTTAAAGACGGAAAACTCGCCGGGTTCGGTACAGTGGAACAGATGATCGAGAGCGGAATACTCAAAGACATCTTCGGGATGGATTTTGATGTGAGGGAGATGAACGGCAGCAGAATCTGCCTTTATTACACATAGACGAGGTGAAGATATGAAAAAGCTGTTTTTTGCCGCAGTTCTACTGCTGGCGGCACAGGCTGTTTTTGCGGCGGATTATACGCTGCTTATCAAAGGTAAGGCGGCTAATCAGTTTCCGGTAAGCCCTAAAAAAGTTGTCGTCATGGACTACAGCTCTCTGGACACCATGCAGGAGCTGGGGCTTGCTTCCGTTGTTGCGGCTGTGCCGAAAGGCAATCTTCCTGCTTATCTTTCTGCGTTCAAAGATAAAAAATACGCGGATGTGGGGGGCGTGATGGATTTTGATATCGAAAAGATATACAAGCTGTCACCCGATCTCATCATCATCAGCGCCAGACAGCAGCGTATGCATGAAAAACTGTCGCGCATAGCACCAACGGTGAACATCAACATAGACAACAAAAACTATGTCGATTCTTTTAAAGCCAATACTTTGCTTTTGGGCAGGATATGGGGAAAGGACGCACAGGCTAAAGCCATTGTCAGTGATTTTGATGCGGAGGCGGGCAGACTGCGCACCGTCATATCAAAAGAGCAGGGCAAAGGGCTTGTCACGCTCTACAATGCGGGAAAATTCAGCGCATACGGCAGCGGTTCCAGATTCGGCATAGTGCACGATGTGCTTGGACTTAAACAGGCGGACGGCAACATTCAGGTTTCAACCCACGGCAAAAGTGTCAACAGCGAATATATAGCGAAGCTGAACCCGGATTTTCTGTTTATAGTAGACAGGGATTCTGTGGTAACGGGTAAAACCGTGCCGAAAAAAGACGTGGAAAACAAACTTATCCGCACAACGAACGCATTCAAAAACGGCAGAATAGCCTATCTTCCCGCCGACTACTGGTATCTCGCAAACGGCGGGGCAAAGTCCATGATGCTTATGCTGAAAGACATCCGCAGCATAGTTAGCAAAACTTCCGCCTGATATATTATTTCAGGAATAATCCATGTAAATTTAATGAAAGTTCCATTCCCATGTTTAAAACAATTTGCTATACTTCGCCGCAAATTGATACTGATTATCAATACCTAATTGCTTTGGAGGAAAGATGAAGTCAACGAATTTATTCAGACGCGGCAGTTTTATTTTAGCCGTGTCTATGGCGCTCGGTACTTTTGCGGCGCACGCAGAGGACACTGTGGAGGTTAAGCCCGTTGTCGTTACGGCGACAGGTTACGAGCAGTATATCGCGGATGCTCCGGCAAGCATCAGCGTGATAACGAAAGAGGACATTGCGAAAGTTCCCGCATCTTCTGTAACAGACCTGCTTAAAAACGTGGAGGGCGTGAGTGTTGTGGGTGGTAGCCCCAACGAAACCGATATCGTTATAAGGGGTATGCCGGGCGAATACACGCTGATTCTGGTTGACGGCAAACGTCAGAATACCAGAGAAACTATGAACAGAGGCACCGGCGGTGTTCAGTCGAACATGATACCGCCGCTGGAGGCTATTGAGCGCATAGAGGTTGTCAGAGGCCCCATGTCCGCCGTTTACGGTTCAGAGGCGATGGGTGGTGTTATCAACATCATCACCAAAAAGGTGCCTGAAAAATGGGGCGGCTCGCTCACTCTCGGCACTGTTCAGCCCAAGGACGGCGACATAGGAACTACGTTCAACAGACAGTTCTGGATAAGCGGTCCCATAGTCGGGAACAAGGTGGGATTCCAGCTTTACGGCGAGATGAACGACCGCAATGAGGACGACGTTTACTATCCCGGTTCCGCCACAAGCGGCAGCAACGGGAAAGAGGACAAAAATATCACTGCGAAGTTTACCATAACACCCGACAGCAGCAACGAGATAAACGTTGAGGGCGGATACGACACGCTGACATATGAACGCACAGCCGGAAAATCCCTTGCGGATACGGCGGCATCCACAAAGTCTGAACACACCAGAAAGCACTGGTCTGTAAGCCATGACGGTAAATACGGCAAGGCGACAACAAGCCTCGTGCTTTCTCAGGAGATAGCTGAGCTTGAAAACTGGACGAACGGAACAAAGAGTGCGGTTGTGCCTGAGCTTACCAACTCAACACTGGATGCCGGACTGGCATATAACTTCTCAAACAACACTCTGCGCACGGGCGGTCAGCTTATGAAAGCGGAGATTGACGGTATAGGCAAACAGGATTCCATATCAGGATATCCCACGAACACTGACGATGTGTCCATCGATTCGTATGCGCTGTATCTTGAAGATGAATACTTCGTTACGGACAACCTCGCAATCACAGCGGGCGTGCGTATGGACGACGACGAGAGATACGGCTCCAACTGGACACCCAGAATATACACCGTATACAAACTCACCGACAGATGGACGCTCAGAGGCGGCGTTGCCATGGGCTTTAAGGCTCCCACAGTGCGCCAGACCACAGAGGGATATTGCATGACGACAGGCGGCGGCACACAGCAGGCGGGCACACTTTGCGGTAACCCCGACCTCGACCCCGAAACAAGCGTTACAGAGGAAGTCGGTATCAGATACGATGCACCGAGCGGTATGAACTTCGGGTTCACACTGTACAACAACGACCTGAAGGACAAGGTATCCAGCTTCAGCACAGGCGTAACAGACCCGCTGGTACCCAGCAGATATGTATATGTTTATGACAACATAGACGAAGTGAACATGAGAGGCGTTGAGGTTAGCTTTAACATGCCTATCGGTAAAAAGCTGAAATTCGGTGCTAACTACACCTATACCGATTCCGAGCGTAAAGGCGGCGAACCTGCATATGACGGCAGCTCTCTGGACGGTAAGCCTCTGGACAAAACGCCGGAGCACATGTTCAACGCACAGCTCGACTGGAAACCCGTTAAATCACTTTCGCTGTATACACGGGCAAACGTTGTGAGCAAGCAATACTGGTCAGCGTTCCGCAACGGAGCTATGAACTCAAGAACGCGCCCCGGCGCTGCGACCTATGACATAGGCGGAGTTTACGACTTTAACAAATACCTTGCGTTCAAACTGGCGGTGCTCAACATCACCGACAAAAAGGTGGAAGTTGACGACCGTACGCGCACAGGCGGACTGGACGGCAACTGGATGGTTGACGAAGGTCTGCGGGTTGCGGCAGATATGACACTCAGATTCTGATGATAAATGTGAGACTGCCGCGTCAGCCGGGAGGCTCCTCAGCAGAGAAGATTCAGTCTTCGCGAGGAGCGGCGCGACGCGGCGATCTCATATCATGTTGGAGTATTAATGAGATACATTATTTTTCTGTATGTTCTTCTGGCGGCATGTACCGTTTGGGCGGAACCCGTTTTTGAGAAAGCTAAATATACCGACGGGCGGGATTCGCAGTATTACACGTTTTACTACGACAAGGCTGTTTCTGCGGATGGCGGGAGAAGATACAGGATAATAACCGGAGTGCCCAAAAAGGCGGCTCCCGAAAAGGGATACCGCGCGGTATACGCCGTTGACGGGAACGCTGTGATTCACCATATAACCGAGGCGCAGCTTAAAAAGCTGTCGGCAGACGATCCGCCCGTGATAGTGGCGATAGGGTATGACGAGGACGTGCTTTTCCATATGCCGTCGAGAACTTTTGATTTCACGCCGTCTGCGGACGGCAAGCCCGTTCAGGACGAGCTTGACCCCGCCCGTACAGGCGGCGGCGCGGAACAATTCATAGATTTCATAGAAAGAACGGTTTTCCCCCTGTCGGAGACAAGGGCGCACATTGACAGGGACAGAAAGACGCTTTTCGGTCATTCCTACGGAGGACTGTTCGTTCTTTCTGCCCTGTCCGGGCGTCCGCAGCTTTTCAGCAGATACGTCTCCGCCGATCCTTCACTCTGGTGGCAGAAGGGTGACTTTTATAAAAAGATGGTCGGTCTGACCGACATGCACGGTGAGCTGATTATGCTGAAAGGAGCCTCTGCGGAGGGGTATAAGCCTTCACAGGGCGACAGCGAAAGGGTTGCGCTGAGAAAGCGGCTTTATTCATATGCGCCGGAAGACGCCGCTTTGAAAGTTACCAGAGCGCTGTCGGCTGCGGGGATGACGACACAGTATATTGAATACGGATATCTTTCCCACGGTCCGCTCTTCCCTGTTTCTCTGGATGCGGCGCTTTCTGGAAAGGAGTGAGCATGAACGTTGAACACGGCGACCTGATAAACTATTTTTCAAATGTTTCTTATAAAGTTATGGGTGTTCACCACCACACCAAAGGAGCCGGATGCTCGCATACGCAGATGTCTGCCCCGTTTCCCGTATTCGTTTTTCCGCTGGCGGGCAAGGCGCGGTTCTCCTTCAACGGCACCCCTTATATCCTCTCTCTCGGCACTGTGGTTCACGGCGGCGCGAATATGACCCTCGACAAGCTGGTGCTGGGAAAGAGCAGGTGGGAATATATCATCGTCTTTTATGAGGCTGTAACACCTGAACCGGATAACATGCGCATGGGGGATATGCACTTTGAGCTTTCAACAGGCAACAGTCCTCGTCTGACAGAGCTTTTGTGGAGATTGTGGCGGGCGTATGCGCATCCAGACACACTGTCTGTTTTGCGCTCGGATATGCTTTTCCGGTGCGTTCTGGAAGAGATGTTCGTCTGCTCCGGAGGAAGGATGAGCGGCGACGCGAAAGAACTTTTCGATCAGGTCTCGCTGTATATTCAGGAGCATTACACCGACCAGCTCTCCGTACGCGACATGGCGGAACGGTACGGTGTTAACGAGAATAGGCTTTTTTATATTTTCAGCAAATATACAGGTGCCGGACCCGGTGAATACCTGACAGCATACAGGTTGAACAGAGCGCGGGATATGCTTATCACCAGCGATGCGAACGTCAGCGAGATTGCGTGCAGCACCGGATATACCGACCCGCTCTATTTCAGCCGCATGTTCAGGAAACGTTTCGGCGCATCCCCAAGCGCCATAAGGGAACGTTTCAGAAAAGACAGCGGCTGCCGTTCTCTATACCGCACCACAGGCTGAGTCATTTTGCTGTAAGTTTGTCTATATTATCTATTGCAAGCAGATAGTTAAGCTCTGCGCCGAGGCTATCCGCACGAGCTTTTTCAACGACAGCCAGCGCCTTTGCATACGCAGCTTCGCTTATCACTCCTGCGGCATATCTGTCCGTGTTTATCCTTAGCTGTTCTTCGCCGAGTTTCAGAGCTTCCTGTGCAACGTCCTTCATCTGCTCTGTCTGGTTTATGTTATTGTAAGCCTTTATTATGTCCGCTTCTGTCTGTTCCCGCACCCGCATCAGGTTCTGCGATGCCTGCGCCGCCTGGGAATCGCGTGACACTTTGTTCCCGCGCTTTTTGCCCCAGTCCAGAATATTCCAGTCCAGCTTCACCCCAACTACGGTTATGTTGTCGTTAAGGTATGAAACGCCGTCGGTATAGATATCCGCTGCGAATAATGTGACGTCCGGTATATATTCGTAAACGGCGGCTTTCTGCCCGTGGCGGGCTTTTGTCAGCGTCTCTTTAGCCGCCAGAACGTCCGGATTGGCAGCCGCAGCCATATCCATGTACTCCTGCCGGCTTACCGTTTCCGTATAGCCCTGCGGAAGTTTCGACGGAATTATTATAGTACCTGCCGGCTGTCCTGTCAGGGTGTTCAGGTCTGCGTTATAGTTTTCATAGCTGTTCTGTGCCGACATAAGGTTTTGTCTGACCTGTAACAAAGCCGTCCGCGCCTCGATTACAGACACTTTAAGTACACTGCCTGAGTTTACGCCGTCCTGCGCCTCTTTCAGAGCGAGCTGCGCGGCGTTTTTTGCCGCCTGTGCCGCAGCTTTCTGCGCGTCGGCGATGAGAAGCCCGTAATAAAGGCTCTTTACAGCGTATGCTATCTCGCTGCGCGCCTTTTTCATATCAGCTTCGGATATCTTTTTGTCGGCATTGGCAGCGCCGACGTTCTCTTTTATTTTAAGAAGCTGGGTAAGAGGCTGTGCGATGATGCCATACGCCATTGCAGTGCCGCCGGAGGAGTTCACATCATAGTCTGACGCAGGCAGTGAGAAACCAGCCACGGAACCGAGGTCGCCCGCCGGAATGACGGCAAGATTATCCTGAAGCGTATCTGTGTATGAACCGGATATCCTCACCTGCGGGAAGTAATCCGCCCGTGCACCCGTAACCTTACCCTTTGCCTCGTCAATGCGCGCTTTGGCAATTCTTATCACGCGGCTGTTTTCCATTGCCGATGCAAGTGCCTGTTCGAGTGTCATGTTCACAGTGTCCGCATGTGCGGATGATGCCAGCAGGAAAAAAACCACTACAGCTGCCGCTGTGCCTTTATATTTCCTGCCCATGACAATGACATAGAGCACAGGCACAACCAGCAGAGTGAAAAACATTGAGAATATCAGTCCCACCGCCATAACACTTGCAAGAGGACTCCAAAGGGTTGAGCCGGAGAGTATCATCGGGATAACCCCCACAGCCGCCGCCATAGTCGTAAGGAAGATGGGACGCAGTCTGCGCTGTCCCGCTTCCATAGCCGCGAGTTCGACGGGGTGTCCCTCGGCTATACGGTCTTTGATGTAGTCCACCAGTATGATGGAGTTTCTTACGACGATGCCGCTGAGGCTGATTACACCCATGAACGCGGTGAAACCGAACGGGTTGCCCGTAACAAGAAGCCCCGCCATGGCACCAAGGATGGAGAGCGGTATCGAAGACATTACTATCAGCGGTTCGCTGAAATTGCGGAACTGCACCAGCAGAACTATGAAGATTGCAAGCAGGCTTATACCCAGCGCCTTTATCATCTGCGGCATTGTCTCTTCCTGATTTGAATTTTCACCGCCATAGCTTATTTTATAGCCTTCCGGCAGGTTGAGCCGCTCTATTTCCGGTCGTATTTCCTGTAACATAGCCGAGGCGTAGTGCCCTTTTTTAATGAATGCGTTGATGGTTATTGTACGCACACCGTTTCGCCGCACAAGACGGCTTGTCTGCCATTCGGGTTTCATTTCGGCAAAAGATTTAACCGCTATGCCTTTGCCTGTGACTGACGATGAAATATATGAGTCCCTTATATCGCCGAACGACTTCCGTTTGTCCTCCGGAAGTCTGAATATGATTGGAATGGTTCTGTCGCCCTCGTGGTAGATACTGATTATCTGACCGTCCAGAGCTGCATCCAGAGTGCCGGATATTCCGTAGTTGGTAACGCCGAGACGGTTCGCCAGCTCGTTGTTCACCTGTACGTCAACCATGCCTGAATCATTGAAATAGTTGGTGTATATATCCCTGCTGTAGGGTACTTTGCGCATGATGGCGGTAACGTCGTCCGCCGCTTTTTTCAGCGTCGGCAGGTCATAGCCGGATATCCGCACCTCTATGGGTGCCTCCATCTGCTGTCCCTGCTGTAATTCCTTAACCAGAACCAATGCCTCCGGAACATCCCTGCCAAGCTCAATACTCAGTACTCCGACCAGTTTTTTGGTGACCTCCACCGATTCAGTGTTCACGATTATCTGTGCGTAGGCGGTGTCCGGTTGCTGTGGGTTCACGTTGTAATAGAACCTCGGCGCGCTCTGTCCTATGAAAGAGGCATAGTGCGTGACACCTTCAGTAGCTTTAAGTGTGTGTTCTATGCGGGCAACGGCTTCGTCGGTACTGTCGGTTTTGGTGCCCTGCGGCATCCATATGTCGATGGTGAACTGGTTGCGCTCGGCAGACGGAAAGAACTCCTGCGGGATGTGCATGTATATGTAAAGTCCGCAGGCGAATGACAGAATGCCTAGTGCTATGGTGAGTGATTTATAGCGCATGAAAAAGCGCATGTTCTGCCCGTATGCGGACTGCAAAAAGTCCAGAAGGCTGAATTTTTTCTCTTTGTTTTCAGAGTGCAGTCCCTTTTTGATGAAGAAACGGCAGATTATGGGTGTAAGCAGTGTTGCCACTATGAACGAAGTTGTAAGCGCTATGGTCACGGTGAGCGGCAGTGCCTGTATGAACTCGCCCACGGAACCGGTCAGAATGAGCATGGGCAGAAATGCGCAGATGATGGTTACTGTGGCTGTGAGAACCGGAATCAGCACCTCGCCAACAGCGCGCCAGCCAACTTCCTCGCCCGTCACCTTTCTGTCCAGCAGGTCAACGTAGTTGTCGGCTATGACGATTGCGTCGTCAACAACAATACCGAGCACAAGTATCAGTGATGCGATAGACACCTGATGAAGTGCTATTCCGAAGAAGTTCATCACCGCAAGTGTTGTCAGCAGCGTTACGGGAATAGCAAGGGCGGCTATCACGGCAACCCTTATGGGCAGGAGGATGATGGTGACTATTATGACGGAGGCTATCGCCAGAAGAAATTCGTGGGTGAGGGACTCCATCCTGTCGGAGACCACCTGCGGCTGGTCAGCAATGAGATCCAGCTTTATGTCGGGGGGGAGGATTCTGTTCAGTCTGTCGAACACACCTGAAAGGTTTTCGCCCAGCTTTACGATGTTGTTGCCCCTCTGCATCTCAACGGAGATTATAACGCAGGGTTTACCGTCGTAGCGCACTTTGAAGTCCGAGTCTTCGTATGTTCTTGTCACATCGGCTATATCTTTAACATAAAGCGGCTGACCCGTAGGTGAGACGTTTATCAGAGTATTTCGTATGTCGTCGAGTGAGGCGTATTCGCCGTTTGTCTTAACGGGGACAGAAGTTGTGTCCGTGTCCAAAGTGCCCGCGCCTCCTGTGACGTTGCGCGCCTGCACGGTCTGAATCATGCCGGAGGGAGTAACGGAGAATTGCGTCATTCGTTTCAGGTCTGCCGTTATCTGTATCTGTTCTTCTTTGTTGCCGTAAAGAGCTAGTTTACCCACTTCGCGCACTGTGCGCATCTCGTCCTGAATCCTGTCGGCGTAGTCTTTAAGTTGTGAATATGTGTAGTTTTCGCCATGCACAGCAACAAGCATCGCCACGGTGTCGCCGAAATCGGACACTACCATGACACCCCGTACTCCGCGTGGAAGCTCGGTGTATGCCGTTTCGTTCATTTCGTGGCGGAGTTCCGCCCAGAAAAGGTCTGCGTTTTTAACACTGTCCTCAAGCTCCACGTTTATGATGACAATGCCGGGGCGGCTTGTGGAATATGTCTTTGCCTTATAGACCTCTTCATATTTGAAGATGTGCTTTTCCAGCACCTTAGTGACCTGCTTTTCAACCTCTTCAGTGGTTGCGCCGGGGTAAGAGGCTATGACAAGCCCTGTGCGGATTGTGATGGACGGGTCTTCAGTCTTGGGCATGGTGAAAAAGGTATACAGTCCGGTACATAGCATCAGAAGCGCAATGAAGATGGCTACAGCGGGGTATTTCTGCGAGGCTTTTATGAGGTTCATGACAGCCTACCCCCTATTTAACGGGGCTGACATCCAGCCCGTCGGCGAGTTTGTTTTGTCCGGCGGTGACGATTAACTCGTTGCCCTTCAGACCGGATTTTATCACCGCCTCCTGTCCGTATACCGAACCTGTTTCAACCTGTTTTGAGTAAGCCTTCTTTTTGTCGGGGTAATAAACATATACTATGGTTGCCCCCTGCGCATCCCGCAGGACGGCGTTAACAGGTACGGTCATGGCTTTGAACGGCTGTTTCGTATCTATTATAATTTCCGCCACCATCCCCAGACGCAGTATTTTGTCGGGGTTGGGTACTGTGATTCTTGTCATATATGTTCTGGTGGCAGGGTCTGCGGAAACGTTTATCACGCGGACCGTGCCTGAAAACTTCCTGTCGGCAAGTGCGGGGACG
The DNA here is from genome assembly GCA_002452405.1 of Deferribacteraceae bacterium UBA6793. Classification (GTDB taxonomy): domain Bacteria; phylum Chrysiogenota; class Deferribacteres; order Deferribacterales; family Geovibrionaceae; genus Seleniivibrio. The sequence continues at coordinate 205,198 of DKFP01000009.1, read as the reverse complement.
GAAACCTGAGCCGCCTGACCAACGGATGCAAAACGGATATCCGTTTCGGCTACGCCGGCGTTCACCTCAACAGGGTCGAGGGGCGATATCTCAAACACGGGATAGCCCGCTTGTATGGTCTCTCCGGCTTCGCAGATACGCTTTGTCACAAATCCGCTTACGGGCGCTTTAAGAACGGTGTCGTTCAGTGCTTTTTCAGCCAGCCGGACATATGCCATAGCCTGTTCATATCCGGCTTTCGCCTGTGCCTTGTCTTCAGGCTGCGCGCCTGTTTTCGCCATATCATACTGCTGTTTAGCTGATTCGTATGCCGCCTGAAACTTTTCAAAATCGTTAGGCGCAAGGCTCTTATTGTCATAAAGCATCTTCATCCGGCGGTATTCGTCCGCAGTTCTGTCATAGGCTATCTTTGCCTGCGCGAGCTGTTCGGCGCGGGCAGGGGACTTCGCTTTCATAAATGCTGCCTTTGCCATGTCGGCTGCCGCCTTTGCCTTGTCAAGATTGCTTTTGTAGTCGGTGGCGTCAAGCTCCGCCAGAAGCTGACCTGCCCGGACGTAGTCCCCTTCTCTGGGTACGGCTTTTAAAACGCGCCCGCTCACAAGGAACGATACTTTTGAAGGGTTATCCTGCGAGGTTATCACACCGGAAGCGGTTATTTTATATGTGTCGTCGATTTGTCTGACAGGTGAAACTTTGACAGAAAGCGGTTCGCGGGTTTCCTGTTTCTTTTCGCCGCCGCACGCCGCCAGTGAAAAAATTGAAATGACAAGCAAAATATTCCTGAAAAGTTTCATTTTCCGCTCCTGCCAAACCCTGCAATGAGGGTGTCTATAGCTAAGTTTATCAGTTTATCCGGCTCTTCCCACGGGAAATTGTGATTCTGTATCAGGTTTGAAACCAGTCCGTGCATAGCACTCCATATCACCTGCACCGCCGCTTCAGGTTCCGGCGACACTTTCTGTGCAATATCAAGCACCATGCCGTAAGCCTTCATTCCGTGCGCGCCGCTTTCAAGGAAGCGGAAGAATGTTTTTTCGCTGCGTGGTGCCATAAAGGCAATTTTGTAGCTGTCTCTGTTGTTCAGCCCGAAAGAAGCATATGCCAGCATACAGTTTTTAAGGTTGGTTTCCGGCGCGGCATCTTCCTTTATGGCGATGGCGATAAGTTGTGCCACCTGCGCGAATATCTCGTCGCACACACAGAAGACAATCTCGTCCTTGTTTTTGAAATAGGTGTAAATTGCGGTGGGCGAAAATCCTATCTCCGCGGCGATTTTGCGCATGGAGAGTTTTGACACCCCGTCCTTCAGTATTGTCTTTCTTGCAACGGAAAGGATCTTTTCTTTCAATGGTTTGTTGGCATTGCGCTTTATCTTTTTCATGTAGGGCATGTTGATTCCCCTGTGGTTAACACTGTAAGGTTAACACTGTTAAGTTAGTGCGTAAATGGAAATACGTCAACAGGGGTTAAAGTTTTTTTAGTCGATTGCCGGAAGAATAAGTTCGAAGTTTGCACCAAGAGGGGTGTTGCTTACGGTTATGGTTCCGTTCATGTGATTGTGGATTATGAGTTTCGCCAGATAGAGCCCCAACCCCGTGCCTTTCCCGTCGGTTTTGGTGGTGAAATAAGGGTTGAAGATGTGCGGTTTAATCTCCTCGTCTATGCCGCCTCCGGTATCTTCAATATTTATGGTAACGTGGTCCTCCGCTCTTTTTATCCTTATATGTATGAAGCCCTCGCGGGTTCGACCCTCTTTCAGCTGCTCCTCAATTGCATATATGGAATTATACACCAGATTGGTTATAACCTGTTTAAATTCGCCTCTGTAGCCCTTTACGACAGTTTCGGCGTTGACGGATCTAGGTATCTCACCTATGCTCACGCTATCCAGCTTTTTTGTAGGGCTGACGTAAGAAACGTAAGGTTTTATGCCCTTTGCCAGCATCTGAATCTCCACAAGCCGGAGCAGTGCGATTATCTCGTTGCTCGCGTCGAACTCGCTCTCCTTGTCGTCCGGTTTGAAGAAAGTCCGGAAATCGTCGATGGTGGAGGAAAGATAGTCCAGAGTGCACATCTGTTTCTCTTCGAACTCGTCCACGTCGTCGGCCGTAAGGGTTTTGTCCCTGTAGCAGTCGGCTAGGTTCTGTGTCATAAGCCCTATGATGTTCAGCGGCTGCCGCCACTGGTGGGCTATGGCGTTTATCATCATACCCATATCCGCAAGTTTCTTCTGTTCAAAGATAATCTCCTGTTGCTTGCGGATGACGGTCACTTCTTCTTCCACACGTGTTCTCAGCCTGTTGTTCAGCTCTTTCAGTTCGTTTTCCAGCTTTTTTATGCGGGTAATGTCCTTTGAAACGTTCAGCAGGACTTTTCTACCCTTGTATTCCTGAATACTGGCGGACATTATGCCGTGAACGATGGAACCGTCTTTGCAGACGAAGTCCGCTTCGTGGTTGTGGCAGAAACCGTATTTCTTAATGGTTTCGATGAGCTGTCTTCTGTCTTCGGGGTTTTTCCAGATGTTAAGTTCTATAGATGATTTTCCTACGACCTCTTCAGCGCTGTAACCTATTATTTTCGAGAAACCTTCGTTAACCTGAATGTATATTCCGGTTTCAATGTCGTTGAGGTTGATAGCGTCCTGACTGGTACGGAAAGCGTTTATGAACATCTCCTCATTGTGGCGTGCCACCTCTTTGGAGTGTTCCAGTTCGTCTATTTTTTTTGACAGTGCGGCGGTCTTTTCGTCGACAGCTTTCGTAAGATCTTTTTCAAGCTGAACCTTCTGGGTGATGTCGAAAACGTAGTTTATGGAAAAGCCTATTCCGTCGATGACGTGATATCCGTGTATAACCTCCACGTCCAGCAATGAGCCATCCTTTCTTTTATGCTGAGTTATGAACCTGTTGACCATATTTTCGCGGAGAAATCGGGATATCTCGTCTACCTCGTCGGTGGTCTTTGCCGCGTCGATGAAGCTGATGTGTTTCCCGATAAGTTCCTTTTCCGTATATCCAAGATAAATTTCGGTTGCGTTGTTGATTTTAAAGATACGGCTGTCTGCGTCTAACCAGAACACAGGCAGATAGGGGTTGGAGTGCAGAGCTTCAAAATAAAGTTTCCGGAATTGATCGCTGTTTTCTATTCTGTTTTTCACAAATAACTCTGCTGTGTTTGATATGTTACATTATAACATAATAAAAGGTATCACAACAGAACGATTCATATTTTATGTATAACCGATTTCTCCGCAGGATAAATGCTGTGCAGAACCGACGCCTTCTGTGGGGTTATCCCGTTTGAAGGGTCTGAGATGTATCTTTCGAACCAGAGTGCGTATACCTTGCTCTTTCCCTCGTGTATTCTGCGGCAGGAGGTGTCCGCGTATCTTCTGCAAAGTTCAGCTATTGACGGCAGTTTCGCATATTCCTCTGCAACCTCTTTTCCGGCACGCTCAATTATCTCATTGCAGCTGCCCGAAAGCAGTTTTTCAGTGTTCTTGCCATCCATATAAAGGAAAAAACCTATCTTTTCAGGATTTTGCTCAGATGATTCACAGAGCTGCACAGCCCATTGCCTTTCGGAGAGAAGCAGGTCGGGCATCATGTACTGCATGACGCTTTCGGGGATGTTTTTTATATCGTTCTCGTCAAGGCGCGCGTCTTCCATATCCATTGCGTATCCGCGGAAATGCAGGGGATAGATACTCCTTCTGAAAGGCTTGCCGATATCGTCCAGAACACAGCATAATCCATCCATTGAGTCCATGTTCTCTTTCGTAATGAATATACGCTGTTCAACGTCCAGCCCAAGAGAAAAGGCGGCTTTCTGCGCGCCAAGAAGGTATTGAAAGTCCCCTTTACGCCTGTTCATGGCATCATGGTGCGGTTCTGTGCCGCCCATGGAGAATATCACTTTTTTTAGTCCAAGCTCTTTGCGCTCTGCCAGCCAGATGCGCATCTCCTCCTCTGTTCTCATGCGCATCCCGCCCATGAGCAGACTGTCGGAGAGCTTTCCTGCCAGCGCTGACATATCCAGATACCATTTGTATTGTTCAAGAGTCAGGTCATAGTTGCTCGCAAGCTCAAAACCCACGCTCATGCTGTTTTCATTTCCCCAGCGGACGTATTTTTCAACGGTTTCGGCGTATGCGCCCCAGCTCAGAAGCGGCTGCGACTGCCCGCCCTGTAAGCAGTAGCGGCAACGATGGGCGCACTTTGTCACCCGCCCCCATATATTAACTTTTTCAACTGCAATCATTTTTCCCTCTTTTTGCATGATAGCCGCCGTTTGTTCTTCGCGTCAACCCTTTGCCTGAAGGCAATACCGCCGGAATAATGCAACGAACCGCGGCTGCAAACATAAAGGATTACAGAAAATAACGTAATATCTTCTTTCCCTTTTTTAGTTGAATATTCTATATAATACATATATCTTATTGATTGAATAAAAACAGGATGTGCGAAATGTTTTCTATGAAAACGGTATACGGGCTGAAGGCATTGCAGTTTATGGCATCGCGCGGTTCGAATGAATATCTTCTGATTTCTGAGATTGCCGAACACGAAAAGATACCTAAAAAATTCCTTGAAACCATTCTCCTGACGCTGAAAAATGAAGGTCTGCTAACCAGCAAGATAGGCAAGGGCGGCGGATATCAGCTTGCGTTTCCGCCTTCGTCCATAACCATGGAGCGGGTGGTTTCCGCACTTGAGGGTCCTCTGGCTCTTGTACCCTGTGTTTACGAGGAGACAGGCTCAAAATGCGAATACTGCGACGACAGTTCGGTCTGCGGTGTGCGGCTGATGATGACAGAGCTTACGGATGAATTCAGGCAGTCGCTGCGCAGCAGGACACTTCAGGACATGCAGACTATGACTGAGGAAGCCGTGCAGAACTCCAAAGGTCTGATAAACTATACTATTTGATTGATTTCATGAACGCTTTCAGATACTTCATGCTGTCGGCATCCTTAACTGCAACCCAGTAGTTTCCGGTGTCCTTCATGAAGTAATAGTTGTCCATCCCCATCCCCTGAACCTTTGTAACGTTCATGCCGTCCACTTTCAGCTTTTTCATATCGCTGAAAACCTTGCTTTGCGGCATTTTAACGTCCATATCTTTATAAAGCTGCTGCGCTTTTATGTTGTTTTCGGAGAATGACGCCCAAACGTACAGGCTGCCTTCCGCGCATTTGTACTCTGCGGAATAAGCGTCTTTGGCATCTATCTGTTTTCTGTGAAGATATGCAATTTCGGTGAGCGCGGTGCGTCCGGAACGCTCGGCAATGATGGAGCAGCCTGCCACGGAAGGTATCTCCGGTTCTTTCTGTGCCGCCTGCGCAGCCCATGCGCAGAGCATCATCATAACCGCAATAAATGAAGCCTTTAATCTCATTCTTTCCCCCGTCTAAATTTGCTGGAGTTAAGACACAGACGGTCTGAAATAGTTCACTAACCTTGACAGGGAGCGGCGGCGTATATATTATCTATAATTGCTATCAAAATTCTGATATTTTTATTGGTGATCTTATGATCTATTTCGACAACAACGCAACAACACCTCTGGCAAAAGAGGTTAAGGACGAAATGGCGTCCTGTTTCGACATATTCGGCAACCCTTCCAGTCTACATGTTGAGGGGCAGAGATCCAGACAGGTAATAGATACCGCCAGAAAACGGGTGGCGGATTTCATCGGTGCCCGTCCGGAGGAGATCGTTTTCACCGGAAGCGGAACCGAGGCTGACAATATCGCTGTCACAGGATATGCCCTTTCCGAACCGGACGGGGCGATAATAACCACGGCGATAGAGCACTCCGCAGTTCTGAAACCTGTTTGCAGGCTTGAGGAGAGCGGGCGCACAGTTATAAAACTGCTTCCCGACGGCGACGGGGAGATAAACGCAAAAGACTCCGCCAGTGCCATCCGAAGTCTGAACAAAGGTCTGCTCACAATCATGATGGCTAACAACGAGACGGGTGTTATCCAGCCCATAAAGGAGCTTGCCGCCGTTGCAAAGGAGCAGGGGCTTCTGGTGCATACCGACGCTGTTCAGGCTGCCGGAAAGATCCCGCTGAACGTTGATGAACTTGGAGTGGATATGCTGAGCATCTCCGCCCATAAGTTCCACGGACCAAAAGGGATAGGCGCTCTGTACATCCGCGGCGGAGTGAAGGTTTCACCCGTGCATCTTGGCGGAACGCAGGAACACGCCATGCGTCCGGGAACGGAGAACATTCTTGCCATAGCAGGGCTTGGAAAGGCTTGCGAGCTTGCCGGTCAGCACCTCTGCGACAGCAGACTGCGGGATATGTTCGAAGAGATGATTCTGGCTTCCGTGCCAGATTCCTTCGTCAACGGCAAAGACGCGCTCCGCGTGCCCAATACTTCCAATATAGGTTTCAAAGGGCTTGAAAATCAGGCTATCGTCATAAATCTCGACCTGGAAAATATCGCCGCCTCAACGGGTGCCGCGTGCAGTGCCGCTAAAAAAGAGGCTTCTCACGTTCTTACAGCCATGTGCATGTCCTCTGCGGAGGCGCGCTCCTCCGTGCGTTTTTCCTTCAGCAGATATAATACTGAAGAGGAGATCGTTCAGGCTGTAGCAAAGATAGGCGAGGTCGTGGGACGTATGAGGAAAAGACTTGCAAAATAAACGGGTTATAGCCGCCATGAGCGGCGGGGTGGACTCTTCCGCCGCGGCTTATATGCTGGCAGAGCAGGGATACGAAGTGATAGGCGTGACCATGAAGCTGCGCGAATGTTCCGAGACGGAGGAAAGCCCCTCCTGCTGCGGAGTTGACGGTATACTGAAAGCGTCCGCCACCTGCGCTAAACTGGGCATACGCCACTATGTTTACGACTGCGTGAAAGAATTTGAAGAAATGATACTCAGACCAGCGTGGGACGAATATTCACAGGGCAGAACCCCAAGCCCGTGCCTGAACTGCAACGAAAAGGTCAAGTTCGGTCTGCTGATGAAGTTTGCCGACGAACTGGACGCGGACTACATCGCTACGGGGCACTATTCGCGCACTTTTACGGATGAAAACGGTGTGACATGCCTTATGCGCGGTCTGGATGCCAATAAAGACCAGTCATATTTTCTTGCGGGGCTTTCCCGCGAACAGCTCAAACGGGTTCTGTTCCCGTTGGGCGAGATGACCAAGCCGCAGGTGCGGGAGTACGCCCGTATCCACGATATCCCAAGCGCGGAAACCCCGGACAGTCAGGACGCTTGCCTTGTTGGCGCATACGGCAGTTTTTCTGAGATGCTGCGTCACAGGTTCGGCGGAACTGCATTAAAAGGGGATGTGGTGGATGGCAAAGGTATAAAGATTGCGCCACATGAGGGCATCCACAGATTCACAGTGGGTCAGCGGCGCGGGCTTAATCTGAACACCCACAAGACCTATTGGGTGAAGGGTATCAGCGGGAACACGGTGACGGTCACAGACGACAGTGCGACACTTTTTGAAAGCGGGCTGACGGCGGATGGGATGGTCACTGTTTACGAATATCCTGTGGGCGAAAGTGTCAGGTGTCAGGCACAGGTGCGCTACAGACAGAAACCTGTTGACGCTTCATATACTTATCTCGGCGATGGCAGAGGCAGGGTGGACTTTATTGAACCTGTTTCGGCAATAGCTCCCGGTCAGGCGGTGGTGCTTTTCGACGGTGAAAGGGTGCTGGGGCGCGGACGCATAATCACTTCATTTTAATTTCAGCTTAATTTTTTCAAAGCGCCTTTCCGGCGCTTTCTTTTTCACTGAAAATCAGTGTCGAAAATTATACATCGGCACGTTCCCCTATGGAGAATAGTCAGCATCTAAGCACTCCCTGCAACCCCTTTATTATATTCCTGTTTTTCTGTTAAATCTTTAATACTTAAATCTTTTTACTGTCTTTGCTGCATCCCGTAACAGGTTGGCATGTTTAATGTTAATGTTTCGGGAGAATTCATTTCAGGAGGAGATCTAATGAAAAAGATCGTTATGACACTGTCCCTTATCCTTTGCGTTGCGGCGTTTGCTTTCGCGGCACCTCTCAACATCACTAAGAAAACAGGAAACTACACTGTTGTTTCAGTTTTCGACAAAAATCCTGCCACAACAGGCAAGAACAAGGTGAATATCACCATCAAAGACGGCGCGAAATCTGTTGAGGGCGCGAAGGTAGCCGTTTACTACTCCATGCCCGCAATGTCCGGTATGCCCGCTATGGACTATAAGGTCATAGCAGAAGGCAAGGGCGGAGTTTATTCCGCAGTGTTGGATCTTGGCATGTCAGGTCCGTGGAACGTTGATGTGAAATTTATTCTGCCCGGTTCGAAAGAGGTTCAGCAGACCTCTTATTCTATCGACGCCAGATAATTACGCATAGCGGGGGAGGTTTTTCCTCCCCTTTTTTCCGCGGAGGAAAACATGAAGATACAAATCATTCAAAATATAAATTCAGTAATTGAGATCGCCGCGTCGCTGCGCTCCTCGCGAAGACTCCGGTACGTCTCTGCGAGCCGCAGGCGAAGCAGTCTTATTCCTGCTTTGTTATCAGTTTATTTCATTCTTATGGCAGGGATGGCACAGGCTGAAGCGGTGGATATAGACAACCTCACCGAAACCGCCCTTTCAAAAAATATAAAGCTGGAATCATTGAAATACGGTGTGAGTGCTTCGGAATCAGCTGAAAGCTACGCCGGAAGTCTGAACGACCCCATGGTTACGTTCGGCATCGTGAACGAGGGAACCAATTACACTGTCGGCGGGGAAGGGATGTCCAGATACACCGTTATGGTGAGCCAGATGTTCCCGTTCTTCGGCAAGCTGGACGCGAAACAGCTTGAGGCGAAATATAAAACTCAGGCTCTGCGCGAGAGCATACGCGCAGAAAAGCTGGAGGTTGTAAATTCCGTCAGGTCTCTCTACCTCGACCTTTATACCGTTCAGGAATCGAAAAAACTCCTGAACACAAAGATGAAGCTGATACAGATGACAGAGAGTTCCGCACAGGCGAAATACAGCTCCGGTATGATGGATTCAAAGGACGTTCTGATGGTTCAGCGCGAAAAATATATGGTGATTGAAGCCATTGAGATGATGAACGAAAAAGAGAGGATGCTTAAAAGCTCCCTCGCCCATGTGACGGGCAGGGATTCCGACGATTTCGGCGAGTTTGCCCTTCTGCCGGAAAAAGAGCTTAACCTCGACGGGCAGAACCTTTATCAGATGGCTGTGGAAAGCTCCGTCACCCTCAAAAGTATGGAGAACGAGGTCAGCGCCATGGAGGCGAACCTGAAAATGAAGGAACTTGAAAAATATCCCGACTTCACGGTCAGCCTCGGCTATGAACCAAGACCCGGATACACAATGTCCGACGTATATTCCGCAAGCATAGGCTTTAACATCCCGCTTTACTATAAAACGCGTCAGCTTCCCGCCATAAACGAGGCGAAAGCGCAGAAGCTCAAAGCGGACGCAACCTATTACAACATGCGCCACGAGCTGAGGAGCATGATAACGGAGCTTACGGCATCCGCAGACGCTTCGAAGCGCATCATGGACATCTATCAGTCAGGCATTTCAGCCAAAGCTGACCAGACAAGAGACGCGGCGCTCGCCGCATACAGGCAGGGCAGAGGTTCCGCAGCGGATGTAATCGCCGCTGTGAACACGTCCGTTGAATACAGAATGAAATATCTCGAAAAATATTCCGAGAGAGAAAAGAGCCTCAGCAGGCTCAACGTGCTTACGGGAGGGAAGCTCTATGGAACGAACATCGGGGATTAATATGTACCTCATCCTGAAGTTAAAATTCAATGAGATCGCCGCGTCGCTTCGCTCCTCGCGAAGACGTAAAGCGGTGTCTCTGCGAGGAAGCCGGAGGCTGACGCGGCAGTCTGGTTTTTTTATGCGGTTTTCGTCAGTCTGTACACTTTTAGCTCTGTTTGCGCTGGCTTTGCCCGCTTTTGCGGACGAGTTTGACGCTTTCGACGAGCAGAAGCTCCTTGAGATAAAGCCAGCCATCCTTCAGAAAATGGGTGTGCGTCTCACAAAAGTGAAATACGGCGACAGCACAAAATCCATAAAGCTGCCCGGAATCGTGAACACTGACGAGACATCCACGTTCACCGTCAATACCAAGTTCGGCGGCTGGATAGAGCGGCTGTATCTGGACTATACAGGAAAAACTGTGGGCAGAGGCGCGAAGATAGCCGAGGTCTACAGTCCCGAAATGGTTGCCGCACAGGAGGAATACCTTTCGTTTCTGCGCCATGCCAACGGACTTAAAGGACAGCAGCAGGACGCATACAGCGGCGTGTTTGCAAACGATGCGAACCAGCTTGCGGCAGGTGCGCGGGCAAGGCTTAAATACTGGGACATGAGCGAGGCGCAGATACGCGAGCTTGAGCGCACGGGAAAACCTCGCCGCACGGTTTCCGTATACAGCCCCTCGAACGGATACGTACTTGCAAAAAACGTTTCCGCAGGAATGATGGTTCAGCCGGGTATGGCACTTTTCACGCTGGCATCCACCGACAGAATGTGGGTTATAGCCGATGTTTACGAAGAGGATATGAAATTCATACGTCAGGGATCCACAGCGAAATTTACTCTGGCAAACCGTCCTGACGCAGTCTTTGACATAAGGGCTGACTACATATATCCCGAAATGTCCCCCAACAGCAGAACTCTGAAAGTCCGTTTTCCGGTGAATAACCGCAAAAACATGCTTAAACCCGCCATGTACGGCGATGTTATTCTGAGTGTTAAATCGGGAAAAGTGCTGAAGGTTGAAGAGGATGCGGTTATGGACGACGGCAGGCGCAAGATAGTTTTCGTTTCAAAGGGCGCAGGAAAATTTGAACCCCGCGAGATAGTCACCGGAGCGAAAGCCGACGGTTTCTATGAAATACGCAGGGGGCTGAAAGCCAACGACGTTGTGGCAAGGGGCGCTAACTTCCTGTTAGATTCCGAGGCGCAGCTTAAAGGTATTAAACCTGCCAAGGTGCAGTGATGATTGAGAAACTTATCGGTTTTTCCGCCAGAAACAAGTTTCTGGTGATACTGTTCATTCTGGCGGCGGTGGGTGCTGGGTTGTGGTCTGCGAAAAAGACCCCTCTGGATGCGATACCCGATCTCAGCGACGTTCAGGTCATAGTCTTTACAGAGTGGTCGGGGCGTTCCCCCGATCTGGTTGAAGACCAGATAACATACCCTATAGTAAGCAGTCTCCTTGCCGCGCCAAAGGTTAAGGTTGTACGCGGATACTCGTTCTTCGGGTTCTCCTACGTCTATGCAATCTTCGACGACGGAACGGACATCTACTGGGCGCGCAGCAGGGTTCTGGAAAACATAAGCAAGATAAGCGGGAAGCTGCCGCCGGATGTCAATCCGGCTCTGGGACCCGATGCAACAGGTGTGGGCTGGATATACCAGTATGCGCTGGTGGACAAATCCGGCAAACACGACCTCAGCGAACTGCGTTCATATCAGGACTGGTACCTGAAATACGCTCTGGAAGAGGTTAAGGGTGTTGCGGAGGTTGCATCCGTCGGCGGGCAGGTGAAAGAGTATCAGATAAACATAGACCCCGACAAACTGCGGGGGTACGGCATAAACCTGAACCAGATAGTTAAAGCGGTGCGCGACAGCAACCGCGATACCGGCGGACGCTCCGTTGAGCTTTCCGGACGGGATTTTATGGTGAAGGGTATAGGCTATATAAAAAATCCGGACGACATAAGAAACATAGTAATAAAGAACGACGGCATGGGTGTGCCTGTGCTGGTGAGCGACGTTGCATCCGTTGAAACAGGACCTGCAATGCGCAGAGGCATAGCAGATTTCAACGGCGAGGGTGAAGCTGTAGGTGGCGTAGTTGTTATGCGCTACGGCGAAAACGCCCTGAATGTTATAAACAATGTCAAAGAGAAGATAGAGGCACTGAAACCGTCACTGCCGGAAGGCGTTGAGATAGTCCCCGTATACGACCGCTCAACCCTGATCGTCGATTCAATAAAGACCCTGCGCGACAAGCTGATAGAGGAGATAATCATCGTCAGTCTTGTGTGCATTGTGTTCCTGTTCCATTTCCGCTCTGCACTGGTGGCGATACTCACTCTGCCTGTGGCAATAGTGATGTCGTTCATAATGTTCCGCTGGCTGGGGATCACGTCCAACATAATGTCGCTGGGCGGTATAGCAATCGCCATCGGAGCTATGGTTGACGCGGCAATAGTTATGGTGGAGAACGCCCACAAGCAGCTTGAACATAATCCCGACGCGGACAGGAAAGAGGTTATAATCGCCGCCGCGCAGAAGGTGGGCAAGCCGCTCTTTTTCTCGCTGCTGATAATTACGGTTTCGTTCCTTCCCGTCTTCGCTCTGGAGGCGCAGGAGGGCAGGCTGTTCAAGCCGCTTGCATACACAAAAACATTTTCAATGATGTTTGCTTCCATCCTGTCGGTTACGCTTGTTCCGGCGCTGATGGTGATATTCATAAAAGGAAAGATACGCCACGAACAGGACAACCCCATAACAAAGGCACTGGTTTTCCTGTATAACCCGTTCGTGCAGTTCGCGCTTAAATACAGGTATCTTGTGATGGCGCTGGCTGTTATTTCCATGGTAGCGACCTATCCCGTGGTCAGAAAACTCGGTTCGGAGTTCATGCCCGTGCTGAACGAGGGTACCATATTCTATATGCCTACGACACTTCCGGGCATATCCGCATCTGAGGCGGCTAAAAGTCTACAGGCACAGAACGAGCTGATAAAGAGCGTTCCGGAGGTTGATACCGTATTCGGAAAGGCGGGCAACGCCACCACGGCAACAGACCCCGCGGGGCTTTCCATGGCGGAAACCGTCATAACCCTGAAACCTCACGACCAGTGGCGAAAAGGCATGACATTTGAAAAACTCACCGACGAGCTGAACGACAAGGTGAAGGTCGCAGGCTGGGTCAACTCGTGGACCATGCCCATTAAGGCGCGTATCGACATGCTCTCAACGGGTATCAAAACACCTGTGGGAATAAAGGTTTTCGGTGCAGACCCTGCCGAACTCCAGAAGATTGGTCAACAGCTTGAAGGCTCTCTTATGAACGTGGACGGTACCCGAAGCGTCTATTCCGAGCGGACGGACGGCGGCTACTATCTTTATATCGAACCGGATATGTTCAGAATGTCCAGATACGGAATCACCGTTGAGGATGTGAACATGGTGATAGAATCAGCCATAGGCGGTATGCCCGTGACAAAAACAGTCGAAGGCAGAGAGCGTTACCCCGTCGCAGTGCGCTATAAGAAGGCGTTTCGCAGCGACGTTGAGTCCATAAAGAACGTTCTGGTGCCAGTCGGCGGCATGAACGGACAGGCAAACTACATTCCGTTGGGCGACATTGCCGACGTATACCTGAAATCCGGTCCGGACATGCTGAAAGAGGAGAACGGAATGCTGGTTTCATACGTTTATGTCGATCTGAAACAGGGCGTTGACGTGGGAAGCTATGTCAAACGAGCCATGGAACAGACGGACAAAACGATAAAACTGCCGCAGGGCTACACACTCAGATGGAGCGGCGAATACGAATCCATGCAGCGGGTAAAGGAGAAGCTGAAACTCGCGGTACCACTTACACTTGGACTGATATTCATGCTGCTGTATCTGAACTTCCGTTCGGTGACAAAAACCGCAATAGTTATGCTTTCTGTTCCTTTCGCGCTGGTGGGCGGATTTTTATACCTCTATTTTCTGGGGTATAATATGTCCGTCGCGGTCTGGGTTGGGCTGATAGCACTAGCCGGAGTCGCCGCCGAGACGGGGGTTGTTATGATAGTTTATCTGGACGAAGCGTATGACGAATGGACTGCGCGCGGGCAGATGAACAACGACGAAGACCTCAAAGCCGCAGTGGTTTATGGCGCGGTGCAGAGGGTTCGTCCAAAGATCATGACCGTTGCCACCCTCATAATCGGTCTGGTGCCTATCATGTGGGCAACGGGAAGCGGCGCGGACGTTATGAAGCGCATAGCCGCTCCAATGATAGGCGGCATGGTGACTTCCACAATACTCACCCTTGTGATAATACCTGCTCTATATTTCTCATGGAAAAAGTGGGAAATTAAAAAGCGCACAGTATAAATAACTTGCCCCTTTTGCATCCGCAGAAGGGGCTTCTTCATTAAAATATCCTGTTGACATACGCCCTTCGCGGTAATATTATCCAATTAATCTAGTAAATCGATAGGTAATATGATAAATAGAGGAGAGGATATTATGGCAAGGATAGCAAACACACTGACAGACCTTATAGGAAACACTCCGCTGCTTAAAATCAACAGAGCAGCAGAGGGCGCTGGAGCAGAGATTGTTGCGAAGGTGGAATCATTCAACCCCGGCGGAAGCGTTAAAGACCGTATCGGATTCGCGATGATTGAAGACGCAGAGAAGAAAGGACTTATCACCAAGGACACGGTCATCATCGAACCCACCAGCGGCAATACGGGCATCGCGCTGGCACTGGTTTCTGCCGCACGCGGCTACAGGCTTATCCTGACAATGCCCGAAACCATGAGCGTTGAACGCCGTTCGCTGCTGAAAGCATACGGCGCTGAGATAGTTCTCACTCCCGGTGCACTCGGTATGAAAGGTGCAGTGCAAAAGGCGGAGGAACTTGCCGCGGAAACGCCCAATTCGTTCGTTCCCCAGCAGTTCAATAACCTTGCAAACCCCGCAATCCACAGAGCAACCACAGCGGAAGAGATTTGGAGAGATACTGACGGAAAAGTTGACATAGTTGTGGGCGGCGTGGGCACAGGCGGAACCATCACAGGTATCGGTCAGGTGCTTAAAGAGCGCAGACCGGAGCTTCAGGTAGTTGCCGTTGAACCTGTGGAATCACCCGTACTTTCCGGCGGAAACCCCGGTCCCCATAAAATTCAGGGTATCGGTGCCGGATTTGTCCCCGGTGTGCTGGACAGAAACGTAATATCTGAAATTTATCAGGTACAGAGCGAGGAAGCCCTTGTTGCTGCACGCAAACTGGCAAAAGAGGACGGGCTTCTGGTTGGTATATCATCCGGCGCGGCATTCCATGCTGCATACGAGATTTCCAGACGTGCAGAAAACAAAGGCAAGCTGATAGTGGTTATCCTGCCAGACACCGGTGAGAGGTACCTTTCAACAGTTCTTTTCAGCGAACCTACGGCGTAAAATCAACAGGGGAGAGGTTTTTTATATGAATATTGAAACGAGGCTTGCCCAGTCGGGCAGCAGACGCGATCCCTCCACCGGAGCCGTGACGGTTCCGGTGTATAATTCGGCAACGTACAGGCACCCTGCGCTGGGGCAGAGCACCGGATACGATTACTCCCGATCGAAAAACCCCACCAGACAGGCGCTTGAGGATGCTGTTGCCGATGCGGAGAACGGCGCGCGGGGACTTGCGTTTTCATCGGGTCTGGCGGCAATCGACAACGTTCTCAGACTTCTGAAACCGGGGGACAAAATCGTTGTCACAGAGGATCTTTACGGTGGTACCTACAGACTTTTTCAGCAGGTTTACGCCGTTTACGGCATAAAGGCGCAATACGTTGATACGTCCGATATTGCAGCCGTAAAAGGCGCGCTTAACGATAATGCCGTTAAAATGATATTCGTTGAAAACCCCACAAATCCCATGTTGAAAGTTGCTGACATAAAAGCTATCTCAGCCGCCGCATCCGCAAAGGGTGTGCTGACTGTCGTTGACAACACATTTCTGTCGCCTTGTCTGCAAAATCCGCTGGATCTTGGTGCGGACATAGTTCTGCACAGCGCAACGAAATATCTCGGCGGTCACAACGACGTTGTGGCGGGGGTACTGGCGGTGAAGGATGCGGAACTGGGCGAAAAGCTGGCATTCTATCAGAATGCGGTCGGTTCAGTGCTGGGACCCAACGACGCATGGCTCGTTCTGCGGGGGATGAAGACCCTGCACCTTCGCGTTAAACAGCAGGAGCAAAACGCCTTTGAGATAGCGGAATTTCTTGAGCATCATCCTCTGGTGACAAATGTCAACTATCCGGGGCTGAAAACCCACACCGGATACAACATACTGAAAGAACAGGCAAAGGGTTTCGGTGCCATGGTGTCTTTCGAGGTTGCTGATGCGGCGCTGGTACCTCTGGTGCTTGAGCGGGTGGGGGTGTTCCTGTTTGCGGAGAGCCTCGGCGGAGTGGAATCGCTGATAACTTTTCCGGCGGTTCAGACCCATGCGGACATTGAACCGGAAGTCCGCGAAAGGCTGGGTGTGACAGACAGACTGCTCAGAATTTCAGTCGGCGTGGAGAACGCCGAAGACCTTATAAACGATCTCGCGCAGGCGCTTCAGGGGGGAACAGATGGCTAAGAAAAAAGCGGGCAGGAACACAAGACTGGTGCATAACGGATTCGGCATAGATCCGGCAACGGGGGCGCTGAGCGTTCCGTTGGTACACGCCTCCACCTTTGCGCAGGTTTCTGCGGACAGCTTCGGACGGTATGACTATTCCCGCTCCGGAAATCCCACCAGAGAGGCGCTTGAAACTATTATAGCGGAGCTTGAAAGCGGAAACCACGGATACGCGTTTGCATCCGGCATGGCGGCAATTTCAGCCGTGCTGATGATATTTTCACCCGGCGACCACATAGTTGTATGCGAAGACGTATACGGCGGCACATGGCGCGTGCTGACGGGGCTTCTGTCCCGTTTCGGAATAGAGGCGACCTTTGCCGACGCAACGTCTGTTGACGCTTTCGAAGCGGCTATCAAACCTAATACCAAGGCGCTCTATTTGGAAACTCCTTCAAACCCGCTGCTTAAAATCACCGACCTGAAGGCAATGGCGCAGTTTGCGAAAAAACACGGACTTATCACTATTGTGGACAACACGTTCATGAGTCCGTATCTGCAAAGACCCATCGAGCTTGGATGCGATATTGTCGTCCACAGCGGCACAAAATTTATTAACGGACACAGTGATGTCCTCTGCGGTTTTGCCGTTACGGCGGATAAAGACCTTGCAAAACGTATTAAATATATTCAGAACTCCGTCGGTTCGGTGCTTCCTCCCAACGACTGCTGGCTTGTTATACGCGGACTTAAAACTCTGGGCGTGCGTATGGAGGCTGGACAGCGTTCCGCGGGTATCATCGCAGAGGCGCTTTCAAACCATCCGAAAATCAAAAAAGTATATTATCCGGGGCTGAAGAGCCATTCCGGTTACGAAATAAACAGAAAACAGGCGGACGGCGCAGGCGCTGTACTCTCTTTTGAGCTGGAAACACCTGAGCTTGCCCATAAACTGCTGGAAAATGCAAAATACGCGGCTTTCGCCGTGAGTCTCGGCGGTGTGGAGAGCATCATCTCTTATCCTGCGAAGATGTCACACGCGGCTATGCCCGCAGAGGAACGCGCCGCCAGAGGAATAAGTGACAGTCTTGTGCGTTTGTCCCTTGGTGTTGAGGACGTTGAGGACGTGCTCGAAGATATACTGAATATAATCGAACTGTACTGTAAAAAGAAATGATTGAAAAAATATACGAAAAAGCCCTAGCAGGAGAGCTGATATGCCTTACCGATGCCTGCGCACTCGTTGATGCAGACATGGAGGAGCTTGCGCTTTATGCCGGAAAGCTGCGGGACAGATTCACGGGTGCGTCGGTTAAAACCTGCGCCATTGTGAACGCCAGAAGCGGACATTGCAGCGAAGACTGCATTTTCTGCGCCCAGTCCGCACATTACGGCACTCAGGCTCCGGTATTCCCTTTTATAGATATTTCCGGTATTGAGCGCGCGGCAAAACGCGTCAAAGAACTCGGTGTAGAGCGGTTCAGCATCGTTTCCAGCGGTCTTTCACCCACTCCGGAAGAGTTTCAGAAGATAAAGCAGGCTGTGGCGCTGGTCTCCGCCATGGGTTTGCAGGCGGATGTTTCCGTGGGCTGCCTCTCGTATGAGCGTCTTGTTGAGCTGAAAAATGTCGGGCTTGCATCATATCACCACAATCTTGAAACTTCACGCAGTTTCTTTCCGAACGTCTGCACAACGCACAGCTACGATGAAGACGTCAATGCCATTAAAGAGGCTCTGCGCGCCGGAATAGAGGTGTGCTGCGGCGGTATATTCGGCATAGGGGAGAGCTGGGAGGACAGGTATGAGCTTGCAGTGCTGCTGCGTGTGCTGGGGGTTCAGTCCGTACCGATTAACTTTCTCAATCCGGTGGCGGGAACGCCCAAAGAGGGTACCGAAGTTCTTGCCGAAGAAGAGGCGATGCGCATAATCTCCCTTTACAGATTTATCCTGCCCGATCGTGTACTGCGTATCTGCGGAGGACGCAACGCCGTGTTTAAAACTGATGGCGCGCGGAAAACATTTTCAGCCGGAGCCAGCGGGGTTATGGTCGGCGACTATCTCACGGTTAAAGGAACTGATATTTCTGAAGATATGGAGTTCATTAAAGGTAAACACGGTTGACAAATCAAACGGGTGGAAATAGAATTTATACATAAACATATTTTCCACGGGGTACTGATTTGTTCAGGTTTCTGCTGCTTTTTTCGGTTCTTCTGCCGTTTTGCGCTCATTCTGCCGGATTATCGGCGGTTCAGAAGGACTATATAACAAAACACGGGGTGGTAAGAGTTTGCGTTGACCCCGACTGGTATCCTTTCGAAATGCTCAACGAAAAGGGCGAGCATGTGGGTATCGCTGCGGATCTTCTGCGTCTTGCCGCGAAAAAAGCGGGCGTCACGCTTGAAATAGTCCGCACTGCAAACTGGGACGAAAGTCTTGCGTTTGCCCAGAGCGGCAGATGCGAAGTGCTCAGTTTTCTCAACAGCACGCCGGAACGCGACACATGGCTTAATTTCACACGACCGATCTTCACCGATGTCAACGTCTTCGTAACCCGCGAGGAACACAGATATATCCCCGATCCTGCCGAACTTTCCGGTGAAACCATCGTTTTTCCTGTTGGAACGGCAATGGAAGAACTTATCCGCAGAGATTATCCGGAGCTTCGCATTATCACCTGCGACAGTGAGCGGGATGCTTTTCAGATGGTTTCCGACAGAAAAGCGGACATGACCATGCGGTCGCTCATTATGGCGGCATATACCATTAAAGATGAAGGACTTTTTAACTTAAAAATATCGGGACAGCTCCCCGATTATACAAACGAGCTCCGCATAGGCGTGATAAAGAGCGAACCTGCACTGGCTGAAATACTGGATTTCGGCGTGGGCGGCATAACCAATGCCGAGCGGCAGGAGATAGTCAACAGGCACATATACATCAAAGCGGAGACGGGTACGGATTATGAACTTGTTGGTATAATAGCGGCGGTATTTGCCGTTTTTGCTCTTCTGACAGGGTTCTGGATAGTAAGTATACGCAGGCTTAACCGCAAGCTGGTGCGTATTTCGCAGATAGACAGTCTTACCGGGATAAGCAACCGCACGCGGCTTGACGCTGTTTTTGCACAGGAGTTGGACAGAGCGCGCAGATATGGCAGAGAGCTTTCCATTTTGTTGCTGGACATCGACTATTTCAAACGGATAAACGATGAGTTCGGGCACCTTGCCGGGGACAGTGTTCTGAAGGATTTTGTCAAATCGGCATCCTCCGGAATCCGCACTACGGACTATATCGGCAGATGGGGCGGTGAGGAATTTCTTGTGATATGTCCCGAAACGGGTTCAGAATCAGCGCAGGTGATAGCCGAGCGTATCAGGATAGCAGTTAAAAACACAATGTTTTCAACGGGGAAAGAGCACACGGTCAGCATAGGCGTGACCAGTTGCAGAGATGGAGACACCGCCGATTCTATGCTTATGCGCGCGGACACTGCGATGTACTGTGCAAAAGACGGCGGGCGCGACAGTGTTTGTGTTAAGTGACCTTATATCTCTTTTGTTTAAAGAAAAGGCACGCTTTTTTGCGTGCCTTTGTGATTTTTATCAGTTGCTGCAATTTTTGCAGACACCCTGAAGCATGACTGCGATACGTTCATATTTGTGACCGCTCTGTCTTTCCGCTTCCTGAAGCATGGGTGCCGTGTCGATATCCATGATGTCGGAAACTTCGCCGCATTTTGAACAGCAAAGATGCACATGGTCGCCTATGTTTATTTCATAAACGGGTTTTCTGCCGTGGACGGGCACTTCTCTGAGGATGTTTTCCTCAACGAGAATGTGGATGTTCTTGTAAATTGTGGCAAGGCTTACAGAGGAATAGACCTCTTTAACCCTTTCGTGCAGGTCTTCGATGCCCGCGTGTCCCATTTTTCTGATTTCCTCAAGAATGAATATTCTCTGGGGCGTGACCTTCAGCTCTTTGTCTCTTAGAATTCTGTCGTACATTGCTACTCTCCGCAAATAATTAATTAATCTCGAAAACCAAGCAAAAAACTTGTATATTTGGATGGTAGCTATAATATTCGAACATGAGAAAAAATATCAATACTTTTTTTTGCGGAGTTGACTATGTTTATCAGAATTACATTATTTCTGCTTATGTTCTCTTTTCCGGTATTTGCGGCTTCGCTGAAAACTGTGACAGTCTCCACTACACAGATATATGACATGACGAAGAATATAGCGGGTGACGACGTGCGGGTATTTTCCATCCTCGCTCCCGGTCAGGATCCTCACACCTATACGCCTGTTCCGGCGGACATGGACAGGGTTAAATCCAGCGATCTGCTGATAGAGAACGGTTTTCATCTTGAGGGCAAAAACTGGATGAAGTCTCTGGCAATGGATGCGAAAAAGCCCATAATAACAGCCACCGACGGCATAAAGCCGCTTACCCTTGAAACAGGCGGCGAAAAGATAAACGACCCCCATTCATGGTTCACCCCGGCAAACGCAGCCGTTTACGTCAACAACATAACACGCGCCCTTATAAAGCTGTCGCCGGAGCATAAAGACAATTTTATAATGCGTGCGAAGCTCTATCTGGCAGAGCTGCGCGCACTGGATTCATGGATACGCAAAGAGGTTTCCGTTATACCGCCTGATAAACGTATACTGGTGACAAATCATGATGCGTTCGGATATTTCGCCCATGAATACGGTTTTGTTAACACGGCTCCGGTTGGTTGGTCCACAGGCGGAGAGGTGGGCGGAGGCGTGACCCCGCAAAGGCGGGAGGCGGCTGTGAACTCCATCAGACAGCACAACGTCAGTACCATATTCGTGGAAACCACCATAAATCCGAAACTGATTCGGGAGATAGCCAAAGACGCTGGCGTTAAGGTGGGCGGAACACTCTATTCCGATTCTATGGGCGATGCAGGGACATCAGGGGAAACATACATAGGCATGATGCGCGAGAATGTGATAAAAATAGTGAGGGGGCTTAGATGAAGTTCATACTCACCGTCGCGGTCTGGATTGTTACCGCGGGGATAGTCTTTTTTTTCTTCGCATACAGAGGTTCGGAAAATACGGAAAGCGGACACACGCAATTTTACGCAGAGCGGGAGATAACCATTGATATAACTACAACTTTTTCTACAGGAGAGGATCCTTTCGCCCTTGACATAGGGGCAAAGCAGAAGGGATTCACGGTTCTTCTGGACGGAAAGAAAATATATGAGACAGACAGCGGAGTGACCAAGGGGGTTCCGGTTGAGCTGAAAGCTGCCGGCGCTGCCGCCGGCAAACATGAGATAACCGTGAACGCAAGCCCAGTGTCCGACGGCGGGGTCAATGCTGTGCGGATACGTGCTCTGATTGACGGCAACGTTGTCAGTGAGGACACGCAGTGGTTTGAAGACGGGCAGGAGATAGTTGCCGCTCTCCGCTTTGAAACAGGAAAAAATAATGGTCAGTAGTGATTACGCAATACAGGTGCGAAACCTGACAGTGAGCTACGGTCCCAAGCCTGCGCTTCTGGACGTGAGTTTTATGATACAGAAGGGTGAGCTGGTGGGTATCATCGGTCCCAACGGTGCAGGGAAATCAACACTTATGAAGGCGATGCTGGGGTTTGTGAAACGGGATATCGGGGACGTTCTTGTCTTCGGGAAGCCTGTGGAGCAGTGCCGCGGAGCCATAGCCTATGTTCCCCAGCGGGGAACTGTGGACTGGGACTTTCCGGTTACAGTGGCAGACGTTGCCATGATGGGGCGCTACGGACATCTGAAATGGTGGAGTAACCCTTCTAAGAAGGATGCCGAGATAGTTGACAAATGTCTTGAGATGGTGCGGATGAGCGATTTTAAAAAGCGGCAGATAGGTCAGCTTTCAGGTGGTCAGCAGCAGCGTGTTTTCATGGCGCGTGCTCTGGCGCAGGGAGCGCAGATACTTTTGCTGGACGAGCCGTTTGCCGGAGTTGATGCTGCGACTGAAAGCGCCATACTGGATGTTCTTGCCGAGGCGAAGAAGGCGGGCATAACACTTGTGGTTGTGCACCACGACCTTGCCACCGCTTCAGAATATTTTGATAAGCTGCTGCTGGTGAAGCAGAGGCTCTATGCCGCGGGACCGCCAAGTCTGGTGTTCCGTCAGGAGCTTCTTTCCGAAGTTTATGAAGGCAGGCTGAAGGTCTTTACCGACCTTCTGAAAGGGTGACGGCATGGATACACTTTATACGCTGTTCATTGACCCGCTTACGAAAATATATTTTTTAAAGGCGCTGGCAGGCGGCAGTATCGTTGCCGTTGTATGCGCTGTCACAGGGTGTCTTGTTATCCTGCAAAGGATGGCGTTTCTTGGTGATGCGCTCTCACATGCCATGATAGCAGGCGTGGGTGCCGGATATCTGTTTATGAAACTGGTGTTCGGAGTTGAGGCGGCGGCAGGTGCAATGCTCGTCGGTTCGCTCATTTCGGCATTTATCACAGTTTTTATGATAGGCTTTGTCGCCAAGGTTTCCCGCATAAAAGAGGATGCGTCAATAGGCATAATGTACACTGGCGTTTTTGCTGCGGGTGTTGTGCTCGTTTCGGTGTTCGGCAAATACATACATATTGACCTGATGCATTTCATCATGGGAGATATTCTGGGTATTTCAGATTTTGACATGGTGGTGTCCGCGATAGTTGCTGCGGCAGTGCTGACTGTCATAATCATGTTCTTCCGCTATTTTAAAATAACCAGCTTTGACCCTGTTATGGCTGCGTCCATAGGGATTCCTGTGCTGCTTTTCAAATACGTGTTCACAGGCTGCGTGTCGCTTATCGTTGTTTCGGCTGTGAGCATGGTGGGCGTTATACTTGTCGTCGGGCTCCTGATAACCCCTGCGGCGACTGCGTATCTGCTTACGGACAGACTTGAAAAGATGATGGCGCTTGCCGCCCTGTTCGGTTTCACAAGTATACTGGGCGGGCTTTATCTGTCGGTCTGGCTGAACTCCGCAGGCGGCGGCGCTGTGATGCTGTTTGCCACTTTGCAGTTTCTTACCGTGCTGGTTTTCGCACCCAGATACGGGCTGCTCGCCGACTGGCAGCGCAGGCGGAACATGGTTCCCCAGACCGTCATAGAGGACATCATCGCCAGCATGTATAAATCAGCAAAACCCGTTTCCGAGGCTGATATCGCGCAATACGTTCAGACAAAGCCCAAGATGATGAAAAACGCCATGAAATCCTTGTATAATGAAGGACTTATATCCGGTTCGGATATTTACGAACTGACAGATAAGGGCAGAACTGAGGCGATGCGGCTTAAAAAAGCCCACAGGGTATGGGAAACCTATCTGCATTATATGGGCGTGCCCGACAGTGAACTGCACGCGAAAGCTCATGTTCTTGAACACTATAACGATTTCGAATCAATAGATTATATTTACGAAAAGATGGGGTATCCGGAAACAGACCCGCACGGTGCGAAGATACCGCCTGTTTACTCCGATGGTTCGTTCTGTCTCACTGCTGTTTACGGATTTTCGGATAAGGACGTCGAGATAGTTTCGGTTGAAACGGACAAAGAACTGGAGGTCGGCGACGTTGTGCGGATAACCCACGCTGACGACGGATGGGCTGCGGATAAGGACGGAAAGCGCATTGAACTGACCGACGCTGAGGTCGAAAGTATGACGGTGCGGTTTTTATCATAATATTTTGATTTTTTGTCCGAAATCTGTTATCTTGTTTGCTTCACAAGGGGGCATATTTTGAAGTTTGTGCCGTTAAAACAAAATGAGACTGCTTCGTCAGCCAAAGGCTTTCTCGCAGAGACAGCAGGTAAGGTCTTCGCGAGGAGCGACAGCGACGCGGCGATCTCGTGTTCATGTTTTTTTCCTGTCAGGTTTATTCTGTTTTCTGTGCTTACAGCGCTTTTTCTCACCGGATGCGGTTATGATTTTTACATGAACAAACCCGCCGTAAAACAGATCGTCAGCGTTACGCGCGGCGACCAGACCCTTTCTCTCGATTCCGAGGCTGCCGTTGACGACAACTTTTATGCCGCAAAGCTGAAATCCGACTTTTTCAGAGGCTACGCGGAAATAAAGTATGAGAACGGTCAGTACTATGTGAAATACCGCAACCTGCCCATCGACGAAGACAGGATGAAGCAGTTTGAAAAGGATATATACGCAATCTATTTCGCCGGAGACTACCCCTATAAGGCGACGGATAAAATGTTCGGAAAGACCGTTATGTCCGGCAGAACGAAAACAATTTATGATACGGACGGTTACGAACTATACAAAGTCACCTATTCCAACAATCAGATATATCTTTACAATAATCTGATGGAATATTCGCTTGTGATAGATATAGGCGGCGATTCGTGGGGTCAAAACTGATTGACAGACGGCATCGCCTGAATTATGTATGAATACGGTTAAGACCGTTTAGAGGTGGTTTTATGAAAAAACTGTTATTATTGGCGGTTCTTGCTTCGTTCCTCATTCTTCCCGGCTGTTCCAAAAAGAAGGAAGAGGAAACGAAAGCTCCTGAGGCTGCTCCTGCTGAAACTGCGGCTCCCGCAGGAAAAGAGATCAGAGCGGCATTCGTTTATGTTGGACCAGTAGGTGACGGCGGATGGACATTCGCCCACGACCTTGGCAGACAGATGATGGCGAAACTTCCCTATGTAAAAGACGTGACTTTCATCGAATCAGTTCCGGAAGGTGCGGAATCCACAAGGATCATTACAAGCCTTGCTCAGAAAGGTTATAACCTGATATTTACAACCAGCTTCGGCTATATGGATCCCACAATCGAAGTGGCTTCCAAGTTCCCCGACGTTGTGTTTATGCACTGCTCCGGCTATAAATCGGCAGAAAATGTCGGTACGTACTTCGGACGTATCTATCAGCCTCGTTACCTCGCCGGTATGGTTGCCGGAAAAATGACTAAGTCCAATGTTATCGGCTACGTTGCGGCTTTCCCCATCCCCGAAGTTATCAGAGGTATCAACGCTTTCACTCTCGGCGTCCGCAGTGTCAACCCCAAAGCTGTGGTTAAGGTTGTCTGGACACAGACATGGTTTGACCCCGGCAAAGAGCGTGACGCTGCCGAATCGCTTCTTGATGTTAAAGCAGATGTTATCACTATGCATCAGGACACCCCTGCACCCCTTCAGGCTGCTGAGAAAAGAGGTGCGTTTGCAATCGGTTATAACTCGGATATGTCCTCGCAGATACCCGGCGCGTGGCTGACAGCTCCGGTATGGAACTGGGGAACTCTGTATGAAGAGGTTGCTAAAGAGGTTCACGAAGGCACATGGAAGTCCAGTAAGATATGGTACGGACTTGAGCACAACCTTGTTGACCTTGCTCCCATGAGCAAACTTGTACCCGCTGACGTTCAGGAGCTTGTTAACGCTAAAAAAGCTGAGCTTGCTTCCGGAAAAGACGAGATATTTATGGGTCCCATCAAGGACAATACAGGTAAAGTCGTTGTCGAAGTCGGCAAAAGCCTCACCGACGACGAAAAACTCAGCATGAACTTCCTTGTTGAGGGTGTTCAGGGCACTATCCCCAAATAAGCAGAAGATATTTAGAAATTTACAGTCCCCCCGCTTAAACAAAACGGGGGGACTTGTTTTTTAGAACGAAAACAGACTGCTTCGTCAATGTGTACATTTCCTCGCAGAGACGGCTTTTGTCTTTGCGAATCCCATGTGGATGAAGCAATCTCATAAAAATTGCAGGACAGAAATTGGAAGCATTATTAAAGGTAGAATCCGTTGTTAAAACGTTTCCCGGCGTAAAGGCGCTGGACGGTGTAAATCTTAACATCTATCAGGGGGAGATACATACCCTGCTCGGCGAGAACGGAGCGGGAAAATCCACCCTTATGAACGTGCTTAACGGACTTTACAGTCCGGACAGCGGAACTCTGCGCATAAACGGTCAGCCGTATATATTCAGATCGCCCAAAGACTCTATAAAAGCGGGTATAGGCATGGTGCATCAGCACTTTATGCTGGTTTACAACAATACGGTATTTGAGAATATACTCCTTGCCGTTTCCGATCTTCCCTTCTGGCTGGATAAAAAGAAACTCCGCACACGCATAAAAGAGATACTGGACAGGTTCAGCCTGCACATAGAGCTTGATGAACCCATACGTAAGCTGTCCATCGGTCAGCAGCAGTGGGTTGAGCTTGTCAAACTGCTCATCCGCGACTGTAAAGTTCTTATCCTCGACGAGCCGACTGCGGTTCTCACCCCGCAGGAATCCGACAGACTGTTCGGTTTCCTGAAACAGTTCAAAGAGGAAGGACGCTCAGTTATTTTTATCAGCCACAAGATGCGTGAGGTCATGGAGCTTTCCGACAGGGTGACTGTGCTTAAAAAAGGTACCACTGTTAAGGAGCTTATCCGCGGGGAGTTCGACGAGACCGTGCTTGCAGGGCTTATGATAGGCACCGACGAAATACCTGTCTGGGAGAAGGACAGGAAGGAATTTAAAGAGACTGTGCTCTCTATAGAGCATCTTTTTGCTGATAAAGAAAAGAACATGAGCGACCTGATAGATTTCAGCCTTGAACTGAGAAAGGGAGAGATACTGGGCATCGCAGGTGTGGCAGGCAACGGGCAGAAGACTCTTGCCGAGGTTCTGACGGGGCTTAAACCGCCGGTTTCAGGCAAAATTTACGCCGCCGGAAAGGACATCACCAACTCCGACAGCCGCAAAGCGTATATCGCCGGTATCGCCCACGTTCCCGAAGACAGAAAGAGCATGGGAATCGCCCCGGAGATGTCTGTTGATGAGAACCTTATACTCAAAAGCTACAAGGAAAAACCGTTCAGAAAGTTCATCTTTCAGAACTTCAAAGCCATAAAAGAGAATGCTGAAAAACAGATAGCAGATTTCGCCATAAAGGCGGGACCGAAAGGAACTCCTATAAGGCTGCTTTCCGGCGGAAACATACAGAAAGTTATCATTGCAAGGGAACTCTCCATGCGCCCCAGCGTTCTGGTTGCGCTTTATCCCACCAGAGGGCTTGACATGGGTTCCGCTGAATACGTGCACAAGGTTATTATGGACGCGAGAAAGGACGACATGAGCACCATAGTTATATCGGAAGACCTTGACGAACTGCTGAAACTGTCCGACAGGATAGCAGTGATGTTCCGCGGTCGTATCACCGGGATAGTCGAACCCGAACATACAAGCCGTGAGGAAATAGGGCTTCTTATGAGCGGGGAGGCGGCACAATGATAAGATTTGAAAAGCGCAAAGACGCATCAAAACTCTTCACAGCGGTTGCTCCGTTTATGTCCGTTCTGTTTGCGCTGTTGACTGCTGCTTTGATAATGCTGTTTGCGGGTATAAACCCCATAGCGGCATATGCAGGCATGATAAAGGAATCTCTCGGTTCTTTCTATGGAGTTTCCGAAACACTTGTAAAATCAACTCCGCTGATTCTGACAGGTCTCGGCGTTTCCATAGCGTTCCGAATGAAAATATGGAACATAGGTGCTGACGGTCAGCTTTATATGGGCGCCATGGGTGCTTCATATGTCGCCCTTTACAGCGGTCTGACAGGGATCACCGGTATTGCTGTCATGCTTTTTGCCGCCGCTGTTGCGGGCGGACTCTGGGCGGGAGTTTCAGGCTTTCTTAAAGCAAAGGCGAACGTCAATGAGATAATCGTGACCCTGCTGATGAACTACATCGCAATAGCGTGGGTGTCCTATCTTGTTTATGGACCTTGGAAAGACCCAAGCGGGTTTAACTTTCCGCTCACACCGCGGTTTTCACCCGACCTTGTTCTTTCGACGTTTTTTAATACAAGACTTCACACGGGGTTCATAATTGCCCTTGCACTGGTTGCCATTGTGTATATCTTCATGGAGAAGACAGTCTGGGGTTATGAGATAAAGGTCATAGGAAACAACCCTAAAGCCGCCAAATACGCAGGTATCAGCATAGACAGGAAAATTATCGGCGTTATGTTTTTAAGCGGCGCTCTGGCAGGCATAGCAGGTTTCGGAGAGGTTGCGGGCGTTCAGGGCAGGTTGCAGGAGGGCATCTCCCACGGCTACGGGTATACGGCTATAATAGTCGCGTGGCTGGCGGGAAGAAGCGCCATCGGCGTTCTTGTTGTTTCCGTGATAATGGCGGTGATTCTTGTGGGCGGCGACAGCCTTCAGATACTCATGCAGCTTCCGGTTGCGTTTGTTAACCTGTTTCAGGGACTCATACTGTTTTTCATACTTGCTTCCGACTTTTTTATACAGAACAGACCCGTCATCAAAAGGAGCGGCAAATGATAGAGATACTGCTCTTTGCAACGATAAAGGCGGGTACGCCGCTGCTTTTCGCCACACTGGGCGCAATCCTTATGGAGCGTTCGGGGGTGATTAACCTCGGTGTTGAGGGGCTTATGCTGGTGGGTGCTTTGACAGGCTTTGCCGCTGCGCATACCACGGACAGCCTTTTGCTTGGCGTTGTCGCCGCTTTTTTTGCGGCTATGGCGGCGGGCGCCATACACGGATTTATCTGCGTATATCTGCGCGGGAACCAGATTGTGAGCGGTCTTTCGCTCACCATGTTCGGAATAGGCATAACATCCCTGTTCGGGCGTTCCTTTGTAGGGTTCACAATAGCGGGGTTTTCAAAGGTTGAAATTCCCGTTCTTTCAAAGATACCTTACATAGGTCAGGCGCTCTTTAACCAGGACGTGCTCGTTTATGCTTCGATACTTCTGGTGGTCGCGATGCATATATTTTTTTACAGAACAAAAACAGGTCTGTATCTGCGCTCTGTTGGGGAAAACCCCGGTGCTGCGGATACGTCGGGGATCAACGTAGGGTTGTACAGAATGTCAGCCGTTCTTGTTGGGTCCGGTCTCGCAGGGCTTGGCGGCGCATATCTTTCGCTGGCATACACACCTTTCTGGGTGGAAAATATGACGGCAGGAAGGGGATGGATCGCCGTTGCTCTGGTAATCTTTGCCCAGTGGAACAGCACCCGCGCAATGGCGGGCGCATATCTTTTCGGCGGTATAAACGCCGTACAGCTCAGGATGCAGGCGATGGGAACAAGTCTTTCCCCGCACCTGCTTATGATGCTCCCCTATTTATTTACAATAGCGGTACTTGTCATAGCGACGCTCAGACTGGAAAAAGGCTCCACACCGGAACCCGAAGCGCTGGGTACGGCATATGACCGAGAGGACAGAAAGTGACGAGAGAATCCAGAAGGCTGCTTATCAAAGCCTTGAGAAACAAAGGGAAAGTTACAGAAAACATTATTAAGGTTGATACTTTTTTAAACCACTGCGTAGATATTAATCTGGTGAAACACATAGGTCAGGATATCGCGCGCTACTACACAGGAACAAGTATTGACAAGATTATCACTGTCGAAGCGAGCGGGATAATCCCCGCAATGGCAGCCGCAATGTATATCGGCTGCGATATGATATACGCGAAGAAAAAAATACCTCTGACTATGGAAAAACATTATTCAGCAAAGAGTTATTCCTTTACAAAACAGGAGGAGACGACACTGCACGTTTCTGAGGAAGTTTTGCAAAAGGGCGACAGACTGCTGTTTGTGGACGATTTCTATGCCGGAGGCAATACGCTGAAAGCCATTGAATCCATAGCGGAGCAGGCGGGCGCAACGATAATCGGACGCGCCGTTATCATTGACAAGGCTGGCAGGGAAGATATTTTCAGCATAGTGACACTGGACGAGATAAAGCGGGTTTTTGCCGCACAGGAGATTGAGGACGACGATGTTTGCTTACGTTGCGGCTTTGGCTGCGGGCCTGATGATGGGGATGCTGCTGGCTGCTGGCTTCGCGGCAAAAATTAAAAATATACTGTTCAATTTTTCACTCCTTGCTCTGCTGTTTTTCATGGGCGTGAGCCTCGGAAAAGACAGGGATATTCTGTCTAAAATTGCCGACTTCGGCATAACTTCAGGCATAATGAGCGTTTCCGTGATAATTTTCAGCATTATAGGTGTACTTATAATTACGAAACTTTTCAAAAAGGCGGAAAGATGATTGTTGTTATGATGTTAGCTATCCTTGCGGGGGCTTCTGCGGCATATCTGGGTTATCTGCCTGAAAATGTTTTGAATCTCAGCGGTTCTCTTACCGACTGGTCGCTCATCCTGCTTCTGTTTCTCATAGGTTTTGATATAGGGAATAACAAACAGTCTATGAAAACCCTTATGTCGGCGGACAGGTTTACAGTGCTTGTGCCGGTGGGCACTATTCTGGGTACGCTCTTCGGCGGATATGTTGTTTCTTTCATAACAGTTCTTGCACCCAGAGACGCGCTGGCCATAGCCTCCGGTTTCGGGTGGTACTCTTTTTCGGCGGTCATGATTGCACAGGTTAAAGGCAGCGATCTTGGAGCTATAGCTTTTTTGTCCAACGTTTTCAGAGAGACCATAACCCTTTTGTGTGTTCCGTTCGTGGTGAAATATTTCGGACCCTATGCGGCTGTTGCGCCGGGCGGGGCAACCACGATGGATGTCACTCTACCTGTAATCGAGAAGTATGCGGGGAAACGCGCCGCAATCGTCGGCTTTGTCCACGGGGTCATACTTTCGGCTCTTGCACCCGTATTTGTACCTTTGTTTTTGTGATTTTTTCACATTGTCATTATTGATACCATGTAGTACATAAAGAACCTGAAGCTGATTCTTTCAAACAGCAGGCACAACCAAACTATCATACCTGAACAAACTCCTATTATAATTAAATATTTCATCTTATACCCCAGTTGCTCCGTAGTATAAAAAACCGGACTGATTTTAAACAGTTTCACACTATCGGTTGTAAACAATCGGATAATAACACCTATAGTTCATATTTTATTCAAAGTCAACACCCAAAGAAGGTATTATCCACAGAAAAAACACCGATAATTATATTATGGTGAAATATGTCTGACGTACTTGTTAAACTTGGACTGAAAATCAGAGAGCTCAGGAAAAAACACGGTTTATCTCAGGAAAGACTTGCTGTGAAAGCGAATATCAGCCCCAAATATGTCGGTGAAATAGAGCGTGGCGAGGTAAATATCTCGGTTTCCGTCCTTCTGGAGATAGCGGAGGCTCTGGGAGTGACCTGTGACGAACTCATGGAAACCGACCACATTGCAGACAAAGCGGAACTTGTGCATAAAATACATGATTTCATCAGAAAAGCGGACGAAGAGAGCGTTAAAAAGGTCTATCTGTTTATCAAGAATTTCTGTTGAGCATACAGATAGCGGCGCAGCCGGAGAGTCCGGCGTTGTTGCGCAAGCCGGAAAGCTCGATTGTGACCCGCTCTTTGTACGAAGGGTAGACGTGTTTTGAGAACACCTTGATTGCGTTAGGCAGAAATGCTTCCGCCATCTCCGAAAGCCCGCCGCCTATCTTTATCTTTTCCGGCACAAGGATGTTTGCCAGCGTTGCCATGCCTATTCCGAGGCACCCGCCCAGAACGTTAAAACTCAGTGACGCTACTCTGTCACCGGATTTATAGAGAGAATAGACTTTATTTGCCCCCTCCGGTCTTATGCCGCCGGAAGAGAGCGTTTCATAGGTACGAAGGAGCCCGCCCACGTTGGCATAGGTCTCAAGGCACCCGCGCTTCCCGCATCCGCATCTTGGTCCTTCGGGGTTGATGTTTATGTGTCCCGCCTCGAAAAGTGAGATGTCAGAGGTCAGCAGCTGTCCGTTAACGATTGCCCCACCGCCGACACCCGTTCCGAGAGTAAGGAATATCATATTCTTTATGTTGTTGCGTTCAAAGAAGAAATATTCGCCCAGCGCCGCCATGTTCGCATCGTTTTCGAGGGATACGGGGATGTCCAGCGCGTTTTCAAGATCGTGTTTGATGTTATGTCCGTTGAGTGCTGTGAGATTAGGGCAGAAGATGACCTGTCCGTCCTTAGGCATACAGGTTCCCGGCACTGCGACTGCGCATGCACATATGCCGTTGAAGCTCTTTGCCGCCTGCACCAGAACACCGAGTATCTGGGAGTATTCGGCGGGTGTTTTGACGGACACTTTTTCAAGCATCTCTCCGTCGTGCCCGAAAAGTCCCGTTTTAATGTTTGTTCCGCCTATATCAAAACAGATGTACATATCAGCCCAGCACAAAACGGTTAAATGTGAACTCTTTTCCGTCGGAAGAGCTTATGATGTTCAGCTCCTTCAGCCTTTTGATATCGTTTCTCACGGTGTTTTCCGTATAACCTTTATAAAGTCCGCTGAACACGGGGTTTGTGAGCAGGTCGGCGAACGTGAACGGTTTTTCGTATGCGAAGAGGATGTCCATCAGTTCTTTTTGCCGTTCGGTTATTTTTTTCTGTGCGCGCAGGGTGCGGATGTAGTCTTTCAGACCGATAGCGCGCAGTCCGCTGACAGCCATATCGGTCAGCAGTCTGTATGCACGTGATGCGCCGTCCAGACAGAAGACAAGGAACGGGGTCATATCGAATCCGCCCGTTTTTTCGTTTTTAATGAAGGCTTTAATATAGTCTTTCCTGTTGCGTCTGTAATATTGTGAAAGCGCGTGGTGCAGGTATCTGTGCCCGCTCTGTTTAAGGAGCATCGCCTCGACGGCTCTTGCGGTTCTGCCGTTTCCGCTGGTGAAAGGCTGTAGCATCCCGATATGGTAGTGGGCGAGGAAAGCCCGCACTGCCGGATGCTGTTTTTTCATATCGTCGGATGCGAACCATGCGCAGAAATCCTCCGTAAGCTGCTGCAAAGATGTGGCGGGCGGCGTATAGTCCTTGTTTCCCTCCTGACGTTTTCTATCGCGGAAAACGCCCGGCATAGCGTTTTCGGTGTCCAGAGTGAACATCATATGGAGCTTACGCAGTTCTTCCGTGTTCATTTCAAAAGTCTTATGGTTGCGGTCAACGTATTCGAAAGCGCGTTTTATGTTGTTTACAAATCTTATCTGTTTGTCGTCCAGCCGATTGGGTTCGTTTTTCAGAAAGGCGCGGACGTCGTATTCGTCAAGCTCCGGTCTGCCGATGAGTGCAGTGGAAAAAACGGATGCCATCACAAGCTCACCGGTTAGAAATTCCCGTACGTCCGGCACAATAGGCAGTTTTGCGAAATGCGAAGTTCGCACGTCCAGTTCCCGCACAAGAACAGCTACGGTTTCACTGTCGTATTTGTCACTGAAATGTACGTTTTCATAGTTGTCCGTTATTACCTTTCTTATCATGAAAACCCTGTAATGAGACTGCTTCGTCGTATTACTCCTCGCAGAGACGTCTTTGCGAACGGAGTGAAGCAATCTGAATCTAACTGATTATATCAGATAGATTTTTCAATGCAAGCCCGCATAGTCTGTCGCCCTTATACATATAGAAAATATTCTATCGCGTATAATCCTGAGAAAACGGAGAGGTGTATGGCAAGACCTACGGCGGATAAATGGAGACAGATTAAGCAGGATTACGAGGAGGGCGTTTACGACCTTTCCGAGATAGCCCTGCATTATGAGATTGCGATTGAAGAAGTCAGGAAACAGGCTGCGGAAAAGCGCTGGAAGCGGCCGGAGACCGACAGAACGGTGCGCAGACTGAAAGCCCACCGCGTGCAGATGTTGCAGGCTATCTGCACAAGCACCATGGAGGGATTGAAAAAGGCGGACGACCTTCTGGCGGGGTGTGACAGTCTGCGGGATGTTGAACTGCACTCCAAAACGGTTAAGAACTACCGCGACATCTGCCTTGGCAAGGCGACGGACGAAATGTTTGACAGTTCGAAACGCCCGGCGCTTTCGGAGCTTCAGGCGGAGCTTGAAAACCTGTCGGAAGAGGATATCCGTGCAGTCCTTGAAAACGCATGACAAGCTGACGGCGCTGAAGATGGCTGGGGATAACCTCGCCTCCTTCGCCGTACTCACATGCAGGGGCTATCGCCCGAACTGGCACCACAGAGTGCTTGCGGAAAAGCTGACAGAACTTATGAACGGCGGCATTGACAGGCTTATGGTGCTGATGCCGCCTCGGCATGGGAAATCGGAACTTGCCTCGGTGCGCTTTCCCGCCTGGTTTCTCGGTCATAATCCGCAAAAGAGGGTGATAGCCACCTCATACAGCGCCCGCCTTGCGGAGACATTCGGGCGACGTGTGCGTGATATAGCCGACAGCGGCGTTTTCAGACTGGTTTTTAACGGATTTACTTTGAAGGATGGTGCGAAGTCCGCAAACCGATGGGAGACGACGGCGGGCGGCGCATATGTTTCCGCAGGCGTGGGCGGCTCCATAACAGGGATGGGCGGTGACCTGCTCATCATCGATGATCCCTTTAAAAATCAGGAGGAGGCGGACTCCGAAGTCTACCGCGACAGGGTATGGGAGTGGTATCAGTCCACTCTGTACACCCGTATAGAGAAGGGCGGCAAGATACTGGTGATACTCACCCGCTGGCACGAGGACGACCTTGCCGGAAGACTTCTGGAACAGAGCGGCGAGGACTGGACGGTGGTTTGTTTCCCTGCTGTTGCGGAAGAGAACGAGCAGTACAGAAACATAGGTGATCCGCTCTGGGCGGATAAGTACGGTATTGATGCGCTGAAAAGGATGGAGCGCGCCGTCGGTTCACGTGTCTGGAACGCGCTCTATCAGCAGCGTCCGGCACCCGCGTCCGGCGCTATATTCCGGCGGGAATGGTGGCGGTTTTACGATGATCCGCCGTCGGGTCTCAGACTGTTCCAGTCGTGGGATATGACGTTCAAGGACAGCGCCGGAGCGGACTTTGTGGTGGGGCAGGTGTGGGGTGTTAAAGGCGCGGACTATTACCTTATTGACCAGATACGCGACCGTATGGACTTTTCGCAGGCTATCAAGGCGCTGAAAGCTCTTTCCGAGCAGTATCCGGAAGCGACGGCGAAATATATTGAGGACAAAGCGAACGGTCCGGCGGTGATATCCGCTCTGAAAGGTTCTGTGGGCGGACTTATAGCCGTTAATCCGCGTGGCGGCAAGGTGGCGCGGGCAAATGCCGTCTGCCCGCTTATTGAGGCGGGGAACGTATATCTGAAACGGAACGCCCCATTCACTCAGCAGTTGATAGAGGAGGCGGCGTATTTTCCCTCAGGAAAGCACGACGATATGGTGGATGCCATGACGCAGGCGCTCTCATCAGGCAGGGAGAAAACAACGCCTAAAACGGCATTTTCCGGTCTGAACAGAGGTGTCGGAAGGATGATAGACAGGTATTAAATATATGAAAAATGAGATTGCCGCGCTACGCTCGCGAAGACGACATTCTGTTTTTGCAAGGAGCGTAGTGACGAAGCAATCTCACGGGAGTTTATATGAAAAGACTTACAAACGTACTGACGGCGGGAACGGGGCACTGGTTCGGAAACGTTATGCCAAATCCCGACGTACTTTTCGGGAAGGGTGGGGTGCGAATGAGCGTCTTTGACGAGATGCTTCAGGATGCCCACATCTATGCGAAACTGGAGCAGCTGAAAGACACAGTGCTTTCAATGCAGTGGGACGTTAAGCCCGCAGACAGCGAATCGGCGGAGCAGGCGGCGTTCGTCAAAGGATGTCTGAGCAGGCTCGGCGTGCAGGGACTTTTACAGGACATTCTGACCGCCGTGGAATACGGCTTTTCAGTGACTGAGATAGTCTGGGAACTGAAAAAGGGAAACTGGGTGCCCGTGCGCTCGCTTGGCAGAAGGTCGGACAGGTTCGCCTTTTCCCCCGATGGCGGTCTTTCTCTTATGGACGGCAGTGTGGCAACCCCACTTGAAGAACAGTACAAGTTTATCGTCCACCGCAACAGTCCTAAAGATGAAAATCCATACGGAACGCCTGTTCTGTCGAAGTGCTACTGGCCGTGGATGTTCAAAAAGGCGGGTTTCCGCTATTGGCTTACGGTGGCGGAGAAATACGGCGTGCCTACGGTGCTTGCGCTTTTCGAATCTTCGGACGACGACGAATCAAGGGACAGGGCGAGGGAACTTGCAGAGAATCTGTACAACATCCAGAACGATGCGGCGGTTGCCCTGGCAAACGTGGACAGCGTGCAGGTGCTTGAAACCAAAGGAAGTTCCGCAGATTTTTCATCGCTGGTTCAGGTGTGCAATACGGAGATTTCCAAAGCGATAACAGGCGAGGTGCTCACCAGTGATACAGGCTCAACAGGGTCATATTCTCTGGCGGCACAGCATCAGGAAACCCTTGAGCGTAAAGGGAGGAAGATTGCGAGAGCGGCTGCGGAGACAATCACTGCAACCCTCGTCAGCTGGGTATGGGAACTGAATTTCGGCGGTGAATGTGCGGCGGAGTTTGTTCTCTCCTCACAGGCGGAGGCTTCGTGGGATGTTGTTAAGGATGCGGAAGAGATGGGTATGAACGTGGATTTGGAAGAAATCGCAAGACGCTTCGGAATACCTTTGGCGTGAGATGACAAATGCAGTTTTAAGTTCTTGTTTCCCCCTTTGACAAAGGGGGATTAAGGGGGATTTCCATTAATTATAAATCAAATCCACCCTAGCCCTCCTTTTCTAAAGGAGGGTAAAAAAGTAACACTGACTGACGTTTGAGTTATTACAGCCCCAGTGCGTCTTTCAACAATTTAAGATAGCGTCTGCTGACGGGGACAATTCTTCCGGACATTGTATATGCATCGGCGGAGGCGTTCCCGTTCAGCACGATACGGTCAATTTTAGCGATATTCACCAGATACTGTCTGTGACAGCGGAACAGGTCGCTTCTGCATTCTATAAGTTTCAGTGTAAGGTCGGTGAGATATTCTTTTCCGGCGGTAACCACATGAACGCCCGTCATATCGGAATAAGCACACTCTGTCTGGGCTATGTCTATCAGCTTTATGGTGTTTATCAGAGTACAGGGTATCCTTGTGAGCGGTTTGCGTTCGTATATAGGAACCTCACCCTTTTCCAGCGAGCTCAGAACCTTTTCCAGCGTCTTATCAAGTCTTTCCTGCTCTACAGGCTTTAAAATATAGTCGAGCGCCTTCTCCTCGAAGGCTTTCAGGGCATACTGGTCATATGCCGTTACGAACACCACATAGGGCATGATGGATTTTTCTATCATGCTCAACATCTCGAACCCGTTGATAACAGGCATGTTTATGTCCAGAAAGATAATATCGGGATGGTTTCCGTTCACCAGCTTAACGCCTTCAACAGCGTTTCCCGCCTCGCCTACGATTTCGAAGATTCCGGTCTTCTCCAGATGATACCGGAGTTCCTCTCTTGCAGGCGGTTCGTCGTCTATAATAAGTGCGGTGTATTTCATGCTGTCCTCATGGGCAGATGTATCTCTACTGTCGTGTATTCAGACTCGATGCAGTGTACAATAAGCCCGTATTCGCCGCCGAACTGGTTTTTTATGCGCGTATCCACGCTGTTCATACCTATGCCGCCGCTGTTTTTTCCATCGGTGCACCACATTCCGGCGTTATCCTCAACCTTAATAATGCATAATCCGTTTTCCGGATATGCTGCAATTTTTATCTTCGCCTCGCCAAGAATGTTTGACAGCCCGTGTTTTATGGCGTTTTCGACGATAGGCTGTATGGTAAACGCCGGCATGGTTACGCTTTTTACCTTGTCGTCTATATCTATCGTCACTTTCAGTCTATCACTGAAGCGCGCCTCTTCTATTACAAGATAGGATCTTATATGGTCTATTTCTTCCGACAGAGTTGCTGTTTCCGACGAGCGTTTGAGGTTGTTGCGGAAGAAGAGGGACAGGTGATTGATAAGCTCCTTTGCCTTTTCCGGCTGACTACGGACAACAGCTCCGATTGTATTCAGCGTATTGAATAGAAAATGCGGGTTAACCTGTGCCTGCATGAGTTTCAGTTCGGCTTCCGTCAGCAGCCGCTTCTGCTCCTCGTATTTTGAAAGAAAAAGCTGTGTGGACAGCACCTCCGCGATACCCTCTCCGAATGACTGGTTAAATCCAAGAAACCGCCTGTTTTTAGGTTCATACATTTTTATTGTGCCGATAACCTCTTTCTCCAGCAGAAGAGGCACTATCAGCGCTGATCCCAGCGGACAGTTTTTGTTTATGGAACATTCGTAATGTTCCGAGATGCCGTCTATGAATATGACCTCTCCCGTTCGAACCGACTGCATAGTATTTTCGGATGAGATCGGAGTGTCCGGCAGGTGGTGGTCCGCGCCAATACCCTGAAATGCCAGAACGTGCGTTCTGTCGGTGATGGCGACTGCACCAACGCCGGTTTCGCTTAGTATCACGCGGGCGAGCGTCTGTGCAGAGCAGCTGTTAAACCCTTTTGAAAGCACAGGGAGGGTTTTGTTGGCTATGTTCAGCGCTTTTCGGGAAAACTCCGCTCCGTAGCTGTCCAGCGCGTTCTTGCTGTCTTTGAATATGCTTACGAAAAGTCCCGCGCCCGCAGCGTTTGCGAACATCATAGGCAGGGCGATTATTTTTACCAGCTCCCACGCGTCAGTATATGGACGGGAAACCAGCAGAATGATTGACATCTGCGCCATTTCACTTATGAAAGTTGTTATGAACGCCGCCTTAAAGCTGAAAATGCTGTCCGGCTTTCCGCTGCGTTTCAGCCAGAGGAAGACAAGACCGCCTATAAGTCCTTCTGTGGTGGTGGAAATTCCGCAGGAAGCCGCTGTGAAACCTCCAAGCATATATCTGTGGAGACCGCCTGTGACGCCCACCGCAAGCCCCATCCACGGACCCGCCAGAAGACCTGCCATAACAGCGCCTATTGCCCGTGTGTTGGCTATCGCTCCGCCAACCTCTATGCCCAGATAGGTTCCCATTATTGTTATAGCCGTGAAAAAAGCGTATACCGAAACGTTGTCCAGAGGTTTCAGAAGACCTGTGGACAGCGGACGGAAAGCCGGCGTTTTGCTGAAAAGGTACGCAGCTACCGCAAAGACTGACATTTCCTGTATAAGGCTGAAAAATATGTTCATGCCAAGAGAATAAATCATGTATGGATATTTTTACAGCGGAAAATGATATAATGAACCGTTGTCGGGAAGGGGTTTGAGCCTCTGTGCGTATCAAATCTGTCAATAAGACAGGCTTTCAACGGGCTATCTGATAATTTTATAACATAGTTTATGTTTTTGAGAAATATTGCATTCCGCTCTGCAATAGTCTGTTTGTGCTGTAGTTTATCATTTTATTGCTGTATATTGTATACAATCCGGTTGACACGGAAACACTATTATGATAACTGTTGTAATTGAGATTTTAACAGTGTTTGTATCTTAAATACTTTTTTCAGGAGTGTAAGATGCCGAGGAAAGACCTTGAAAATTACCCTAAGAAAACAGGGTACCGCAAACACCCCGGAATGGTGGCGTGGCTTCTTCACCGTGGCACAGGAGTGATAATCGGACTTTATCTGATTCTTCACATCCTTGGCGTGTCCGGCACAGTAGCGCCCTTTCTGGAAGTGACAAAGCTTTCTGTTGTGAAAGCTCTCTTTCTTGCCAGCTTCTCTTTTCATGCATTTAACGGTGTTCGTATCGTCCTTATGGAGTTCGGCGCTGCGGCAGAAAGGGAATCTTTCAAGAAATACTTTATGGCCGTTGTATTTCTCACACTTATAATCACAGTTATCGGAATAATTCCGATATTCGCAGCGTAAGGGGGGAAAACAATGAGACATTACAAGTATAACGGAACCAGCGACGCTGGAACTATCGGATGGATAATGCAGAGAGTCTCAGGAATAATCCTGATTCTCGTTGTGTTTACACACTTTTTCTCAATGCTGAAAGGCGGAGAGGCAGGCATGATGCAGATCGTAACAGGTCCCATCGCTGCATTCGGCGTATTCCATACTTTTAACGGCTTTAAAATGATCACAGACGACTATGTTGCTTCTGCAGGATGGCGCGGCGTTATCTACGGCATCTACTGGCTGCTGGGAATCGCTCTTGTGATTCTTGCCGTTAAAATATAAGAGGAGTTGTAAGGATGTCAGTAAAAATAGAATATCATAAGTTTGACGTTGTGGTTGTCGGTGCGGGCGGCGCAGGTCTGAACGCAGCTCAGGTTGCTTCTCAGTACTGCAAAACTGCAGTTATTTCTGAGGTTTACCCCACCAGAAGCCACACCATCTCGGCACAGGGCGGTATCTCCGCAGCTCTGGGTAACCTTGAAGAGGACCACTGGCACTGGCACATGTATGACACGGTTAAAGGTTCTGACTACCTTTGCGATCAGGACGCCGCTGAATACATGACAAAACAGGCTCCCGAAATGATCATCGCTCTTGAGCATATCGGTCTGCCCTTTTCAAGAACTCCCGAAGGTAAAATAGCTCAGCGTCCTTTCGGCGGTCACACTGCCGAATTCGGTAAGAGAGCTGTTAAAAGAGCCTGCTATGCGGCTGACCGTACAGGTCATGCGATGCTGCAGACACTTTATGAGAAATCAGTTGCACAGGGAACACACTTCTACAGCGAGTTTTACGCTCTTGAGCTGCTCACCAGCGATGGCGCTGTAAACGGCGTTCTCTGCTTCGACATACAGAACGGCGAACTCCACATCTTCAACGCGAAAGCAGTTGTTTTCGCAACCGGTGGTAACTGCCGTATCTTCCAGACGAACTCAAACGCACACATCAACACAGGCGACGGTCTGGCACTTGCTATGCGCAAGGGCTTTTCATGGAGTGATGCTGAGTTCTTCCAGTTCCACCCCACAGGCATCTACGGCGCAGGAAACCTTATTACTGAGGGCGTGCGCGGAGAGGGTGGTATCCTCCTGAACGCTCAGGGCGAGCGCTTCATGGAAAGATATGCTCCCACCATTAAAGACCTTGCACCCAGAGACATCGTTTCACGTTCAATGACTAAAGAAGTTCTTGAAGGAAGAGGCGTTGGTCAGTTCAAAGACCACACTCTGCTGAAAATCGACCACATCGGTGCGGCAAATATTATGGAAAAACTCCCCGGAATCCACGAGCTTGCTCTTGTGTTTGCGGGTGTTGACTGTACAAAAGAACCCATCCCCGTTAACCCCACAGCCCACTACCAGAACGGCGGTATCCCCACAGGATATCTGTCTCAGGTTATCAAAGGCAACATGGAGAAAGAAGAATTTGTTCCCGGATTCTTCGCTGCGGGTGAGTGCGCTTCCGCTTCCGTTCACGGTGCAAACCGTCTCGGAACAAACTCTCTGCTCGACCTCGTTGTCTTCGGACGTACGGCTGGCGAACAGGCGGCTAAATATGCAATGGCAAACAGCATCGTTTCCCTTAAAGACGATGCAGGTTCCGAAGGTCTCGCTAATCTTCAGAAATATGCCAATGCAAACGGTAAATACACTTTCGGCGAAATCTGGGGCGAACTGACCAGAACAATGCAGACAAAAATGGGCGTTTTCAGAACCGAAAAACTCATGAAAGAGTGCTACTCTACTCTGCTTGAACTGGAAGCCAAAATGGATGACTATCGTGTTAACGATAAATCCTCCGTTTACAACCTTGACCTTATCGAGGCGCTTGAACTTAACAACATGATCCTCGTTGCCAAGGCTTGTACTCAGGCTGCTATCCTCAGAAAAGAGTCAAGAGGCGGTCACTTCCGTGACGACTATCCGGACAGAGATGATGTCAACTTCCTGAAACACACAGAAGTGTATCTTGAAGAAGACTGCAAAACTCCGAGAGTGGACTACAGAAAAGTACGTCTTCAGCCTCTCACTGTTGAAACTTTCCCGCCTAAGGCAAGAGTTTACTAAGGGGAGATGGAAATATGACTACAGTAACATTTGAAATTTTCAGATACGACCCTGATAAGGATAAAGAGCCTTATTACCAGACATATAAGGTTGAGCTGAGAAGACCCGGCTACCTTATGCTGGACGCTCTTAACCAGATAAAATGGGAGCAGGACCCCACTCTTACATACCGCCGCTCTTGCAGAGAAGGCGTTTGCGGATCTGACGGTCTGAACGTTAACGGCGTTAACATGCTTTCATGTATGACAAAAGTTGAGGATCTGGGCGCAGACCACATAGTTGTTCAGCCCCTTCCCGGTATGAACGTTATGAGAGACCTTGTTGTAGATGTAGACGATTTCTTCAACAAGTTCATAGCTGTTAAACCCTACCTCATCAGAAAGTCTCCGAACCCTGATAAAGAAATCTATCAGTCACCGGAAGACAGAAAGAAACTGGACGGACTGTATGAGTGTATCCTTTGCGGATGCTGCTCATCTTCTTGCCCCTCTTTCTGGGCTGACAAAAAATATCTCGGACCCAACGCGGCACTT
The DNA here is from genome assembly GCA_002452405.1 of Deferribacteraceae bacterium UBA6793. Classification (GTDB taxonomy): domain Bacteria; phylum Chrysiogenota; class Deferribacteres; order Deferribacterales; family Geovibrionaceae; genus Seleniivibrio. The sequence goes on along the minus strand of DKFP01000009.1, from coordinate 162,526 downwards.
CGCGCATGGAGATATATTGTCGACTCAAGAGACGAGGGCGCGGAAGAGCGTCTGCCTATCCTGAACGACAAGCACGGCGTGTGGAGATGCCACACCATTTACAACTGTGTGGAGGCATGTCCGAAAGAACTGAACCCCACAGAAGCTATCATGAACATCAGGAAAATGCTGCTGGATCAGCAGGTTTGATAAAAGGGGAGCTTCGGCTCCCCTTTTTTTTCTTTTGGCGCTTATATGCGGCGTTCTACTTCGTCAGTTCTCGCTCGGAACTGCTCACATACTTATATGTATGCTCGCAGCCCTCTCTCTCGCCCTTCCTTGTATAACTTGCATCTAAGCACCAAAATACTGCTCCTCCCTTTATAAAAGGGAGGCTGGGTGGGGTTTTCTTTTTATTCTGTCTCTGTGAGCCGACGGCAAAACAGTCTTATCCAAATAGAAAATGTTGACAAAAAGTAGCCTGAAGGCTACTTTTATATATGGCATATGAAATCATCATCTATCAAAGTGAAAACGGAAGAGAACCGTTTAGTATCTGGTTGGAAAATATAGACTTTAAAGACCAGATGCGTGTTCTTAAAAGAATTGACAGGCTGAAACTGGGCAATTTTGGAGATAGTAAGTCGGTTGGTGATTATGTTAACGAACTTCGTTTTACATACGGTGGAGGATATAGAGTATATTACGGAGTTAAAGATAACAAAGTTGTTATTCTTTTGTGCGGCGGAAACAAAAAGACTCAAAACAAGGATATTGAGTCTGCAAAAGAGTTTTGGAGAGATTACAATGAGAACTTATAGAACACTGGATAGTTTAATTCAGGAACGGCTTTCATCGCCTGAAAACCGTGCGGCTTATCTTGATATCGCAGTGGAAGATTATGTCGAAACAGGGGATGAGGCGGAACTTCTTCTTGCAATCAGACAGGTTGTTCAGGCTGGTATTGGTTTTGCGAAACTTGCAGAGGTTACGGGTTTATCCAGAGAATCGCTTTACAAGACTCTTTCGGGTAAGGGAAATCCGAAGCTGAAAACCATTAAAGAAATTTTGTCGGCACTGGGATATTCGCTGTATTTCAAAAAACAGAGTGCATGATGGGCGACAGAGAAATGTTAAGACAGCCGGAACACCCCGGAGAATATCTTGCCGAGATAATACATGAAACTGAAAGTCTGACACAGAGCGGACTTGCCGAAGCTCTTGGGGTGTCCTTCCGCACCATCAATCAGATTTGCAACAAACGCAGAGGGGTAACACCTGAAATAGCCCTGAAACTAAGTAAGTTTTTCGGCACAACACCCCAAAGCTGGTTGAACATGCAACAGGCTTATGACCTCTGGAAAGCTGAGCAGACAACCGACGTCAGCCATATACAGCCAATGTCAGCGCAATATTAATTCTAGAGATTATTCAGGGGTTAAAACTATTGAAACAGGTTTAAATTTTACTTTCTTAATTGAAAATAAAACTTGAAAAGATACCGACTATTCGGTATCTTTAATTGAAAGAATGATTGAGGTTACAGTATGAACAGCCTTATGAGTGGGTATCTGTGTTTAGCATCAGCGGTTGTTTTTGAGATTATTGGTACAACATTTTTGCAGAAATCAGAGCAATTTACTAACCGTATACCTGTTATTTTAATGATTATATTTTATATTATATCATTTTATATGCTTTCACAGTCTCTTAAAGTCCTTCCTCTTAGTGTTGCGTATGCTATATGGGGAGGAGTAGGTATCATATTGACTACTGGTATTAGTGTTGTTTTATTTCGCCAACCATTAGACATAGCAGGCTTTATAGGTATTTCTCTTATCATTGCAGGAGTTGTTGTCGTGAATCTATTTTCAAAGTCAGTAGCACATTGATATGACGAATAATTATAAGCGTAAAAAAAATCCGCAAGAAGTACGTTTGGCTATATTAGAGTCCGCGGAGAAAATAGCCAGTACTGTCGGACTATCAGGTTTGACCATTCAGGCGGTAGCTGATGAAGCGAAAATTACAAAGGGTGGTTTTTTTCACCATTTTGATTGTAAACAATCTCTTATAGATGCGGTGTTTGACCGTATAATTGAAAAATTTTCCGAAAATGTTGAACGATATATGCAAAAAGATACTCTGGATCACGGTAAGTTTTCGAGAGCTTATGTAAATACATTATTTGATGATATTTTAGAGAATAATGGCACTCTCTGGTCAGCAGCAGCCATCTCAATGATATTGGATCCTGATTTAAAAGCACGCTGGACGTTTTGGTATGAAAAGCAAAGCTGTGAACATATTATAAGTGATGGTGGTTTGGATTTATTAACGGTGAGATTGGCGGCAGATGGCTTATGGTCAGGATATGTTTTGGGTTCATCCGACTATTCCGTTGATGAAATTGAAAACATCCGCAAGCATCTTATTAATATGACAATCTAGTGCATTAAGAAGACAAATTTAATGATTTACAAATCTCTTATATGAATTATTAAAAGATACCATCAAAATTATCCGCCTCTGGACGCATTACGAATAGTCCATTCATTTCTTTTTTGAACTTTTCCTATAAAAAATTTTCTTAGTTCCGCTATCATTTTGACGCGCGATAATATATAATCCGCGCAAATTACACTGAGGTGAAAAGTATATGGAGTGGCTTGCCGATCCGTCCCAATGGTTTGCTTTTGCGGTGCTTCTGCTTCTGGAAATCGTTCTGGGTATCGACAACATCATCTTTATCAGCGTTTTGACAAATAAACTCCCCGAAGAAAAAAGAGAAAAAGTGCGCAAGCTGGGGCTTACCCTTGCTATGGTCATGCGTATTTTGCTTGTAATGGGTATTTCGTGGGTAATCGGACTCACGGAACCAGTGTTCACAGCCTTTGAAAAAGCTATTTCATGGAAAGACCTTATCCTTGTTGTGGGCGGTCTGTTCCTGCTGGCTAAAAGCACCATGGAGATACATCATTCTGTTGAGGATGGCGGGCATGAAGAGAAAGATGTTAAAGTGTCAACCAGTATGATGGGAATCATAATCCAGATACTTATGCTGGACCTCGTCTTCTCCGTCGATTCGGTGATAACAGCCGTCGGTATGGTGAAATTTGTATCCATGATGGTTGCGGTGATAATCATATCCGTTGCTGTTATGATGTTCACCAGCAAATACATAGCTGATTTTATCGAAGGGCACCCAACGTTCAAGATGCTTGCTCTCAGCTTCCTGATGCTGATAGGTATGAGCCTCGTGGGTGAAGGTCTGCATTTCCACATCCCCAAGGGATATCTGTATTTTGCAATCACCTTCTCAATCATAGTGGAAGCGCTGAACACGAAAGTGCGCAAAAAGCACCAGAAGAGTGTTCTGCTGCGTGCGCCTGTGATAAGTAAGGATTAGTAAATAGACTGCCGCGTCGGCTAATAGCCTCCTCGCAGTGACATATTTTAAAGCTCGATAATAAAACTGAGACCGGCGGAGTCCTTGCGAAGGTGCATGGTTCCGCCGTGTTTTTCCACAATAACGTTAGAAATAACGATTCCCCAGTAATCAAAACTCTGTGAAAGCACCTGATGGTTCCATGGTTGCAGCATAGTGTTTATGATGGCAGTGTCAACGTCCACATCGTGCAGACGTATTTCTATGATAAACTTGTCTTTTTGTTCTTCCGTAGTGATTTTGAACCGCAGCGGTACATATTCGTCGAAAAAGCGGATAGAGTCTTTTATGATATAGCACACCGCCATTTTGAGAAACATGCGGCTGCCGTGCATTGTAAATTCCTTATTGTCTTTAAATTCTGTTGTCATGGTGTACTGGTCGAGAAAGTTATAAAGGAAAGCGGAGAAGTTTTTTGAAAAAGTCTTGTCCCGTACTTCTTCAATCACAGACCTCAGAAATCCGGCGACGTCGAAATTCTCGTCCAGGCGCATGGATATTGCGTTTGTGTAGTCGTTGTATCCTGTGACGATTTCTTCAATCAGCCTGCATTTATGTTCAACAACGCTCCATTTTTGCGCCTGTTGTTCGTTCACTTCGGATTCGGAGCGTATTTTTCTCAGAAATCCGGCGGCTACGGTTAGTGCGTTCAGAATATTGTGTGAAAGGTGTCTGGAAAATCCGGCGACGATAGCCTTTTCCTCCAGTTTTTTCATATGTTGTTCTATGAGCAGTTTTTTGCTGATGTCTTCGAAGATTATCTCGTAGTGGGGGATAGAGTTTGTGACCATGGTGGCGTAGGCGTTAACGGTAATATATGCGCCGTTTTCCGCCCTCAGCCGCATTTGGAGGTTAGCTGTCTTCTCCGTTGCCACGAGATTAAGCGTATCTTTGAAGTGGTTTGTGTCCTGTGTGTGTATCAGCGACAGAAAATCTGTTCCGACAGCACCCTGTCTGTCGTAACCGGTGGTATCTGCGAACTTCTGGTTTGCATAAGTTATGTGAAGTTCTTCGTTCAGTTCGACAATACTTTCGCCTGCGGAGTTGATGATATTTTCGAGTTTGGTTTTCAGAAACTCGATCTGATGGTTTTTGTTATCTATCAGGTTGTAAAGCTCAACAAGCCCCTTGTTTGCCTCGGAAAGCAGTGCGTTTTGCTCCTGAAGAAAACAGATGCGGTCGATTCTGGGCGAAATCGAGTACGTTTTGATGACGAGCTTAATGTCTTCAAGCATATAAGCCGTTGGGGTGTTTGGATTAATACTTACATGGTTTTCCGGTACATTTTCGGATATTATGATATTCAGCTTATTTTCTTTGATAAACTCCGTATTGTCCGTGACAACAATGTCGGCTTCGTCCATGTCGTCGGTTATACGGAAGCAGGTTTCAAGCTCTGCGTCCAGCTCCTTAAAATTGCTTAGCCTCTTATACACTGCGGCTTTCAATTTCTTTTAAAAGCTCCTTTTTAATATCTTCAAGGATAACGGAATCAGTGAGTTTTCGTCCTTCGGCATCTGTGAGATAGAAGGAATCCACAACTCTGTCAACGTCGGTTGAAATCTTTGCTTTGTCAACGCTGACACCCATGCGGTTAAACACTCCGAGGATACTGTAAAGCAGCCCCAGTCTGTCCTGTGCATATATGTCTATTACAGTGTACTGCGAAGAAACCTGGTTGTCGAATGTGATTTTTTCTTTTTTGCTCATGAGTTTCGGTTGCGCCAGAATAGAACTGGAAGAGCGTTCTATGAGCTTTTCAATATCAGTTTCTCCGTTTATCGTGCCTATTATGCGGTTTATGAGCAGTTCTTTTTTATTGTCAGGTATTTTAGAGCCGGCAAAAGGGTTGTCCACCAGAATGTTGTCGATGGTTATGTCGTTGTTCATGGTGTATATCTGCGCCCATTTGATGTTGTATCCAAGTGATGCCAGCGCCCCGCATATCTTGCGCAGAAGTCCGACGTGGTCATAGGTACAGACGAGTATCTGCATTGTGTCAAGCTCTTTTCTGGTGTCCACTTCCACTATTATGGGGTTCTTTTCGTTTATTTTCAGCGCCATGGAGAGATAGCTGATTATCTGTCCGGCTTTGTTTCCATAGATAAATTCATCGTCGAGGGTCTTTGAAGCCTCGTATATTTCCGGTGTGAGCTTGCAGCGTTCTTCCAGTTTTTCACGTCGGAGTTTCACGACAGCGTTGTATTCCTGAACGAGGTCTTCGTTGTTCAGCGCCTGTTCAGCTTTTTCGTGCAGTTCTTTAAGCAGGCTGTTCTTCCATTCGTTAAACGCCGCGCCGCCAACTGCGTTCATGTCCGCATAGGTGAGCAGGAAGAGGATATCTAGTTCCTGCTGGTTGTTAACATAGCTTACGAAGTGATTTATAACGTCGATGCTGTGCAGGTCACGCCGCTGGGCGATGTGGCTCATGAGCAGGTGATGTTCGACCATGCTGCAAACTGTGTCCGTATCCTCAAGTCCCATGCCGAGGAATTTGCATATTGAGCGGGTCATCTGTGCTCCGACAATGCTGTGGTTTTTGCCCTGTCCCTTTCCTATGTCGTGGAGAAGAACGGAGAGCGCCAGCAGGTCTTTGCGTTTCAGTCTGTTAAAAGCCTCCTGATACCTTTCAAGGTGGGGCGGCAGACTGCCTGTGAGCTTATCCAGATAGCTCAGTGCGAGGTAAGTATGTTCGTCCACCGTATAGTGGTGGTAATAGTCGAACTGTGCGCGGCATATAATGTATTCAAATTCAGGTATAATTGCCTGCAAAATGCCGCATTTCGCCATGTTCGAAACGATACGGCTGGAATCAGGAAAGGATGATATCGCTTTAAGAAACACAGCACCGTATTTCTGTGTAAATTCAGCGTCGATGAGGTAAGTTTTTTCTTTTATGAGGTCGATGGTGGAGTCGGCGAGTTTCAGTCCTTTGTTCGCGGCATATGTGAAAACCGAGATAAGTTTTCTGGGGTTTTCATCGAAAATATTTTTGCTTTCAACGGTCAGCGTGTTTGCATACTGAACGAAACCGTCTGAAAGACGGAGCGAGAATACTTTTTTCTGGAACCATTTGTTTGAGAGTTCCGCCAGGGTGCGGTTGATGACCTTCTGAGTTATCTCCGCTGTGGTTTTCGCCATTATGTAGTAGTCGCGCATAAAGATTTCGACGCTCTGAACGCTGGAAGTAGCTGTGTAACCAAGATTTTTGGCAATATCCATCTGCGCTTCAAGGCTCATGACGTCGTATTTCCGGTTGTGATAGTAGTGTAGTTCATTTCGCACACGGAAGAGGAACTCCGCGTTTTCTATGAGTTTCTCATATTCGCTGTGGGTGAGAATGTTGTGCTTGACGGTTTCGTGGAGACTTTTGGTCTTATAAAGTATTTTGCATATCCAGTAGATGGTGTTTATGTCGCGCATCCCGCCGTTACCCTCTTTGATATTGGGCTGAAGGCGGAAGATGGAATCGCGGAACTTGCTGTTTCTGTTTCGCACGCCATCTATTTTCATGAGAAGGAACTCATGTTTTCCCTTCTCCATGACTTTTTCGTTGATAATTTTGAGGAATGCTTCATAAACCTTCCGCGCACCAAAGAGGAATCGGTTATCTATGAAAGAGGTGCGCACGACTTCGTCTTCCAGAGCCGCTTTTGTGACCTCTTTAAGTTCCTTGACCTGAATACCGGGGTTTACGCCGATGTCCCACATAAAGGTGGTGAACTCGCTGATGAACCGCTCATAGTTTTTGTTCATCCTCCCCTTGTGCAGAATAAGGATGTCGATGTCGGAAAACGGCGCCATCTGTTCTCTGGCATATCCGCCGAGGGCAAGAACGGCTATTCCGTCCGTCTCCCCGGCAGACTGACAGGTTTTAATGACTATTTCGTCTGCAAGTTCCGTTAGTCTCTGGCTGAGCTGCCATGATGTTGAATAGGAAAAGCGGTTCTTTTTAATATTTTCCCACGTTTCCTGATAGTATTTTTTAATTGCCTGCGAATTACACATAACCTTCTCTTTGCATTACCTTTAAAACAGCAAAAAAGACACACCGATAAGGCTTTTAAAGAGTCTTTCGTGGGTTGCGTGCGTCAATTTGTGTTAAAAGATAATTCTTTGCATGAATCTATTAATTATATACATAATTTGTAAAATACAAATCCTTAATTTTGATATCCGGGTAATATTCCTCAATTTTCATCGCGATGAGCTGTTTTGCTCTCATGCGTTCCGGCTCTGTGTCAAGCTCGTCCGGTGAAAGCGTGGTCATTACCGAGTTGATGATAACCGCAATTTCATCCTTTCTGTTTTGGATGGCTTTAGCGCTTTTTTTGTCGAAGGTTTCAAAAGAGAGGTCGTACCTGAAGTACTGTTTTTCGCCGGAACCTGTGCTGGTGACAAGGTCTTTTATCTCCACGCGGAAGATTCCGTTTTTGAAATTCGTTTCTGTTTTGTAGTCTTCAAAAGCGTTCTTTCTTGAGCCTACGTCGCTGATTTTAAACGACAGATTACCCTGCATCAGGTAAACAAGATATGCTATTAAGACCAGAAACAATAAAAAAATAATGAACTGCGAAAACTTTTTCATAAAAAACTCCGGGCAAGTTTTTTTACAATATAGCACTATACATTTGAATTAAAACCGATATATTGCTTTAAATAAAAAAAGCACTCCCGTCAACATGCCGAAAGTGCTCTTTTATATCTAAAACCTACAGGGGAATACACCTGAATAATGAATATATATATCTATACCTTTGGATGCAAAGTAAATCAAGTGGAAAGTGAAAATATTGTGAATAATGCAGAAAAACACGGATTTACTCCTGTTTCCAATATCGAAAACGCAGAGCTGGTGGTTTTAAACAGCTGTGCCGTTACCGAAAATGCTGAGAAAAAATTCCGTAATCTGATAAAAAAACTGAAAAAAGATAATCCTTCGGTGATTATAGCCGCAACAGGCTGTGCAGCCGAGAAAGATAAGGATAAACTAAAAAATATCGGTGCTGATATAGTGGTCACAAACTCAGGAAAAATGGACATTTTGCACTATATTTCTGAGAATTCTGATTTTTTGCGCAGTATTTCGGAACCGCATGAGTTTGTTCTCGCGGAAAATCCCAAAATGATAACCCGCACCCGTGCGTTCGTTAAGATACAGGACGGTTGCGACAGTTTCTGTGCCTACTGCATAATCCCTTCTCTGCGCGGTAAACCGTCCAGCCGAGATATGGATTCCGTTGTAAACGAGGTCAGACACCTTGCACAGAGCGGACACAAAGAGATTGTTCCTGTTGGTATACACGTCGGCAAATACGGTCTCGACCTTTCCGGCAATGTGAATCTGGTCAGCCTGATAAGAAGACTTATCAACGAAATAGAAGGCTTCCGCATAAGGCTCACCTCCATAGAGCTTAACGAGCTTACGGACGAGATGATTGCGCTTCTGACTGATCATCAGGACAGGATATGCCGCCACTATCATATTCCGCTGCAAAGCGGCTCCACTGAGATATTGAAAAAGATGCGGCGGCACTACACAGCCGAAGAATATATAGAAAAGGCGCAGATACTGAAAAAACTTGTGCCCGACTGCACCATCGGCGCAGATATAATCGTGGGGTTTCCAACAGAGACAGACGAAAATTTCCGCGAGACAATGGACACTGTGAAAAAAGCCGGAATAGACCACATACACGTGTTCAGCTATTCCGACCGTTCCGGCACCGAGGCAAGCCTTATGAATGGCAAGGTGGACTCGAAAACAAAGTCTGCCAGAGCGAAGCAACTCAGGGATATCGCAAAAGAGATGAAGCGCGCCTCCGCAGAACGGATGGTGGGCAAATGCCTGAAAACACTCACTCAAAACGACAATACAGGGCTTACCGATAATTTTTTTACGGTCATATTCCCGAATGGTGTTGAACAGAACCTGCTTTTGGATGTATTAATAACTGGTGTCGGAAACGACAACACACTGAAAGCGGAGATTATCGGACATGAACACTAAAATAGTTATCATCGGAGGGGTCGCCGCAGGCGCGACAGCAGCCGCAAAAGCAAGGCGCACCAGCGAAGACGTCTCGATTACAATGGCGGAAAAAGGTAAATATATTTCATTTGCAAACTGCGGTCTGCCGTACTACACAGGCGGCACCATCGCATCCAGAAGCAGTATCCTTCTGCACACAAAAAAAACATTCGGCGACAGATTCAACGCAAACGTAATGACCAACACAGAGGCGCTCGCCATCGACCCTGTTAAAAAGACCGTTCTCTTCGCAACTGAGAAGGGGCAGATTGAAACCCCTTACGACAAACTTCTCATTGCCACAGGTGCGAAGACCTTTATCCCGAAAATTGAGGGTATAGACACCGTGCCTTATTTCACCATGCGGACGGTGGACGATGCGGACGGCGTTAAAGAGTGGATAGAGACTAAAAAACCTGAGAGTGCGCTTATCATAGGCGGCGGATTCATCGGTATAGAGACTGCCGAAGCGATGCTCCACTGCGGCATAAAGCCGGTTGTGGTGGAGGCGCTGGACGAGATAATGCCCAATCTGCCCCGCATAATCGCCATGAACCTTCGCGAAAAGATGATATCTGACGGCAGCGACGTTATCATAAAGAAATACGTTAAAAAGCTGACACAGACCGACAGGATACACGCGGAACTTTCCGATGGCACGGTTATAGATACCGACCTTGTTATCCTTTGCACGGGAGTGCGCCCATGGACAGAGCTTGCCTCTGCGGCGGGCGTTGTTATCGGCGAAAGGGGCGGTATACTCACAAACGAACGGATGGAGACCAACGTAAAGGATATTTATGCCGCGGGTGACGTTGTGGAAAAGACGAACCTCATCACAGGTAAAAAGGTTCTGATGCCGCTGGCAGGTCCCGCAAACCGCGAGGGAAGGGCAGCCGGATGCAACATGGCGGGCGGCGATATGATATTCAAAGGCGTTATAGGTTCTTCCGTCGTCGGCTTTAACGGGTTCGTGACTGCTCAGACGGGACTTACTTACGAACAGGCGCTTGCCGCCGGATTCGATGCGGAATATGTTTACACAGAGGATGTTAATACCTCATCATACTACCCCGGACACGGGTATATATTCATGATGACAATTTACGACAAAAAAAACGGCAGGTTGCTCGGGCTTTCCGCCTGCGGTGCCGACGGCACGGAGAAGAGGGCGGATGAGGCGGCTGTCGCCATCTATGCGGGGCTTACTGTTTATGACCTCGAACATCTTGAATTCTGCTACGCTCCACCATTTGCCTCGGCGAAAGACAACCTTAACATCGCCGGATTTGTTGCCTCGAACAGTCTCCGCCAGACAGGTTACACCGTTACACCGGAGTTTGTTTATGAAAAAATCAAAAAGGGCGAAAAACTCCAACTTCTCGACGTGCGTTCAGCTCCGGAGCACAAGGCATACACCATAGAGGGTTCGCAGCACATTTTTGTTAACGATGTGAGAAATAATACGGATAAAATTGACAGAACCCGACCTGTTTATGTATATTGTGCTGTCGGATTCAGGGGCTATCTTGCCGTGCGCAGCCTTAGAAACCTTGGTTTTGAGGCATATAACATAACAGGCGGCATAGAGGCTTATTTCAGAGTTAAGAAAATTTCCTGAAAACAGAGGTAATATAAATGAACACGGTTCTTTCCACTGAGCTGAAAGGGCTCAAACTCCTTGGAAGAGGCAAGGTAAGAGACATTTACGACATGGGCGACAAGATGCTCATTGTTACTACCGACAGAATTTCGGCTTTCGACGTCATCATGCCCAACGGTATACCCAATAAGGGCAAGATACTCACCGAGCTGTCCCTCTTCTGGTTCGAAAAGACGAAGCACATCATCAAAAACCACCTTATCACTGCTGATGTGAACGAAATGCCCGAAGAATGTCGTCAGTATGCCGACATCCTCGAAGGCAGAACCATGCTTGTCCACAAATGCAAGCCTTATCCCGTTGAGTGTGTCGCAAGGGGCTACATAACAGGCTCCGGCTGGAAAGACTACCTCGCAACAGGCGAGATCTGCGGAATCAAACTTCCCGCAGGACTGAAAGAGTCTGAAAGATTCCCCGAAACACTTTTCACCCCCGCATCCAAAGCGGAGCTGGGCGAACACGATGAGAACATCTCTTTTGAGCAGATGAAAGAGAAGGTCGGTGCCGAAACAGCTCAGAAACTGAGAGACTACACAGTTAAAATATATGAAACTGCCAGAGACCTTGCCCTTGAGAAAGGTATCATAATTGCCGACACAAAGTTTGAGTTCGGCGAGCTGAACGGCGAGATAATCCTCATCGACGAGATACTTACTCCCGATTCATCCAGATTCTGGAGCAAGGCGGACTATGCCGCAGGTCAGCCACAGCAGGGTATGGATAAACAGTATGTCAGAAACTATCTGGAAACACTGGACTGGGGCAAAAAAGCGCCCGGACCGGTACTTCCCGAAGAGATAGTCAAAGGTACGGAAGCAATCTATCGCAAAATAGCGGATATCCTCAAAAGTTAACTATCAATACAGCGGGTGTACAGAGCACCCGCTTTTTTTAATCCTAAATCATTTCATTAAATAATTCGTAAAGAGTAGGATTTTATCATGGCAAAATAGTAAATGTGTGCTATTTTTTAAATAGATACATTTATTGACTAACTTAATGCGGGTGTTTATGAAAAAATATGGAGATAACATCCTTACTTTTCTTTTGTTAGCCGTTTTTGCATTTGGTGGATTCGTAGCCTATTTCTTTATATACAGCAGGCAGATATCCGGAGATATCGTTTTTTATTTTTCCGGTCTGCTTGTTTTTGCCCTCCTTGTTCTCTTTGTTAAATATCGCAGAGAAGTTGCGAACAAAAAGTTAACAGCCGTACTTTCCATTGTCGAATCAGTAGGCAGCATAGGCAGTTTCGAACTGAATATGGATACTGAAAACTTCTATCTTTCAGATAAATCAGCATCTTTTTTAGGTCTTGACGGAAGGAAAGAGGTTTCATTCTTAACTTTTATAGATGCTGTGGCGGAGGACGAAAAAACATCAGTCTATGATTTCATCTTCGTTCAATGCGCGCATTCCGGCAAAAATATCCTTATTTACTTTGCAACCGCAAAGGACAAAAGACTTTTAAAGCTCACTGCCGTTCCTGTTTTCTGTAAAAAGGGTACTGTCAGAGGCGTGCAGGGGCTTCTTGAAGATGTAACAGAGCAGGTTAAGGCGAAGCAGGAGCGTGAGATGCTCTTTCGCCAGTCCCGTGACGGCATAGCCATACTGGACATGGAGACATATTTCATAGACGTCAACAGTGCATACGAACTCATGACGGGGTATACCCGTGATGAGCTTCTTTCAAAATCCTGTCTTGAGCTTACGCATAAGGATGATTTGTCCGGCACGATGGAGATGATGAAAAAGCTCATGGAAAAAGGCTATTACGACATGTTTGAAAAACGCTGTGTGCGTAAGAACGGTACTTATGTCAGCGTCCAGATGAATCTTACAATGCTCCCAAACGGCACTATAATGGTTACGACCAGAGACGTTTCGGAAATCAAGGTATATCAGGACAGGCTGGCGGAAAGTGAAAAGCATCTCAGACAGCTTTTTGAAGCGTCGCCTATCCCGTTGTGTCTCATAGACGACAGGAGCAAGCCAGTGCTGGTGAATAAAATGTTCACAGAGATATTCGGTTATGAACTTGGGGATATGAACGCCGTCAAAACGTGGTGGCATCTTGCCTTTCCGGATGAAGAATACCGGAACGCAGCCAGAGACAGATGGAAGGATTATACGGCAAAAGTTATCAGGGGTGAAAATCCCCACCCCATTCAGGCGACCGTTACATGCAAGAACTATACGACTAAAGAGATAGTTTTTCTGTATTCGGTGATAGACAATATGGGGATAATAGCGTTTTACGATATCACGGAACGGGTTGAGGCGGAAAACAGGCTTCAGGAATATATATCTATAGTGGACTGGAACGTTCTGGTTGTCCGTTCAGATGAAAACGCGGGCATGACCTCTGTCAGCACGGCTTTCTGCCGTCTTTTCGGTTATACGGAAGAGGAACTCATCGGGAAACCGGCTATGATGATCAACCATGAGGAGTTTCTCAGAGACGTTCAGCCCTTCGTAATGGAGACCATCCTTTCCGGCAGGATATGGAACGGCGAGATTAAAAAAGTTACGAAAAACGGCGACATAGTCTGGGTTCAGAGCATGATACAGCCTGTGTTTAAAAACGGCGTGCGAACGGGTTTTCTTTCAATCTCCACCGATGTAACCGACAAAAAGCGCATAGAGATACTCTCTGTTACCGATAAACTTACCGGAGTTTACAACCGCATAAGGCTCGACGAGGTTTTAAGTGCGGAATTTGTGCGTTTCAAAAGATACGAACAAAGTTACTCTGTCATAATGTTCGACATAGACTATTTTAAAAGAGTGAACGATACTTACGGTCACCTTGCCGGCGACGATGTGCTGAAATCCCTTGCACGGCTTATCAAGCAGTCCATCAGGGAATCGGATATCTTCGGGCGCTGGGGAGGGGAAGAGTTTCTTGTTGTCTGCTGCGGAACGGATATTGAAGGAGCACAAAACCTTGCGGAGAAATTAAGGTCTAAGGTTGAGATGTTCTCATTTCCCGCTGTGGACAGACTCACTTGCAGTTTCGGTGTTGCGCAGGTTGACGATGCGGGCACTGACAATATGATTAAGCGGGCGGACGAAGCTCTTTACAGAGCGAAGCAGAGCGGACGCAACAAGGTTGAAATATGAAAATTCTTACTATTTATGCAACAAGATACGGCTCATCGGCAACGGTTGCGCATTGGATAAACGAGCGGTTTATACTCGGCGGTCATACAGCTGAATGTGTCAACGTTGCTGAGAACCCTGAGTGCGGCGGATACGATGCAATTCTGCTCGGTTCCGGTATCTATTCCCACAAATTTCTTTCAGAGATGGAGCAGTATATCGCTTCGAATATAGATGAACTGATGCTTGCCAAAACGGCGCTTTTCGGTGTTGCCATGCGCACGGAGACCTTTTTCCGCAGAGGTAACGCATACGGCGGAACCGTTATGCTGGAAAGATACGGAGCGATGCTGGGGCAGAGGTGCGTTGCGGGAAGGATTCTCGGCGGCGAGATGATATTTGAAAAACTGGCGGAAACTGATAAGCACAGGCTGGAGAAGTTTTATCATTCCATTGCGCTGAGCGAGGCGGAACAGGCAACCAGAAAAAACCCGCGAACGCTGCTGAATAAACAGCAGTGCTGGGAGTTTGCGGAAGAGATTATTAACTGCTTAAAGTCCTAAATCCGCTTTAAGCGCATCAATTGCACGTTTTGCGTATGCGGCTTTTTTCTCTTTTTTATCGCGGATGCGGTGTTCAAACTGAGGAACCATACCGAAGTGGAAGTTACTGGGAACGTATTCTTTTTTGTTCTCCGCAAGTTCGCCTGAAACATGGCGTGCGAGCGCACCCAGAGCCGTAAGCTCAGAAAATCCTTTAAAATCAGGATGTACGAGTGAAAACGCTGCGAGAAGCCCGCTTGCAGCCGATTCCATATAGCCTTCCACACCGGTTATCTGTCCGGCGAAATAGAGCTGCGGGTCGTTTTTAACACGGAAACAGCGGTCAAGCACCTTCGGTGCGTGGATATAAGTGTTTCTGTGTATGCTGCCGTATCTCAGAAATTCTGCGTTCTCAAGTCCCGGAATAAGCCCGAAGACCCGCTTCTGGTCGGCTATCTTCATTTTCGTCTGGCAGCCCACAAGATTATATGCGGTGCCCTCTTTATTTTCCATACGCATCTGGAGCACAGCGGCGTATTTTTCGTTTGTTTCAGGGTGTCGAAGACCGACAGGACGGAAAGGACCGAACGTCAGGGTTTTTATACCCCGCGCCGCCATCTCCTCTATTGGCATACAGCCTTCGTATACGTTGAGCTTTTCAAAATCCTCAAAGGCAACTTTGTCGGAAGCCACGAGTTCATTATAAAAATGCTCATACTGTTCTTTGTTCATGCCGATGTTGAGATAATCGTTGTCGCCCTTTTCCCAGCGGCTTTTAAAGAACGCTTTGCTCATATCTATGCTGTCTTTTGATATGACGGGGGCTATGGCATCGAAAAAGTACAGTCCGCCGCCGAACCGCGACTTAATCTGCTGCGCGAAAGCGTCGCTTGTCAGAGGACCTGTGGCGATGATGCAGGGTCGGTCTGCGGGTATTTCTGTAATCTCTTTCTCTATGACGGTGATATTCGGATGGTTGCGTATGATGCTGTCAAGCTCCGCCGCGAAGTTTTCTCTGTCAACGGCAAGGGCGTTTCCTGCCGGGACGGAAGTTTTTTCCGCCGCGCGCAGAACAACGCTGCCTATAAGGCGCATTTCATTCTTCAGAAGTCCGCTGGAAGTGTCTTCCGCGGTGCTTTTAAGGGAGTTTGAGCAGACCAGTTCGCCGAGGAATTTCGTTTCGTGGGCAGGAGTCATCGCCGATGGTCGCATTTCATACATGACCACCTGAAAGCCTCGTTCTGCAAGAAAAAAGGCGGACTCGCATCCGGCAAGCCCGCCGCCTATGATTGTAACTTTCTGCATTATTTTACGGTGATGGTTCCGTCTTCAAGAACCTTTGTGGATTTGATGTTTTTACATTCAGGATAGCCTGTGCAGGCAAAAAATCTGCCTCTGGGACCTTTGCGCAGAGCCATCTTTTTGCCGCATTTTTCGCAGACGACGTTCTCGTCAACTTTGTCCGTGTGCGGCATTATCTCGCCTGTTTCAGTAACTTTCATATTGGCTGTGAAGTCGCACTGGGGATATTGGGAACACCCGATGAACATTCCGTTGCGTCCGGCTTTAACAGTCAGTTTGTTTCCGCATTTGGGGCACGGAACAGCCGCTTCCTCACCGGTCGCGAGTATTTTTATTGAGTCGTCGGCGAGTTTGACATAGTTTTTTATGTTCTTACATTCGGGATAGCCCGGACATGCCAGTACTTTACCGAAGCGGGTGGATTTGAATACCATCTCTTTGCCGCATTTTTCACATTCGATACCGCTGGGTTCGTCGCCCTGTTTCTCGGTGAGGCGGAAGGTTCCGTCCTCAAGCCTTTCGTAGTTCGAGGTGAATTTGCAGTCGGGGTAGGACGTACAGGCGGCGAAAGAGCCGTTGCGTCCGTGTTTGATTATCAGTTCCTTGCCACATATGGGGCATTTAAGGTCAAGTTTCAGGTCAACGGTGAATTTCTCCTCCGCTTTTGTCAGTTCCGGTTTGAATTTCTTGAAGAAATTCTCCAGAACGCCCTTCCATGTGTTCTTGCCCTCTTCAACTCCGTCAAGCTCTTCTTCCAGATTTGCTGTAAATTTGGTTGCGAAGAATTTATCGAAGTTTGCAAGGAGCAGGCTCCAGACAACACGTCCAAGCTCTGTGGGTTTGAAGCGTTTCTCAACCATCTCCGCGTATTCTCGGTCAATAATGGTGGATATGATGGAGGCGTATGTACTGGGGCGTCCGATGCCTTCCTGTTCAAGGGTTTTGACAAGGGTTGCCTCGGAGTATCTGGCGGGCGGCTGCGTGAACATTTGCTTGCTGTCGTGCTTTGTTGCTTTCAGCTTTTCGCCTGCGGCTGTTTCGAAGATTATCTCCTGATCCTTCTCTGCGGTTTCGTCCGTTCCCTCTATGTAGAGGGTGCGGAAACCGGGGAATTTGATAACCTTGCCCTGAGATTTCAGCCCGTATGCGCCGTTATTGATATTTATCGTGTTCTGGTCATAGATAGCGTCCGCCATGTTGCTGGCGACGAATCTGTCCCATATGAGTTTGTAAAGTCTGTACTGGTCGTTGTCCAGTTTGCTCTTAACGCTTTCCGGCGTGCGCAGAACGGACGTGGGGCGGATAGCCTCGTGGGCATCCTGAACGTTCTTCTTTTTTGCCGCCGTTTTCGTTCCTTTAGAGAGAAATTTTTCGCCGAACTCCTTTTTAACGTAGTCCGCAGCTTCTGTCTGAGCTTCGGGGGATATTCTTGTGGAGTCGGTACGCATATAGGTGATGAGACCGACGGGACCCTCTTTTCCGAGGTCAACGCCTTCGTAAAGTCTCTGAGCCACCATCATGGTTTTTTTGGCGGAGAAATTCAGCTTTCGGCTGGCTTCCTGCTGAAGTTTGGAAGTGATGAAAGGCAGCGGAGCCTTTTCCGGCACTTCTTTTTTCAGAACGTCGGCGACGATGTATTCGCCGGCTTTCAGTTCCGCAAGAACCTTTTTGGATTCCTCTTCGTTCTCAACCTTATATTTTTTGTCGTCTTTCTTTTCCAGTCTGGCTTTCAGTTTGCCCTGTTCCTTCTTGTCGAAGGTAACATCGATGAGCCAGTATTCTTCGGGCTTGAACTTTTCTATTTCCTCTTCGCGCTCAACGAGCAGACGAAGGGCGACGGACTGAACACGTCCTGCGGAAAGACCGTATTTAAGGGGTTTCCAGAGCAGGGGGCTTACGAGATATCCCACGAGGCGGTCAAGTATACGGCGAGCCTGCTGTGCGTTCACACGGTTTTCGTTTACCGGTCCTGTGTGTTTGATACCCTCTTCGATACCCTTTTTGGTGATCTCGTTGAAGAGAACGCGGTGTATCTTAGGCGCGTTTTTTTTGCCCAGCTCTTCGGCTATGTGCCAGGCTATAGCTTCCCCTTCCCGGTCGGGGTCAGGCGCCAGATAGATAGTTTCGGCAATGTTGGCTTCTTTTTTAAGGTCGTCGATAACCTTCTTTTTACCTTTGATAACAGAGTATTTCGGTTCGAAACCGTTTTCGATGTCCACACCGAGGTCTTTTGCCGGCAGGTCTTTCACATGCCCGACACTGGCGAGAACCTTAAAGTCTTTTCCGAGGTATTTTTCGATTGTCCTTGCTTTCGCAGGTGATTCCACAATAACTAGATTTTTCGGCATTTATATTCCCGTATCAGTGCAGGTAATCCTCTTCGTCCTCAACGCCTGATGCATAGAGGGACTTTCTCTCCATAAGGGAGTACAGCACGAGATTTTTAACAGTTTCAACGTCCACTTTAAAAGTTTCGGTGGTCATGGCGTTTTCTATCACGTCTTCCAGTCCCAGCGGATCAAGGATACCTGTCAGATGGAGTTTCTGAAGGTAGCTTATCGCGTCGGCACTGAGCATGTTTTTCTCTTTTTTAGTAAAAACACGGAACCATATGTTCCCGTCAAAGTTGCTGATGTCCAGCACAGTCATCACCTGTCTGATAACGTGGTCGTCGAACCCTGTATTAAATAAATAATCTTTTATGCTTTTTTCGCTGATCTTGTCGCTGGATTCCAGAAAGTCAATCACGAGATTAAGAGCTATGACTATTTTGTCCATAGTTTCCTCCGGCAGCCCGGTACTTACCGTCGATTTCCCTGATAACATAACCCTCAAGCTCCATCTGCACAAGGCTTATTGTGACACTGCCGATATCCATCCCTGAAAGGGTGCTGAGTTCGTCCGGGTTCAGCATACCATTCTCTAGTAACGAATAGAGTCTCGCGTCATCTGGGTTACCAAACTGTAGCCTAACAGGTTCGGGCTTGTCAACCTCTTTAAGACCGTCGATGCGGTAGCGCAGTTCATCCAGAATGTCGTAATAGCTCTCTGTCAGGCGCGCTCCGTCCTTTATAAGTTTGTTGGTCGCACAATTTTTTGACATTGGAAATGCCGGAACAGCGTATACCTCGCGCCCCTGCTCACCTGCATAGCGGGCGGTTATCAGGCTTCCGCTGCGGGCTGATGCTTCAACAACCACAACCCCGTGGGACATGCCGCTGATGATACGGTTGCGTTGGGGAAAATTTCCAGCGAGAGCAGGCATATCGGAGAAAAACTCCGTAACGATACAGCCGCTTTTCAGAACCGTAGGTTCATACCGTTTGTTCGCTTCCGGGTAGAAATGATTTATCCCGCAGCCCATCACGGCGGTTGTAAGCCCTTTATTGATTGCGCCTGCGTGGGCGTAAACATCTATACCGTGTGCAAAACCGCTGACCACGTTGAATCCTACCTCCGCCAGATCCTGTGACAGCTTCTTTGCGAAGTCGCAAGCCTGTCGGGTGGCGTTTCGCGAACCCACAACGGCTATGGACGGCTTTAACAGTGCCTCACGTTTTCCGCGGACGAAGAGAAGAGCTGGTGCGCTCTCGGTCTCCCGCAGAAGAGGCGGATACTCGGCATCGTCTATGCAGATGATGTCCGCCTGCTTTTTGTCGGCGGATGCGAACTCCCTTTCCAGGAGTTTTTCGTCTATATCGGCGGTGATGATGTTCTCCGCCGTTTCCTTTTTTATACCAAGTCCTGTCAGCGAACCGAAATCCAGCGCGAAAGCACCGTCAAGACTGCCGCAGGCTGCGTATATTTTTGATATCGCCTGATCGGTTATCCCTCTGACGCATTTCAGTTTTAAGGTATTGATGGCTTTTGCGCTTATCAATTTATTATTCCGTTATGTACGACGATAGCAGTTTTATGCACGGATATACCGCTTCGTCGGGCACTCTGTATTCCTTATTGTGCAGAGGCGGCTGATATCCGCCTGTCGCAACACCCTGCCATATGAATGCGCCGGGCACCTTTTCAAGATAGAATGCGAAATCCTCTCCGCCCATGCTCTTCGTATCGAAAGCGGACACGGGGATGCTCTGCGCGGAGCAGACCTGACGAAGTTTGTCCACAAGCCCTTTATCGCAACGCACTGGCGGCGTGCCGTCGCTGATGTTCATTTCACAGGTTACGCCGTAAAAGTCCTCTATGGCTTTCAGGCGTGTGCGCATTGCTTTTTCTATCAATACCTTTACCGCAGGGTCAAAGTGGCGGAAAGTTCCGTGCAGTTCCACCGTTTCCGGCAGAATATTTGAAGCAGTGCCGCCGTTTATTATTCCGAAAGAGATAAGCCCTGTCTCAACAGGGTCTTTCAGGCGGGAGATTATGGTCTGGCAGGACACCACATACTCACATGCAGCGGTTACAGTATCCGTTCCGAGGTTCGGATGTGCCGCGTGGGTGGATTTGCCTTTTATCTTTATATCAAAGTGATTTGAGCCTGCCATGCAGTCCCCTGTGATGAGTGCGACCGAGCCAAGTTCCGCATCGGGTCCCGTGTGTGTGGCGAATATCTCGCTGACGCCTTCGAGGCATCCAGCCTCTATCATGGTTACAGCGCCGCCGATAACCTCTTCCGCGGGCTGGAAAATATAGCGGATGTTGTACCTGAGTTTATCTTTATTCGCGGACGCGTAATCCAGAACGCCCAGCAGTGTGGTCATATTTGCGTGGTGTCCGCAGAGGTGCTTATATTCTGTTTTTTCGGCGTTGAAGGGGAGCGCGTCCATATCCGAGCGCAGGGCGACTGTCTTCTCTCTGCCCGCATCTATGGTGCCGAAAATGCCCGTGCCGACGGTCTTGTAACCTGACAGCCCCATGCCGTTCAGACGTTCTTTTATGTATGCGGAGGTCTTATGCTCCTGAAAAGAGGGTTCAGCCCTCTCGAAAAGCTCTTTAAGGTCTGTTTGTGCCTGTTTTGCGTTTATTGTTTCCATGAAACTCTGTTCTCCGCAAAGACGTGCTGTTGTCTCTGCGAAGAGCGCAGCGACGCGGCAGTCTCAAATTTTTATATATAATACCCACCCTGAGTTTTAATTTAAATACCTATTTATAATTTCTTCATTTTTGCTTAATATAATCTGATGGATAGGATCAACCTTCTGAAAAAACTCCCTAAAATGGATAAAATACTGAATGATGAACGGTTTGCGGGTCTCAGCCGTGTGATAGTTAAAGAGGCGGCGGCGCGTGCCATCGCTGATGCGCGCGCAGAGGCTGAAAAAGGCAAAGAACCTGATACTCAAAAGATTATCGAACATACTGAAAAGGTATACCGTGAAATTGAGAAAGGTAGCCTCCGGCGTGTCATAAACGCCACGGGCGTTCCCATACACACGAATCTTGGGCGGTCGCCACTGCCGGAATGTGCCGCTGACGAGCTGAAAGAGCTGGTATGCGGTTATTCAAACCTTGAATACGATACGGAAAGCGGGAAACGCGGGGATAGATACCACCACGTTTCAGAATATCTGCGAATGCTTACAGGTGCGGAGGATGCAGTTGTTGTTAATAACAACGCTTCCGCAGTGTTTCTGGTGCTGAACACCTTTGCCAAAGGGAAAGAGGCGATTGTCAGCCGCGGTGAACTGGTCGAGATAGGCGGCTCTTTCCGTGTGCCGGACGTTATGAAGCAGAGCGGCGCAAAAATGGTTGAGGTGGGCACGACGAATAAGACACGAAAGTCTGATTACGACAACGCAGTTACGCCGAAAACCGCCGTTATGATGAAGGTGCATAGGAGCAATTACGAGATAGTAGGCTTTTCCGAGGAAGCGTCCCTTGCGGACGTTGCACAGTCTGCCCGCGATGCCGGATGCGTATCCTATTACGATGCCGGGAGCGGACAGTTCATAAAGCATCTGCCCGACGACATATGCCGCGACAGAACTATACCCGAAGACGTTTCCGCAGGGTTCGACCTTGTGTCGTTCAGCGGTGACAAGATGACGGGCGGCTGCCAGGCTGGTATAATCGTCGGCAGAAAATCCCTGATAAATAAAATCAAAAAAAATCCTCTCATGCGTATGCTGCGGGTGGATAAAATGACTCTTGCCGTCCTGCAATCGGTTTTCAGACTGTATCTGACGGGCAGACATAATGAAATTCCGGCGCAGCGCATGATATCCGAAAGTATAGAGAGTATCGGGCTCAGAGCTATCAAACTGTCGAAATTGCTTGGCGGAGACGTCATAGAGACAAAATCCACAGTAGGCGGCGGAAGCTGTCCCCTTGCGGAGATGAAATCATTCGGTGTCGCCGTCAGTGTTAAGGGGATGTCTGAATCCGCTCTGGACAGGCACCTGCGCCGCTGGGAAACGCCCATAATCGCCCGTGTGGGCGAACGGGTATATTTTGACGTGAGAACCCTTGACGAAAAGGATTTCGGTATCATTTCAGATGCGCTGGGTGCGTTAAAATGAAAAAAAATATAATAATGGGAACTGCCGGACACATAGATCACGGTAAATCCTCACTGATAAAGGCACTTACGGGCAAAGACCCCGACAGGCTGGCACAGGAGAAGCAGAAGGGAATCACCATTGAGCTTGGCTATGCCGGGCTGGAGCTTGAAACAGCTCTTGTGTCCTTCATCGATGTTCCCGGGCACGAAAAACTCGTAAAAACAATGATTTCCGGCTCAGTGGGGTTCGACAGCGCGCTCTTTTGTGTTGACGGACACGAAGGCATCATGCCTCAGACCCGCGAGCATTTCAGCATACTGAACACTATCGGTGTTAAATATGCCGTCGCCGCCATAACAAAGGCGGACAGATGCACAGACGAAGAGCTGTATCAGACGGAAACTGCCGTAAGAGAGCTTTTCGAAGGCAGCGGAGTAACGCTGACAGCAGTTGTGCGTACTTCCATATACGATAATTGGTCCATAGATGCTCTGAAACAGGCTGTATCCGACTGCGCGGTACGTGTTATGCCGAAAACACAGAACAGGTGCTATGTCATGCGCGTGGACAGGGTGTTCAACATAAAAGGGCACGGAACTGTAGTCACGGGCACTTCGCTTTTCGGAAAGATTGCCGTTGAGAACTTTGTCTATAACCTTAGAACAGGCGAAAAGGCTCGTGTCAAAGGAATTCAGGTGCACGACCGTTTCGCTGAAAAGTCCGTCGCCGGACAGCGCACCGCTCTGAATCTGCCGGATTTTTCCGCAGACGATGTAAGGCGCGGGGATATCATCTCCGAAAATAATAAAATTACTGATACAAACGGTATTTACGCCGTTGTCAGAGCTTTCGGCGAATGTTCGGATTCCGAGCTTATCCGCCACAACAAGACTTATCCCGTCATTCTCGGTTCGGAGAGTTATGAGGGGCGAATCATCTTTTACGACGAAAAGGTGCTTGAGCCGTCCCGTGAGGCTATCTGCTTTATCAAACTGGACAGACCTGCGGTTGTATTTTTCAACGAACCGTTTGTTATCCGGTCCGCCAGTCCTCAGAGAAGTGTTGCGGGCGGGCGTGTTCTTGGGCTTGAGCAAACCTATCCCGACAGAAAGGCCAGCCGCGGGATAATCGAACACATGAGCCGCTATGACTATGACGCTGCGATACGCGGCATAATGGAGATATATGCCTGCGGCTTCAACATGAACGAACCCATACAGTTTTCCGGTCTTTTTCGAAACGAGCTTGCGGAGAAGCTGACGCAGCTTAATATTGTAAATTACTACGGCTTTCTGATGGATGCCGGAATGATAGATTCATTTGTAAAAGAGTCGCTGAACAGGCTGAAAGAGAGGGGCACCCTTGCCATAAACACTCTGAAGCTGGAGTGTACCCTGCCGGAGCAGGTGCGGCACGACATCGTTAACCGCATAATCGAAAGCGGGCAGAAGATGGGCTATGTCTTCGACGGACATATGCTGAAGCTGAACTTCAAAGACCCGTTTCAGGATGACGCCATGATGGTGCTTGCCTCAATGAGACAGGATGCGGCGCTTTCGAACCCGTTGCTCATCGCCGGAAAAACCGGAATGAGCGAAGAAAAGGTTCAGAAATGCCTGCTTTATCTCTGCAACAGAAGCCTTGCAAGGAGGGTGGACAGAAACGTTTACCTTACAATGGAGCTGATAAACATTTTTACGGAAAAGGCGGAGGCTGAGGCGGCGAAAAGCGGCGGTGTGGACATAAACCGCATGAAAGAGTTTTTCGATTTGCCTCGTAAATTGCTGATACCGCTGATGGATCAACTGGATAAATCAGGACTTTTTATAAACCGAAGCAATACGAGGATACTTAAAAACAGATGAGCTTTAAACTTGTTTCAGAATACGAAATGGCGGGCGACCAGCCGGAGGCTGTGCGTCAGCTTGTGGAGAACTATCAGGACGGAGCCAACGCGCAGGTGCTTCTTGGCGTTACGGGTTCCGGTAAAACATATACGATGGCAAACGTCATACAGCAGCTTGACGTGCCGACCCTGATAATTGCCCACAACAAAACCCTTGCTGCGCAGCTCTACGGTGAATTTAAAAAATTCTTTCCTGAAAACGCCGTTGAATACTTTGTCAGTTACTACGACTATTACCAGCCGGAAGCCTATAAACCGCAGACGGATACGTTTATAGAAAAGGACTCGTCCATAAACGAGGACATAGATAAACTGCGCCACAGTGCCACCAGAAGCCTTCTGGAACGTCGGGATGTCGTTATCGTCGCCTCAGTTTCCTGCATATACGGTCTCGGTTCTCCTGAGGCATATTCCGGTATGCTTGTGGTTCTTGAGGTGAACGACACTGTGGAGATCGACAGTGTGCTTTCAAAGCTGGTGGAGATACAGTACGAACGCAACGACTATGACTTCCACCGTGGCACATACCGCATGAAGGGCGACACGCTGGAAGTGTTTCCGGCACATGAGGACAGCATCGCATACCGCATAGAGTTTTTCGGCGACGAGGTTGACAGGATATCCGAGTTTGACCCGCTGACAGGTAAGACCATCCGCAATCGTCCAAAGGTGGCAATATACCCCAACACCCACTATGTCACCACGGCAGTTTCTCGTGACGACGCCATAGCGCAGATTAAAAGCGAGCTTGCGGTGCGCTGCACCCAGCTTGACAATGAAAATAAGATACTTGAGAGCCAGCGTCTTACACAGCGCACTATGTTCGACATAGAGATGATAATGGAAACGGGCTATTGCAGCGGCATTGAGAACTATTCAAGATTTTTCGAGAACCGCAAGCCAGGCGACGCTCCGCCCACGCTTCTGAGTTATCTGCCTAAGGATGCGCTTGTTATCGTAGACGAGTCACACATGACCGTTCCGCAGATACGCGGAATGTACAACGGCGACAGAAGCCGCAAAACAACTCTGGTGGAATATGGTTTCCGTTTGCCGGCAGCCCTTGACAACCGCCCGCTGAAATTCGAGGAGTTCCGCGAACGGGTACACCGCGTGATGTACGTTTCCGCAACTCCGGATGCATACGAAATGGAAGATTCGCAGGGGCTTCTTGCTGAACAGATAATCCGCCCCACAGGGCTTATCGACCCGCCAATAGATGTCCGCCCGTCCAGAAGTCAGGTGGACGATCTCTACGCCGAGGTGGTGAAGGTAACTGCGGAGGGCGGTCGTGTGCTTGTTACCACACTCACCAAGCGCATGTCGGAGGAGCTTACCAAATATTACGACGGAATGGGCGTTCGGGTGAAATACCTCCACTCGGATATTGATACCATTGAACGGATAAAGATACTGCGCTCGCTCAGGATGGGTGAGTTTGACGTACTGGTTGGTATCAACCTGCTGCGGGAGGGGCTTGACCTGCCCGAAGTTTCGCTGGTCGCTGTTCTGGATGCGGACAAGGAAGGATTTCTGCGTTCCTCCAAGGCGCTTATCCAGACTGTCGGTCGTGCCGCGCGTAACGTCAACGGACGTGCCATATTTTATGCGGATACCGTTACACGCTCAATGCAGACGGCAATGGACGAAACAGCCCGCAGGCGGGCTAAACAGCAAAAATATAACGAAGATAACGGCATCACACCGCAGACAGTTAAAAACGAGATAACAAACATTCTTGAATCTATTTATGAAAAGGATTACGTAACGGTTGATATTGATACGGATATAGGTATAACATTATCGGGGAATAAAGAAAAAGATATTGAAAAGCTGAAAAAGCAGATGCAGGAACACGCTAAAAACCTTGATTTTGAAAAGGCGGCGAAGATACGCGATATGCTGTTTGAGCTTTCGGTGAAATAGAGGACATCCTTATATGAAATTCAACTTTAAAGATTTCGACTTTAAAAGCCTCACGGCAGGGCAGATCGTTATGTCAGCCGTATTGGCAGTGCTTGCTATTTGTCTTCTCGGTGCTGTTGCTCTTGTAATTTATTTCTTTATGATGAGCCGCGAGCTGCCCTCAACCGAGGAACTGAAAAACTACAAATATAAAATGCCCACAATGATATATGATCGCAATGGCAAACAGATTGCCGAGCTGGGCGAAGAACGCAGATATCCTGTTACTCTGGACAAAATACCCGAAAACCTGCAAAACGCAGTGGTTGCAGTTGAGGATGCACGCTTTTATGAACACGGCGGTGTGGACATGATGGGTATCATGCGCGCGTTCGTAACCAACATCCGCGCGGGAAGGGTTGTTGAGGGCGGAAGTACACTGACCCAGCAGCTTGTGAAAATACTCTATCTCACCCCCGAAAAGAAACTGAAAAGAAAGGTGAAAGAGCAGATACTCGCTTATAAGATAGATAAGGCGCTCTCCAAAAAGGAGATACTTCTGATGTACCTGAATCAGGTCTATTTCGGAAGGGGCGCATACGGCGTTCAGGCGGCGGCGCAGAACTATTTCGGCAAAGACATTGCCGACCTTGATCTTGCGGAATGTGCCATGATAGCCGGTATACCGAAAGCGCCGGGCATATATGCACCGCACCTCGGACTGGAAAAATCCATCAAACGCCGCAATCACGTTCTCTACCGCATGGCGGAAGTCGGCTATATCACTGAGGCTCAGTATAAAGAAGCGGCACGAGAAATGCCTGTAATAGTTGATAAAATACCTCCGAAAAACCTGCTTGCCGGATATTTTGTGGATTATGTGAAAAAATATCTTTCGACATCGGAAAATATTGAAGACATAGATAATTCCGGTATAGCAATCTATACAACACTTGATCTTGATATGCAGAACAAGGCGGAAGAGGCGGTTAAGGAGAATCTGCTGGAACTCTCCGAGCAGACAGGCTATTACGGTCCTGTCGCAAAATTCCTTCCGGAAAACGGAGACCTGAGCAAACAGCTTAAAATGGACAAGACATATCTGGCTGAACTTGAGTTTGAAAAAGCCAGAGTAACAAACGTTACACAGTCAGTTGCATACATAACGACTCTCTCCGAAGAATCGGAACTTCGTCTTGAAGACTGCCGCTGGGCGAGACCCGCCGATGGCAAAGGCGGAAGACTGAACAGCTTTTCCGATATTTTCCACGACAACGACATCATATATGTTAAGAAAAAGAACGGACGTTACAGGCTGGTGCAGGATCCGCCCCTTGAAGGCGCCATCCTCTCCATTTCCCCTGCGGACGGCGGCATATACGCCATGGTCGGCGGTTTCGACTACAGACGTTCAATGTTCAACAGAGCCTATCAGGCGAAGCGTCAGGCGGGCTCACTGCTGAAGCCGATAGTCTATTCCGCGGCACTTGAAAACGGGATGGATATGATGTCGCAGGTGCTCGACGCACCCATCGAAAAACAGATAAACGACGAAGGCGAGGTGTGGAAACCCAAAAACTCGTCCGGCGAATATTTCGGAAACACCACACTTAAAGACGCGCTGACCCACTCGCGCAACCTTGTCACCATCAAGCTGGCGGAACAGGTGGGCATAGGCAAAATAATTGATCTTGCCCGCAAATTCGGTCTCGAAGGCGAAATGCCCAGAGAGCTTGCAGTGAGTATCGGTTCAGGTTCAGTCACCTTGCAGGAGATGGTGTACGCGTTCAGCGTATTTCCAAACATGGGTGTAAGATATAAACCCTATTTCGTTACAAAAATCATGTATCCCGACGGCAAACTTGTCAAAGAGTTTTCGCCTTCGGATTCCATCCCAGTTATAAAAGAGAGCACCGCACAGATAATCACAGACACGCTTGTCAACGTCGTTGACCATGGTACCGGACGACGCGCCCTCGCCATTCCCCGCGTTGTCGGCGGCAAGACGGGAACAACAAACGACAGTAAGGATACGTGGTTCGTCGGTTTTATGTCAGACCTCGTTTCCGGTTCATGGGTTGGTTTCGACGACTTTAAAGCACTGCCCAGAGGCGCTTCCGGTTCAAACGCGGCGCTGCCCCAGTGGGTTCGCTATACCGGAAAGGTATATACCAACTTCGGACGGAAAATGTTCCCCGTTGCAAAAGATGTCTCATATTTCCGCGTGGATGCAGAGACGAAACAGATTACGGACGGTTACAGCGACGAGTTTACATTCGAACCCTATGACCGCCCCATGAGCATAACGGAGTAAATATTATATGAGCGATTGCAGTGTCAATGACCTGAATATCGCCTTTTTCGAGCTGCGCGACGGCAGGGTTACCGATATGAACCCTGCTGCCGAAAAACTTCTGCATCTCGCATATGAGGCAGGTATCAAAGATTTCAAAAAAATGCTGGCAGACCGCATTGCCGCGGGCGATGTAAGCATCCGGCTCCAGCACAGAGAGTTCGGTATAAAAATTATAACGCCTTCAACGCCGCTCAGGGTGCTGGTTTTCGGGCTGGATGAATTCCGCCCCAGTCTTGAGGAGCTTTTTGATATCAGCTCCTTTCAGCACGAGATGAAGAACCCCCTGACCGTCATTGACGGAACTTCACAGCTTATTCTTGCAAAAGCATCCGACGACTATATCAAAAAGTGTGCGGGGATAATCCTTAACGAGACACAGCGCATAAAGCATATGCTACAGAACATCAGACTTCTTTCGGGAATGGTTCTCGAATACGCAGAGTTTGAGGTGAAGAGCTTTCTCGAAGAGATGCTTAACTCGCTGTCGGTTCTGTTTCCAGACATAAAGCTGTCCGTTCAGGTTGAGCCGAACCTCAGCTCAGTTTACGCGGATAAGAAAAAACTGTTCATGGCTGTCAACAATATCCTGAAAAATGCATGTGAGGTTCAGAAATCAGGTCAGGTTGCTCTGCACATCGGACTCGACCCCACCATAAAATACGTATGCAAAGCCAGCGGGCAGGCCGTTCCCATGATGAAGATATCCATAAGCGACACAGGCACCGGCATACCGGAAGAGACGCTGACAAAGCTGTTCACACCCTTCTTTACGACGAAAAACAGAGGCACAGGACTTGGACTTGTCATAGCCAAAGAGATTACTGAGAAGCATAAGGGAAGGATTGAGGTGCAGTCTACGGTGGGCATGGGGACGACGTTTAGTATCTACATCCCCATGATAAAACCTTAATCGCCGCTTTTATGCGTCGCATTACGGCGTCAGTTTTTTCTCGGAACTGCTTACATACTGACGTGTATGCTCGCAGCCCTCTCGGAAAAACTTCCTTGTACTGCTTGCATTAAACCGACGACATCTAAGCCAATAACCGTCGTTCTGCGGCGTCAACCGCCATTCGCTCGCAATACGTACAACGCACGTACGCTTTTGCTAGCCTCGTGACAGTTTCCTCGCATAACTCGCATCTTGACGGCAATTGCACTGTCGGTTTCTGACTTAGAGCTTTTAACATAAGTTATGTCGTATACTGAAGGACGAGACTGCTTCACCCCTGAATGGGTCCGCAGAGACGTGATTTTTATTCCGTCTTCGCGAGGAGCTTTGCGACGCGGCGATCTCATTTATGTGATTTATAGTTTTTCCATAAAAAAACCCGCTCGGTTGAGCGGGTTATCTGTCTTATTCCATACCGTTCTTTTTAAGAAACGGTGCGTATTTCTTGTCTTCCACCATAATGTGGTTTTTCACCCAGTTCTCAAGGAAAGAGATAATGTTGAAGCCGATAACCTCTTTACCTGAGTCGAGTTTTGCTTTGACCTCGCCCACGGTCTTTTTAAGGTTTTCGTGTATCTCTCTGTGTTTGTTGAAATCGGGATAACCGTATTTTTTAAACGCTTCCTCTTCAGTGTTAAAGTGGTAAACGGTATATGCAACCAGGTCGTTAAGTATTTTATCTATCGTCGATCTAACTTTATTATCTCTGATGGCGTCGTAAAGCTGATTGATCATCTCTATGAGTTTCTTGTGCTGGTCGTCAAAGACTTTTATGCCAAGTTCAAGATCACGGCTCCATGGCATATAAACGTTCATTTTGTCCGATTTATATTTCTTAACCTTGCCGCTGAGTCCGTCTGAAAGGTCAACAAGGTTTTGCCCTGCGCTGAACGATTCTTCAACCGTGGCGACTATTTCCGAAGTTTCGGAGCTTATCTCCGTTGTGCTCTTCGTAACATCCGCCAAGGCGAGTGATTCCTCCTCTTTGGAGTGGACTATGCCTTCAATCTGCTGGGCAACGTGTTTGATGTTGTTGTCTATAGCGTCAATGGATGCCACAGATACACCTGAAAGTTCTATACCTTTTTCAACCATTTCAACTGAGCTGTGCACCGATTCGGAAACTGTTTTGATACGCATCTGGAGTTCTTTGATAACGTCCTCAATCTTCTTTGTCGATTCGGACGTCTTGCCTGCCAGCTTGCGAACTTCGTCCGCAACAACTGCAAAACCTTTTCCGTGTTCGCCGGCTCTTGCCGCTTCGATGGCGGCGTTAAGCGCCAGCATGTTTGTCTGCTCGGCGATATCGTTGATGGATATGACTATCTGTCCTATCTCCTGTGACTGTTTCTGAAACCCTGAAACGACATCCACGATGGAGTTTATGCTTCCGGCTATCTCTTCCATGCTCTCTTTGCTCTGAGCGACAATCTTTTTCCCTTTGAGCACGTCTTCGTTGCATTTGCTTATGCTTTCGAAAGAAGAGCGGCACTTTTCAAGCACGTTGTAGCCTGTGGACGAAAGTTCTTCCGCGGCCGAGCTGACGCTTACCACGTTGTCGTTTACTATGCTTATTCTGTGTCCGACGTTGGTGTATATTTCGATGAGGTTTTTTGATGCACTTTTGATGTTGTTTGATGCAAAACCGAAACTTGCGATGGTTGTTTCAAAGTCCTCCACAGCTGAGTTTATCGAATCCCCCAGCTCCGGCATTGCCTTGGCAGCCTTTTCGTCCACCCGCATTCGCAGGTCTCCGTTTTTAACATTTTTAAGAACACCGGATATGTTGCTTACGCTGCTTGAGTATGCACCATGGAAAAAAGTGGCGACAACAACTGCTATTAAAAGTCCGAATATAAGCAGTCCCACGGAGGCTATCAGCAGCGATCCGGATGAGTTTTCAAGGAGAGTTTTTGCCGTTTCGGGCTCCATCTTTAACGCTTGTGAAATTTTTCTGTAGTTAAACCAGAAAATGAGGAGAGCTGTGAATCCCTGTAGTAAAAGAATGAATATAACCTTTGGCATCAGATGGTTAGTTTTAATCTGACTCATTATGACTCCTGAACAAAATAAAATACAAAAAATATTAACCTATATAATCTGTGATGTAAATAAATCTGTTAGTTTTTTTTGAATTTAGTATAATATTTACTAGAAATGATAGTTTTGATGTCGTTTCTATATGTGTATTTTTAATGAAATTGCAAATTAGGAGCTAAAATGTCTTTTATTGATACTGAAAAACTTGAAAAAGAAATGTTTAAAGGAGCTAAAGCCCGTTTCGTTCATTCGGAAAATATGACGATGTCTTTGTGGCGCTTTGAGCCCGGTTCAGAGCTGCCTGAACATTCGCACCCTCATGAGCAAATGACAAAATTGATAAACGGTGTTTTCGAACTGACTGTTGGTGATGAGGTGAAAGTGCTCACTCACAGCGACGTTGCCATGATACCTTCCGGTGTTTCCCACAAGGGCAGGGCGATAACAAATTGCGAGCTTCTGGATGTATTCTACCCTGTGCGCGAAGATTACAGATAGGAAGGATCTTCGTCTGCTTCGGGAAGTGAAACGAAGAACACCACCCCGTTCTTTGTGTTTTTAAATGTGATTTTGCCGCCCATGTTTTTCTCAATGATTATCTTTGAGAAGTAAAGCCCTATCCCTGTGCCTTTGCCCTCTTCTTTGGTGGTGAAGTAGGGTTCGAATATCTTTTCGGCAATATTTTCCGGTATTCCCTGTCCGTTGTTTTCAACGGAGACAGATGCGATGTGATTTTCGCTCCAGCTTCTGATTGTTATGCACGGGTTCTTTACGTTGTTATCTATGAGCGCATCCTTTGCGTTGGTTATGATGTTCACCAGTACCTGAGAATATTCTCCGGGCACGCCTGCCACTTTGCTGCATTGTTCAAGTTCGTTTCGAATTTCTATATGGCTGTTCTCTATTCCCGCACGCAGCAGGGTGAGGCTTTGCTTTACGCAGTCGTTCACGTCGAAAAGCACTCTTTCCTTATCCGGCTTGAAGAAATCGCGGAAGTTGTCTATGGTTGCAGACATGTGCTGTATGATATTCAGACAGGTCACAACGGACTTATCCAGATAGTCTTTGGAAAGCTCACCTGCCTCCTGTGCATCCTGAATGTCCTGAATGTATAGTCCTATGTTATTAAGCGGTTGACGCCACTGGTGGGCGATGTTTGAAAGCATCTCGCCCATGGCTGCCAGTCTGCCCTGCTGGAACATTATGTGTTCCTGCTCTCTGTTTTTTTCTATCTCGTCTTTTACACGTTTTTCCAGTGATGCGTTAAGAGTGGTCAGTTCCACTGTTTTTTCCGCAACTTTCGATTCGAGAGAGATGTTCAGAGATCTGAGTTCTTCGTTTTTTCTTTTGATCTCCTGACTGTGCCTGTCGATGAGCTTTTCCATACGGTTTGACATCACGAGAGTAACAAGCCCCGCCAGAACAAGTACTGCGGAGAGAAGCAGAAGAACCACCCCAAGCTCTTTTATTGAGTCCTGTTTTTCCGCGTGCATCCTTTTTGCGTATTCGTTTTCAAAATCGGTGAGGTAAATGCCTGTGCCTATGTACCAGTTCCAACCGTTTATGCCGGTTACATAGCTCAGTTTTTTTTCCGGTTTCATACCTGGGAATGGCGGCATGACGTATTCGTAAAAACCGCCGCCGTTCTGCGCCAGTTTAATCATTTCCTTAACGATAAATTTTCCGTTGGAATCCTGAACATTCAGCATAAATTTGTTTCGCGCCGGTTTTGTGAGAGACATTCCTGAGTAGTCCGACATAAATATATAGCCGTCTTCCGGAAGTTTGATTGATTCGAGCTGCGTTATGAGCCTGCTTTGAACTTCCAGAGTGAAGTCGTCGAAATATTCCCCGTAGCCTATGACCCAGTTCAGAGGAGCAAATCTGCGCAGTTTTACGAATTTTGCCGGAGCTGTCTTTTCGCCCGGTTTTGTCCATGCCACGTTAAACTCCACGGTATCTGTGGTTTTAAGGGTTTGCAGGGACTTTTCCATGGTCTGTCTCAGCTTCTGGTTGGAACTTTCAAGGACGTTTTTGCCTTCCAGATGCTTTTGCAGAGGGGAGCTTATTACGTACCCGTTCATATCAAAAATAAATATATAATTTTTTCCCCACACCATGCCGGAAAGCGCAGCTTTAACGTCATCTTCTGCGTCTTTGGTGTTCTTTGCTGCTGCGTTAACGGCTTCCGCGGCGGAGTATGCGAGGTTCAGCCTTTCGTCTATGCGTTCTTTAAGGTTATTTTCCGATTCAGAAATGGTAAGCCGCACCTGCTGGGCAACACTGTCCACGATGCTTTTCAGCGTCTGTTTTTTGCTGTCCATAAGGTTTTGTTTGTTTATTCTGAGTGTTTTTTCAAAATTATTATGTTCCTCTATGACAAAGCCGACTGCGATGGACATTATTATGAAAGCTATCACCGCAAAGGTTGTCAGAAAGTAATATCTTTTAAGTTTTTCTTTATTTTGAGTCATTTTTGCTCCGGTTGTTTAATTTTACTACCTCCTCATAACAGGTGCAACATAGATGTTTATATTGATTATATGTGAAATAGAGTATATGAATTAAACTAGGAGGAAAATATGAAAAGATTAATACTTATTGCGGTTTGCGTTGTTCTGGGACTCTGTGTTATAGGTGGGGGAGCGTATTTTTACGTTTCGAATACTCCGAAAAAAGTGGCGAACCCCCTTCCTATGCCGGAAAGCGGAAAGGTCACTGTTGAAAACGTCGCGCCCCTTTTTTATGAAGGTCTGCCTGCTGACTATTTCGTTGTGGATGTCAGAACCGTGCAGGAATATGAAAAGAGGCATACGGACGGAATGGTGAATATTCCTGTGGCTCTTTTTGAAGAGGACGGCGCCTGCGAGAAGATAATTCCGCAACTTCCGGAAGGTAAAAAGATAATATTTGTGTGCCCTTTCGGTCCGCGTGCGGAGGAGATGTTCTATGACCTTACCGATCCTGTTGAGGACGGCGGGTGCGGACTGACCCCCGAAGGCATGTTCTACATTGTTGCAAAGGTTAAATACGGTAAAGACGGGCTTATAATAAGATAATTACGATTTCTATTGCTATCTTTTCTTCAGGCATATATTAAATGTGTAAATGCTTTAACAGGGACGGCATATGGATAAATTTATAGCGTCGATTTTTGAAGAGATGAAAGAGGTGCAGACGAGATTCATCACCGAGAGCACCCCTGTTCTGATAGCCATCGCAACGGAGATAACCCAGTGTTTCGAGAACGGCGGGAAACTGCTTATCTGCGGAAACGGCGGTTCCGCTTCGGATGCGCAGCATATTGCTGCGGAGTTTGTGAACAGGTTTAAGATGGAGCGTCCGCCTCTTCCGGCGATAGCGCTTACCACTGACACATCCATAATCACATCTATAGGGAACGATTACGAGTTCAACGATATATTTCTGAAACAGGTCAGCGCACTTGGCAGTGAAAAGGACATTCTCTGGGGGATTTCCACCAGCGGTAATTCCGAAAATGTTGTAAGGGCTCTGCGCGAGGCGGACAGAATGAAGGTCCGCATAATCGGTTTTACAGGTCGCGATGGCGGAAAGATGAAAGGGCTTTGCGATATTCTTTTCCAGTCGCCGACGGATAACACTGCCAGAATACAGGAAATCCATATAGCTGCTGCGCACATAATCTGTCAGCTTGTGGATGAGATGATGTTCGGCAAATTTGCCTGATGCAGAAGTTTTGCGGTCTCTGGGGATGTTCCTCCGTATGGTATTTTTATAACAAAAGACCGGAGGGGCGCGTTACTTTCTTTGTTGCGGCAAACCGGAGGGAATACGAGCTTGTCTTGCAGGAAACCCGTTATTTCTTCTCCCGTTCAGCTGTTCTCGGTTTTCCGGAATATACTCAGGAGCCTTATGAAGAGGCGAGGGTGCTTCCGGAGATAATATCCGCACGCGCTGCGGCGCTGAACACTCTCCTTAATTCCGACGCTCCCTGCATAGTTGTCACAACACCCTATGCCCTTCTGAAAGGTCTGCCACCTGCGGACGTCTTTAAAAGCGCTGTTATAAATATAAACGTCGGACAGGACTATGACAGGCAGGAACTGGAATACCTGCTGAATTATGCCGGATACGTTCATGTTGAGCTGGTTGACGGTCAGGGTGAATATGCGTTTCGCGGGGATATTCTTGAGGTGTTTCCTGCGGATTTTGAAAACCCCTGTCTGATAGAGTTTTTCGGTGACGAGGCGGAGCGTATATCCGTTGTGGACAGAAGCACGCGCCGACCTGTAAAGACCATGAAACACGCCACCTTACTTCCGGCATCCGAAGCGCTGTTTGATGCTGAAGATATCAGAAAACGCATAACCGACAAAGATATACTGGACAAAACAGAGCTTTACGGCAAATATGCCGGATGCCACTGGCTCGCACCCGCCATATACGGTCGGATGTCAAACATCCTCGAATATACTGGCGACAGCTATAATTTCGTTTTTTTCACAGAGGATTACAAGACTCACTTCACCGATCTGCTCTCTCTTGCGGACAGACGCAAACCCGAAGGCGAGTTTTTCATACATAACTTTATAAATCCCTCGATAATCTATCCGGAATACGACGAGCACGAGCGGCTTGTGCTGGCGGATATCGTTACGGAGGGTGCCGTCACGGTGCCGTATAAGAGCAGTGCAATGCTTCTGGGCGGCAAGAAAGGGAACGTGTATCAGTCCATGGCTGCCACCATGGATATCATAAAGAGCCACACGGAGAAGGGTTACAGAGTTGTCTGCGCCATAGAGAGCGGCAGGCTGCTGGAGCTGTTCACGAATTTTTCCGTGGATTACGGTTACAGCGCACAGAGGATTTCTGTACATGCCGAAGTGACCCACGCGGGACTTTACGTTCTGAATGAGAAGCTCAGGGGCGGTTTCATAGACGAAAAGCGCCTGTTGGCTGTGTTCAGCGACGAAGACATTTTCGGTGTTGCCCGCAAGAAGCCGAAACGGGGCAAAAAAGAGGTCTATTCAACATCTATTTCAGATCTTGAAAGCGGCGACTACGTAGTCCATGTGGACTATGGTATCGGTATCTACAAGGGGTTGGTGCACCAGAGCATCGGCGGCGTCGAGGGTGATTTTTTACAGCTTGAGTACGATAACGGTGAATTTCTGTATGTGCCTTTGTCCTCCATAGGGCAGTTACAGAAATACATCGGCTCCGAAGGGGGCAGACCCCGCATAAGCTCGCTTCAGACCCAGACATGGAAAAAGCTGAAGGCGCAGGCGCGCACCCGTGCCAAAAAGATAGCTTTCGACCTTTTGCAGCTCTACGCAAAACGGAAGCTGGAGAAGGGGTTTGCGTTCCATGACGACGGAAAGATGACCGAGGAGTTCGAACAACGGTTCGAGTTTGACGAGACCGACGATCAGCTTACTGCGATACACGACGTTTACAACGACATGGAGAATCAGCTTCCCATGGAGCGGCTTGTTTGCGGCGACGTGGGTTTCGGGAAGACGGAAGTTGCAATGCGGGCCGCATGTAAGGCTGTGGCAGGCGGCAAACAGGTCGCCGTGCTGGTTCCGACGACAGTTCTTGCCCGTCAGCACTATCTGACTTTTAAAAAGCGTTTCGGCGAAATGCCTATTAATGTCGAATACATAAGCCGTTTCCGCACTGCAAAAGAGGTTCGGGATATTTTGGACAGGCTGTCCAGAGGACAGATTGACATACTGGTCGGCACCCACAAGATGCTGGGCAAGGAGATTGAATTTTCAGACCTCGGTCTGCTGATAATCGACGAGGAGCAGAGGTTCGGGGTTTCCCATAAAGAGAAGATAAAAGCCATGAAGACCAACGTGGACGTGCTTTATCTATCAGCAACACCAATTCCGAGAACATTGCAGCTTTCCCTTTCCGGTATCAGGGATATCTCTGTCATAGATACGCCCCCT
This sequence comes from Deferribacteraceae bacterium UBA6793, assembly GCA_002452405.1. Lineage (GTDB taxonomy): Bacteria > Chrysiogenota > Deferribacteres > Deferribacterales > Geovibrionaceae > Seleniivibrio. The sequence continues at coordinate 124,909 of DKFP01000009.1, read as the reverse complement.
GTTGACAGGCTGCCGGTCATCACCAAGGTTGTTAAAAAGGACGAGGAGATAAAAATTGCCATCCAGCGAGAGCTTGAGCGCGGGGGACAGGTTTTTTATCTGCATAATAAGGTGGATGATATCGAGCAGGTTTCGGCCGGGGTTCGCAGTATGTTACCGGGCGCCCGCGTAACGTTCGCCCATGGTCAGATGGATGCACAGAACCTTGAAAAGATACTGATGGATTTCTATGCCGGCGAGACAGACATTCTGGTCTGTACGGCGATAATTGAGAACGGGATAGACATACCCAACGTTAACACGATAGTTATAAACGACGCAGCCCATCTGGGACTTGCGCAGATATACCAGCTTAAAGGACGGGTGGGGCGTTCCGTGCGCCGCGGCTACTGCTATCTGGTGGTGCCGAATTTTTCCGGTCTTTCGCTGGTTGCGCAGAAGCGTCTTAAAATCATACAGCAGCTTTCAGACCTTGGCAGCGGGGTGAAGATAGCATTTTACGATTTACAGCTTCGCGGTGCAGGCGACCTTCTGGGCGCCGACCAGTCGGGATTTGTGGTGAAGGTGGGCTACGAACTGTTCATCGCCATGATAGACGAGGCTGTGAAAGAGCTGAAAGGTATCACCGATATCTTTACGGACACAGAGATAATCACCGCTGTTCCTCATTATATCCCTGCGGATTACATTGAGGATACTCGCCTGCGTCTGGACTATTACCGTAAATTCTCATATGTTGTCACCGAGGACGAGGTTGCGGGACTTCTTGAGGAGATGGAGGGGATGTTCGGCGTAACAGGTGAACAGACCAGAAACTTTGCCCGCATAATGCTTCTGAAAAACCTTGCGGGAAGGGCGAATATTGAAAAAATATTCATCTATTCCAACCGCATTAAGATGAAATTTACGAAGAACAGCCCTGTTTCCCCCCCTGTGCTTATGGATGGCGCGGCGAAATGCGGCGGTATGCTTAAATTTGACGACGAATTTACACTTTCGCTCCTTTTCGAACAATCAGAGAAAACCCTTCCTTCCGCGGCGGTGTTCCTTTCGCTTATAGCCCCCGCACGGGAATAAAGACTATTGCAAATTGATTAGCTATTAAGTAATCTGTTGCTATGAAGAGACTACCTTTCATTATCCTTATCGTCGCCTCGATGGTTCTTTTCGCAGGATGCGGAAAGAAAGAAAAAGAGAGCGCACGGGAACAGGACACAAAGACAGAAGATGCGGAAGACCTTTCAAAACCCTTCGTAACCATCAATAAAGAGGTGCTTACCAAAGGGGATTTTAAAGATTTCATCTCCTATACCAACGCCATGATGGATCCTGAAAACAGAGACAATAAAGCTGTGCTGGAATCCCTGAAAGAGGATTTCGTTCGCCACAGACTGCTTTTGCAACAGGCGAAGAAACAGGGCGTAAAAATAGATGAGAAGAAGTTTAAAGAGCTTCTGGACACCTTTAAAAAAGAACAGGGCGAACAGACTATAACGGAGATGCAGAAACAATATGACCTCGATTTCGATAAGATAGAGGAACTGCTGCGCCAGCGTGTTATTGTCACAGAGCTTCTCAGTGATGAAACCGGCAATATCACAGTTTCCGACAGGGAACTGAAATATTACTATGAAAAACGCAAAAGTGAACTTTCGGATGTCGCTCTTGCTCATATACTGCATATAGTTACCGCCGACGAAAAGAAAGCCCGCGAAGCACTCACCATGATGAACAAAGGCATTAGCTTTGCCGAGGTTGCTCAGAAATATTCCATTGCGCCGGAAGCGGAACAGGGCGGCGACCTCGGATATATCGACGTCTCGTCCTATCCGGATATCTTTTCAGAGGTGCTTAAACTGAAACCGGGAGAGACCAGCGGTGTTCTTAAATCCGAGTTCGGATATCACATTTTCAGACTGGTCGATGTGAAAGAAAAAGTAAATTCGTTCGATTATTATAAGGCTCAACTTAAAGATGAGCTTTACGGGATAAAACAGGAAAAAAAATTAAAGGACTATATCGATGGCTTATATGAAAAATCTGAAATTGTTTTTGCTGACGGCTCTTCTCTGCCTTCCGATCCTCAGTAGCGCACGCGCGGAAGTTATAAACCGTGTTTTCGCTGTTGTGGGCGATAAGGTAATCACACAGTATGATGTGGAGTCGCTGAACCCTCAGCGTCTGAAACTCATCTACACCAAGTTTAAAGGTGAGGAAAGAAAACAGCAGCTTAACGATTTCTACCGGGAAAACCTCGAAAACCTTATAGATAACTACGTGGTTGAGATTGCCGCAGCGGAAGAGGGTGTGCGGGTTTCCGACGCAGAGGTTGAAGGCGCGCTTCAGGATATCATGCAAAGAAACAACGTGAACAAAGAACAGCTCGAAGAGCTTCTCGCCGCACAGCACCAGACATATGAGCAGTATAAATGGAAAATAAAGGTGGACATACTCACCACAAGGCTGATGTCGTCCGTTTTCCGTTCAAAAGTTGTAGTTACCGACGACGATTTCAAGAACTATGTTGCCGAACACGAAAAAACTCTCGACCTCTCAGATATGTACGAGCTTCGCATGATGAAATTTGCCACAAAAGAGAAACTGGACGAAGCTATGAAGGACTATAACGAGCATAAGAGCTTCCGTGATACCGCTATGAAATACTCAGAGGACAAGCTGGCAGAGAACGGCGGCTATCTCGGCTGGGTTGAACTCGGTTTCCTCGACCCCAAGATACGCGAGCTCATCGGCGATATGAAACAGGGAATAACAAAACCTCTTGAGGACGTGGATGGCTACAGAGTGTTCTTTGTTGAGGGACACAGAGATAAATCCGAGGTTGAAAGCGATAAAAAAGAGAACATCATCAAAGCAATGAAAGAGAAAAAAGCCAAAGAGGCTTTCGAGCAGTGGCTTGCCGATAAGAAAGACGAGATTTTCATCCAGAGGAAATATGCGGGTTGACAAGTTTCTCAAAGTTATGATGCTGATAAAGCGGCGCACTGTGGCAAACGAGATGGCGGACGAGGGGTTTGTCAAACTCAACGGACGTACTGCAAAGCCCTCCGCGCAGCTTAAAACAGGCGATATTCTTGAGATTGACACATGGAACATGTATAAAAAACTGGAAATCCTCGCCCTGCCGGAAAAAGGCAGCGTTTCAAAACAGGACGTTGAAAAATACGTAAAAACCATTGAATACAGAGCGAAAGAAGATATATGAAACCAAGCCCCGGATATTTCGGGGCTTTTATTATTGTGAAAAAGCACCAACCTACCGTAAATGATTGTTTGAGTATTTTTTTTTATGTGCTAATGTTTCTTTCATCAATCATATAGGAGGAATTTAGGACAATGAAAAAATTTCTTATATCTGTCCTTGCCGCGTCATGTATGACAACGGCGTTTGCCTATGATAAAGGCGAAATGTACATTGCACCTGCACTGGGGTATCACTTCTTTGATTCCGACCACGATCTTGACGATGCGGCTGAGCCTGCATTCAGATTTGGAAAGTTTCTTTCTGAAAGATATGCTCTTGAAGGCGAGTTTGCATATGCAGATGCAGACAAGGACAAAGGCGGAGAGGTCAGCGCGACCACACTCAGCCTTAACTCTCTTATCCACTTCAACCTTGACGGCGCTATCAGACCTTACCTTCTGCTTGGCGTTGGCGGCATGTTCTATGACGACAACCACGCCGGCGTTATCGGCGGTGTCGGTGCGAAAGTTCCCTTTAACGATACAGTAGGTCTTGACCTTCGCGTTAAAGACATGTTCATGACTGACACTCGCAACGACATAGTTCCTTCAGTAGCTCTTACAGTTGCTTTCGGCAAACCTGCTCCCGTGGTTAAAGCCGCACCCGCTCCCGAACCCGTTAAGGAAGAGCCCGCTCCCGCTCCCGCAGTTGTTGAGCAGGCACCCGCTCCCGCGGCTGTTGCAGTTGCCCCCGTTGACAGCGACAATGACGGCGTTATTGATGATGCAGACAAATGCCCCGGAACACCCGCAGGCGCATCTGTAGATTCTATGGGTTGCCCTCTTGATTCCGATGGCGACGGTGTTTACGACTATCTCGACAAATGCCCCGGTACTAAAAAAGGCTATAAGGTAAATGCTGAAGGATGCTTCATTGCTGCAACTCTGAATGTAAACTTCAAAACCAACAGCGCAATTATCGCAGACGGCTACGATCAGGAAATCAGCGAATTTGCAGCTTTCCTGAACGCTAATCCCGCTGTTAAAGTTGAAATTCAAGGTCACACCGACAGCGCAGGTTCAGATGCTCACAACCAGAAACTCTCTCAGAAAAGAGCTGAGTCTATCGTTAAAGAACTCGTGAACAAATACGGTGTTGACGCTTCCGTACTGACAGCAGTCGGTTACGGTGAATCTCAACCTATAGCTCCCAATGACACTCCCGAAAACATGCTTAAAAACCGCAGAATCGAAACTGTAGTTAAATAAGTATAACTGACTTGTAAAATTGAAAAGACCCCGTTTGCCTGAGCGCAGCGGGGTCTTTTTTTTGACTTGAGCATTTATTATCTATATCGCGTAATAAAGCATATCCCATGATTAATAACTCTTATGGTGTAACAATATCTAAATGAGATCGTTTCGGGCATTATTCGACAACTAAATTGAATCTGGACTCATACAGCCTTTGGCTAGTTAGTCCTAGCGAAGACGGAATAAAAATCAGGTCTCTGCGAACCCTTTTGGGGTAAAGCAGTCTCGTCTTTCAATATACGATATAACTTCCGTTAAGTGCTCCGGACGATCTGAAACCTTTGGCGCAATCCATCTGCGCCTTTATATTCTGAATACCGAAACAGCTTTTTTAAGCTCTGTAACCACGTTGTTAAGCTCATCCGCTGAATGATTTATCTCTTCGAGGTCTTGCGTGTTCTTATGGGATATACCGTTGATGTTTGCCACTTTGTCGGTTATCTCCCCTGTGGAGCTTGACTGCTGTTCTGCCGCCGCGGCTATCTGGGTTATCATGTCGGAGGTGACTGTGGTATGCTCCGTTATTGTGCTTATGCTGGAACCTATCACAGAGGCTATTTCCTTACCTTTTTCTGATTTTTTTGTTGTTTCCGAGAAGTTTACAACAATATCCTGCATTTCGCCCCGCAGAGAAGCTATCATGCTGTCAATTTCCTTGGTGGAGCTTTGGGTCTTTTCCGCCAGCTTTCGTACCTCGTCCGCAACAACGGCGAATCCCCGCCCGTGTTCACCGGCTCTGGCTGCCTCAATGGCTGCGTTCAGCGCCAGAAGGTTTGTCTGGTCGGCAATATCGTTGATAACGCTGCTGATGGAGCCTATTGCCTCTGCGGATGCCTTCAGGTTTTCTATGAACTGTTTGTTCTGTTCAACACTTTTTGATATTTCTTCAATCTGCTGAACGGTGACATCAACGGATCTTTTGCTTTCGTTGGTTATGTTCAGTGTATCGGAAGATTTATGCGAGGTTTCAACAGCGTTCTCTGCTATCTGTCCGATGCTCTGGTTAAGCTCGTTAAGGGAGAGCATAAGCAGTTCCACCTCGTTCCCCTGTGACGAAATGCCTCCGGATATATCGCTGACGCTGATTTTGAGTCTTTCGCCGGATTTTGTTATGATATCCACCTGCGACATGATATCAGAAAGCGCCGCGCGGGTGGTATCGATGAAATTATTGAAGTGGTCGGCGATACGCCCGAACTCATCCGAAGACACCACATCCACCTTAGCTCTCAGGTCAAGTCCTCCGTTGGACATATTCTCAAGCCTGTCTATTATCTTTTGCGCATTCTTTATTATAGGGTTCAGCAGCATGATAAAAATGCAGGTTGAGAGCACGAAGAGTATTCCGCCACGCCAGAGAGCGCCGAAAATTGCGGCATTGACCTCTGTTTTCAGAGCTTCCATGGAGTAGTCCACGCATATGACTGTCTGGTGCCCTGCTACGTTGCCCAGTGGCAGGAAGACGGAGCGGAAGGTACCCCATTCGTCGGTAAATTCGTCAAACTGTGTTTTTCCGGTTTTTACAGCGTCTGAAATCTTCGGGCTGGCATCCTCATACTCGCTCATGTAATGGCTGTAATCGCCCGCAGCGTATTCCTCCGGAGTTCCGGAATCCGATGTGAAATAGAATTTTCCGTCCTTTTCAATAACAGAGTAAAGGTATTTCACGCCTATTGCATCCGCAGGCTTACCCAAGGTGAAAATGACCTGCTTATATTGTTCGTCCGTGGGCTGCTGTTTTGCTATCCGCTCGTGATATTCCCTCAGATATGGCGAAAGGGAGTATGCCGCAGACATCAAAGTTGAGTCAATTTTCTGATAAACAGCGTCTTTTTTGATCGAAGCCGCATAAAATACATATATCGCAATGATGAGGATATTTACTGCGATAACAACGCCGATCAGTTTTGTTCTTATGTTCATGGAACCCCCAATGAAACAAAATAATAGTTAAATAAATTTTATCATAATTTTGACAATTGAAAAAGGATGAAAATGGTAATTTGAACATTGAAAAAGGCGCATTGGAACGTATTCGATAAATGATGCCTCGTAGGTTGAGACTGCTTCACCCTTACGGGTTCGCAGAGACATGATTTATATTCCGTCTTCGCGAGGGTTTAAAGCCCGAAGCGATCTCATTTACATGAATGTGCCGGAAGTTATGCGATATAGAATAAAGGAGGTTGTATGAAAAAAAAGGAGCAGGTTGCCTGCTCCTTTTCACAAGATACTGTCAGTTGTTATCAGTCAAGCGCGGGTTTAAGTGTCGCGTTTGTTGGTGCGGGAAGTATGGGGTAAACAACCTTGGGTTGTTTGCCTGTTGCTGATTTAAGGAACGCTTCAACCTTGCTCAAATCCTCTTTAGACATTTTGGAACCGAGCTGGGACACGTTCATAACTTCGATAGCTTCCAGAAGGCTGTAAACAGCGCCGGAGTGAAAATAGGGAGCTGTCAGGTCTATATTTCTCAGAGAGGGTGATTTGAATGCAAATTCGTCAGCCTCAGCGTGAGTAACGGAGACTCTTCCTTTGTCACCCTTCATGATGCTGTCTGCTGGTTTTTCAACAACGCCCATTGTGTAATAATCATCGCCACCCATGTTAACGCCGGAGTGGCAGCCTGAGCATCCGTTGTCCATGAAGAGTTTAAGTCCTTCTTTTTCAACTTTTGTCAGAGCTTTTGCATCGCCTTTCAGGTATTTGTCAAATCTTGAATCAGGTGTGATGAGAGTCGCTTCGAAAACTTCTATAGCTTTTGCCATGTTGTCGAAAGTTACGGGCTCTTTCTCGCCGGGGAAAGATTTTTTGAAGAGAGCAACGTATTCGGGCATACTGTTAAGTGTTTTAACTACGTTATCGGGAGTGTTGTTCATTTCAACACCAGCCTGAACGGGACCTTTAGCCTGTTCAGCAAGGTCTTTCGCGCGTCCGTCCCAGAACTGTGCAACGTTGAAAACAGAGTTAAGCACTGTGGGGGCGTTTCTGGGACCCTGTTTCCAGCCGTGTCCTGTTGAAGTGGGCTGGTAGTCCACGCCGCCCATGCCAACGTTGTGGCAGGAGTTACAGCTTATGAAACCGCTTTTTGAGAGTCTGGGGTCAAAGAAAAGCATTTTACCGAGCTCAACTTTTTCCGGGGTTGCTGCGTTGCCTTTTATAGCGGGTGCTTTGGCGGGGACAGGTTTGAATGTGCCCTGCGCCTCTTTCATAAGCGCGTCCGCTGCGTTCGCTGTTCCGAAAGTCAGAACAAGCGCGAAAAATGAAGCGAGAGTGAGTAAATCAGCCCATTTACCCATGGAAATAACTTTCATGTTCCACCTCTTAGTTTAGTTGGTTTTCTACGATAAAAATTATCGTTAAGTAATATTTCCATTTTATGTTGAGTTTGTCAAGACGAATATTATTATCAATAAATATAGTTTCTAATTATCTGAATTTAAATAACTGATGGTGTTTTACAAAAGTATTAATTTGAAACATGAAAAAAAATCTGCGGAAATGCTTGATGAGAAAGAATATATGATTTGATATGTTTTTAATTGACGACCTGTCGTGTCCGGAATAAAAAAGCGGTGCCGAAGCACCGCCTTATCATTTTTGCTTAGATATAAGCCTCTATCAGCTTTGAAACGTCTTTCATTTCCACAGTTCGGCTGATTTCGGGGTGGCGCGCCTCATAGGGTGCGCGTTCATATTGCGAATATAAGCCGATGGACAGCTTTTCCTGATCCGCTGCCAGAGCAACAGCCTCGTCGTGCGATGGCATTTTATCCATTTTTACTACGCGCTGGTCATAATATTCATATTTGTACTGACCGCCGAATGTGACGCAGGGCTGGAACACGTCGATGAGTGCGAAACCTTTATGGTTGATACCCTGCATGATAAGGTCGGTAAGGTGTTCCGATTCGCCCGTATAGCCCCTTGCAACAAAAGTGGCGCCCGCTGCCATAGCCAGTATCAGCGGGTTGATCGTTGCGTCCACAACGCCGAAGGGGGTTGATTTCGTTATGGTGCCTTCCGGGGATGTAGGAGCCGCCTGACCAGTGGTCAGTCCATACACCTTGTTGTGATGTACGATGTAGGTGACGTTTATGTTTCGTCTGATAGCGTGAATGAGGTGACCGACACCCATGCCGTATCCGTCGCCGTCGCCTCCGTTGACCAGCACAGTCATATCAGGGTTGGCGAGTTTGATACCTGTTGCCACCGGCATGGTTCTGCCGTGGAGTGTTTGCAGCGCATAGCTGCGGACGTAGTTAACCATCTTGCCTGAGCAGCCGATGCCTGAGACCAGCGCCAGTTTATGGGGTTCAATCTCAAGGTTTGAGAGTGCCTTTTTAATACTGTTCCAGATGGCAAAGTTTCCGCATCCAGGGCACCAGTTGGGGACTTTTCCAGTGTTATATTCAACGGGTTTCATTTAAGCGCCTCCCCTACGTATTCAACCACTTCTTCGGTGAAGAAGGGGCGACCGTCGTATTTCAGACAGGTCTTTTGGATGTATATCCCTGTGTTCTCCGCTATGAGTGCGCGAAGCTGTGCGGTTTTGTTGTTTTCAAAAGCCACGAGATTTCTGCCTTTGAGCAGGTCGGCTATCTTTTCCCATTCAAGCGGATGCACCGCAGGGAAATAGATGAAATTGAACCTGTCGTCATATTTCATTGCCTCAAGCAGAACCTGTTTCATTGAGCCGAAGCAGACGAAAGTGAGGGGAGCGTCCTCTTTGCCTATGAGATATGGATGGGGCATTTCAGCCGCTACGAAAGGCTGCTTTTTAAAGCGTCTGTCAGTCTGATATACCCTGTTGTCGGCGCTGTCGATAACGAAACCGGTTTTATCGTGCTCATTGCTGCCCGCAACGAAGAGACCGCCGGGTGTTCCGGGGATGCTTCGTGTGGGGACGCCGTTTTCAGTCTCTTCATATCGTTTGAAATGTTCGTATGGTTTTTCCGGGTTGCCTTTGAATATCAGTCCTCTGTCCATGGTTCCGTAGTTGGTGTCCATGTCGTGCGCCATAAAATGCGATTCAGAGAGGAACTTGTCCAGTAGTACAATTACCGGTATCTGATATTTTTCCGCGAGGTTGAACGCGTCGATTGTGAATTTGTATGCCTCATCAAGGTCGGCAGGAGAGTAGATGGCTCTCAGAAACTCACCCTGTGAAGCGTGAAGAGCGTATTGCAGGTCTGCCTGCTCTGTCCATGTGGGCATACCGGTTGCTGGTCCGGGACGCTGTGAAAGCGCCACGACGATGGGTATCTCGGTGATTGCCGCCAGACCGAAGCCTTCGTTCATAAGAGCGAAACCGCCGCCTGACGTTCCTGTCATGGCTCTTGCGCCTGCATGAGCTGCGCCGATTGCCATAAGTATACCTGCAATTTCGTCCTCCGCATGTTTAACGGTGACGTGGTAGTCACGCGCCTCTTTCGCCAGATAGTGCAGAATAGACGATGCTGGGGTCATGGGGTAGGTGCTGAAAAAGGTCACGCCTGCGCGGATAGCGCCTATGGAGACCGCTTCGTTTCCAGTCATTACGGGTGCTTTTTTGCATGAACCGTTATCTGTTTTTTCAAGTTTTATCATAGGCTTGCAGTGTGAAAAGCCAGCCTGTGCGGCGTCTACGTTCGGTTTTGATATTTTGCCGGGGTAGCTCGCAGCAACAACGGCTGCCATAACATCTTCCGGCAGACCGAGAGCGGCAACGGAAGCGCCCAGCGCAGCAGTGTTGCGCATGATGTCTTTGCCGTTGAGGTCTTCGACTATCTTTTTCAGCGGCACGTTGACCTTAACGCCCTTAATGCCGTCAGCTTTTTTCAGGTTGTCGAAATCGCCTATAACTATGGTGTCGTCGTCGAACGTCTCCCTTTCGAAACACACGTCGTCAAGCGCGATGTAAAGGTCGATACGTTTTTTTGGCGCGGTGACCGGAGTTTTGCCGAAAACCATCTGATAGCTGTTGTATCCGCCGCGGATAAGCGACGGGTATTCCAGATATCCGTGAATAAAATATCCGCAGTCTTTAAGGATTTTTGCGAATACGGGTCCGAGGGTGGTGATGCCGAATCCGGCGGGTCCGCCCACTTTCCAGACAAAAGTTTTTTCCATGTTCATTCCTCTGAACGGTACAGGTCGCCGTCGCCGAAAACCAGCGCTTCAAACCTGAATATCGTTGTGTCTTTGTCTTTATAGGCATTCTGCGGCAGCCCCGCCTTAACGCAGGTCTGCTCCAGAAATGTTTCTCTGTCCCAGTAGTGTTCCTTTGCCACCTGTGGCAAAAGAACGCCTCTGTTATATCCGTTGATGATGTAGATTCCGTCCCTGCCGATGGTTATATCTTCCGCCGTTGCGGGTATCATGGGGGAAAGAACTGAAATTTCGATTTCGCACATTGCGAACTCGTCCCTTGAAACGGGACCGAAACGCGGGTCGGCGAACGCCGCCTGACGAGCCATCTCTTTTACGTTATCCACAATGGCAATGTCGTCTCTGAAATTGCCAATGCAGCCCCGCAGTCGTTTACGAAGGTGCAGCGTGACAAAGCATCCGCTCTTGAAATCAAGACCGTCAGGTTTGTCGCCGCAATCTGTGTCAGAACCGTAGAGCTTGTCCTTAATACTGTTTCTTGCGGTTTTCAGGAGAAACAGTTTTCCTTCTCGGCTGATTTTAAAATCCATGTTTCACCGGAAAATAAAATATTGTTACCTTAATTAAAACGGCTTGGAAAAGATTTGTCAACTGCAAGAAACGATATTATCAGGTGAATATCACTGAACGCATGGATACACTTGCGTTCTGGAATATTTCGCATGGAAAGCTCACCGTGTCGTTCTTCTCCCGCAGTCCGCACGCCATCACAAAAGGGATGTAATGGTCGCGGGTGGGAACGGCGAATTTCGCGCTTTCGCCGAGTTTCATAGGGTCGCATATTCTGTCTGAGTTTGCGCCCATCACTGCGCCTTTTATTGCGTTGTCAAACTCCACGCCGCGATAGTTTGGTTCCGCATCTTCGTTGTAAAAGTCAGCATTGCGCAGATTGTGGACTATGTTTCCGCTGCCGATGAAAAGCACACCGCTTTCCCTGAGTGGTTTCAGCTTTGCCGCCGTGTCGAAAATGGTGCGGTAGTCCGCGGTCATGTCGCTGCTCATATAAAATACGGGCACGTCCGCATCGGGATACATGTGGTGCAGAACGCTCCACGCCGCATGGTCGTTGCCCCATGAGCTGTCGCATTTTCCGCCTGTCAGTTCCGCCGCTTTTTTTGCATAACCGGGTGCACCGACAGGGTTATATGTCACCCTGTAAAGCTCGTCAGGAAATCCGAAAAAGTCATATATCTGTTTCGCCCTGTCTCCGCAGTGTATTTTCAGTCCCTGTGTCTGCCAGTGGGCTGAGAAAACGCATATCGCCTTTGGCTTTGTAATGGTTTGCCCAAGTGTTTCGAGACTCATTGTAAACTTATTTTTTTGTACTATGTTCATTGGTGACCCGTGACCTATGAACAGAACCGGAGTTTTCATTTTTTAAGCACCGCCACAAGCATAAAATCTTCCGCCATGTCAAATCCAGCACCTTTGAAGCTGCCCATATACTCTATAAAACTGAACCCTGCTGCCATAGCGGCGTCCAGAAGCTCTCGCGGAGTGAGAGGGTAAAGAGTGACCGTCGAAGTTCTCGACTGTCTGCCGCCTTTCAGCACTCCTTTGAAAGATATATGGTTTTTAATATATTCGTAATTTCTTCTGAAAACATAATGTTCAGTGCGTATTTCAGGAAGTGATGCAGGTTTGACAGTGAGTATCCTGTGATAGTTCAGAATCTGCACAACCGCGGTTCCCTGAGGTTTCAGGACGTCGTAAAATCCGCGGACTATGTTTTCCGCGTGGGTGTAGTTGCGGCAATGGGCAAGGGTGTTGCCCATACAGGAGACAACGTCGAAAACAGGTGAAAAGGGCAGGTCGGTCATATCGCCCACAGCGGTATTCTCACGGAAATGCACCAGTTCCGGTACATATTCCAGTCCGTATGCTTTATATCCGCTTCTGGAATATCGTTTGACATATTGTCCGGTTGCGCTGCCTACATCGAGAATTAGACCACCTGATGGCGCAAAACTTTTCACAAGTGAACCGGCGTCCGGTGAGTAAGGAAAAATCTCGTCATAACCTTCCGACAGCATTCTGTAAAAATCCATGAATAAAAACCTCGGAAATAGTTGGAGCATTTTTCATGAATTATGTCGTATCAGACGTTTTTTCCGTCTTCGCGAGGAGCGTCAGCGACGCGGCGATCTGCTCCCTCGGCATTAAAATGCCGTATCTGGAATTATATGCGGTGCAGATTGCTTCTCTCCGCTCGCAAAGACGGCATTGCTTTCGAAAAATGCTCTATAACAAAGTTATGGCACTATTTGCTGATAGTTTCAATTGAGATGTGTCAAAAAATTTAATTTCAGATGTCAATCATGGCGGAAAAGTTAATATCCACTGCAAAAACACCCTTTAAATCTTCGTTATCTCCCTTTACCGGAACGGAAACCGTAAAGCAGAAGCTGCCTGATGCAGAAGAGCGGTATATATCGCTTATGTAGGTTTCCCCGGTGCGTGCCGGAACCCTGTACCAGTCACGTGTTGACCAGTCGGAACCGAGTGTTGTGCGGTCGTTGTTCTGTTTGACGGATTTGTTCCACACGTTCGGCGAAACCTGTCTTCCGCGGCTGTCTGTGACATATGCCAGCTCTATGAAGCCGTGGTGAGATATGAACCCGTTGAGAAACGATTCCAGAGAACCGGAATCCATAGACTTCAGCTCCCGTGCCGCAGTCGCTGATTCCGCTGTCTTCGCAGATCTTTCGTGTGCTTTCAGACGGAATCTGCCAACGCCCAGAAGAAGTTCGTCGCATCCAGAATTTATGGAATCTACAATCTCTTCCAGTCTGCCCGCAAGGTCGGACTGCTCGTCAGCCTGGACAGCTATATGTTCAATTGAATCCGCAACACTGTGAACTGTTTCCTCCTGTTCTTTGCCGGAAAGAGCTATCACTTTCAGTCTTTCGTCAAGCTGTTCGATACTCATTGTGACGCTTTCCAGCAGCACCACCGCTTCGCTGCTTATCTCTGCGCTTTCGTCAACGGATTTCAGGACTTCGTTCACAGATCTGCCGGATGTTGTTATGCTGGATTTTATGCTGTTAAGTATTTTTTCCACACCGTTTGTCGCTTCCATGGATTGTTCCGCCAGCTTGCGCACCTCTGTGGCGACCACCGCGAAGCCTCTTCCCATTTCACCCGCTCTTGCTGCTTCGATAGACGCGTTAAGGGAGAGCAGGTTTGTCTGGTCTGCTATTTTTTTAATCATCTCCATTATGGAGCCGATGCTTTTGGAGTATTCCTCCATGGATTTCATCTGTGCCTGAAGCTCGTCTACCTTCTTTTTCACTTCCTGCATGGTGTCGGATGAGTTTTTGCTCTTCGTCATAGCTGCATCGGCGGATTTAATGATGCTTGCGGAAAACTCGGTCGCCTCCACAGTGCTGTTTGTGACGCTTTCAACAGTTGCCGAGAGCTGTCTCGATGCCGCCGCTATTTGCATCACCTGTTCTGCCTGAGAAACAGAGCCGTGTTTCAGTGTTTTTGCCGCGGAATCCAACACAGGTGCGGTTTTGGAGAGCTTTACGGATGCTGCTGAGATATCGAATACAGACGATTGTATCTTTTCGAACAGTTTGTTCAGGATACCGCCTGTTGCAGCGTATTGATCATTTTTAGAATCTTCGAATCTTGTGTTCAGATCGAGATTGCCCGAAATCATTTTCTCGAGTGATGATAATAATTTATTAATTTTTTTTGTTGACGTTCCCCACATGTACGCCTCCTCATTATGGTAGGTTTGCAATCGTTGTGCCAAAATAACCGTGATGTGTCACAATTATGACAATTTACTGTATGCATACCTGTGAGGGCGTTTGAGTGCTGTGTATAATTTTTATCGTTTCATAATTATTAAATAGCTGTTCAAAAAATAAGCGGAAGGTGTTTATAATATGAACATTGAAGTTTTCCATTGCGGATATCATTATCGGGAATAAAAAATCTGTTCGACAAAAGTTAAAAAAGCGTGTGCCTATAATTTTTTTTAATGCAGATTTTCTCTGAATAAAACGTCTTTTCTCTCATATGCCTGCGGAAGATATTGAACATTCAGCCGTTTTAAGCTCAGGTACATTCATAGTGAAAGCATTGGTCAATTTCATAAAGAGGTTATTAATTTAGAAAAAACTTTCGCTTGCAGAAATAGATACAGTCTTTATAATTCATATTGTAAAGCTATACAAGAACATCGGGTATTGACCCGTCTATGAGGTTATGATGCACAGTCAAGCAATGTACTGCGTTGGAGACATTTTCAGAGTTTTTGACAGGGGGCTGCAAAAAGAGAAGCTCGTCGTCCTTGCCAGATTCATCATTGAGAAAGAACACTTTACCCTTCTGAGCCTTTCCACATTTGAGCGCTGGACGGACAGAGAGCTGGCTTATGTGAACCAGTTTGAAAAAACAAGACTTTCCAGAGAGGAGATTCTCTACCTTTCCGGAGAGGATTCGCTGACATACGTCGGCAACATAAACATGATTGCTGCCGATCTTGCCGCTTTTATAAACGATAAGTTCACGATCACAAGAGCCGTTTGAAACTGATTTCACTGCCTTCGGGCATTGATATAACTTCTCTGCACCGCGCCGGATGATTCACTCCCATCCGTGTTCCGGTGCAGAGGGGTTTTGTGCAGTGAAATGGTCTGCTATCTCGGAAGGACATCCGAAAACCGCCTCAGCCCCTGCAAACTCAGCCTTTTCACCAAATCCGTATGATACCCCGTATCCCTTTATCCCGTTTAAGCGCGCACCGTTAATATCGTATATTCTGTCTCCTATCATAACGGTATTAGTAGGGTTAAGTCTCTCCGCCGACAGAAGATGCGCTATCAGTCCGTCCTTTTCAACATGTGTTCCGTCCAGAGAGCTGCCGTATACCTTTCGGAAAAAGCCGCTCAGTCCGAAATGTTCCACAATTCTTGAGGCGAAAATTTCAGGTTTAGAGGTGCAGACATAAAGACCGTATCCGGCGGAGCTTATCCTCTCAAGGGCGCCCCTGATGCCTTCATAGGGCGTGTTTTCGAATAGCCCTACGGTTGAGAACCGTTCGCGGTATATTGCAACGGCCGCCTGCGCCTCTTCTCTGTCTGTTGTGTTCAGAAGTTCCGCAAAACTCTGCCAGAGCGGCGGACCTATGTATTTTTTCAACTGCTGTTTCGGAGGGCAGGGGACTCTCAGTTTTTCAAGCGCATAGGCTATGCAGGCTGTTATGCCTTCCGAAGGATCTGTAAGAGTTCCGTCAAGGTCAAAAAGTATGTTTTTTTGCATTTGTCTTTATACATCAACGGGCGCAGGAAACAAGAAAATTGTGCAGATTATGCGCAGGTGTGCAGATTTGATACAGTGGTGATAAATGTAATACATTGGTTTCTATATATATTGCTTTTGGCACAATTTTTGCGCATTATAAGTTAATACAATACACATGAGGTTCAAAAAAATGATTAAACAGGTGTTACGCAAAACCACTTCAATGACAGCTCTGTTCTCTTTTATCTGGCTCAGTTTCACGGGTATTATTCTTTACATTATGCCTCCCGGCAGGATAGCCTACTGGGTGGACTGGCACATTTTCGGGCTGAACAAGGATAACATAGGGCAGACGCATACTGTCGTTTCCATGCTGTTTCTTATCTCCATGGTGTTGCACGTATGGCTGAATTTCGGCGCAATAGTGAGCTATATGCAAAACAGGCGCAGAAAGCTGATAGTTTTTACACCGGAAACCACAGCGGGGCTTATACTTTCATGCCTTGTTTTCTTCGGGACACTTTACGGTGTCGCCCCTTTTTCCACAATTACAAATGCACTCTCTGACTATAAAGACGATTACGAATATACCGTGGGCAACCCGCCTTACGGACATGCCGAGCTCAGTTCGCTTCCGGTTCTTGCCGACAGGATGCACATGGACATGGGGAAAATTGAGCAGATAATGCAGGAAAAAGGATTTACATTCGACAACGAATCGAGCTTTAAAGATATCGCAGCGCAGAACGGCATGAATCCTTCAGAGCTTTATAAAATAATCCTGCCCGCCAGACAGAAAAATAAACCGTCAGCAGAGGATAAAGCCGTGGATATGTCGAAATATGAGCATCTGCAAGGTAGTGGAATGGGAATGAAAACCATAGCTCAGGCGGCGGAAAGCTGTGGCATAACACCCGAAGAGGCTGTTGTTAGACTGGCGGAAAACTCGGTGGAAGTTTCCGAAACCGATACCCTCAGAGACGCCGCTGAGAAGGCTTCGCTTACACCTATTGAAATCTATGCGATAATAGATACTGGCAAAAAACCGCAATAAATGAAACAAAGAAATGACTTGTTTTATTTTTCGACGGGTATATTATAGTTGCAGGCGTAAACCCTGAATTGAGCAGCAGGTTTTACGTTTTAATCTCACAGTCCCCTTATGTTGATGGCCGCCGGAGCAAGCGGCCATTCTCTTTTCCGGCGTTTATATGCGTCGCATTTCTTCGTTGTCGTTCAAAAAATCATTCTCGTGTATTTCTATATACACTTCGAACAATTTTTCGCCCTCCGCCTTGAACTGCTCGCATCTAAACGCCGTAACCGATGTATATGCGTTGCTCTCTTCGTCAGTTCTCTCTCGGAACTGCTCACATACTAATATGTATGCTCGCAGCTCGCTCGGTCGCCCTTCCTTGTATAGCTCGCATCTAAACGCCGGAGCCGATTTTTATTGGTGTAGCATTTCTTCGTTGTCGTTCAAAAAATCATTCTCGTGTATTTCTATATACACTTCGAACAATTTTTCGCCCTCCGCCTTGAACTGCTCGCATCTAAACGCCGGAACCGATGTATATGCATTGCTCTCTTCGTCAGTTCTCCCTCGGGTCAGCTCACATACTAGCGCATATTTCACAAGTTATGTCGTATAGAGATAAGACGAGACTGCTTCGTCACTTCATTCCTCGCAGAGACGTGACCTTTATTTTGTCTTCGCGAGGAGCGGAGTGACGAGGCGATCTCATTTTGAGATTATTGAACTATATGCGTCATTAATTATGAAAAATGCTCTAGGGTATCTTGCGTAAATAATAACGTATATTATGCCTAAGCCTCCCTTTTTCCAAAGCGAGGCCTAATTTGAGATCGCTTCGGGCAAAAGCCCTCGCGAAAAAGAAAGCTCGTCTCTGCGAACCCCTTCATGGGGTGAAGCAGTCTGTTTTTGAATTGTCAGTCGAGGACTCTGATGATAATGGATTCCCTGCCGCCTTTGGCGTAATATATTTCGTCGGTGATACGTCGTGATATCTTTATACCTTTGCCGTCGCTCTTTTCGCGGTCATACATCCATGTTTTCAGAATATGCGGGTTAAATCCGGTGCCTTCATCCTCAATCTTTATCATGATGGCTTTTTTGTTCCACAGCTTTTGTATGCCTATGGTGGTCTTTATCATTTTATCTGAATCGGCGGCGGCGATGAAGTCGTCGTAAACGCCCTGGTTTATCATCATATATTTCTGTCTGTTGTCCAGCTCAAGAACGGAATGCTCGAACGAGTTCATGACCATTTCCGTAAAGGCAAGGGTGAGCATGTTCATTGTTTCAAAGTCGCTCTGCATCTCTGTGAAGCATTCTTCAGCCCATTCAATAGCTTTTCCGACGTTTTTCAGGCAAGAACGGAATTTAAATTCCCGCGCGTCCTCAATCTGTTCGTCGATTTTCAGTATATGGATGCATGAAATATCGTCTTCAGGCGTTTCCATGAAGCTGCCGACGTATTTGTGGAAATCTGTCTTCATGGCGCACACTTCGTAGCCTTCCGTCACCTTATCCACCATGGTTTCGCCTTCATGGCTTTTACATTCGTAAAGTCCGTCGGTGATAGCCATAATGCCGAGCACGTCCTTTATGTTGTATTCGTCTGTGCGGAAGTCTGTCATGTATTTCGTCAGAGGCGGATTATTGCATTTTATCGTATCAACCGTGCCGTCTCTGTGTTTCGCATAGACAGGAGGCGAGCTGAAACTTGCTATCTCCATAGTTTCGCCGGCAAAATCTATCCGCAGAAAAGTTATGGAGAGTATCTCGTCGTCGAGAAGTATACCTCTGATATAGTTATTGAATATCTGCACCGAGTTTTTCAGCGGACCCGTGACCACCTCGCGTTCCGTATCTATGATGTGGTTCATATATGCGGAGGTGAGGATGGATGTTACCGATGCTGAGAGACCCTTTCCCATGGAATCGGCGAGGAAGATGAACAGCGAACCGTCGTCCAGTCTGCGTATGGAGTATATGTCGCCGCTGAGTATGTCCAGCGGTTTGTAAAAGATGTTCAGATAAACGCTGTATTCGTCGCCGTATGTGTTTTTAAGCCCGAATTTTTCGAGGAACAGGTCGTTCTGTATCAGGCTCAGTTCCTTTTTGAATGCGTTAAGTTCCTGTTGAGAGTGATATTTTTCTTGATATTTCAGAAGTTCCAGTTCCTGTTTAAGGTTCTTTTCCTGCAGTTTCTGGTTCACAAACGACTGCATTGATTTTTCGATTGCCTGATTCAGCTTTTTTGTGTCTATAGGTTTTGAAAGGAACTGGGTGACGTTGTTGTTGATGGCTTCGACAAGGGCGTCCTTTTCCGTATACGCCGTAACGAGGATGATCGGCACGTCCTGATTGGACTTGCGTATCTCCTTTATCATGTCGATACCGTCCATAAAACCCATTCTGTTGTCGGTTATAACAAGATCAGGCTCATAAGCGAGGAACATTTCCAGTCCCTCAGTACCGTCAGATGCTTTCAAGACGGATTTGAACTTTCTTGCAAGTTTGGCTCCGAGATATTCGAGAGCAAGGGGTTCGTCATCAACGCAGAGAACCACCAGTTCCCGCATAAGGTCGGTCATAATGTTTATTTCGTTCATAAGTATCCGTCGGGCTGACAATTTTATTTTGATGAATTTCTATCAGTTTCAGTTTATAATAACAAAGAGAAAAAATCAAAATAAAATGGTTCTCAGTT
Source organism: Deferribacteraceae bacterium UBA6793 (assembly GCA_002452405.1). GTDB lineage: Bacteria > Chrysiogenota > Deferribacteres > Deferribacterales > Geovibrionaceae > Seleniivibrio. The sequence continues at coordinate 105,254 of DKFP01000009.1, read as the reverse complement.
TTCAGGAGCAGAAGATGCACATAGAATTTCCTAATAAAAATACAATGCTGCTGAGCGGTGAGGTTAAGACCATAGAAAACTACACCGATATAAAAAATGCTGTGCTTGGCTTCATCGCCACTGGTGAGAAAGCGCTTATTATAGAAATAACCGATTCAATGACCATCACATCTGCCATAATCGGTTTTTTTACGAAGATAATCCACAGAGACGGCATAAACCTGTCGCTTCTGGTGCATGACAACAGACTTTACAGTCTGCTTGAGGATCTTAATCTTATAAAACTGTTCAATGTGCGACACATCGATAGTCTTTAAAATTCAGATTCTCATTTTGTTATTGTTATTGACGCTTTTATAGGCTAAACCGGGATGATATGAAAAGCAGAAACGTTATTATTGTGGAGGCGAAATCCGGCTCCACCGGAATACTTGAGAATGCCCTGAAAGGGCTTATGTACGCCGTCAAGATGGTGAATTTCAGAACGGACGACCTTAATGCCGCTGTGAAATCCTACATGCCGGACGTTCTCATTGTAGATATGACCGTGAATGCGGACAAGAATATAATAGCGAAAGCATCTCTGGTTCAGGCGGAATTCGGAGTACCCGTTATTTATTACACCGAAGCCATAAACAGCCGCACATTGTACCAGACCATGAAAACCAATCACTATGGCTACATATACGCACCAATAGACGAATCGACCCTTCAAACCACAATTGAGCTTGCACTGCACAAATTCAAAACCGACACCTCCGTTAAGGAGAGTGAGCTTAAATATCGCGAACTATTCAATAATATGTCCAGCGGTGTTGCCATATACGACCTCATCGAGTTCGGCAGCAAATATATTTTCACCGATGTCAACAACACCGCCTGCACTCTTTTGAGGCGGGAAAGGACCGACCTGATATCAAGACCGGTAACTGCAATATACAAAAACGCTCTGAAATATGGCTTTCTGGAGTCTATCAATCAGGTGCAGCAGACCGGACAGCCTCTTAAAGCCGATAAAATGTACTATGAGGACGATATGATCCGCGGCTGGTTCAACAGCTATCTTTACAGGCTTCCATCCGGCAGCATTGTCCATATTTTCCACGATATAACGGAGAAGATGGAAGCTGAAAAGCAGCTGATGGACAAGCAGAAAGAGCTCGAAACGGTCAACCTTGAGCTTGCGAAAGCGGTTGTTGAAGAGACGGACAAGAGGAAGAAGAACGAGCAGATAATTTTTGAGCAGTCACGGTTTCTTGCCATGGGACAGATGATAAGCGCCATCGCCCACCAGTGGAGGCAGCCACTTTCCGCCCTCGGTATAAATATAGAAGACCTTGAAGACGCTTACAACGCCGGCGAACTTGACGAGGCGTACATAAAAGACCTTACAAACGACTCCATGGCGCTCATAAAGACCATTTCAAAGACCATGGATGATCTGAGCAGTTTTTTCCGTTCCGGTCAGGACGAGGAGAATTTCTCCGTGTTCAGGATGCTTGCGGAGGTTATATCCCTTCAAAGTGCGAGGATGAAAAACAGCAATGTGGCTATGGATTTCAGCTGTTTTTCTGCTGAAAAAGTTCTCCGTGCGGATGAAACCGATATCCGGCAGGTGCTTGAAGGTAACGATTTTCTCAGGCTGAAAGGCGTCCCGGCTGAGTTTAAGCAGGTTATAATAAACATAATCAATAATGCGGTTGATGCTATCATAGAAAAAAACTCGAACGACGGCAAAATTTCCATCAAAGTGGAAGAGGTCGGGGACACGCTGAATATTTACATAACAGACAACGGATGCGGCATTGACGGCGAGATAGCGGAAAAGATGTTCGACCCCTATTTCACAACGAAAACGGGCGGTTCCGGAATCGGGCTTTATATGTCGAAGGTGATCGTGGAACAGCATATGAACGGCAGACTCACAGCCGCTTCGATGCCTGTGGGCACCGTTATGACCCTAAGTCTGCCGTATCAGAAATCTTAGAGCTTCAATTTCATAAATAAATACGAGACTGCTTCACCCTTGCAGGGTTCGCAGAGACGTGATTTTTATTCCGTCTGCGCGAGAAGCGGAGCGACACTGGTCAAAGGCTAAAACGATCTCGTTTTAACATAAATGCGTCATCAGGTATGAGATACGCACTAGGCGGTAAGCTCCTCAAGAACCCTGAGTATCTCAGGCAGAAGCTGTTTCTTTCTGGAAAGAACGTCGGGAAGGAAAAATCTTTTCGGCGCTGTTGATTTATATGCAAGAAGTTTTTCCGCCACCTCATGACCGCTTGTCAGAAGCACAGATTCCTCCTTTATGATATCCGTAACGAGCAGCATACACCAGTTGAGCCCCTTCTCCTTTTTCACATCGTCTATGACATTGAAAAGCGCTTCCTGGGTATCTTCCAGCTCTTCAAGGTTGACAACCTCCACCTGACCGATTCCGACAGACATTCCGTATTCGTTGAACACCTTGAAATCGGTTCCGAGGATATCTCTCGGCTCTCTGGATTTCAGACTGTCTGTGGACGAGAACATCTCTACGCCATACTGTCTGAAGTCAAGCTCCGCCAGCTCTGCCAGTTCTTTGACCGCCTGTTCATCCTGTTGCGTTGTGGTCGGTGATTTCAGGATAATTGTGTCTGAAAGAATACCTGAAAGAAGGATGGATGCGGTAGTCTTGTCCGGAGTTTCTCCGCTTATCTTAAAAAGCTGATACACAAGGGTGCATGTGCTGCCTACCGGCTTTGCGAAGAAATGTATGGGTGTTTTGGTTTTTATTGTGCCGAGCCTGTGGTGGTCAACAATTTCTACTATGCGGGCCGCTTCGGCTCCGTCAACAGCCTGTGATAGCTCGTTGTGGTCCATCAGGATAAGTTCTTTCTGAGCCTTTTTGATGATATCGGAACGAGTGAGGATACCTATCAGTCTGCCGTCGTTCGTAACGGGAAGTCCTTTATGGTCAACGCTCATAAGTGTCGAGCTTGCAGATTCCAGATAATCGTCGGCGGAGAGTTCAGGGATGTCGGTTGTCATGAACGCTTTGGCGGGGATGCTTAGTTGAAGGTTGCGCAGGGTTTCCGCTGTGTCCAGTTCGGAGACATAGACCCAGCCTGTGAAATCGGAGAAATCAAAATCTATGTCCTGCTCGCCGCGCATACCTGTGAGCACGATTGCGGGAAGTTCGTTCTGGACGGCGTATTCTATAATGTCGCGTCTTTTGCCGACAATGAGGATGGTGCGTTTTTTGTCAACAGCTTCCATGCGCTCCACAAAACGTTCGTAGGGCATTGCGCCAACCATGAATCCGGCGCTGAACTCGTCCTTTTCGCCTCTTATGTGTGTATAACCTTTGACTGATTTTTCAAAGTTCGAGCCGCGGAAGAGGTATTCGGGGCGTTTTGACGGGTCTTCCGGTGTGAAGAAGTGGGCGATCTCAAGGATGCTTATTACTCCGCATAGTTTCACGCCGCCGGTGGTGACGGGTGTGATGCGTATTTTCAGTTCCTCGATATTGCGCAGAACTCCTTTAATGGGGTCGTTTTCGTCAATGGCTATAACTTTATGGGTCATAACGTCTTTAACTTTCGGGTAGACGTCGCTTATGAATTTAGGCACTTCAGCGCCGAAACGCTCAAATATAAATCTTGTCTGTTTGTTTATATTCCCGCAGCGGGCCGGGGTGTATCTTGCGCCGTCGTTCAGACGGTTTTTCAGCTGTGCATAGCTGAACGCGGAGCATACGGAGTCGCTGTCTGGATTTTTGTGACCGACGATGATAACTTCTGACATATTGACCTCATGGCGGATAGGATACCGGATTGGTGTGATTTATAGGCTGAACGGCGGAGGATGTCAAGGGGTCGGGTTCAACTAAATTGTATTTATTGCATGTTTCAGCAGCAGATTTATGTGTGTGTCCGCCTTTGTATCCGAGCCAAGATCTATAAAAGCTGTTTTTGTTTTTGACTTTTTCGCCTCTTTTTTCAGAAGAGCCAGAGTATTGCTGAGGTCATCGGAGGTATAGTCCCGTTTGCCTTCCGGCAGCCTTATTATGGCGGCGCTGACCGACAGCAGGGGGAACAGCTTTTCGTTTCCGTCCCTGTCTTTTGCGCTGTAGCATTTCGCATCCACCTCTTTCGGTTCATAAAATGATGCGGCAGTGTCTGTAAAGTCGAAAATAACCTTGTTAATTACAGCCATTACGTTGATTCCGCTTTCCGGGTTGCTGCTGCTGAACGATACTCCGCAGAAGAAATCGTCGCCGCCTATGTGCCCGATAAAGGTGTTTGCCTCCGTTATCCTTTCACGCATTATGTCTGTGAACATCATTATGGCGCGGTCGCCCTGACGGAAACCGAAACGGTCGTTGAACGGTTTGAAGTTGTCGAAATCGAAATAGATGAAGACGTAGGAACTGTCTTCGTCTTTGTACGCCTTGTTCAGATAGTTGTTAATGAGGCTGTTGCCGGGCAGTTTCGTCAGCGGGTTCATGTCCCGTGCGAAGGCGAGGTTCTTCTCGTTCAGAGTGTTAAGCAGCGATTGGGCGGTCATAAAACCGTAATATTTCAGATCTTTGGTGATTATTATACCTTCGGATTCGGGATTCGCCACATAAATTTCAAGCATCTGCTCAAGGGGGATTGTTATCTCTATTATTGGGCATTTTTTCATGAATTTCTTTATAGACGGCGTGTGGCTGCGGTTAAAAAGCAGTTCCTTTCCGTAGGGCTTATAGAGATATTGTTTCAGGTTGTTTTCGCTGATGATGCCCACAGGGATATTGTTTGCATCGACGACGGGTACAAAATTCAGGTCGGGTTTCACGCTTATTTTGTGCAGAAGTTCCTCAACAGAGCCGTTGACGTCTATGGGGTCGATGTAAACCATCTCGTTGCTGACAAGATGTGCATCCTGTGTGTTCATTCGTCTGTTATTGGCGAATAGAGATTCAACGTGCCCGAAAACGGGCAGCATGTCCGACGTATTCAGCGATGGGCGGGCGACGAAGTAGCCCTGTATCAAATCCACGCCCATATCCCGGCACGAGAGAAACTCGCGCTCTGTCTCAATGCCTTCCGCGATGATGCTTATTCCGAAAAAGTGTGCCAGATTTATTATGTGTGTGCAGAACTTACGCTTACGCACGTCCTTGTTTATGTCGGAGACGAGGAATCGGTCGAGCTTTATAAAGTCCGGCTCGCTGAAATAGAACAGTTCAAAGTTTGCGAAGCCGGAGCCGAAATCGTCGATAGCAATACGGCAGCCGGAGGTTTTTGCACTGTTCAGCAGGCAGTTCATATTTTTGTCGTTCATCTTGTGCCGTTCGCTTATTTCAAAGCAGAAAACGCCGGGATCCAGCCCTATATCCTGCATGATGCGTCCGGACATTCCGGGCTGATAATCGCACATGTCTGTGATGCGCACGTCAAAGTTATAAAATAGCTTTATCTTTTTATGGTGGGGTATGCGTGTGAATTTTTCGACAGCCTTGCGTCGCAGCTCAAGGTCAAGAGGCAGAAGTATGCCGTCTTCAAACGCTGCATCGAAAAGATCGAATATACTGTTGAATCCGGCTTTGTCCCATCCTCTCAGAAGTGCTTCAACGGCGAAGAGCCGTCCGCTCAGGGGGTTTATAATGGGCTGAAAAGCATGTTCCAGATGAATAAGTCTTTTCTGCCATATAAGGGGCAGTTCCATTGTTTTTATCATACCACTCTAAATAGTAGGTATATGTCATATAATTGTCAGGCAATATTAAGTAAATTATAAAAACAGACGTTTAAGGGTTTCCGCCCGGTGGTTAAAGATAGTATCCAGCTTCTGAGCGACGTACCAGCCCATAAGCGGCTGCGTTATACAGGAGAAGGGGAGTATGTAGTGCACAGTGTCTGTCATGAGCACTCCGCTATCAGTTTCTTTGAAGTGGTGCTCATGGTGCCAGAGAGCATAAGGACCTTTTCGCTGCTCGTCCACAAAAAAATACGGTTCTTTAACGTGTGTTATATCCGTTACCCACCATACGGGCATTCCGGCGAACGGATGCACCTTATACTGCACCATCATCCCTTCGTACATTCTGTCCGGAACTTCTGACATTACTCTGAAATCAAGCCACGGAGGGGTGATGTCCGCCAGATTCATCGGGGATGAGAAAAAATCCCATGCCTTTTCAATGGATATGTTCAGTTTTTGCGTTCTTTGCAGTTTCTGTGCTTTCAATTTAATACCTTTTTTCCTTAAACTTATTTAATTTATTTGCGTCTGAGAATAATAAGAGTAAAATTATACATAGTTGATTAAAAAACAAGGAGACGAATGATGAACAGAGAGCAATTCAGAAGTCATTTTGAGTTTGGCGGTCAGATTTACGCCTATTACGACCTGAAAAAAGTGCGCGACGCAGGAATTGCGGATATACAGAAACTGCCCTTTTCCATCAGAGTGTTGCTTGAAAACCTTGTGAGGAATTTCGACGGAACGATTGTTAAGGAGGACGCCGTTAAGGAGCTTGGAAAGTGGAAAAAATCCTATGCGGTGCCTTATGAGATACCATATCACCCTGCAAGGGTAATCATGCAGGACTACACGGGTGTTCCCGGTGTGGTTGACCTGGCCGCGATGCGCGATGCGCTGGTTGAAAAAGGCAAGGATGCATCATTTATCAACCCCCTTGTGCCCGTTGATCTTATCGTTGACCACTCAGTTCAGGTGGACTATTACGGAACGCCTGATTCGCTTGATAAGAACGTTGTAAAAGAATATGAACGCAACGGCGAACGCTATGCGTTCCTGAAATGGGCGCAGGCGAGCTTTAACAACATGCGCATAGTCCCCCCGAAATCCGGTATCTGCCATCAGGTGAACCTCGAATACCTCGGTCAGGTTGTCCTGAAAGGTGACGTACACGGCGAAAAAACAGCCTTCTGCGACACGCTGGTGGGTACGGACTCCCACACCACCATGATAAACGCCATCGGCGTTCTGGGCTGGGGTGTGGGCGGTATAGAGGCGGAAGCGGTTATGCTTGGTCAGCCTTATTATATGCCTATCCCTGAGGTTATCGGTCTGCGACTCACAGGAAAAATAGCCGAAGGTATCACAGGTACGGACGTGGTGCTCTCCATCACTGAGCTTCTGCGCAAGGCTAAGGTTGTTGAGAAATTTGTTGAGGTGTTCGGACCCGGACTGAAATCACTCACTCTGCCCGACAGAGCAACAATATCCAACATGTCCCCTGAATTCGGTTCCACAATGGGCTTTTTCGCCGTTGACGACGAAACACTGCGCTATCTGCGCAATACCAACAGAAGCGACGTTGCGGACTTCGTTGAAAACTATACGAAAGCAAACATGCTATTCAATGACTATTCACAGGAACCCGAATATACTCAGGTGCTTGAACTTGACCTCTCCACAGTCAAAAAGTGCATCGCAGGACCAAAGAAACCCCACCAGCACGTTCCGCTGGACGCCGTTAAGGATACGGTTGCCAAAGAGGTTGCCGCTCCCCGCACAGTGGACGTTGAAATGGACGGTAAAAAATTCACTCTCAGAGAAAGCGACGTTGTTATTGCCGCAATCACCTCCTGCACCAACACATCAAACCCTTACGTTATGATAGGTGCCGGTCTGGTTGCTAAAAAAGCAGCCGAACTCGGTCTGACTGTTAAGCCCTATGTGAAGACAAGCCTTGCTCCCGGTTCTCAGGTGGTCACAGATTACCTGCGCGAGGCGGGGGTTGACGTCTATTTCAATCAGCTCGGCTTCAACCTTGCCGCATACGGCTGTACAACCTGTATAGGCAACGCGGGACCACTTAAACCTGAACTTGAAAAAGTTATAAAAGATAACAAACTTAACGTTGCGTCAGTGCTTTCAGGCAACAGAAACTTTGAAGCAAGAATACATCCCCTTGTTCGCCAGAACTACCTTGCGTCGCCAATGCTCGTGGTTGTGTACGCGCTGGCAGGAACGATGGATATCGACCTCTACAAAGACCCGATAGGTAAGTCGAAAGACGGTAAAGACGTTTATATGAAAGACGTCTTCCCGTCAAATGATGAGATCTGGGCGCTGGTAAACAAGTGTGTCAGCAATGAACAGTATAAAAAACGCTACAGCGAGATACTGGACGGCGACGAAAACTGGCGTGCTCTTCCCTCTGTTAAAGGCAGCATTTACGATTGGGATGCGAAATCCACATACATCAGAAGACCTCCGTTCTTCGAAGATTTCAGCCTGACACCCGTTGCTCCCGGCGATATTAAAGGCGCGAAACCTCTTTGTATGCTCGGTGACACCATAACAACCGACCACATATCACCCGCCGGAACAATTCCGGTTGACTACCCCGCCGGCAGATATTTGCAGGAGAACGCCGTTAAACCCGCTGATTTCAACTCATACGGTTCCAGACGCGGTAACCACGAGGTCATGATGCGCGGAACGCTTGCAAACGTGCGTATCGCAAACAAACTTGCGGAACCGAAAGAGGGTGGTCTCACTCGCCACATGCCCGACGGCGAAGAGATGTATATCTATGACGCCGCAATGAAATATATTGCGGAGGGCGTTCCGACGATAATTCTCGGAGGTAAGGAATACGGTTCCGGCTCATCACGTGACTGGGCGGCTAAGGGTACGGTTCTGCTCGGCGTTAAGGCTGTTATAGCCGAGAGCTTCGAGCGTATCCACAGAAGCAACCTCGCTGGAATGGGCGTTCTGCCTCTGGTTTTCACAAACGGCGACGGATGGAAAACGCTTGGTCTGGACGGAACTGAAACATTCGATATCGCAGGAGTGGAAAAGGTTACACCCAGATGCACTATAAGCGTGACAGCCACAAAGCCCGACGGCAAACAGATCAAATTCGACGCTATGTGCCGTCTGGATACGGAAATAGAGATCGAATACTTTAAGCATGGCGGCATTTTGCCCTATGTTTTAAGAAATATGGCTAAGTAATTGAGGGCGGGGTTTTTACCCCGCCCATTTTTTTGGCGTTTATGTGCGTCGCATTACGGCGTCAGCAGCTCTTCGGAACTGCTCACATACTTGGTATGTATGCTCACAGCCCTCTCATCGCTTCTTCCTTGTACTGCTTGCATCTAAACGCCAATCTCTTTTTGATGCGTCGCATTACGGCGTCAGCAGCTCTTCGGAACTGCTCACATACTTCGTATGTATGCTCACAGCCCTCTCGTCGTACATCCCTTTGTTAAAGGAGGGAGTAATGCGAAATCTCTTATTTTTTGTTTTATTTTGACCAAAAACGTCTATAATGAAACGGAATAACTGTTATTGAGGAGGCGCCTATGTTTCTTATACTGAAAACAGGCAGCACTATGAAAGACTTCTGCGTACATTACGGTGATTTTGAAGACTGGATGATAAGGTACATGGAGATAATGCGCCAATACGTTAAGGTTATTGATGTTCAGAGGGAGCCTCTGCCTGAAAACTATAATTTTGACGGGATACTTGTTTCAGGCGCGCACGAAATGGTTACAGACGGCTATGAATGGAGCGAGAATACCGCAAAATGGCTGCGAGGCGCTGTTGAAAAAGAGGTTCCGGCAATGGGCGTATGCTATGGACACCAGCTTCTTGCCCACGCTATGGGCGGTATTGTTGGCAACCATCCCAAAGGTCCCGAAATCGGAACTGTTGACATTTCTCTTACAGACGAAGCAAAAAAAGATCCGATATTCAAATCAATGCCAAAAACTTTTAATGTCCACGTTTCTCACACACAGTCCGTTCTTACCCTTCCGGATGGTGCTGTTCTTCTTGCTCAAAACGATTATGAGCCGCACCACGCATACCGTATTGGTAAAAATGCGTGGGGAGTGCAGTTCCATCCTGAATATGACACCATTATCAGCAGAGAGTATGTTTTGTCCCAGAAAGACAAGATAATTAATTTAGAGTCAACTTTGTGCTCAATCAGTGAAACTATTGCTGCAAATACAATTTTAAGTAAATTTATTGAGTATTGTTCTGATTAATGCTGTATAATTAAGTAAATTAATTTTATCGTTGACGAAAAGAAAAAAAGTCTCATATTTGGAAATATACAATATTGGTCTCATTATTATTTGAGGTGTGTTATGTTAAATAACGTTAAATTATCCCGTAAACTCACATTCGGATTCGGTATCGTTCTGTTTTTCCTTATTGTGATGGGAGTCATCAGCTATTCCAAAATAACGGCTATAGCTTCGCAGTCCAGAAAAATGGACACAATTTCAAACGTTCAGAATGCAATCTACGAAGCGCGTCTTGCCAGGTATATGTATACAAACTCTGAAGATGATGCATATATAAAGAAAGCGGAAGACAATCTGAACCTTGCCGACAAGCTCATCGATGAGGGATACTCGGAGTTTCCTGAAATGAAAGACGATCAGAATATTCAGGGTATTCTGAAAGCTGTCGGGGAATATAAAACAAATTTTGAAAAATTTGTTGAAGCGGAAAAAACCAAGAAACAGCTTCTGAATGAGATGAGCGCCGCGGCATCAAAAGCTATGGATGCTGCGAACGCGTCAGGTGCTGACAACGTGTACAAAAATCTTCTTCAGATGCGTATCGAAGTTCTCAAATTCATGAACAGCAGAATGAGCGGAACAGAAGAAGCATCCAAACAGTTTGCAAAAACACGTGAATCTGCATCAGGTATTGCTTCCGTTGCTGCTATGGTAGATGAATACAAACAGGCTTTTGATAAGTGGGCTGCCGCTGTCAGCGAACAGAACACACTACAGAGTGAACTGGCAAAAAGCGCAGGCGGTGCGCAGGAACTCACCATTGTAGTTGTTAACCACGAAAAGGATACAATGGATTCCAGCATAACCGTTGCTGTGGCAGTAATTATAATATTCTCACTGGTTTCATTGGCTCTGGGGATATTGATTTCAATACTGATAACACGTTCGCTTGTTGTTCCCATGGGCAAAGCTATGGATTTCGCCAGCAACCTTTCAAAAGGCGACTTCTCCAAGCCGCTTGAGATAAAACAGACTGATGAAATAGGACATCTTGCAGCCGCTCTGGAAGACATGAGGCTGAGACTGAAAGAGATAATCGAAGGCATAATAATGTCTGCGGGCTCTCTTGCATCCGGCAGCACAGAGCTGGCAAGCACCACAGAGGAGCTGGCAAGTACCTTCTCCGAACAGTCGCAGCAGGTTTCTTCAGTTGCGTCAGCCGTAGAAGAGATAAGCACCTCATCAGCCCTCGTTATGCAGTCTATACACGATGTTTCAGAAAAATCATCCGCTGCAAAGGGGCTTACATCTGAAGGGCAGAAGCATATCGAATCAGCCAACGTTGTTATGGACGACATCCGCAGAAACGTTACTGAGTTGAGCACGACAGTTGCAGGTCTTGCGAAATCTTCCGAGGACATCGGCAGCATACTGCTGGTAATAAACGATATCGCTGACCAGACAAATCTTCTGGCACTTAACGCCGCCATTGAAGCCGCCAGAGCAGGCGACCATGGACGCGGGTTTGCAGTCGTTGCAGACGAAGTGCGCAAGCTGGCGGAACGCACTCAGCAATCCACAGAGGAGATACGCAACATCATTTCGCAGTTTATTAAAGAGACTGCAAGAACTAACACAGAGATGATTGAAGCAGGCAAAAAAGTACAGAACGGTGCGGAAAAACTTAATGCCGTCGATCAGATATTCGAAAAAATAGTGGATTCCGTGAATGAGATTTCAAACTCAAGCGAGATGATAACAAGCGCTGTCAGCGAACAGTCGCAGGCTATAACCAATATAAACGATAACGCGCAGGTTATTTCCAGCGGACTTGAGCAAAGTACAGCAGCCATTACGCAGGTTTCTCACACCGTTGCAGACTTGCAGAAACAGGCAGATGATCAGATGGATGGTACACGCATCTTCAAAATATAGGTTACGGAGCTTATAACGCATCGCATTCCGGCGTTGTCGCCAGAAAAATCATTCTCGTGTATTTCTAT
>DKFP01000009.1:27907-93142 GCA_002452405.1 Deferribacteraceae bacterium UBA6793 | reverse complement strand
CTCGGTTCTAAGCACCGTAGTGCCGGTGATAACGCATCGCATTCCGGCGTTGTCAAAATTAAAGATAAAAAAAGGCGGTTCAAACGAACCGCCTTTGTTTTTTGCTTAAAGTACCTGGCTTAAAAAGAGTTTCAGTCGGTCGCTCTTGGGGCTGTTGAACATCTCTGCGGGTGTTCCTTCCTCAACTTTCAGACCGTCGTCCATGAATATCACGTTGTCCGCCATCTCACGGGCAAAACCCATTTCATGCGTTACGACCACCATCGTCATGCCCTCTTTCGCAAGGGTTTTCATAACGTCCAGAACCTCGCCTATCATCTCAGGGTCGAGGGCTGAAGTGGGTTCATCGAAAAGCATCACTTTGGGGCGCATTGCAAGGGCACGCGCGATGGCAACCCTCTGCTGCTGTCCGCCGGAAAGCTGGCTGGGATAGCAGTCACGCTTATCGGAAAGACCGACTTTTTTGAGAAGCTCAGTGGCGATAGTTTCTGCTTCCGCCTTCTTCAGCTTCTTGACCTTTATGGGTGCAAGTGTGATGTTTTGCAGAACTGTTTTATGTGGGAACAGATTGAAAGCCTGAAACACCATACCCACGTTCTCGCGCAGGTGGTTTATGTTTGTTTTCGGGTGGGTGAGCGATTGTCCGTCGATGGATATTTCGCCCTCCTGTACCTCTTCCAGAAGGTTCAGGGTGCGAAGCATCGTGGATTTACCGGAACCGGAAGGTCCGATGATAACCAGTACTTCGCTCTTTGCAACATCCAGAGAGACACCCTTCAGTGCCTTAACTCCGTTGGGATATATTTTAACTACGTTTTCCGCTTTAATCATGTTACAGCCTCCTTACCTGTCCTGTGCTGCCATTCTCTTTTCCAGAAGCTGGACAAGGAACGACAGACCGGATGTCAGAATGAGATAGAGCGCAGCAACCGTGAACCAGACCTCAAACGGGCTGAACGTAGAGGCGACAACCTCTCTTCCCGCCTTCGTAAGATCTGTGATTGAGATAACGGAAACCAGCGATGAATCTTTGATAAGAGATATAAACTGACCTGCCATAGGCGGCAGTGTCCGCTTAAATGCCTGCGGAAGGATTACCAGCGCCATTGCCTGCGGATAGCTCATGCCGAGGCTTCGTGCCGCCTCCATCTGACCGCGGGAAATAGACTGGATGCCTGCCCGGACTATCTCAGCTATGTATGCCCCGGTGAAAACCGACAGAGCGGCGATGCCCGCCGTAACCCTGTCAAGGTTCAGTATCGTACCGATAAAGAAATAGAAAATGAATATCTGCACCAGAAGCGGGGTTCCTCTGATAAGCTCGATATATAAAACTGCAAGTTTTTTAAAGAACGGGTTGCCGGAAACTCTGGCAAGTCCCGTTACGATACCCAGAAGTATCGCAAAAATTATGGAAAAGAACGAAATATAAAGTGTGGTAAACAGGCCCACCACAAGCGGGCCTGCTTTTGTTGTACTTGTTTCAGCAATGGTGCTTCCTTTCGTGACAGTATCGCCGTTTTTGACCTTTACACCGTCAAGACCGTCAAAGCTGACTGCATCTCCTCTTCCGGAGGGAACGATGTTGAGCTTTGAGCCTTCTATCGTCACAGTTCCGTCAACAGGTGCGGCGGTGGTTTGAGTATCGGTATAGAAGATATACTTGGGAAGTCTCTCCCATCGCCAGATATAATCGATTTTAACGGATGCGCCGTATATTCCGAATCCCAGAAGGAATAGGAACACAACAAGCAGTCCGTTCCAGATTAGGTTTTTAGTTTTCGCTGTCACTTGAAAGCACTCCTGAATTTTAATTACTGGATATCAGCCAGCCAGTCAGTGGTGCCGAACCACTTGTCATAAGCAGCCTGATATCTGCCGTCGCCTTTGATCTGAGCAAGGTAGTTGTTCAGGAAGTTAACGAAGTCAGGGTCTCCTTTGCGAACAGCCCATGCCAGAGGTTCATATGTAAAAGGCTGGTCAAGGAAAGTGAGTTTTTCTTTGTTCTGAGCGTAGAAAATAGCGTTATAGGGCAGGTCATAAACGAAAGCGTCCGCTTTACCGTTAAGAACTTCCATAGCGCCTTCCTGCTCTGTTTCGTAAAGTTTGATGTTTGCTTTGCCCATATACTTTTTGGAAGCGTAGTCAGCTGTTACGCCGAGTTTTGTCGCAATGTTGTATTTGGGGTCGTCAAGGTCTTTGTAAGACTTAACTTTGCCTTCAAGGTCTTTTCTGATGAAGATTGTCTGACCGACTACGATGTAGGGGTCGCAGAAGTTAACCTGAAGGTTTCTCTGGGGAGTGATTGTCATACCGGACATAATGATGTCGAATTTGTCTGTAAGCAGCGCGGGGATGATGCCGTCCCATGCGGTGTTCACCAGTTCGAGCTTAACGCCCATGTCTTCAGCCATCATTTTTGCGATTTCAACGTCGAAACCGACGATGTCGCCGCTTTTGCTTTTCAGTTCGAAGGGCATGTAGCCGGCTTCAAGACCGACTCTGAGAACTTTGTTCTTCAGGATTTTGTTGAGAGTGGACTGCTCCCAGATACCGTTGGCTGCGCCGCCTTCGGCAGCGGGAGCCGCAGTTGCAGCAGCTTCTTTCTTTTCGGAACCGCAACCGGCAAGCAGCAGAGCCAGCATAAGCACGGCAGCGTAAAACATTGATACGATGAATTTCTTCATATATGCCTCCTTAGCAAGATTTACCTTCTTCAAGCAATTCTTTAATTATCATCTTCTTTTTGTGTATGGGGCAGAGGGGGATTTCCTCTTTAGGAATGTAGACGATCTGGGTATGGTCGCAGAGCGGACATTTAACTTCCACTGTGGTAACCTTCTCTTTTTCCGCCATTTCTGCCTCCTTTTGTTACTCTAAACTTCGATTATACAGAAAAAACCGCTAAAAAATAAAGTGAAAATGTTTAAACCGGGGCTTTGCTTTTCATAAAAGCGACAGAAGTCCGTCTGCTTCCGATTCGTCCGCTGTGTAAGGGCAGACAAATCTGCATAGGTTTTCCGTTTTGTCCCATACGTAAAAAAGATATTTTTCAGACAGTCTTTCAATCTGCTGATCAGATAAATGGGCGAAAACTGCGTTTCCGTCCACAGGGTATTTGATTGAGATGCCTTTTTCCGTGAAGCCTTCCGCCAGCCTGCGGGCAACAGCGTTTGCGCGGTGGGCGTTGTCCAGCCAGATGCTTTCGCGGAGATACGGGATGAACTGTGCGGAGACGTATCGCATTTTTGAGAAGAGCTGTCCGTACTGTTTGCGGATGTACTTTGCACTTTCGGTGAGTTCAGGATTCAGGAAAATCACCGCTTCGCCCATCATTAGCCCATTTTTTGTGCCGCCGAAACTGAGAATATCAGCTCCCTGACACGCCTGTTTAAGACTTATGGACATACCTGCCGCCGCATTGGCTATTCTGGAACCGTCTATGTGTAGTATGAGATTATTCTGTTTTGTGAAATCTGAGAGTTCTTTTAGTTCTTCCGGTGAGTATGCTGCGCCTGTTTCCGTGGTCTGGCTGATGGAAATGACCTTAGGCTGGCTCTGATGTTCGAACCCGATGTGTGCCAGACAGGGTTCCACCATTTCCGGTGTCAGTTTGCCGTCCGGCGTTTTTATGGGCACCAGCTTGCTTGCTGTGAACCGTTCCACCGCTCCGCATTCGTCGCAGGCGATGTGCGCTGTTTCCGCACATACAACAGACTGATAAGGCGAAAGAACGCTCGCCAGCGAGATGACGTTTGCGCCTGTTCCTGTCAGAACGGGAAAATAGAGCGCGTTTTCACCGAACTCATGCCTGAAAAGCTGTCCTGCTTCCTCGGTCCATCTGTCGCTGCCGTATGATTTTGCATATCCAATGCCTGCGTCTGCCACAGCCTGCATAATTCTTGTGTCGGCAGGAGCTGTGTTGTCGCTGAGAAATAAAATATCCATTATATAATGTCCGTTGATTTGTTTTAAAAGAAGCATGATAGCATTAACCGCTCATATTCGCAACGCATTAGTTTGGTCGCTAAAAGACTATATTTATCTGCAAGTTAACTGAAGCTGATTTGACTTTACATCTATCTGAAAAACCTTTAAACTGGATTGTTTGAATTAATATTTCCGGAGGGTTTTTTAAATGGAAGAAAGCAAACTGAAAACCGGTCTTATCGGTGTGCAGATGCTGTTCGTAGCTTTCGGAGCGCTGGTTCTTGTTCCCCTGCTTACGGGGCTTGATCCTTCGATTGCTCTGTTTACAGCGGGTGCGGGCACGCTTTTGTTTCAGGTCATAACAAAACGGATGGTTCCCGTTTTTCTCGCAAGTTCATTTGCATTCATAGCTCCGATCCAGTTCGGTATCAAGCAGTTCGGTGTCGGCGCAACGCTGGGCGGTCTCGCCTGTGCCGGACTTGCATATCTGATTTTCAGCGCAATGGTTAAGGTCGGAGGCGTGGAAGCTATCGAAAAATATCTCCCCGCGATTGTTACTGGTCCCGTTATCATGGTTATAGGTCTGAACCTTGCTCCTGTTGCCGTTAACATGGCAAAGAGCTTCGACGGTTCCGGCAACTATGACGGCAAAGCGATGCTTATCGCTATGATATCACTGCTTACGTCAATTCTCACAGTTACATACGGTAAAAAGCTGCTCAGTCTGATACCTGTTCTCATGGGTATCGTCGTCGGATATATCGTTTCGCTTATAATGGGTGTTGTCAGCTTCCAGCCCATCGCGGACGCGGCGTGGCTTGCCAATCCATGGTCTGTGGCTCTTGCGAACGGTTCATTTGCAATGCCTGTTTTTGATATAGCCGCTATTCTTTATATTGTTCCCGTTGCGATAGCGCCTGCTATCGAACACGTCGGTGACGTACTCGCCATTTCAAACGTCGCGGGCAAAAACTATCTGAAAAATCCAGGTCTCCACAGAACTCTGCTCGGTGACGGTCTTGCCACCACTTTTGCAAGTCTTCTCGGCGGACCCCCGAATACAACCTATTCCGAAGTTACAGGAGCCGTGGCTCTTACAAAATCATATAGAGTCGTTTATATGACCATCGCCGCCTGCACAGCCATTGTCCTTGCATTTGTGGGCAAGCTGGGCGCTGTGCTTAAAACTATCCCCGTTCCGGTTATGGGCGGTATCATGATACTGCTTTTCGGTATGATAGCCGCAATAGGTATCGGTACCGTAGTGCGTGAACGCGTGGATATGTCCAAAGCGCGCAACCTGATCATCGCCTCCGTTATCCTTGTTGTCGGAATCGGCAACCTGAGCGTTACGATGGGCAAGGTTACACTGGGCGGAATCGGTCTTGCTGGCGTTGTCGGCGTTATCCTGAACTTAATACTTCCTAAGGATAAATGATGAACTACCCGAATTTTCAAGTTATCAGCCACCCGCTCATTGAGCATAAACTCACCTTCATCCGCGACCTGACCACCCCGAAAAAGGGTTTCAAAGAGCTTGTGGACGAGGTTGCCATGCTTATGGCGTATGAAATTACAAAAGATTTTCCGCTGGAAGAGGTGGAGATTGAAACCCCCATCTGCAAAACCAAAACGAAAATAGTTTCAGGTAAAAAAGTTGTTCTAGTGCCTATCCTGCGTGCAGGGCTTGGTATGGTGGACGGCATTTTGAAGCTCATCCCGTCCGCACGGGTGGGGCATATCGGTCTTTACAGGGATCACGAAACTCTTCAACCTGTTTCATACTACTTTAAGATACCGCCCCAGAGCGAAGACAGGGATTTCATCCTTATCGACCCGATGCTTGCCACAGGCGGTTCTGCTGTTGAGGCCGTGAACGAGCTTAAAAAGGCCGGTGTTAAGAATATCAAATTTATGTGCCTGATAGCCGCACCGGAAGGTGTTAAGACATTCTGCGAGGCGCACCCCGATGTTAAGGTGTTTGCCGCAGGGCTTGACGAGAGGCTCAATGAGAATGGATACATCGTTCCCGGACTAGGGGACGCCGGCGACCGTTTATTCGGAACAAAATAACTTTATTGGCGGTTATATGCGTCGCATTACGGCGTCAGACCCTTTTCGGAACTGCTCACATACACCTTTAGTATGCTCGCAGCCCGCTCAAAAGGTCTTTCTTGTTCTGCTCGCATCTAGCCGCCAAGTCTTTTTCCTGTCTTGTCTCCCCCTTTGACAAAGGGGGATTAAGGGGGATTTTCTTAATTTCGTCTCTGCGAGGGCGTAACCCGCGGCAGTCTGATTTCTAAAGCTGACGTTTTAGTTTGCTTCGTCATTTCATTCCTCGCAAAGACGCAGGGATGTCACTGCGAGGAGCAGCGCGACGCGGCAGTCTCTCTTATAAACCTAGAAACTTTCCTTCGCTGTAAATCAGTTTGCCGTCGGCATATGCCTTTCCGTCCTGCATGGACTTTATCATGTCCCAGTGTATGCCTGATTTATTCTTTCCGCCTGCTTCAGGATAGCTCGCCCCCACAGCCATGTGTATGGTGCGTCCTATTTTTTCGTCGAACAGGATGTTCTTTGTGGGTTTGTCTATATTGTCGTTGAGACCGAACGCACATTCGCCGATGAATCTTGAACCTTCGTCAGTCTCCAGAACGCTTTGCAGGAAGTCGTTGCCCTTTTCGGCGGATGCCTCAACAATACGTCCCTTCTCGATTTTAAGCAGGATACCGCCCGCTTCCACACCCATGTATGATGTGGGCAGGTCAAAATAAATCTGACCGTTAACGCCGTCTTCAACGGGGCTTGTGAACACTTCGCCGTCGGGCATGTTGTGGTGCCCGTTACAGTTTATCCATTTGCGCCCTTCAACGTTATATGTAAGGTCTGTCTTTTCGCCGACTATGCGCAGTTCCTTTGTTCCTGTGAGAATATCAACCACCTTTTTCTGGAACTCGTCAACCTTGCGCCATGCGGCAACGGGATCTGCTTCGTTCAGCTTACATGCGTTGTAGACAAACTCCGTGTACTCATCCAGCGACATTTCCGCATCCTGCGCCATCGCCTGTGAAGGGTAGGGGCAGAGTGACCAGCGGAACTCACCCTTTTGTTCGCGATCCATAAGTACGTCGCGCACCTGACGCATGGTTTTGCTGGCAAGTGATATTTTGGATTTATCGGCACGGGTGAGCTGTTTTGTGTTGCTTGTGCTGTCTATGTAAACTTGCGCTGTGATGTTATGCGCGTCTGCCATGATGCTTGGCGCTATGAACTCAAGCTGCTTGTTGTTTGCATGGCTGTAAAAAGCCGCCTGCTGCTCGGCGATTGCCATACGCAGAACAGGGTGTGCACCCATCTGTAAAGCCTTGATCATAAGCGCTTTGACCAGAGGTTCTGATACCGTTTCCGCGCGGATAAGAAATATGTCATCCTCTTTCAGATTGAGGGAATATTCGCATATAAGGTCAGCCATTTTCTTTTCTAACTGCATACTGTGCTCCTGTTTTGTTTCAATAATGCTATAATAATATGAACTCTCCATTAATCAAGAAATCATTATTATAAAATAATTAAAAGGTGATAAATGCAGAAGAGAATCAACAGGCTTATTTCAAACACGCTGGATCCGTTCGGCAGGTTCCTGAAACTGGAATCATCAAGCAGTATGCTGATGATAGGTTCCATGATAATGGCGCTGATATTCGCTAATTCCGCGCTTTCAGACGGTTATTTCTCATTCTTTCAGCAAAAACTAGGTGTTACTATGGGGGCTTTTTCGTTGTATAAACCCCTCATTTTATGGATAAATGACGGTTTGATGGCACTGTTTTTCCTGCTGGTCGGTCTTGAAGTGAAGCGGGAATTTGTACACGGTGAGCTTTCCACCCCTGCACAGGCGGTTCTGCCCGCTGTGGGAGCTGTGGGCGGAGCTGTCGTTCCGGCGGCGATATACGCCCTCCTTAATATGAACGGTGTGATGAGCGGGTGGGGCGTTCCCATGGCTACAGATATCGCTTTTGCCATAGGGCTTCTGACGCTCTTGGGAAGCGGCGTACCGTCCGGCTTAAAAGTCTTTCTGGCGTCACTCGCCGTTGTTGACGATCTGCTGGCTGTGCTTGTCATAGCGCTTTTCTACACCGAATCGATAGTCATGTCATATCTTATGTGGGGCGCTGTCACTATTGCGGTTCTGTTTGTTCTGAACAGGATGAAGGTTGCCGCCATAACACCCTATATGGTTGCTGGTGCGGTGCTCTGGTACTGCCTGCTGAAAGCGGGGATACATGCCACCGCCGCGGGGGTTATTACAGCTATGTTCGTTCCATCCGCCCCTGCGATACCTCTTAATGTGTTCAGTCGTCTTACCAGAGCTTCCGTATCAAAGATAGATAACGACGAGAACAGAGAGCTTACAAAAGAGAACGAACACGAGCTGAATCGCGTGATACATATGGCGACTTATGCATCCAGCCCCCTTTCAAGACTGGAAGAGAGCCTGCACAGCTTCACGGCTTATATCATCATGCCTGTGTTCGCGTTTTCAAATATGGGACTGCTGTTTGACATCGGCAATGTCGGCGCAGACGGAGCGGCTGTATCAGCCGGTATAGCAGCGGGACTTATAATAGGCAAGCCGCTGGGTATCGTGGGAAGTGTTGCACTTCTGATGAAGTTCGGAAAAGTCTCTCTGCCCGAAGGTGTGAGCATGAAGCAGATTATCGGTGCCGGTATGCTCGCAGGTGTCGGTCTTACCATGTCGATATTCATCTCGACGATGGCATTTGCTGAGGAGATGCAGAACGTGGCGAAGTTGTCCATTCTGGGTGCTTCGGCTGTATCGGCAGTCCTTGGGTTGTTCTATCTTAAAAAACAGATATAAAAAAGGCGGTCAGTTGACCGCCTTATTATTATCGCTTATAAACTTCGCCTTGAACTGCTCGCTTCTAAACGATAAAAGTAAATTCAGCGTCTAGATGTCTCTGCGAGCCGAAGGCGAAGCAGTCTAGTATCTACTTCCTGAGGTTATATAAACCTTTAAGCCCTTTAAACGTAGCCTGCCACATATAGCCAGCGAAAATTTCCCTTCCTGAGAAATTTTCGTCAACGGCTTGGGCAGGCAAAGCCCGCCCAGCCTCACATTTCACTTCGTTTCATGAGCCTGCATCGTGCAGGCATGTTTTCGCAGTCTACTTCTTGAGGTTATATAAACCCTTGAGTCCTTTAAACGTAGCCTGCTCAAACAGTTCCTCTTCGATTCTGAGGAGCTGGTTGTATTTGGCGATTCTGTCTGTGCGGCAGAGTGAGCCGGTTTTGATTTGTCCGGCGTTAACCGCAACCGCTAGGTCAGCAATTGTTGTGTCCTCAGACTCGCCGGAGCGGTGGGAGATTACACATGTGTATCCGGCTTCTCGTGCTGTCTGGATAGCGTCCAGAGTCTCTGTCAGAGTGCCTATCTGGTTCAGCTTGACGAGTATTGAGTTTGCGATGCCTTTTTCGATACCCATTTTCAGCTTTTCTGTGTTTGTAACGAACAGGTCGTCGCCCACAAGCTGAATTTTCTTGCCCAGTGCGTCAGTAAGGAGTTTCCAACCATCCCAGTCGTTTTCGTCCAGACCGTCTTCAATGGAGATAATGGGGTATTTGTCCACAAGATATTTGTAGTATTCAACCATTTCCGCAGCCGTTTTTTCGGGTTTTGCCTCGGCAGCCAGGACATAGCATTTTTTCTCTTTGTTGTAAAATTCGCTGGAAGCCGCGTCCAGAGCGATGAAGATGTCTTTTCCGGGTTCATATCCGGCTTTTTTGATGGCGTCGATGATAACTTCGATAGCCTCTTCGTTTGAACCGAGGTTGGGAGCGAAACCGCCCTCATCGCCAACGGCTGTGTTGAGACCCTTATCTTTCAGAACTTTTTTGAGTGTATGGAAAACTTCCGCACCCATGCGCAGAGCTTCTTTGAAGTTATCTGCTCCGAGGGGCATTATCATGAACTCCTGAATGTCCACGTTGTTGTCTGCGTGGGAGCCGCCGTTGATGATGTTCATCATGGGGGCGGGCAGGGTGTTTGCGAAAGCTCCGCCTATATATTTGTAAAGGGGCAGACCACATGAATCAGCGGCAGCCTTTGCACATGCCAGCGAAACGCCGAGTATTGCGTTTGCGCCGAGGTTGCCTTTGTTTTTTGTGCCGTCAAGCCCGATGAGTATCTCGTCTATCATTTTCTGCTCAGTAACGTCTATACCTTCAAGTTCGGGAGCGATTATCTCGTTAACGTTCTGAACCGCTTTCTGAACGCCTTTGCCCATATATCTGCTTTTGTCGCCGTCGCGAAGTTCAACCGCTTCGTACTCGCCTGTTGATGCGCCGGAGGGGACAATTGCGCGTCCGAGAACGCCGCCGCTTGTAACAACGTCAACCTCAATTGTGGGATTGCCTCTGGAATCCAGTACTTCTCTGGCAAAAACATCAATGATATCGGTCATAAAAAGTCTCCTTAGAATGTATTTGATTTTTCTATACGTTTATGGGTAATGAACAATGTGTCACCCTGTATTCAACCATAAATTATAGGCACAAAGTAAGAAAAATAACAACATCAAATCAGATTCGTCCTATAGTTTACATATTTCTCCATGAAAAAACCGTTTATATGACCTTGACTTTGCAACGCGCAAAAACTATTATTTCTCAAAACTATGGAGCATCAGCTAATGTACGCTATTCCAAATCTCCTCTTTGCCGACAGGCAGGGCAACATATATGACCACCCTCACCTTAAAATGACTGTCAGGAGCGAGAATTATAATTTCGTTCCTTATGAGGTGGAGCTTATCGAGCTGCCTCCCTGTTCAAGGCTTTATTTCGTTCCCAATACCCATCCGGTTGCGTATAACCCCCGGACGGCGGGAATGGAGACTTTCACAGGCGGCTATGCGGTCAGCGCGTTTCTCGACCCCGGATTTCTCCGTCTCTTCCTCCCTGCATATGTCAAAAATACGGAAGAGGTGCTGCCTCTTTATGCATACACCGCCGTCGGCTGGCTGAACGACAAGTTTGTCGTGCCCGCCATTAAGGTTGACGACGACAGCAAATGGAATCCTGCAAACTTCGACTATACGGATGCTTTCAAGCCCACTGTTGACAGGATGCTTGAAAAATATCCCGACAACAGGCTTTACGGGCAGCTTTCCACCTGTGCGCTGGAGTATCACTGCACGGCGGCGAAGAACGCCTTCATAGGAAGATGGGAATGTCCGCTGCCCACAGCGCCGACCTGCAACAGCAGATGTATGGGCTGTATCTCAAAGCAGGATGACAAACGCATAACCGCACCGCAGGACAGGATAAAATTTGTCCCCACGCCGGAAGAGATTGCGCAGGTCGCTCTTAACCACTATGAAGTGGCAGAGGAGCCCATAGTAAGTTTCGGGCAGGGCTGTGAAGGCGATCCCATAACAGTTGCCGATACCATCGCAAAGGCTATAAAAATTATCAAGGCGCAGGCACCGGAACTCACGGTAAATTTCAATTCGAACTGCTCCAGTCCTGAAAAAATGAAGATGATTTTCGACGCTGGTGTAGATAGTATTAGAGTCAGTCTTAATTCAGTGGTACAATCGACATATGACGCATACTATAATCCTGTGGGCTATACGCTTGACGACGTGCTGAAAAGCATCGAGCTTGCAAACAGGTACAACGTATATACTTCGCTTAACTTTCTTACCATGCCGGGAATAAACGACAGGGAGAGCGAGGCGAATACGCTCATAGATTTTCTGGACGCGTACAAAATAGATCTCATCCAGCTTCGAAACCTGAACATTGATCCGGATTTCCTGTTTTCAGGTATGAAGTTTAAGAAAGAGGAGATTTTAGGACTTAAAAATCTTCTGAAACTGATAAAAAAGAAACATAAAAATATGAAATTCGGCTATTTCAACAGAACCCGCGAGAACTTTCAGAAGGACTTCGGGCTGCCGGATCTGAAAAGGAGGACTAAATGAAGAAGGTTTTAGTTATTGTCTCGATGCTTCTCTGCGCGACGGCATTCGCAGGTGATTTCAAGCTGATGTCCGGTCTTTCACAGGATGATTTCAGCAATCTTATGAAAGACATCAGTCTTGCCGCAACACCGACGCCGAACAGCCCTGCGGAACCTCTCGGTACCCTTGGCTTTGATATCGCACTTGAATCTCAGCTTACAACCATTGACGAAGACTCCGCAAAATGGAAGAACGCGTGGGACAACGGCGACCCCGACAGCGCTATATGGGCAAACAGAGTACATATCCAGAAGGGGCTTCCCTTCGGAGTTGACCTCGGCGCGAGTATCACGAAAGGTGCGAATATCGACTTCACTGCTATAACTCTTGAAGCGAAATACGCACTCCTTGAAGGCTCCGTTCTGACTCCCGCTGTAAGCGTTAAAGCCGCCTATACAAAAGTCCTCGATCTTGAAGATGTTGACCTCCAGTCCGGTCTTGTGGGAATATACATAAGCAAGGGCTTTCTCATCCTGACACCCTATGCCGGTGTTGAGGACGTTTATACAATGGCAAGCGAAGATTCCGACAACGTTGATCTCGACGACGAAAACGTTAACGCTGTCAGAGGTATGGTCGGTCTTCAGGTCTGCCCCTTCCCCTTCATTGTACTTAACATTGAAGCCGCAAGAGGCGGTGATGTCAACCAGTACGGGCTTAAAGCAGCCATCAGGTTCTAAATGAAAAATTACTTTTACGACTACATAGTTCTTGGCAGCGGCGTTGCCGGACTCCGTGCGGCGATTGAACTTGCCGAATACGGCAGCGTTGCAGTTGTTACAAAATGTTTTCTGGGGGAAAGCTCCTCCGAGTATGCACAGGGCGGCGTCGCAGTCGCCCTTTCCGATGACGACGATATTACTCTGCACATTGAAGATACTTTGCGTGCAGGAGATGGGCTTTGCGATCTTAAAGCCGTTTCGACGCTGGTTGAAGAAGGACCCAAATATATCAAACAGCTTATCTCCTGGGGTGCGAAATTCGATATGCACGGCGGAGTTCTGGAATTCTCACGGGAGGCGGCGCACAGCGTCAACCGTATCATTCACGCTAAAGGCGACGCTACCGGACACGAGATTGTGCGCACTCTGAAAGAATATTCCAAAAATTTTAGCAACATAGAAAAAGTTGAGTTCACCTACGCCATCGACTTTATCAAAGACGCGCCTGACAGCGTTTGCGGCGTTTTCGCGCTGGACGAGAAAACGGGCGAGTTCAAATGCTATTATGCTAAGGCTGTTATCGTCGCAACAGGCGGCGCCGGCAGACTTTTCAGACGCACCACAAACCCCGCTGTAGTCACAGGCGACGGAATGGCCATGGCTTTCCGCGCCGGTGCGGATATGCGCGATATGGAATTTTATCAGTTCCACCCCACAGGACTTTCCGTTAAAGGTGCGCCGGCGTTCCTTTTAAGCGAGGCTATGAGAGGCGAGGGCGGCATACTGCGCAACGTAAATATGGAACGTTTTGCAACGAAGTATCACCCGGACGGCGAACTCGCACCCAGAGACGTGGTCAGCCGTGCTATCTTCTTCGAAATGAAGCAGACGGGCGCTGATCATGTGCTGCTTGACCTGACACATCTCGAAAAAGACTTTGTGCGCAACAGATTCCCGAAAATCTACACCACATGTCTGGAATATAACATAGACATTACGGTTAACCCCATACCTGTCAGCCCCGCCGCCCACTATTATATGGGCGGAATATACACCGATGAGTTCGGACGCAGCAGCCTGAAAGGGCTTTATGCGTGCGGCGAAGCGGCTTGTAACGGCGTTCAC
This sequence comes from Deferribacteraceae bacterium UBA6793, assembly GCA_002452405.1. Lineage (GTDB taxonomy): Bacteria > Chrysiogenota > Deferribacteres > Deferribacterales > Geovibrionaceae > Seleniivibrio. Next base: position 79,380 of record DKFP01000009.1, on the reverse strand, counting down.
GGCGCAAACAGACTTGCCAGCAACTCCCTTCTCGAAGGTGTTGTTTACGGCGGAAGAAGTGCAGATGCAGCTGCGGCGGACAACAAAGACAGAGTTGTTAAGGCAGTTGAAATGCCTCCGTTTGAAACCGTCAGTGAAGAACAGGGCGAAAGCATGGTTAATGAAATTCAGGAGAGTATGTGGGACGGCGTGAGCGTTTCGCGCAATGCCGCAGGACTCGCCCGCGCGAAAGAATATCTCACCGGACACCTTGTCAAATACAAAAACTATGTCCCCAGAGACAGAACCACAGCGGAAATACGCAATATGCTGACAGTTGGGCTGCTCATGGCTACTGCTGCGGACGAAAGAAAAGGCAGCAGAGGCGGACATTACAGGGACGACTATCCGGACAGGATATCCGATAACTGGCACATCTATTTTCATAATGCCGAATTTAATCCCGTTAAAAAGTAAGAATAAACCACTAATTACGGCTGATGGCTCTATATCCCTCTATAGTATGGACTATAACGAGGGGTATAGAGCCAAAAGCGTGGGCGCGTTCACCGAAAGCCTGCACAAATTCTATACCGCCAGCGGCATAGAGCAGCTTTTGCAGGTGCAGGATGTACGCCTTCTGGATATATGCCTCGGCGGGGGCAGTAACCTTGCCGTCACACTTGACCGGCTTCTGTCCGTTGAACACCGCTACAGACTCCATATCGTCACTGTGGAGCGGCAATCATCTCTCTTTGATACCATCAGGCAGAACAGATTTATGTGGCCGTACAGAGGCTATGAGCTTCTTAGAAAGCTCATTGTCGAGGGGCAGGCGGAGAACGTGCGGCTTGATATCGCCATCGGCGATGCGCGGAATATAATACGCGACATGCCGCTGAAATTTGACGTGGTATACTTTGACCCTTTCGGGAAGCGGAAGAACCCGGAGATGTGGACGGAGGCTGTTTTCAGAGACGTTTATAGGCTTTGCACGGACGTTGGCAGGGCGGCTACCTATTCTTCCGGCAGAGAGATCAGAGAGGATTTCGTGCGCGCTGGTTTCCGATATACGGTGACGCCTAAGCCGGAGGGCGCTTTTCAGGAGGGTACGGTTTTTTATAAGGTCTGACCGTGCTTTATGTTCTGACAAAAATAAAGAAAATTTGAAATAAGATGTTGACAACAGGTTTGTGATAAGTTATAAAAGCTACCTCACGCGGGTATAGCTCAGTTGGTAGAGCGCGACCTTGCCAAGGTTGAGGTCACCGGTTCGAGTCCGGCTACCCGCTTTTTTTAAGAGACCGGTTCGATTTACCGGTCTTTTTTTTCCTTTTAAGGCGACGTGGCCGAGTGGTTAGGCATCGGACTGCAAATCCGCGTACCCCAGTTCGATTCTGGGCGTCGCCTCCAATTAAAAAGCTAAATATAGCAGATAAATAAACAGCCTCTGGATTCCAGAGGCTGTTTTGTTTTATATTATATTATTTCATAATTTACTTGCTGGTGTTTTCTTGGATAAATCTAAGAAAAATATTCTTATATTATCACTTAATGGAAATCGCAATTTGTTAAACTTTAACTGAAGTTCATGGAGATTTTGTTTTGGTTTGTCAAACATACTACATTTATAGTATAAAATTAAATATGCTCCATATTTGGATTTAGTATTTTTCATGTATTCAGTTAATTGGTTTGTTAAGCCAGTCACTACATCTTGAGAATGAGCATTTTTAACTTCTAAACAGAATGTAGAGTATATATTGTCGATCATAGTTGAAAACACAAAATCAACATTGCCGTTGTTTGTGTTGTATTCATAATGCACTTTGACATTTGGCTGTCTTATGTTGTTTAAAAAGGTATGTATAATGCCGTGAATATCTATTTCGTCTTTTGGCGTTTGTTGTATGACTTTTTTTTCTTCTTTAGCCTTATTCCAGCAAAAATCAACTGTTGGATTTTCTTTTAATTTTAATTGCATAGATATTAAAAGCATGTGACAATAATTTCTAAATTCTTCGTCAGAAGTGAAAATAATATTGCCATCTGGTAAGTTGTTTGTGATTTGTTGCGTGGATTGTCTAGATGGATAAAATATTTCAGTTTCAATTTCTTTATTTATAGTTAATGCATTTTTTTTCGCTTCTTTTTCTCTGACAATAAGAGTCAGCTTGGTCGGAGACCAAATTATAAAAACAACAACATACTCCCCAAAAATGCTTGCATCAATTTGATTTAAATCTAAAATACATTTATCAGTATTTCTTTCTAGAATTATATGGTTATCATTAACATCGCACGCAAAGTAAAAGTTAGGATAATCTAATCTGAATATCAATCCACCTAATTCTAAAGTTTTGATATTTGTATCAAAGCGGATTGTTCCTTCATGTTTTATCAAGTCAAGTTCGTTTATATATGATTTAGCACTATCAAGTATTTCGAATGTCATAAAGAACTGAGTTCCTCTCTTATGTATATATTATTCCGACCCTATCAATATGCTCTTTCAAATCCTGATTCTGTATGCGGTTGTACACCACCAAATCAACGGTATATGGCAGGTAGAGTTCGTCCAGTGATTCTTCTATACGGTGCAGAAGCGACAGTTCGATGTCTCCGAAGAGGCAGATGTCGATATCGGAACCGTCTCTGTAGTTACCTTTTGCTCGCGATCCGAACACCACAGCTTTTTTTATCTGCGGATACTGCGCAAAAACATCAGAGATTGCTTTGATTGTTTCCTCTTTCAGTCCGAACCGCATTATTGTCCGTTCTCTTCTTTTTCCAGTTCGGAAAATCGCGTCAGCATCTTTTCAAATGCTTCTGTGTATGAGGATATAATTTCTTTGACGATTTCGTCTGCTGTGGCTTCGTCATAGGTATGTGATGTGAGGTTGCGGCTTTTAATCATATTCATCCAGACTTCACCATCTTCGATAAGCTCAAGTTTAAACGCCTCTCTGGTAGAATCTTTAGAGCCGAAAATAGATGTTGTCCCTCTGCTGACGAGAAAATCTTTTATCGTTTTCCATGCGAGTTCATGTGTGAATTCAAACGCCTGAATCATCCCCTGTTTTTCAAGTCGGGAGAGTTCTCTCTGCTCTGAGAGAGCGACAGCTTCGCTGAGCTGTTCCATAGCTTTTTTAAAGTTTGAAAAACGTTGAATCCATCTGATATCGTTAGTCATAATATAAACTCCTTATCCACTATACAGTAAATAAGGAGTTTTTCAAAGTCAGCTTTTTACCGCTTCATTGTCACGACACCGTCGGAAAAGTGAATATATTCCGGTATAAAGGTAACGGGTTTATCCGGTGTTTCAGGTATAAGTCCCTGTTCCTCAAGTGCGTTCCTTACTTTGGCTGCGTTTGCGTAAAGCAGGTCATTTTCATTGTTTGAAATGAATGTGACGCTTCCGCTGCCGTCTTTCATGTTTACGGTAAGTTCCTTATATCCTGTGTTTTCGTTGATGGACTCAAGGATATCCACATCGTCTTTGGATATGCTTCGCATGTCCAGGATAGTATCCTGATTTGCTATATTCACGATGTCGTGTCCATCGCCCTTTTCATATTGAATGATGTTTGCGCTTCCGCTGTAATCATCAAGCCTGATGGTTGATATCAGATTTATTATATCGTTACCCTCATCGCCCTTTATTAGACCGGAACCTCTTATTATGTCGTCGCCATTGCCACCTGAAATAGTACCGTACCCGCTTATGGTGTCTTCTCCTTCGCCGCCTTTTACTATGCCCTGACCGTTTATAATGTCATCGCCTGTGCCGCCATCTATGATGCCGTAGCCGCTGATAATATCGTTCCCATCGCCGCCCATAATAATTGTTTTCGTGCCAAAAACAGAAATTGTGTCGTCACCGCTTCTACCGTTCACATAAAGTCTGGATGAGCTGTCATTCATTGCAGCTTCGGCGGGGCTGACTATGTGTGCTCTGTATTTGTCGCTGGTAATGTTGATAATATCGTTGCCTGCTCCGGCATCTATTGAGACATTTTTCGCGTGATCAATATTGATTTCGTCGTCTCCCTCTCCGCCATCAACTGATGAGTTTCGGATATTGGAAAGATAAAAGGTGTCGTCACCCTTGCCGCCGTTGAGTTTTGAATCTACAAGGTCTTTTGCGCGTATTTCGTCGTTTCCGTCGCCGCCGTCAACAATTACAGTGTTGTAATCAGCCCTCATCTTCTGGATGGCGGTTATCTCCACCTTATCCACCATTTGGCGGACAGAGCGCATCATATCGGTTTCAAGCCCCACGGACTGCATCAGGTTGGCAGATATCTTTCTGCTGTTTGTCAACTGGATTTCCGGCTGATTCACATGATTGAATATTTCGGAACCGGATATTTTCATATGAAGCCTCAATATGTAGAAATTGTGAAGACATATTGTTATATCGAATATGTGTTTATTTCCTTTAGATAAATCAATATACAGATTGCAACCTGAAACTGATTTGACATTTGTCCAAAAATATGAGGATAATATGGGTAAGGTATGCAGGGGGTGCAAAATGAAAAAGTATACGATGCTGCTGATGGTTTGCTTGATGGCTGTTCTTTATGGATGCGGATCCGGCGGTGGTTCCGGTGACGCAGTTGAGCAGGATGCAAATATGACTGCAATCGATTTTGACAACGACGCCACTCTTAAAGGTACTTATAAGATTGTATATGCCAGTGTGACCTGTACAAACGGTGTTGATGTGAAGTCCACTGACATTCTTACCACCGAGTTCACGTCATATTACGCATATGACGGCTACTACAGCTATTACGACCTATATTTTGAGTACGGCGGTCAGTTGGTTCTGGACGAAGGCGAAAGGGTGACTGAAACTGTTGGAGCAGATGTTTATGCAACAACCGTAACACAGACCTCTCCTTATAATTTCAGGGTAAACTACAACAACGTTCCGGTAGGGTCAGGCGTAACATGTGCCGAAAGATTTGATTTTATGAAGATAAGCGATTCTTTGAAATCACAATATTTCAGGGTTTTGGATGGTTCTGCCGTTGTTGATATGTCGAAAGAGGCAAAGAAGGGCTTTTCCCTTTATAAACCGACATTTAAGAATCTTATCAAATAGCGTAAAAATGTTGTTGACACACGGGGCAGATTCTAATATAAGAATACCTCGCCCGCGGGTATAGCTCAGTTGGTAGAGCGCGACCTTGCCAAGGTTGAGGTCACCGGTTCGAGTCCGGCTACCCGCTTTTTTTCAAAAAACCTGTCTTTACGGCAGGTTTTTTTTTGCCTCATTCTTGCAGTCAAAGGCATCTGCTATCGCTTTAATAACATTCTGGTGGATGGGTCTGTCCCTTTCTTTCATACGCCTATGGTTTAAAACCAGTCTTTTTATCTGTGCGTTAAAATCCGAGTCTTCTTCCACATGAAGACGTGGAAAGAACGCAATAATGGAGCAATCGAGCGCATGTGCAATACGCTCAAGACTGATAATAGTAAGATTGCTCTTTCCACATTCAATTTCGGAGATGGTTGTCGTGTGCAGGTCTGCCATTTCTGCAAGTTTTTCCTGTGAATACCCTTTTTGTTTTCTGAGCATTCTGACGGTCTCCCCGATTGAAATTAAAAGAGTTGAGTTTTGTATATTTTGTTTGCTCATGACACTATGTATAAGCGTTATCTGGGATATATCCAATAGGATAAAATAAGTCATATTTGGTTTGACATAGGCTTTAACCTATGATAATAACTTAATTATGCAAATTAATTGCCTATACGTTTATGGTCTACCTTTGTCATTATTTTGGAATATGTGTGTGAAGCAGTTCACTATAAATTCAAAGACCGTGTAACGAGATGCAAGTAAATGAATTTATGCCCTTCGCTTATGCTTATATCATATTGTAGAGATAAAGTAAATCATGTTTTAGTTTACGCGGAGCAGTTTCACTTGGGGGTATGGTGTTTGCTATGTGTAAAAAATTTCAGATTCGGTTTTTATTGAATGCTGTAAAATCTATTCTCTTATATATTCTAAACGTGTGCATATTTTCAGGAGTTGGATGTGTTGAAAAATATGAAACTTTCGGGAAAGCTGTTCATTGGCTTTGGGCTTGTTCTGGTATTGCTTACTGCTATAAGCCTGTTGAGTTTCAGCAGGATGTATTCTGTTTCAAAGCAGGTTGAAAAAAGAGATATGTTTACACATATTGAAAAACTTATATATGACGCAAGGTTGAATCAGGTAAAATTCACTATGTTTGACGATGAACAGTATGTTTCTGCTGTGCAAAACAATCTGGAAGATGCTGTTAACATAGCGCGCATCGATCTTGCAAAATATGTAACCGGAAGTGATGCTGAAAAGTTAACTGAGATTACTACGCGCATAAACCAATATAAGGATAATTTCAACAGATACGTTGAGGAATCAAAAGAGGAAAATACACTTCGTGAGAGGCTTAACGCCTCTGCTGAGAATGTATTTGCCATTGCTGACAGTATAGGTTCCGACGAGATAATAAAGCATCTGCTCCAGATGCGCCTGTTTGCGTTCAGATATATAATGTATCAAAAACAGGATCTGTTTGAATCGCAGCAGAAAAGCTATAAAAAGGCATATGACACCGCCACAGCAAACCCCATGTCGCAGGATTCATCAACGGACATAGGTAAACTGACAATATCGCTTAAAAGCTATGACAGTGATTTTCATAATCTTGCAGACAGCCTCAGAAAGCGCGCTGAATATCAGACAACCATGATGGAAAGCGCAATGGCGGCGCAGAAGATATGCGGTGATATTTCTGCACAGGAACGCAGTGCCATGGATTCGTCCATAAAGGTTGCACTGATGTTTGTGGGTGTTTTCTCTGTATTGGCAATTGTATGCGGTATAATTATCGGAATTATAATCACAAAGTCCGTCACGGTGCCCATGGCAAAGGCAGTGGGCTTTGCAGACAGACTGTCCGACGGCGATTTTACTGTCAGGATGGATATCGACCAGAAAGACGAGATTGGGCAGTTTGCCCGTTCCCTTGAAAATATGAAAGGGAAGCTCCATGAAGTGATAGAGGGGATAGTGAACTCATCCAATACCCTCGCATCCGGCAGCACTGAACTTGCAAGCACAACAGAGGAGCTGGCAAGCACCTTTACAGAGCAGACGGGGCAGGTCAGTGGCGTTGCATCCGCTGTGGAGGAGATAAGTGCCACATCAGGTCATGTGCTTGTGTCCATCAACGACGTTACTAAGAAGTCGCAGGCGGCAAAAGAGCTTACCGATGAAGGCAAAGAGTGCATAGTTATGGCGAACAGCGTAATGATTGACATACAGAAGAATGTCAATTCCCTGAGCAGCACTGTCGAAGGGCTTTCGAGGTCGTCACAGGAGATAGGCAGCATATTGCTTGTTATAAACGATATTGCAGATCAGACAAACCTGCTGGCGCTTAACGCAGCCATAGAGGCGGCTAGGGCAGGGGAGCACGGCAGAGGTTTTGCCGTTGTTGCGGACGAGGTGCGCAAGCTGGCAGAGCGCACACAACAGTCCATTTCGGAAATTGAACGGATTATTTCGTCCTTTGTGGTTGAAACCAATAAGACCAACGAGGACATGCAGCTTGCCGGAACACGGGTTAACGAGGGCGTGGAAAGACTCGCCACAACGGATGAGATTTTCGAAAAGATAGTGCGCTCTGTCGAGGAGATAAGCAGCGCAAGCCTTATGATTACCACTGCGGTGCAGGAGCAGACTGCTGCAATTAACAACATAAACGACAATACACAGGTGATCTCATCCGGTCTGGAACAAAGCTCGGCGGCGCTGAGTCAGGTCTCGGCGACTGTTGCCGACCTGCAGAAGCAGGCGGATGACCAGATGAGTGTTACCCGAATGTTCAGGATAAATTGAGACTGTGCCTTATATTAAACACACACAAAAACGGTGCAGTTCTCCGGTGCGGACCCCGCTTGCTTAGGCGGGGTCTTTTTACTTTGCTGCCTTGCGCCTCTCTGTAACGGCTATCCCGCCGATCCCCCAGTTGTCAGTGTCCACCTCATCAATAACGACTACGGTTGTTTCGGGATTCTTGTTCAGAACGTCTACAAGCATTTGTGTGGCACGTTTGATAAGCTCGTCCTTCTGCTCTTTCGTAACGCCTTCATTTGTTATCTTGATATTTACATACGGCATATAGACCTCCTTCTATATATAATGCATCCTGTCAGAAGTATAAAAATCGCCGCGGCACAGAGTATGGATGCCGCCATAAGGGAATATGAGAAGTTACCTGTTTTCTCTGCCGACCAGCCCGCCGCAGCGGGACCTATGACCTGTCCGATGCTGAACGCAACCGTTACAAGTCCTATGGCGTATGCGGTGTGGGAGCCTGCCAGTTTTTTTGCAAACCCGACTGTCAGCGCCACAATGCCGAGGAATGTCGCTCCGTACATCCCCGCCGCAAGAAACAGAACAGGTGCGGATCCGTAAAGTGCGGGCAGAGCGCAGCTTAATCCCAGAAAAACGTATGCCGGAATGAGATTTTTGATAAAACCCGTGCGTCCGGCGTTCAGAGTGAAGTATATAATACCGGGAACTGCGCACAGCCCCGTGATCATCCATGCCCAATAGCCGCTGAATCCGGCGCGTCTTATGATAAGCACCAGAAATGTTCCGGAGACTATGTAAGCTGTCCCCATAAGAAAATAGGCGGCGGACAGAAAGTATATGAACGGGTGCATAGGCTCTTCCTGTACGGAAACAATTTGAGTATTTGCGTGCGGATTTGCCTGTTTAAAAAAACAGAGGGGGGATGTAAGCAGCATCCCGATGAAAAATACTATCCAAAGCCCTTTCCAGCCCATGAAATTGCCGAACACCAGCACTGTGAAACCGGAAATGAGTATACCGATGCCGATGCCTGTAAAGATAAGACCTGCCAGACGCAGATGTCCTTTTGCTGCAAGAGCTTCGGATACCATGACGGACATCAGCAGAAACATTCCGGCGCTGGCAAAGCCCGATACGGCGCGCAGAAAAGACCAGATATAGATATCCTGAGTGAGCGCGAAAAGACCGAGGGTTAGGGCGTTTGTGAAATACATGACGGCAAACCATGCATATTTTCGGCGGATTGGTTTGACCATAAAGAAGACGGAGCCTGCGAGATAGCCCAGATAATTGAGCGAAGCTATACCGCCCGCCTGTGCAACGGTGAGCACGCCGCTTTCCGTCATTATCTGTATCATGGGGGTGTATGCGAACCGCGCTATGCCCATAGCCATAGCCATGGACGCTATCCCCGCCGTAATTATGCGAATAAGTTCCATATACGATTATACGGAAAACGACGGGGATGTGAAGTGTAAAATTTATAAAATTAAATAGTGTTTGATTGTGTAATATAAGTAAAACATTGACATAGTCTTATATTATCCATATGATTACTTATGAAGACAATTGTATGGACGCCTAAAGCAATCAAGCAATTTAATAAGATTAAGGATAGGGTTGTTGCTAAAGATATTTCTGTTGCAGTCAGGCAGTTGGAAAATTTTCCTGAATGTCATAATGTAAAAAAGCTTATTAATTACGATAACCTATACAGGCTGCGGGTGAAAAGATACAGAGTGATTTTCAGTGATTCCCTCGAAATAATAAGCGTAGAGGAGGTTAAGAAGAGAGATGAAAGCACTTATTGATGCACAAATAATATATCAGGGAGACACCCCCACTTTCGCTGTTATACCTTATGACAGTTATCTGGAATTGACCAAAGAACACAGAGTTACCATACCGCATGATATTGTTGAAATAATGGTTGATAAAAACTGCAATCTGCTGAAAGCGTGGAGAATATATAAAGGTTTGACGCAAAGGGAAGTTGCTGAAAAAGCCGGTATTACTCAGGCTGCTCTTTCCCAGATGGAAAAAGCGGACAACCCAAGAAACGCTACTCTGGAAAAACTGGCAAAAGCTCTTGGGCTTGATCCTGAACAGCTTGCGGATACTGACTAACCAAGGTTTAATACCACAGACACCCGAAACAGCCGTTGAACTGCGGGTTTTTGATGACCTGAATATCGCTCTCAGCCATCTCGGAGAGCAGGCGGATGAGTCCTCTGTTTTCTGCGACACCGCCAGCCGCATATATCTTTTTGTGGCGGTATTTGCGGATAAGCGGGAACAGGCGGCGGGCGATGCTCTCGTTGACACCTGCGCCGATATGCTCCATGGGGATGCCCTCGGCTATTTTGCCCACAAGCTCGCTTTCGGAGAACACCGCACAGGTGGAGTTCATCTTGACGGGGTTTTCGGTCATTGCGGAAAGCTCTTCGAGGCTGATGTCCAGTATGCGGCAGGCGTTTTCAAGGAATCTGCCGGTGCTGGCGGCGCATTTGTCGTTCATGACGAAATCTTCGATGTAGCCGTCCCGCACATAGATTACCTTGCTGTCCTGTCCGCCAACGTCAACGAGAATGAACTCGTTCTCGCCGCTGGATTGCAGTGCCCCCTGATAGTGGGCTTTTATCTCGGATATCACGTTTGCGTTTGCGAACGTCAGCATATTCCGTCCGTATCCGGTGGCTGTAATGATGGTATTTTCGTCCGCGTTATATGCTGAAAGATCGATTTTTACTCCGCTTTCATCCCTTTTAACGCGGTTTTTATAGAAAAAGACTGTATCTTCACGGTGGAAGTCTATTTTTTCGCCGTTTTGCACTGCTATTTTAACGAATCTGCTGCCAAGGTCTATGCCGAGTTTCATTTTTTCCTCGCCGCAAGCATCTCAAGGAACGATTCGATGCGTATTTTTGTGCGCGCGTCTATGCCGCCGGGAGCGTCGCCTTCAATGGTCAGTATGGGGCATTTTATGTTCCTGCGGATTGTGATGTCCTGCATCTGGCGATAGCAGAAGGACTGAACGTAGTGGACTATGCCGTCCAACTGCCGTTCCTCCACAGCTTTCTGTATGTCCTCAACCCTACCGAAAACGTCATATGGGTAGGTGTAGTCCGCGTAGCGCTGAACGTAGTCCGGATCATCGGACGGGATAGCGAACTGTCGCTGAATCTCGTTATAGACCACCCGCGCACCCTTTGACTCGATGAACTGATAGATATCCGAGAATATTGTCGGTACTCCTATGAAGCCGATACGCAGCCCGTCCTCATCAAGAAACCGTCCTTCGGTCATTGAAAGGAAGTCGTCGAGATCTTTTTCATATGTTCTGAGGCAGGTATTGAAATCTGTGGAGCTTACCAGCCATAGATGGTTTTCAAAGCCAGTAACCTGACCTTCCACCGTCATTTTGTCCAGTCTGCGCAGTTTTTCCCGTACAGGGTCTGTGGCTTTTGTATATTTCACAGCGGCGTCCAGTGTTGTGCCTATAGATTTTGCAAAACGTTCCATCTCGGCTTTAAGCTGGCTGTATCTGCACTCTTTCTCAAAAGGGTAGCTGAATGAGTGTACTTTTATTCCGGCGCTGATGAAAAGCTCCGCCAGAGCGTGTGAGTTGCTGCAATCGCCCTGTGTGACGGCGACAACCTCGTCTATCTCTGCTTTTTTAACTGCCGTATATATGCCTTTTATCCATGCGCAGAGGTTTCTGGGCAGACCTTCATCCTCCGCAGCCTCCGCCATTTTAACTGGGTCTTCGTCTGTTATGAACACATTGTTCAGGTCAACGGGTGTTTTTCCTGCCGCCAGAACTATTTCAACCGGAATTGTTGTTGTGAATCCTACTTTAGACATTATTTAAGGCTGAAATCTATGTATCTGCGTACTTCTTTGTGCAGACCCTGTCTGTTTTTAAAAATCACCATATTCTGTTCGAAAAACCTGTCCATTTCGTTGAAATCCACAAGGTCGATAGTGTCGCCGCTCATTCTGTCCTGAAGGCGGATAACCTTTGTGAATCCGTTTTCTTTCAGTTTTTTTGTCTTTATTTTCTGTTTTTTGTTATAGATATACAGCTCGCAGGCATCGCCTTCGCAGTCGAGTTTTGCGTCGTACCATGTCATATCTTCGAAAACAGCCATCCAGCGTTCGTTCATTTTATATAAGTCCCTTTGCTTTTTTGATTTCCGTACGGCGCTTTTCGGCGAAATCCTGTATATCTTTGGTGAATCTGTAGTCATAAAGATGCTGCAGGTCTTCCGCAGACTTGACGCCCATCACAAGGTCGAACAGATCGTTGTCAAACATTCTCACCAGCATGGCTATGAAGTTTTCAAGGTCTTCCTCTGTGTAGCTTTCGGGCAGGTGATTTGTGACATAATCACGAAGGAACATCTCGTTTTCCAGTATAGCGCGGCGCGCCGCCTGAAAAATAGCTTTTTTCCTGAGTGCTTCCATTCTTTCCATGTGTGTCTCCGTTTAGCAATATATATCAATCATTGTTTTCGTCAATATGAACGGGTGTGACCGTCACCGATCTGAACCTGTGGTATATGACGAATCCGGGTGGTGTGTTCTTAGGCTTTTTTACGTTTTTTTTCTGTGTGTAGTCAACGGTAACTTTCAGATTTTGCTTCGCTTTGCTCATTCCGGCGACGATTGCGGCGCACTGCCCTATCTCGTCCTGCGTTATGCCGCCGCTTTTACGGAATATGAGGTGGGAAGAGGGTATCTTCTGAGCGTGGAACCACATGTCTTCGGGGTTTGCGAACTGGAAGACAAGCCTGTGGTTGCTGACGGAATTTCTTCCGACGTATGCCGTTCCGCCGCCTATCTCAAGGCGTATGAACTGCTTTTCCTTTATCTGTTTTTTCTGTTTCGGCTCGGATTTTTTCATCTCAAGGGCAAGCTCGCGCAGCTCGTCCTCCTTTGCCGATATCTCAATGTAGTAGAGCTGTTCCAGCGCAGAATCTATCATGTTGTCAACTTCGCCCATGCGGGAAGTAAGGAGCGCCACGGAGCGTTCCAGCTTATCCGCGCGGCGGTACAGCCTGTTGACCTCTTTGTTAGGGTCGAAAAGCTCCGGTATGTCAAACGGCACGGTTTCCATGCCGTTCTCTGTGTAGCTGGTGAGTTCGACGCGTCCTTTTCCGCCTTTCAGCAGATGCAGGTTGCTTTTCAGCAAATCAGCCTTTGTGCGAACCTTAGGAAAAGTTTCCGCCTCGGCAAACTCTTCTTTCAGCTTGTCTTTCAGCACCATATACTTTTCCGCCTGTTTCTCGAAAAAGCGGGTGAGCCGCAGACGGATGCCGTCGTCTTTTTTTATGGTCTGTTTGTAAAGTCTGTCTTTCAGCCCGTCCAGAGTAATGGTCTCGCCGTCCTCATATGGTTTAAACGGTATTACGCGTTCCTGATGGTCAACGTAAAAGATACCGTCGGCGAGGCTTTCGTTTATGAGTGTCGCAGTTTCGGCGAAACTGTAACCGTTTGTCAGATAGGTTTCCGCGTGTTTCACTGTTACAGGGTAGAACCCCAGAAGATCGGCGAAATTACCTGTGTCATACTTTTCAAGGGTATCCCGTTTATTCAGTCTCGGTGCGTGGTATCTGTCACCGACATAAAAACTCCTGTCAGCATCGGCATTGTTCTTTGCGAACAGCCATATGATATTGCCGCTCTCGTTAACCAGCGCGGCGTTTGCCATCTTGCCTATAAGCTCGAATATTAGCTTATGTGTCTCAATCTTTCCGCTGGGTCTGCGTTTGGCTATGGAAAGCCAGAAAAGACGGTCGTACCGCCGCCCGCCTATCTCGACTATCTTTCCGCCGGAAAGCCTGTCCAGAAACGGGTCTAAAACGCCCTCCTGAATGTCCGTTGTGAAAAGAGCGGGCGCACCACCCGTAATTCGCACGTGCAGACTCTTTCTGTCCGGTGCGAACAGCCCGATGGTTACGCTGTCCTCGGTGACGTTTATTTTTGTCACCTGAACGCCCTCGTATCTCTCTTTTATAGTGTTCACCGCTTTGGTGAGTGTCAGTCCGTCCAGAATCTTTCTCCTCTGCAAAACGCATATTCTACACTAATTTTTTACATAAAACAAACCATTGACACAAAGAGGGTCGGTTATATATTGAGACTTAGCAATAACCGGCAGTAAAACATAACCCTCCTCCCTCCTAATTACTGGAGGAACACGGGCACGACTAACCACCGTGCCCGTTTGTTTTTTAAGGTTGGCGGTGATATGCATCGCATAACTGTGTCACCCCTTCCTCGGAACTGCTCACATACTTACTTGTATGCTCACAGCCCGCTCGGAAGTTTTTCCTTGTTCTGCTTGCATCTGACCGCCAACTGTCTTCGCGAGGAGCGACAGCGACGCGGCGGTCTCTCTTAATTAATCAACTCAAACTTGATTTTTTCGGTAAAAAACATAATATTCAGAAGCGTAAAAAATTATTATCAGGAGGTTTCCAGATGTCACAGGAGAGAATGCAGTTCAAAACCGAGGTGAATAAACTTCTTGAGCTGATGATTCATTCGCTGTATTCGCACAAAGAGATTTTTCTGAGGGAGCTTATCTCGAACGCGTCCGACGCAATCGACAAACTGCGCTTTCAGGCGCTGACAAATGATGCGCTCATAGAAGGTGACGCAGACTACAAAATTAAGCTCATTCCCGACAAGGAAAAAAACACTCTCACAGTTGTCGACAACGGCATAGGTATGACAAAGGATGAAGCTGTCAAAGCACTCGGAACCATCGCCCATTCCGGTACGAAAGAGTTTATGCAGCTTCTTGAAAACAAAGAGAACAGCCCTGAGCTTATCGGTCAGTTCGGTGTTGGCTTTTATTCATCGTTCATGGTGGCGGATAGGGTCACTGTATATTCCAGAAAAGCTGGCGAGGATGCCAGCGTCGGCATAAAATGGGAATCCACAGCCGACGGTTCTTTCACTGTTGAGCCATATGAAAAGAGTGAGCGCGGAACAAAAATTATTCTGCACCTGAAAGACGACTGCAAAGAATACGCAGACGAATGGGAAATCAGAGATATTGTAAGAAAATATTCAGATTATATAAGCTATCCGGTTGTGATGGACACAACAAAGAAAGAAGACGACAAAGATGTTGTCACCGAAGAGACGCTTAACTCCATGAAAGCTGTCTGGCTGAAGGATAAAAGCGAGGTTCAGGCAGACGAATACAACCAGTTTTACCGCCATGTTTCACACGACTATCAGGATCCGGCTGCGACAATACATTTCAGGGCAGAGGGCACTTCCGAGTTTGCGGCATTGCTTTTCATCCCTTCAAAAGCGCCTATGAACATCCTTTATGCTGATTTCAAGTCCGGTCCCGCACTCTATGTCCGCCGCGTACAGATTATGGAACATTGCGGCGAACTCGTGCCGAACTGGCTGCGCTTTGTCGTCGGTGTTGTGGATTCTTCCGACCTGCCTCTTAACGTTTCCAGAGAGATTCTGCAAAACAACAGACAGGTTGAGACCATCAAAAACAACATTACCAAGAAAGTTCTCGAAACTTTAGCAAAAATGAAGTCTTCCGAACCGGAAAAGTACCTTGAATTTTTCAAAGAATTCGGCAGAGTGCTGAAAGAGGGCGTTCATTTTGATTTCAAACGTAAAGAGGAGATAGCATCCCTGATGGTTATGCAGTCCACAGCTACGGAAAACGACAAGGTCACATGTCTGGATGATTATCTCGCCCGCATGAAAACAGAGCAGGACGAGATATACTACATCACAGGAAAAAGCCGTGCCGAACTGGAAAGATCGCCATATCTTGAGGCTCTGAAAGAGAAAGAGCTTGAAGTGCTTTTCATGACCGACGAGGTGGACGACATAATAATCTCAGGTCTGATGGAATATAAAGGCAAAAAATTCAAGTCCATCCTGAAAGGGGACATAAACCTCGGCAAAGACGAAGAGAAGAAAGAAGCGAAAGAGCATTTTGCGAAACTCACAGAAAAGGTGAAGGCGGTTCTCGGCGAAAACGTCAGCGAAGTGAGACTCTCATCAAGACTGAAAGATTCTCCATGTGTGCTTGTTTCCGGCGATTCGGATATAGACCCGAACCTTGAGGCTATGCTTAAACAGATGGGGCAGCCTATACCTAAAAGAAGTAAAATTCTCGAACTGAACCCGTCCCATTCGCTGATTGAAAAACTGAACTCGGAATTCGAAAAAAATGCCGACAGTCAGAAGGTGGCTGAAATCAGCGAACTCCTTTATAATCAGGCACTTATACTGGAAGGTAACATGCCTGCGGACACAGCAAGATTCGCTTCATTGTTAACAAAAATAATGGCTGAAACTGTTTAATAGGTAACTGAAAGTGGGGCGGGCGCCCCACTTTTTTTAGGTATGGTATAAAAAAAAATATTAGGTATAATATGCGCAATACTACACTGTTTGTCGCGATGCTTGCTATGTCCAATGTCTTTATGACATTTGCATGGTACGGGCACCTTAAACATCAGGCGGACAGAGGCTGGCTCTGGGCTGTTTTTATCAGCTGGGGAATAGCGTTTTTTGAATATCTCATTCAGGTCCCTGCAAACCGGTTTGGATATCAGACGCTCTCTCTTGGTCAGCTTAAAATAACTCAGGAGGTGATAACCCTCCTTGTGTTTGTTCCCTTCTCCGTTGTTTTTATGAAGGAGCCGCTGAAGCTGAACTATCTTTGGGCCGGGCTTTGCATGACGGGGGCAGTGTATTTTATATTTAAGGGGTGAAAAATGACAGAGTTGGATTCAGCAGTTGAGATTATCAAATCAATTGCCGACAGAAACAGACTCCGAATGGCGCTGATGCTGAACAGACGCCCTATGTGTGTTTGTGAGCTTGATTCAGTACTGGGTATCGCACTTTCAACCATTTCCGCACATCTGAAACAAATGCGTTCGGCAGGGGTTATTACTGCCGAAAAAGATGGACGATGGGTGATTTACCGCATTTCAGACAATTCCTCCATCCGCATGATAGTAAACTCATTGGCGCTGCAATTAGCTGATGATAAACAAATTAATCATGATTATGACTCTATCGCGGAGCTGGTTCGTGAAGATTGTTCTAAAAAATAGTAAATTTGTCTGAATTTCCGCTTGATATTAAGATAAAACTAGTATACTTTAATGTTCAGTATTTGACCATTCAGGCGGTGTTACATGAATAATAAGACAGTTGAGCAGTCGCTCGACACTATGGAAACCTTTTTAAAACTGGTTCAGACGGCGGAGGATATCTCCGGTTGTGCCTATGCGCATCTGAAAGATTTCGGGCTGACGGTGAGCCAGTTCGGTGTTCTTGAAGCTCTCTATACCAAAGGCGCTATGTGCCAGAAGGACATAGCGGAGATAATCCGTAAAACAACAGGAAATATGACCACAGTCATAGATAATCTTGAAAAGAGTGGGCTTGCGGAGAGAAGAAAAGATCAGAACGACAGACGTTTTTTTACAGTATCAATCACTGAAAAGGGCATGGATCTCCTTAACATGGTGTATGATCGCTACAAAAACAACGTTGAACATGTTATGGGCAGACTCGGCTCTGATGACAGGCAGGCGCTGGCGGTTATACTTGACAAATTAGGCTGTTGAAAATTTTTTGCCTTTAGGGGAAAAGATTTATCTTGAGCTAAGATATGTCTTGAGACGTTATTGTTTACTGTTTATTTGCGCAGCCACCGGTGGGCGGCGGCGCAGACGCTAACCCGTTCATCACAAAAAAAGCACAACCCGCATACTTTTGAATATGCGGGTTTTTTCTTGTCTTTTTTGTTTAAATTCTGTATTGTTCGGAAGTTTTGCAGAGACAGGTTAAATGTGAAATACAGACAAGACATAGACGGACTGCGCTCAATAGCGATACTGCCTGTTATTCTTTATCATGCGGGTATCTCCGTGTTTTCCGGCGGGTTCACCGGTGTTGATGTCTTTTTCGTTATTTCAGGGTACCTTATCACGTCTATAATTTTCAAAGAGCTTAATTCCGGCAAGTTCACAATCTCTAATTTCTATGTCAGACGAATAAAGCGCATATTTCCCGCTCTTTTTGCGATGATAATCGTTACGGGTGCGGTGTCATATTTTTTTCTTCTGCCTTCCCATTTCGAAAGGTTCGGCTCAAGCGCAATTGCCGCTGTTTTTTTCTGTGCGAACATAGTTTTCTGGGGCGACAGCGGATATTTCGAGACCGCCGCAGAGAGCAAACCCCTTCTTCATACATGGTCGCTGGGTGTCGAAGAGCAGTTCTATATATTTTTCCCGCTTATCCTTATGTTCCTTGCACGCCGCGGGTTCAGGCACCTCAAGGCTGTGATAGTCGGTGTATTTGCCGTGTCGTTTCTGCTTAATGTCGTACTGGTGGCGAAATTTCCAGAAGCTGTATTTTTCAACCTTCCTTTCCGCGCGTGGGAGCTGATGCTGGGGGCTATGCTTGCCCTTGGTTTTTTCCCTTCGGCTGGTGGTGTAAAACGCGAGATATCCGGCGTTTTGGGGCTTTTGCTCATTGCCGCAGGTATGTTTTTCATAGACGAAAGCACCCGTTTTCCGGGCTATGCGGCGCTTTTGCCATGTCTCGGCACGGCGCTGATAATCTATTCCGAAGGTGCCGCGGTCAACAGATTCCTGTCGTTCAGACCGTTCGTGTGGGTGGGACTTCTGTCATACTCGCTCTATATCTGGCACTGGCCTGTTTTCGCGTTCCGAAACTATATCTCCGCCGTTGAGTTTCAGTCGGTGTTTCTCAGCAACACATTTCTTCTGCCCGCCGTTTTCGCGATGGCTGTGTTTTCATATTATGTCATTGAAAAACCTCTGCGAACTATGAGTGTGCAGAACAAACGACAGTTTTTCGCCTACGCCGCCGCCTGTATGTTTGTTCTGACTCTGCCGTCGCTCTATATTGAATATACCCGCGGAATGAGCGGCAGGTTTACAAAGGATGTCATAGATTCTCTCACAGCCAGAATGGGCGGACTTGACCCTAAAAAATGTTTTGACCTGAAATATGAAGATATACGCAAAGAAAGGCTCTGCCGCATAGGCGGAAATAAGGAACCGGAATTCGCTTTGATAGGTGATTCACACGCCCTTGCCATGAGTGGCGGGATGGACTCGCTTTTTCGCGAAAACGACACCACAGGACTGTTATTTGCACGCTCAACCTGTGCTCCGGCGGAGGGGATGGATATCGTCAACGGTGCCAGATATCAGGATTGCAGCAGATATTTTGACAGGGCTCTTGATGTCATAATTGCTTCGCCTGAAATAAAAACAGTTTTCATGACAGCCAGATGGGGTATGTATGCCAACAACAGAAGATATCTTGGCACAACAAAGCTGTATGTTGTCAAAGATGAGCGGACGAAAAAAGACCCTTATGCCAGTGACGGGTTTCTCTATCAGGGGCTGAAAAGCACCATAGCCAGACTGAACGCGGCGGGCATTAACGCCGTTATCATAAAGGACGTGCCGGATATAGGTTTTGACGTGCCTGTTGAGGCGGGAAAATATACCGTGATGAAAAAAATGTTCGGCGACAGGGTGGGCCGTCTGGACTATGACTTTAACTCGGCGGAACACTTCGGCTGGGTCAGGGACTTTGATAATATGGTTACCGCCCTCTCCAAAGAGGTCAGTTTTTCTGTTATAGACCCCTCCGATTTCCTTTGCAAAAACGGCGAATGTGAGATATACGACGGTATGTCGCCACTTTATTTCGACTCCAACCACTTGTCAAAACAAGGTTCTTTATATATCGCAAAAATAATGGCTCCAAAGATAGAAGCCGCAATAAAAAAATCAGACAGATTTTGACATCAATCAAGTTATTCCCGTACAATGTGTTTATATTGGCTTTCAGAAGATGAAAGACTAAGGAGAAAATTATGATCAACGCCAATATAACAGTTTACGAGCTTGCAAAACAGCATCCCGCGGCATTCAGCCTTTTTGTCAGCAAAGGTTTCGATACCTTTAAAGACGAGAAGACTCTTTCCGTCGCCGGAAAATTCCTTAAACTCGAAACCGCCATCAAACAGAAAAATTACGACGTTCAGACCTTCCTGAACAGCCTTGCAGAAATAGAGAATAATAACGACGCATCCGTTGACGTGACCCTTAAAGAACAGAAGAAAACCGGAGACATAACACTTAAAGGTCTTCTTCCCTGTCCGGTGCGCCTGCCTCTGCTTGAAAAGATAGACGCTTTCGCAGAGAGCGTTAAACAGCAGACAGGGCTGACAGTGGCATATGACCTTATCGCCGCTGCACAGGGGCAGGGATGGCTTGAGGAGAACGTTGTCGGCATTAAAGAGGAGAACGTACCCGATCTGTTCGTTTCCGCCGGATTCGACGTTTTCTTTGACGAGCGCTCTTTCGGAAAGCACGTCAAAAACGGAATGTTCGAGGATATGACGGGGGAGTGCCACGACTATCTGGCTCAGATGAAAGACCCTAAGGGTAACTACGGCATGGTGGGCGTTGTTCCCGCCGTGTTCATGGTGAACCTTGATGCGCTTGGCGGCAGAAGGGTGCCTAAAGGATGGGCAGACCTGCTTTTGCCTGAATTTGAGAAGAGCGTATCACTTCCGGTTGGTGACTTCGACCTGTTCAACTCCCTTCTGGTGCACATCCACCACATGTTCGGCGATGAGGGTGTGGAGAAGCTGGCAAACAGCATGATACAGTCCATGCACCCCGCCCAGATGGTGAAGAACGCAGGTAAAAAAACCGAAGCAAAACCCGCTGTGACAATAATGCCATATTTCTTCACTAAGATGCTGTTCGGCAGCAAATCAGTTGAAATAGTATGGCCTTCCGAGGGCAGCATAATAAGCCCCGTATTCATGCTTACCAGAAAGGACAGAAAAGAAGTTATCAAGCCCGCAGCCGATTTCCTCTACGGAAAAGAGACAGGGGAGATAATGGCGCACAAGGGACTGTTTCCCGTGCTGAACAAAGAGGTGGACAACAAGCTGCCGGAAGGTGCGAAATTCTACTGGGTGGGCTGGGACTATATATACAAAACCGATATGGGCAGTCTGCTTGAAAGACTGAACAACATGTTCAACGAAAAACTGGAGGCATAACAATGAGATTTGTAACAGTAAGCGGTCCTCCGTCATCCGGCAAGACCGCAGTGATACTTAAAACCGTTGAGAGCCTCCGCCAGAGGGGAATGAAAGCGGGCGTTGTGAAATTCGACTGCCTCTATACAGACGACGATAAACTGTACGAGCAGAAGGGAATACCCGTTAAAAAGGGACTTTCCGGCGCGCTCTGTCCTGACCACTACTTCGTGAGCAACGTCTCCGAGAGCTTTGAGTGGGGCAAAAAGCAGGGTGTGGACATCCTAATCAGCGAAAGCGCAGGACTCTGCAACAGATGCAGTCCGCACATAAAAGAGATACTTGCCGTCTGCGTAATTGACAACCTTTCGGGCATAAACACGCCCAAAAAGATAGGACCTATGCTGAAATCCGCCGACGTGGTGGTCATCACAAAAGGCGACATAGTTTCGCAGGCAGAGCGTGAGGTTTTCGCGTCAAGGGTTGCAACGGTCAACCCCACAGCAAGCATCATGCATGTCAACGGTATCACAGGGCAGGGCGCTTTCGAGCTTTCAACGCTGTTTGCGGACGAAAAGACCGAAACCGACACACTGGACGGAAAAAGCCTTCGTTTCTCAATGCCTTCGGCTCTCTGTTCATATTGCCTTGGCGAAAAGAGAATCGGCTCTAAATATCAGATGGGCAACGTAAGAAAAATGGATGTGGACAATGGATAGACAGCTTATTTTACATAAACCTTTTGCGGAACTTCTGGCTGAAATGCCATTTGCCGGAGACTTTTTCGAGTCTCAGGGACTTGAGGCTCCGACGGCGTCAGTTAAAGACTTTATTGATAATCTGACAGACACACAGCTTGAGGATATGGGTATCGAACCGTCAGAGTTTCTGAATAACTTCTTTACCTTCCTTGAAGCCGTCGGCTCCATGACAGAAAAAACGTCTGTAATAAGCAGCCTTACTATAACAGGTGGTATTAATAAAAAAGGCGAGGATGAGAACTTCGAACTTGAGATAAAGGCGGGGGAGATAATCTGTATCGTGGGTCCCACAGGCTCAGGTAAAAGCCGTCTGCTGGCTGATATCGAGTGGATGGCGATGGGTGATACCCCCACGAAGCGCCGTATAAAAATCAACGGCGCAGACCCCGACAAGAGCTGGAGATTTTCCCCGGAGCACAAGCCCGTTGCCCAGCTTTCCCAGAATATGAACTTCGTAATGGATCTTACCGCCAGAGAGTTCGTTAAGATACATGCCGAGAGCCGCTTCGTGCAGAATCCCGATGAGAAGGTTGAGCTTATAATTGAGAAGGCGAACGAGCTTGCAGGTGAAAAATTTGACGGCGACACACCTGTAACGTCCCTTTCCGGCGGTCAGTCAAGAGCGCTTATGATTGCGGACACGGCGTTTCTCAGCAAATCGCCTATAGTTCTCATCGACGAGATCGAGAACGCGGGGATAGACCGCAAAAAAGCGTTAGACCTTCTGGTGGGTGAAGAGAAAATAGTGCTGATGTCCACCCATGACCCGATATTGGCGCTGATGGGCGACAAAAGACTGGTTATAAAGAACGGCGGTGTTGCGAAGATTATAGCGACCTCCGCAAAAGAGCGTGAGAACCTTGAACAGCTTCAGGAGCTTGACAAAAAACTGCTGGAACTGCGCAACAGAGTGAGAACCGGAGACACGCTGGAAGAGATATGAAAAAAGAGAAAAGGGTGGTCATGGACGCAAAGGTTCTGACCGCCTTTATAGGCGTTTACTGCCGTAAAAATCACGGGACGGAAGGGCTTTGCGAAGACTGCAAATCAGTTCTGGAATATGCCCTGCGGCGCAATGACAAATGCCCCCTCGACCCGAAACCGAAATGCAAAGACTGCAAAATACACTGCTATAAACCAGAAATGCGGGCAAAAATACGCAAAATAATGAAGTTCAGCGGTATATATTACATCAAACGGGGCAGGATAGACTGGCTCTGGCACTATCTTATGTGAGATTGCTTCGCCTTTGGCTCGCAAAGACAAAATATTTTGGTCTCTGCGAGGAACGTAAGCAACGCGGCAGTCTGAATCTATTAGTAAAAATACTTTGTAAACGTTCGTTTGTGGGCGTATAATCCCGCCCATGCTGTCAAACCAAACCCCGAAATATGATAACGAGACCATGGGAATCATAATGATGATAGGCGCTTCTGTGTGCTTTTCGTCCATGGGTTATTTCATAAAAAAACTCACCGCTGATTTCTCCACTATGGAGATAATCTTTATGCGGAACCTGATTACCATGCTTATCATATGGGTGGCGATGTTAATCGTCCGCCCTGTGAGCCGCGGCGGAAAGCCTCTGCTGCTGGTAATGCGCGGGGTATACGGCGTTTCGGCTATGATAGCCTATTTCTATGCCATAAGTGTTATGCACCTTGCCACGGCAGCTACTTTTTCAAAGACGTCTCCGCTGTTCACTGCTCTGATAGCCGTTCTGGTGATGAAGGAGAAGTCTGACTGGCGCGTATGGACGGCTATAGGCGTGGGATTTTTCGGAGTGTTGTTTATCCTGAAACCGGGCGGAAACGTACCGCCGATGGGGTATTTTGCCGGTATCCTATGCGGAGTGCTTGCGGCGTTCGCCTATACAACTGTGCGTAATCTCGCCGACTATTACGATGCGCGGGTGGTTGTGTTTGTGTTTTCGCTGGTTGGCGTGCTCGGTTCGCTGGCTTATTTCATAGCGCTCTATTTCATGGGCGATCCCAGATACGATTCATGGGATTTTCTGCCGCACGGCGTGCATCTGTGGTATTTCATAATCTCCGGCGCGCTTGCGTCAGCGGCACAGTTTCTCATGTCGAAGTCATATTATTACGGCAGAGCCTCCCTTATGGGGGCAATAAGCTATTCCGAGCTGGTTTTCAGCGTTTTTGCGGGATTTCTCGCAGGCGACGGACTGCCGGATACCTTGTCCTTTGCGGGTATGTTTCTGGTGTTTCTCAGCGGGCTTCTGATAGTGCGCGCCAGAAAAAAGTAAAAAGGACAAAATTAATATTCTTTACACCGTTATTCCTTGACATTCAAATACATAGAGTTAAAATTACGATATAAACATTTTTGTTTTATTTTATCGGAGTAAGCATATGCACCGAAGAATTAAAAAAGGGCTCGATCTGCCGATAAAGGGGCGTCCGTCGGGAGAGATAACCGATATGACAACCGTCGGCAGAATTGGTATTCTGGGGGACGATTATCCCGGTCTGCGACCGTCCATCAAGGTAAGGGTCGGGGACAGGGTGAGAAAAGGTCAACTTCTTTTCACCGACAGGAAAAATCCGTCTCTGTTTTTCACGTCTCCGGCATCGGGAACTGTTGCGGAGATAAACCGCGGGGAGAAAAGAAAATTCCTTTCGCTTGTAATTGAAAAGGACGGCAGCGAACCTGAAAGGTTCGATACGGACGTTTCAGACAGTGCAAAGGTACTGGAACTTCTGAAAGTTTCAGGTCTGCTCACAAAGTTCAGAAAACGCCCGTTCGCCACATGCGTACATGCGGATGAAAAGCCGGAAGCGGTGTTTGTCAACTGCATGGACACGCGTCCGCTTGCACCGGATATGGCTCTGGTGCTGTCAAATTACAAAGACTATTTCTACGACGGTCTTAAAGCTGTTGCGAAACTCTCCGGCAAAACATACGCCTGCTGCGGAAACGGTGTGAATGTTGACGCTGTGGAAGGAGTTGAGGTCGCTGTTTTCGACGGCGTTCATCCGGCAGGGCTGACAGGCACCCACGTCCACTTTCTGCGCCCTGTTGCACAGGGAAAAGTTGTCTGGACAGTGGATATGCAGACGGTGATAGACCTCGGCTATCTCATTAAACATAAAGAGCTTAACGAAGAGCGTATTATATCCATCGGCGGAACTATGGTGGAAAACCCCAGCCACATCCGCACGGTGCACGGAGCCTGCACAACATGGCTCACCAGAGGAAGGCTTAAAACGGGAGACGTGCGCGTTATAAACGGTTCCGTGCTCTACGGACTGCCTGTAACGCCGCAAACGGCTTATCTGTCGGAGAATTTCGCTCAGATATCCGCCATTGCCGAGCAGACAGAACGCCCGTTCATGGGCTGGCTGCTGCCTGGGTTCAGGATGCATTCGGTGGTAAACGTGTTTGCATCAAAGGTGTTCGGCGAAAAAGACATCCTGTTTGATACCTCGCTTAACGGCAGTTTCAGGGCGATGGTTCCCGTGGGTACCTATGAAAAGGTGATGCCGCTGGATATCCTCCCTACGCACCTTCTGCGTGCTTTGCAGATGAAAGACTACGAAGGGGCGGAGAAACTTGGCGCGCTGGAGCTTTCCGAAGAGGATCTCAGTCTTTGCACCTACGTATGTCCGGGCAAAACGGATTACGCGCCTCTTCTGCGCGATGCCCTCACAACCATTGAGAAGGAGGGCTGACAGTGAGAAAATTCTTTGAAAAATATAAGCATCTTTTTGAGAAGGGTGGAAAATATGAAAGGTGGTATCCGGTTTTTGAAATGGCGGACACCTTTTTGTATAACCCTCTGCACAGAACAAAGGGCACGACCCACCTTAGGGACGGTATCGATCTTAAAAGGATAATGATAACTGTTGTCGTTGCGCTTATCCCCTGTGTTCTGATGGCGCTTTACAACACCGGATTGCAGGCGAATATTGCTATTGCCGCAACTGGTGCGGAGAACCTTGAGGGCTGGCGGCATACGCTGATACGCGCCATGGGTGTCGGTTACGATCCGCACAGCATCGGCGCAAACTTTTTCCACGGTGCGCTCTATTTCCTGCCGCTGTATATAGCAACGCTGGCGGTGGGCGGTTTCTGGGAGCTTCTGTTTTCCGTCATCCGTAAACATGAGATAGGCGAGGCGTTCCTTGTGACAAGCCTTCTCTACCCGCTGATACTTCCACCGACAGTTCCTATATGGGAGGCAATGGTTGCATTGTCCATAGGTCTTGTGCTGGGCAAAGAGGTTTTCGGCGGAACAGGACGTAATTTCGTAAACCCGGCGCTGTTTGCCCGTGCCATACTGTTTTTCTCCTATCCGGCAGGTATAACAGGCGACACAACGTGGGTCGCCGTTGATGGGTACAGCTATGCAACTCCGCTGGCAACACAGTCTTTCACCGGACACATAAACGTGACATGGATGGACGCTTTCATCGGCTTCATTCCCGGTTCAATGGGTGAAACGTCGGCGCTGGCGTGTCTTTTCGGCGCGGCGGTGCTCATATATACCGGAATCGGTTCGTGGCGCATCATGGTTTCGTCTGTAGCCGGGCTGGTTATCATAACCGGACTTTTCAACATGATAGGCTCTGACACTAACTATATGTTCTCGCTGACACCTGACTGGCACCTTGTCATCGGCGGGTTTGCTTTCGCGACGGTGTTCATGGCGACCGATCCTGTTTCGGCGGCTTATACTGACAAAGGCAAATATTATTACGGATTTTTAATAGGCTCAATGACCGCTCTGGTGCGGGTTGTGAACCCAGCATATCCGGAGGGCGCGATGCTTGCGGTTCTTTTCGCAAACATATTTGCACCCCTTATGGACTATCTGGTCATGAGAGCGAATATAGCAAGGAGGGCAAAGAGATATGCGGCGTGAAAGCGATCTCAGAACGTTTCTGACAGCCCTCGTTCTGGCTGTTGTCTGTTCGTTCTTCGTTGCAGGGGCAAACGTGCTTCTGAAACCCAGACAGGACATGAACAGGGAACTTGAAAGGAAAAAGAACATCCTGCTTGCAGCGGGTGTTCTGAAATCTGACACGGACATAAACAAGGCGTTCGGCTCTGTTGAGACCTATCTTGTTGATATGAAAACGGGAAAAGCCGAAAAGGGCGATGCCGGCAAGTATTTTGAAAGTATCAGAAGACTTGCGGCTTCACCGGACGCGGTGCACCTGTCCAGACAGCAGGATATCGCGGTGATAAAAAGTATCCCCGCAAAAATTCCGGTCTTCATCCTTCGCGGTGCGGACGGCAAGATATCCAAAGTTGTTATGCCTGTATACGGTTCAGGACTTTGGAGCACGATGTACGGCTTTATGGCGCTTAACAGCGACCTG
Organism: Deferribacteraceae bacterium UBA6793; assembly: GCA_002452405.1. Taxonomy (GTDB): domain Bacteria; phylum Chrysiogenota; class Deferribacteres; order Deferribacterales; family Geovibrionaceae; genus Seleniivibrio. The sequence goes on along the minus strand of DKFP01000009.1, from coordinate 52,299 downwards.
AACTCAGTCAGCGGCATAACCTTTTATGAGCACGGAGAAACCCCCGGTCTGGGCGGCGAGATAGACAATCCGCTCTGGAAAGCACAGTGGGTTGACAAAAAGATATACGGAAACGACGGCTCGGTGGCTCTTTCCATCGTTAAGGGCGGCGCACACGGCGAAAGTCAGGTGGATTCGCTCAGCGGTGCGACAATGACCAGCCGTGGCGTTGAAAACACAGTTCGTTTCTGGATGGGTCAGGACGGGTTCGGAAAATATCTGAACTCGCTGAAACAGGGGGGTGCATAATGTCGGCAATGAAGGTCTTCACAGACCCCATCATAAAAAATAACCCCATCGCCGTGCAGGTGCTGGGTATCTGTTCCACCCTTGCCGTTACGACAAAACTGGAAGTGACCATGGTTATGGCGGTCTCCGTTATGACGGTTGTGGCGCTTTCCAACCTGTTCCTCTCCATGATGCGCAAGCTAATGCCTTCCAGCATCAGGCTCATCATCGAAATGACGGTGGTTGCGACACTGGTTATCATTGCAGATCAGATAATCAAGGCTTATATGTTCGAGATAAGCAAACAGCTCTCTGTGTTCATGGGGCTTATCATAACAAACTGTATCATAATGGGGCGTGCCGAGGCATACGCCATAAGCAACCCTCCGTTCAGGAGTTTTCTGGACGGGCTTGGCAACGGCGCAGGCTATGGTCTGGTGCTTATCATCATTGCAACTATAAGGGAGCTTATCGGTTCGGGAAAACTGTTCGGTTTGACACTGCTGCCGACAGTTAATTCCGGCGGGTGGTATCAGCCCAACGGGCTTTTTCTCCTTGCGCCCAGCGCGTTTTTCCTTATAGGCATCCTCATCTGGATTGCCAGACTGACTGTTGTTAAGGCGGAGGACTGATATGGAAGCATACCTTTCGCTGTTCATAAAATCCATTTTCATAGAAAACATGGCGCTTTCGTTCTTCCTTGGCATGTGTACCTTTATCGCGGTATCAAAAAAGGTTGAAACGGCGTTCGGGCTTGGCGTAGCGGTGGTTGTCGTTCAGGCGATAACCGTTCCCGCGAACAACCTTCTCTACAGGTTCGTGCTGAAAGAGGGTGCGCTCACATGGGCAGGTTTTCCCGACCTTGACCTCGGCTTCATTGGTCTGGTCACATACATCGGTCTCATCGCCGCCATAGTGCAGATACTGGAGATGGCGCTGGATAAATACGTCCCATCGCTCTATTCGGCGCTGGGTATATTCCTGCCGCTGATAACGGTGAATTGCGCAATTCTGGGCGGTTCGCTGTTCATGGTTCAGAGAGACTATTCGTTCGGCGAATCAGTGGTATTCGGACTGGGTTCGGGCATAGGCTGGGCGCTGGCTATTGTTACCATGGCGGGTATCAGAGACAGGATTAAATATGCCGACACGCCGAGAGGTCTTGGCGGAATGGGCATAACATTCATTACGGCGGGCATCATGGCGATAGCCTTTATGCTGTTTTCGGGGATAAAGTTATGACATTGCTGATAATGGGCGTCATAGTCTTCACAGCGGTCATCCTGCTTCTGGTGGGCGTTATTATAAACGCCAGAAGGATGCTGGTTTCCGCGGGAATAGTGACGATAAACATCAACCATAAAAAAGATTTTCAGGTTCCCACAGGCGGAAAGCTGCTCAATGCGCTGGCTGATAACGGAATATTCGTTTCTTCCGCATGTGGCGGCGGCGGCGCGTGCGGACAATGCCGCGTCACTATCGTTGAGGGTGTGGGAGATATCCTGCCCACTGAAAAGACACACATCAACCGCAGACAGGAGAAAGAGGGCGTAAGGCTTTCATGTCAGACAGCGGTTAAGCAGAATATGACAATAGAACTCCCTCCTGAGGTTTTCGCAGCGAAAAGGCTTGAGTGCGAAGTGCTCTCAAACGATAACGTTGCCACTTTCATAAAAGAATTTGTGCTGAAAGTGCCTGAAAAGGTGGATTTCAGAGCTGGCGGCTATATTCAGGTGGTAGTTCCCCCCTATGAGGCAGATTTTGCAAATTTTGACATAGAGGGGCAATACAGGGGCGACTGGGAGAAATATGGTTTCTTCAAACTGAAAGCGGGCACGAAAGAGGAGATTCAGAGGGCATACAGCATGGCGAGCTATCCCGCGGAAGAGGGACTTGTCAAACTGAACGTGCGCATTGCCACTCCTCCCTTCGGCAAGCAGGTGCCCCCCGGCATAGGCTCCTCATATGTATGGAGCCGCAAACCAGGTGATATAGTTACGATTGCCGGACCCTTCGGCGAGTTTTACGGGCGTGAGACAGGAAAGGAGATGGTGTTCCTTGGCGGCGGCGCGGGGATGGCTCCTTTGCGTTCGATAATCTTCGATCAACTTCTTACGAAGAACGCCACCCGTAAGATAAGCTACTGGTATGGCGGACGCAGTCTGCGTGAATTGTTTTACACAGAGGATTTCAGAGAGCTGGAAGAGAAATATCCTAACTTCAGCTATCACATAGCACTTTCAGACCCGCAACCGGAGGATAACTGGACGGGTTATAAAGGGTTTATACACACAGTGGCTCTTCAGAATTATCTGAAAGACCACGAGGCGCCCGAAGAGATAGAATATTATCTCTGCGGACCTCCTGTAATGATATCTTCCGTGCTTTCGATGCTGGACAGTCTTGGCGTTGAACCGGAGAATATCTTTTTTGACGACTTCGGAAGCTGATATGGCTCAGTTTTTTGCAGTTTTCGCCGGAGTTTTTATAGCAGTCGTATTCTTTGCCCTGGTGCTTTTTGCGCGTAGGAACAAAAGCTCTTGCAAGTGCGGACAGGGTCACTGCCAAAGCGGGCATGGGTGCGAAACAGATAAGGATAATTAAGGGGGCTGCGGCTCCCTTTTTCCGTTTCTTTTAAAGGAATTATTCACAAATCAGTTAATATCTTAACTTGCGTTATTGCCGTAAACTGAGATATGATTAGGTATATGACGAAACATACAGATTCACTGATTCTGCGGGTCACAGGAAGAGCGCCGTTTGATAAGGTTTTATGGGCGTCCGAAGGCGTACGCAGAATTATGTACCACAATCCTGTCGGCAAATCGGTTTCCGAGATATTCGGTGGATATATCTTTGCCGAAAACGGGTTAAGCCGCCGCGGGCAGCTCGTTCGTGTGGACAACAGCCACTATATCGTCACTTTTACTGACATAGGGCTTGATGACTGTATGCTGGCAATGCTCTTTCCTGTCACGGGGTCTGTGGAAAATGAAGACGCTCCTTCCGATAACCAGCTCGACGAAGAGGTGAGAGCAAAGACTATCGCCCTTAATCAGGCTGTCAACGATCTTGAACTGAACCGCCGAAAACTCAGCCATTCAAACAGCATAGCAGGTGCCGGAAATTTCGAATACCTCAGCGACCAGAGATGTCTGGTGCTCACGCCGGAGGCTTGCCGTGTCCTTGGGTTTGACAATGAGAAGACCGTTGTAAACATTGACGAGATATGCGGGCGGATAACGGACAAGGGCTTTCATAAGATATGCGATACGCTGGCGGAAATTTCAGAGCATACTAAGATTGAAACTGAGATAGCCATCAGAGACGACTACGGACATGAAAGGCACATAAAGGTTGTGATGCATAAACTCACACAGTCCGAATGTGTTCTTGACGGCGTTTTCTACGATATCACTTTTAAAAAGAATGCGGAAAAGGAACTGCGCAGGCAGGAGGCGTTTTACAGAACCCTCTACAACCGTGCAAATATCGGTATTTTCACAATGGACAGAGAAGGTTATATTCTAGACTGTAACCAATACTGTCTTACACTCACTGGGTACGGTCTTGAGGACCTGCGAAACAGAAAGTCGTCCGATATTTTCATTCTGCCGGAGGACAGGGCAAGGGTTTCGGAGATATTCCGCAATCTCGAAAAAACTGTCAATAATTGCGGTTCCATAGATTACAGGATACGTACCAAAGAAGGGCATATCATCCATGTGCTCACCAGCTTCGAACTGCTGGTTACAGATGACGAAACGAGGGTATTCTGTTTCCTGAACGATATTTCCGGTCTCAAATCCGCTCAGGAAAAGAATATTGAGCAGGAGCGGATGCTTTTGCAGCAGTCCAAGATGGCAACTATGGGAGAGATGGTGGGTATAATCGCGCACCAGTGGGTTCAGCCGCTTAACGCCATCGCCATGATATCCCAGATGCTTGAAGAACTGCTCGAACTGGATGCGGACGCGCAGAAACTTGTCCATAAGACTGTCGTCAGCATAAACGAACAGATAGAGTTCATGAGCGCCACAATAAACGATTTTCGTAACTTTCTGAAACCCATGGGACAGGCTTGCGAATTTAACGTATTTAAAGCCGTAAGTGACGTTTTGCAGCTTTACAGACCGCAGCTCAAATATTACGGCATAAAATGCGGCATATACCCGGAAGGCGAGGAAGCGAAAAAGATAATCGTTTTCGGATATGAAAACGAGTTCAAGAACGTGGTTCTCAACCTTCTCACAAATGCCAGAGACGCTCTTGAGGCTAAGTTTGCCGAGGATGGAGAGATAGATATAACAGTCGGCAGGCGCGGCGATAAAGTGCTTATAGCCGTTTCCGATAACGGAGGCGGAATCAGCTCCGATATGCTCGGAAAGATATTTACAGCATATTCATCAACTAAAGGCGAAAAAGGAACCGGACTTGGGCTTTATATGAGCAGACTTATCATCTGCGAGCGGATGAACGGAACGATAAACGCCGAGAACACAGGTCTCGGCGCAAAGATGAGTATACTTCTTAATATCTGTCAGGCATAGGACTTTTCTGACTGTCTGCTCAGATGGTCAATATAACCATCCATTTTTTCCATTGTTTTATCATAGGTTTCGTGTGTTATATCCGGAGTGTTTTCTCCGAAGAGACCTACGACGGATTCGTATCCTTTGGTTATTGCGTCTTTTGCTTCTTTCAGTTTTTCCGTATCGTCCCCTGCGAGAGCTTTTGCCAGCTCAAAAAGCCTCTGCGATGTCTTTTCGACTCCGAAATAGCCATCTTTACCAAGAAGCGAGTTTGTATTGTCGGCGGAGTCGGTTGTTTCCGTGTGGACGCTTATTTCAATGGAAACGCTCATTATCTTAACGTTCGCAAGAACAGTGTCTGACTGCGCACGCAGTGTGTTCTGGGTGTGTCTGGATATTCTATCCATTATCCCTGAAACGGATTTTTTGATGTATTCCTCAATGTTTCCTGCTTCTCTTTCGCTTACGTATATGTCGTTTACGTTCTTCTCTTCCGCGCTGTCGATAGCTTTAACATCGACGCTTTTATAGTCGATGCGCACGTCAACGCTTCTGCTTTTTGTGGTGCCGCCGTCCTGTTTCACCTCTGCGGCACGGTATTGAAGCTGTGCTGTTTTTGAGTTATAGTTCACATACATGGCTGGCTCCGGTATTTCGATTATTTGATGCTAATCGTCATGATACCGGTTAACTTAACATAATCGTGTGTTTCTTATGGAGGTGATGTGATGTTAAAGAAAGTTGACTATCCTGTCCTGATAATCTTTGCGGTGCTTCTGGGGCTTGCTCCTTTCAGTCCGGAGCCGCACATTGTGGAAAAGCTGAGGATGCTTTCGGAGGGGACGCTGAAACGCCCGATAGATATATTCGACCTGTTTTTTCATCTTGCGCCTGTTATGGCAATAATACTGAAATTCGTTACATCAAAGCGAGCTGAATCATAATATGTTTTCCGGTTTTTTTGCGGGAACAGGTTCCGGTTTACCGAACCAGTAGCCCTGAGCGAAGTCAACGCCAAGTTCTCTGGCTTTTAAGGCTGTTGCTTCATCCGCTATGAATTCCGCAATTGTCTGCATTTTCATCTTTTTGGCGTAGCTTGTTATGGAGCGCACTATATCGGATGCACGTTCATCTTTTGATATCAATCTGATTATGCTTGCGTCTATTTTAACGTAGTCCGCCTGCACCTTGAGCAGGTAATCGAAATTTGAATAGCCGGAGCCGAAGTCGTCTATGGCTATCTTTGTCCCCTGCTGTTTGAACCCGCTTATTATGCCTATTATATTTTCGTCTGCTGTGAGCCTCTCTGTTTCGACTATCTCTATTACCATCCTGTTTAAAACCCCTGCCTCTTCTGCATACCTGAAGATTCCGTTCATGGTATCCTTATTCAGGAGGTCTTCCACGGAGAAATTTACAGAGAATTCCGCACCTGTGTTTTTGAATGTATCTATGGATTTTTTAGCGACCGCCATGGTCAGTTTCGGATAGAGCCTTGTCTGTTTACTGATATCCAGAAACTGCGAAGGCGGAATAACCATGCCGTTTTCATCGATGATGCGGATGAGACATTCATATTTCCAAATTTCTTTTGAGCCGAAAGCATATATGGGCTGAAAGAAAGGGACTATCCTGTCTTTGTCCACTGCGTCTGTGAGCATTTTAAGCACTTTTATGTTTTGTTCGTATGTGGCAAAATTAACCGTGAGGTTAGGGTCGAAAACCTGATATTCCTTGTTTTCAAACTTAGCCTGCTGAACGGCTATGTCTGCCTTGTACATAAGATCCTTTCCCTCTGCAAAGCCTATGCGGCAGCTTAAAATGACCTCTTTTCCGGATGCTCTGAAATACTCTTTGGTGACGTCAGAAGTTCCGGCAACCACTGTTTCCAGAAAGGTCTTGATGTCCATATACGGTGCGAACAACGCGAAAACGTCTGAGTGTAGACGGTATAGTTCAAAATTTTTCAGATGCTCGTTTTTGACCAGTCTGTCTGCAAATATGGAGAGCAGTTCGTCGCCCAGTCTCATTCCGTATAGCTCGTTTATTTCATGGAATCTATCGATGTCAATAACTGCCAGGCATGGTTTTTTTGCGGTTTCAGTGTCCTGTTCCAGTTTGTATCTGTTGCCGAGTCCGGTGAGCTTGTCGGTGTTGAACACGGTCTGGAGTTTTTCCCTGTTTTCTATAACCTCTGTAACATCCTGACTGCATGAAGTATATGCAACGATTTTACCGTTTTCGTCCTTGATGGGGATGATGACTACATTGTGATAGTAGTGGCTTCCGTCAGGTCGGAGGTTTTTGATTATGCCTTTAAATATCTTTCCACCGGCGATGGTTTTCCAGAGACCTGCGAAATATTCCGACGGGGTGTCCGGGTGGCGCAGAACGTTGTGCTTATGCCCGATGAGCCTGTCCCTTGGATAGCCGCTTATGTCGCAGAATTTATCGTTAACATAGGTCATTATTCCCTTTGGGTCGGTCATGCTGACGATGGAGCTTTCATCCATTATGAATTTGTATTGTTTCAGGTCGTTCAGTATCTTCGTCTGCCTGTCCTCAACCGCGCGCATTTTTCTGAAAATATAAAGAGAAACCGCCAGAGACAGTATTAAAAGTATAATTATCAGAGCTATATTGGAATAGAGTTCTTTTTGTGAAGTACCCATTATCGCCTGTTTTTCAGAGGCGATCATTTCATTCAGCGAAACATAGTAGAAGCCGGTGCCGATCACCCATTTCCATTCGGGTACATAGCCGATGTATGTGGTTTTTTCAGTCAGTCCTTTTTTGCCGGGGAGCTCCCATTGGTAAGAGATGTATCCCTCTCCTCTGCTTTTCGCTATATCTATCGCTTCGAGAAGGATTTTTCTGCCGTCACCGGAAATTACTTCTTTAATGTCGGCATTACTGAATTTCTTGTCCGGATGGAAGATATTTTTGGAATCGGTTGTGATTATCCAGAAGTACCCGGTGTTTTCGAACCCGAACCTGTCACTTTTTATGCTGGCAAGGATGTCATCTTTGGCAAGGTCGGCTATTTCGTCCAGATACACTCCGGCCGCGATAAGAATCTGAGTGTCGGGATTGTATTTTGCATAGGCTATTTTAGTATATTTTTTACCAGGTTCTCCCGGTTTTTCAAAGTCATACTCGCCGTATGCACTGCCGTTTTTGTACGCATTTTTGATGAACTGATTAAATTTTTTGTTGTTGGCAAGCTGAATAGCATCAACCCCTTCGTATTTAGGATTTCCGCCGTGGCTGATTATTATTCCGTTTTTATCCAGAGCATAGTAATAGCCGGTTTTAAACTCCCATTTGAAAGAATGGATGAGCGAATTTAGTGCGTTTCTTATATTCCGTTCAGAACTGTTTGATGTTTTTAAGGTCTTGATGTAGTCGTCGGCTGAATCAACCCTGTCTCTGACAACGTTTTTAGCGTCTTTATAAACCTCTGCTTCTTCTAGCTTTATTCTTGTTATAACCCGCTGAACTTCATTTTTAATTATTTCTTTCTGACGTGTTTCGTAGTTCTTTTTCAGTTCCTGCTCAGATTTTTTGATATGTTTCGCAGACAGAGACGTAAGGTTATATATGAGTGCCGAAGAAAAAATTACCGCAACTGAGATTGCGGTAATCAGAGTCACTGTTGAAAGTCTGAATTTCATTATCCACCATCAATAAATCACACTAACACATAATAATATAAACTTCAATAATTCCAATCGCTATTTAATTGTGCTAGATTACTAATATAGTTTTTAATACGGAACTGCAAATGAAAACAAATCTTGAACTGTTGCAGAAACTGAGAATAGCCGCTGCATACACAGATATGAACCTTAAAGTTTTGTGGAAAAATCAGCTTTACGACGAATATTTTCCAGGTGCGGATACTTTGATGCCCGCATCTTTTTTTCTTGGGGATATTCCTGATTTTCATTCCGTCGCCACAGGCAACGGCGCACTTGAAACCCATGCCTCAATGATGGTCAACGGGCGCAAACAGGTCTTTTCTCTGAAGTTCATACATGATTCCGGCGATAATTTTATCTTTTCGGCACAGAATCTTACCAAAGAGGGACGATCTCAGATAGATTTTTACGGCTCCGACCAGCCCTTTATCCCCGATTATCTTGCAAAATCCGCACCTATGCTGCTTATCGATGCCGGAAAGAACGGAAGGATACTGGACGCGAATACTGCCGCGTGCAGCTTTTACGGATATGCGAAATCGGAGATAGAATCTATCACCATCGACCAGATAAACATGCTTTCACCTGAAGCTATTAAAAAAGAGATGGCACAGGCGGCACTTTATAAACGGAACTATTTCAAATTCAAACACAGACTGAAAAACGGCTCCATAAAGGATGTCGAGGTGTATTCCAGCCCTGTGCCGGTTAAAGGGAAAACACTGCTTTTTTCCATCGTGATAGATGCTTCGGAAAAACGGATGTATGAGCTGCTTCTTGCCGACCTTAACGCGAGAATAAACGAACGGGTCGAGGCGGAAAAGATGGCGTGTGTCGTTACAACTTCAAAATATCAGAATCTGTTTGAAATGAGCCAGGATGCGGTGCTTATCATAGAACTCGGAGAAAACAGGAAGATGATATTCGCCGATGTGAACAGGTCTGCCTGTACGCTGTTCGGCTACAGCAAAGAGGAGCTGCTTACAAAACGCTCGGCTGACCTTATAAAGGATACTGCTGAATACGGAACATATATAAAAAGACTTCAGGTCGCGCTCGACAGCGTCGGTGTTTACGAAGGCAGGCTGAGGATTGTTCGCGCCGACGGAAAGGTGCGTACAGTGGAAACCACCGTACGGCAGACTCATATGCTGGACAAACCCGTCATAATAGCCGTTGTACGGGACATTACGGAAAAGCTGGCGCGTGAAAAAGAGCTGATGGAAAAAGATATGGTCGTTATACAGCAGAAACGAATGGTTGAAATGGGCGGACTGCTCTCTGCCGCCGTACACCAGATGAAACAGCCTCTCAGCACCATTTCCCTTGTGGCGCAGATTATGAAGGACGAACCGGAAAACCTTCAGGAAAACAGCGAAATTCTTATGGCTCAGGTTCAGTACCTTAACGAGACCCTGACAGAGTTCAGAAACTATTTCAGCCAGTCTGCGGACAAAACAAAGTTCGGCGTTCTGGGCGTGACCCTTGACGTGGTGAACATAGCCAAACCGCTACTGACCGCGAGCGGCATAACAGTCTCCGTCAGCGGTGATGAAACTGTTAAAAGCTATGGATTGCCAGGTGATTATAAACAAATAATGACGAACCTTATCATGAACTCTATGGACGTTATAAAAGAACGCGGCATAGCCAAAGGCAGGCTCGATATCGACGTTCACAATGCCGGCAGCCACGTTATCGTGGTTTTTGCAGACAACGGCGGCGGAATCGATGAGACGCTTTTGCCTGATGAAATATTTAAGCCATTCTTTTCAACCAAAGGCGACAGAGGAACAGGCATAGGACTCTCCATCGTAAGAAGCATGGCGGAAAAGCTGGGCGGCTATGTTAAGGCTGAAAACAGCCCCGCAGGAGCAATTTTTACTGTCGCGCTTAACATTGTCTGATATAATTGAATTGTGAATAAAATGAGACTCAGTATAGGATAAAAATTATCTAAAGATTATTATTGCAATATAAGTTTTATATGTTATAATCCCAAAATAAAACAAAGGAGGACAGAAATGTCAAAATCATTGAAAGGTACAGAAACTCTTGAAAACCTTATGAAAGCCTTCGCTGGTGAATCACAGGCTCGCAACAGATACGGCTTCTATGCGTCTCAGGCACGCAAAGAAGGTTATCGTCAGATAGAAAACATATTCCTTGAAACTGCCGATAACGAAAGAATGCACGCTAAACGTTTCTTCGATTATGCGAACGATCTCCTCGGCGACCAGATACCGCTTATGGTAAACATCAAAGCCGACTATCCCGTCGCATATGCAAAAACTCTCGACAACCTTAAATTTGCAGCGGATGGCGAACACGAAGAGTGGGAACTTCTTTACCCCGCATTCGCCAAAATAGCTAAGGAAGAAGGTTTTCCGCAGGTTGAAGCGCTTTTTACAAAAATTGCAGCTATCGAAGCTCACCACGAAGACAGATACCGCAAACTTGCTAAAAACATCGAAGACGGTCTCGTTTTTAAAAAAGGAGCCACAGTTGCATGGAAATGCCTTGTGTGCGGACACGTTCACGAAGGAATCGAAGCCCCCGCAGTGTGCCCCACCTGCGCACACAAACAAGAGCATTTCGAAATGCTGGTTCTCAACTACTAAGAATCTTTCAGGCGGGCAGAAATGTCCGCCTTTTCTTCATTCCATGTTTCTCAAATCATAATATTAATTATCTGTAAATTATTTTTAGCATGAGTCTTTATTTGCTTATTGCGATATATATATGTTTTTGCTAACATTTCATGTCAATAATTTTCAGGTGATTGTCATGTCAGTCCAACTTAAAATGATTTGCAGTGTAATACTGCTGCTTGCCCTTGTCGTTCTTACGTTTGTTATGGATTCGGGTTCTATTGTTCAGTGTTTTTCCATACTTGTTTCTGCCGCTGTTATATGGCTTAGTTTGCCGGGCGGTAAAAAACAGGGAGGAGCGACCGATCTCCACTTTGAAAAATTTTCCGCTACATCAGATTATTCAGTGCTCAATGAGAGCCTGCTTCCTGAAAATGTCAAAACCTACGTGGTGAATATCGGTAACGACATGCAGACATCTTATGCCGCTGTGTCGACCGCAACGGACGCTGCGATACCACTTATAAACCAGATAGCTGAGATAAAAGAGATCGCCGGACACAGCGGAACCATTTCTTCGCAGCTCGCAGCTTCCGGTCAGGAGCTGACATACGCTATAAACGAGATTTCCGGAATCGTGGGAGACACTGTGGAGCGCGCGAACAGGTCTGTTGAGCTGGCAAAGAGTGGAGCGGACAGATTTCGCGATGTCGGAGAAAAATCCGAAATAATGCGGGAAACAATGGAACTGCTCTCAACGGATATCAGACAGCTTGAATCGGAGGCGCACAAGATAAACGACGTCCTGAAAGTTATCAGCGACCTTTCAGACCAGACCAATATGCTTTCGCTGAACGCAGCCATTGAGGCGGCAAGGGCAGGGGAAGCCGGACGCGGGTTCGCTGTTGTTGCGGACGAGGTGCGTAAGCTGGCGGAACGGACAAAATCTGCCACTGAAGACATTGAAAAAGTTGTAAAAAGTATAACATACAGCATCAGGGACGCTGCACAGATGTCAAAAACTGCATCGGAGGCTGTCGTTTCGCAGATAGCAATCAGCAGTGAAGCCGGAGAGAATTTTAATGCAGTTGCGGGAGATATTGAGGAGATAAGCACGCATATTCTCGGTGTTTCTGCTGCAGTCGGTCAGCAACATGAAGCTGCGGAGCATATCATGCAGAACCTCGGATTGCTGGAAACCGATGCGCAGGTACTGAACTCCGAAGGCAATGTTCTTGCAAATTCCATCAATTCGCTTATGGAGGCGATAAATCTAATAGAAGCATCTCTCGCCAATTATAAAAAAGGCGACAGTGCAGCCATGTTCATCAGGGCAAAGATTGCACACGCGAACGTTTTAAGAGCCATGCAGATGGCTGTTATCAGTAAAAAATCGGATATGAAAATTCCTGATCATGCAAATTGTATGTTCGGAAAGGCTTACTATAGCAGGGATTATCAGGAAAGATTCGGCGGAGATGCAGATTTCAGAGCTATTGAAGAACCGCATAAGATGGCTCATAAATATGCGGACGCAGTGGTGGATTCCGTCCGCCGAGGCGATCCGGACACACTGAACAAGCTGCGCAATTTCAGCGGTGCTGTGAACGATTTCGTTTATGCTATGAACAGAACCATAACAAAACTTCAACAGAAGTAGGGAGTTAACGCTCCCTACATTTTTGTCATCTTTACCATGCAGCACATCAGAGCACCGCTGCCACCGTTTTCAACCTTAACAACAGCATTGCATACTTTGCAGATATAGGTTTCGCCTTTTTTTGTAGCCATTTCGTACCTCTTATGGTTTACAACATTGTAAATATATCGCTTAAAATATGTCAGGGCAAGTTAATCTTACCCATTCAGCATATCTCTTGCTTTCATGATTCTGAATCCGGTCACAAGGATGTAAATTCCTGTAATGAAAAATATTATTGGTATTATTATCGGGATGAACTGCATTGGTTTCGGCGCTGAGTCAAAATTGAAGCTGCCCGAAAAAGCTGTGAAAAAGAATATTGAAAAAACAGGAAAGACGATGCCTATGATAAGGTGAGAAAGATACGGTGTGCTGCCTCTTGCGCCTGTTGTAATGTTTCTGTATGCGACAGCGTTGAAAACTCCGTTCTTCTCGCCGCCCGCCAGAAGCACTTCGTCTCCCTCTTCAATCATAACGGGTTCGCCCGATGTAACTTTTATCTGTTTTCCGTTTATCTGAAAAAGTGATATGTGGCTTGTTGTCACATTTGTATCTTTTCCGCCGCCGCTGACAGAGACCGTGTTGCGTATTTTCTCTGCCGCCCCTCTGATGGTTTCCATAGATCACCTTTAAATATTTATTACAGAGTTTAACATGATTTATTAGATGTGGCGGAAAATAATGAAAACGCCGCAGTTGCGTGCGGCGTTTTCTGTCGGAATCAGGGAAAGCTGAAAAAGTTGAAGGGTTATACCTGCTTATTTCATTCCGGCAGGTTTAAGAGTTTTGCATTTTTCAATTTCACTTTTGCTCAGTTTCACAGTCGCAGGGTTCTTAGCGTAGTCTTCGCATTTTTTTATCTCTTCGGGAGATAGAACAGCGGCTTTAACCATCTCTTTTTTAACTGCTGGTGCTTTTGTTTCAGATGCCATAGCGCTGAAAGCGGAAAACATAAGGGCAGCTGCGAATACTGTTGAAAGGAAAAGTGTTGTCTTTTTCATGGTTGACCTCCTGAGTCAATTTTGTTTGTCATGCCAATATAGTTGCAACGGGTGTGCCAGTTTTGGCATATTCAGGAAGTTGTATTTTGACAGGTGTTTATGGATTTGAGTCTGAAAAATGGATAAGAAACTATCCGGTAAGTTTCTTACCGGTGGCAAGTAACTTATCAGTCCGGATCGTCCACGCCGTATTCCTCCAGTTTTTTTCTGAGGGTGAGTCTGCTGAGTCCGAGTATGTTTGCGGCTTTGGTCTTGTTTTTATCAGAAAGGTTGTAAACGGAGAGGATGTGGCGTTTTTCAATCTCTTTCAGACAGCAGAGTTCGGCGGCGGGCGCCTGTGTATTGGTATGGATTTTCTTTTCGCCCAGCTCCGGCAGAAAACCGAAAAGAGCGGTGCGCTCCATTATGTTTCTAAGCTCCCGTACGTTTCCCGTCCAGCCGTAATCCATTATGGTTTTTTTGTCGTGTGCGGTAAGCTCCATAGGCTGTTTGTTCATCTTGCGTCTGTATTTATCCAGATAATGCTGAGCCAGCTCAATGCAGTCTGTTCCACGCTGTGAAAGCGGCGGGATGCGCAGATTAACCACATTAAGCCTGAAAAACAGGTCTTCTCTGAATTTCCCTTCTTTAACAAGTGATTCGAGGTTCCTGTGTGTCGCTGTTATGATGCGCACGTTGACCTTTGTCTCTTTTGTTGCGCCGAGCTTGTAAAAAGTGCCGTTTTCGAGAAACCGAAGCAGCTTAACCTGTGTGGACATGGGGAGGTCGCCTATTTCGTCCATAAAGAGTGTTCCGCCGGATGCCATTTCGATGAGTCCTTTTTTGTTCTTTCTGGCATCGGTGAAGGCGCCCTGTTCATATCCGAACAGTTCCGATTCAACGAGTTGCTCAGGCAGTCCTGCGGAGTTTATGCTCATGAAGGGGCGTTCTTTTCTGGGGGACATCATGTGTATTGCCTCGGCGACAAGCTCCTTTCCAGTGCCGGTTTCGCCGGATATCAGTATGCGGGTTTCGTCAGACTGAGCCGCAAGGGTTATCTGCTGTTTCAGCTCGTTCATGACCTGCGAGTTTCCTACTATGCAGTCCAGCGAAGTTCTGTCCTTCATGGCGTTTATAGCGCCGAGGTTCTGCTTCGCCAGCCTAAGCGTCATGGCGTTGTTGACGCATAGCTGGAGGTCAGCAAGTTCGAACGGCTTGTTCACATAGTCGAATGCGCCCATTTTCAGGGTTTTCACAGCCATCTGCACTTCCGGATATGCTGTAACGACTATTGCCTCGGTGTTTCCCGGTGAGTTCTTTATGATGGGCAGAAGGTCTGTGCCTTCGCCGTCCGGCAGGTTGACATCCAGAATGGCAACATCAAAATCCTCATACATGATGGTATTCTTTGCGCCGGCAAAGGTGTTAATCAGTGTTGTCTCATATTCCTTTGAAAAGAATCTGACCAGAGATTTTCCCAACAGAAGGTCGTCTTCGACTATCAGAAGTTTATTTTTCATGTGCCGTACTCTTTATTGTAATTATTGTTTCAAGCCCGGTGCCTTCGATATTGCGGGCGGAGATATCCCATCCTGCGGATTTTACTATGTCGTTAACGATGGCAAGCCCAAGTCCCGTTCCGTCCTGCTTTGTGGTGTAGAACGGTTTGAACATCTTTTCTGGTTCCTTTG
Organism: Deferribacteraceae bacterium UBA6793; assembly: GCA_002452405.1. GTDB lineage: Bacteria > Chrysiogenota > Deferribacteres > Deferribacterales > Geovibrionaceae > Seleniivibrio. The sequence continues at coordinate 36,835 of DKFP01000009.1, read as the reverse complement.
CTCCGCCGCCGGAATCGGCTATGCGCAGTTCGAACCCGCCCTCCGCATCGCACAGTGATATGTCTATCCGTCCGCCGCCTTTTCCGGAAAGCTGCTGAACAGAGTTGAGCAGAATGTTGAACACAACCTGTCTGAGCTGCATTTCATCGCAGATTGTTATCCTGCTTTCTGCTTTAAGACAGATGGTTATGCCGTTTCGGGCTGTCTCTTTTTCAAGGGTGATGACAACCTCTTTGAGCACTTCGGCAATGTCCGTGGGTTTATATTCCGCTTCCGGCTTTCTGCCGAATTTTGTGATGGATTTCAGAAATACGGCGAGTTTGTCCACCTGTGATATTATCATTGAGATGAACCCCCGCTCCTCTTCCGATTCGTTTTCTGTGCGCAGAACTTCCAGACTGGTCTTCATGGCGGCGAGGGGGTTGCCTATCTCGTGCGCCATTGCGGCGGATATCATGCCGAGGGAAGCCAGTCTGTCAGCGTGCATAAGCTGTTCCTGTATCTCACGAAGCTGTTTCTGATATTCAAGCTGTTTTTCGGTCATTCCTGCGATTTTGTCCACCTGTTCGGCTATGCGTGTTTCCAGATTGCGGTTCAGTCTTTCAAGCTCTATTGTGCTTTGTTTCAACCCTAAAGCGGTTCTCCGGATAGCATGACCTATGCCGTCGAACTCGCTGATTCCGGTCTCAGTGAACTCGTCCTCCGAAGCCTCAGGTATGAATTTTACAAGATGTTTGACCTTTTTGATTATGTCTGCGGAAACAAGCAGGGTGAAGAGGAGTACGAACCCGAAAACCACCCAAAGGCTCACCATGTAAGGGCGCATGATGGAGAATACCGCAGTGTTTATCTCTCTGTCCGATTCATAAATCGCCACATACCAGAGGTTCGACCCTTCTGAGTTATCAAATTTAACAGGCATAACGGAGAGATAGCCTCCGCTCACACGTTTCTGGGTGATGTGCTGTTGCGTCAGCAGGTTTTTGGCATCGATGCCGAAGCGGCTGCGTATCACATCCGCACCGTATTCTCTGAAACTGCTGCCGTCATAGCTTATGTATCTGCCGGAATTGTTAATCAGCATCGCCTTTGCGGGTTTTGCTCCGGCGAGGGGCAGTATGCGCCTGAAAATGTAGTTTCCGTCAAGGTTTATGAGCAGTATCCCGTTTTTCTCCACCTTCACGCCGATTCGGGCAACAAGTCTTCTTATGTGTCCCTTCTCCTTATCGACGTTTGGGTCAAGACCGGAGACATATATATATTTGCCGGACATTTGCATAGCCTGACGGAAATAATATTTGTCGGAGCGGTTGTGCAGTTCGCCGTCTTTTGTGCGGGAAAGTCCATTTGGTGTTTTGTTCAGACGTATCATCTCCATTCCGCTTCTGTCGATGTATTTTATCTGAAGAAATTCGGGGTGGCGCTGCATTATGGCGCTGAACTCACGGGCGAGCCCCTGCGGGTCGCCTGTTTTAAGGAAAGATCTGAAACTTTCGTGCTGTTCCACAACAGAAAGCTCCGTTGCGGATGATACCAGCATTTGGTCGATGAGGGAGTCCACCATTGAAAACTGTTCGTTGATGATATTTTCCGAAGAGAGCAGAGCCGACTTTTTCGCAGAGAAATAGACACTTGCCGAAAGAAGCAGGGTGGGCAGGAGCGCTGTAATAAAAAATGCAGGCAGAAGTCTGCCTGTTATTGATTTGAATATTTTCATGGTACTTAAAGTGTACTCTCTTTATTTGCTGTTTCAAATCTGTTTAATATTTGAATGACAGGCGAATTAGGTTATAGTTCGGCAGGAGGTTCTTATGCCAAGTGTGCTTATTGAGGTGCGCAGACACTTCACAAAAGAAGAGGAAGAGGGGATTATGGAGGCTGTTCACGCTTCACTGCGTGAGGCTTTCAGGATAATGCCCCACGACAGAAACGTTCGGCTCATCGTGCACGAACCGCACAGGTTCATGTGCCCGCCGGACAGGGAGAAGCCGGATTATTACACCCATATCAGCATCGATGCTTTCGCCGGCAGGTCGATTGATGCAAAACGCACACTGTATAAGACCATCGTTGAAAAGCTGGAACCTTTCGGTATCCCGAAAAATCATGTGAAAATCCTTTTGCGGGAGATTTCGAAAGAAAACTGGGGGATACGGGGCGGACAGGCTGGCTGTGATGTTGAGTTGGGGTTTAAGATAGATGTGTGACACAGCGAAAACAGGCACAAATTACGATAAGATAGTCCTTTGGTGGCATGAACGGCACAACGATTCACATTACGGGATACCAGCTCTTGAAAGGGCGGTTTCAATGTGCAGTAATAAAAAATCAGCGCTGGATGTCGGGTGCGGTTCCGGCGGGCGCTATGTCCGCACGATGCAGAGAGCGGGCTTTGCCGTTACAGGCGTTGACGTTTCCGGGAAGATGACAGAGCTGGCGAGGAGAAACCATCCTGAACATAATTTTATACATGCAGACATCTGTCAGTGGACGACTGACGAAAGGTTTGACCTTATAACCGCATGGGACAGTATTTTTCATTTGCCGCTGGCTATGCATGAGCCTGTCATAAGAAAACTGTGCAATATGCTTAACAATAGTGGAGTGCTTATGTACACTTTCGGCGATGCTGTAGGTGAACATACAGACACATGGCACAACGAACAGTATTATTACAGTTCCATCGGTATAGAGGGCAACCTGAATCTGCTTATGAACTGCGGTCTTACACCTGTTCATCTGGAACTTGACCAGTACCCTCAGAAGCACGTCTGCATTATGGCGGTGAAACGCCATGTATGACGTTATTGTGATAGGCGGCGGAGCGGCGGGACTTATGGCTGCGGGATTTGCGGCGAAAGAGGGCGCAAAAGTGCTCGTTGCCGAAAAGATGGTTACGTGCGGGCGCAAACTGCTCATAAGCGGAAGCGGACGATGCAACATCACCAATACGCTGAAAGATACGAAGCAGTTCGTATCGAAATTCGGAAAAAACGGCAAGTTCCTGTATCAGGCTGTAAATTCGTTTACAACCTCCGATGTTGTAACATTTTTCAATTCAAAAGGGCTGAAAACTACCGTTGAAAAGGGTTTTAAGGTGTTTCCGGCGGGCGAAGCGGGTTCTGCCGACGTCTTGCGGGTGCTGATGAATTTCTGTGTATCAAACGGCGTGGAATTTCTGCCTTCGTCCCCTGTAACCGCTGTAAACGTTTCTGACGGACACATCGTTTCAATTACGATTGGCTCTCGCGAGATAAAGTGCCGTGCTGTCGTGATAGCCTGTGGCGGCAAATCCTATCCGGCGACTGGTTCATCCGGCGACGGCTACACTCTGGCGGCGGCGCTTGGACATACCATAGTTGAACCACGTCCTGTGCTGGTTCCTGCATACAGCGACGATGAGTGGATAAAGGAATTGCGAGGGGTGAGCCTGCGCGACATCCGTCTTACGCTGGTTTCCGGCGGAAAAAAGATTGCTGAGGCGGACGGAGACCTTGTTTTCACCGACAGGGGCGTTTCAGGTCCGGCGGTGTACGACATCACCCGTTACGAGTTTGACCGCAGAGCCGAAAATAGATTGCTGATTGACCTTTTCCCTGCGAAACGTGTTGAAGAGCTGGACGCAGAGCTTGAACAGGCGGCACGGATTAATAATAAAAAGCAAATTAAAAACATTATAGATGAATATGTTATGTCCTCTCTTGTCCCATTTGTTTTTCAGCTTTCGGGTGTTGACGCTGTGCTGAAAGCGTCAAATCTGTCGAAAAAAGACAGAAACAGGCTGGCGGCTGTTATGAAAGGTCTTCCGCTGACAGGGGTTACATTCGGCGGTTTCGAGAGGGCAGTTGTTACAGCCGGGGGAGTGAGTCTCAAAAAAATAGACGGCAGAACAATGAGTTCCGTTGTTTTAGAGGGGCTTTACTTTGCAGGTGAGGTCATGGATATCGACGCGCCGACAGGTGGATATAACCTCCAGATGTGCTGGAGTACGGGCAGGCTTGCAGGAATTTCCTGTGCAGAATATGCCAAAAAGAGATAATAAGCATTTTCTCCTTTACTATCTGCATATCAAGGGAGTATATTTTCATGCACGAACCCTTTATCGCGACGGTAAAGGTATTGGAGGAGTCCCATGGAAATAGCATCCAAACTGCTTCCTGAAAGTGAGAGGAAGTATTCGCAGATCGCAGGTATCAAAGACCTTCCCTTTGGTCAGTTTCGCACAGACCACATGTTTCTTGTGGACTATAAAGGCGGCGAGTGGAAGAATGCCCGCATAGTGCCCTACGGCCCGATAGAAATGATGCCCGGCGCCGTGTCATTACACTACGGTCAGACAATTTTTGAAGGCGCGAAGGCTTTTAAACACGCCGACGGTGAGATTTACGCCTTCAGACTTGACCAGAATGCGAAAAGGATGAACGTTTCCGCAGAGCTAGTCTGTATGCAGCCAATCAGCGAAGAACTTCAGGTGGAAGGCGCCATGCGTCTGATGGACGTTGACCGTAAGTGGTGCCCCGACGTTCCGGAATCTTCTCTGTACATCCGTCCCTTTATGTTTGCAACCGAGGACGCACTCGGTGTTCGTCCCAGTCTTGAGTTTAAATACTGTGTTATCCTGTCTCCCAGCGGTCCTTACTACGCAGGTGGGTTCAACCACAGCGTGAGACTGCTCATCACTGACAAATATCACAGAGCGGTTTCCGGTGGTACAGGTGCTTCCAAAACAGGCGGAAACTACACAGCATCCCTTAAACCCGGCATGGTCGCCAAACAGTGCGGCGCAAGTCAGGTTCTTTACCTCGACGCCACAAACACATATATTGAGGAAGCGGGTGCTATGAACCACTTCCATATAATGAAGGACGGCACGGTTATCATTCCTGAATTTACGGATTCGATACTGCGGTCAATCACTTCCATATCCATGATAGAGCTTCTGCCGTCCATCGGCTTTAAAGTTCGTCAGGAACGTATAGCCATCAAAGATTTCGTTGCCCAGATAAAGAGCGGCGACATCATCGAGGCGGGCGGTTTCGGTACTGCCGCTGTGGTTTCACCCGTTAACGAATATATCTTCGATGACGGTGAGATAATCAAGGTCGGCAACGGACAGATAGGCGAAAATACCAGAAAGATATACGAAGCCTACACCGCAATCCAGAAGGGCGAAGCGCCCGACAAATTCGGCTGGCTTAAAAAAGTAGAAAGATACTAATATATAGATCGCCACGGAGCTTCGCTCCTCGCAATGACATAGATGTGTCACTGCGAGGGCGTTAGCCCGCGGCAGTCTTTTTTTTCTTCCCCATTTCAGGAGACAATATGCAGCAGTTCAGCTTTCACAGCCCCGTTCACGCATTTTTCGGATTCAACGCAATCGATAATCTTCAGACACTTCTTGAGCCTTACAAAACAGTCTGCATCGTCAGCGGCGCAAGCTCGCCGGACAAGAGCGGCTTCCGAAAATACATGGACGAGTATTTCAAGGACAAGGATATCTTCTGGTTCAACCGAATAGAAGAAAACCCTTCCATAAACACCATACTCAAAGGCGGAAAGTTTGCACGGGAATGCAGGGCTGAGGTTGTTATCGGTTTCGGCGGCGGAAGCCCGCTGGACGCATCGAAAGCCATAGCTGCATTTGCTGCAAATAATAAAGGATTTTACGAACTGCTCACAGAAGATAAGCTGGAAAGGGAACCTCTTCCCGTAATCTGCATACCCGCGACCTGCGGAACGGGCAGTGAGATGAACAACTACAGCATCATCACCGATACCGAAAAACTGGATAAAATAAATTTTGCCAAAGCAAACACTTTTCCGAAATACGCGGTGATAGATCCGGTTTTTCTCCGTTCGCTCAACAGAAAGACTCTGTATGCAACTGCATTTGACGCTTTTACCCACTGTCTTGAGGGGTTTGTTTCCGTTCGTGCAAATCCGTTCAGTGATGGTCAGGCCCTCACCGGAATGGAGATAATCCTTGCCACTTTTGCAGAGGGTGCCGACACGTCTAAAGATGAAACCCTGCTGAATTTTCTTTACGGCTCAACGCTCGGCGGCATTGTTATCCTGCACACTGCGACGACGCTTCTTCATGCGCTCGGCTATTATCTCACCAATGAGAAGAAGATACACCACGGAACAGCGAACGCCATCCTTCTGCCATACTACCTTGAGATGATGCGCGAAACAGGCGTTGGGAAATGCATGGTTATCGACGCACTGATGGAGAAATACGGATTTGATATTTCGCGCTGGCAGGATGAGATGGGCTACGACGTTACGATAACTCAGATACTTTCCGATGCCGAGATAGAAGCTATGGTGGACTATGCGCTGACAAAGAAGAACAGCGAATGGACACCTTTTGCTCCGGAGAAGGAGTTTATACTGGAAGTGCTGAAAAGGTACTGATAAGGTTTCCGGGGAAGGAAAAGAACATACTGCCTTGTTCTGAGTTCGCGGAGACTTGCGTCTGCTATCTTTCGTATTCTTCCATTATCTTTTTGATGTAGTGCTTTGTTTCGCCGAAATCAGGCACCTTGCCGTCCTTTATGTTGTTTGGTCCCGCGTTGTATGCTGCGAGAGCAAGCGGTATATCTTCAAACTTTCTTATCTGTCTGGACAAATATTTAACACCGGCGTCTATGTTATCTTCCGCAAGGAACGGGTCACCGTGGGAAATGTCATAGAACGTTGTCGGCATAACCTGCATAAGTCCCATCGCGCCTGTGCGTGAAACCGCAAACTGCCTGCCTTTGGATTCAACCTTAATCATGATGTGTATCAGTTTCGGATCCACTTCGTATTTTTCGCAGGCAGCGTTAATGAACGCCTCCACCTCGTGCGTTTCGGAAGTGTTGAAACCCAGACCGGCAACAAGGAATACGTGCTTCGCCAGATGATACATGCTTACTGTCCTGTTTTTTATATAAAACGGGTTTATCAGTGCCTTGGGGCTGCCTGAAGCCAGAAATGTCAGCATGTTCAGTATCAGAACGTAGCCGATGAATGTATATAAAATGATTTTGTATGCTCTGTTTAACATAAAAAAACAATGTCATAAAAACTTCTTGCAGTCAATCATCTCTATAGTGATAATAAAGTAATTTTACAAAAGGAAGACCCATGAAAATATCTGAAATGCTGAAAAATAAAAGAACTGTCTCATTTGAATTTTTTCCGCCCAAAAAAGAAGAGGGCGAGAACGTTCTTTATGAAACTATAAAAGAGCTTGTGGATTATAAACCTGATTTTGTATCTGTCACTTATGGTGCGGGAGGCTCAACCCAGGAAAAGACTGTGGAGTGGACAACACACATAAAAAAGGTACACGGTCTCACCACCATGATGCACCTGACCTGTGTCGCCGCAGACGAGGACAGCATAGACAGGATAACAGGTGCTGTGGATGCCATAAAGGTTGAAAACCTGCTGGCTCTGCGCGGAGACTATCCGGCGGATATGCCCGAACAGCAGAGAAACGGAAAATTCCGTTATGCCGCCGACCTTGTGGCATATCTTCGCAAAAAACACGGAGATAAATACTGCCTCGGCGTTGCGGGTTATCCCGAAGGGCATCCCGAAGCGTCCGGCATGGATGCGGATATTGAAAACCTGAAACGTAAGCTGGACGCCGGCGGCGATTTCATAATCACCCAGCTTTTCTTCGACAATGAACACTACTTCAGATATATGGACAGACTTGAAAAAGCAGGGATAACAGCACCCGTTGTGGCGGGCATAATGCCCATAATAAATATTGCTCAGGTTGTTAAATTCACACAGATGTGCGGTGCGACGGTTCCGCAGTATCTCGTTGAAAAAATGGACGGAAAATCAGAGAAAAACCAGTTCATGACGGGCGTTGAATATGCAGTTGAACAGTGCAGGGGGCTTCTTGCTGCGGGTGTTGCAGGGCTTCACTTTTATACGCTGAACAAGCACGGTGCAACCGAGGCCGTTCTGGACAGGATAAGGTAATGCCTGTCCATACGGAGCCGCTCTACAGACCGCCGAGCGAAGCGCACTCTCTTATCTTTCAGATAACCCATGGCTGCTCCTATAACAAATGCGCATTTTGCGGGATGTACCTGCACAAACCTTTCGAGATTAAACCTTTAAACAGGGTGCTGGCGGAGATTTCCGCCGTACCCGATTCTTATGCTAAATCAGTTAAAAAAATATTTCTGGCAGACGGCGACGGTGTGGTTTACCCCACAGAAGAGCTGATAATAATTCTTGATGCTCTTAATGCTAAATTTCCCAATCTCATCCGCATAAGCTCATATTGCGGACCCCATGTTATAATGAAAAAGAGTGTTGATGAATGGCGCGAGCTTTACTCCCGCAAACTGAAACTGCTCTATTTCGGACTGGAATCCGGCAACAGAGAGGTTCTGAAGCTGATGAATAAGGGCATGGACGCTTTTAAGATTCTGCCCAAGGTCAAGGAGATAAAAGAGACGGGGATAGCATTCTCTGTGATGGTGATCCTCGGCGGTGGCGGTAAGAGGCTCAAACAGGAGCATATTGCGGATTCCGCGAGGTGGGTGACGGAAGCCTCGCCTGAATATCTTTCATTTCTAACGCTCTTTCTGCGAAGAAAGAAGGACTATTTTAACGGGCTGGAGAAACCGACCTTCAGGGATATTTTCGAGGAATCACGTGACATGATACAGCTTATAGAAGGACGGAACATCATTTTTCGTTCCAATCACGTCTCGAATTTTCTGCCGCTGGAAGGCAGGCTGGCGCAGGACAGGGACAGGCTGGTACGGAGCATCGATGAGGCGATGGACGTTCTCGAAGCGCGGGGACAGCTTGATAAATATCCTGAGTTTTACGAGGAAATGTAATGTAAACTGAGACTGCTTCGTCAGCCTGATGGCTTCCTTGCAGAGACGGTGGCTTTTTGTCTTC
>DKFP01000009.1:0-27846 GCA_002452405.1 Deferribacteraceae bacterium UBA6793 | reverse complement strand
AGCGACGCGGCGATCTCATTTGGGAGTTCTGATGAAAGCTATATTTGTACCGACAGTTAAAGAGGCTGAAAGCATATTTCCCGGTATTGAGCTAACGCTCTGGAAATACGGTGTTTTTAAGGCTGAATATAATGACATTATGATATTCGTCACCGGTGCGACAAAGACCTGCGCCGCTTTTTCCGCCACATCGGTTTTGGGCGCTTTTTCTGTCGAAGAAGCCATTCTGACGGGCATCTGCGGAGCATACAGACAGTCCGGATTAAAAGTCGGCGACGTTGTGTCTGTTCATAAGGATTTCTTTGCAGACGAGGCCGTTTTTTACAGTAATAAAATAACCACGCTCAATGAAATGGGATTCGGATTCTCCGATGACAGCTGTTCTGAGTTTATTTCGTATGGCAATCTTCCTATAGTTAATTCGAATACAGTGTCTTTTCTGGATGGAGAGGGTGCGGTGTCTGCTCTTTTGTATTCAAAATACGGTGCGTCTGTTGAAAACATGGAGGGTGCGGCGTTTGGTTTCGTATGTAACATGTTGAAAGTAAAGGCGTATCAGGTTCGTGCCGTTTCAAACTTTTGTGGGAAAAGGGACGGGCAGGAGTGGGATGTAAGGTTAGCTCTCGGCAATTTAAAAAGGCTTTTTGAATAGTATAAAATAAAACCAAAATTGACATAACCGAAATAACCCATTCTCAGAAAACAAGTAACCAAACCTATTTATATAATCCTGTAAATATTTAATATTAAAGCAAATAGACGAATCGGTCTGAATTGGGTGTCTTTTGTATTGACAGTTGACAAGAAATTTAAAACATGTTTTATTACTTGGTATTATATCCACTAAGAGGGGGCTATATATAATGGATGAGAAAATCAAATTGCTGCATGACCTCAATGAAGCTGCGGAGCTCGGCGGCGGACTTGACCGTATTGAAAAGCAGCACAAGCAGGGCAAGCTCACTGCCCGCGAAAGGATCGACAAACTGCTCGACAAAGGAACGTTTGTTGAGCTTGACAAATTTGTCGTACACAGATGCGACAACTTCGGAATGGAAAAAACTAAGTTTCTCGGTGACGGCGTCGTAACAGGTTACGGTAAAGTTAACGGAAGAACAGTTTTCGTATTTTCTCAGGATTTTACGGTTTTCGGCGGTTCGCTGGCGGAAATGTTTGCACGTAAGATCTGCAAGATAATGGACAAAGCGATGGAACTCGGCTGCCCCGTTATCGGTCTTAACGACTCCGGCGGCGCAAGAATTCAGGAGGGCGTTCTTTCTCTGGCAGGCTATGCCGACATCTTCCTCCGCAACACGCTTGCATCAGGTGTTGTTCCCCAGATATCCGCTATCATGGGACCGTGCGCAGGCGGCGCTGTTTACTCACCCGCTCTGACAGACTTCACCTTCATGGTTAAAAACACATCCTACATGTTCATCACAGGACCTGAGGTTGTTAAAACAGTTACCAGCGAGGACGTTACCAAAGAGGAGCTGGGCGGTGCGATGACCCACAACACCACTTCCGGTGTGGCTCACTTCGCAACCGAAAACGATGAAGACGCTATTCTGAGAATCAGAGAGCTGCTCAGCTTCATCCCCTCCAACAACATGGAGGAAGCCCCCATTGTTCCCACCAAAGACGACCCCAACAGAACAGACGAATCACTTCGCAAAATCGTTCCCGAAAACCCCAACCAGCCTTATGACATGCACGAAGTCATCGTAAAAATCGTTGATGACGGCAACTTCTTTGAAATTCAGGAACACTATGCGAAAAATATACTCGTGGGCTTCGCAAGACTCAACGGCCGCTCAATCGGTATCGTTGCGAACCAGCCCGCAATCATGGCAGGCGCTCTGGACATCAACTCATCAGTTAAGGCTGCACGTTTTGTCCGCTTCTGCGATGCTTTCAACATCCCGATACTCACTCTTGAAGATGTTCCCGGCTTCATGCCCGGCGTTCAGCAGGAGCTTGGCGGTATCATCCGTCACGGCGCAAAACTTCTTTATGCTTACTGCGAGGCGACTGTTCCGAAAGTTACACTCATCACCAGAAAAGCATACGGCGGAGCATATGACGTTCTCAGCTCCAAACACGTCCGCGGCGACCTTAACTATGCGTATCCCATCGCTGAGATTGCAGTTATGGGTCCTGACGGCGCTGCGCAGATTCTTTTCGGCAAACAGATAGCTTCCTCTGCTGACCCTGTTGCCGCTAAGAAAGAGAAAGTTGACGAATACAGAGAAACATTCGCCAACCCCTACAGAGCTGCGGAACTCGGCTTCGTTGACGAGGTTATCCTGCCCGAAGACACACGCCCGAAACTTATTCAGGCGTTTGAGCTTCTTTCAAACAAAAGGCAGACAAACCCCGCTAAAAAGCACGACAACCTGCCGCTGTAAGGAGTGGGAAAAATGGCTGATATTAAAAAAGTACTTGTCGCCAACAGAGGCGAAATTGCAATAAGAGTTTTCAGAACATGCCGTAAGATGGGCATCAAAACGGTGGCTATCTATACTCATGCCGACCGTCAGGCTCCGCACGTTCGTTATGCTGACGAGGCATACTGCATCTCTGAGGATGACCACGACACCAGCTATCTGAAAATGGACAAAGTCATCGAGCTGGCAAAAATGACAGGCGCCGCTATCCACCCCGGATACGGTTTCTATTCCGAGAACCCCACGTTTGTTAAGCGTCTTGAGGAGGAGGGAATCGTCTTTATCGGTCCCAAGTCCGAACACATCATCATGATGGGTTCAAAAACAGGCGCAAGACAGGCTATGACGGCTGCCGGAGTGCCTGTTGTTCCCGGTACGAAAGACCCCATCACCGATGTTGAGGTTGCCAAAAAGGTTGCCATAGAAGTCGGATATCCCATCATGCTTAAAGCCGTACACGGCGGCGGCGGAAAGGGTATGCGTCTTGTTCACGATGAATCCGAATTTGAATCTTCATACAGAATGGCAAGCTCCGAAGCACAAAACGCATTCGGAAACGGCGAGATGTACATCGAAAAGTTCATCATACAGCCCCACCACGTTGAGATTCAGGTTCTCGGCGATACACACGGAAACGGACTTCACCTTTTCGAGCGTGAATGTTCAATCCAGCGCCGCCACCAGAAGGTTATCGAGGAAGCACCCAGCCCCTTCATCAATGATGATACAAGGGCTAAAATGTATGAAGTTGCCGTTAAAGCGGTTAAAGCCATCGGTTATGTCAGTGCCGGAACTCTTGAGTTCATCGTTGGTGCAGACCAGAACTTCTACTTCCTTGAGATGAACACCCGTCTTCAGGTTGAGCACCCCGTAACAGAGCTTATCACAGGCGTTGACATCGTCCGTGAGATGATTCTTGTTGCAGAGGGCAAACCGCTGTCATACTCTCAGGACGAGATCGTCAGAAACGGTCACGCCATCGAGTGCCGTGTCTATGCGGAAGATCCTGCAAACAATTTCGTCCCTTCACCCGGTCTGATAACTGTTTATGAAGTTCCGGGCGGACCAAACGTGCGTATCGAAAGCGGTGCGTATGCGGGATTCGAAGTTCCGATATATTATGACCCCATGATTGCGAAAGTGTGCTCCGTGGGTAAAACCCGTGAAAGCGCCATCGTAAGCATGAAGCGTATCCTCTCCGAGTACAAGGTTTCCGGTATCAAAACCTCAATCCCCTTCCACCAGAGGGTGCTTGAAAACGAAACCTTCCTTTCCGGAAACTATGACACAGGCTTTATCGACAACAAATTCGACATGGAAGACCTGAAGCGCAAGCAGTCTGCCGACGTTGATGTGCCGATTATCGCCGCTGTCATTAAACAGCTTCTCTCCGAGAAAGAAGCCGCCGCAAGAAGCGTTACTAGACGTGACGTAGGCGAATCCCACTGGAAACGCTTCGGAAGACTTGTAAGCCTCGGCAACAGGCTCGGTTAAGGGGTAAGACAATGATAACAAAAAGAAATTATTTCGTAACAGTTGATAAAGGCGAGCAGGAGCATCTTGTTGACCTTGTTGAGAGAAAGAACGGTATCTTCGAAATAGATATCGACGGCAGAAAATACACAGCCGATTTCTCTGTGGCAGGCGATGCAGTCTATTCCATCATCGTTGACGGAAGGTCATATGCGATGGATATTGACGAAAAAGGCGACAATTTCACCATCCTTACAGACGAAGGCGACACCTTCGAGGTTGAGGTTCTGGACGAAATGAAGCGTCTGATGAAGATGCGCTCAACCGCCGGACTTGAAGGACGTCAGGTTATCGAGGCACAGATGCCCGGATATATCTGGAAGCTCCTTGTTGAACCCGGTCAGGAAGTTGAGGCTGGTCAGCCTCTTATGATCCTCGTTGCCATGAAGATGGAAAACGAGATCAAAGCTCCCAAAGCGGGCGTGGTTCAGGATATCTTCGTGACTCTCGACCAGACAGTCGCCACAGGCGATAAACTGGCTGTTGTTGAGTAAGGTTTGTAGTTAAAACACTGCGGTTAAAAGGGGAGATAATATTATTTCCCCTTTTTTGTTTCACTTGAGGGAGTCGGAACACTGCGGTTTCAATTAATGAGTGAGGTTAGAATATGTTTGCACGAAAGTCCCTTGAGGACTGGGAAAAACAGGCTAAGAAAGAAACTAAATCTGAAAGCCTCGACAAATTGACCTGGAACACTGCCGAGGGGATATCAGTTAAGCCTCTTTACACCAAATCCGATACCGAAAACCTTGAATATTCGGACACACTGCCGGGCATGGCTCCATATCTCAGAGGACCTATGGCGACAATGTATGCCGGAAAACCCTGGACAGTGCGTCAGTATGCCGGTTTCTCCACTGCGGAGGAATCCAACGCATTTTATAAGAAAAATCTTGCCGCCGGACAGCAGGGTCTGTCTGTGGCATTTGACCTCGCAACCCACAGAGGCTACGATTCCGACCACCCCAGAGTTGTGGGCGATGTCGGTAAGGCAGGGGTTGCAATAGACTCTGTTGAAGACATGAAAATCCTCTTCGACAGCATCCCCCTTGGTGACGTTTCCGTGTCTATGACAATGAACGGCGCTGTTCTGCCCATCATGTCCATGTATATCGTGGCGGCGGAGGAACAGGGCGTTTCTCAGGATAGACTTGCAGGAACCATCCAGAACGATATCCTTAAAGAGTTCATGGTGCGCAACACCTACATCTATCCCCCTGCACCTTCCATGAGAATCATTGCTGACATCATCGAGTACACAAGCAAGTACATGCCCAAGTTCAACTCAATCTCTATCTCCGGCTACCATATTCAGGAAGCGGGAGCGAACAACGTTCTTGAGCTGGCGTTCACTCTGGCTGACGGTCTTGAGTATGTCAAAGCTGCTCTGTCCAAAGGGCTTGATATCGACGCTTTCGCACCCAGACTGTCATTCTTCTTCGGAATAGGCATGAACTTCTTTATGGAGATAGCTAAACTCAGAGCCGCAAGACTGCTCTGGAGCGAGCTTATCGCCAAGTTTAACCCGCAGAATCCGAAATCTCTGGCTCTGCGTACCCACTGCCAGACATCCGGCTGGTCGCTCACTGAGCAGGATCCTTACAATAACGTTATCAGAACTACAATAGAGGCTATGGCGGCGGTGCTCGGCGGAACTCAGTCTCTGCACACAAACGCACTGGACGAAGCGATAGCGCTTCCCACTGTGCAGTCCGCAAGGATAGCCAGAAACACTCAGCTTGTGATTCAGGAAGAGACCGGAATTACAAAGGTGATAGACCCGCTGGGTGGTTCTTACTACATCGAATCGCTTACACAGCAGCTTATCGACAAGGCTCGTGAACAGCTTGCAGAGATTGAAAAACTCGGCGGCATGACAAAAGCCATCGAAAGCGGTCTGCCCAAGCTGAAAATTGAAGAATCAGCCGCAAAGAAACAAGCCGCGATAGACAGCGGAAAAGATGTTATAGTTGGTGTAAACAAGTATAAACTTGCACAGGAAGACCCCATCGACGTTCTGGACATCGACAACACAGTTGTACGCGAGTCCCAGATAAGACGTCTTGAGAAGATAAGAGCCGAAAGGGACAGCGCCGCATGTCAGGCAGCCCTTGACGCGCTCACTGCCGCGTGCGATGATGAGTCGGCTAACCTTCTTGAATTCTGTGTGAAAGCGGCAAGACTGCGCGCCACAGTGGGCGAGATTTCCGACGCTATGGAAAAGAAATTCGGCAGACACAAAGCAGAGATAAAACTTGTGTCGGGAGCTTACGGTTCAATGTTTGAATCTGACGAAACCTTTGCCGGTATTAAAAAAGATATAGACAAATTCGAAAAGAAAACAGGTCGCCGTCCCCGTATCCTCGTTGCGAAGATGGGGCAGGACGGACACGACCGCGGGGCGAAAGTGGTTGCCTCAGCCTATGCAGACTGCGGGTTCGACGTGGACGTCGGACCCCTTTTTCAAACCCCTGAAGAGGCTGCAAAAATGGCTGTGGAGAACGACGTTCACGTTGTGGGCGTTTCATCACTCGCCGCCGGACACAAGACTCTTGTGCCCCAGCTTGCGGCTGAACTGAAAAAGCTCGGCGCTGACGATATCATAATAGTCTGCGGCGGCGTTATCCCCAGACAGGATTACGATGAGCTTTATTCAGCAGGCGCAACGTGCATCTTCGGACCCGGAACAACAATCACCAAGTCCGCAAGAGACACGCTGGAAGCCATTAAAAAATCTCTCGGAGTTTAGATTTGTATAATGTTGATGCGCTTGCACACGGAATTGTTGAAAGGAAACTGCGCCCGCTCTCAAAGGCTATCACCTTAATCGAGAGCCGCAGTCCGGAACATAGTCAGCTGGCTAATCAACTTATGGAAAAGATTCTGCCCCACACCGGCAATTCTGTGAGAATCGGAATTTCCGGTGTTCCGGGGGTTGGTAAGAGCACGTTCATAGAGTCGTTCGGCAAGCTGCTGACATCCAAAGGGCACAAGGTTGCCGTTCTTGCCGTTGATCCCACATCGCAGATAACAGGCGGTTCCATTCTGGGTGACAAGACCCGTATGGAAGAGCTTGCCCGCGACGAGAACGCATTCATAAGACCCTCTCCGGCTGGTGCCACCCTTGGCGGTGTTGCCAGAAAGACACGGGAAACCATGCTGCTTTGCGAGGCTGCGGGTTACGATGTTATACTGGTTGAGACCGTAGGTGTCGGTCAGTCTGAGATAACAGTTGCGTCCATGGTGGATTTCTTCATGCTGCTCCAGCTAGCAAATGCAGGCGATGAACTTCAGGGTATCAAAAAGGGCGTAATGGAGATTGCCGACGCCATTGTGATCAACAAGGCGGAAGGTTCCAACAGGATGCGTGCGGAGGTTGCCGCACAGCAGTATGTCAACGCGCTCCATATTCTGCGCCCGAAAAGCCCCAACTGGCAGGTGCCTGTCATGCTTTGCAGCGCCATGTACAAAGAGGGTATAGCAGAGATTTGGGACATGGTATGCGACTATTACGAAAAGCTGGGCAACAGCGGAGAATTTGAATCCAAACGCCGCAAGCAGGCTGTTGACTGGTTCTGGACACTGCTCATGGACGATCTGAAAGAGACGTTCCTTACCAATAAAAATGTGGAAGGGATGTTCGCATCCGTTCGCGACGCTGTGGAGCAGGGGATAATGCCACCCGCCGCGGCATCAAAAAGACTCCTCGAACTCTTTAAGAGACACTGATAAATCTCCATATTTTATCGATATTTTCATCAAACTTAACCTTCGCTTAACTCCGTCTGACTTAAAAAAAATATAGGCTGCCCGTAAAAAAAGCGTGAAATTTCGGGCAGGAACAATATAGTAAAAAATACAGGCATATAATGAGATTATTATTAATTGAAGACGACACAGATCTTGCGGAAAACGTACTGGATTATTTTGAACTGCACGGCTGTACTGCGGACTATTGTTCATCGGGTGAAGCGGCGGTTGAACTGCTGCACGAGAATCACTATGATGCGATAGTTCTGGACATCAATCTGCCGGGGATTGATGGGTTTGAGGTGTGTAGAATAATCAGGCATAAACTGCGCCTGAACGTACCTATTCTTATGCTCACCGCCAGAACCATGCTGGACGATAAGCTGACAGGGTTTGAATCCGGAACCGACGATTATCTTGCAAAACCATTTGAACTTGCAGAACTGAAAATGCGCCTCAGCGCCATCATCAGACGTACGAAACAGGGCATGGCAGATATGTTCTGCATAGAAGACCTTTGCGTTAATATCGAAAAGGGTATAGTAACCAGAGGCGGCGCGCGGATAGATCTGCCGCCGATCTGCTTTTCCATTCTCACAAAGCTGGTTGAGCTTTACCCCGGATATGCTACGAAAGAGGATCTGGAATATGCAGTCTGGAAGGATCAGCCACCCATGACTGACGCTCTCAAGGTGCATTTTTATACACTGAGGCAGCTTCTGGACAAACCGTTTGAAAAACAGCTTATTCATAGCGTAAGGGGCAGGGGATACCTGCTTTCGTCAGAGGAAGGTATCGTTGAAGTATAGAACCAGCCTCAGACAAAGAATAATTCTCGTTTTCATTGGTTATACTCTGTTGCTCAGTTCTCTTACAGTGGTTGCCGTAATAATCGCAACCCGTGTGAGTGAAACCCGTTCCATGGAGAACAGGCTGAAGGTGGAGGCAGAGTATTACCTCAGCGCATATCTTGCGTCTTTCGCCGCCCCAACATCGAACGCTTTCAATGCCACCACCCCCACATCGCCATATATGACACACTATTACGGTGAAGATCTCCTTCCTTCGTGGGTTGCGAAGAAGATACCGGGTCTTAAATCCGGTACCTATTTTGCGGACAACGACAAGCAGAGATATTGTATACTGATAAAAAGACTGCCCGATGGCGATAAGTTCTATCTGTTGTATAACGTCACAAGGCAGTATATGAACGACGATTCCCTCGTTTCGCTCCAACAGACGATACTTCTGACCCTGCTGCCTATTCTCATTTTCGGGCTCACACTTGGGCTTATCACCGCCCATAAAGTCATAGGACCTGTTATAAGGCTCAGTAAAATAATCAGGGAACGCGATCCGAAACAGAGGCTTATGGAAGGATTTGACAGCAAATTTAACGACGACGAGATAGGGCTTCTGGCGGGGACGCTGAAAAATGCTCTGAACAGTATGCAGGAATCTGTTGAACGGGAGACCGCTTTCGCACGGGATGCATCCCATGAGCTGCGCACCCCTGTTACAACCATAAAAAATTCGCTGGAGCTTCTGGACGAGCTGAAGCCGCAGCTTGACGACAACACGAAAAAGATAATCGGCAGAATAAACCGGGCGGCAGCCAACATGGAACATCTTATCAAATCGTTCCTCTGGCTTTCCCGTCACAGAAATCTTGATAAATTCGAACGCAGAGATGTTCGCATAGCCGACGTCGTAAACGAGATAATTCATGAAAATGCATATCTGATAGATAATAAACCGGTCGAAGTTATTGTCCACGACAGTCTGGGAATAGTTGTGAATGTTGAGCCGCAGCTCATTAAAATATTGATGGCAAACCTGATAAGAAACTCGTTTAACTATACTAAGAGCGGAACGGTGGATATCTATCTCAGCACACACTGTCTTCAGGTGCACGACTCCGGTTCCGGGATAAAGCCGGAGACACTGTTACAGCTTCAGGCGGGGAACCCAAGAAACCACGCCGAGGGGTTCGGTTTCGGACTGGCAATCGTAAGGCGGCTTTGTGTGAGTCTCGGATGGGATTTTTACCTCAGTTCGGAACAGGGAGTGGGTACTCAGGCACGTATCTGCTACAAACAGCCGGAAAACGCCTGCACCGAATGTAAGGGATTATTTATGAACAATATGATTGAACACGTGCAGGTAAATTTATGAAGAACAGCATCTCAAGACGTGAACTGCTCAGAATGGCGGCTGCCGCCTCTCTTTTTTCGGCTTTTCCAGCCGGACAGGCGATGGCTGATGACACGGAGCAGCTGATCAACCATGCGACCCATTTCGGACCTGTCATGGCGCATGTGAAAAACGGAAAGCTGATATCAACTGAGCCGCATCCTGCAATAGGTGCCGATTCTGCAATGATGCGCAGTCTTGCGGATTACGTAAATTCACCCAACAGAATAAAGGCTCCATGTGTCAGAAAGAGTTTTCTTGAAGGACGGAAACAGACCGAGCTGCGCGGAGTGGAAGAGTTTGTAGAGGTGAGCTGGGAGATGGCTCTTGACCTTGCCGCTGAAAAATTGAAAGAGGCAAAACAGAACTGGGGAAACGAATCTATTTTCAGAACCTCCTTCGCCGGATGGTCACATGCAGGAGCCATAAACCGTCCCAATACGCTCCAGGGCAGATTTCTTGGGCTTTTCGGCGGGTTTACGGACACCATAAGTGATTATTCCGCCGGAGCATCAAGCCAGCTTTTACCGTATGTTCTCGGCAGTATGGAAGTATACAGCAAACAGACATCATACGAGATGATAGCTGCCAATACCAAAACAATTGTTCTCTGGGGAATGGATCCCCTTAAATCGTTCAGAATAGACTCGGCGGTACCTGATTTCACTAAAAATAAGTGGTACCGAAGGTTCAAAAAACTCGGAATAAAATATATCTGCGTTGATCCGGTATATAACGATACGGCGAGGGAACTCGGTGCGGAGTGGATATCCGTACGTCCGGGAACTGATACCGCCATGATACTTGGCATGTGCTATTATCTCTATACCAGCGGAAAATACAGCAAATCTTTTATAGATTCCTGCACAGTAGGATTTGATATGTTTCTGAAATATCTGCTGGGTAAAGACGATGGCGTGGCAAAAACGCCGGAATGGGCGTCGAAAATATGCGGTATCCCTACGAACAGGATAATATCTCTGACAGAGACCCTTCGCAGCGATACAACTCTCATCGGTACTCTTTACGGTCCCCAGAGGATTGAACACGGCGAACAGTTCCACTGGAGTCTGATAACGCTTGCTTCAATGCTGGGTAATGTCGGTAAACCCGGTTCGGGCATAAATTTCGGGGGCGGTCTGCTCGGCATCAGCGGAAAAATGCCAAGAAGAATATCTCAGGGCAGAAATCCTGCCAGAACTATAATTCCGGCATCCCGCATGGGCGAAATGCTAATGAACCCAGGCAGAACCATAGATTTCAATGGAATGAAAATAACCTATCCCGATGTTAAACTGATTTATAACATGGGCGCAAATTCCATGACCCACCATCAGGATATAAACGCTCTGCTGGCAGGGATCAGAAAAGTTGAGACCATGATAACCCACGAGATTGTATGGACGCCGTGGGCGAAACATTCGGATATAGTTTTTCCGGAGACAACCACCTTCGAAAAAAACGATATCGGGTTCAGCATAGTAAACAACGTGACCTACCTTTGGGCGATGAAGCAGGTTCTGAAGCCGATGTATGAGGCAAAGGACGATTACTGGGTTCTGATTCAGCTTGCAAAAAGACTTGGCTTCGAACACAAATTTACAACGGGTAAGACCGGAATGGAATGGGTGAAGTGGAGCTATGAGGGCACGGAAAACAAGGTGCCTTTCGAACATTTCTGGAACATCGGATACATAAAACTGACACAGAAGCCGAATGACAAACAGTTCATACGTTTTGAGGATTTTGTACAAAATCCGAAATCGAATCCGCTTTTCACACCGTCTGGCAAGATAGAAATTCACAGCGAAAAGATTTCCAGCTACGGATATGGCGATTGTGCCGGACACCCCACATGGTACGAGCCGAAAGAGTGGCTGGGTGGCGCTATGGCGAAAAAACACAGATTTCACCTTCTTTCTCTCCATCCGAAAAACAGACTTCACTCACAGATGGACAATCTGCCCCTCGCCGATGAGTATAAAGTGAACGGCAGAGAGCCTGTTGTCATACATCCTTCCGATGCAAAACAGCTCGGTATCAGCGATGGCGACACAGTGGAGGTGTTTAACGACAGAGGCGCAATAATCTGCGGCGCCGTGCTCAGCAAGCGGGTCATGCGTAACGTTGTGCGTGTGGACGAGGGAGCGTGGTATGCGCCGGAAAAACCCGGTGTTCCGGGAACAAGATGCATCAGCGGAAATCCGAATGTGCTGACATCTGACAAACCGACGTCACGTCTGGCTCAGGCGTGTTCAGCTCATAGCTGTCTGGTGTCTCTGCGGAAACTGACGGAAAAAATAAAACCGAACACAGCTTATGAAAATCCTGTCATAGTAAAAAGCAAACTGTAGGTTTCGTTTTGTTTTCTCTATTAAGACAAATGGAGGAGAGTTGTTGGGAAATAAAATTTCTCAACAAAGTGAACTGTAAATTGAGTTTTTGAATTGCTTTTACTGTTAAACGGATGTATTAATATTGCCGAAAGGTGCAGTTTTGAGAAAATTTTTATTTATTATAATTCCGGCAGCGATAGCAGTATCTGTTATCTACGCCTTTTCAGATAGCCGCAGCGGATATCTCAACAAAAATGTCACAACGGGTGACGTCACGGTCTTTTTCGGAACAGAAATTTCCGGCGGAAGGGCGCATCTCTGGAGTGATAAAGTGAGTGGCGTTCTCTATGCGGATACAGACAAAAGTATTGACAATGGTTTCACAAAGGACGTTTCCTCCCTTCGCTTTACGGGAAAAAAGGCAAACGGGCTTTTTGAAACAGTTGTCTCTCTTCCCAAGGCAGACGACGAGGTTTCTGAAACTCTGCCCGAAGCCATAAAAGAGTCAGGCAAAAAATACTATGAAATGTGCAGCACATGTCATGCAGCGGCGGAACCGAACAGGTATGCAAAACACCGCTGGGACGGCATTCTTAAATCTATGCAGCAGCATGGCGGGATCTCCGATTCAGATCTGAGCGTTATCCGACGTTATGTTATTTTAAGTATAACGAATTGATATCACAATAATTTCACAATTTTCTCGTTCTTAACCATGTCTTAACTGTCTTCGTGTTACCTCTTCTTAAAATCGGTTTAAATCTTACGCCGGTTCATCACCTACAAGGAGGAAACATGCGACACATGTTAAGCAGTCTGTTAGTAACAGTTCTCCTGCTTGGCACAGCGGTGTTCACAGCCAGCGCTTTTGAGGCAGAGGGCTACAACACACCGGACAGCTGGTCGATGCAGACAACTCCCGGTCAGTTCAAACAGAGCATGACAGGGGTAGGGCTGACCAAGGACAGCAGACTTTATATGACGCTGACCACCCGTCTTCGCCTGAGGTCTGACGAGTATGCGGACGATCAGGATATCTATCAGTATATCCGTCTGCACACAGATTCCGTAAAACTGGGCAACGGAACAATGAAAGTTGCCGCATTCGGTCGTTTCGCCAAAGATATCAACGGCGATTCGGACAAGGAATGGTCAGATAACTATTTTTACAGCCAGAGAGGCATCCTGGACACCGAAGAGGACATGAACGACTTTGCGCCCAGACTTTACCACGGCTACGTTCAGCTTGACGGAGTGGTAAAGAACACTAAGGCTAACATCGGTCGTTTTTATCTGGAGCACCTGAACACCTTCCAGCTTGACGGAGCTGATGTCACCGCGAAGCTCAACGACATGTTCAGCGTATATGCCTACGGCGGACGTCCAGTGAGCTACTACTACGACCTTGACAGCGACAGCGTTGTCGGCGGCGGCGCGATGTTCAACTACAAAGGACGTACGAAGGTAGAGGCTGAATACGCATCCATTGACGTTCAGGATATCGACGACGACTATTCCAAATTCAGAGTGGTACAGTTTATCCCCGGCGGTTCTCTTGTTGCCGGCTACACAGTGCTTAACGATGCCGGAACAGTCAACCTCGACTTCGATTATGAGTTCGCCAAGACCGGTACGATAGTTACCATCGGCTATGAAGGAATGAACGACACAGTGGATTCCGACAAGACCTACGTTGTGAACCCCCTGACATATACTCTTCTTCCCCAGAGCAAATACAACAAATATTCCGCGTCAGTATATCAGGCATTCGCGAAATACTTTGCAGCTGGATTCAGCTATGAGACCAAGAACGTTGACGGCACCGAGAACTTCGACAACCGCGACTTTGACAAGTACGGATTTAAGTTCGACATCAACGGTCTTCCGCATCCCGATACTTACATATCTCTGACAGCGGATAAGTGGAACGTAAATTCCACCGAAGGCAACTCTGACGACAACCGATTAATGTACGGCTGCCAGATAGGTCAGAAGGTAACAGAGAAGGTAGACGTATGGGCAGGTTCGTCCTTCGGACGTTACGAATATGACTATACGACCGACAAGCGTAAAGATTCCGTAAGGTCTTATTATGTAGGCGGACAGTACCAGCCTCTTGAGACATTAAGTCTTATGCTGGACGTAAGCCGCGAGGATACGGATTTCTATGACGATGTGGACAGCGACCTGAGCAAAAACTACATGGTTGAGCTTTGGGCGAGCATCGCATTCTAAGGGAGACGACAATGAGAAGCATAATAATAGGACTGATGCTTGTATTCGCAGTGGCGGTTATGGCATTTGCCGTAACGAGCGAAAAACCTTCGAGCCACGACACGTCATGGATTAAGCGTCATGGCAAGGCAAGCAAGCTGAACATCGAGGAATGTACCGCCTGCCACGTGGAGAAAGTATCCTGTACGAAATGCCACGAAGAGGTAGCACCCAGAACGCATACCCCTGGCTGGGTAAAAAAGGGACACGGACTTGAGGCGAGATGGGACAGGAACAAATGTGCAGCGTGCCACAAAGAGGACTCCTGCATAGAGTGTCACAAGAGCACACCTCCCGCGAGCCACAGACCGGGCTGGCGTGAGCCTCTGAACAGGCACTGCACAACAGGCTGTCACTACCCTGTACAGGAGACCACCTGTTTCACCTGCCACAAAACGGCACATGCACCTAACCAGTACAGCAAATAGGAGCAGAAAAATGAGTATCAAAGAAAAACTTTTAGATAAAGCGAACGTGACCCGTCGTACCTTCCTTAAAGGGGCGAGCGTGGCAGGAGCCACTGCGGCACTTTACGGTTGCGGCGGCGGAGGCGGCGGCAAGACCTATATGGAAGAGGACGAGACCGTCGAGGTGCCTAAAATAATAGACGCCACAATCATTAATGGTTCAACACCCCACAACTGCGGCGGACGTTGCGCCAGCAAATATTATGTGAAAGACGGCGTGGTTAAAAGGATTGTTACCGATGAAGGTACCGATAAAAACGCGCTCGGCACAACTGCCAATGACCCTCAGAGGCGTTCATGCGTAAGATGCCGCTCAAGAAAACAGTGGTTCTACCGCAACGACCGTCTGCTTTACCCTCTGAAACAGACAGGTAACAGAGGCGATGTTAACGGTTTTGTGAGAATTTCATGGGAACAGGCTTTCAATGAAATAGGAACAAAGCTGAAAAGCGTCATAGACACCTATGGAGCAAGGTCTCTGCACTGTATCTATGCATCAGCGGACTCAACCGGCTGGTCGGGTGCCGCCGTAAACAGGCTTTTCAACATGCTTGGCGGTTCACTGCCATACAGAGATGACTATTCATGGCCTGCTCTTGACCACGTTGCAACCTTTACAGAAGGTGCGGGATACATCCCCGAAGGAAACAGCAGAGGCGACGTTGTGAATGCAGAACACGTTTTTCTGTGGTCTTACAACGGTCTTGAGGCTATATGGGGTACGCAGTCAGGATGGTATCTGACACAGGCGCGCGAGAAGGGTATCCCCATGACCGCCATCGACACCAGAGTGTCCAAAACAGCCGCTACAATAGCGGATGAACTTGTCACCATCGCGCCCACTACAGACGCCGCGCTTATCCTCGGTATGCTTCACCACCTTCTGACAACCAGAATGGCAAACCTTGACGTTTCCTTCATCAAGGCTCACCTCCACGGTTTCTTCGACGATCCTGCCGCGACCTCTTATCACTCGTCAGTCGCAGCCGGAACATACGTCGTTCCCAACGGTGCGTCTCTTTCAGCATTTGTAATGGGTAACGTTGCCCACGCTGAGAACGGTGCCGCATCGATATATCCCGATACTATAGGTTATAATGTCAATACTTCCGGAACGCTCACCGATCCCCTTGCCGGAAAACGTGCTCCTATAGACGGTCAGACACCTAAAACACCTGAGTGGGCATCTGCCATCACAGGTGTTCCCGCTGCGAAGATACGCGAAATGGCGAACACTCTGCTCGATAAAAACTGCTCCATCTGGAACGGTTCCGGCTTCCAGCGTCACTCTGAATCAGAGCAGGCGGTATGGCTGCTCAGAGTTCTTTCCGTTGTTACGAAGAACTTCGGCGCCGCAGGATGCAGCTATGGTATGCAGCCTTGGAGCTGGGTATCCGGTCCTGCAAACGGAATGGGAGTGTCAAACCCCGTATCCTCCACACTCACGTCCATCCTTTACGATGCGACTGAGATGACCACCACAGCTTTTTATGCAAACGACACAAAGAACACCATCCCTGTTTTCACATGGCTTGACGCCCTTGAAAACGGCGGTACAGGTCAGTCAAGATGGAACGACGGTCAGATAAAAGCTCTCCCCGTCGGCATCAAATGTATATTCAACTTCGCGGGCAACGTTCTTGCAAACCAGTCCGGCGACGTTAACCTTTCCAAGTCTGTACTGGCGGACAGAACAAAAGCTGAACTTCTTGTTACATGCGAACACTTCATGACGGCTTCGGCTATGATGTGCGACTACGTTCTTCCCGGCACAATGCAGATGGAGAAACCAGGCGCATCCACAGGCTGGTTCAGCGAAGAGGTGCTCAGTGTACCCGGTGTGCTTGAAATACCCGGTGAGGTGAAATCCGAATACGATATTTGCGCAGGTATCGCCAGCGTACTCGGCATCGGCGCGCAGTATACCGACGGCAAGACCATGGAAGACAGACTCGCCGCAGGCTGGGCAGCCGGAGTTACCGCGGGCACATATGACATCAGCTATGAAGAGTTCAAAAAGAACGGTATATGGAAACCGACACTGCCTATCACCATAAAATATAAGGCTTTCAGGGAAGATCCTGCCAATAACCCTCTGAACACGCCTTCCGGTAAGTTTGAGGCATATGCACAGTGGATGATGGAAGACTATCAGGCACGCCATTACAACAACCTTGACAGCTACGGAACTCTTGAGAACACTGGCGTTATTATGGACGCAAAACGTCCCGCCGGTTCAACTTCCATGAGATTCGTATACCCCATCCCCATGTATATCCCCGCAGTTGAGGGAAGACATGCGGACGGAAGCCACCCCGATCTTCTCGGCAGAGAAACGGCAGGCTATAAATACACTCTGCACACATGGCACATGATGTATCGTTCACACTCAACTCTGAACAGCGTTGCGTATCTGAACGAAAACTACAAAAAAGACGTGAACGGCAACCCCGCTTTCCTGCCCGAAACAAGAAAACCTGCCAATGGCAAGGCTGTTAAAACATGGGAGGACGGAGTTTATGAACCTGTATGGGTAAGCCCTGTTGACGCGGCAAAGCTCGGTCTTTCATCAGGCGACAGAGTGCTTATTGAGAACGACAGAGGCAAGATATACGCTTCCGTTGTCGTTACTCAGCGTGTTCCCGAAAAAGTTCTCTACATCGGACAAGGCTCATGGCACAGCAAAGAGGGCAGCATCGACGTTGGCGGATGCGCAAATTCGCTTACTCACGCGCGCCCCTCAAGGATATGTCAGGGTATGACGCTGGCAAACGACTGCCGCGTGAAGATCACTAAGGCGTAACAGGGAGGAATCAGATGTCTGCAAAACAGATGGCATTTTACTTTGACCAGAATAGATGCATGGGCTGCCACGCCTGCGTGGTTGCCTGTAAGGACTGGAACGACGTTAAGCCCGGTCAGGCGAGATGGAGAAGACTCTCCGACGAAGAGGTCGGCACCTTCCCCGACGTAAAGGTTTTTAACCTCGTAATGTCCTGCAACCACTGCGCAAACCCCGCATGTACTGCGGCCTGCCCCGTGGGTGCGATTTATAAACGTGAAGAGGACGGCATAGTAATAGTCAACCGTGACCTCTGTCAGGATATCAGGGCATGTCTTGTTGCGTGTCCCTACGGCGCGCCCCAGTTTGGCGACGACACCAGCGAACCTGTTAAACAGGCAAGCTGGGCAGTCAAGCATCCTATGCAGAAATGTACGATGTGCTGGGACAGACTTGCGGAAGGACTTCTTCCTTCGTGTGTTGCGTCCTGTCCTCAGCGTGCCCTTGACTTCGGCACAGCGGAAGCCATAGCGGCGAAATATCCGACGGCAGTCAGGACTGTAGTGGGATTTCCCGATACAGACAAGGATGCGAACGGTAACACGCTTAAATCCGGCGATACCGTTCCCTCTATTTTCTTCAAGCCGAAAGCGTAAGCTAAGTATCTTACAATTAATAATGTGCGGTGCGGAAGCGTTCTTCCCGCCGCACATTTTCTTCACAATTTTATGGAAACAGGGTCGTTATTTTACCTTGATTTAACCGAAGAACGGTTAATTTTTATCAGAATAGATGCTGTGACCAACGCACAAAAACAAAAGGCGAACTTATGATAATTGATATAAACAGGGATTCCCTTGATATGATAGTCAATGATGATTTCAGAGCCGATGCGGAGCGCTACGTCGGCATATACGAAAATTTCATGTCTGCCGTTCAGGATTCGGGAATCGGCATAGACGGGCTTCATTCCTCAACAGGTTTTACATATAAGGATTTGGCGGAGAACGTGTCCGGAGTCGAAAGTTCCGGCTTCGGACACAGCCTTCGTTACGGTGAAGTTTCGCCCGCCTGCGCCGATTGCCGGACAGGTCTTACATCAATGACCGTGTTCCATACACTTAAATGCAACAGAGACTGTTTCTTTTGTGCAAACATGAATCAGGGAGATTATGATTTTTACCTTGAGAACGAAAATGATGCGTTCGCAGAGGTACTGGCCGCGGACGGGGGATTCGGTTTAACGTCTATCGCGCTGACCGGGGGGGAACCCCTTCTGCTGCCGGAAAAATCCATCGATTTTTTTGAAAAATGCCGCGCAAAATACCCTGAAGCACACCTGCGTCTCTACACTAACGGGGACTTTCTTACCCCTATGCTTGCGACAAAGCTCGCAAACGCCGGGCTTGACGAAGTGCGCGTAAGCGTTAAGGCGGAGGGGGAACACTATCCGCAGGAAACTGTGGAGATAATCCGTTCCGTGTCCGGAATAATACCTGCCGTAATGGTGGAGATGCCTGTTATTCCCGGCACTCTGGAAACTATGAAAAAGCTCTTTATAGAGCTGGACGAGGCGGGAGCCGATGCCATCAACATACTTGAGTTCCTCTATCCGTGGGTAAACTCCGAGAAATACGCCAACAGAGGCTTTAAAGTTAAGCCGAGACCATACAGAGTTCTTTATGATTACGGATATGCCGGCGGACTGCCTGTTGCGGGTAGCGGAGAGGAATGTGTTGAACTGCTGAAATTCGCCGCGGAAAAAAAGCTGAATATGCGTGTGCATTTCTGCTCGCTGGAAAACAAGCTGACTTCCCAGATATACATACAGAACAGCAGCGTAACCCTTACGCAGCACGAGGTCATGTCTGAAAGAGACTTCTTTATAAAGTCCGCAAGAGCTTACGGCAGCAACGCTCTTAAAGCGCAAAAGTACCTTTCCGCAAAGGGCATCGAACACGTTACTTCAGGAATAAAAACTGAGTTTCACCCGAAATACATTACGGAGATAAAAGGGCTGACAGAGGTCGCCGTTACATACAACGTAGCTGAATTTGACGAGAACAGTAAGGTTATCCGCGAGGTGAAGATAGACCTCGTTAAACCTGAACAGTTCGATTATGACACAGACATATGAGGTGAAGCATGGATGTTGTTGAGCTGGCAAACATACACAAAGGGCGCAACGTTGCGTTCAACGTATTTTCAAAAGTATTTATGGACGTTCCTTCGCAGGAGACAGACGCTTTTTTTAAGGCGACTGCAAAACACATTGAAGCGATAGCTATGTCCTCCTGCAACTCTGATATGCACAACGGTGCCGGACTGCTTAAAACCGTATTCGGAACCAAAGATTATGAGTCTGCGGAGCTTGAACCGACACGCATTGACAGGAGCAGAGATTTTACAAGACTTTTCGCCTTAAACACCGTATCCCTTTACGAATCAGTTTATACATCGCCGGAAAAGCTGATGAAACAGGATTCGTGGAGCGCTGTTAAGGTTTTCTATTTAAGCAACTTTTTTAAAAGGATAGACGGCGACAAGACCATTGAAGATCACATATCCCTTGAGCTTCAGTTCATGGGTCTTCTCAGCAAAAACATAGCCGACTGTCTTGAAGAAGAAAAATTCGAAGCTGCGGAAACCATTATGACAACGCAGCTTGACTTTTACAACAATCATATTCTTCGCTGGGTGCCGGAACTCTGCGGAAAGGTTATTGCCGAAGCGGAAGTCCTGAACACTTTGTTTTATCCGGCATACGCTTACATGCTCAGAGGATTTCTTGCGGAGGATTCCGCGTTTCTTACCGAACTTGCGGAGTAGTTATGGGAATTGTTGACGGACTTGTCGGCAGACTGAACGAATGTATGGTGACAGACAGCGCCGCCTGCTCAAGGGTAAGGCATAAGCTGTCCTCCTGCTCACTGTGCATGGACGTCTGCAAAGAGAACGCCGTCAGCATAACGTCCGCCGGAGGAAAGGTTCTTGTTAACTGGGACAGATGCAGCGGATGCGGAAAATGTGCAGCCATCTGCCCCAACAGGGTCTTTTCGATGAAGCTGGCAGACGCCGGTAAATTTACATCAACAATAAGACAACAGATAGCAAAGGACGGGGAGTGTACAATCTCCTGTAGAGACGATGCCGACGCTGCGCAACTGCGCTCTCTGTCCTTTGCAGACAGACGTGTACTGGTGAAAGCGGCCGCAATGGGAGCTTTAAAGATTAATTTAAGGCAGGGGGATTGCGGCAGATGTTCGAAGGATTGCCGCGGTGTCGCTGAAAATGAGACCGCGGCGGCAAACAGGATATTCGAACTTGCAGAACTGCCTGTGCGCGCCGTTTTTGAATCAAATCGCCCGACAGCAGCCGACAGACTTAAAAATAAAGGCGAGAGTATCTCCCGTCGTGAGTTTTTCGGCTTTATGCGTACCAAAGCCAGACAGACAATAGGCGAAACACTCTATTCCATTGCGGAAAGCGAAAAAGACCGTAAAAGGACTGTGCTTTCTTCTGAAAGAAGCGGCGCGGAAAGCTATGCTTCAGATCTTAAATATCTCGGCAGCGATAAGCTCATCAACAGAATGAGGGAGGAGGGACTTTTGATGAGCGTTCATATAGACACAGACAAATGCACCCGCTGCGGCATATGCGCGCGGGTTTGCCCAATGGCGGTTTTTTCTTTGACGAAAGAGACTGTAAAGGGCCGGGAGGTCACAACCGACGTTTCCGCCGATTCCGACCTCTGTTCCGGCTGCGGTCTGTGCACGACCGCGTGTATGTCCGATGCAGTTAAAGTATCTGCTAGTTAAACTCATAACCGCATACCTTATGAGAGCCGCTGTAATAGTCCTGCCAACCTGTTACTTGCGTCTGAAACATTTGGGCGACACCTTCGACGGTTTCTGAAATCCCTATCGAAGTCGCATATTCCTTAACACTTGTCGTCAAAGTTCCGTAGCGTATCAGAGCAACTATCAGATCTCCGAGCCTGCTGTCCGTATCTCCGCCGATCCTGTATCCGGCTATGCTTATATTGAATTTTGATGCGTATTTATAAGCCTGTCCGGCGCTGGTGAATGCAAACCCCCACCATGAACCGCCTACAAGAGTTTCCTGTGCCACAACTTTAACCAGATAGGCTGCGTCGCTTATGGCTGACTGTGCCAGAGCTTTACCCGGCTTCTGATACCAGTGTATGTTCCAGTGGTCTGCAATCTGACCGTGTATCGCCCATTCTGTGAGGGCAAGCCGGATACCTCTGCCGAATCTCGGCGTACGCAGATGTGACCACGGCGACGAGTTGCAGAAACCTTTGGTTGTTTTTCCGGTGACTGTTCCGTCCGGGTGATTTTCGTAGGGGCTTATAACTCCGAGACTGACATCGCCATCTTTTGTTTTTCCTTTCTCGGTGAACGAATATACGCCGCTACCCGCCGCACACGTTGAATCATCCCCCACAGAGATGATATTCCCGTCAGCATCATGCAGGCAGGATGCGCCGAATTCGTTTCCGGCGCTGAGGTTGTCAAGCTCCGCGCTGTATTTATGTGAGTAATATTCATAATCATTGTCCAGATATCCTGTTCCGGTTATGTTCGGTATAACCAGAGATGGTTCCGGCATGGCTGAATCAAGAGCCATAAGACATGCTGCGTTTTCGCTTGTTTTCGCCTGTCCCTGAATCCTGCCCAGCGAATCCGTAAGCTCATCGTCCGGATTGACCGAAAACACAACGTCGTATGAAGGGATTGAGTGGTTGTTAAGGTTGTTGAGGAACCACACAAGCAGTCCGAAATCGTTTGCCCATTGTTCCTGCTCAGTTTGCGTCACACTGTCTTCGTCGACTTGGGTGTGGGCGAACTGCTGGTCGTCGATAAGAAATGTTACTACGATATTAAGTCCGTACGTCCACCTTGCATCGGCAGGCTGGGTATAGGTGTTTGCACTGTCGTCGGACATCACCTGCGCAACCTCTGCCGAACAGTCTGAAACCACAGCGCTGTTGTTGTCTGCGAACAGTTCCGGAATTTCAATCGTCAGCCTTATAAGAGACTTAGGCGTCCCGTCACCTGTGTAAACTCCGTCAGCCACAGATATGGATTTAAACTGTGCGTTCCCGCTTATGTCAGATTTGACTATGGACTGCGCATCCGAAAAAAGAGGAAAACTTTTAACCGCCGCATTGAGCTTTTCAAGCACAGAGGGGTGATCAGCAATATCCGCAAGGAACGTATTTATGCTGTTTTCATATGTTAATGTAGCCTGTGCGCCCAAAAGCGTATCCATCGCGGGCTTATCCAGACTGAAACTCCAGTCCGCATCACTGTTGTCATATTCAATGTTTTCAGAATAGTCGGAAATGACGTCTTTTCCGATTCTGCCCTTTATCTTTCCAGAACCGGTAAGGGAATACAGTCCGGCTGTGTGGAAACTGACACCGCTGTGTTCATCGGGTGAGGGAATAGATGAATATACGTCCTGATTTGTGTCGGACGATGAACCGTCGCCGCAGCCATATAAGGCAAAGCTGAACAGCATTAATACGGTTATAAAAAGGTACCTGTTAACAATCATTGCACACCTCCAATATTATTTTACATCATAATCTTACATGTTGCCAAAGAAATGAATTTCCGTGCACTTATAATTTAAACAGATATTTAATTGATTGATGCGTTACTTGCAGGTATAATCTTGTCAGAGGTGAAAGCGTGACGACTGCCTGCGAAGCCTGCGGATTGATTCTTGAAATCGACAGCGACAGCGAGGGATATACTCTTATCTGCCCCAGATGTTCCAATGTTATCAAGGGCAGAAGCAGTATGCTCTATTCCCTTGTTTTCAGTCTGTCGGCAATGATACTTATGCCGCCCGCCATGCTTTATCCCTTTCTTAAAATACGCATAAACGATTATGCTCTCACAGCCACTCTGTTTGAAAGCGTCGCGGCGCTCAACAGTGAGGGCTATCTTCCTGCTGGAATGGCTGTTTTCCTTACAGCGTTCCTCATTCCGCTGCTCTATCTTTTTCTTGTTTCGTATGTCTCTTTCGAGGCGGTCAGCGGCAGAAACCTTCCTTTTTCTGGTTCTCTTGCGCATTTCATCCACAGCTTGCACCGCTGGCACATGGTTGACGTTTTCCTTGTGGGGATACTGGTGAGTGTGGTCAAACTTGTGGACATGGCGGACGTTTACTTCGGTGCGGGATTCTATCTGCTGTCGGCAATATGTTTTTTCCTCATAGTATCAGAGATGTACTTCGATTCTAAAGTGTTCTGGAGGTATCATGACAGACCTTGAAAGCGGCGTGATTTTGTGCAGTGAGTGCGGTCATCTCACACCTTCCGAAGCGGATACGGACGTGTGTGACTGCTGCGGGAGCACCATACACAGCCGCACAAAAAACAGTCTCAGCCGGACGTGGGCACTCAGCATAACCGCGCTGATACTCTATATTCCCGCCAACCTGTATCCAATCATGGACGTGCAGATAATGGGCGACAGCTCACAGAACACCATACTTGGCGGTGTGATACAGTTCTTTCAGCACAAGATGTATTTCATCTGCGCGGTGGTTTTTGTCGCCAGCTTTGTTGTGCCGCTTTTCAAACTTTCGGCACTTTTTTATATTCTGCTTACAATGAAAAAAGGCAGACGGCTTTCCAACAGACGTAAAACGCGGCTCTACTCCGTTGTTGAACTTATCGGCAAATGGTCGATGCTGGATGTCTTCGTGGTGTGCATCATGGCGGGGTTGATAAATACGGGATACTTTCTGAAAATAAGCGCAGGCGCGGGAATTGTTTATTTTGCGTCTGTTGTAATAATAACGATGCTTGCTTCAAACAGCTTTGATACCAGACTGATATGGGATAAACGGTGATACTATGACTAAACCATTGAAAATAAATAAGAGAAAGTTTCCTCTCATATGGCTTACGCCTATTCTGGCGCTGGGGATAACCGTATGGCTGCTTTATAACGGATATATCAATTCCGGCAAAGAGATACGGATACAGTTCGATTCCGGAGCGGATATAGTTGTGGGCAAAACACAGCTTAAATACCGTGGGATACCCGTCGGTCGGGTGGTGGATCTTGAAATAGCGGACAGCATGGACAGGGTGAACGCTGTTGTTAAGCTGGACAAAAAAGCGGAATCGATAGCGAAAGAGGGGATGATGTTCTGGATTGTTAAACCCAGAGTGAGCATCAATCAGATTACCGGGCTTGAAACCATCATGTCGGGCACCTACATAGAGGTTAAACCGCCAGTTAAAACCATTGGAGAACTTAAAAATCTGAAAGACGAGGATTTCTTCATCGGGCTTTCGGAACCAGCGGCAGCGGATATTCCTGCCGATTCGGTAATGGTCAGTCTGCACACCGACAAAGATATGGGCATATACAGCGGTATGCCTTTGTATTTTAACAACATCAGCGCGGGACGGATTCTGAGTATCCGCTACAATGAAGAGGCGAGAGAGTTCGAAATAATTGCGTCTGTCAACAGGGACTACGGACGCTACATTAACAACGATACGAAATTCTGGAACATCAGCGGATTTGATCTTAAACTGGATTCCGCAGGGCTTTCCGTGGAGCTTTCCCAGCTGAACACCCTTTTTCAGGGCGGTGTGGCGTTCGATTCGGCAAAAAGAACTGAAAAGGCACAGCCTCTTAAAAGCTATGAGATATTCACCGACTACACCGCGACTCTGCTTTCCCCTGAGTCCATTCAGATAGTTATGCCTGAATGTTACGGAATGAAAGAGGGCAGGACACCTGTAATGTTCAAAGGAGTTCAGGCGGGTATAGTGGAAGGGATTTCCATAGACAGCAGACAGCAGTGTATCGCATCGGTTAAGCTGGACAGGAGATACGGATACCTCGCGGCAAAAAACAGCCGTTTTGTTGTGGAACAGACGGAGGTTTCCGCAGAAGGTCTGAAAAATCTGTCCGCGTCTCTCCTTGGCGTTTCTCTCAACGTTGAGGCGGGCGGCGGCGAAAAAACAAGGATATTCAGGCTGTCAGATACTCCCATATTCCAGATTCCTCCGGATTCGTTCAAATTCCGCATAGCCGGAGAACAGGCGAAAGAGGGCGCGGGGATATATTTTCAGGGAGTCCGCATAGGTCTTATCTCTTCGGCAAAACTTAAAAACAGACAGGCGGAATATGAAGCCGTTATCTTTCCGCCGTTCAAAAAACTTGCCGTTTCCGGTCTTTATCTCTGGAAGCCAGATATGTTCAGCGTGTCGGCAGGCAGTCAGGGACTGAGTGTAGGTGGAAACATTGTGCAGAGTGTTCAGGGTGGCATAAACGCCGGATTTTTCGGAAACGTTTCTCATTCGCCTCTGGCTGTCGGAACACTTTTCAGGCTTTACGGCAGTGAAACCCTTGCCAGAAGAGCGGCGCTTACCGCGCAGGGCAGCAGGGAGATATATCTGGCGGCCCAGTCGGTCTTTGGACTGGATACTGGCGCACCTGTTTTTTATAAAGGTATGAGAGCGGGGGAGATAACCTCTGCTGACGTTTCAACTGATGGAGTACGGATTGCGGCGGTGATATACCCAGAATATGAAAAAGTTATCAGCGGCAGGGCGATATTCTGGAAGAACGGAAGGGCTGATTTGAGTTTCGGTGCGGGCGGTCTGAGGGTAACGACGCCTTCCGCAGCGGAACTGCTTTCAGGCGGGTTGTCGTTCGACATAGTGCCGGATGTTCCGGCTTCAAAAGAATACGTTGTATACGAGAGCTTTGCAGATGCCGAAAAGGCTGTGCGGAAACTCACGGCGGGCAAAGTGCTCCGTCTGATGATAGCCGATTCCGCGCCCCCTGCGGAGGGTACTCCTGTGTATTTCAGAGGTGTCAGGACAGGAGAAATTGGCGAAGCGGGATACGATAGCGGTTCGGATTCAGCCTATGTGTTCGTAATGATAGATAAAAAATATGTTGATACGATAAAACCGTCAACGCGGTTCTTCCGTGGGGGTACTATGACCGTTTCTGCCGGAAAACAGGGGATAAAGGTCAGCACGGAACCCGCCATGAATTATGTCACAGGCGCTGTTTACTATGATAATTTCGGTTCCGCTTTGGCTGCTAAAAAGCTGTATGCGGACAGGGATGCGGCACAGGTGCCTGACTATGCGGCAGCATATGTTATGCTTGGCGGCGCTGTGCTGAAAGACGGTGCGGATGTCGTTTGCAACGGCGTTAAAGTCGGATACGTTGACGAAATTAACGATGGAAAAGCGAAGCTGCTGATTTATGCAAAATATAAAAGCTATCTTGCGGACGGCGCAGTGTTCTGGATTGAGGATGCGAAGGTATCCGCCGACGGCGTTAAAAACCCAGATGCGGTGCTGTTCGGCGCGAAACTGGCAATGTCTAAAGGCAGCGGACAGCCCAGAACCGAATTTTCCCTGTCAGACAGATACTCTGCCATGAACGGGCTGCATATCGTACTGAGAGCGGACACCAGACATTCGCTGGAAGAGGGGTCGCCTGTTTATTATAAACAGGTGCAGACAGGTTCCGTTGAGTGGGTGCGGTTGTCAGACGATGCACGGCAGGTTGAGATAGGTGTTTTCATAGACGCTAAGAACTCTTACCTTGTGCGCACTAATACGGTTTTCAGACCTGTCAGCGGAATCGAAGCGGATTACGGTATCTTCAAGGGTGTTAAGATAAAGACAGGGACTATCAAGTCCATTATTAAGGGCGGGCTGGAGTTTACAACCGACCTTTCGGACGGTCGCCCCCTTAAAGACGGCGATGTGCTGGAACTTAATTAATAAAATTGAGACCGCCGTGTTTTGACGCGGCGGTCTCTTATCTTATCTCAGTGATGTTTGGTTTCCAGATTAAAGAACTTCTCCGCTGAGAAATACAGCAGAAAGAACACTCCGAATCCGAACAGATACACAAGCCATTCCATTGCGGAAGGGCTGTAGAAGTTCATACCGACAAAGTCAGTTACAACTCCGGCGCCATAGAATCCGCCCCTCATGGGAGGAAGCTGTCCTGCAACTATGAAGTCATATCTCGTAA
>DKFP01000010.1 GCA_002452405.1 Deferribacteraceae bacterium UBA6793 | reverse complement strand
CGGTTCTCGGCGGCGGATACAACGTACTTATCAGTGACAATGGCGTGAAAGGTATGGTTATCGACACGACGGGGCTTAACGGCTACACCGTGGTTGACGGAGCACAGGTTTATGCAGGCGCAGGCATAGTCATAGACGAGCTGGCTGCTAAGACGGCTGAAAACGGGCTTTGCGGCATGGAAGAAATGTCGGGGATTCCCGGCTGTGTGGGCGGTGCTGTAAAGATGAATGCTGGCGCGTTCAGTACAGAGATAAAAGATATTGCCGTCTATGTAGACATGATGGACTTTGACGGCAGAGGACACAGAGTTTCAAACGCGGATGCCGGATTTGGCTACAGAAGGGCGGAGGGGCTTAAAGGCATTGTCCTCGGCGCTTTGTTCGGGCTGAAAAAGGGCGTTGCGGAAGAGATAAAGAACAGACGGATAGAGATTCTGGCTAAGAGGGCTGAGAAGCAGCCGCTGCATCTGCCTTCATGCGGTTCTGTCTTTAAGAGACCGGAGGGCAATTATGCCGGAACACTCATCGAAAAGTGCGGGCTGAAAGGATTTTCCATAGGCGGGGCGCAGGTTGCGGAGAAACACGCAAACTTTATCCTGAACACAGGAAACGCCACTGCCGACGAAATATACAGGCTTATAAAGCATGTGCAGGACACTGTTGAAAAAGAGACGGGAGTCAGGCTTGAGAGAGAGGTTAGATTCATTGGCTTTGAAGACTAAGTCAGGGGAACTTACGCAGCAGGAGAAACTTGAGCTTGCGAACAAGGTATTTCCTGCGCTCAAAAACCGGAAAAAACATCCTATTTTCCGGCTGCTGAGGTTTTCAGCGTCGGCAGTGATGGTGGTTTTGTGCGCGGCATGTGCGACAGTGGACAAGCCATTGCAGCAGCCTGTTGCTCCGGCGGTGGAATCAGAGCAGCAGAGTCTTCTTTCAATGTCAATCCGCAACGGTATCACCAAACCGGACGAACCCGCAGCCTTTGAGCTTGCCATGCCCGAATCGGACATTGCGCTTGCGTCCGTGTATAAATATTCCAAAGAACCAACCGTGCTCACCATAGCGCAGGATGCCGTGGATTTCGATTATGAAAACGGTATTCTTGTCATTCTGAAAAAAGACAGGCTTGAGACGAATTTTGCGAAATGCGTCCAGATAAATTTCAGCGGAAATTTTAATTCGGTGCAGCTGAGCGGCGGGCTGGCTCTGCTTTCGGGCGAAAAGGAATCCGCAATAGCCGACCTGCAGCA
This sequence comes from Deferribacteraceae bacterium UBA6793, assembly GCA_002452405.1. GTDB lineage: Bacteria > Chrysiogenota > Deferribacteres > Deferribacterales > Geovibrionaceae > Seleniivibrio. The sequence continues at coordinate 256,081 of DKFP01000010.1, read as the reverse complement.
GTGCGGCATAGTGCGTGAGTTCAGAGGAGAGGGCAAAGGCTATTTTCTCAATCAGGCGGGACTGCTGGAGTTCACACCGAAACATTATGTATTTTCAGACAGACTGCAGACAAACATATACAATCAGGGCGATTTCGTCGGCGCTGTGGTCTACGGAGCTTTGGGCACGACCCATATGCTTTTCGCAACCGATACAGGCAAGCTGGCGCTGATGAACATGCGCGACGGAAGATTCAACGCTCTTTCTCCCGGAAATTATAACATTAAAGATATCAAATACGTCGGCAACGATATATACATTTACACAAAAGAGAATAAGCTGCTGATGCTGCAGGCGGATATTGCAAACGGAACTATAAAGCAGGTAGGAGAGGCGCAGGGCAAGGACGGCTGTTTCTTTCTGAAACGAAGCGGGAAGATATACTGCGACGGATACATAACCGATATCGATACTGCTGAAAAAGCGGCATCAGAGGGCGATTCCGGTCTCTATTCCGAAGATATGCTGTTTCTGAAAAAAGAGGGTGTTCTGTCGTTCGTCGATTCCGCGAAGGTATACAGACAATCCGTTCTTCTGGGATCTCCGGCACAGAATCAGGTATGTGTCAAAGACGGCAGGGGTTATTTTCTTGACCTTGACCTCAAAATAAAATATTTCACGGCGGACGGTGTGGAGTCTGTTCCGGCTGTCAATCCGGCATCGTGCGATTATGTGTTTATGCTTAAAGAGGGTGCTGTTAAATCCGCCGACGGCAAAGTCATATATGAGTTCGCAAAACCCGTAAACCGTTCGGTTAAGGCTGTTATGCTGAAAAGGATAATCGGTCAGGACATCTATTACTATTTCGAGAAACAATAGAGTGTACTCATCTCGAAGACGAAAAGAAAAGTCTCTGCGAGGAATGGAGTGACGAAGCAGTCTCGTATTTATATGATTTTGTATCTATCCCGTTAAACTTTCTATCTGTTATGTCTGGGGCGCTTTTTAACAACGAGCGACGCTTCTTTCATCTTTCTGTAAATCTCTTCATCTGAAACCTTGTTGCGTGCGGCGTTCACGTTGTGCTCGTTTGTCTGATAACATGGAGGCAGGGTGTTAAGGGTTATCGCCATTGTGTCCAGTATGCAGCTTGAGCAGGTGCAGAGGTCGGGGTTATGCTCAAGAAAGATTGGGAAAATCTCCCATGCTCGCTGTTCGTTGACGTTTTTGAGCAATTCTATGTCATATTGATTGATTTTAAGCATAAAAGCACCTACAATTTTTACTGGAATACAATGGAATATATCACCGCGGGGGGTTCTATGCAAGGAAAAACGGCTGTAATCGGCGGAGGTAACTGGGGCTCGGCTCTGGCTGCTCTTGCTGCACATTCTTCAAAAGAGGTAGTAGTTTACGCGCTTGAAGATGAGGTCGTGAAAAGCATAAACAATAGCCATGAGAACTCTGTTTTCATGAAAGGGATACAGCTGCCTGAGAACATAGTTGCAAAACCCTTCTCTGAAATCGGAAGTATTGAGACTGACCGGATAATCTGGACGGTTCCAACTCAGTTTTCCGGCAGAACAGCGAAGCAGTATGCGAAAGCTCTTAAAGGCAGAAGGATACTCATTGCCACCAAAGGTATAGAGATAGATACGGGAGACCTCATGATACACGTTCTTGAGCGTGAGTTTGAAGGTAGTTTCGCTGTGATTTCCGGTCCTTCGTTCGCAAAAGAGGTGGCACAGAAGATGCCCACTGCGGTGAGCATCGCCGCAAAAGATGAAGAGGATGCGAAATGGTGGCAGAATCTGCTGTCCACAAGCTATTTCCGCTGCTACTACTCCAGCGACATGATAGGCGTTGAGGTGGGGGGAGCCATAAAGAACGTAATGGCTATTGCAACGGGGATCTCCGACGGACTTGGGTTCGGTCACAATGCCAGAGCCGGGCTTATCACCCGCGGGCTGACAGAGATGGCACGGCTGGGTATGGCGCTCGGCGGCAAGCCTGAGACCTTTATGGGACTTTCGGGCATGGGGGACCTTGTGCTCACATGTACGGGAGATCTTTCCAGAAACAGGCAGGCAGGGCTTAAAATAGCCTCAGGAATGACACTGGACGAAGTTACAGCGTCAACAAATAACGTTGCCGAAGGTGTATACACCACAAAAGCGGCATATCTACTCGCGAAGCGCCTCGGCGTGGACACTCCGATAATCAACGAGGTATACGAAATACTTTATAACAATAAAAAACCGCTGGATTCGGTGACGGATCTGATGAAAAGACCTCTCAAGAGTGAAAGTATATGAAGATAATCATAGACGGCAGCTATATAGCGTTCCGGACGTTTCACAAATCCCCGCCGCTTACAAACTCCAAAGGGATTCCGACCGGAGTTGTTCACGGAGTCATGAACGTGCTTCTGACCCTTTCGAACAGATTCGGGAAGGAAAACGTTGCGATTGTTTTTGACCATAAAAGCAAAAACCGCCGCCACGAACAACACCCCGAATATAAGGCGACGCGGGATGCCACGCCGGAAGACCTGAACGTTCAGTTTCAGATACTGGATGAGCTTATTCCGCTCACCGGCATAGCTTATTACCGAATAGAGGGTTATGAGGGTGACGACATTATGGCGACCCTCGCCGCGCACGCAGACGGCGAAGTTGGAGTGCTCACCCGCGACAAGGACATTTTTCAGATAGTAGACGACAGGGTAAAAATATACGATTCACAGACAAACGAGTTTTCAGGCAAAGAGCTTGTACTTGAGAAATATAAGGTGCTGCCGGAAAAGATGGGCGATTTGCTGGCGCTCACCGGTGATACGTCTGATAATATCCCCGGAGTGCCCAAGGTTGGCGTTGTAACAGCCGCAAAACTGCTGGACGAGTTCGGCAGTCTGGACGGCATCTATGCCAATCTGGACAGCATTAAGGGCAAGGTAAAGGAAAACCTTGAGAACAACAGAGAGCAGGCTTATCTGAGCCGTAAGCTGGTGGAGCTTGATATTCTGGACAAAGACCCTGAACCGGAAAACCGTGAGGACAGGGCGCTTCTGATGGAAAAACTTCAGGAGTATGAACTGAAGAGCGTACTGGACAAACTGAACTCACAGAAGACGGAAACGGAAGATGTGCCTCAGGTGCAGACGATAGAGCTTAAAGAGTGTTCCCCTGCGAACGTTGAACTGGTGCTCTTTGAGGGTGGAAAGATGTATGCGGCTGGCGGCGGCTGTTTCTACGAATATGCCGGACAGCCACTCGAAAATATAAAATATTTCTATGACATAAAGCACATATATAAGCTGACCGGGTTCAGGTCTGAAAAGATTTACGACCTGATGCTTGTGAGCTGGCTGAACGACGCAGACACAGGCGGTCTGGAACGGGCGAAGACGGAGGAGCTTCCGGCTTTTATCGCGCGGCTTCTGGCATCCGCAGAGGCGGAGGTTCAGGCTCTTTCAGACAATAAGCTCGAAAAGATATATTTCGACATGGAGCTTCCATGTGCATACGTCCTTGCGGACATGGAGAGGGCGGGTATAGCGCTGGACAGAAGCGCTATGGAAAAGGTTGCGGACAGACTGCGCGACGAAGTGGGCGCTGTCAGCGATACCATAAAGAACTTTGTGGGGCATGACATAAATCTCAATTCACCTAAACAGTTACAGTCGTTTCTGTTCGAAGAGCTTTCTCTTCTGCCTCCGAAAAAAACCAAAACCGGTAACTCCACTGATGAAGAGGCTATTAAGGCGCTGATATCTCTTAACCCGATATACGCGTCCGAGCTGGAAAATATCCTTAAATACAGGGAACTTACGAAGCTGTTGTCAACTTATGCGCTGCCCCTTTGCGACTACGCGGACGCCGACGGCAGAATACACACTTCCTTCAAACAGACGGGGACCGCCACAGGCAGACTCTCGTCCGTTAATCCGAACATGCAGAACATCCCAATGAAAGGGGACTACGGAGTCCTTCTGCGCAGCGCATTCGTGCCTGCGGAGGGCTATAAATTCGTTTCGTTCGACTATTCCCAGATAGAGCTGCGCATCCTCGCACACCTGACAGGTGACGCAAACCTGAGGGAAGCCTATAGGAATAACGAAGACATCCACACCAAAACAGCAGCCGGAATTTTTCACGTTGCGCCGGAACAGGTGACAAGCCACATGCGAAGAATGGCGAAAGCCGTTAACTTCGGCATACTGTACGGGCTGTCGGCTTTCGGGCTTTCCAGAGATACGGGGATTCCTCAGAAAGAGGCGAAAACCTTTATCGAAAGGTATTTTGCGGCATATCCTTCCGTACGCACTTTCATAGATAAAACTGTGCAGGAAACCCGCACCAAAGGATATGCGGAGACCATTCTGGGGCGCAGAAGATACATTAAAGAGATAAACAGCCGGAACAAGACCATAGCCATGCGGGGTGAGCGCATAGCCGTTAACGTGCCGATGCAGGGTTCTGCGGCGGATATAATTAAGCTGGCGATGGTTGAGTGCGGGCGGGTTATAGCCGATAATAAATACGATGCCCGCATGGTGTTGCAGGTGCACGATGAACTTGTGTTTGAAGTGAAAACAGAAGCAACAGAAGAGTTTGCGCCGATTATGCAGAAGATTATGGAGAGCGTCGTAGCCCTCGAAGTTCCTCTGGTGGTTAATGGTGCTGTGGGAAATAACCTTGGAGAGTTGAAATAATGAACAAGCTGAACAATATTATCCGTGAGAATGCCGAGCTGAAAGAGGAAATGAACAGGCTGGTTGAGCTGGTCAAGCGAAATCAGGTGAAACATGAAGGGTTTCGCACCGTCGAATTTTCGTTTCTGCTGGCGGAGAGTCTCAGGGAGATGATTGATAAGCCTCTTCATTACATCGAGGATATATTTGATGTTGACCGCGCCGTAATGTTTATAAATGCCGACGTGATGGATTTTGACCGCGAAAGCAACAACCTTGATCACAGGATATATTTCATGCCTTCGGGAGTGTTCAGGACTTTTTTTCTTGAGCGCCGCCCGTACACAGGAGATTCAAAGCTGAACCTTGTCAGCGAGTTTGACGTTTACGAGGATATGGAGTCATATCTTATTGCGCCTTTGTTCCACGGGGACAATATTATCGGGAGCATCAACCTTTACAGCAGGGAAAAGGACAAATACGGCGGCGACGTATCCACCGATTTCATGAAAGACCTTTCCGCTGTCGCATCCGTATCCTTGCAAAAAATGTATAACACAGAGCTGATATTCCGCCAGACACGCACGGATTTTATGACTGGAACTTATAACAAGCTCGCCATGGCAGAGTTTCTGGAAAAACTTATGGCGGAATACAAACGGTACGGCACGGGCTTTTACTTCGTGCTGCTGGATATTGACAACTTCAAGCAGATAAACGATACCTGCGGGCACCTTACTGGCGATAACGTCATAAGGGAGATTGCGGACGAGATAAAGGCGGGGCTGCGCACCAGCGACGTTCTGGGCAGGTTTGGCGGAGACGAATTTTTCCTTATACTGCCGCATCATGAAACCTCGGACGTGTTCACGCTGGTTGAGAGGTTGCAGGATATCGGCAAAAAAGTTTTCAACGCATACGGGTTTGACTTCGCAAGTCTTTCAGGCGGCGTGGTTGCAGTGCCCGGAGATATAAACACGGACGACACGCCGGAGGATGTTGTGCGCATCGCCGACGGCAGGCTGTATTACAGCAAAAAGAACGGAAAGGGATTTTTTACAGGTGTATAGATGATCATCAGGAAAGACAGCAAAAAATTACAGGAAATTCTGGACAGGGGCGGCATAATGGAGGGTGAATACCTCCGCACCGTTCTTGATATAATCGATAACGTACGCAAAAACGGCGACGAGGCTCTTGCAGAATATTCGCTTAAATTTGACAGATACGACATTAAGAAACACGGAATAGAGATTTCAAGGGAAGAGATGAAGGCGGCGTGGGATGCGCTTCCTGAACGGCTGAAAACCGCCCTTGAAAACGCGAAAAAGAACGTTGTTGAGTTCCACGAAAAGCAGCTCGAATCCACATGGATGTACGAGAAATCCAAAGGAACCTTCCTCGGACAGAAGGTGACAGCCCTTGAAAGCGTCGGCGTTTATGTGCCGGGCGGAAAGGCGGTTTATCCTTCCAGCGTTCTCATGAACGTTCTGCCTGCTAAGGTTGCCGGTGTTGACGAGATAATCATGGTTACTCCCGCTACTGGCGGACAGGTGAATCCTGTGGTTCTCGCTGCGGCGTACCTTGCAGGAGTTGACAGAGGCTTTAAGGTTGGCGGTGCACAGGCTGTTGCCGCACTTGCATACGGAACAGAGAGCATACCGAGGGTCTGCAAGATAACAGGTCCCGGAAATATATACGTTGCCCTTGCAAAGAAAATGGTGTTCGGCAGAGTGGATATCGATATGATAGCGGGTCCCAGCGAAGTGCTTATAGTTGCGGACAGTTCGGCGGATCCGGATTATGTGGCTGCGGACATGCTTTCACAGGCGGAACACGACGAGCTTGCCAGCGCCATCGTTGTTACGGACAGCATGGAGCTTGCGAAAGAGATAGAAAACAGCGTTTACGCCCAGCTGGCGGAGCTTCCGAAAAAGGAGATTGCCTCGAAGTCTCTTGAGCGTTTCGGTGCGATAATCGTTACGGACGACCTTGAAGAGGCAGCGGATATCGTCAATGAGATAGCCGTTGAGCACCTTGAACTTTGCGTGGCACACCCGATGGAGTTTATGCTGAAGATACGAAATGCGGGGGCGATATTCCTCGGACAGAACACTCCAGAACCTGTGGGAGACTATTTTGCAGGTCCCAACCACGTTCTGCCTACAGGCGGCACTGCAAAATTTTTCAGCCCGCTGGGAACATACGATTTTCAGAAGAAGACCAGTATAATATATTATTCCAAAGAGCAGCTTATGGCGGACATGGACGACATACGCGTGCTTGCGGAATCCGAAGAGCTTATCGCTCACAGAAATTCGGTGATAATCAGACAGGAAGACTGAAAAACGAAGCCGCCTGAGAGGGCGGCTTTTTTTACGGCTGCAAAAGTTCGTCTTTGTTTATCTGCCAGTCGCCAACGTAAACGTCTGCGTCTATTCTGAAATATTTATCACGAGAGATATCTTTAAGCGTGATGATTTTCTGCCCGCCGATGAGTGCCTCCAGTTTGCTTTTTGAGATAAGCCCCAACGCCCGCTGTTTACCGCGTATTTCCGGAGTGTTAATTCCTCGGAAGCGCACGGATATTCCGTGCCCTATTATGTCCGGATATCCTGCGATATCGCATTTAATCGTATCCCCGTCAATAATTTCAAGCAGTGTGCACTGCGCATCGCCGTAGGTGGCTGCATATGCCGGAAATGACATAAATATTATCAAAACGAAAATAATATACCTCATGATGAATTAAATCACGTTTAGAAAATTTATCAATAGGTATATTGGTAAAAGATATAATCTTAAAATGTATATCAGGCTGTTTTAAATCTCTCCATAAGAGAGTTAAGCCCCACAGCGCGCTGTTCCAGATCCGCCACTGTTGCGCTTATCTGTGCAACGGCAGCCGCACTTTCCTGTATCCCTTTTGAAAAATGTGCAGTATTGTCGGTAGAATTTTCTATTGCATCCGCCTGTTCGCCAACAGAAACGCCTACAAAATCATTCGATTCCTTGACAGTGGTAACCGCCCCCTGTATCTGCCCGAAAATTTCATCGGTATCCTTTATCGCCTTCACGCCGTTTTCGACGTTCTTCTGTGCCGTTTCCATATCTGTATCGGCAGATTTTGCATCGTCTGCGAGCTGTCTTATGATGGAAACAATCTCCTGTGTTGCGGTCTGAGTTTTTTCAGCGAGTTTTCGTACTTCATCAGCCACAACAGCAAAGCCTCTTCCGGCATCTCCCGCCCTTGCCGCTTCGATAGCTGCGTTCAGTGCCAGCAGGTTTGTCTGGTCCGCTATGTCCGAGATAGCGGTAACTATGTCACCTATTCTGCCGGATGAATCGTTCAGTCTGTTTATGGTGCAGGACAGCTTGTCCGCGCTTCGGCGTATCCCATCCACCATTTCAACAGCTGTTCTCAGCTGGACACTGCCCTTGTTTGTGGAAACGTATGCTTCTGTTGTGAGTTTCTGCGCTTCCTCAATATGATTGTTGATAGATCTTGAGGTTACGTTCATCTCCTCCATGGCGGAGGCTATGTCGTTGACCTGCCCTGATTGTTCCGAAAGAGTTCCTGAAAGCTGGTCGGCTGTGGCTGCCAGTTCGCAACTGCTGGATGCCAGCGCTGCCGCGGTTTGTTTAACCTCGGAAACGATAACGGCAATTCCGGCAATGAAGGTGTTGACATTCTCCGCCAACTCCTGAAGCTCATCTCCGGTCTTTATGTCAAGTCTGTGCGTAAGGTCTGCATCCGCACTGTTCAGTTCCGCAGTGATTGCTGTCAGTCGTGTGATGTTTCCGACGATTTTTGTGTGTATTATGTAAAGAAGCAGTAATAGTGCGGCTATTGAGCCTGCGGCAACGGCTCCGTTAAACGTCAGCGCATAAAAAGACGAATCCAGCAGTGAGGTCGCGTCAGCATCAATGGCTACGGATATTTTATCCTCCGCCGTTTTAAGGGCGTTTATTCGCTTTGTTGCTGTGTTAAACCAGTCCTCGGCGCTGATTCCGAAATCTCCGGCTGCCGAAAATTCCGTTGCTCTTTTCTCCATTTCTGCGGTGGCTGCGAAGGACGGGTCTGATGCTGCTTCTTTATATACTCCGGTGAGTGCTGCCGGTGCAGTGCGCAGGAACATAGAGATAAACGTATCCTGTTCCGCCTTTATGGCGCTGTAAGTGCCGAAACTGCCGTCCGTAAATTTGCCGTTTGCGAACACGTTTGTGAGGAAAGCCCGTTCGATACCTGCTTTCTCCTTTGCACTCAGAAAGTTTGCATAAGCTGCGAGAGATCTTGAAACGGAAGCGTCGTTGGTGAGCCCCGATGCGCTGAACACTACCGACAGAAGTTGTGAGTTCATGTCTGTATAAAATACCGTAGCTTCCGCCGCGGAAACAGAGATGGAATCTATCTTAGATCTCAGACCTGAGCGACTTTCAAAATTGTCCAGTGCAGCGGTCAGTCTGTTTTTGATATCTGTATCCATATCGTTTTCTGAAATAAATTTTTTGAGAGTCTCCGCTTCTCTGTCAACCTCCTGTCGCTGAGCAGGAAGCTCGTTTGCGAATTTTGTCCCGCCGCTTGCGATAAAGCCGGAGGTCATTCCCCGCTCTTTCTGTATTTCGTGGACAAGGCGGCTTACGGTCGCGCTTACATGAACCATGGTCTTCACCTGTTTCATGCCTGAGTAAACGTTGTAATAGCGATAAGACGATGAAAAAGAATAAAATAACAACGCAATCACCGGAAAGATAAGCGCCAGAGTTACTTTTTTTCTGATGTTCATTTTAGATCCCCCACAAGTTAATAATCAGATAATAACTGTCCTGTTGGGGAAAGTATATTTAAAATGGCTGTGAAGATTGTAAATTTTATTAATTTTATAAAATCTTTAGGTGTGTTTTACTGTTGGAACCCGCGCAGGCGGCAAGAGGGAGAACGATGCGAACGGTGACTCCTCCGTCGCAGTTGAAAATATCTATTGTGCCGCGCATATATTTTTCTATGACTGTTTTGCTGATGAAAAGTCCAAGCCCGATGCCTTCCCCCTCGTCTTTGGTTGTAAAGTAGGGTTCGAAAATGCGCGAGAGAGCCTCTTCCGGTATGTTTTCTCCGTTGTTTGTGATGGTTATTACTACGTTTTCTTCAGAAAATTTGATATGAAATTCAATTTTTCCACGGATCCTGTATCCGCTCATGATAGCCTTTACTATGGCGTATCTCGCGTTTGAAATGACGTTAAGAAAGATATGTTTCATTTCTATTCCGCTGCATTTTATAAGGTTATCATTAGACTGGCAGGGGGGCAGCTTCACTTCGTTTGTGATGATGAAATAGTCTTTACGGGATTCACAGATGAAGGTGAAGTCTATTCCGCACTGCTGAAGCTGGCTGAAGACCAGCGAGATGCACTCTGTCAGCACGGCAGTGACTGATATGAGATCCTCTTCGTGTCTGTCGCTGAAAAAGCTGCGGAAACTGTCGATGGTTGAGGACATCTTCATTATAAGTTCCATAGCCATGGCGGTGTTGGATTTTATCTCTTCCGACTGAAGACCGGCAAGCTCCGTTGCTTCCTGAGTATCCTGAACGATGAGCGCAAGTGCGTTAAGCGGTTGTCTCCACTGATGGGCTATGGCGCCGAGCATTTCTCCCATGAGTTCCAGACGTGTCTTGCTGAATATCCGTTCCTCTATGCCGAGATACACTCTGTTTTCAGCGTTTATAATGGCTGCTTCGCTGCGGCGGAAGCCGGAGTGACTGCGGAGAAAAGTTCCGTCCGGTCTGCGCTCTATGGTGCCGTTGAAAACCAGCTCCATGGGGTGCCCTGCTTTATGCTTCATGATAAAGGTGAAATCTTCTATTATCCCTTTTTCCCGCAGGTGGGCGAACCCTTTTTTGAATTTTTCAAGATAGGTCTCGTGTATGAAGTCGCCGAACCATCTCCCTATGACCTCTTCGCGTGAATAACCGAGAGTATCCAGCCAGACCTGATTGACATCCAGCATGATGCCGTTTATATCGATTGATTGATAGCCGAGTGAAGAGCGTCTGATAAACTCGCGCAGCGCCGCGTTTTCGCTTTTCAGATTTGTCATACTTTTTTTATCATTTTGTTTATTTGCATCACACATGAATAACCCGATAGTGCTTTATGATTAATGTTAAAGTATGCGGATTCTGAATGCAACAAAGAATGAAAATTATGGACTAAAAAAGACCGTCCAGTCCCAGTGTCTTTGTGAAATCCCATATGTTCATAAAGAAGGCGTCAAAGCGGGATTTTGTGACCTGCTCCTCCTCGCGCTGCCAGAAATACAGACCGCTGACCGGGTAAAGATACCCGAAATTATATGACGTATGGGTCTCGGTCCGCCTTGCTATGAGTGACAAAGGATAGCGGTATATCATCTCCTGTCTGCGTACAATCTCCTCCGCTTTTTCGCGTATATGCTTCGCCTGCCCGAGCAGGGATGTGACATAAAATTCCGATGAATCGCTGAGATAAACGTTTCTGTACGCAGCAGCTGTCAGAGTCAGCTGTCTGTGTTTTGCTCTGAGAGCTGTTATGTACATGGCGTTTATTATCTCCGTTCGCAGTGTATCTTTCATAAATACTGTGTCGCCGTGGTGGTTTTCAAGCTGCTGAGTGACGGCGTAGAACCGCCTGTAAAACTCATCCAGCATGTCGGTCTGTTCCTGCATCTTTTCACGATGACGGCTGCCCATAAAGGGTATCGCCGCTTTGAACACGGAAACGCTGTCTTCCGGTTGGAAACTGCGATTGAACGGGTATGGAAGCTCTTCAAACGGGGTTTTCGCCGCCATAAGGCTAATCAGGTTTTTGTCTTTAAGGTATTTTTCCTGCAAAAGGAACGCCTTGTGCCAGAGTTCTGCCGAATCTTTTCCGAAAAGCTCGGTGAGAACCATATCCTCCGATACTTTGCGCTCCTGCCTGTCGTCGTAAAGCCGCCAGGAAAAACGTGCTATGCTGTAATCTATCAGCCAGTATCCCCATTCCCAGCCGCTTGTGAATGTGACGTGTCCGGCTATGCCGTCATCTTTTAAAAGCTGCATGTCGTCATATCTGCTTTTAAGATAGGGCAGAAGGAACAACGGTACGGATGTGTCGAACGTTACCCAGTATGATGATTCCGGCCAGTACCATGTTTCGCGGCTGTTTTTACTCTTTTGCAGCATGTCGTACATGAAGTGCAGGTTGTCGTTTCCGTATACGGGTGCGTTCCTGTCGGCGAGACTGTAGAACATGACTGAATGTATGAGCAAGCCGGCATATGAAGGCGAATCTGAGTGTTCCCTTTTAATTACATGGGTGTTTTCATATACCCCGCGCTTATATTTATGAGCTGTCAGGTCGAGTATATAGCGCTTTTTATCCGGCAGAAGACGTGCGAGATCTGGCAGGAATTCCCCCATGGTGAAATCGATGCATACATAATCAAAAGGAACCTGTAACAGCCAGCCGAGATTACGGTCTATCTGTCTGTTATAACTTTCAGGACGCAGCAGCTCCATCGCCTGAAATGCCTTCTGCTGGAGGGTGGACAGGCTTATAACAGCACCCGTCCTGAGTCCTCGGCTTTTGGCATAGTTTATGTAGTCGGAGGCATAGGGAACCCATATGCGCCTGTCTGCTGTTCGCAGTATCCAGAACTGGAATGTATTCTGACCGTTGCGCACCAGCCAGTCGATGTACTGTTTTACATCGTCTTTGCCAAAGGGTATGTCGGGGTTGAAAAGAGGCTCGGTAAGCTCAACTGGATGCATTGTATGCATGTGAAAGCCTTGATATGCGAAGAGAGGTTCGCCGGTGAAATCGAAACGATCGGGAAGAATCCAGCGATCATATATCGGGACGTATGTTTCTTTTGGGTGGTAAAATCTGAAACCGAGTTTGTGCTGAAGAAGTCCGTAGATGCCGTTTACGATGCCCTGCGGACTGTCCGCTTCTATGGTTATCGTAACACCCGCCCCTTCGGCTATGGGGGCGGATGTTACATGATAGCCATTTAGCTTGGTAAGAACTTTAAAAGGAGGTTTATGAAGCAATTTATTTGTATCAGCCCGCTCTCTGAGCTGAATATTCACCTTGCCGGATGCTCCGTTAACTGAAACCGTTGTATGAGGAAAGCACTGTTTCAAAAGCGTTCCGGCGTCTGCCAGTGTTATATAGACAGAGCTGTTTCGCAATAGTTCAGGCGTAACCGAGAAATTTATATTTTCAATAGCGGCATTGGCGGAGAAAATTGGTAATGAAAAGAGAAAAGCCAGTAATAACCGTAATTTGAGCATTAAACACAGCCTTAAAATTTATACTAGTAAGGCGATGATACATTAAAAATGCGGAGTGTGTATTCAGATAGTTGTAAGAAATGAGTCTCAGTCGTCGCTGTTTTCGGTTTCGTCTTCCTCAACGTCGAAGCTGGGGCGCTGCAAAACGTCGATATCCTGAAGTTTTCCGTCGAACTCGTTCAGCAGCAACTTAACGATGCTGTCCTGTTCGGCTTCCTTCTTAATCTTTATGTCGTGGATAGTCTCAATGTGCTCTTTTTTTTCAATTATGCTTTTTTTTTTGGAGTCCTGTTCCATGACTACGGAGACTTCCGAAATTCCGGCGTGTGCCTGCGGCACTATCTGGTTGAGAATGTCAATGTTCTGTTTGCGTACTATGTAATCGTAATGGAATTTTTTGTCCGCACTGAAACCGATGGTCAACACTCCGCCCGTCTGCTGCACTATGTATCCATGGCTGAGGTTGGAAGCTATGAGCGGTTGCTTGTTCTCGTCCAGCGTCTTCATTATGTTCTGGAGCTGAACGTCGGTGGAAGAGAGCATCGGCTGTGTGGAAGTTTCCGCCTGTGGTTTCTGCACCATGGGTTGAGGTGCCGCCGTATGCGGGGCGGATGGCGAGGCAGCGGCGTTTCCGAGAGGCACCGAAGGAGCCATGCCGGACGTGGGGATAAGAGCTGAGATACTTGCCGCCTTGTACATTCCAAACTCGAAAACGTATTGGCTGAAGCTGAAAAACTTTATATCGTTCAGGAGCTTCTGGAAAACCTGAAACAGTGCGAAAAGCCTCTGTTCGCTGGTTGTCTGTGCCAGAATCCCGTAAAATTCATTCTCTTTGGAAGTAAGCTCACTGTTCTCTTTTTTTGTGATTATGCGCATCATCAGGTTGCGGGTATGCTCTATGAGTGTTTCCGCGGCGAAGGTGTAGTTTATGCCTTTTGCCGTAAGCTCCGAGCATATCTGAGGAATATCCTGAGTATTCTCTTTTATGACAGCTTCGAAAAGTCTGTTAAGGATGCTTTTGTCGGAATAACCGAGAAGGAAAGACGTGTTCTGTTCGTCCAGACAGCCTCCCGTGAAGGCTATTATCTGGTCGAGAAGAGAGAGGGAATCGCGCATACAGCCGTCGGAGTTGCGCACGACAAGGCTGAGGGCGTCCGGCTCGTATGTTATTCCTTCGGTGTCCAGGGCGTTTGCAAGACTTTTGTACATGATGTCGTAGGGTATTTTGTTAAAGTCGTATTTCTGGCAGCGGGAGATTATCGTTGCAGGTATGCGGTGCGGGTCGGTTGTCGCCAGAATGAAGATGACATATTCCGGCGGCTCCTCAAGGGTTTTAAGAAGTGCGTTGAACGCGTGTTCGGTTAACATGTGCACTTCGTCTATTATATATACTTTATATTTGCACTTCATCGGGAGAAAGCGGACAGCTTCGCGCAGGTCGCGTATTTCGTCTATACCGCGGTTTGAGGCGCCGTCTATCTCCGCAACGTCCATGGATGTGCCGCTTGTTATCTCAAGGCAGTTCTCACACTTGTTACATGGGTTGCAACCGTCCGGATCGAGACAGTTTACAGCTTTTGCAAGAATCCTTGCCGCACTGGTTTTACCCACGCCGCGTGGACCGGTGAAGAGATATGCGTGGACAATACGCCCCATCTCAATGGAATTTTTCAGGGTGGTTACTACGAACCCCTGTCCCGAAAGCTGATCAAAATTTTGCGGTCTTAGTTTGCGTGCAAGTGCGACATATGACATATTTAGAAAGTAAAGTAAGTTGATTATAAGGTCAAGCCGTTTTCAGCCTTATTTTTCGCCGACGAACATGTATCCTTCGCCCCAGACTGTTTTTATAAAAAGCGGGAACTTAGGATCGTCTCCCAGTTTCGTTCTCAATCTGCTTACTGTCACATCCACCGTACGGTTAAACACGTCGCAATCCAGCCCTTTGAGTTCGTTGAATATCCTGTCTCTGTCCAGCACTCTGTAGGGATTGCGGAGCAGGATGCTTAGGATAACGAATTCTGCTCGTGTCAGTTCCAGTTCCTTTCCGTCAAGAAACGCTCTGTGCGTGTTTGTGTCAATTGTCAGCCTTCCGTGATTCAGCTGTGGTGATTCCGTCTGAACAACAGGTTTGATTTCGGCTCTTTTCAGTATTGAAGAGATTCTTGCGGCAAGTTCTCTCGGCTCAAAAGGTTTCGGAAGATAGTCGTCCGCACCTGCCTCAAGTCCCGCAATCCTGTCTTCGACACCGCCTCTGGCGGAGAGAATAATTACGGGAGTATCATACGTCCTGCGAATCTTCTTGCACAGTTCAAAACCGTTCATCTTCGGCATCATAACGTCCAGAATGATTATGGAGACCGAAGACGTCAGAAGGTAGCCCTCCGCCTCTGTGGGGTCGTTAAGGCTGTCAACAGTGTAAGAAAACTCTGCCAAATACCTTGAAAGCATACGGCAGAGTTTGATGTCGTCGTCGACTATCAGTATCCTGTTCTGCATATTTCACCAATAAGCGTAAAAACAACCACGGCAATAAATATAGCCGCTGTAAAACAGAATACAACGATTTTCGTCCTTTTCATGTGTCTATCCGAGCTGTCTGCATTTTTCGACATCGGCATATTCTGTTATGTCGTTTCCGAAATGCACCATATATTCACCTTCGATAGGAATCCAGTAGCCGTCGCTGACAATCTCTGTATCGGAGAGATAGCATACCTTTCTGACGGCTTTCCCTGTTTTTCTGGCTTCTGCGGCGCGGCAAAGTTTGTGGTTTCCTCCGTTCAATGACGAGCATTTAATTCCGGTGCTAACGCCGAGAGACGCGCACATCTTGTTCACTGCAACTATTTCGTGTTTGTAAGTGATCAGCATGACAGGTGAGGGAAAGGTTCCCCACATAAGATTGAACGCATCCACAACATCTTCTTTTGTTCTTTGTTTCCCTGTTTCCATTTTATCCTCCGTAAATCAACAGTTTATAAGTTCGGATGGCAGAGTGAAAACGACTTCTGTTCCGAGACTCTCTTCGCTTTTAACAGTGATAGTGCCGCCGTGCAGGTCAACAATCCTTTTGCACAGGCTGAGACCCAGTCCGTATCCCGTGTTGCGGGTTCTTGCAGTGTCCGATCTGTAAAATGGTTCGAACACGAAGGGAAGGTCCTTTGCGGGGATACCCTGCCCCTTGTCCCTGACGGATACTGTGAGTCCGTCTGCATCTGCGGACAATTTCAGAAGCACCGGT
Organism: Deferribacteraceae bacterium UBA6793; assembly: GCA_002452405.1. GTDB lineage: Bacteria > Chrysiogenota > Deferribacteres > Deferribacterales > Geovibrionaceae > Seleniivibrio. The sequence goes on along the minus strand of DKFP01000010.1, from coordinate 239,850 downwards.
TCTTCCGAATTTACCGAATACTTAACCGCGTTTTCAAGCAGGTTGTTCAGAAGGCTCTCCATCATAAGCCCGTTTGCGCACAGCGTGATTCTCTCTCTGATATCCACCTCAACATTTCCTCCCATCGATGTGAATCTGCCGGCAGCTTTTTTTGCCAGAGAGGTAAAGTCAACCGAGTTCATTTCGATAACTTTATCGTCGAAACCCAGCCTTGCCGATTCGAGAACCTTTCCCGTGAGAGTTTCCATGCTCATGATGTCTTCAATCAGCGACTGCTTCAGTTCCGTGTCGTTAACCATATCCGCTGCCAGCCGCATACTCGTGAGCGGTGTCCGCAGCTCGTGGCTGACATCCGCAAGAAGCTGTTCGCGTGAGCGCATCGCCCGCTCAATCTCTGCCGTCAGCCCGTTGAACATACGGCAGAGCTGTGCCAGTTCGTCATTTCCTCTGTGTGTAATCTTGCAGCCGTAGTTGCCTTTTTTTACCTCTTCTATGGCGGCATACATTTTTTTTACTGGAGACAGCATGTTTCTTATAAAGAACAGCAGACCGAACAGCATAACGATAACCATTCCGCAGAGAACGAACAGAAGCGTCCGAAGACCGCTCGTTTCCCCATTTTTCGGCGACATCTGAAGGGTCAGAGTTCCTCTGTCGGTTTCGCTGATTATTCTGGTGTATCCGTGAGCGGATGCTATGGATAAACCGTCTTTATCGTAAAAGTTAACGAGTTTTTTACTTTGGAAATTATTTAAAGGGATGCCCGCAGTCCATGATCCTTCTGCCGATTCATACTCTGCGTAAATCTCTGTGCGGTTTGCCAGAGCTTGTGCATTAGCTTTTTGAGGAGGATTTCCGATGTCTTTTACGAGATATTTTGCGTAATCCGTGAAGTTAGAGCGCATTCTGGTGTCAGTGGTCATGGAGTAATAGTGAAATGCGCCGAAAAACGCAAAATTAAGCATCAGGGCGGCAAAAGCCGTAAGCAGTGCCATTTTTGTGAAGAGTGAGTTAAATCTCGGCATACAGGTCAGCCCCTCAGGTTTTTCTTTACATTAATATAGATGGTCAGGACCCGTAAGTGTGTTCAAATTTGTTTGTAATTGTAACAGATTGTATCAGGAGGGAGGGACGGGGTGATAAAAAAAGGCTCCCTTTCGGAAGCCTTGTATCTTAAAGTTCGTGATAGCCGAGTCGTTTTGAAATTTCCCGCGCATATTTGCGTGCGATGGGGAGAATTTCTTTTTCCATGCGCTGATCAGTCATTCTGCACGCCGGACCTGTAACGGACAGCGCCGCCACGGGAACGCCCAGATAGTCTTTAACCGGAACCGCTATGCAGCGGACGCGGGGTTCGAATTCTTCGTTGTCGAAGGCGTAGTTATCTACAGCAACCTTTTTCAGTTCTTTTTTAAGAACCGGAAGAGATGTGATGGTATTGTCTGTGTATCTTTTGAGCCTTGCGCCCATATAAATCTTGTTTATCTCCTCTTCGGAAGAGAATGCGAGCTGGACTTTTCCGATTGCCGTGCAATAGGCGGGAACATCTTTGCCCACGCGGGAGACCACCCGTACGGGCAGACTTGTTTCCGCAATATCCAGATATATGACATTTCCTTCGCGCAGGATGCCGATGTAAACAGATTCGTTAACATCTGAAACTATTTTTTCCATAAACGGACGTGCGAGTTTTAAAATTCCGAGTTTGTTCACAAACTTCTGTCCGAGATTAAATATGCCTATTCCGAGACGGTAATTTTCTGTATTGAGATTTTGTTCGATATATCCTCTGGACGCGAGAGTCGCAAGCAGACGGAACACATTGTTTTTGTGCAGTCCCAGCGATTTGCTTAACTCGGTGACACCGAATTCGTCTTTATTTTCAGCATTGCGGAAAACCTCGAACAGCTGTAATGCGTGATAAACTGACTGAACAGGTTTTACATCCGGCTTATATCCCATAGAAGCGCTCCTTTTTGCCTTGTTCGCGAATAAAGTAGAAAAACGTTATAATATTTGGCTATGTCTTTAGCAAGAGTAAACCACAGTTTTGTAAATTTAGAAAGTGAAATTTAAACATTTTTAATGAAAATTACATCAATAAACAAATTCTTGTATATTCGGCTCCTATGTTGATATAATCCACCCGACGAGAGGACATATGAAAGACGAAAAACTGCCCGTTTCGGCGGCGCTCATCTCCTTTAACGAGGAGGCGAATATAGAAAGAACTTTGAAAGCTGTGCTTCCGTTTGTTTCGGAGGTCGTAATAGTGGATTCGCACTCGGCAGACCGTACCGCTGAGATAGCCCGCGGACTAGGCGCAAAGGTGTACGACGAAGACTGGAAGGGGCACATAGCACAGAAGAATTCCGCCCTTGAAAAGTGTACTATGCCCTGGATCCTCTGTCTGGACTGTGACGAGGTTGTGGACGAAAATATGCGTGGCGATATTGAAAACGCAGTACGCACGGGGGATATGGACGGTTATTCTGTTAACCGCATGACGTTTTATATGGGGAGATTTCTGAAATACTCATGGCAGCCGGACTGGAAACTGCGTCTGGTGAAACGCTCTGCCGAACCCGTCTGGGCAGGATACGATCCTCATGACGTTCTGACTATTAAAGGCAGAACCGGAAAACTTAGCAGCGGTTATCTGCTGCACTATTCTTATAAGGATACGTTCGACCACTACCAGCGGCTTGTGAAATATTCTAAGATAGCCGCGCAATCCTATTATAATAACGGAAAGCGGTTCAGCTATTTTGGTCTGTTCTCGAAACCGTTGTTTGCATTCGTCAAAAAATATCTGCTGAAAGGCGGTTTTCGGGACGGTTTTGCCGGATATGCGGTGGCTGTCAGTTCGTTCGTATACGTTTATCTAAAATACTTGTTTCTAAAAGAAATTCAGGATGGCAAAAAGAAAAATGGCTAAAATCATATCTGTAGGAAACATCTCACTTGGGGGCACAGGTAAAACCCCGTTCACTATAATGATAGCGAAACATTTTCTGGCACAGGGCAAAAAGGTCTGTGTGCTTTCCCGCGGCTACAGAGGGAAAATAGGCTATGACACCCATGTGATAAGCAACGGTGAAGAGGTGCTTGTCGGTGCGGAGCTTGCGGCGGACGAACCATATATGATAGCAGTGAACTGCCCCGGAGCGATTGTTATAACAGGAAAAGAGCGTGTTAAATCTTTCGAATATGCCGAGCGTGAGTTTGCTCCGGACATATATATATTGGACGACGGTTTTCAGCATAAAAGGATGAAGAGAGATATAGACATCTGTCTGCTTGACCACAAACGTCCTGTATCTACAGGCTGGATGTTCCCTTTCGGCTATCTTCGTGAACCTGCGTCGGCTATATCAAGAGCTGATATAGTGGTGTTCACACGCGCAGAGAACGACACAATACCTGAGAAAACCTCGAAATACGTTCAGGATAAGCCGGTGTTTTTCAGTGACATAGAGTTCACAGGGTTCTACAACGAGGACGGAAAGATTGAGGACGACCTCAGAGGTAAAGAAGTTCTGGCTTTCGCCGGAATTGCGTCACCTTATAAGTTTTTTGCGTTCCTGAAAAAACTTGGTCTGAACATCGCCGCCAAAAAGATATTCGGCGATCATCACAGGTATCTCGACCGAGAGGGATACAGTATGATGAAAAAGGCAAAAGACCTTGAAATAGAATACCTTGTGACGACTGAGAAGGATTATATAAAACTCACGGACGATATGAAAAAGGATACTGTTTACACTAAGATAGATATTAACCTGCGCAACAGGGAAAGGTTCTTTCAGATACTTGATATGAGATAGAGGGAGAGACTGTTTCACCCATGCTGGGTAGAATCGCCTTTGATGGCGGAGCAATCTGCATCACATAGATTCTATGTGTCAACTATAATGCTCAAGATCTCAGATCGCGTCGTCGCGTGGCTCCTCGCGAAGACGGCTGTCGTTTTTGCGAGGCACTTTGCAACAAAGCATCTGAATGTCTGAGAACAGAAAAATTCTTTATTTATCAGGTTTCAGGAAGAAACCCGCGAGGGAGTGAAATCAGATTTATCTGATTGAACGTACGGAGCGTGAGCGAAGGGAGGCATTGCCGACCAGAGCGTTGGCGAAATTTCTCCATGGATGGAAGAAATTTCGGAATAAATATGTAACCCCGCGAGGGAGTGAAATCAGGTTTACCTGATTGAGCGTACGGAGCGTGAGCGAAGGGAGGCATTGCCGACCAGAGCGTTGGCAGAATTTTTCTAGGACAGAAAAATTCTGTATTTATCAGGTTTCAGGAAGAAACCCGCGAGGGAGTGAGATCAGGTTTACCTGATTGAACGTACGGAGCGTGAGCGAAGGGAGGCATTGCCGACCAGAGCGTTGGCGAAATTTCTCCATGGATGGAAGAAATTTCGGAATAAATGGACATGAAAAAGCCCCCGCACCGCCTTGGAATCAAGACCGTTTTTAACGGGGGCTTTGTTGAACTGAGGTATTAATCTTCTTACCTCCTAATTTATTTTAACAACCGTGCTAAGCGTACTTTTCACACGAGACTTTATAAGCGTCTCCCACTTGTTTGCCTGCGTTGGTTGATACTTATAACATAATACCGGCTGAATTTTCCGCAAGAGGAAAAGTTACATTTTACTGACAACTGTTCAAAAAGAATTTATCCTGCGCAACCACGAAGCTATACCCGCCGGAAGGTGGTACATCGGCTTGTCCGAAACCTCCGCTATCAGCAGGCATGTTTCAGGCTTCAGGTGGTCGGCAACCGATTCGAAAATATCTTCCGAAGAGCTTTCTGTGCGTAAAATCCATGCGTCTTTTTTAAAGCGCACCCCGTCGTGTTTGTTCAGTACCCCCGTGATGGCGGATTCTGTGGAAAGGTCGTTGTTGAAGTCACAGCTCACTATGAAAATTCTCATAAAGACCCCCTGATCAGAAATACACTAATCGAAAATTATATTGCCAAAATAGACAATTTGGAGTATGAAATACAATTATACGCTATGGTTATAAATTTCACAGATATACAAACAGTATTTATGTCTAATTAAGGTGTCATATGGCAGACTTCAGAAAATATGCATGTGAGATAAGCGGTAAGCTGTTTAAAGATATCAATAAAAAAGGTATCCGCAGGGAAAAGCTGGCAAAAGAGCTTAACATTTCTGAAAACCAGATAAAAAACTATGCTTACGACAGCACAAAGTCTGCAACGCTGGAAAATTTTCTTCACGTTCTCGTAACCTACCGATGTGAAGCCGTGCTTGACCATCTGGCAAAGGACATGGGGTACAGTATTTTTAAACTGCCCGACGTTCAGCAGGGCATAAACATACCGACCGAATCCGCAGCGGATGCTCTTGCTGCCGCGGCGTCAGCTGTCAGCGCCGGACTTAAAGACGTTAATCATGAAGAAAAGGTGCGTCTCATCCGCAGGGCTATAGAAAAACTTCTCATATTGGAAAAGTCAATACAGGGTTCATAAAATTTTACATCAAGCTGCTGTCTGTTGATGATAATCTTTCATTTTTGAGATATACTTGAAACATCCGACACAATCAGACTGCGTCTTATGACCGCTTTAAATGGAGGGAAATAGTGAAACGACTTTTTCCGCTGTATTACAACAAGGTTAGCCCGTGCTATGCCAGAGACCATCTCGGCAATCACGGTTGCTATGCGAGAAACGACATCCCAAGATTCCTCTTCCTCGCCTCCCAGGGGCGTTTTGAGGAAGCCTTTTATGTTTTAAAAGAGACGAACCCCTTCAGCTCCGGCTGCGGACGTTTCTGCGACCACCCGTGTGAAACCGCCTGTAACCGCACAAAGTTCGATCAGCCTGTGGACATTAAGGCGCTTGAACGTTTCGTATCTGACTACGGTTATTCAAAAGGGCTTGCTCCTAAAATGCTGGCAGGCGACAAAGGCAAAAAAATAGCTGTGATAGGCTCCGGTCCCGCGGGGCTTGCAACTGCATATTTCTTATCGCGCCATGGCTACCGCACCGACGTATATGAAAAACATCCGGTGGCCGGCGGTCTGCTTACACAGGGCATCCCTGCGTTCCGCTACCCGCGTGAGGTTTTCGGGAAGGAGCTTGATTTCATAAAGGCTTCCGGCGTAAACGTTAAGTGCGGCGAGGCGATAGACAAAAACAGGTTTCTGAATATCGCCCGCGATTACGACGCTGTGATCGTTGCGACCGGTGCGCACAAACCTGTTGAAATGGGTATAGAGGGCGAGAAGACCACAGGGGTGGAATCAGCCATTCCGTTTCTGCGGAAGATAAATTTCGGTAAGGCGGAAGAGCTCAAAATCAAAAAGGGCGAAAAGATAGGTGTCATAGGCGGCGGTTATTCCGCCATCGACGTTGCAAGATGCAGCGTGCGCCTCGGTGCGGAGCCTACGGTTGTATATCGCCGTACCCGCGGCGAAATGACGGCTCATTCCGGCGAGGTTGACGACACGATGAAAGAGGGCGTGGCATACAGCTTTCTCCGCCAGCCCCTGCGTATAGAAAAGCACGGAGACAAGCTGAAACTTGTGGTTCAGGTGATGAAGCTGGGTCCTGTGGATGAGAGTGGACGCGCGAAACCGTTTGCCGTGTCCGGTGCATTCGAGGAGCTGATGTTCGACCGCATAGTGCTTGCCATCGGCGACCGCCCCGACCTGCATTTTGTTGGCGAGCGTTTCACTGTGGATTTTCCCAGAATGGTCTGCCCTGACCTTCAGCATGACGAGAGCAGCAAGATTTTCATCACAGGCGACGCCGCGATGGGCTCCGTTGAAAACACGGGTATGGTTGTTCGTGTTGTGGGTCTTGCTCAGGATACGGCGCGTGCCGTGCGTGAATTTCTCGGAGAGAATGTGCCGGGCGATCCCAAGCGCGAAACTGCTTTTTATAACACACTCAATACGAAATATTTCGATACTGCCGGACGGCTTGTGGAGGAAGAGCTTTCACATGCGGAGCGGACCGGCAACTTCAAAGAGGTTGTTAAAACGGTTGAGGACGACATGGCAATGCTCATGGCTTCCCGCTGTTTCAACTGCGGCATATGCATCAAATGTGACTGGTGTTACTTCTATTCTGATGGCTCACTGGTGAAGCTGGACAAAGAATGGGTGCCGACTAAAGACGAACACTATTACGAGTTTATAGAGGAAAATCTCAGCAGCGCCACTTATAAGAGCGTGGAGGCTTGTCCCCGTTCGGCGCTGACTGTTACGCCGGAGGGTTCGCGTCTGGACGACTTCCGAAAGTGTCAGTATATCTCTGCCTGCGAGATAACAAAAGGGGAGTGCAAAAATGATTGAAGATAAAGAATATTCAGCCTCCCGCAATTTGAGCGTCAACGACTTTTCCGGCGGCGCGCTGGGGTTGCCAAAGGGTGCCTGCGGTCTGCTTGCCGTTGCGGGTGATTTCAAACTGAGCGCATTGCTGAAAGCCGCAAGGTGCCTCCAGTACAGAGGGCGCACGGGCGCCGGTGTTACGCTTAAAAGCCTTTACAGGGACACTAATTTTTTCAATTTCCATATAATGTTCCGCAGCGCGGACAAGATAGCCGAACTGGAGCAGGTGCTAATCACGATGGGGCTGCGCATCCTTGAGAAAAAGGATATGGTGCAGCGCAAGTATTACTATGAATACGATCTGCCTGTGATAATGCACTACAGCATCATACCGCCCTCACCTGAAGAGATGATGTTCCGCGAGAAAATAAGAGACGAAAGCATGTATATCAAACGCGTTGTTGCGCGTTTCAACCGCATTTACATAGACGACGCGCGCATCTTTTCCAGTTCGAAATATAACGGAACCTTCCTGACGGCGTTTGAGCTTCAGGACACAATAGACATATACGACCTGCACCAGTATGAGGACAGGTTCTACGATGCCTGTCTCATCCACCTGCGCTGGCCCACAAGTCAGGGGCGCGGACTCTGGTGGGGACCCCAGCCAATATCTCTTGGTGAGGTTGCGGGAGTGCACAACGGGCACCTTTCAAGCGATATGGCAAACGCAAGGGCGCTGGAACAGCTTGAGATAATGCTCACTGTCGGCACGGACTCTGAGGCGATTTTCCTTTCGGTGGAGTATCTTCTGCGCAGCGGCTACAGTCTTGAGGAGATAGAATGGATAATCTGCCGCAGGTTTCCTCAGGAGGTTCGTCTTATGGCGCAGGAGAAACAGGAACAATATAACAGGCTCATGGACGATCCGCTTTTGTTCCGTATGAAAATGAGCGGTCCCGCAACGGCCATAACCCTTGTGGACGACGTGCTTGTGGGTTTTACGGACAGAGACCATCTTCGTTCATTCTCCGTCGGAGTTAACGACAAGATCGCCCTGCTCGGTTCGGAGCAGAGAGCTGTAATCTCCGCGGCGTACTTCATGCACGAGGAACTGAAGATGTTTGACCCCGAAGCGGGACGTATCGTCGGTTTCACAGTTAAGAACAAGGCTGTTTCCAAACTGGACTACGGGTGGAAGAAAAATGACTGATATAAAAAGAGACGTTGTCTTCAAAAGACAGATAAAATATGCGGAACCAACCTCCCGCGGCGTGTACGCGCAGGGGGCGAAATACTGGGTTAAGGTTACTGACGAGGTTGAGGAACCCGGCAGAGGATGTGTCCACTGCGGAACCTGTGTTGAGGCCTGTACCCATAATCTTACAAATCCCGCGTCGCCGGACGGCGTTTTCAGTATGGAAGAGGTCTGCTACGATGCGGAGGGAAATCGTGTGCGCGCAGAGGATGCGGACACGGTTCGGCTCATCGAGAAAATTCTCTGGATAAACCCGGATGAGTGCTGCAACTGCAAAAGATGCGTGAAGATGTGTCCCCAGCGGGCAATCAAAGTATATGAAAATCCCGATTACCACGACATCGGCGTGACCCTCACGGGGCATGAGGAGATAAACAACATCCTAAACCGTGCCGCCGGAAAATCGAGCATATCGTCTGCACACCTCGGACGAGGCAAATCGAAACTCTACACCGACTGGCTTATAGATGCGGCGGAGATACTTTCGCCCACCCGCGACCATATGAACGAATACGCGGGGCAGATGCGCAACATGACACTTGGAAAACGCATCGCAAGGTTTAAATGCGACGTGCCGATAATGGACGTTCACCAGTCATACGGCTCCAACAGCCATGAAGCTGTTCTTGCAAGAATGATGGCGTGCGTTAAACTCGGCAGACCTTTTTTCACAGGAGAAGGCTACATCCATCCCGATATGATGCCTGCCGCAAGCCACTGTATACTCCAGTTCGGTTCCGGCGGGTTCGGTCCATGGGTGGAGCTGGACAAGTTTGCCGGAATATCAATGAAATACGGTCAGGATGCTAAAAAAGGCAAAGGCGGTCGTTTGCAGGATAAGAAAAACGACTATGAAATAGCGCTTCTGCGCTGTGTCGAGGCGCTGAGACACCTCAGCTCACCCAACCCGCAGCATCTTCAATATTCAATAGAGGAGCTTCCGATGCGCGTGGAATCGCTCCGTGCATTGCTTGGTGACAAAAAGCTCATAGGCGCAGATGTTTACGGTACGGCATGGAACTTTCCTGAAATCTGCGTGGCAATAGCCAAAGCGGGCTTTGACTACATAACCATAAAGGCGGGCGACGGCTCCACAGGTGCGGCGCACCTTGTGGATCTGCAAAACCGCGGTCTGAACATAATATATCTTACCCACAAGGCTGACCTCGCGCTCCGTTCGGAAGGTCTGCGCGAACAGATATCCATCATCGCCGAAGGCGGCGTCATGGATTCATTCGGCGCCATGCTGACCATGCTCGCAGGTGCGGACTTCGTCGGTCTTGGTATGCGGACGCTCCACGTTCTCGGCTGTACCCTCTGTCAGCGCTGCCACACAGGTCAGTGCGCATGGGGTATCACATCCAGAAAATACGGACACCGCATAGACCCCGCTACAGCCAGCGACGGCATAGTGCGCATGATAAAGAGCTTCCACGAAGATATGGAAGGTATGGCAGCGGGACTGGGAATGTCCAACCATGCGGACGTTATCGGTGCGCGCCGTTTCAGATACCACGGAAACGACCCTCTTCTGTTCGAAACCTTCGGCAGGGGAGAAACTCCGAAACAGGTCGCCCATGTGGATGTGCGCGAACGTACCAAAAAAATATTCAAATCCCGCGAGGTATCATACGCAGAAAATACTGAAAAATATGAGAAAATTCTGCAAAATATTGACGGTGAAAACCTGAAAATCGACGTAGGATTCGACCAGATAGAATCAATGCAGCTCAACCACCTTATGAAAGAGGCGGCGGACAGAGGCGTCAAAAAGTTTTATCTCGACAATGTGATGGGACAGAGAACCATCGGCACAGGGATTAAATGCGACGAGATAACCGTGCGCGGGCTGGTGGGAAACCACTCATTCGCGTTTACGCGGGATGTCAAAATAAATGTTATCCCCAATCACAGCACCATCACAACAGTTCCGGCGAATGCGCAGGTAGGCGTTGCGAACACTTCAAACCCTTCTGAAATTAACATCGCGGGCGATGTGAGCGACCTTTTCGCCGCATACGCCATAAGCGGTACGTTCCGTGTGGCAAAAAGCGGCGGCGTGCGTAACCTGCTCCTGATGAAAGCCGGACTGCCGGAAGAATGGAAAAAGACCGATGCCGAAAAATACGTAGGTGCGGATAAAAACGTGATACTGAACGAGCTTGTCCGCCGATATCAGAAACGCAAGGCAAGACGAGTAAATACTAGCTGGGGCGATTTCCTGAAAGCATTCGAGCAGAAACTCCATAACAGAAAACCGCCTGTTGCCGTTTACGGTCTCGGACACGAAAAGGGTATGGGCGACTATTTCATGGAATATGCACAGGGCGGAATCGGCGTGGTGCTCAACGTTGTCAACCGTGAAAACCCCATAGGCTACTATGTGTGCAGCGGTATGACAGCGGGTGCGGCATATATCCGCGGCAGTATAGCCGAGGAACAGCTGGGCGTTGGTGTGCGCAAGATAGACTATCTTACCATGGCTGACACCGAGTTTCTGAAAACCCAGATAGACGCGTTTCTGGATGCGTTCAGCAGTGTGGACATAGACCCGGAATATAACGATAGCCTGAAAGCGTTTAAAGCAAGATATGAGGCGGATGCAAACAGTGTGTTCGGGGAGTTTTGCAAGGTTATACCGATATCGAGCCTGACAACTGAGTCCAACGAGTAGCTTCTTTTTATAACGCTTCGCATGTCTGCGTTGTCGTGAAAAAAATATTGTTCATATACTTATATGTATACTGCGCATATTTTTTCCCCTTCGCCTTGACCTGCTTGGTTCTGCCCCGCGGTAGAGACGGCTTTTTCTTTTTGTCTTTGCGAGGAAACCGAAGGTTGACGACGCAATCTCATCTTATTTCCTCCTTTGGCAAAGGAGGGCTTAAAATGAGATCGCCGCGCTGCTAGTGCTCCTCGCGAAGACGAAACGCAGCCAAGTCTCTGCGGGTGCAACAGTCTAAAACACATAAAAAAAGCCCTCTGATTATTTGGTCAGAGGGCTTTTCTGTATCATTCATCAAAAAGATTATTGTTCCTCGCCCATGGCGTCGTTGATGCTTACCTTTTTATATCCTGCCGGTATAGAAAATTTGCCGTTGTCTATCGGCTTTGTTGAAACCGACTGTAATACTGTGGTATATGAGTCCATGGCTCCGGCACTCATGGGCACGCCTGGGATACTGTGTACGGTTCTTTCATAGATAATATAGCCTATCTTTTCTGAAATTTCGTCCAGTTTTGTACGGACAGGGTCTATATTTCCTTCGAAATCCATAACTTTGAGCCAGTTTTTAAGAGCCGCGCCGTTTATTTCGTTCAGAATAAGCTGGCGCACCTGTGGTGAAACACATATTTGTGATGTGGCGGGCTGGTTTTGCAGTCCCACCTCATATCTGTCACATGCGTAGCCGCCATATTCACCTTTGCCGGTTTTTTTAATCACAACGGGCGCCTTCATTCCTGCTTCCATGTTGAACTGGTTCGCCATTTCGGGGTCAACCCCCTCCATGGACGCTTTGTTCATATCGGCAAGCTCCTTAAATGTCGCTTTGAAATACGTTTTGCTTTCAGGATTAAAACCGTAAACGGTCTGGGTTTTCAGATCGGTGATGTTAAGTATCTGCCCGTTTTCCTGAACGGCTACCCTGCTTTTTGAAAAATAGCTGACGGAAATCACTCCGTCCGTCTTTTCAGTCAGGGTTACATCGGCAAAAGCATACATTGCAAAAAATGTTAATACAGTTACCAGAAACCTCTTCATATATGATGCTCCGTTACACACAAACGTTATAAACCAATTATATGATACCTTATATGCATTGATAAATAAATAGTCAAACTTTACCGGACAGGTAAAAATCACGTTTTATGTCTTTTTTTTATGCTATAATTTCAATTATCAGTTTTTTATTAATCTTTAATTAATTGGAGTCTTATCTTGCACGACAGTAAACGGGCGGTTCTGCTTTTCATTCTTCTTTCAGTACTCACCATCGCAACAGGGGCTGTTGTGACAGGATACTGGTATGTGAACACCAAATCCATTTATGAGCAAAGGCTTACGGAGATAGTTCGTGCCCGAAAGGATATTTTTATTTCCGTTTATGCAAAACTTTATGAAGAAAATCCGGAAACGGCTGCCTCCGGAGCGGTTGACGTTCTCAGGAAAAGTTTCAGTCCCACTGTATATAAGAATTATTCCAGTGAGTTTTATATAGCGTCACTCAGCCGTGGCAAATTTGCAATATTAAGCCACAGCAGAAGGGAGAATGTTAATGATTCGGCCGGTGATTTTTCAAACGTGCCTTCGGATTCGATACTCGCTCTTGCTCTTTCGGACCGGAGCGGGCTCACCTCTGCAACTGATTACACCGGAGAAAAGGTGCTGGCTGCATACGACCATGTGGATATAGGCAGTGTGCGTTACGGCATGGTTGCGAAGATAAAGTACAGCGAGGTAATTTCGCCAAAGACAAAGGCTGTTGTGTCCTCAGTTCTGATGGCTCTGGTGATAATTGTCGGCGGAGGTCTGGGTTTTTATATCTTTTCCACGCGCAGGGTGGACAGGCTTGTTGCGGCGAAGAAGGAGCTTGAACTGTACGGTGACATATTCGACAGTCTGGACGAATATGTTGCGTTTCTGGATGCGGATCTGAAATATCTCTCTGCAAATAAAGCCTATCTGTCAATATTTGATGCCGAACTGGAGGATATCATAGGAAGACCTTTCGGCGAAAAGATGAAAAAGAACCAGATGGACGAGGTTCTTGCTCCGTATTTCAAACAGGCACAGCAGGGACATTTTGTTTCTTTTTCCGGCTGGTTTACACTGCCTGTCAGGGGAGAAACATTCGTTGATGCGGCTTTTCTTCCACACAAGGTTGACAACGTCGTGCAGGGAGTGGTTATCCGCGCCAGCGACAGAACGCAGGAGGCGGTGGCGAAAGAGGCTCTGATTTCCCGTTCGAAGGAACTGCAAAGATTCACTGCGGAACTGGAACAGCGCGTGCGTGAAGAGACCGCCAAACGGATGATGCAGGAGCAACTCTTTTTCGAGCAGAAAAAATTTGCGGACATGGGACAGATGATAAACGCCATAGCCCACCAGTGGCGGCAGCCTATAAACTCTGTCGGTTTATATATTCAGCTTGTTTACGAGAGCTTTAAGGATAATTCTCTGGACGAGGTGATGTTGGAGAATTTTAAAATGGACTCTATGAAGCTGATTCAGCATATGTCTAAAACCATAGACGATTTCCGCAGTTTCTTCAACCCGCGCAGCGAGGAGACCTCTTTCGAGGTAATAAAGGCGGTTATAGATACCGTTTCTCTTGTAGAGGCACAGTTGAAGAACGTTTCAATAGATTTTACAATAACGTGCAGATGTCGCGAGAGGGATTTTGAAGCCTGTAATAACCTTTTGCGTCCACCCTGCGAATTGCCTGAAACTCTGGTCAGCGGTTTTTCCTCGGAGTTTCGTCAGGTGCTTATGAACATTGTGCAGAATGCAAAAGATGTTCTTGCGGACAAACACGGCAATAAAAAGATTCTGGTAACAGTTTCAGCTTTGGATGAAAACGTGACAATCTCCATATCAGACAATGGCGGAGGCGTACCGGAGACAATAAAACATAAGATATTCGATCCTTATTTCACTACAAAACCCGAAGGAAAGGGCACGGGGATAGGGCTTTATATGTCCCGGATGATTATTGAGGAACATATGGGCGGCAAACTATCTGTGCGCAATAATGAAGAGGGCGCAGTGTTTGTCATAGTTCTTCCCAGGATAAGTCCGCGGATGAAAAAACTTAATCCGGCAGCGTGATGGTGCCTTTAAGGTAGTCGGCACATCTTCCGGCTATCAGAACCCTGTCATAATCCAGCGTACAGAAAAGAAGTCCGCCGCGCTTTGAAACCTGTCTGGCGGTGAGCAGTTTTTTGTTCAGCCTCTCTGTCCAGTAGGGTGTGAGAAGGCAATGGGCGGAACCTGTGACGGGGTCTTCGTCTATGCCGATTTTCGGAGCAAAAAATCTGCTGACAAAATCGCACGATGAGCCTTTTGCCGTGACAATAACGCCTCTGAGGGACAGTTTTTTCAGAGCTGCGAAGTCCGGCTTCATATTTATAACATCCTGTTCATTCTCAAATACAGCCATATAGTCTGCTGACGCGTAGACCTCTGCTGGTTTGCATCCGAGAGCATCTGCCAGTCCCTCCGGTTCCGCGCAAGGTTCGTACTGAGAAGCGGGGAAATCCAGTTCCAGTATGTCACCTTTGTTTTTAACGCGCAGAGCACCGCTTTTGGACTGAAATTCGAGAATCTGTCCTGTAAACCCTTCGTGGTGGAACATGACGTGTGCCGAGCCGAGAGTGGCGTGCCCGCAGAGATCAACCTCTGTTTCCGGTGTGAACCAGCGGATGTGGAGTCTGCCTTCGCGGGTGTAAATGAAAGCTGTTTCGGAGAGGTTGTTTTCGGCGGATATTTTCTGCATGATTTCGTCCGGCAACTCCGCCGCAAGGGGGCATACGCCGGCAGGGTTTCCGCCGAACACGTTTCCTGAAAATGCATCTACCTGATAAAATTTAATTTCCGCCATGTTTTTAACCTCTTAACAGACTGCTTCGCTTCGCTCGCAGAGACCGCTGAGGGTCTTTGCGAGGAATGAAGTTACGAAGCAATTTTTTATAAATCTTGAATTTTAAGAACTATTTTACCGAAATGCGCATCGGCTTCCATCATTTTGTGTGCCTCAACTACCTGTTCGATGGGGAATACGGCGGATACGATGGGCACTATGCTTCTGTCTGCGAATTTGGGCAGTGCTGTCTTTGTGAACTCAGCCACTATTTCGCCCTTCATTGGTACGGGACGGCTTCTGAGAACAGAGCCGATTATCTGTTGGCGTTTAACCATCATCAGCGCAAGGTTAAGCTCTGCCTTGATGCCGCTGATAACGCCGATGATTACCAGTCTGCCCGCATAGCCCAGCGAGTCCATGTTGGGTTTAAGATATTTTGCACCGACGTGGTCGAGTATCACGTCAACGCCTTTTTTCTTCGTAAATTCTTTGACGGCTTCGGAAAAATCCGGGGTTGTCGTATAGTCTATGACAAGCGCCGCGCCGAGTTTTTTCACATCTTCCATTTTTGAAGGAGCCGCTGTTACGATGTATTTTGAATCGGGAGCCAGAGCGTTTGTGAGCTGTATCGCGGCAGTGTTAACGCCGCCGCCGCCACCGTGGAAGATAGCGGATTCGCCGTTTTTCAGTCCGCCTATCATATAGACGTTGGAAAACGCAGTGATATATGATTCGCAAACACATGCAGCCTCTTCGTATGTCATGGAATCTGGGATGGGCATGAGGTGACATGCGTATGCGACCGCATATTCAGCATAACCGCCGCCGCCGACCAGAGTCATAACCCTGTCACCTTTTTTCCAGCCTTTAACATCCGCGCCGAGTTCTTCGATAATTCCAGCAACTTCAAGTCCAAGTATCTCCGAATCGCCTGCGGGGGGCGGATATTTGCCCTCGCGCTGAACAAGGTCGGGTCTGTTGATTGATGATGCAGCAACTTTTATGAGAACCTGATCCGCTGCGGGTGCGGGTTTTTCCGCTTCGCCGACGTACATGTTCTCAGCGGGTCCGAACTCTTTAAGAAGGACTGCTTTCATGTTTACCTCCAATGTATTTTTGAACAAATAGTAAAATAAGCTGTTGAATACAGCTTTAGTTTGGCACAAAAAAGCTGTTTTGAAAATACGAAAAAAAACTGCGGACGACTTAACACTTGAAATTTGCGGTCAAGAGTTTAAAATCTTCTTTTCCCTGTGACAAAGCGTATTTCGTAAAAATAACGCATATCAATTAATGAAACTGCTTCACCCTTGCGGGTTCGCAGAGACGGGAAGAAAGAACCGTCTTCGCGAGGAGAGTAACGACGAAGCGATCTCATTTTAAGATAATTACGTCAACAATTATGAGATATGCTCTAATAAGGTGGGTTTATGAAAAGAATAATAGTTTTTCTGCTTTCGCTGGCGTGCTTTTCGGCATATGCGGCGGGCGGTCCCAAACAGATAGGCATTTCCCAGATAGTTGCGCATCCCGCGCTTGACCTTGTTCAAAAGGGTATCATTGACGGGGTGGAAAAATGCGGACTGAAAAACGGAAAAGACGTTGTTTTCGACGTTCAGCTCGCAAACGGGAATATGGTGACTGCCGGACAGATTGCCGATAAGTTCATCGGTGCGAAAAAAGACCTCGTAGTCGGCATCGCAACTCCCACGGCACTTGCCCTTGCCAGTGCCTATATGAAAGGTTCTCCTAAAACACCTGTTATTTTTTCCGCTGTGACAGACCCTGTGGGGGCGAAACTGCTTAAAGATATCAGAAAACCCGGCGGAAACATCACCGGAGTGAGCGATCTGCTCCCCATCGACACACAGTTTCAGCTTATTTTTGATATGGGGCTGAAACCTAAAGCGGTGGGTATAATCTATAACGCTGGCGAGCAGAACAGCCGTTCGCAGCTGGAACTGACGAAAAAGGCAGCCGCGCTGCGCAAGGTTAAGCTGGTTGAGCGCGCAATAGCAAGTTCTGCGGACGTTGCCGCCGCAACCAACGGGCTTATGGGGCAGGTGGATGCTATTTTCATAACCACTGACAACACAGTCGTTTCCGCTCTGGAGTCGGTGCTGAAAGTTGCGAACGCCAATAAAATTCCCGTTTTCATGTCTGACACGGATTCCGTTAAAAGGGGTGCTCTGGCTGCCAGAGGATTCGATTATTACAAACACGGTCTCCAGACGGGCGCCATGGTTTGCAGAGTGCTGAAAGGCGCAAAACCCTCCGAAACCCCCGTTGAGTTTCAGAAGGATCTTCAGCTTGTGATAAACGCGAAGACGGCGGCAATGATAGGATTTAAAGTTCCCGCCGTTATGCTCAAAAACGCTGATAAAGTTATAAAATAATGACGGCTTACGCATTTTTGGGAGCCATCGAGCACGGACTTATGTTCAGCCTCATGGCTCTCGGTGTTTTTCTTACATTCCGGGCACTGGATTTTCCCGATCTGTCGGTGGACGGTTCGTTCCCTCTGGGTGCGGCCGTTTGTGCTGTTTGCATAACAAAAGGTGTTAACCCTTTTGCGGCTGTTGCCGCTGCCGGTTTTGCGGGAGCCTGTGCGGGATTTGTTACTGCGTTTCTCAACACAAAACTCAAAATACTGAACCTTCTGGCTGGTATCCTCACCATGATAGCGTCATATTCCGTGATTTTGCGTATAATGGGGATGCCGAACCTGCCGCTTCTGGGTTATGACACCATATTCACACCAATAGAAAATCTTGGGTTTGCCCCGCAGACTGCTGCGATAATCTTTTCCGGTTTTGCGGCGGCTATAACGGCTATTTTTCTTATATGGTTTTTCCACACGGACATGGGGCTTGCGCTCCGTGCCACAGGGGATAACATGAAAATGGTGCGGGCACAGGGGATAAGCACGAACAGGATGGTCTTTATCGGAGTTTCAGCAAGCAACGGGCTTGTCGGGATATGCGGTGCAATCGCTGCGCAGTCGCTGGGATTTGCAGACGTTAATATGGGGATCGGCACAGTTGTAGCAGGGCTTGCATCTGTGATAGTGGGCGAGGCGATACTTTCAAGCCGCAGCGTTTTGCGTGCGGTCATAGGAGTAATCCTCGGTTCAATGATATACAGGCTGGCGATAGCCTATGCGCTGTCGTTTCAGATTGGAGATTTCCGTTTTTCACCCGGTGATCTGAACATGATTACCGCGGTGATAGTCATAGCTGCGCTCTCCTTTCCCGGGTTGCGCAGAAAGGTCGGTGTCGGAAAATGATAGAACTTATGAACGTGCGAAAGGTGTTCAATCCCAAAACGGTGAACGAAAACGTTGCCATAAAGGGACTGAACCTTAAAATAGAAAAGGGTGAGTTCGTCGCCGTGATAGGCAGCAACGGTGCGGGCAAGTCCACCATGCTTAACCTGATAGCGGGGATTTTGCAGCCCGACAGCGGAAACGTTATGGCAAACGGAAAGGACATCACAGCGCTGCCGGATCACGCACGCGCGTCGTTCATCGGTTCCGTGTTTCAGGATCCTCTGAGCGGGACGGCAAAGTCGCTTTCCATTGAAGAGAACATGGCGATAGCCCTTAAAAGGGGGCAGGGAAGATGGTTTCGCAAGGGTGTGAACCGTAAGAACAGACAGCTTTTTTCCGAAAAGCTGGCAACGCTGGGACTGGGGCTTGAAAACAGGCTGAAGACCAACGCGGGGCTTTTGTCCGGCGGTCAGCGGCAGTGTCTCACGCTTTTGATGGCGGTGATGGCGAATCCTGAAATTCTGCTTCTGGATGAGCACACAGCGGCGCTTGACCCTAAAACCGCGGAACTTGTGATGAACCTCACGGCTAAGCTGGTGAGTGAGATGAACCTCACCTGTCTGATGGTTACACACAATATGAAACAGGCTGTTGAATACGGTTCGCGCATAATCATGATGCACGGCGGAGAGGTTGTTGTGGACGTTCGCGGTGCGGACAGGCAGGGACTTACCGTGGCGGATCTCATGCGCATGTTTGAAAATGTGCGCGGGGTGGGTCTGGAGGACGACAAGCTGCTGCTTTCATAGTTATACATAATGAGACTGACGCGTCAGCCGAGGCTTCATCGCAGAGACGTGCTTTGTCTCAGCGGGCGCGAGCGAAGTAATCCCGTTCATTTTCAATCTTAATCTTACATTTCTTTGATAATAACCGACGCGGCTTGGACTATATTTATTATGGCGGCAAAACTCCGTTGTGAGGCATGTCATGTCAGTTCAGAAACGCACCTTTATTTTTATCACGGCTATAATCATTCTCATATGCTCCCTGTACACCGGGCTTCTGGAATATGAGGGCGCAAAGCAGGCGGCGAAGTCAGCGAAAGAAAAAAAAGACGTTATCATAGGTCTTTATAATGATTTCCCAATCCGTATAGACAAGCTGCTCAGTCAGAAGACGAGGGAGCTGGCATCGGACAGGGAAGTTGTGGATGCCCTGAAAGCGGCGGACAGAAAATCGCTTGAAGCGGCAGCTTATAACCTGTATGAGCGGCTTGCCGACGAGTTCAACCGCGAAAAGGTCATAATGAATTTCATCCTGCCCGATGGCACGGTGCTTTTGCGGATGTCCGCGCCTGATGTATACGGAGATACTGTAAAAGGAAGGCGTGTTCTTTTTGATAAGGCGGTCGAAACGGGATTTGCACAGGCGGGGACGGAAGAGGGTGCAAGCGGGGTTTTCATCCGCAATATTCTGCCAATCTATTCAGGCGGCAACTGTATAGGTTATGCAGAAACCGGTGTGGGTCTGGACTTTCTTGTAAAACGCATAAGCTCAACAATGAAAATGGATGGTGCTATCCTTATTTTCAGCAGATTCGGCGACATGATATCCGGAATCACCGATTACACACGATTTTCAGACAGATATATGCTGTTCAGCACTGACGATGTGCTTTTCCGCTCGATTCTGCAAAATTTTTACGATGGCGGGGAAAAGGACAATCATGAATCGTATCAGGAGAAAAGGTATCACATTCTAAACGGTATAGACATACCGGACGCAACCGGAACCGTTATTGGCGAGTTAATGTTTTTGGCGGATGAGACGGGACAGTATCACAAGATGATGCGGCATATCGTTATTTCCGCGCTCATAGGTGTCTTTATTATTCTGATTTCCGTTCTGGTGATGAAACGTAACTTCATAGACCTTATAGGCGATCTTGAATACAGGCACAATAAGATTGAACAGCAGTTGAAGGACTACAACAAAAACCTTGAATCACAGATGGACACGGCGCTGGAAAAACTGGCGGAGACAGAGCAGACCATACAGAACCGTAAAAAGATGTCAGACATTGAGCGTATCACAGATGCCATGTCGCAGAAGCTGGCGAAGCCACTGGCGGAGATAAAGAACAGCGTGCAGAAGACCGAGAAGAACCATGCAACAGAAGAACAGCTTGGGCTTATAACCGAGATGGAACAGTATCTTGACGAGGTGAACAGTTATTTCCGCAAGTATGACGGAAAAGAGGTCTTCAATGTTTCCGAAGAGATTCAGGCGCTTCTCTACATCATGCGCAGCCACCTGAAACAGAACGGCATAAGGGTTTATCTCACCGAAGAGGAGGAGATGGGCACCGAGGTTTTCGGTTACAGGGGTGAGTTCAAACAGGCGCTGATGAACATAATATCCAACTCCGTTGACGCCTTAAAGGCGAAGCATCCGGATTCGGCAGATTTTGAACCGTCAGTGCGTATAAACACCGAAACCGACGGCGGCAGCGTCCGTGTGATCGTTACAGACAACGGTGGCGGCATCGAGAACGTCGGACGTATCTTTGATTCCGGATATACCACGAAGGGCAGCGGACACAGCGGGCTCGGGTTATTTATTGCGAAAAATATAATTGAAAAACACATGAACGGGCGGATTTACGCCCACAACACTGAGGACGGTGCATCGTTCATCATACTTGTCCCCGTTTTTCAGTCCTGATTTCTTGACATTGCGGCTGAATGTGTAATTATACGGAAAATCATATATTACACGGAGGCGGGAATGACCGAAAGGTTTGACAAGGGCGCGAAAAACTGGGATGAAAAACCGCGCAGGATAAAGCTGGCAAAGAGCGTCTGCGAAAGCATACGGGCACGGATAGACATAAAAAAGAGCAGCAGGATAACCGATTTCGGAACAGGAACAGGACTTATTCTGCTTGGACTTTCTGAAGTTGCCGGAAAACTCACGGGGCTTGATTTTTCCAGAGGGATGCTCGACGTCCTGGAAGAAAAAGCGAAGTCTGCCGGAATAGAGATACACACCCGCGTTTTTGATATCGAAAAGGACGAGTTCGAGCCGGAAGGCGCGGACATAATCACATCAAGCATGGTCACACACCACCTGAAACATCCGGAAAAACTTTTTGAAAAGGCTTACAGAGGTCTTTCCGTGGGCGGATATCTCTGTGTAAGCGACCTTTACGAAGAGGATGGCGGTTTTCACGATAACCCCGGCGGGGACGTGCATCACCACGGATTCAGTCCGGAGCTTGTACGCGAACTGTTCGAAAAAGCAGGATTTAAAGATATCGTCGTTGAAAAAGCGGCGGAGGTTGAAAAAGAAAAAGGCGGCGAAGTCACCGCCTATCCCGTATTTTTAGCCACAGGAATTAAATAGCTTCCTCTGCGGTCTGTGTCTGTTTTTTGCCTCTGAGCAGATGCACCATGAGATATACTATGGGCGTATCCAGCAACGCGATTACAAGTTTGATCGCCCACTGACCGAGAATCAGCGGGATTATCGGCATGTGTCCATAGAAAGCTATGGTGATGAATATTACCGAATCGAGAAGCTGGGACATTGCTGTGGACAGGTTGTTGCGTATCCAGAGATGTCTTTCCCCTGTTTTCGCCTTTATGAAGTGGAACAGCCACACATCATGGTACTGGCTTATGATGTAAGCCGCCAGCGACGCGACTATTATCCTTGACGAAGACGAAAGTACGGATGTGTATGCCTCCTGATTCTGCCAGAAGGGCGCGGCGGGGAGTGCAACGGATATCTGGATGAGCAAGGCAACAACCGCAAGACTGATAAATCCGCCGGCAACTATGTTGTTCGCAGTTTTTCTGCCCCATATCTCCGTTATTGTGTCGGACATTATAAAAGTTATTGAATAGGCAAGTATACCTGCCGGAACCACAACTCCCGCTATTGTGATTATCTTGCTGGCGAGAACCGAGGCTATCGTCAGTGATGAAATAAATACTGCCGTGAGCACGGCAAGACTTCTGTCGTTCATTTTTTCCTCTTTTTGGTGTATAAATGCGGAATATATCCCTATGCGGAGCAAAAATCCAGACAAATGTGAGGCAATGATGCGTTACTGGCTTATGAAATCGGAACCGGGATGTTTTTCCATGGAAGACCTGAAGGCACTGCCCGAAAGCACAAGCCCATGGGACGGTGTGAGAAACTATCAGGCGCGCAACTTTATGCGCGACGATATGAAGATTGGAGACAGGGTGCTTTTTTATTATTCAAACTGCGACGAACCGGGAGTCGTCGGCGTTGCAGAGATAGTGAGTGAGCCCTACGCGGATTTTACGGCGTTCGATCCGGCAAATCAGCATTATGATCCGAAATCCATCCCCGAAAAACCCATTTGGATGATGGTTGACGTGAAATTCATCGATAAATTTGACAGGGTTGTATCTCTTAAAGAGATAAAGGCGGACGACAGACTTTCCGGTATGGAGCTTGTCAGAAAAGGTTCCAGACTCTCTGTTCAGCCTGTGGGCGCTGCCGAATACGGCATAATTCTTAAAATGGCGGGTTACAATGAGAAAAATTAACAAAAAGGTCTCCGATGAGGAAACAATCGGGTTTCTTAAAAAAGGGCAGATAATCCATCTGGCGCTGACGGACGGAAACACTCCTTATTGCGTGCCCATGAGCTACGGATATAAAGACGGCGCAATATACATGCACTGCGCGCACGAAGGGCGCAAGATTGACATGATAAATAAAAATCCTCTGACGGCTTTCACCGTTGTTGCCGACAGCGAACTTATAAAAAAGGAAACCTCATGCGGATGGACGATACATTTTGAAAGCGTCATGGGCGAAGGCAGGATAGAGATACTCTCAGACGATGCGGAGAAACGCGCAGGACTGGACGCCATAATGGAGCATTACGGCAGGCTTGAAAACAGCTACCCCGACGAGATTCTGGGGAGAACCTGCGTACTGAAAATCACCATAGACAGCTGCGTCGGCAAAAAATCACCTGCGCCGTCAAAGGGTGCCTGAGATGTCGAAAGAGAAATTTCCGGTTACTCAGGCGATAAGAGTTCTGCGGGACAATAAGGCAGAGTTTGAACCCCATCTTTACGACTATGTTGAGAAGGGCGGTACGAAACATTCCAGCGAGGCGCTTGGTGCGGACATACACACCGTTATAAAGACTATAATACTTGAGGACGAAACCAGAACTCCCATAGTGGTGCTGATGCACGGTGACAAGGATATCTCCCTTAAAAAACTGGCACGTGACATAAATGCCAAAACCTTAAAGCCCTGCGAACCGGATACGGCGAATAAACATACGGGTTATCTCGTGGGTGGAACCTCACCTTTCGGTACGAAAAGGGTTATGAAAGTATACATGGAAAAAACTATCGCCGATCTGCCGCGGATATACATCAACGGTGGAAAAAGGGGATTTCTGGTGAACATCGCAACGGCTGATATGGTGCGTATTCTGAAGCCTTTTGAGGTTGAGGTAGCCATTGATAAATGACGACTTTTTGTTTTGACTATGGTGCATAATGCGGTTAAACTAAAGTATGAGTTACTTCAATAAGCCGTTGAGCAACCGTGTAGTTTCCGTGGGCGGATTTTCGTTGCTTTTTGCATATGTTCTCGCTTTTCTGTTCGAGGGAAGGGTTCTTTACAGCGTTCTGGAATACCACGGAGTATCTGATAACAACATGATACTCGCAGGCATAATCGCCCATTTTGTGGGGCTTTTCACCTGCGGATTTTTCGTCCGCACACTTGCCGCGGCGAAACGGACGGTTCTTGCGGGCATGGCGGTCAGTTTTTTGTGCGCCATACCGTTCTTTTTCAATCCGACAGTCCTGTGGCTGCCGCTTCTTTTCATCGCAAGCTATTCGGCGGCGCTGGCTGTTGCCTCATGGGGCTATTTTCTTAAAGTCTTTACACCGAAAAATCAGCGCATAAAGACATGTGCCGACGTTCTTATATATTCAAACGTGCTTATGATTCTGGTCAATATGTCTGCCGTGCATATATCGCACACAGCAGGGCTTGCGTTTTCGCTTCTGTGCATTGTGGTGGGGGCATATTTCATACTGAGGTTGCCCGACGAAGTGCAGGAGAAAAAATGCTGTGCGGAAGGCGGCACAAAAAAGCCCATGCTGATATTGTTTCTGTTTGTTTTTATAATAACTATAAATTCCGGACTGATGTATGAGGTGATGAACCCGGCTTTCGAGCACCTGACAACGCTGACAACATGGTACTGGGCTGTTCCCTATATCGCGGCGTTGATAATCATGCGCAACCTGCCGGGCAGGATAAGCCGATATGCGATACTGTATTTCGGTATGGCAACCATCATCGCGTCGTTCATCTGTTTCATGCTGCTGGGCAGGGGAGCTGTGGACTATCTCATAGTGAACACTCTGATGCTCGGCGCCTGCGGAATATTCGACCTTTTCTGGTGGAGCATTATCGGTGAGATGCTGGACTACACGGACAATCCTGTCAGAATGTTCGGGATGAGTCTTTCTGCGAACGTGCTTGGCGTGCTTTGCGGCGGCGCAATAGGCATGTTTATCACATCTGCCAGCCTTGCCGATTCAGAGGTTGCCGTAATCGCGCTGACCGTTGTCTGCATCACCCTTGCCATGCTGCCGCTTCTTAACAGAATGCTGGTCGTTAAGCTGAAAAGCCACGCCTACCTTATGGATGAAGAATTTTTCGTCCCTCAGGAGTCTTTCCGCATAGCTGCGGTTGAAACGTTTGAACCACTCACAGCAAGAGAACAGGAGGTTTTGCAGCTTATACTCGCCGGAAAATCCAACAAAGCAGTAGCAGACACGCTGAATATCAGTGAAAGCACCGTGAAGACACATGCCCGCAATATCTTTTCAAAATATAACGTAAGCAGCCGGGCGGAGCTTATAAGTCACCTTCTTCAAAACAGATAATCACTTACGTCATTTTTCATACTTTAGTATTAGTCATTTTTTAATCAATTTCAGCCTTACGGTCGATGTGTTTCCGTTTTTTATTTTCTATACTTGTTTATCCGCAGCAAAGGAGGAAACAGGATGACAGGTTCATTTTCAACGGCATTAAAGACTGCATGTGTATGCACGGTTTCGCTTGTTGTCTTAGGATGCGGCGGAGGCGGCAGCGCAGAGGCTGTCAGCAGCGAAGAGGTTTCTCTTTCGGACGTTACGGTGGAGAGAAAGGCGGCTGAAAAAGCGGGTGCTATGGCTGTGCGGCAATATGTCACAGCCAGACTGAAAACTGAGAAATTCATAACATACAATTTTGATAACCCGAATAAAGCAGAGCTGGAAGCTATTATAGATGATGCACTGGCGGCATGGCAAATGAGTGAGAACATCTCTGCAAAAGCCGAACAGATAGCAGATGCGGCTGTTGCAGATGAGACAGTTCCGCTGATCGCAACACCGAAAAAGACAATGGGGCGCAACCCTGCTATTGACTGGGCGCAGGAGCTGACGGACAGCTATGACGCTTATCCTGTTGGTAAAAAGATAAGAGGGCTTGCGGCGCAATTGGGCACGGATGCAAAGTCTGCATATTCCCAGCTTATGCTCGCGCAGGCGATACTGAAACAGGACTATGACACAGATGCAGAGATGTATGAGCAGCTCATGAAAGGCGCAATGGTGACGAAAACGGTCTGCAAAACCGGACTCTTTATAAGCGGCGTTGTTGTAACGGGCGGCAGTCTGGGTGCTGTGGCAGGCGGCTCTGCAACTCTTATGGAGGCTGGAGGCATAATAATCAGCGGTACCGATACTCTGGTTGATATCGGCTCCACAGCAAGCACTATCATAATGGGAGAAAACAACAGCGTAACTCTCGCCATAGATGACATAAAGCAGAAGATAGCTCCAATATCTGCCATCGGCGGGCTTATGAGCTTTAACCCTGCGGAGACAGGTGAGCAGCTCGCATATCTGGGCGATAGCATACTTGATTTTGTTACAGAGGGAAGGGTGCTGGGCGGACTAATCACTGTCGGCGGCACAGGCATCACTGTTAAAATAGCGGACATATCCGCAGAGGGCAGAACACCGGAACAGGTCATAGCGGAGCTTCAGAGGATAGGTTTTGAGATAAATCAGGAGAGCGCAGCCGTGACTGTTGAAGAAAAATTGGAAGAGATGGAAAGTTCGGCGGACTTTACATATGAGGATATGGACAGGATTCTGGACGAACTGCTTGAAGAGACCATCGTTGAAAACGACAACGGAGGCGGTGATAACGGTGGCGATATAGGCGGTGAAGAACCAGGAGGAGACGAGGGCGGCGGCACCGTTGATGAAGATGATGGTGATAGCGACGACGATACGGGAGAGGAACCGGACGGAGACAACGACAGCGATGTACCGCTGACCATCGGCGACATTGTCGGCAACTACCAGGTCACTTTCTACGTTGCAAATCCGACGGACAATCCGGAAGCGGCTGATCGCTCGGCAGTTATAAGAATATGGCAACCTGACCCGACATCAAGCGTTATCAATTCCAGTGTGGCGGCGGGCTATTTTGTGTTCGACAGCGGTTCGCTGACAGCTTCGGGCAGCAGTGCTGGTGAGTACCTGTCGTTTTCCGGCAGCATCACAGGAACAATATCCATAAGCGGTTATCTTGTATACGGAATACCGTACAATGTCAGCGGGGTGAAAATCCCGTGATAAATATAGGCAACATGTTTCACGGCAGCATGACGGGATCCTGAGTGCTTAAAGGTTGTTTCCTTATCCTCCTATAAGATTGATAGGCTCAAAGGGGGCGACCTGAAAGCAGACCCAATATAAGGCATGCAATTATATACATTTGTGCTGTCGTGTTATTGCTGAACCTTGGTTAGGGTTCATATTAAAAAAAGCGGGTGTGAAAGCCCGCTTTTTTTCTGAGGTATGATATGAGCAAGCGCTCGCGGAGTTCGCAGCATCCGCAGCGCAAAAGGAAATTTATGATGTTTAAAGGAATTTTGACAGCTCGGCGAGCTCCTTTGCCGCTTTTTTGTCCAGTCGCGCGTCGATGCTGTTTCTTATGTAGAGGTTTTTGGCGTTTATAACAGCCTTTGAAACCGCCTGCATCTGCTGGGCAACGTTCAGCTCCTCATCTCCGCCGATTATCATTTCAATAACCTTCGATAAGTGTCCGTTCGCTCTTTGCAGTCTTTTGACAATATCTTCATTCGTCGTCTGTTCCATGAGAATATCCTATCCTATAGGATAGGATATGTCAACTAAAAAAAGGCGCAAAAAGGCAAAAAACCTTGACGCAATATAGCGGAAAGTGCATATTTGATTGGTGACTATTCCGGAGGATGAAAATGAAAAAGACGATTTTCCTGCTTATTGCTCTCATGTCCCTTTTTGTGCTGTCCGGCTGTTTTGGCAGCAAAGAAAAAGCAGAGGAGAAACAGGGTATACAGACCGTTTCAAAAGGCTATCTTGAGGAACTGAAAAAGCAGTATGCCGGGAAGACCCTTGTGGTTAACTTTTTCGCTTCATGGTGTCCCCCCTGCCGCGGCGAAACCCCCGATTTTGTTAAAGCGTATGAAAAATACAAAGATCAGGACTTCGTTATCGTCGGTATCTCCGTTGACAAAACCGCAGAAGACGCACAGAAATTCGTTGACGAGTTTAAAATAACCTATCCTGTTGTGCACGGCGACGACAGCCTCGGAATGGAGATGAGCGTCAACACAATCCCTGTCTCTTTCATATTTAAACCGGACGGTAAGCTGTTCGACAGGGCGGAAGGTCCTCTTTCCGATACTCAGCTTGAATATATCGCTACAAAATTAAAATAATATCCGGATTTGCCATTGATTTTATATCAGGCGAAACTATTTTTATCATAGGAATTACGGTTGATCCGGAGGAATCTTTATAATGATAGAGACAACGGTTAAATGTGTCATCAGAGAGCCGCTTACATCCAGATATGTTCTTTTGCTGGAAACCCTTTGCGGGCACTATCTTATCCCTGTCAACGTCGGAGATCTTGAGGCTGAATCCATTTACTGTGTTTTAAACAGGATCAACACCCCGAGACCCATGACATATGAGTTCATTGCACGCATAATCGACAGCATCGACGATGCGAACGTTGATCGTGTTGTTGTGGACAGATATGAACATGGAAACTATAAGGCAAGCATTTACGTTATCTGCAATAAATCTGAGAAAAAGATAGACTGCCGCCCTTCCGACGGGATAGCGCTTGCCATGCGTATGGGGATACCTGTCTATGTTGAAGACAATATCCTGTGCCCTTCCTGCTGTGTTGACCGCACAAACATCAACGAAAGAGACAACAAGGTTCTTGCCAATCTGATCGACGATCAGGATGGTCCTCTCTGGCATATCTGAAAAATCAAAGATGTTTTTCTGCAATATCATACAATGAAATTGCCGTTTCCTGTTTTCTATGTATATAATGGGTGGAACGACCATTTGATTGTTATTTCGGAGTTTTCCGATGGAGAAAGAGTTTTTTAGATCCGTGATACATAAGGCCGATTTCGGTTATGTATTGCTCAGTTCACACGTATTTAATGATTACCGCAATGCTGTGATTGAAGATGCAAACGAGGCATTTGCATCTATGGTTGGATGTGTTTTAGAAAAAGTTATCAATACGAAAATATCATCCTCAAATTGTCCTTTTTTTGCCGGCGATTTTGAAAATATCGTAAAAAATGCCATAATGATCCCTGTCTTCCATTTCGTTCCAGAACTTGGAAAGGGTTTTCACATTGAATCGGTGAAATCATCCGCAGGTGAAGTTGCGCTTATTGTGCGTGACGACAGTGAAATGTCTTCCGCCTACACAGCGCTGAAAGAGAAACAGGAGCAGCTGAAAACCCTCATAGATGCCACGCCTGATCTTATTTGCTTTAAAGACAGCAAAGGACGCTGGCTGGAGGCGAACGCAAGTTGTCTTGCGGCTTTTGCTCTCACTAAAGAGAACTATACGGGAAAATGCGACAATGAACTTGCCGGCTATACTCTTCCGATATACAGAGAAGCGCTGGAAGGTTGTGCCCGCTCCGACGAGAACACATGGCAGAAAAAGACCATCAGCCGCGAAGAAGAGACGGTTACAATGCCTGACGGAAGCGTGCGTATTTTCGACGCAATAAAAATACCCTTGTTTTACGATGCCGAAAAGACTGTCCGTAAAGGACTGGTTGCGCTCGGCAGGGACATCACCGACCTTAAAAACGCATACAACGAGATAAGGCGGCAGGCAGGGCTGATAAGATCGCTTTTCAACACAATTCCAGATCTCATTTTTTATAAAGACCTGAACGGAGTCTACCTTGGCTGTAATAAGGCGTTTGCTGCGTTTGTGGGAGAGAATACTAAAAGTATAGTCGGTAAGACGGACTATGACCTTTTCCCGCGTGAAATTGCCGAAGAGTTTGTCACAAACGATAAAATCATGCTGGCTATGCGACAGCCCAGAAAAAACGACGAATGGATTGAGTATAAGAACGGTTCGAGGCATCTTGTCGCTACAGTCAAAACACCTTATTTCAGTTCTGACGGAGAGCTTAGAGGGTTGCTTGGTATAAGCCGCGATATAACAGAGCTGAACAGGCAGTCCATCGAACTCAAAGAGATGAATGCCAATCTCCACGACACTATCGTAAAAGAGACAGAGAAGAACAGAAAATATGAACAGATTCTCTTTAACCAGAAGAAGCTGGCGGATATAGGCAACATTATCAGTGCCATGGCGCACCACTGGCGGCAGCCGCTGAATGCGCTCGGATTGTATATTCAGGATATATGTCAGACATATAAAGAAGACGGGCTGAACAAAAGCTATATAAAGGATTTCGAAACAACCTGTATGCATCTCATCGGTAATCTTTCGGATACGATAGACAATTTCAGCGAATTTTTCAGACCCCAGGGAAACAATTCGGCATTCAGAATTATGACAGAGATAAGGGATATTCTGAAAATTTATGAAGCAAAACTTGCATACCATGGCATCAACTTCAATTCGTCATGTATCTGCGGCTTAAACTTCATGGATTGTCAGGAGTTTTATGAAGACAGCGGGTGCGATTATCAGAATATCATCGTTGACGGCTATAAAGATGAGTTTAAACAGGCGTTTATTAATGTGCTCCAGAATGCTGTGGACGCTCTGGATGAAGAGCAGAACAGCGTAGTTAAAGAAAAGGTTATAAGTGTCAGCATTTCAGTTGAAGACAATAGGCTTCTGATTAAAATATACAATAACGGCAAACAAATACCCGAATATGTGTCTGAAAGGATATACAACCCCTATTTCACCACAAAAGGGGAGGGCAGAGGAACCGGAATCGGTCTTTATCTGACAAAGAATATAATTGAGAATTATATGCATGGCAGACTGTATTTTGAGAATATGGAAAACGGAGTCGCTTTTTATATTTCCCTGCCTGTCAGGAAACAGGCTCCTGTGAGCGGAACAGTTTAAAATCCATAACGACTGTCAGTCCGCCAAGATGGTTGTTAAACGCAGCGACTTTGCCTCCGAGGCTCTGCTCTGTGAGGACTCTTACCATATAAAGACCTATGCCTGAGAACTTTGCATCGTTTTTTGTTGTAAAATACGGTTCGAAGATTCGTCCGATAATTTCCGGCGGAACGCCTGTTCCGTTGTCTTCAATGCTGACAGTGACTCTTTCGTCGGAGCAGACGATGTTTATGGAGATATTTCCTTCCATGTCCGGTTGCTTTTCCATCCTTTCAAGTATCGCCTCATAGCTGTTGTTCAATATATTTATCAGCATCTGCCGAAATTCTCCCGGAAGACCGTAAAGCGTTATCTCGCTGCATCTTTCACATCCCTGACACGGCGAAAAATGGATATCCGGTTCGCGCCTGCACATAAAGCGGGTTTTGATATTTTTTGAAGCTATATGCACGGAGAGTAGCGCATTGGTATTTTTAAGTTCGTCCACAACGTTGAATTTCTCTTTTTTGCCTCCTGTTTCAAAAAACAGCCTGAAATTATCTATGGTGTCGGACATCTTTTTGACAAGGTTCATTGCCATCTGCTCAAACTCAGTGTAAACAGGGGTTGTTTCATCAATATCGAGGTTGTCGGGAATGGATTGTATCATTAGTCCAAGTGCGTTGAGCGGCTGTCGCCACTGGTGCGCTATGGCGCTGACCATCAACCCCATGTCCGCAAGTTTTTTCTGTTCCGAAAGAACGTGAGACTGTCTGCGGTTTTTTTCGACCTCCTCCTCGATGCGTCTTTCAAGATTTTTGTTCACAGATTCCAGTTCGAGGTTAAGTTCCCTCAGCTTTTGTTCCATCTCGACAGAGCGGCTTATGTCCAGACAGTTGAAAAGCAGGGATTTTTCGCCCAGCTTGACAGCCTTTGTCATCATTGCCACCTCTTTTCCTTCGCGGTTTATGATATGCAGAATACCTTCGTTGTGCCCCTCGTGTAAGGCTCTGGAATAGAATTTATTCAGTTCGTTTCGTCTGTCGGCGGTTATGAAATCATAGAGGGATCGGGTCATCATCTCCTTTTTTGTCAGCCCCACAGCCTGCAGAAACCGGAGGTTCACCTCCGTAAAAATTTTGGAATCGTTGGTTGTGAATATGGACATGGGCGAATTGTCGATGTATTCCCTATATTGTGCCTCGCTTATGACCAGCTTGTTTATTGTTTCCTCATGCAGATTTTCCAGCGCTCCCACGGTCTTGTTGAATCCTGAACGGATAAGAAGAAGGGAGAGAAAGCAGAACACAAGAGTAATGAATATGACCCTGAGGGTGTAGGAAAGCATGGCTGTGACGTGCGGGGTCACATCCTTTGCATAGATAAATCTGCCAAGTTCCCTGCCGCCGGAGGAATAAAAACGCATGTCGTCGGAGACCCTGTAATGCATATTGCCGACGCTGACCATATCCGGTATGGAGTTGTGGTCTTTTACAGAGCCGAGCAGTCTGCGGAACATAGTATTGTTCGTATTCTGCATAAGGGCATATCTGCCGTACAGAGGGACTCCTTCTATTTTCTGCGCAGACGTATCCGCCAGAACAGCCATGCTGTAGCCTGTGGACTGTTCCATCGCCCTGCCGTAGAACTCAAGGGAGGTGCCCAGTTCAACGGAGCCTATGAGCATTCCTTTGTAATACATAGGAAGTGCCGAAAACTGAAAAACACGGTCTGAGCATATCTCGTATGCGGTTCCGGCGGCTTTGCCGGAAAGGGCGTTAGCCACTGCCTCGGACACCGGCTTCGGACAATGGTCCGTCTTTCTGTCGCTGGAAAAAATCAGGTTGCCGTCCGCCGCAATTATGCGGAAAACGAAGGTGTCGTCAGGGTATTCGAAATCCAGTGCGTTGGTGTGTATCGACATCCTGCCCATCAGAAGCGGGATGTTCCTGCTGTTAACAGCTTCGAGCAGCTCTGGATCGGATATGAGCCTGTTCAGGTTGGATTTAAGAAGCCTTGAGAGCTGTGATGATATGAACCTCTGATTATTTTCAACCAGATAGCTTTCCTGTGTCATTTCGGCTTTATATTCCATATAGCGCAGGGAGATATTGGACAGTGCGAAAAGCGTACACGTTGTAATAAGAACTATACTGGCATAAATAAATATTTTGTGTTTGATACCTTGGTTATGGTTCATAAGGAAGTATAACCTGAGCTAAAAGACATTCAAACGAAAGTTAAGAAAAAAGGAGAAGCGGTATGTGACATGTTCACATACCGCTTTATGAAATTATTTCTTTTTAACCGTGTAAACAATGGCGCTTGCAACCGCGATTGAAGAATAGGTACCTATTATGATACCGATCAGCAGTGCGAATGCAAATCCGTTGATGACCTCTCCGCCGAAGAAATACAGTGCTATGACCGTAAGCAGTGTCAGGAAAGAGGTTATGATCGTACGGCTGAGGGTTTCGTTGATACTGAGGTTCATAAGATCCTTCAGTGATATTTTACCCTCTTTATCCTCTTTCATTGTCTCTCTGATACGGTCGAAAACGACTATGGTGTCGTTGAGGGAGTAACCCACAAGGGTGAGTATCGCCGCCACGACGGAGATTGATATCTCCTTGCCCAGAAGGCTGAAAAAGCCCATGGTTATTATAACGTCGTGGAACAGTGCCGCAACCGCCGCCACAGAGAAGATCAACTGGAAGCGGAACGCGACGTAGATAAGGATACCTATCAGCGAATAGAGAACGGCGTATACAGCCATCTTTTTCAGTTCCTTACCGACCTGCGGACCGACCTGCTCAACCCTTTCGACTTCGAATTTGTTATCTTTCATCTTCTCTTTCAGACCGATCTGAATGTTATCGGAAACGCTTTTGAGGTCTTTGTCGTTTTTAACGACGCGGATAAGAACCTCTTCGTCGGTTCCGAAGTTCTGGATGATGGTTTCACCCAGCTTCAGCTCGTCCACAACAGAGCGGATGGTGTTCAGGTCGGGCGCTTTTTCAAACTTGACCTGAATGATTGAACCACCGGCAAAATCGATGCCGTAGTTGAATCCCTTTGTCGCCATGATCGCAATGCTCAGCGCTATGAGCAGACCGGAAAAGGCAAAGAAATAATATGCTTTGCCCATGAAGTCTATTTTTGTTCCGTGTTTTATCAGTTCAAACATATCTTGCTCCCTCCGGCTATATGCTCAGTGACTTGACATCTTTCTTGCTCAGGAAGCTCCAGAAAACCGCCTTTGTAACAAAGATAGCCGTGAAAAGGGATGCCACGATACCGATTGAAAGCGTAACGGCGAAGCCCTTTATGGGACCTGTGCCGAACTGGAACAGAACAATCGCCGCGATGATGGTTGTTATGTTCGCATCCATAATGGTTGAAAACGCTTTTTCGTAACCGTATTCCAGAGCGTTCAGCGGGGTTCTGCCCAGCCTCAGCTCCTCACGCACGCGCTCGAAGATAAGCACGTTCGCATCCACAGCCATACCGACCGTGAGGATGATACCCGCGATACCGGGCATTGTGAGCGTTGCCCCGAACTGTGCCATAACGCCGAGGATGATAAAGAAGTTTGTGAACAGAGCTATGTTTGCAACCCAGCCGGACCATCTGTAGTATACACCCATGAAAACAACGATGAGCGCAAAACCGATGATGGAGGCTTTAACGCCTGCGTTGATTGAGTCCTGACCCAGAGAGGGACCGACCGTTCTGTTCTCTTCTATCTTAACAGGGGCGGGGAGCGAACCTGCGCGAAGAACTATCGCAAGGTCTTTCGCCTCCTGCATGCTGGACATACCGTCGATGTATGCGGACCCGCCGGGTATCTTGGACTTGATAACGGGTGCGCTGTACACGTTGTCGTCAAGAACGATAGCCATGCGTTTTCCGATGTTTTCTCCTGTCAGTTCTTCAAACAGCTTGCTGCCTGCCGCATCGAGTTTAAACTCGACTATGGGCTGTCCGTAATTGCTGTTGAGGCTGACCTGAGCGTCTGTCAGATAATCGCCTGTGAGAACCACGTCCCTTTTCAGAACGAAAGGTATCTTGCTGACAGCGCCGGTGGCTTTGTCTGTATGCTTCTGATACATGATGATATCGTCAAAGGGAATGTTGCCGCTTGCCGCTTCGGTTTCGGACACAGTGTCGTCCACCATGTGAAAGGTGAGCTGCGCGGTTTTACCGATGAGGTTTATTGCGCGTTCGGGATCTGTTACACCCGGAAGCTGAACAACAACCTGATTTGTCCCCTGTCTCTGGATGATGGGTTCCGCGACGCCGAACTGATCGACCCTGTTGCGGACAACTTCGAGAGACTGTTCAACAGCCGATTCCTTGATATCTTTAACCGCTTTAGGGTCGAGGATATAGGAAAGGGTGTTTTCTTCGGAGATGCTGACATCCTGCAAAGAAATATAGTTTTTGCTGATGATGCCTTTTGCCTTATTGAAGTCTTCGGGGGTTTTCAGTGATATGTTGATTTTTCCCCCGCTGGCTTTTTGTACGAAATTAAAGTTTATTTTTTCTGCAGCCAGTTCTTTTCTGAGCTGCACAACGGTGTTGTCGATTTTTCCATCGACCGCTTTGTCTATGTCCACACCGAGTACAACGTGCATCCCCCCCTGAAGGTCAAGACCGAGGTTGATCTTGTCTTTCAGCGGGAACATTGAATAGAGTGACCAGCCGAGAACAATTAAAATTACTGCCCAGCGGACTTTCAGGTTCATGTTTATTTTTTCTCCTGTTCGGTGACTTTTTGTGCGATTCCGTTTTTGGTGAGTTTAACGGTGACACCGTCGGCTATCTCAACCAGAAAAGTGTTGTTGTCGAGAACCTTTGTAACCTTGCAATAGATACCGCCTCCGGTGATGAGTTCGTCGCCGGCTTTGATGGCGTTCAGCATGTTCACATGCTCTTTCTGTTTTTTCTGCTGCGGTCTGATAAGCAGGAAGTAGAAGATACCGAATATCACGACCATCATCAGAAGAGGCGCGAAAGGGCTGCCCTGTCCCGCGGGTGCATCTGCTGCGTATGCGATACTATTGAACATTTATAGTCCTCCTTGGCTCATTTTTTCGAGCGTTTCTTTCATAAAATTATCATAAACCCCTAACTTTATAGCATTTCTGGCACGTTTTACAAGTGAAAGATAGAAATGCAGGTTATGAATACTGTTAAGTCTCAGCCCAAGATACTCTCCCGCTTTGTGAAGATGGCGCAGATATCCGCGGCTGAAATTGCGGCATGTGTAACAGGTACATTCCGGGTCCACAGGGGCGTCAGAAAGCTCCCACTGCTTGTTTTTTATGTGCACTTTGCCCGCTGATGTGAAGAGCAGGGCGTTGCGCGCGTTTCTGGTTGGCATGACGCAGTCGAACATGTCAACTCCGTACTTTATGCCGTGCAGAAGATCCTGCGGAGTGCCCACACCCATAAGATATCTGGGCTTGTCCTTTGGCATATGCTCAGTTGTGAAAGAGGTGGTTTCATACATAAGGGGTATCTCTTCACCAACAGACAGCCCGCCTATGGCGAACCCGTCAAAGTCGATGGAGGTTATCTGCTCTGCGCTCATTTTTCGCAGGTCGAGGTCTGTTCCGCCCTGAATGATGCCGAAAAGCGCCTGATGCGCGTTCGTTTTTGCCTCACGACTGCGGATAGCCCAGCGATATGTTCGCTCAACGGATTTTCTTACGTATTCCTTTTCGGCGGGGAGCGATACGCACTCGTCAAATGCCATCATGATATCAGCGCCGATGTTCTGCTGTATCTCTATGGAACGTTCGGGGTTCAGAAACAGTCTGCTGCCGTCGAGGTGGCTGCGGAAATGAACTCCGTCGTCGGTGATTTTGTTCATTTCGGCGAGGCTGAACACCTGAAAGCCTCCGCTGTCTGTCAGTGTGGGTTTATGCCACGAGTTGAATTTAGCCAGTCCGCCGAATTTCGCGACGATCTCGTCACCGGGACGCAGGTGCAGGTGGTATGTGTTGCCCAGAATTATCTGAGCGCCCATATCGTCCAGTTCCTGCGGGCTGATGGTCTTAACCGAACCCACTGTGCCAACGGGCATAAAAATAGGGGTTTCAATAATCCCGTTAGGTGTGGTTATGGTACCTGTTCTGGCTCTGTTGTCGGTCTCTTCAAGTCTGAATGAAAACATTTATATCCTTATTACAAAAAATGAGACTGCTTCGTCCGTTGTCCTCGCAGAGACGGTCTTTCTCTACGTCTTCGCGAGAAGCGCAGCGACGACGCGATCTCATCCACTTATTTTATATACATAGCGTCGCCGTAGCTGAAGAATTTATATTTTTCTTCGACGGCGTGTCTATATGCATTCATGGTCAGGTCATATCCTGCAAACATGCTAACCAGCACCAGAAGCGTGGATTTAGGCAGGTGAAAGTTCGTTATCATTCTGTCTATGACCTTAAATTTATAGCCGGGTTTGATAAATAGATTGGTTTCCCCGTAGCCTGCCTTAATGTTGCCTTCTTCATATGCCGATTCAAGCGCCCGAACCGCGGTGGTTCCAACAGCCACAAGGTGCTTTCCGTTCGCACGCAGATGGTTTATCTCTTTCGCGGTCTCCGGTGAAATGTAGTATTTTTCCCAGTGCATGTCGTGGTCTTCAAGATAGTCTGCTTTCACAGGTCTGAAAGTGCCTATGCCTATGTTGAGCGTCAGCTCAAGCACACGCACACCTTTGGCTTTCAGTCTGTCGAGTATCTCTTCGGTGAAATGCAGTCCCGCTGTTGGCGCCGCAACGGAAGCCTCGTCCGCGGAATATACCGTCTGGTATCTGTCAGCGTCCGAGTCGGTGTCATCTCTTCGTATATATGGCGGAAGCGGAATATGCCCGAATTTATGCATTATTTCTGAGGGGTCACTACTGAAGCGCACAAGACGTGTTCCATCCTCGCGTACCTCTTCTATGACAGCGGAACCCGCCTGAAAATTCAGTTGTACACCCTGTTTAACGTTGCCTTTTGTAAGGCAGAGGCACGCGTTTCCCTCCAGCTTTTCCAGAACGAGCAGCTCTATAACCCCGCCCGTTGGTTTTTTTGCGTAGAGTCGCGCCTTCATGACGCGGGTGGAGTTCACCACCAGAAAGCAGTTTTCATCTATCATATCAGTGATGTCTGTGAATACGCAGTCGGATATGGAACCGCTTCTGCGGTTTAGACGCATAAGCCGCGACGTGCCGCGGGTATTCGCCGGATTCTGCGCGATAAGCTCTTCGGGCAGGTTAAAGTCGTAATCAGTGACAGGCGTCTTAGATATTATCCGCAAGATACTTCTTTACCTTTTCGATGTCGTTGTCCATGAGCACGCATTTTTTCGGCAGATTTTCCAACTCCGAAATTCCTGACGGAACAGAGGGTTTAACTTTTGCCGCCTTCTCCGCCACTTCGGGAAATTTTGCCGGATGTGCCGTTGACAGGCAGATATAATCCGCATCGTGGAACTCAAGTGCGGCACCAACGCCACACGCCGTGTGCGGATCGAGTATATATTTGAAAGTATTATAAAAATACTGAATGACAGTCTCTGTAAGTATGTTGGACGCGCTGAAAGTGCCGAACAGTTTCTGTGTATCTTTAATTTCTTTGTCGGTGAAGGTTATTTTACCTGTGGATTTCAGTTCCGCCATTTTTTCAACAACATTAGCGGGATTTTCGCCGTAAAGGAAATAGAGATAACGTTCAAAGTTGGACGCAATCTGAATGTCCATGCTTGGGCTGTGCGTGATTACAACCTCTTTTGTGCTGTAGTCGCCGTCGTTTATGAAACGGGACAGGATGTTGTTGGAATTGGTTGCGAGGATCAGTTTGTCAATGTCCAGACCCATGCGCATTGCAAAGTATCCGGCGAAAATATTCCCGAAATTGCCTGTGGGCACCACGAAGCGTATTTTTTTTGCGCCCTGCTCCTGCGCACGGAAGTATCCGTAAAAGTAGTAGACCACCTGAGCCAGAACCCGCGCCCAGTTGATAGAGTTTACTGCGCCCAGTTTGTTCTGCTTTTTGAAGTCCACGTCGGCAAATATCGCCTTAACTATGTCCTGACAGTCGTCGAAGGTGCCGTTTATCGCGACGTTGAAAACGTTTTCATCGGTTACGGAGGTCATCTGCATCTTCTGAACACGGCTGACCCTGCCTTCGGGATGCAGTATGAAGATGCGTATGTTGTCCTTGCCGCGCACACCATAAATAGCCGCAGAACCTGTGTCGCCGCTTGTTGCGCCGATGATATTCAGCTTTTCGCCGCGCTCGTTAAGGATGTATTCGAAAAGGTTGCCGAGCAGTTGCAGGGCAACGTCCTTGAACGCGAAGGTGGGACCGTGGAAAAGCTCCTGAACGAACAGTTCGCCTTTCTTTATCACGGGAGCTACCTCCGGTGTGTCGAACGAGGCGTAACTTTTGTTTATCAGCTCTTTAAGGTCGTTTGCAGGGATGTCGTCGGCGAATTTGCTTATGACAGCATAGGCAAGTTCGGGGTATGTCATTTTTGACATAGCCGTAAGTTCGTCTTTGGTCAGCGCAGGTATCTTTTCGGGGAGCAGAAGCCCTCCGTCCTCCGCCAGACCCATCATGACGGCATCTTTGAAACCGACCGGTGTAGTTTTTCCTCTTGTGCTGATATATTTCATCTTTGCCTCTTCCGGTGAAAAAACAGGGGGCATAAAGCCCCCTTGTCAGATTATTTTGATTTTGGAAAATTAAACAAGTTCAAGCTGAGAGAAGAAATAAGCTATTTCAACCGCAGCTGTCTCGGGAGCGTCTGAGCCGTGTGTTGCGTTGTTGTCGATGCTTTCACCGAATTCTTTTCTCAGTGTGCCTTCCGCTGCGTCTTTGGGGTTTGTTGCTCCCATAAGGTCTCTCCAGCCTTTGATTGCGTTTTCTTTTTCAAGAACCATAACTATGCAGGGGGCGCTGCACATGAAGTTTGTCAGGTCGTTGAAGAAGGGACGTGCGGCATGAACAGCGTAGAAGCCTTCAGCTTCTGCTTTTGTCATGTGCATTTTTTTGAGACCGACTATTTTGAAGCCCTCTTTTTCAATTCTGCTGATGATGGCGCCTGCATTGCCTTTCGCAGTTGCGTCGGGTTTGATGATCGCGAATGTTCTTTCCATCGTTAATCCTCTTATTCGTTTGTTTTATTTGTGCATGTATGCTCTATCATAAGTTAAAAAGATATGCAATTTTTTTCGGACGGCTCACATAAATGCAATATCACCTCAGATAACTGCGAACGGTCTCTTCCAGCCTGTGCCTCTCTATGCCGAGAACCCTGAACGCGCTGTCGTCGTCGCAGACGTTTCCCTCGGTCAGCATGATGAACTGATCTTTGGTGATGGGGAACCAGTCGGTTTTTCCGAACATCCCAATGGCAGCCTTTATAAATATTTCAGGTACCGGCAGGAGAAGGTGATTTCTGCCCAGTATGCCGCTTATCATTTTCAGAAGTCCTTTGTATGAAACAACGTCCGGTCCGCACAGGCTGTAGGTTTTTCCTATGGTTTCCGGCGTGTCTATCGCTTTGACAAAACAGTCGGCGACATCCTGAACGTATATCGGCTGCATGGGGTATGAACCGTCACCGAAATAGCTGAAAACCGGGGTTTTCTTCATGAAGCCGGCAAGCATGTTTATGAAGGTGTCCTGCGGTCCGTATATTAAGGACGGACGGAAAATGGTGTAGTCCAGCCCCTTCGACGTTACTGCGTTTTCTCCGCGGCATTTGGTTATATGGTACATGCTCACCGCATTTTCGCGGGTTCCGTTGGCGGACATGTGGATTAACCGCTTAACGCCGTTCTCCGCAGCGGCTGACGCAACGTTTTCGGATGCGCGGGAGTGCATGTTCTCAAAGGTTATCCATTTTTGCGGAAATTCGCGGATGATGCCCACAAGGTGAATTACAGCATCCATCCCCTGCATCGCTTTGGAAAGACTCACATGGTCGAGCACGTCGCCGTAAAGCTCTATCGCAGGATGTACCAGCTTTTTCTCGCTGCCCCTTCGCACAAGCGCATAGGGGGTATACCCGTGTCTGTTCAGCGATTCTATGACCGCGTTTCCAACAAAACCTGTAGCTCCTGTAACCAATACTTTTTTCATATGACATGCTCCTTCTTGAAACTGAAAAAACCTGTCCTGCTGACTATTATATGGTCAGCCATAACTATATCCAGTGCGCCCAGCGCTTTTATCAGCTTATCTGTTAGGGTTATATCGTCTTCCGAGGGATTAAGGCTGCCTGAGGGGTGGTTATGTGCCACGATAACGAAACTTGCCTTCTTTTTAAGTGCTTCCTCGGCAATCTCCCTTGGGTATACTGATAGTCTGTCCACAGTACCCTTGAAAAACGTTCTATATCCCAGAAGTTTCTTATTAACATCCATGAACAGTGCGAAAAACTGTTCTTTTTGCTCGTAACCTATTCGGAAACGGAGGAATGAAGCCGCTTTTTCCGGATTGTCGATGGTTACAGCCTCAAGCTCTATCTCCTCATAGCTTATTCGTGAATAAAGCTCTTTCAGCACAGAGAAGAAGAATTTCGCCTCGTCGCCAAGTCCTTCGACGTCCGCCATTGAATATCCGGCGACGCCGCTTATGCCGCCCGCTTTTTCTATAAGCGCCTTCGCCTGCGGTTTAACGTCTCTGCCCCGTATGACGTATCCTAGGAGTAGCTCAATAACTTCATAGTCGTACAGTGATTCCGGCTCTTTGGAAAACCTCTGCTTGAGTCTCTGTCTGTGTCCTGTGTAGTGTTCTTTCATTACTTAAATATATCATAAGCGTGGCAAAAGTGTAAATGATTAGACAGAGGGTATAAAGTTTAGGCGCGGTAATAAAGTCTGATTCATGTTCTTGTCTCACCCTTAAACAAAGGGGAATTAAGTGGGATTTGCATTAACTATCAATCAAATCCGCACATGCCCTCCTTTTTCTGAGGGATGGTTAAACGGAATCCTGAGTTTTTAAGCAAAAACCTTTCTTGCTTTTTGCGGTCAATTTAATATTATCTCAAAATGGGAGGTGAGGATATGTTCGGACTCGGATTCGGAGAAATAGTATTGATTCTTGCCATCGCACTGGTGGTTGTCGGTCCTAAGAAGCTGCCGGAAATAGCGAAAGGACTCGGAAAGGCATACGGTGAATTCAGAAAATACATGGATGAATTCAAAGATGCCGTCAACGTCGGCGTTGAGGAAGCGGGCAAACCCAAGCCCAGCCCAGCTCAGAAAGTTTACGAAGAACATTACAAAGACACTTTGAAAGAAGAACCTGAAACCGTTGACGCGGAACCTGTGAAGGCGGAACCTGCGAAAGAGGAGCCTGCAAAGGCGGAGGAGAAGAAACAGGATGCCTAAAGATAAAGATTCGGGTGTTGAAGCCAAACAGCCCCTTATGGATCATCTGGAGGAGCTGAGAAAAAGGCTCATCCGCATATTTATAATAGTTATTATCGTTTTTTGTGTTGTTTATAACCAGAGCAAGTTTTTTATGGACTTTATAACCGCGCCCCTTATAGCGGTTTTGCCTGAACACTCCACCCTGTCTATGATTAAAATCACGGAAGGTTTTTTTGTGGAGTTGAAGCTCTGTGCGGTCGTGGCTGTTTTTTTCAGTATGCCGGCGATATTTTATGAACTCTGGAGGTTCATTGCCCCCGGACTCTATGCGCAGGAGAAAAAGTATATCGTATCATTCGTGATATCAGCGTCTCTGCTGTTTCTCGGAGGAGCGGCATTCGCCTATTACGGTGCGTTTCCGTTCGGTTTCAAATTTTTCCTGACCTATGCGCAGGGTTCCATAACTGCGACTTTGTCCCTTGAGGAATATCTCGGATTCTTTACGAAAATGATAATGGCTTTCGGACTCGTATTCGAAATGCCTGTTTTCACCTTTTTCCTTGCGAAAATGGGCTTTATAACATCAACAATGATGAATAAATACAGGAAATTTTCATATCTCGGCATCTTTGTCATCGCGGCGATACTCACCCCTCCCGACGTATTTTCGCAGATGATGATGGCATGTCCCATGATTATACTTTACGAAATTAGCGTCGTTGTTGCAAAAATATTCGGACGCAAACGAGAGATAAAAGAGGAAGATGTCTACGCCTAATATTACTGACAAATTCGGCAGGGAGATAAGATATCTCAGGATATCCATCACCGACAGATGCAATTTCAGATGCAGATACTGTATGCCGATTCACGATTTTAACTTCATACCACACCCGAACATCCTCTCTTACGAGGAGATGATGCTCGCAGTGGAGGTGTTTGTCGAGCTTGGTGTCCGCAAAGTGCGGGTCACAGGCGGCGAACCACTCGTGCGGCGCGGGGTCGATGTTTTTCTGGAAAAGATAGGAAAACTCGAAGGTATTGAGGAAGTCACCATCACAACAAACGGTTCTCTGCTGAAGCGCCACGCCGACAATATCAAAGCGGCAGGCATAAAGCGCATTAATGTCAGCCTTGATTCGCTGAAAGAGGAACGCTATGCAGCCATTACGGGCGGATTCGGGATGGCGCAGATACTTGAGGGCATACATTATGCCAAAAGCATCGGGCTTGGCGTTAAAACAAATACCGTTGCAATAAAAAATTTCAACCATGACGAGATTCTGGATTTCTGCGAGTTTGCGAAGGAGAACGACATAAACGTTCGCTTCATCGAGTTTATGCCGGTCGGCAACTTCGACGAATGGAAGGATACGGGAACCATCACAGGCAAGGAAATTCTTGAAATTATCGGTGCGAAATACAAATACGAAGAGATTCAGAAAGATAAGCTCGCGGGTCCCGCGGTAAACTACAGGCTGTCCAACGGAGCGAAAATAGGCATAATAACGCCTATCTCAAACCACTTCTGCGCCGATTGCGACAAACTGCGTATCACTGCGGACGGAAAACTCCGCCCGTGCCTGCTTTCCGATGCGGAAATAGACCTTATGCCCGCCATCAGAAGCGGAGACAGAGAAGCTGTGCGCAAAGAGATTATTAACGGACTGCACCTGAAAGAAAAAGAGCATCACTTGATGTCGGAGCATAGGGATGAGGGATTCAAAAGAACAATGTCAAAGATCGGCGGATAAATTCAGTCTCGCCTGCGGGAACGAAAACGTCGAAATATCTCTGCCGAAAACCGCGGAGCTTATAAAAACAAGTAAACGCATGACTGCCATGACGCAGAACCGGATAGATGAAGTTCTGT
The DNA here is from genome assembly GCA_002452405.1 of Deferribacteraceae bacterium UBA6793. Lineage (GTDB taxonomy): Bacteria > Chrysiogenota > Deferribacteres > Deferribacterales > Geovibrionaceae > Seleniivibrio. The sequence continues at coordinate 195,673 of DKFP01000010.1, read as the reverse complement.
CCGCAGAAGGTGTTATGAGCCCGTCGCTCTATGAAACCATTGACGATGCAGAGAAAATTCTTGTTATTCTGCCCGACGCAACCAGAAAATCCGGCGCGGAGAAGATACTCCCGCAGCTTACGGATTATGCTGAAAAACAGGGAAAACAGCTTAGTTTCATGATCGCCGTCGGCACACACAGACAGCCCACAATTGCGGAACTGAATAAGATAATGACTCCCGATATTTACGAAAAATATGCGGACAATATCATTCGTCATGACAGCGAAAATTACGCTGAAATGGACTTTTACGGCATAACAAAACGCAAAACCACCGTTCTTCTGAACAAGGCATACAGGCTCCACGACACGATAATCACCATCGGGTCAGTCAGCTATCACTATTTCGCAGGCTACGGCGGCGGCAGGAAGCTCATTTTTCCTGGAATCGCCGGACACAAGGCGATTACTGCAAACCATAAACTCGCAATCGATCCGATGCTGAGAAAGCGCCACGACAAGGCTGTGACAGGAAACCTGAAACATAATCCCGTTCACGACGATATTGTGGATGCTCTGATGATAGCCCGTTCAGGTCACAGTTTTTACGCTGTGAACACCATCCTCACAGAAGACGGCGAAATTGCGGATATGGTGTGCGGCGACCTGTTCCTTTCTCATATAGAGGCTTGCAGCAGACTGGATTCCTATTGCCTGTACGAGGCGGAGAACGAATTTGACCTCCTGTTTGTCAGCGCAGGTGGATATCCGAAAGATATAAATATGATACAGTCTCAGAAATATCTGGACAGGGTTCTGCCGCTGGCGAAAGAGGGCGGACGGATAGTGTTTTTTGCCCAGTGTTCTGACGGTTACGGCAACAAGTTCTTCGAGGACTTTTTTGATGTTAAATACAGTGCTGAGATGCTGAAAGGCTTGATGGACGACTATAAAATAAACAGACAGACTGCCTTTAACCTGAAAAGTAATCTTGAGCGGTATGAAGTATACCTTTATTCCGATTTTTCCGAAAAAGATTGCGAGCGGATGGGATTTGTGAAAATATCAGACCTTTCCGCAACTGAGCACCTTGCTCAGAGCGCGGAGAGAATTGGTTTCGTGCCTTATCCCGCCGATTTGTTTGTGAAATAATTGGTGTTTTCTCAATAAATGAAATGACGACGCGATCTGATACGCAGGCTGTGTGTGCAAGACTGCCGCGGGCTTTCAGCCCTCGCAGAGACGGCTGTTCGTTGTTGCAGGCATGTTACACTCATATGCTGAACATCCTTCCTACACAGTCTCCAATGGCGAAGGGGAAATCCTCCGGTTTAAAACCTTCCACATCCGTAAGAAGAATCGTACCGCTTCCGCAGGCTATCTCAATGCCGTCATCCGAAACGTTCAGAACACATCCGACACTGCCGTAATCGCCCTGCCATTTTTCGGGTTTTGCCCGCCAGACAACAAATTTTTGTCCGTTATTAAGAAAGTATGCACCGAAATAGGGTCGGCTGTACGCACGTATATGGTTGTAAAGGCTGAAAGAGTCTCTGTTAAAGTCTATCAGGGCGTCCCGTGTGCGTTTGCGCTGAAGATAAACCGCATAAGCATCGTCCTGCGGTACAGGCGAAAATCCGTCCAGACCTTTCACGAGCAGCGCTTTAACAAACTCTGCACAGGTGACCGCATACTTTGCCAGATAGTCTTCCGGATAGTCCTCGAAGCCTATTCGTAACGGGGTTTGAAAAACTATATCGCCGCCGTCAATCTTTTCACTGCGCAGATAGAACGTTGCTCCGCCGACGGCAACTCCCCGCTCAAACTGTTCCGTAACTGCGCTATATCCTCTGTATAGAGGCAGCAGCGAAGGGTGGGCATATATCACCGGAATATCCACACCTGCGAAAAAATCCTTGGTGAAGTCGATGCATACAGGCAGCCCGATATCTCCGAGTATGTCAGAGCACTCAGAGTAATTGTTGGAGCTGAGATAAGTGACTATAAAATCCTTCTCGAACTGTTCAAAGTCGCAGGCAAGCCCTGTACGCTGAAAACCTCTGGCATATGTTACAACGCGGGGAAAAAGCCCCTCGGCTTTCAGATCTTCCAGAAGCATCATGCCTGTTACATTTGCTGTGAAAAGGGTGATGTTCATTACTGTTTACGCCTCACGATGAACGCCAATCCGATGATTATCACAATGACGGTTATAATATAGATGTACATATATGAAGGTTCCGCGTCGCTGAAAAGTCTGAGACCTTCGCCGGTGTTAAGAACACCCATTCCCTGAAACGTGTTATCGTGGAAGATCGATTCCACGGAGCGCACCTGCTTTCCGCCGGATGTCACCTCCGCGTGGAGGTTTTCCTGCTGAGGGATATCAGCGCCAAGAAACTGTATATAATACGCTGCTCTTACCGGCTGGGGCATGTCGCCTGTTCTGGGTACGATGCTGAATCCTTTAAGGGGTGCTTTCATGCCGTATTCCGTGTAGAAACATCCGTTTCCGTCGGGCATAAAACCTTTTTCCGGGTCGGGCTCCCATCCGCATACAGTCTCTTTTATCTCGAATGACGAACGTTCGTGAATAACGTTTATGTCCAGCGTTGCAGAGGCGTATGCCTGAAAGGTGAAAAGAAAAATAAGAAATGCTAATGTGTTTTTCATGATATTAAACCCCGGAAATTATAGAACATTGCAACCGTTTTAATGATATCAAAAAAATCGGACAGTTTCCACCAGAGCATAAGTTCATCTTTGCTGAATGTCATATATGGCTTAAATCAGCGTAGTTTAGGCGTATGAAAGGAATTTGCCGACACTGTTTTTACACTCGGCAAAATCTAACAAAATTATAGACATGGATTTATAATTGTGTTATACGAAATTGTATACAGTATACCATTGCCGTATTAGTGCATATCGGTGCATAAAGATAAATTTCCGTGGAGTGTGTAATGGCACAAGTTTGCTACGGGTACTATAAGGATACCAAAATAGACAACAGAGGAAAAGACAGGTCGGAGTGGACGGAATCGCCGTTCAAAACGCCTGACGAGTACAGAGGCAAACCGCTCAAGGTCTTTATTGATTGGGACGGCTTCCTTGTTTTTGATGAAAACGCAGACATTCTGGCTGCTCTGGCTAACTATATGCTTGAGATCAGCGGATACGGATGCTGCGGACGATGCTTCCCCGGCAGGGTGGGTACGCGTCTTCTGGCTGAACAGCTTATGAAGATGAGAGCCGGCGCCTGCGAAAGCTCCGACATCGAAAAAACGGTGGAGATGGCGGAGTCGATTTTCAATTCGGCGAAATGTACGGTTGCTCCCACATCCACCATCCCGGTAAGACTTTTCCTGACACACTTTAAAGATCAGATAACAAAACAGGCGAACAAGGACGGAATGGAGTTCTTCCGCAAGGTCACAGCGCCCTGCACAGCGGGTTGCCCTGCGAACGTCCAGATTCCTGAGTTCATCGAACAGATAAAAGACCACAGATATATTGATGCGCTGGCGACAATCCGTGAGACAATGCCCCTTCCCGGCGTATGCGGACGTGTCTGCCCCCACCCCTGCGAAGCGAACTGCCGCAGAGGACTGGTTGACGACACCCCCGTAAGCATCATGGTGCTCAAACGCGCACCATGGGACTTCGAATATTATAACAATAAAACTCCGAAACTGCCCGAAAAAGCACCGGACAAAGGCAAAAAGGTCGGTATCGTCGGTGCGGGTCCCGCAGGACTCACAGCAGCATACTACCTCGCTCTGATGGGCTATTCGGTGAAGATATACGAATGGATGCAGGAACCCGGCGGTATGGTCGCCCTGGGTATACCGGACTACAGACAGCCACGCCACCTTCTGCGCCGCGAAGCGGATATAATCAAATCCCTCGGCGTTGAGATTGAATACGGCAAAAAACTCGGTACTGATAAAGACAATATCACAATAGATTATCTTAAAAAGAACTACGACGCGGTTCTTATCACCATCGGCGCATGGAAATCAAGAGACATGGGTATTGAAGGTGAAAAAGAAGGGTATACCGGCGTTTTTGAAAGCGGTATCGGATTCCTCCGCGAACAGGCAGAAGGCAAGGATACCGGAGTCAAAGGCAAGAAAGTTGTTGTTGTTGGCGGCGGTAACACCGCAATCGACTGTGTCCGTGTGGCAATGCGCGAAGGTTCTTCTGACGTTAACCTTGTCTACAGACGTTCAAGAGCGGAAATGCCCGCCGAGCCATGGGAAATTGACGATGCAATCGAAGAGGGCGTAAACTTCCACTTCCTCTGGAACCCCACAAAGGTAATAGCGGAGAACGGAAAGGTTGTCGGCGTTGAAGTTGTCGAAATGGTTCTGGGCGAACCGGACGAATCCGGCAGACGCAAACCCGAACCCAAAGCAGGTTCCGAAAAAATTATTCCCTGCGACGTTATCATTCCCGCCATCGGTCAGTTCACAGACCTGACCTTCCTCACTGAAAAGGACGGCATAGCCGTTACGAAATGGAACACGTTTAAGGTCAGAGACGACCTTTACGATACAACAGATCCGAAAATATTCTCTGCCGGCGACTGCGAATGGGGACCCATGACCGTTGTTAAGGCAATCGGCGCTGCCCGCTGGTCTGCGCTCATGATAGACCGTTTCCTCGAATCCGGCGAACCCTATCTTACTGAGCAGGAAACACTTGAGGTTTCGCTCTATAAGAACAAGGTGTTCGATAAGGCGGAAAAGGTATGCAGCATGGAAACGCCCACTATCCACAGAGTGCACCAGCACAAAATGTCGGGCGAGGAAAGACGCAACAACTATGAAGAGGTGGAGAAATCCTTCACACTTCAGCAGGCTTATGACGAGGCTACCAGATGTCTTCGCTGCGTGCGGATGGCAATGGTCGGTCTGGGAACGAAATAAGGCGGAGCGGACAAGATGGCTGAAATTATCATAAATAACAAACCCTACTCTTTCAGCGAGGGCGAGTCCATTCTCGATGTCGCAAGCAGAAACGGGATAAAAATTCCCACTCTGTGCTACCTGAAAGATATCACACCCACGGGAGCGTGCAGACTCTGCCTTGTGGAAGTGGACGGCGCGGACAGACTTCAGGCCGCCTGCGTGACATACGCCATGGACGGAATGAAGATTGACACTGAAAACGAAAGGGTGTGGGCGAACAGAAAACAGATGCTCGACTTCATCCTCATAAAGCACCCACTGGACTGCCCTGTGTGCGATAAGGCGGGGGAGTGTGAGCTCCAGAACACTGCCTATGATTTCGGCATGATGGACGAGATAGTCACATCCGACAAGCCGAAAGACCCGGTGGTTAAATGGAACAAGATAGTCTATAACCAGAACCTCTGCGTTCTGTGCGAAAAATGTATAAAATCCTGCCACGAAATGACAGGATGCTCCGCCCTCAAAATGGAGGACAGAGGTTTCTTTAACCATGTCACTCCCGCGAAAGGCGATACACTGAAATGCGACTTCTGCGGAACCTGTATAGACAGATGTCCCGTGGGTGCGCTTCTGGATGCCCAGTTCCACCACTCGGCGAGAGTCTGGGATCTTGAAAACACAGTGACTTCCTCAGTTTTCTCCCCCTGCGGCGAACAGGTGGAATACGGCACGAAAGACGGACAGATAATGCGTGCAACTGCTGTCGGCAACGGTCAGATATCATCATCCGACAGATTTGCATATAAATATCTGGACAGCGAATCAAGAGCTCTTCACCCTGCCATCAACGGCAAGGAGACAAACTGGGATGAAGCTACAGCGCTTCTGAAAGGCAAAATTGCAGGACTGAAAGGTTCCGAAGTGGCTCTCATTGCTTCATCAACACTCACAAATGAAGCCTACGCGGCTTATAAAAAACTTATGACCTCAATCGGTTCTTCAAATTATGTGTGTGAAACGGATCTGTATTACGGCGATTTCTACGCCAAATATGCAGAGAAGTTCGGCACTATGGAGAACATAGGCACTCTGGATGACGTTGCGGACAGCGACATGATATTCGTGATAGGCGCTGATTTCCGCAGAGAGTGTGTGGGCGTTAAGCATAAGGTCATGAGCGCGGTTATCAAAAACGATGCTCTTCTTTACACTGTGGGCACCAGAAAGTATGAATATGAAACGTTCGTTGCAAAGTCTTTTATGGCTGAATACGGCGACTTCGGCGGTGCGCTTGAGCTGGTTAAACAGGATGCACCCGCTCCGAAGCCCTCTTCAAACAAGAACGTGATCGAAGTTGAGAACGATCCCAACAGATATATCCCCGCACATCTTGCGAACGCGAAAAAGGTTTCAGTTATCATCGGGAACGAATACATGCTCTCCGGCACACCCGCCGAGGCTGTGCTCGCCTTCTGCGATTTTATAGGTCAGGAAAAGCTGAAATCCGTCATAGTACTTAACGATCAGGTGAACCATATGGGCGCCATCGTCGCCGGTTTCATGGGCGGCTACAAAGCGAAACAGCTTGAGGCGGACCTCAACGCCGGAAAGATAAAACTGCTCATAAGCGCCGGGTTTAACGGTGTTAAAAGCTGTCCCCATGCTAAAAACCTTGAGGCTGCTTTCAGCAAAGCCGGAACTTTCGTTGCGGTTGACCTGTTCAAAGACGGTTCCGCGAAAAACGCACACGTTCTTCTGGGCGTCAAGGACAGTCTTGAAACCGTGGGTACCTTTACGACTCTGGACGGCAGACTTGTTCCCGTTAACCGCGTTGTAATGGCGAAGGGCACACAGAAGACACACGTACAGACTGCGGCATATCTTGGCGAGATAATCGGATCGGAAGTGTGCGCATGTGCATATGACACTTTCAAATGCGAAGTTGCACCTATCTTCGGCGCACAGGATATGGAAATGGGCGAAGTTGACGGACACATCGCAAAAGTTAAGACAAACAAATGGGAAAAGACGGCATACACCTATGCGAAACCCGCAGAAAAAGAGTGCATTATGCCCATCAACCCCAGATATCATACGAACATTATGACTGCCAAGTCATATCTGCCCGCCACAGGAGAGCACAGGGAGTATCACTTCCCCGTTGTTCTTGAAAAAGTGACATGCGCAGACTGCTCAGACATCGCAAAAGGCGTTGTTTGCGTAAACAAAGAATTCTGATAATCAGGAATAATTGATAAAGAGAGCCGGCATTCGTGCCGGCTTTTTTTGTTATGTATCGAATATAACACGGGATTTCCCACCCGCTTTTTTCGCTTCGTACATGAGTCTGTCAGCTTTTTCTATAACTGCATCTGCCGGAACGTCGGCGTTCTTGAAAAGCGTCACCCCTATGCTGGCTCCGACGCTGCACTCAATGCCTGTGATTGAGGTTATAGGTTTTTCCATGTTTTTCAGCAGCTTTTCAGCAAGTGCCGCCGCGTCATGCGGGTCTTTTATATCATTAAGTAGCACAACAAACTCGTCTCCGCCTATGCGCGCAACGGTATCGGCGCTTCTCACGCCGTTTTTAAGTCTGTGTGCAACCTCGCAAAGCACTTCATCGCCGACCTTGTGTCCGAATGTATCATTTATAGGTTTGAACTTGTTCAGATCAATGAAGAGCAGCGCACAGAGTGTCATTTCCCTTGTGCAGCGGTGCATGGCAACCTCTATCCGGTCGGAAAGCATAGCGCGGTTGGGCAGTCCTGTGAGTGTGTCGTGGAGCGACTGATGCAGATACTCTTCCGTTTTGGTTTGCTGTTCGTTTGTTTGTCTGTAAAGTTCGATAGCGTCGTCCAGTACACATATCAGGTTGTTTATGTCGAAAGGTTTTGTAAGAAAACGGTGTACACTGGCTTTATTGATGGCGTCCATGGTGTTGTTCAGGTTTGCATAGCCTGTCAGCATTATCCTTACAGTGTGCGGCGAAACAGTCTTGACATGTTCAAGAAAGTCTACACCGTTCAGACCGGGCATCTGCATGTCGGAGAGCGCTACGGCAAAAGTGCTGCCGTTAAGTGCCTCTATGGCTTCATGAGGGTTGCTGAACAGGGATATGTCGAACCGTCTCAGATTGCGTTTCATGGAGGCAAGAATGTTAACGTCGTCATCCAGAATAAGTATTTTCATAGCTGCACCTATACGAGTACCTTGATGGGTTCTTTAACACCGCAGGATCTTCCGTAGTTCACCAGCCGCATTATGAGCACGTCGTTGAGTTCCTGTCCTTTTTTGCAGAGCAACAGGTTATCAACGGTGAGCACGTCCTCGTCCAGCACCATCTGTTCCCGCAGTTCCGAGATGCCCAGCGAGCGCAAAACGTGTCCGGAGCGTGTTCCAACCGTTTCCTGTAATGTGTTTATAAGGTCTATTCCGTAGACGTTTGCCTTATTCTTAATGATTGTCAGGGCGCTGTGGATGCCCGTCTGTTTTTCAAGCTCAAGAAACTCCATAACCATGTTAAGGATTCGCACTGCTACGGGCTGTCTGGATAAAGATTCCGTGAGTAATCTCTGTTTTCTGATAAGCTCCGCGACACCGCCCAGTCTGGGAATATTCGCAACCAGTCCGGCACCGTTTTCCGGGTATGAATTGTATATCTGTTGTTGAGCGGGGGTTAACTCCTCTCCGTCGGTGACTTTTTTTAAGATATCAGCGGGCAGTGCGATGTATCCGATATACACAAGCATCGACGCTACCTCAAGCTGCCACTGCTTTTCCACTTTAATTTTTTTAAGCAGGCTGTTAACCAGCTTTTTCACATCCTCGCTTTTTCCGAACACTTCCGGACTATGCATGGAGAGGACGTTCACAAGCATCTTTACGCTGCCTTGCAGGGTGTCCCGCAGCAGTTCTTTTTCTGCCATGACAAGGGAGTATTGTTCAACGCACGTTTTCAGCGTATGTTTCAGCATATCCACCGAGCAGGGTTTTGTGAGGAATCGGAATATGTTTCCTTCGTTAACCGCGTTCATGGCAGTATCTATGTCTGCATAGCCGGTAAGCATAATGCGCACAGTGTTGGGGTTTATGCGTTTTGCGCTGCGCAGCACGTCAATGCCGCTTATTTTCGGCATTTTCAGGTCACTAACAATAACTGAAAAAGGGTTCTGCGCAGAAGATTTCAGGATTGTCAACCCCTCTTCGGGGGATGCCGCCGTTTCTATTTCAAAATCCCTGCGAAGGTTGCGTTTGAAAGATGCGAGTATGTTTTCGTCATCGTCGATGAAAAGTATTCTGTTGTTCATGATATTGTCTCGTCACATATATTTTTGCCGAGAGTTTCAAGCTCGTTAATGGAGTCCGTAAGACCTATGCGTGCTATGTATTCCGCATCGAGACCGTGTTCTTCGTAATTCTCGTGAAGAACCACATGTCTGTGCTCGAAAACGTTGGCAAGGTGAACTGCGGTAAGTGGCGATATCCCTTCGTTTATGCTGAGATTAGGTGTGTGGTGCAGGGCGACCGCCTCTACAATGCTGTTTGGCATTCCCCAGAGACCGAGAAGATAGGCGCCAATCTCCGAATGAGTTACGCCGAGTATATCTTTTTCCGACACCCACAGGGATTTGTTCTCCTGTTTGGAGTTATCTATTATTACGTTGTATGTGACCTTGAAGTTTGCGAGCATAATAAGTTTGCCTATATCGTGTAATATGCCTGCGATGAAGCAGTCGTCCACGACCTTTCTGTTCATTTTGCATTGCAGCGCCACCGCCTTTGCGATGCGTGCCACAAGTATGCTGTGGGACATCATCTTTTCCAGAGAGAAGTTGCGAGTGTTTTCGTCTTTGAAAGAGTGGAAAAGGTGGGAGGTAAGCAGCACGCCTTTTACTACGTCCAGTCCGAGAAGACCCACCGCCTGCATGGGGCTTGAAATGTGGTTTGTGAATCCGAAAAAGGACGAGTTGACCAGTTTGAGCACGTTTGCGCTCATGCCGACGTCGCTGGAGATAAGCGCTCCGACTTTCGCAACAGAACAGTCTTCGCTGTTCATCTCTTCAACGACTTTCAGATAAGTATCCGGAAGAGAGGGCAGGGAGTCTATTCTGGATACCATGCTTTTAACGTCCTCGTTTTTCAGTATCTTGAGCATACTATACGCTGAGTTTATGGTGTCTTTGATCTTTTCCGCAGGGCAAGGTTTTGTCAGGAACTGGTGGGCGAGCTTCACTGACTTCATGATCATGGTCTTGTCGGAGTGACCGGACAGTATTATCCGTATCACGCCCGGAAATTTTGACTGGACCTGAGTAAGCAGCTCAACGCCGTCCATCTCCGGCATACGCATGTCGGTTACTATGATGTCCACATGTTTTTTCGAAAGAAAATCCAGCGCTGCTGCGCCGCTGTTTACAAAGTTCATATCCCATTCGCTCTTCATTGTGATGAGCATTCTGCGAAGTCCGTCAAGAATATTTGTTTCGTCGTCCACGAAGAGTACGCTTTTTTTCATCCGATAAGCTCCGCTGAATCAAAATGTGCTTTTGCAGGTTCGTTTTCCGTTTCGATGGGTATTTCGATGATAAAAGAGGTGCCTATTCCGTCTTCCACCTCGAAATAGATTCGTCCGGAGTGCTTTTTAACGATTATCTGATGGGAGATGGCAAGTCCTTGTCCTGTGCCTTTTCCTATTTCCTTTGTTGTAAAGAAAGGATCGAAAACTTTATGTCGTATTGCTTCGGGTATGCCGCCGCCCGTATCTTTTATAATTATGCGTGCTGTGTTTCCCTGGTTTTGTGTGGATATGTTTATCTGCCCCTTGCCGCCTGTATCCTTCATTTTCGATTCGACTGCCTGTGCGGCGTTTACCAGAATATTCAGTATAACCTGATTGAAATCACCCGGATAGCACGGGACGTATGGCAGTGTTTCGTCGAAGTCTGTTGATATTTCAGAATAATATTTCCATTCGTTGCGGGTGATGGTTATTGTGTTTTCTATGGCGCTGTTGATATCCACAGGTTGTTTGTCTTCTCTGTCCGGGTGCGAGAATTTTTTCATGGCGCGCACGATGGAAGCCACTCTGTCCACACCTTCGATGGATTGGTTAATGGCGGCAGGCACCTCTTCTCTGATGAAGCTGAGGTCCGAGTCCTTAATCTTTTCAGCGAACCGGGAGAAAGATTCGTTAAATCCCGTGTCGCCCGGTTTCTTGTCCGAAAGGGACTGCGCCGCGTCTATCATTTCCATAAACGATTCAAACGTCTGCATGAGAAAGTGCGCATTGTCACCGATGTATTGTATGGGTGTGTTTATCTCGTGTGCGATGCCTGCGGCGAGGGAGCCTATGGATTCCAGTTTCTGAGCTACGCTGAGTTGACGTTCAAGGGTCTTTTGCTCGGTGATATCGAAAAGGATAAGCGCCTGATGCGGTTTGCCGTGCCATGTTACGTTCAGAACTGTTTTTCCGGCGGGTATTTTAGTCCCGTCGGCGTGTTGTATCAGCACTTCGGATGGAACATTCTGGTCTGCTGACGCGAAAACGTCTGTAAGATTCGCAAATTCACTGAACAGACGGTCTGTATAGTTTGTTTTCTCAAATCCGAGCAGTCTGACAGCTTCGTCGTTCATAGACTTTATGCGTCTGCTTTCCGTGTCTGTAATGATTATCGCCGCCTTTATACCTTTCAGCACCGTGTCCATAAAGGCTTCGTTTTCTTTAAGCACCACTGTTGCCGTTACCTGATTGGTCACGTCAACCATAACCCCCTGATAATTATTTCCGGAGTTTTCGCCCTCTTCTTTCCATAGGTAGTCGTCAACCCATTTATACTCACCCTTGCTGTTTCTGATGCGATATGTCAGCACCTTGATGTCCTTGTCGGAGATATTGATTGTGTTGTTGCATTTGATGATGTTTCCTGCATCTTCCGGATGGATGAGGCTGCAAAGCTGTATCTTGCCGCTGTAGAAATCGTCAGGTGTGTATCCCAGCCCTTCGATGCTCTTTGAAACGAAAAGAGGGCGGCGCAGGTTGCTGTTTATCTCCCAGTTGAAGGTGACGACAGGGCTTTTGTTGACTATCTGATCCAGCTTGCTCAGCTGGGTGTACGCCTGTTTCAGTTTATACTGCGTGTTGTTTCTTGAAAGCGTGACGCTGATGCTGGCACTGATGCGCTCATAGAAGACTATGTCCTCATATGTGAATTCGTTGTTTTTGCTGCTGAACAGCTTCAGTATTCCTATCATTTTGCTGTCGGCGTGCAGAGGTATCAGTGCAGCTGCGCTGTAACCTTTGTCCAGTATTTCATAATCTATCTTTGCCGACGGGTGCATACTGAAAAGCAGAGGAGCGTCCTCCGGCAGACTGTTTGTCCAGAAAGCTCCGCGGGGGGTGAAAAAAGGCATTGAGGAATCGGTGTCTCCCTCTGTTATGAATCCGGAAATCATCTCCATGATGTCGTACCATCCGGCGGGTTTTGTCTCTTTCGGTGCGGTGATGTCCGACGTGCTGTAGGAAAGGTTTTCGGTGAACTGTACCCCTTTTATAAAAGAGATGGATATTTCGTCTATGCCTGTCATGGACTTTATAATGAAAAGGATATCGCTGACCGCCTGTTCGCCGTTCTCCGCAATGTTCAAAAGCTCCAGAACCTGTGTCGAAAGGCGTAGTTTGCTCTGACTTTTCAGAAGCATCCGCTCTGTCTCCTTCCTTTGCAGAGCTATTTCTATTATGGCGTTGAGCATGGACATCCTGTATGGTTTCTGGATGAATCCGTAGGGGGTTTTGGAAAGCATTTCCCGCACGATACCATCGTCATCCGCACCCGTAAGGAAGATTACCGGAATGTCCTGATGTGCGGTTATTATCTCCGCCGCCTCGATGCCGTTCATGCTGTTTTTCAGAACGATATCCATAAGAATCAGGTCGGGAGGATTCTCCGCAGCGGAACGGATAGCTTCGTCGCCGGTATGGCATATCCCGGTTATCGTATACCCCGCTTCCATGAGTGCAAGTTTAAGAATAAGTGCAGTGCTGGATGAATCATCCACAATCAATATTGTTCTGGACATAACAGCTCCAAATATGAAAGATTTCGAATTGTGTTTTTTTAGATATACCTAAAGTAGTAGTTTATGAAAGTCCGTCAATATTGATTTTAGAGAGATTTAGAAAAATATCGGAATAAAAAATATTAGCGCGAAAAGTAAAAAATTACGAAACGTCAAAAAAACATTTGATTACTGAAAATTACATCGGTGTTAATATTAAACATACCTTTTCACTGTTTTTTATTGCTTAGCTGACAATGAAATATTATACTTTTGACAGCGGGGTACGGATGAACAAAAAGATTTTAAGCATATCTGCTGTTTTGCTTGCCGTTGTGATTGTTCTTCTAATCATTGATTCAACACTTGAAAAACCGATTGTGACCAATAAAATCATTAAAGCCATATATCCGGACTGGAACCCTGAGAATAAAAAGGGTGAAAAGGACGTTGAACCCGATGCGGAATTGGCTGCGGATGAAACCGCCGGCGAACCTGAGGGTGAACAGCCTGCGCCAGCGGAAGCAAACGCTCCGTCCTATGCTGAAAGCCGCACTCCGATGATGCAGGCGGTTCTGAAAGCAGACGAAAAGAAACTCCGCGAGTTGATAACATCCGGCGGAGCTGATATCAATAAACAGGATACGCTTGGTTTTACAGCGCTCAATCTCGCAGTTTACATGGGGCGCGGAAATGCTGTTTCCGCTCTGCTGATGGGCGGTGCAAACCCGAACATTGCCGACATAGACGGAATGACCCCCACGGCACACGCTTCAAGACAGAAACAGCTGAGTATCGCAAAAATACTCCTTGAGCGTGGCGCAAACCCAAACAAGCCGAACAACGAAGGGCAGACACCCCTTATGATAGCCGCACATTACGGGCACGACGATCTTGCAGAACTTCTTCTGCACAACAAAGCCAACGTGAACGCAAAGGATAAACTCGGTCGCACGGCGCTTATGGAAGCGTCCGCTAACGGATATTCGAAAATAGTGCTTTCTCTGCTGAGTCTCGGCGCAGACAAAACCGTAAGGGACAACGTCGGGCAGACGGCACAGGACTACGCTTTCCGCTTCGGGCACGAGGATATAGCGGAAATTCTCTCAGGGGAACAGGCGCAGGAGGGTACAGTCATCGGCGAACCGATGCCGGAAAGCCCTGCCGCACCCGCTGGCGCGCCTTTGCCGACGACTGTTCCGTCCACACAGTCCGCACCTTCTCAGATACCGGCTCAGCCACAGCCCATGCAGACGCAGCCGGCACAACAGCAGCAACAGCAGGCGCAGCCCGGACAGTTCAGAAGCAACCTCAGATGAATCTTTCTCCTGTTTTTTTCAACCGTAACGCTATGCTGGTCGCCATAGATCTGCTGGGTAAAGTCATAACCCGCGGCATGATGCGCCTTAGGATCATAGAGACTGAATGTTATTTTATCTCCGACAAGGGGAGCCACGCTTCACTGGGATATACCGAAAAACGCAGAGCGCTGTTTATGGACGGCGGCACTATATACATGTATTACGCCCGCGGCAAACCCTCGCTCAATTTTTCAGCGCACGGTGAAGGAAACGCGGTGCTCATAAAATCAGCGATTGCCGACTGCACGGGCGAACCGCTTATAATGATGCAGAAAAATAATCCTATGCCCGATGGAAGGATGAGGGATGTTACAAGGCTTGCATCCGGTCAGACACTCGTTTGCAGGTCGCTGGGCATAGACGTGAAGGATTACGACGGAAGGCAGATGGAAGAGACCGATATCCGTGTCACAGACGACGGATACAGACCGGAGAGTATAGTTCAGACGGTCCGGCTGGGGATTCCGGCTGGCAGGGACGAACATCTTCCTTTCCGGTTCATAGACGAAAAATACCTTGGAAGATGCACCGCAAAGCCGAAAAAAGGCAGTTATGAGGTGTGCGGATATAATGAAACTGTTTCGAAGAATAAGAAATATCTTTAGCCCGACGCTTGAATATGCGGGTACCCTGTATGAAGCCGGGCAGTTTCGAAAGGCTGCGAAGGTACTTCGCAGGCACGCGGCAAATCCGGCGGCGTGCCTGACCCTTGCCACAATGTACGAGAACGGTCAGGGTGTCAAAAAGAACGTACGGGCGGCTGTTAACCTTTATTTTCTCAGTGCGAAACTTGGTTCGCCACATGCCATGCTGATACTTGGGAATTACATGCGCCACGGAATATACATGGAACAAAGAGCGGATGACGCTCTTGCCATGTTCGAGGCGGCTGCGCGGAAGGGACTTGCAGAGGCTCAGTACAAGGCGGGGCTTTACTATCTGCGCGGACACACAGGGAAGAAGGATGCGAAAAAGGCGTTCGAATATTTTGAGATGGCTGCGGAACAGGACTTTGCCGCAGCTCAGAACAAGCTGGGGCTGCTCTTTGCCGGGGGCAGAGGAACTATCCAGAGCGACGAAGACGCGGTATACTGGTATACGAAGGCGGCGGAACAGGGGCACGGCGAGGCGATGTATAACCTCGGCTGTATGCTGAGCGCCGGACGCGGTACAAAAAGGGACAATAAAGAGGCTTTGCGCTGGTTCAGAGAGGCTGCGAAACAGTATCGATGAAGCGGTTTTTTTGTGATTTCATTAAAATCGGTTGAAAATCTTTAAGCACTTCTGTAACAATATCTGAATGAACAGCAGATTCAAACGTATATACAAATATTTCCAACCCAACAAAAAGAAGATTATATTCGCTCTGATAGCGTCCTCCTTTGTTTCGGCAACGGACGGTGCTACGGCATACATCGTAAAACACGTTCTGGACGATATATTTATCGCGAAGAAAGAGGATATGCTGCGGCTTATCCCTGTAGTGATCGTGGTGATGTATTCCTTCCGCTGCGCAGCACGCTTCATACAGGTGCATCAGATGCAGTACGCCGCCCAGATGGCTGTGAAAAAGCTGCGGGAGGAGCTGTATGCAAAGATGATATATCTTCCCATGCGCTATTACGACAGCAATGAGACGGGCACCATGATGGCACGCATCATCAGTGACGCCAACAACATGCAGAACGCCATTCCCGCCGCAGTGAAGATTTTCCGCGATTCCCTTTCGGTGTTCTTTCTCATAGGTGTCGTCCTCTATCAGGACTTTAAACTCGGTTCAACAATTTTCATAGCTTTGCCTTTCATGCTGATTCTGATAAAGAAATCCGGCAAAATGATAAAACGCTACAGCCGCAAGGAACAGGAGCAGGTGGGCATAGTGTCCTCCGCTCTTCAGGAGAGCTTCACAGGGGTTAAGGTGGTCAAGGCTTTTGCGTCGGAAGACCGCGAGATAGACAAATTTGTCCGCCTTAACGATCAGGAAGTTCACTATAAACTGAAAAAACTTGCTGTTTCCGCTCTCAGCTCGCCCATGATGGAGACCATCGCAGGGTTCGCCGTGGCGGGTATAATATTCTACGGCGGTTTTGAGGTTATTAAAGGCAACACAACGCCCGGTACTTTCTTCTCTTTCGTAACGGCATTCGGACTCATGTTCGAACCTTTTAAAAAGATAATCAGCGACAACACCACCGTTCAAACGGCGCTTGCGTCTGCCGACAGGATTTTCGAACTGCTGGACGAGCAGAACGAGATGCTGGACAACGACGGCACGCTCATTTGTCAGGCGGAAGGTAAAGAGATACGTTTCGAGGACGTTTTCTTCAAATATCAGACAGGTGAGGACATAGTTCTCAACGGAGTCAGTCTGGACGTTAAACCGGGGATGACAGTGGCTCTGGTCGGTGCCAGCGGCGCCGGAAAAAGCACCATAGCTGCCCTGATTCCCAGATTTTATGACGTTACGGGCGGACGTATAACCATAGGCGGAACCGACATAAGGGAGTTCAGCGTAAATTCTCTCCGCCGCAACATCGGTATAGTGTCTCAGGAACCGTTCCTGTTTAACGAGACTGTGAAAAATAACATAGCTTACGGCGTTGAAGATGCAGACATGGAAAGGATAAAATCCGCCGCCGGGAGCGCCTATGCCACCGGGTTTATAAACGAGCTTACCGACGGTTTCGACACAGTTATCGGAGAGCGTGGCGACAGGCTTTCGGGCGGTCAGAAACAGAGACTTACAATAGCGCGGGCGCTTCTGATGAACCCGCCTATACTCATCCTTGACGAGGCTACAAGCGCTCTGGACACGGAGTCGGAACGTATTGTTCAACAGGCGCTGACAAATCTTATGAAGGGCAGAACCAGCTTTGTAATAGCGCACAGGCTTTCAACCATAGTCAACGCAGACATGATAGTGGTGCTGGACAAGGGGCGCGTTGCCGCCACCGGAAAACACAATGAACTCATCAAAAGCAGCGATATTTATTCAAATCTCTGCCGGCTTCAGTTTGGCAGCGGAGGGGATTAATCACTTTGACAAAAGTACGTTGCGGTGGTAGCTTTTAGGCAGACTTTTGCAGGATTCTGATTGAGTGAGTTTTTCGGGAGCCTCAATGGATTATTTCTCTTATGAAAACGGAACTATGTACTGCGATGGGGTGTCTCTGGAACAGATAGCCTCTGAGATAGGTACGCCTTTTTATGTCTATAGCGCAAAATCATTTTCAGAAAGTTTCAGCACGTTCAGCGGCGCCTTTAGCGGGCGCGAAAAAATAATCTGTTTCGCGGTGAAGTCCTGTCCTAATATCGGCATACTGAGTCTTCTCGGTTCAATTGGCGCTGGGGCGGATATAGTTTCCGGCGGCGAACTGCACAGGGCTCTTAAAGCGGGCATAGACCCGCAGAAGATCGTTTATGCCGGAGTCGGCAAAACAAGGCAGGAGATACGCGAGGCGCTCAACGCAGGCATACTTATGTTTAACGCGGAATCGGCGCAGGAACTTGACGTTCTGAACGAAGAGGCTAAAAAAGCGGGCAAACGTGCGCGCATAGCCATCCGAGTCAATCCGAACGTTGACCCCAAAACACATCCCTATATCTCCACAGGGCTTAAAAAGAATAAATTCGGTATTTCAGCAGATACGGCGCGGGAGCATTTCCGGTATGCAGCGGGGCTTGACAGTCTTGATGTTGAGGGTGTTCACTGCCACATCGGCTCACAGCTCACCGACGTTTCGCCATTTGCGGACGCGGCAAAGATTATGGTAAGTCTTATTAAAGACTTGCGGGCTGACGGAATTAATATAAAATATCTGGACATGGGCGGAGGTCTCGGCATAACATATAACGACGAGACTGCACCAAAACATGAAGATTACGCCAAAGCGATTCTGGAAGCTGTGGGAGATC
Source organism: Deferribacteraceae bacterium UBA6793 (assembly GCA_002452405.1). Classification (GTDB taxonomy): domain Bacteria; phylum Chrysiogenota; class Deferribacteres; order Deferribacterales; family Geovibrionaceae; genus Seleniivibrio. Next base: position 177,445 of record DKFP01000010.1, on the reverse strand, counting down.
TTGATATAACCCTGATTTTTGAGCCGGGCAGAAACATTTCCGGTAATGCAGGGGTGCTTGTTACAGACGTTCTTTACACAAAGAGCAGCGGCAGTAAGCATTTCAAGGTTGTTGACGCGGCGATGAACGATCTGGCGAGACCATCACTTTACGATGCGTACCACAGTATTCTACCTGTGCGCGAGACTGCGGAAACTGTCATCTGTGACGTTGTCGGTCCCATATGTGAAACCGGCGACTTTCTGGCAAAGGACAGGAAAGTTGCAGACGTTCAGGTCGGCGGACTTTTTGCGGTTATGAGCGCGGGCGCATACGGCATGAGCATGGCGAGTAACTATAATTCCCGTCCGAGAGCTGCGGAAGTTCTTGTGAGCGGCGGAAATTACTATATAATAAGACGAAGAGAAACCTATGCGGATCTGACAGGACCGGAATCGGTTCCGTCATTTCTCAGGAACAGGTAAGAATATATGAGAAAAATCCCTTTCTACAAAATGAGCGGCTCAGGAAACGACTTTATCATCATCGACAACAGAGATGGAAAAATGGACGGCATCAACCTTGTTGATTTCGTTGTGAAGACTTGCGCAAGATGCGTTTCTGTCGGTGCGGACGGTCTTTTTCTGATAGAGGCTCCGAAACAGGGGGCGGATTTTTCATGGCAGTTCTACAATTCAGACGGATCCGTTGCGGAAATGTGCGGAAACGGTTCCCGCTGTGCGGCGCGCTTTGCCTACCTTAACGGCATTGCAGGCGAAAAAATGTCCTTCGAAACACTGGCGGGCATCATCGAAGCGGAGATAAAGGCTGAACCGGACGTTAAAGTCTGCATGACTCAGCCTTTTGACTATAAAGAGTCTTACACCCTCGATGTTAAGGGTGAAAAAATGGAAGTGAACAGCGTCAACACCGGGGTTCCCCACTGCGTTGTTTTCACGGACGATGTTGAGGGCGCGGACATAATGAAATACGGTCCCGCTCTGCGCTACCACGAATATTACGCGCCCAAAGGCACAAACGTGAACTTCTGCGGCGTGGACAACAACGGACATCTCAGGGTGAGAACCTATGAGAGAGGGGTTGAAGGCGAAACTATGGCTTGCGGAACGGGTTCCGTTGCATGTGCCATGTTCGCCGTTTCTAAAGGGCTTCTGAAAAGCCCGGTCACAATAAAGACCACCAGCGGAAAACTGCTGAAGGTCTATCTGGAAGGCGATAAGGTGTATCTGGAGGGCGAAGCCCGTGTCATCTACACCGGCGAACTGACAGAAGAAGCTGTAAATTATTAAAAATAAAAATATATACCGGAGGATATCCAATGTTTGAAGGCAGTATTGTTGCCATTGCCACGCCCTTTAAAAATAACGCTATCGACGAGGAAGCTCTCAGAAATCTGGTTGAATACCAGATAGCCAGAGGTACGGACGGCATAGTTCCCTGTGGAACAACAGGCGAATCCGCAACCCTGACACACGATGAGCATTGCAGAGTTATCGACATAGTAATAGATCAGACAAAAAAACGCGTTCCCGTTATCGCAGGTTCCGGCTCAAATTCCACACACGAAACCGTATTTCTTACCGAACACGCTAAAAAAGCCGGTGCTGACGGAGCGCTTATCATCACACCTTACTACAACAAACCCACTCAGGAGGGTCTGTATCAGCACTTTAAACACGTTGCTGAGCGCGTGGACATACCGATAGTTATGTACAACGTACCCGGCAGAACTTCCGTTAACATGCTGCCCGACACCGTTGTGCGCCTCTCCAGGATACCGAACATTGTAGCCATTAAAGAGGCGAGCGGTTCAATGGATCAGGCGGGCGCAATACTCGGTAACGCGGAAAAAGGCTTCGGTCTGCTTGCGGGTGAGGATTCACTCTATTACCCGCTTATGTGCATCGGCGCGAGCGGTGTTATATCAGCTTCTGTGAACGTGTGCCCCGCTGACGCGGCAGCGCTTTACGACGCTTTTGTCGCAGGCGATATGAAAACCGCAAGGGAATTGCATTTCAAACTGCTTCCCCTGTTCAACGCTCTGTTTCTTGAAACGAACCCCATCCCCGTTAAGAAAGCGCTTGAACTGATGGGACTTATCGAACCTGAAATACGCCTTCCTCTCATCCCCATGACAGAAGCGGGCACGGCGAAACTTACCGCCGTTATGAAACAGGTCGGCATTATATGACGAAAATTGCGATGGTCGGTGCGGCTGGAAAAATGGGTCGCCGCATCATAGCTCTTATAAATGAAGACGACAGATGCACCGTTTCCGGCACGCTGGAACACGCCGCGTGTCCATTTCTGGGGCACGACGCGGGCGAGGTCGCAGGCATCGGCAAAATAGGCGTAAAGATAACTTCCGACATGCAGGATGCTTTGGGCGGCTGTGACGCTTTCATAGACTTCACAGGCGCAGAACCCACAATGAAAAACCTCGAAGCATACGCGAAGATAGGCAAGCCTGTCGTTATCGGCAGCACGGGACTCAGCGCAGCGCAGACTGAAGAGGTCAGAAAGCTGTCTGAAAAGATACCCGTACTGTTTTCACCCAACATGAGCCTCGGCGTAAACCTCACCTTTAAGGTGCTTGAGATGGTAGCAAAGGCAATAGGCGAAAGATACGACATTGAGATAGTCGAATCCCACCACAGGCTGAAAAAGGACGCACCCAGCGGCACAGCCATGAAGATGGGCGAGGTTATCGCAAACGTTCTCGGCAGAGATATCGAAAAAGACGGCGCTTTCTGCCGCCACGGTATCATCGGTCCCCGAACCGACAAAGAGATAGGTATGCAGACCCTGCGCGCTGGTGACATAGTCGGCGAACACACAGTGATGTTCTGCGGACAGGGCGAGCGCATAGAGATAACCCACAGGGCGCACACCAGAGACACTTTCGCAAACGGAGCCATCTCCGCAGCGGTCTGGGTGGCAGGCAAACCTGTCGGTTTCTACAACATGTTCGACGTTTTAGGACTGTAAAATAAAATGAGACCGCTTCGCACTCTGCAAACAGGAGTAGGAGCGGTCTTTTATGTTTCCGTTGTCTCACTTTTTTTCTTTTTAATTTCACCTTCAGCCACAGCTTTCAACGCCGGAATAAAATATTATCCTCTTTCGTATCACGGACACAATTTCGAATATGCTCTCTGGTATCCCACAGACAAACCTGAACGCAAACAGGACAAGGGACTCTATGAGATATCAGCTGCGGAGGATGCACCTCCGGCGGCAGACATTAAGGGTGTTGTGGTGCTCGCCCACGGTTTCGGCGGAAACATGTACGGACAGCACGACACTGCGGAATATCTGGCGCGTGGAGGCTACGCAGTCATAACCGTCACATATCCCGACATGTGGGGGCTGAAGCAGGAAGATCCGGTGTTCCATCCTGTGCATCTGCGACCGGAACTCTCTGTGCTGGCTTTTGAAAACCTGCGCACAGTGCATGTTGTTAATGCCCATGCGTTTAAGAACGTTTACGCTGCCGGCTTCTCCATGGGCGGCTATACTGCGGCTGTGCTTTCCGGCGGAAAAGCTGACCTCGGCATATTGAAAGACTACTGCGGAAAGGATGACTCACAGATACTTCTTTGTCTGCCCGCAAACCGCAGAAAGCTGGAAAAACTCACAAACACAGATATAAATATCACTTTACCGGATATGCGCGCTGCTGTGCTCATGGCTCCCGCATACGGCATCCTTTTCGGAAAAGATGCGTTTAATAACGTAAAAATCCCCGTTTCAGTCTATACGGCGGAGTTCGATTCTGTGGTTACTGGCGACCGCGACTCCGGATATATCGCGTCTCTTATTCCCGAAAGAACTCTGACAGTAATAAAAAATGCAGACCATCCCGTCTTTATCTCCCCCTGCGCTGAAAAAAAACGGGAAAAATTCTATAACCTGTGCGAAGACGACGAGGGTGTGGATAGAATCTCTATTCACGGAAAGATGAATCAGGATATTCTGCATCTCTTTGACAGTTCACGGCAATAACGCTATTATACGTGTTAAATTAATCTGCCAATTTAAAAACCCTTTTAAATCAATGCGTTATGTAGTAAAAAAATAATGATGTAAACATTATTTACATATTGAATTAACAACGCTCTGTAATATGTTAGGTATTAGAAGATGAAAGTAGTCCGATTATAAAGCCAAAAAAAGGAAGTAATTCCGGGACGAAATCATCTTAAATATACACCCTGGATGTTGTGATTTGCTGTCTTAATTTCAAAGACATGGGAGGAAGCAAAAGTGATTTGCAGTGCAGCTAAGGGTGCCTGTGATCGCAGGAGATTCTGCCCGATTATGGGCAAAACAAAAGGCGGAGGACCTGAAACCTCCGCCAAATTTTTGTAAATCTACAGAACGACTTTTTTAACCAGCTCTTCCCAGCTGATATCATCATCCTTCACATAGCCTGTAACGCTGTCGTACCAGACAGTTTTCTGCCCTGTTGCCATGCTGAACCAGCGCCAGTCGTGCAGTCTGTTCAGAAGCAGAGCTGTCTTTTTACCCATTGCTCCGGCAAGGTGCGCAACGGCGGTGTCTGCGCTTATCACCATATCAAGGTTGGCGATTATGTCCGCGGTATCTGCAAAATCGTTTATGTGGAGGCGCAGGTCTGTTATTTTGGTATTAAGAGGGGCATCGGGTTCCTGTTTTGAGATGTAGAACAGCTTTACGCCGTCTGTTCCTGCCAGAATATTGAATGATTCCTGCGGGATAGTGCGTGTTTCGTGTTTAACGTGAGATTTATCAGTCGCAAAGGCTATGCCGATGTTTTTGACTGTTTTATCAAAGAGGTGAGCTCTCCTTTCGCCATCCGCCTTCAGATAACCGCTTGCTCCGGACATGGTTTTCGCTCTGACATTCAGCACCAGCGGAAGACTTAAAAGTGGTGAATGTACATCGAAAGGTTCATAGTTTTCTGAAACTACGTCAACGTTTTGAGGCATATTTGCGGATATGAGGGAAACGAGTTCCGGCTGAACCCGCAGAATTATCCTTTCCGGGTTGTATTTTTCAAGTTCGAGAACGAACCGGACAAACATTATAGTGTCGCCGAAGCCGCCCAGACCGTTTTTTTCGTCGTAAACGTATATCGTTTTACCTTTAAGGTCTGTTCCGCGCCAGAGGTTTTTTTCATCCCCCTGCATGATGTGGGGCAGGTGTTTCAGTCTCGATTCCAGAAGCTGGAACCCTTTGCGGAAATCTTTGTTTCTAAGGGTTATGAGAGCGAGATCAACCTTTTCTCTGTACATTTCCGGCTTACCTGCTGTCAGTTTGCTGAGCATAGCGGCTGCCGTGTTGTATTCACCCTTTTCATAAAAGCTCTGCGCACATCCTCTTAATGCTGCGGGATTGTCCGGCGACATACCGAGCGCCGCAACGAAACATTCGCCCGCGTCGTCGTATTCGCCAAGGAAAAGGAAAAGGTTGCCGACATTTATTATGGTGTTGATATTTTTAGGGTTGAGATCCAGAGAGCGTGAGAAATAGAGTTTCGCGTGGTCATAGTCGCCCCGCTCCTTGCATATTAACGCCAGATTACAGAAGGCGTCTGCCTGATTCGGGTTCATAACGATGGCGTTGCGTATGTAATATTCCGCCTGATCCAGCATCCCGTTCTGTCTGTACATTTCGCCCAGATTGTTGCTGTAATCCGCATTTTTAGGATCCAGTTCCAAGGCCCTTTTAAGGCATGTTTCAGCGTCAAAATGGTTTTTTTTCGCGTAATGTATCATCCCAAGATAAAACCATGCCTCCGCCGAATGAGGCTTAACCTCTATAACTGTTTTATACAGTTTTTCTGCGGCGTCCAGTTTGCCCTCTTTGTGGTATTGGGTGGCAACGTGCAATATCTGTTCGGGTGTTGCGTTTTGCATTTTCACGTCCGTTATGGTTTTTTTTAAAGATAACACAACACGGCAGTGAAGACAAACGGTAGAAACGGCAATGCTTATTTATAAGTATTAGCGGATAATAATATTTTGATTATTGTCTGAATTTGAAATCTTTATTTACGCACATACGCTCAGATGCTATAATTAAATTACATAACCAAAGGAGGCAGACTATGTTTAAGAAATTTTTCCTTTTTGCATTGGCTGCATTGTTTGTTTCGGTGATTTCAGGATGCGGCGGCGGTGGTGGCAGCAGTTCTTCCGAGCCGGCATCTGAAATAACCGTTAAAACATCTATTGAAATGGACGGTGCCAGAACAGCGGCAAAAGATGCGGTTGACATGGTGGTGACACTGACACTTCCCGACGGAACGGAAGTGCGGATGACAAGCACGGGAAACGGAAACGAATATGAGTGTTCGGTTGCATACACAGAGGGCGACCCTGTGTTTATCAAAGCCGTATACGGCGATCTGGTTCTTAAAAACTTTTTTGAATCCATCGACGTATCCGGAACAAGTGCAGATCTGGGCGCGACAACACCCATAACAACCCTCTTTGTGGACGTTCTTGAATCCATGGTTACAGCCGTGGACAGCAACGTTACTTCGCAGAATATTATTTCGCACCTGCTGGCAGGGGTTAAAGAGGCTACGCTCGGTATAGATGTAACGACTGTTAAGGAGACGGTTACAGATACCGGAAACGAGGCTTACACTACACTGCAACAGTCATACGCTGCGGCAATAACATGGGACAATTCCGGCAATGCACAGGCGTATAATGCCGCCATGCATCAGGTTCAGACAACCGTTGCTGTGGGCGGAATTGATATCCCGCTCAGCGAAAACGAACAGGCAACCATAGAGCAGACGGCACAGGATATCGTGAAATCTTATTTCGGCGGACAGGTTGCGGCTCTCACGGCTATGATATACTCAGGCGGGTTCATGGACAACGGGTATAATGCTGAAACATTCATAGCCGATATGACTGCCGACCGCGAAGAGATGCCGGAGGGAGTTACGATTAATATTGTTTCCAGCAATGCAACAGCTGTTACGATGAACTCATCGGATCCGGCTTTCGGAAACCTTTCCGGTGAAGGCGTTATAATGTACAGAATCTATGTGGACGACCATATTCAGGGTCTTATGAGCAATCAGGTCGTTTATGAAGAGGCTTACAGCGACCTTAAAGCAGGCGATGCAGGAATGGTATTGCAGAAGATAGGTGGAAAATGGTATCTGCGCGGTAATCAGGAGCGGGTTGAATACTGGACATCGCTCAACACTGACGCAAACTGGCAGTCCCGATATGCCTACGCGGAGATCTGTCAGGGCGGCACAGCCATTTCTGCGGCGACAGTTACATCCGTGGCGTTTTCCGGCACAGTAACTGTACCCGTGAATCCTTACGAGACGGAGTGCAGAAGCGTGCAGATATTCGAAAACGGGCAGATATGGGGCTGGAACGGTTCCCAGTTCGTACAGACCGGAACTGTTACATTAAACTCCGACAGCCTTTGCGCAGCGAAGCTGACATACAATATCACCCTTGCGGACAATACTGTGACCTCAAAAACAGTCACTCTTCCGGCGTGCATAGCAAAATCAGTGTCCGCAACCGCTGTTAAAAATGCCAACGGCAGCGTTACGCTCAACTATACGCTTCCGTCCGACGAGGATATAAGTGAAGTAGACATCCACGTTGATAAAAAGCAGAACGGAAACGGTTTGGGAACAGTTATTGAAAAAGAAAATCTGCCATTTGCTGCAAGAAGTTACACTTTTGATGCCGGGCTGTTTGAAACAGGGTATACTTATGCGTTCAGGCTTATGTATACAGATAAATATGCAAGGCAGTATGTGACAAGTGAATCTGAAGTTAACTATTAAAGATACTTTTAAAGGGCGGGCAACCGCCCTTTTTTTGTTCACATGCACAAAAATTGTGCAGTAAATATGTGTTGCTATTCATAATTTATTTTAATACAATTGTTTTAACCAGATGATTAATGAGGCTGCTCATGCAGACTATCGCCCATTCCAACGTTTTCGAAATGCTTGCCGCCGACCTTGATATGTCTGAAGGTGCACTGCGCGACAGACTGATGGCTCAGGGTGCGTCCGAGTTCGTTAAATATCTGAAATACCACAATATCAGCATTTTCAGCCACAATGTTCCCATGGCTTCGGAGCTCCGCGACATGGGCGGTAATATACTTATAAATAAAGATGTTCCTGTTGAGAAATATATAGAATCCCTTCTTGAGCGTTACGTTGTCAATCCGTCATTCATGACGACCTCTTTCTCGGTTCAGGTGTCTGACGAGGTGCTTGAGCTTTACAGGCTCCGCATTGAAGGGCGCATCGGCAGAGCACTTGAAAAAGTTAAGAACTCCGGCGGAAAATTTAAAGCGTTTCACGAATATGTGGATACGAAAACTAAAATAGGCAAAAGTCTTGACGGGTTCATCTCAAAACTCACCGACAGTGCGAAAGGCATAACCGTTATGCTGAAAATGGTGCGGAACATCGACAACCATATGAATATGTTCTCAAACTCAGTTTACACAACGTTTCTGGGGCTGATAATCTCATCAATGTATCTGAACAGGCTTTCAAACCTTACAGATAAGGAATATTTCATTCATAACATGACCTTCACTACCTTCATGCAGTATTCCGGCATTTTTTCCGGTTATGCCATGGAGGATTCCGATGCATCGCTGAAAAGCCACCAGTCGGCGCAGATAGCCGCAGAGCTGTGCCGCGACCCGCAGGTTTACAAAGCGATACTCAACAGATACAACTATAGGGATGAGAACGATATTCCGGCTTTCAATATTCAGGAGAACGCGGAGAATCCTTTCATGCGCATCCTTATGACGGCAAACCTGTTTGTGGATATCGTTAAAAAGAATAAATACACCACCGGAAGCATTGAGATACATAAGATAATGTACGAACTCGCATATGCCGGATACGCCGATATCGATTCTGTGAAACTGCTGGGCAGGCTGTTTCTCCCTGCGATGAAACAGCAGCTTCTGGAATACGCGTTCAAACTGCGTCAGGCGTGCCCTCAGAAGCCCCTCGTATGGGGTATCACAGGGGACATGATGCCCGTAAGGCTCATATGCGACAAAGAGTGCGCGTATTCAGGTCTGCATAAGACGTTCATACCTGAAAAACAGAGCATCATAACCGAAGAGGGCGACTTCGGGGTGGGAAACGCAGCGGGAATATATTATCCGTGCGAATTTCTGACGGATAAGATGCGCATCTATTACAGCAACCTCCAGAAAAAAGACTGATCATTTCTTTTTGGTTGTCTTCTCCGTCTGTTGCGGTTCCGCCGATTTTTGTTCGGTCTGTCCTTCCATATTTTCTTCTGTCACAGGCACAGTGGTCTCCGCTTTTACAGTCATATCGTATTTAAATCGTGCGGAAACGAATTTAGTCAGCATTGCGAGTTCCTCCTCTGAAACCGGTGCATCTCTTGTGACGCTCAGGTTGAGAACAGCGGTGCCGTCGGAGTTGAGAACCACAGCGTAATCAGTCACCTCGGCGGGTGACAGCAGCTTTTCTATCTCGCGTTTTATTTCCACAGTCTTTTTACGGAATCCGTCGGATGCGGTTTTCACAGTTTCTTCCGGAATTATCTGTTTTTCCGCCTTAACAACCGTTCTGGTATTGCTGACAATATCCTCTTTAAGAGCTACCTGTGTGATGTTAATCTCGCTTTTTTTGCCCAGTCTGTTTTCAATTTCAGATTTCAGCAGAAGGGTTTCGTCGTGGGATAATGGTTTGCTTGAGGCGAGGGCAAGATTGATTTTCAGTTTGTCCTTGTCCATGCTGTAGCTGACGTTGAACACGGTGGCGTTCTTTATGCTGCCCACCGCCGCGTTAACTATTCTTCGTATTTTGAGGTTCTCCACCGACTGTTTCAGGGTGAAAGAGAGGGGGAGGCATGTCAGAAGAATCAGCAGAACTATCATAATGAGGCGTTTCTTAACGTAATTAAAATCTTTAAGATGCTGGAAATACTGGTTGCCGAACAGGATGCCGCTGAGTGCTGTTGTTGCCACAATCGCCGTAAAGTTGGTGAAAAACAGAAGGAACGAACCCACGGAAACCGCCCAGTTGCCGGTACCTATGCCGAATCCCACAACGCTGAGAGGCGGAATGATGGACGTTGCTATCGCCACGCCTGTTATGATTGAGAAGGAGCTTGCCCGTTTTGAAAGGTAGCTGACAGCGACTGCAAGACCGGAGAACACCGCTATGAAAAGGTCGTAAAGGTTGGGTTTTGTTCTTGCCATGATCTGCTCGTTCAGCTCGTTCAAAGGAGATATGAACGAAAGCACCGCTGCTGAAAGGATTACGTAGACAAGGCTGAGACCGATTGTACGTAGAGACTGTTTCAGCAGTATCCTTTCGGATGTGATATATGCGAAGCCGAAACTGATAATGGGACCCATAAGGGGTGAGATAAGCATCGCACCTATTATCACCGCAACGCTGTTAGTGATAAGCCCGAAAAGGGCTATGAAGTTCGCCAGCAGCAGAAGAACCGTATATGTCTTTGTCATTTCAGACTGGAGATAAAGGTCTTCAAAAAACTGAGGCTCTGTTTCTATATTGAAAAACTGGAGAAATTTCTCAAATTTTGTCATATTATACTCCTGTATAGTAAATTGTATCAGGTAAATATGTAAGCTGACAATAAATATGAAGAGTTGTTATGAAATTTAAAATATTCTCACTGATAATAATAGTGCTCCTGCTGTATGCGGCCTTCTTTCCGGATAAGTATGTTTCGTTTCTGAATAACAGCACGGCACTGAAAAAAGTCGTCAGGGATGGGCACGAGCCAGTTCAGACTGTTGTGGAATCAGTGGAAGATCCGGAGACAGAAGCAGCTCCTCTGAAAACTTTTCTGGAACCGCCTGGTCGAACTTCGCCGTTTTATGCTTACAGCTCAAAGGTGTATAAGGACGACCCGGCACTTGAGGCGCTTGCGGCGAACATAACCGCCCCCTGCGGTGAGGACGTTTACTGCAAGGTGCAGAACATTTTTGAATACGTCCGCAGGAACGTGCCCTACGTTGGCGAGCCGAACGGGATAAACAACATCCTTCCGCCCTATGAAACCCTTGGCAAAGGCGGCGACTGCGAGGATCTTTCCATTCTGCTCGCGTCCATGCTGAATACGGTTTCCGGTGTTAAGCCATATCTGATAGCAGTTCCGCAGCATATGTACGTGATGGCGTGCGGCATTGCCGGCGGGCAGGTGTTCAAACCGACCTACAATGTGGTTTACGACAAAAGTACCCTAGTCAGTGACAGACGCTATATGGTTATGGAGCTGGGAAAGAATAAACATATCAGGATTTTGGCGCAGTCTGACGAGAAATTCAGCATCATGGTTTTTCCGGGCAGGTCCGACCAGCAGAAACACATGGAGAAGAAGCCTTCCAGCTATTTTCCGGACTGTTCAGCAGACAGTGTCAAAGTTTTCAGCAAGGAGTGTGTTTTTCCAAACAGCGGTGCCGTTGTAATGCTGTCAGGCACTCAGGATGCAAGTGTGAATATGCAGATAGAATCGGTACATGTTCCGGATACGCGTCAGTATATGTTCGACAACATGCCGTGCGTGATGCTCGACCCGTCTTATCGCGGTTCGGGTGCTGATATAGGGGAGGAGATGCCTAAATTCGTTCATGGAAAGAAAGAGGCGGTCAGGGCGTGGTGATTTTTTTATAGGTCTGAGCTGTTCTGCCCCGTCTGAAAAATTTCAGCAGAAGAAAATATGCCGCCGGTGCGAAAAGTGCCGAAGCCGCTGTGACGATCTGGCTTTTTTGCATTGAGTCAGCGGTTAAAGCAAAGAGAAGCATGAGCATGAGCGGGACGACGTAAACCGTGAACAGCGAGCGGAAAAAGCTCCTGCTGTCAATGGATATCTCCACACGGTCTCCTTTTGAGAGATCGTCGGCATTTCTGAATGTTATGCGCACGTTGTTCCCGTCGGACATTGTACATGATGATTTTTCACCGCAGCCTGTGCAGGCGTGTTCCCGCATCACCTCAACTGTTGCAGTACGGTCTTCGTCAACATTTATAACAACGCCGGTGTGTTTTAAAATCTCAGCCATCGCTTAAAATCTGCTCCGTATAACCCTGAATATCACAAACGCCATCAGTGCATAGTTGAATGCAAGCACAAAGCTGTATATCAGTATCACGCCGTCGGCATGAAGCCCCAGCAGTCCGCATACGGAAAACAGCGCCACTATGCTTATGGTGCGCACTACGTTGAACATCAGGAACATGCCCTGTTTCCCCAGCACGCTCAGTACGTTTACGATAGGCACAACGACGAACTGCGCAAGGAGAGAAACGGAGAGCATCGATGCGAAAGTGCCGGACTGGTGCCATGCCTTGCCGAAGACGAGAACGAAAAGAGGCTCTCCGGCGAGCTGTAAGACAGCGAACGGCAGCAGGCTGACGAGGAAAAGTTTTTTAGCTATTTTTTTTGAAAGGTCGTATATCTCGCGTGGGTTGTTAGCGCCTATGCGCGCAGCCTCCGCGTAATATGCCTGTCCGGCGGAAACGCCGAACAGCACCACAGGGAGCGACAAAACCGAGGTGGCGAGTCCAAGCTGTCCCACTGTTGACATGCCGAAGAGTTTTCCCGTCATGAGCAGCGGTGCCTGTATTGAGAAGGTCAGAAGAAACTGTGAAGGCAGTCTGTACATGGGGAAATCCCTGTATATCTTCGCTGTTTTAATAACTCTTTTCAGACTGACCCTGTGCAGCGATTCTTTCAGTTTTTCCTTAAACGCTTTGTAATATACAAAACTTCCGCCCGCCTGTGAATATGCCTGCCCTATTACAAGTCCTGTTACACCAAGATGGGCGAAACCTGAAACTACCTTTACAATCGCTCCGAAGAAAGCCTGTATCATTTTTGTGCGGGCAATGGGTTTGAAAGCGCGCTCGCGGGTGGCGAAGCTGCTCAGGGTCTCGTATATCCCGCCGAAAAACTGGGTTATGATGATAAGCCAGACGTAAGGCTGCAACCCATCGGCGTTTGCCGCACGGAAGATATAGTCTCCGGCAAAGATGAAGGCAAGTGCCGTCAGCATGGTCATAACGGCGGTTATTCCGAAGTTCATAAGGATTATGTTCACAGCCAGATGTCTGTTTCTGGGCAGCGGAATTGCATAAGAGTAACAGAGGGTTGAAAGGGGCGCTATGAGCGATGTAAAGGCTATGAAGAGGGACATTATGCCGAAACTTTCCGGCGTGAACAGCCTTGTGACAACGAGAGATGCGAGAAAACCTATCGCCTTTGCGGCGCCAGTTCCGGTTGCAAGGATGAGCATGTTGCGGAAAACTCCCGCCGCACCGTCCCCTTGAAGTCTTTGTTTCAGTTTGTTTATGTATTTTTTCACTCAGTCCAGCTTAACTTCTGTAACGACGGTTTCCAGTACCGCATCGGGTTTGAGTTTATCTATTTTTCCTGTTGCTTTGTTGTAAACGAACTTTCCGGCTCCTTCGGTTTCAGCAAAGTTCTTTTCGGTTCCGTAAAAGACCATGATGACACCGTCGTGCACCGACTGGTCAACGCGTATGAATGGCATTGGATGCATGGATGATTTTATCATCTGCTCCACCCGTTCATCCATAGTCTGAAACTTTTTCATCAGCAGTGTTCTGGAGGTGATGATTGATTTCAGTTTCGGATTTTTCTTTATATCAGGATTCATTTTCGCCAGTTTCCGTATCTTTTCGTCGGCATCCCTAATTATCTGTTCCAGCTTGTCCTTGTCTGCCATGGCGGCTTCCAGCTTGTCTTCCAGACTGTGCTTCACACCGATGTATACTTTGAACTGCGGACCCTGATCAAGCCCCAGTCTGCGGACGTGTATTGAGGAGAAAGCTCTTATCTCCCCGCCGCTTATAATGCCGTCGCCCGCTGTGGCGTTTATTTCTCCCTCGCAGCGGAGCTTTGAGTTGAGGCAGTAGTTCTTTATGGTTATTGATGAACCCGCTTCAACATCGGAGTTTTCTATAAAGCCCGATGTGATGTGCCTTCCCGCTTTAAGAATACATTTCCCTGTGGATTTCACTCCTGTTTTGACTGTGATGTCGTCAATGGCAGTGAGATGCGCATCACGCACTATGCCCCATACTACGATGTTTTTCGCTTTTATCTCAAATCCGCTGAGAACGTCGCCCGATACAGAAACCGTACCGTCGAATTTTATATTGCCCACAGAGTAGTCAACGTCGCCGTATACGGAGTATATTGGGTTGACGCTGAGTCTGTTGCTTTCGAAAATGACGTATCCGCCGTCTTTTGCGGCATATCCCTGTCGTTCCTCGTCGAAATACACGCCTCTGCCCTTGTGTATCACAAGTTTTTTACCGCGGCGCGCCTGAATTCTTTCGCCTGTGACTTTAATGCCTTCTTTTCCGGCAGTTTCAGGGTGGTATGATATTAGAAGCTGATTTTCCTCAACAGTGACAATGTGGTTTATATCCCTGAAGTCAACGCTGCCGTCGTCCAGCTCCCGCGGTCTTCTGTCGTCCAGTTCGAAATGGAGTGTCATCCATGCGTCCTGTCCGTCCTCGGCGGGCATTCCTTCCGAAACCACAACCCTTTCAACAATATATCCGGCAAGGTAATACTGTATGGAATGTTTTATGCTGTCCCAGTGGAAAAGCTCTGTATAAAGGTGTTTCTCTCTTATCAGGTAATTTTCGATGGCGTCGTTGTCCAGAACTTTGCCTTTGTTTATGGCGGGGAAAAGGGAGAATTCAGCCTTCATTCCGCCTTCGGTTATGCCGACGGAAACGCGGGAATCTATGTCCATTTCCGTTTCGATTTCGATGGTGGCGAGGCGTTCTTCGTCAAAAGTTATTTTGATCCATTCCGGCTGGATGCCGTAAACGTGTTCCAGCAGTTTTCGCAGCTCATGGTCATTGTGGGGTGTCAGTGTTTTTATGGTTGTTACAGGCATGGCACGGTCTCTAATTCAGCTTATTGAGCGCTTCCATGAGTTTCTGCGCTCTCTGATGTCCGGGGGCGAGTTTAACACAGGCTTCAAGCTGCTTTTTCGCGCTGGAAACGTATCCTGTGAGTGCCAGCGTCTCCGCAAGAACATACCTGTATTCGGCATCTTCCGGATGTATCACCGATGCACAGGCAAAAAGCCTCTTTGCATCTTCAATGCGTTCTTCTTTTTGCAGTTTCAGTCCTTCTTCAAAAAGTTTCTGAGCGTCCTTGTCCGGTTCACGGTTTTTCAGAGTTGAGAATATCTCATTATAAAGTCCGGTGTCATTCATGGAGATTGAAAGGATGTTCACCTCTCCAAGAAGCTCCCGCCCGCGGAAGATGTGGGCAATGGAGTTGTCTCCGTCCGATTTTTCCAGCAGCAGCGACATTCCGCCTACATCAACTCTGTCGTATTCCTTAACGCTCATGCTGGTCATTGCTTTTCGCAGATATAGCGGGACGAGTCCGGTTGTCTCTTTAAAAAACCGCTGGGTGAAGTCCAGCTCGTCCTGAAAACCGAGTATGCGCATCCGTTTGAATACGGGGGTTATTGCGGAAAAGTTGCTTAGAATTATATATCCGTAGTCCGGATTGTGGAATGTTACTGAGAGGCTGCCCGCATCATTCTCCACGGAGGAGAGGTGAAAATTCGGCGGAACCCGCAGCCCGAAGCTGAACGGAAGAGGAGTCAGCTCAACGTTGTATGGTGCTTCGTCGAATGTGATTCTGTTTATGACAGGTATGGTGTATCCGTCTTTCAGCCGCATATACGCATAGCCCACGGACATCATTACCATCACCCATGTAAAAAATACCGTAACGCCCAGTATGCTGCGTTTATATTCAAAACGTACGCGGAACTGTTTCTGACCAAGATAAAGGAGTGCACCGGCGAGAAACGCCGACTCTATATATATTTTCCATGGAGCAGGTTCTATGCCCAGAAGAAAAACGCGGGCGAGAACCGCCATCAGGCAGGCGTAAAGAACAATGCTTGCGTAGTATCTGCTGTATACCATTCCGCAGTACAGCAGATATCCGGCGTGCATGAGCAGGAAACTGAACAGGGCGGTTGCTGTGAAATAGGCGACAGCGAAGTTCCGGCTCATTTCGTCCAGCACCATTTCCGGATTCAGGGCATAGGTGAGTCCCGTATCCGAAGCGGATAGCATTCCGGCAAATATAAGAATGGGTCCCAGAAAGGTGAATCCCGGGACTTTTTTTATATAACTTCTGTACGCCATATTTTATTTTATCAAGAAAAGACCAATTTTAAAAGAACTTAATCTTTATTGAGATCGTCGAGGTACCTCTGCCACTGTTCCATCTTGGGTCTGTGCATGAAAAGATGCACAAGGGAGAGCACAAAGAAGAGATAGAAAAAGCGCATGTCTGCGGACACAATGTAAATGATAAGTCCGAACAGAGCTATTGTTTCCGCCATTGCCGCTGTTATGACTGCGGCTATCATCAGCTTTTTGCCAAGGTCGCATGATTTCCCGCATTTTCTGCTGAGTATGGGCAGAAGAATGTTTGAAAGCGGAAAAAATATCACAGAGATGACAATGAAAGCGACGCCCATATGCTCCACAGTTGGTCTGGGCAGATAATAGTGCAGCTTCATATCAAAAGTTTCGCAGAGCGCAACAAAGAGCGGATAGAGAAAAAGCCCTATCGCCATAGATCTGAATGTTTTTACAGCCATATCGAAATAGTTTTCAAACGTCATATTTCCCCCGTAAATATACATCTATATATCATGCGGCAGAGGGCGAGGCAATAATATTAAAAAAAATTTGGTCTCATTTGGGGATGAAATGACGGATACCACATGAAAATTATTCCATTTGCAGGAATTATCATTCATTGCGGTAAGATTTTTGGCGTAATTTTTTACGCTGTATAATTTTGACATAAATCATTCGCGTCGCACTGCCGGGTGAAAAATCCGATCCGGTCAATTTCCGGTTTCGTTACAAACTCTGCCGATGAAGACGCGTGGCAGAAATCTTCAGTTTTTTTCGCTAAAAAGATGATTTTAGTGTTTGATATACTGCCAGCACTGTGATAAATTATATGACTTAAATTTTTTAAGTCGCCCTGAACTTTTCGGGGTGTATTCAGCACCGAGGTGAAAGTGTCGGAGGCGCAGGACGCGCCGACACGGAGTGCTGGTTGAGCCGCTTTGCGGTGAAACCAAGCGGAGTGTGAGCGTACACAGGCTTTGCCTGTGTTAAGCGTTAAATAAAAAACTGCACGATGCAGTTTTTTATAAGAGGTGAATATGAGAAGTGACAGAACGAAAGTCGGCATAGACAGAGCACCCGCCAGAGCACTGATGTACGGCACGGGTATGCCGGAAAGCAGCATGGGCAGAGCGCACATAGGCATCTGTTCCAGTTTCACCGATCTCATCCCCGGACACGTGGGCATGAGAGACCTTGAAAGATACATAGAAAAAGGCGTTCACACAGGCGGCGGTCACTCGTCCATCTTCTGTGTGCCCGGCATCTGCGACGGAATTGCGATGGGGCATATCGGTATGCACTATTCGCTCCCCTCAAGAGACGCCATCGCCGATATGATAGAATGTGTTGTGGAGGCGCACGCACTTGACGGTGTTGTGTTCCTTACCAACTGCGACAAGATTACCCCCGGTATGCTCATGGCGGCTGCACGCCTGAACGTCCCTTCAATAGTAGTTACCGCAGGTCCTATGGCGACAGGAAGCTACCGTATGCAGAAGCGCTCGTTTATTAAAGACACCTTTGAGAACATGGCGAAATGCCGCACGGGCGAGATAAGCGAAGACGAGATGAAAAACATAGAACAGTGCGCCTGCCCCGGACAGGGCGCATGTCAGGGTCTGTTCACAGCGAACACAATGGCTTGCCTCACCGAAGCGATGGGCATGTCACTGCCTGGCTGCGGAATGGCACTTGCAGGTTCGGGCAAAAAACGCCGCATAGCTTTCGATTCAGGCGTTGCCATCTGCGAACTGGTGGAAAAAGACGTCAAAGCCCGTGACATCATGAACGAAAATGCATTCAGAAACGCTGTGATGCTGGATATGGCGCTGGGCGGATCAACAAACACCGCACTGCACCTTCCCGCCATTGCTTATGAGGCGAAAGTTCCTTTCACTCTGGAGCTTTTTGACGAATACAGCAAGACCACTCCCCACATCACAAGCATAAACCCCGGCGGCGAGTTCTTTATGGAGGACGTTGACGCAGCAGGCGGTATCCCCGCTTTTCAGTACAGACTGCGTGACAGACTGTTCGACAACCCCACAGTGTGCGGAAGAACTGTTAAAGAGATTGCAAACGCTGCAATAGTTTACGATGACGATATAATCAGACCGCTGGACAATCCCTACCACAAAGAGGGCGGAATTGCGGTTCTGAAAGGAAATATAGCTCAGGGCGGAGCGGTTGTTAAACAATCCGCTGTAAACGCCGACATGCTTCAGTTCACAGGAACAGCCGTATGCTTCGACAGCGAAGAGGCGGCTATGGAAGCAATCAAGACCCGTCAGATAGTGAACGGACAGGTCGTTGTAATCCGCTATGAAGGACCCAAAGGCGGTCCCGGTATGCGTGAAATGCTCGCTCCCACGGCTGAGATAATGGGACAGGGACTTAACAAGGTTGCCCTCATTACTGACGGAAGATTTTCCGGCGGTACAAGGGGACCCTGCATAGGTCACATCTCCCCCGAAGCGGCTGAGGGCGGCGATATCGGTCTTATAAAAGACGGCGATAAAATAATTATTGACATTCCCGGCAGGTCGATTAATCTTGATGTTCCCGCTGAGGAGCTGCAAAAACGCAGAGCCGTGTGGGTTAAGCCTGAGCCTAAGATTAAGAAGGGCTATCTGGCTAAATATGCTGCCCGTGTTTCAAATGCGGCACAGGGCGCAATATGCAGGATTGAAGACCTGTAAGACCTCGGTCTTACCGATGTTATACAATTTATAGGGAAAGATAAGAAAATCCCTCCAAACCTCCCTTTGTCAAAGGGAGGCTTTTACTCCCTCCTTTAATAAAGGAGGGCTGGGGTGGATTTACATTATTCTTTCCCTTTTATGAGACATTTAAAAGAAATATACCGGAAAACAAACTCCGGTTCCGACCGTGTTGTCCGTGACAGCGCGATAGGAGTTTCTTTTGGATATAAAAAGGCTGCCGTACCGGAGTAGGTGGGCGGAGGCATTTGAGCCTCTGTTTGCATAAGTCGGCGGTCAAATATCTTTTACGGAGTTACATTATGATGACAGGTGCTCAGATTCTCATCGAATCACTGAAGAAAGAAGGTGTCGATCTTATCTTCGGTTATCCGGGCGGCGTTCTGCTCGGTGTCTACGACACTCTTTATGATTCAGACATCACACACATTCTCCCCAGACACGAACAGGGCGGTGTCCACGCAGCGGAAGGCTATGCCAGAGCAACAGGCAAGGTCGGCGTTTGCTTCGGAACATCCGGTCCCGGTGCGACAAACCTTGTTACAGGTATCGCAAATGCGCACATGGACTCAATCCCCATGGTAGTGTTCACCGGACAGGTTGCAACAAGCCTTATCGGCGGAGACGCATTTCAGGAAGCGGATATCATAGGCATCACAAGACCGATAGTTAAACACAGCTATATGCTGACAAACGTCGAGGAGACGGCTGCGGTCATTAAAGAAGCCTTTCACATAGCAAGAACGGGCAGACCCGGTCCCGTTGTAATCGACCTGCCGAAAGACGTTATGGCGGCGAAAGCAAAATTTGAATGGCCCGAAAAGGTCAATCTGACAGGGTATAACCCCACTGTCAAAGGTCACCTCGGACAGATTAAAAAGATGCTCCGACTGCTGGAAGGCGCTAAGAAACCCGTTATCTATATGGGCGGCGGCGTGGTTCTTTCCGAAGCTAACGAGGAACTTGTAAAGTTCAGCGAGATTACGGGCGTTCCCGTTGTCTCCTCATTCCTCGGTCTGGGCGGTTTCCCCGGCACCCATGAAAACTTTGTGGGCTGGCTGGGTATGCACGGAAACTATGCCTCCAACATGGCTGTTTCCGACCCCGACTTCATCCTTGCCATAGGAACACGCTTTTCAGACCGCTCCACAGGTCGTCTGGACGGTTTCGCTCCCAACGCAAAGATAGCTCATATCGACGTTGACCCCGCGAGCATAAGCAAGAACGTTCAGATTGAAGTGCCCATTGTCGGCGACTGCAAGGCTGTTCTTAAACAGGCTCTGGGCGAGATAGATAAATTCAACTGGGACAAGAATGCTTCCGCCAGAAAAGAATGGCGCGAGCAGATTAAGGCTTGGGACAAAGAACACCCGTTCGACTACGACCGCACAGCCGACATCATCAAACCCCAGTATGTTGTTGAAACAATATATAAAGTGACAGAGGGCGACGCCATCATCTGTACAGAGGTCGGTCAGAACCAGATGTGGGCGGGACAGTTCTATAAGTTTAACCGTCCCCACCAGTTCATCTCCTCAGGTGGCTTAGGCACCATGGGCTACGGTTTCCCCGCTGCCATCGGCGCAAAGCTCGGCTGTCCCGACAAGGAAGTTTTCGATATAGCGGGTGACGGCTCTATCCTGATGAACATTCAGGAGCTTACAACTGCTGTTCAGAATAAAGTTGCGGTTAAGGTGGCAATCCTTAACAACAGATACCTCGGCATGATACGCCAGTGGCAGAACATGTTCTTCAACGACAGATTCAGCCATTGCGATCTGGAATGTCAGCCCGACTTTGTTAAGCTGGCGGAGGCGTTCGGCGCTGTTGGTATGCGTATCGACAGGAAAGAGGATGTCGAAAACGCAGTGAGAGAATCTCTCAAGATTAAAGACAGACCCGTTTTCATGGACTTCACAGTTGACAGAAACGAAAACGTTTTCCCCATGATACCTGCGGGTGCGTCCGTCAGCGAAATGCTGCTGATGAAGAAATAAGGGAGGGACACTGCAATGATGAGACATACTATTTCAGTTCTTGTTGAGAACAAATTCGGCGTACTTTCCCGCATTTCGGGACTTTTCAGCGGCAGAGGCTACAACATAGAGTCTCTCTCCGTTAACAGAACAACGGACGAAGGCGTTTCAATTATGACCATCGTCACAATCGGCGACGACAGGGTTGTCGAACAGATAATCAAGCAGTTGAGAAAACTGGTTAACGTTATCCGTGTCCGCAACGTCTCCGAAATGGACCACATTGAAAGAGAGATGATTCTTGTTAAAGTGCACGCCACACAGAGAACACGCCCCGACGTGTTCAATATTGTCAGCACTTTCCGCGGAAAAACCGTGGACATAACAAACGAATCGGTTGTTATCGAGCTGACAGGTGCAAACGACAAGATTCTCGCTTTCCTGAATGTTATGGAACCCTATGGTATAATCGAAGTTGTGCGCACCGGAGCAATAGCCATCGGACGCGGCAGCAAGATGACATCTGAAATGAAATGATTTGAGGCTGTGACGTTTGCGGGACTGCTTGAGATCTGAAATGCACTGCATTGATGTCATTGCGAGAAGCGAAGCGACGAAGCAATCTAAAAGATTTTTTCCCTTCTTTTTTCCCTTTGACAAATGGGATTAAGGGGAATTTACATTTGAAATAATTTCCGGAGGAAACTATATAATGAAGGCTTATTACGAAAAAGACACTAACCTTGAGCTTATCAAGTCCAAAAAAGTAGCCGTTATCGGTTACGGCAGCCAGGGTTACGGTCACACAAACAACATGAAAGACAGCGGCGTTGACGTATGCGTTGCACTGCGCAAGGGCAGCCCTTCATGGGCTAAAGCCGAGGGCGCAGGTCTGAAAGTAATGGAAGTGAAAGACGCTTGTAAATGGGCGGATTTCATAATGGTTCTCGCTCCCGATGAAATTCAGGGCGATATCTATAAAAACGATATCCTCCCCGGTCTGGAAGAGGGTAACTACCTTGCGTTTGCGCACGGTTTTAACATCCATTTCAACCAGATAGTACCCCCGAAAAACATCAACGTTGTTATGATAGCTCCCAAAGGACCCGGTCACCTTGTCCGTGCGGAATATCAGAAAGGCGCAGGCGTTCCCTGTCTGATAGCTATCTATCAGGACTTCACAGGCGACAGCCGCGAAGTAGCTCTGTCTTACGCTAACGCAATCGGCGGCGCAAGAGCGGGCGTTCTTGAAACCTCTTTCAAAGAGGAAACAGAAACAGATCTGTTCGGTGAGCAGGCGGTTCTCTGCGGTTCACTTGCGCAACTTATCCAATACGGATTTGAAACGCTTGTGGAAGCAGGCTACGCTCCCGAAATGGCATATTTCGAGTGTCTGCACGAAGTTAAACTGATAGTTGACCTTATCTATGAAGGCGGTATCAGCAACATGCGCTATTCAATCAGCAACACTGCACAGTACGGCGACCTGACAAGAGGACCCAGAGTTATCACTCCCGAAGTGAAAGCGAACATGAAACAGGTTCTCTATGAAATCCAGTCCGGTCAGTTTGCGAAAGAGTGGATGCTTGAGAATAAAGCAAACTGCCCCACGTTCCAGGCTCTTACAAGAATGGGCGCTGAACACCAGATCGAAGAGGTCGGCGGGAAACTGCGCGGCATGATGAGCTGGCTGGGTAAAAGCAAGATCGTAGACAAATCTAAGAACTAATCCAACGGGGAGCTTCGGCTCCCCTTTTTTTTCAGATTTTTCCCGTCCGTTGGAAAAATCTGCCAACGCTCCGGTCAACAAGTCTTTCTGTGCTCACGTTCCAATCGCTCATCCGCCTGAAGACGTATTCGCTCATTCCACGAACTTCATCCTGAAGTTTACCTCTTTTAACCTTCGCATTTCATCGTTTGGTCTGCAAAAAATATTGCTCATGTACTAAACTTATACACTTCCAAACTTGATGAAAAGGAGGGTTGGGGTGGATTTTCTTCTTTCCCGTCTCTGCGAGCATTAGCGAAGCAGTCTGTGTTTCATCTGTCACAATTACCAACCTGAATTAAATCAAATTTACACCGCCAGCGTAATATGCTACTTTTATATACCGTTTTAATAAGGGGTTTATATGAAATTAGGTGTAATAATATTGACGTGCTGCCTCGCAGCCGGTACAGCATTCGCTTCAGATACTGTGGTCAGCAGAATAGAGGTTCCCGTTCCCAAATGTTATGCGCCGGATGCTGAGCATCCGATGCTGAACGTTGTTATTAACGATATCCCTTGTAAAGCCGCATCATGCCAGAACGGCAGCAATGCCGGAGCAAACATGAAAGGCGGCATAAGTGAACTTGCCAAAGTATTTTCAGGTTCCGGCGGCGTGCAGAACGTCGGCGGCGGCGTGCGCTCCATGCTTTCAAACGCTCTGAAAGAGACAAAATGCTTCAATATTGTGGACACCGAACAGATAGAAAAACTCAAAAAAATATCAGCAATCACAGGTCAGGAACTGAAAATACCCAGAATAGACCTTTTCGTTGACGGTTCCATAACCTCCATAGACGTAACCCGTTCAGGCGGGGCACTTGCAGGCGGATATATTCCTGTCATAGGGCTTGTGAGCAAAACAAAGGAAGCGGCGCAGATGGCTTTCGACCTCAGTGTGCTTAATCCTTCCACTGCGGAAGTCGTGGATTCCAAATCATTTCAGGCTGACAGCTCGAAATCCTCATGGGGATTCGGCGCGGGCGCAGTTAACGGAGCTGTAGGCGGAGGCGGATGGAGCATTTCAAAATCTCTGGTGCTCGATTCTGTTGTGCGCGACGTTGTTTTCAGCATTGCAAACTATATGACCGAATCGTTCGCATCGGCAAGGATAGAGACCCGTCCTACACCACCCGAACCGGAAAATATTGATAATATGCCAAGTAATGAATAGCAAAAGGCGGTCTTTCTGACCGCCTTTTTATTTTTCTTAAATTTCCTGCTTGACTTCTGATAAAACATCACTATTATCATGATAAAGGTGATGAATGAAGATTACAGCTAAATGCTACTACGCACTTATTGCATCGGTTGAACTTTCAGGAAGCTACGGCAAAGGACCTGTCAGGGCGGCAAAAATTGCCGAAATTCATGGTATCCCCGTACGCTTTCTGGAACTCATTCTGAACGACCTGAAAAGTGCGGAGATTGTCGAATCCAAACGCGGCGCTGACGGCGGATTTTCACTTAAAACTGCACCTTCCGAAATACGCGTTTACGACATCTTTAAGGCTATCGATGGAGAGCTTGTAATGGTGGACTGCGACAAAGTTACCACCGGCGAATGTATGCTCAAGGAATATATGCACGGTCTCCGTGCAGTTATATTTAATTACCTAAACAACACAACTTTACTTGAGCTTGCAGAATCCTGCCGAAATGATGCGAAAGTTTTAAACTACATCATTTAAAAAAATTTTATTAAATATATCATAAAATCGGTGATATAAATAGGAGTATTGATATGAGCCACACAGACACACAGCTTCTTCATTCAGGTTATACCCCCGGCGAAGACGGTTCCCGCGCGGTACCCCTTTACCAGACCACAAGCTACGTTTTCAAATCTAACGAGCACGCGGCTAACCTTTTCGGGCTGAAAGAGTTCGGCAACATCTACACCCGCATCACAAACCCCACAACGGCTGTGCTTGAGGCACGTCTCGCTGCTCTTGCAGGCGGAACGGCGGCACTGGCTCTTTCTTCCGGTCAAGCGGCGATAACCTATTCCATACTGAACATAACGGAAGCCGGACAAAACATTGTAAGTACAACAAATCTTTACGGCGGCACATACAATCTCTTCAAATATACTCTGAAACGCCTCGGCATTGAGGTACGTTTCGTCGATTCATCCGATCCTGAAAACTTCGTTAAAGCGGCGGATGAAAACACCAGAGCGTTTTACCTTGAATCCATCGGCAACCCGAAAAACAACGTTGACGACATAGACAAAATATCTGAACTGGCGCACAGCATAGGCGTTCCGCTTATCGTTGACAACACCGTTGCGCCCCACATATATGACGTTTTCGCCCACGGTGCGGATATCGCCGTTTTTTCGCTGACAAAATTCATCAGCGGAAACGGCACCTCCATAGGCGGCGCGATAGTTGAGAAGGGCGATTTTAACTGGGCGAACGGAAAATTTCCCGAACTGACCGAGCCGGATCCCAGCTACCACGGACTGAGCTACTGGGCGGCGTTCGGAAACCATGACGGCGCGGTGGTGAAGGGTATCGCTTACGCCATCAAAGCCCGCGTGCAGCTCCTGCGCGACATGGGTTCATGCATCAGCCCTTTCAATTCCCACCAGATAATTCTGGGACTTGAAACTCTGACCCTGCGCATTGCGAAACATTGCGAAAACGCACTGAAAGTGGCGCAGTATCTTGAAAACCATCCGAAAGTGGCATGGGTGAACTACCCCGGACTGGAAAGCCACAGAGACCATGAAAGGGCGAAAAAGTATCTGCCCAAAGGTTTCGGCGCTATAATCGGTTTCGGTGTTAAAGGCGGACTGGAAGGGGGAGAGAAGGTTATTAACAACGTTAAGCTGTTCTCGAACCTTGCGAACATAGGTGATTCCCGTTCACTGATAATCCATCCGGCAAGCACAACCCACCAGCAGCTTACTCCCGAACAGAGGGTGTCAGCTGGTGTGACAGACGATTTCATCCGTCTTTCCATAGGTATAGAGGATGTCGCCGATATAATAGCCGACCTTGAACAGGCTTTAAACGCGTAACACCTCCTGCGTTATGCAGGGATTTTTAAGATACTTGGGGTTTGGGCGGAAGAGGGGACTTTTGCATGGGATACGCCCACACTCCGGTATTTTTCCACCTCCTTATAGTAACAGAAGAGAGGCTCGACGGACTCATCCCCGTCGGGCTTTTTTTCTGTCTAAAGCATTTTTAATATGAGATGTCATATAAAGCAAAAGAGAGACTGCTTCGTCGTGCTACTACTCGCAGAGACATAGAATTTATTTCGTCTTCGCGAGGGCTTAACGCCCTAAGCGATCTCATACTCTATGAAATATACCATCTATTTTGAAAAATGCTCTATACCACAGGTTTGCCTCTGTATATCAGCAGCCCCGGTATGGCGAGTCCGAAGGCGATTGCGCCGAGGATAAAAAACGTCTTCAATCCGTTTTCAACTGCGGACTGCATCATCGCCATGTCGTAACCGCGGTCGGCAAGCTCGACTATGGCTATCATGGTCTTGTATGCATAAACACCGGGTATCATGGGAATTATGGACGCCACGCTTATCACCCGCGGGTGTGCCATACTTTTTTGTGCCCAGAGAACGGCATAAAAGCTCACCAGTATGGAAGCTGTGAAGGTTGCCAGCGATATCTGGACTCCGTATTCCATCATGACAGACCGCACCAGAAACCCCAAAGCGCCGCCGATTGCGCAGAATTTCAGGTATTTCGGCGGTACGTTGAACGCGACTGCAAATCCGACGGCTGGAACTGCGGCGAACAGACATTCGGTAATTATCTTATAAGTGTTCATATGCCCAATGTCCCCATGGCGGCGAGTATTCCCAGCGCCGTTGCCAGCGTAAGCAGCGTCGCGGAGACCAGCCGCGCAACCCCCATGTTTTTAAACCCTTTCAGCATATCCGAAAAAGAGTTTACCAGCGGAAAGCCCGGAACGAGCATGAGCACGGCGGAGTACACAGCGGTTTCAGGTTCCCTGCCTAAGTGTGCCATCATGGCGAGCCCTGCCAGAAGTGTGCAGACGAACGCCGCGGCAAAGGAACCAATGACTGGATTGAACCTGTCGCGGCTCAGAACAGTGAATATTATCCTTCCGACGGAAGCCGCTATGAAGGTTGTTATGAAAACGGGTATATCCCCTCCGGCAAGCAGGCTGAAAAATGCACAAGAAAGACCTATTGCCGGAACGGTTATCCATAAAGGGTAGCGTTTGCTGCTGACGTTTTTTATGCGGTGTTCCATTTCGTCGCGGGTGATATCGCCCCGTTCGCAGTGCACAACCGCCTGCTGAAGCTGGGTGACAACGTTCATGTTCACCCCGCGTTCGGGGCAGCGGGAGGTAAGGGTTGTCCATTTTGAATTTTTGTATATCGTAAGCACCATGGAGCTGGACGAAAGGGATATCTCCGTGTCGTCGGCTCCCATGATGCGTGACGTGCGCAGCATAAGTTCGCGGATGAGGTTGCTTTCCGCTCCGCTTTCAAGCAGCCTGCTGCCAAGAAAGATGACAAGCTGTATGCACCTCTCAAGCTCAGGGCTGACGGTAGTTTCCGCTGTGTTCATTGCTTCTCCCGCGGGCGTTCATTTCTGTGGTTTCATTTGAAACCGCTCTGGTGTATAATATTCCAATAATCATGAGGCTCATTGATGAAAGACGTACTGCTTAAAAAAGAGCTTTTCAACGGTTTTGTTGAGGCTCTTATGAATTCATATAAGGTTGCGGCACCCACAAGACGGGGGGACAAAAGTTTTGCATTCAACTTTATAACTGATCCTGCCGAGGTCTGCCTTGACCACATCCCCACCATTCTGCCGCCGAAAAAATATTTTCTGCCGCAGCACGAAACCCTTCTGGAATATAATACCACCGAAGGGCAGAACATGCAGGCTTTTGTTGAGATAGAGCCGATGGTGATACTAGGCGTGCACTCCTGCGACATAGCGGGGATACAATGTCTGAACCACGTCTTTATGGACAGACCGAAAGATTACCACTATCAGGCGCGCCACGACAAGATTCTGCTCATCGGCTACGAATGTCTGAGAAAGTGCGACCAGTATGCTTCCTGCGGACTGATGCAGACTCACACGCCCACCGGAGGATACGATATCTTCATGACGGATATGGGCGATCATTACTACTTCAGTATCAATACCTTCGACGGAAAAAGCCTTGTTCAGCTTTTCGACGGCTTTGAGCTGGCGGACACCGCAGCGGAGAAAACCCTTAAAAAACTGCGCTCCGACAAGAAAAAACTGTTCAGGAACGAAACCGACGTGAGTCTTGCGGAGATACCGTCTATTTTCGAATGGGGATTCGACAGCCACGTCTGGGACAGAACAGCGGAAAAATGCCTTTCGTGCGGCAACTGCACGAACGTATGCCCCACCTGCTACTGTTTCGATGTCAACGACGAACCGGAGCTTAACCTTGCCAAAGGCAGACGGGTGCGTGTGTGGGATTCCTGCCAGAACGAGACCTTTGCAATAATCGCCGGAGGAGAGAACTTCCGACCGAAACGTGCACAGCGCACACGGCACAGGTTCTTCCGCAAATTCAAATACCCGGTCATGCGCTATGGGAAATTTTTCTGCACAGGTTGCGGACGTTGCAGCAGACAGTGCATGGCTTCAATAAACCTGAAAGAGACCATATCGAACCTGAAAAGATCGTGGGGTGAGATATGAGAATACCGCTTAAAAAATCCGGCTATGAGATAATAAAGGCTGAGGTGGTTAAGATAACCCCCATGACCGCCACTGAAAAGCTGTATGAGATACGGCTTAAAAACGGCGAGAACCTCGACCACGACCCCGGTCAGTTTGTCGAAGTGTCCATGTTCGGCGCGGGCGAAGCGCCTATTTCCGTGTGCTCATCTCCTACGAATCAGGATACGTTCGAACTTTGCATCCGGAAAATCGGTCGTATGACATCAGTTCTGCACAATCTGGAGGTCGGCGACGAAATAGGCATCCGCGGTCCATTCGGAGTTGGATTTCCTGTTAACCTGCTTAAAGGCAGGGATATGATATTCATTGCGGGCGGGCTTGGCATTGCGCCTATGCGTTCGCTGATAAACTACGTTCTGGACGAGCGGCGCGATTTCGGAAAGGTTGATATACTGCTCGGCTGTAAGACCCCTGACAAGATGCTTTTCGGCGGCGAAGTTGCCGTCTGGGCGGAGCGTATGGACGTGAATTTCTGTTGCACGGTGGACAAATCCGATCCGGAATGGAAAGGTAACGTTGGTCTTATCACCACCCTTATTCCGGGGGTGAACTTCAACCCCGACAACACATTTGCCGTGGTCTGCGGACCGCCGGAGATGTATATATACGTCATTCAGGAGCTTCTGAAAAAGGGGATGCCTGAAAGCAGAATTTACGTTTCACTGGAAAGACATATGAAATGCGGCATGGGCAGGTGCGGACACTGCCAGATACACCAGTATTACTGCTGTATGGACGGTCCCGTGTTCCCCTATGACAAGGTGAAGGACCTTGAGGGGGCGATATGAGTGCGCCTAAGGTTGCATTTTTCGACCTCGCCTGCTGCGAGGGCTGTCAGCTTCAGGTAGCAAACCTTGGCGAAGAGCTGCTGGATTTGCTTGGGCATATCGAGGTTGTGGAGTTCCGCGAGCTGATGAGTGAGAAGTGGGATGGCGAATATGACCTTGCCATAATAGAAGGCAGCGTCACCAACGTGGAAGCGGAAGAGAAGGTTAAAGAGATACGCAGCCGCTCGAAAATGGTTATGGCATACGGTGCCTGCGCCGTTAACGGCGGCATAAACGGTATAAAGAACAAAACTCCAATGGAGGAGAACGGCAGGATTGTTTACGGCGACAGGTTCAAAGATTATCCTTCCATGCCAACAAAGGCTGTGGGGGACGTTATCGATGTGGACTACATTGTGCCGGGCTGCCCGATATATCCGCCGGAGTTTCTGAAAGTGCTCAAAAGTGCGCTGGCAGGGCTGGAATATGTCATTCCAGACCATGCTGTTTGCGTTGAGTGCCGTTTCAACGAGAACGAGTGCATGTACGAAAAGGGGATAAACTGCATGGGACCCATAACGAGGGCGGGCTGCAACAGTTGGTGTCTGAACAACGGAAACCGCTGCTATGGCTGCCGAGGACTGCTCAGCAACCCCAACATCCACGGAGCAAGGGACGTTATGAAAAAATACGACCTCGATCCCGACGTGATACTTAAATCCATAGATATGTACAACGCCGCGGCAGGGGGAAAAGATGAGTAAAAATCTCTCTGTTAACGTGGAGTTTCTCACACGCGTTGAGGGGCACGGACATATCGTCGTTGACATGAAGAACGGAAAACTTAACAAATGCGAGCTGAAAATCGTTGAAGCTCCTCGTTTTTTTGAGGCGATGGTGCGCGGCAGAAGTATATTCGAGCTTCAGCACATCACCTGCCGCATCTGCGGGATATGTTCCTGCGGGCACAGCCTCGCCAGTATACAGGCGGCGGAGGATGCCATCGGCTTCATTCCTTCAAAGCAGACGGTGATGCTGCGCAGGATACTTCTGCACCTTGAAAACCTCGACAGCCACATTCTTCACATATATATGCTTGCGGCACCGGACATGCTCGGTAAAAAGAGCGCCCTTGCGCTGACAGCAACCCACGGGGAGGCTGTGCGCCGCGCACTGCGCATGAAAAAATGCTGCAACGATGCCTGTTCTATCCTCGTCGGGCGGCATGTTCACCCCATCTCGTCCACCGTGGGCGGTTTCACTAAGATACCGTCCGAAGCCGACCTTCTGGAAATGAAAAAGCATTTTTCGTCCATAAAACAGGATCTCCTGCCGACGCTGGAACTTGCCAAGACCTTCGTTTTTCCCGAATTTGAGCGGGAGACCGAATACGTTTCCCTCACAAGCGACGCAGGGTATGCCCTTCTGAACGGAAAAGTTAAATCCAGCAAAGGGATAATAAAAGATAAATCCGAATATAAAAGCCTTACCAACGAGTATCTTGTGCCCCATTCAACGGCGAAACACTGCAAACTGTCAGGCGAATCGTACATGGTGGGCGCTCTGGCAAGGTTCAATAATAATTACGATATGCTCCATCCTCTGGCAAAGTACGCGGCGGACGAGCTTAAACTGAAACCCGTCTGCTCAAACGCTTATCTTAATACGGCGGCGCAGATTGTGGAGTGCTTCCACTTCACCGACGATGCGATACAGATAATCGACAGGCTGCTGGAAAAAGGCACGGACAAGTCCGAGGCGGTCATAGTGGGACTGAACGAGAATGAAGTGATAAAGGTGAAAGCCGGCAAGGGCGTCGGCGCGGTCGAGGTTCCCCGCGGGCTGCTCTACCACAGCTATGAGGTGGACGACAAGGGAACCATCCTTTCCGCCGACTGCGTTATCCCCACAGGACAGAACCTTGCCAACATAGAGCTTGATATGCGTCAGCTGGCCGGTATGGTCTGCGGCAGACCGCAGGAGGAGGCAACCCTTCTGTTCGAGATGATGGTGAGGGCATACGACCCGTGCATTTCCTGTTCAACTCACGTTCTGGAGGTGGATTTTGTCTGATACTGTCAGGGAGGTCCTACCCTCCGCAAACGGCACCACACTGTACATAGGGCTTGGAAACTCCATGCGCGGAGATGACTTCGCAGGTTCGCTGATTGTTTCTCTCATTGACGAGAGGGACGGCATAGTCCGCTTCGATGCTGGCGAAAAGCCGGAAACGGCTTATGATAAAGCGCTTGAGGTTAAACCAGCTAAGGCTGTGTTTTTCGATGCGGCGGACATGGGTTTTCCAGCCGGAACCATACAGATTGTATATGAAGACACTCTGTCGGTGCGCTCCATGAGCACCCATAAGGTTCCGCTGCCCCTCATCACAAAGCTGATACGCGAGGAAACCGGGGCTGAGATCGTTATCTGCGGAATACAGCCCGTAAGCGTTGAATTTATGCATAAAATGGACGAATCAGTTAAGGAATCCTGTGAAACTCTGGCGAAGATCATCAACAACAGCCGCATCTGACAGAGA
This sequence comes from Deferribacteraceae bacterium UBA6793, assembly GCA_002452405.1. GTDB lineage: Bacteria > Chrysiogenota > Deferribacteres > Deferribacterales > Geovibrionaceae > Seleniivibrio. Next base: position 145,695 of record DKFP01000010.1, on the reverse strand, counting down.
ACTGACGACAGGCGGCATTACGTTCACCCATGAGATAAGACCTGAGCTTAAACGGGTATACATCCGCATAGGCGCGGATAACCGCGTTGTTTTGCGTTCTGCGCACCTGTCCGAAAAGGACGCTATATCAATAATTTTATCAAAATCAGCATGGATTAAGGCGAAATTAGAGGAAAAAAGCCGTAAAATCCCATTAGATCCCCTTCAAAACATGCATTATCTCGGTGTTGAATACGAAAATCAGTGGATATTTAACGAAAAGATGGGTATTGGTGCCGTCAAGATTGGTTTTCATGCCGGAAAATGCATTTTTGAGTACAATCCGAAAATGATGCGGGATGAGATATTGCTTGAAAAGCTGGATGCTTTTTACAGAAAAGAGGCGAAACGGTTAGTGCCTCCGCTGGTGGAAAAATGGTCTGGCATTATGGGTCTGAAACCCTCAACCGTGACTTTCCGTAAGGCGAAAAGCCGCTGGGGCAGTTGCTCTTCAAAGGGCGGTCTGTCGTTTAATATCTATCTGGCAAAGCTCCCTGTTGAGTGCATCGAATACGTTGTAGTGCATGAGCTGGCACATCTCGCCCATCACAACCACGGAAAGCTCTTTTGGGAGCTGGTCGGGCGATATATCCCGAATTACGCCGCCCTGCGCAGGTCACTCAGGCATTATCCGGTATGATTTTTCATTGTGTTTCAGGTCTGAATTTAGTATTATATTAAGACTGGAGGCGATATGGACATCAAAAACAACATCAAACCGATTTCTTATATTAAGGCGAACGCGGCGGAGGTTCTCAGGCAGGTTAACGAAACCAGAAGCCCCATCGTTATAACCCAGAACGGCGAATCCAAGGCGGTTCTGATGGATGCAGGGTCATATCAGGAGATGATGGACGCCATGGCAATGCTGAAAATAATCGCCATAGGGGAGAAGGACATAGCTGAGGGCAGAGTCTCATCTCATGAAGATGTAAAAAAGCGTCTTGAAGAGAAGATAAATGGCATTTGATATCATCTGGACGAAAAGGGCGGAAACTGATTTAAATTACATCTATGACCATATTGCTTTGGATGACAAATTAAATGCCAATACCGTTGCTCGTCAGATAGTCACTGCCGTTAAATCATTGAGTGAAATGCCCGGACGGACAAGATTTGTTCCGGAGTTGCTCAGACAGAACATCTCAACATACAGAGAGCTGATTGTTTCAGTCTGGCGGGTAATAATTTACATTGGCGATGACAAGGTGTATGTTCTTGGTATCATAGACAGCAGATGTGACGCTGAGGATATACTCTTTAAAAGACTTCTTCTGTAGACAGGTGTTTTATGCCAAATAAAGAACAGCCGGTACTGGCGGCGGTTTGCGGGTTATACTGCGGCGGATGCGCATTGTACATCGCAACCCAAAACGAAGACGTTGAAAAATTACAGTATTTTGCGGAGATGTTCGGCGCGGACATAGATGATGTTAAGTGTGACGGATGCCGTTCCGGCAGAGTCACGGGTTACTGCCGCAACTGCGAGATGGTGAAATGCGCCAAATCAAGAGGACTAAGCTCCTGCGGTGAATGTCCGGAGGTGCCCTGCGAGCTGTTCGCCACATTTCAGGTGGCAAGACCCCACAGAAAGGATATCTACAAAGACTTTGCCCGCATCGCCGAGGTTGGCGCGCACCAATGGGTGCTTGAGATGCGCCAGCGCTATTCCTGCCCGTCCTGCGGATACCCCAACTCCGCGTATGACCTGAAATGCCGCAGATGCGGACATGAACCGTCGAACGCCTACGTTGCGGAGCATATGGACGAGATTAAAAAGTATCTGGGTCTGAAAACCGATTGAAAGGGAACGCGTCCGGCAGCGGCGCGGTTACTGTTATAAATTCTTTCGATACCGGATGGACGAACGCCATTCTGTAGTGGTGCAGTGCTATTGCACCGTTATCCATATGGTTTCTGCTGCCGTATTTTTCATCACTGAATATGGGATGTCCGATATGCGCAAGCTGGGCGCGTATCTGGTGGTACCTGCCTGTGTCCAGCGTCACTTCAACCAGCGACCTTCCGCCGTCAACCGCCTTCACCTCATAGCTTAAAACTGCTTCTTTGGAGCCTTCATGGGGTTTGTCTGTTATCCTTGCCATGAACCGCATGTGGGAGTGGTGGTGTCTCAGAACACCTTTCGTATTCTTAAAAATTCCTTCGACAACAGCCATATAAATCTTTTTGTGCTTCTTTTCACGCATGGATGCGTTAAGGCGTGAAAGTGCCTTGTCGGTCTTCGCGAAGAGTACCGCGCCGCTGACGGGGGTATCGAGTCTGTGCAGCGCATGAAGGAAGACGTTTCCTGTTTTTCCGTCCTTTTCACGCAGCCATAGTTTAACCCTGTCCTCAAAGCTGTCCTTGTGTCCGTCGGACGGCTGTGTGGGGATGCCGGCTGGTTTGGAGGCGGCTATCACATGGTTGTCGGCGAAGAGTATTTCCATCAAAGCCCCTGTTGTTTCCACGCTGCGAAGAACCCTGCCGGAACAGGTATTTCAGTTTCGCCTCTATCCAGAGTCAGTTCCGATGTCTCTATTTCGCCGTTCACACCTGCCATCATCTGCGTAAGCAGGTTTTTCAGGGTCATGGGGGTGTATCCGGGGGTATGGCATGTCAGAACCACGAACGACGGGTTCTGGTTCAGCACTTTTTTTATCAGTTTCAGTATTTCAGGGAGATGAGTGTCAATCTTGAAAACCTCTCCCTTGCTGCCCCTGCCGAAGCTGGGCGGGTCGAGTATCACCCCGTCATATTTCGAGCCGCGTTTCTCTTCGCGTTTCAGGTATTTTATAACGTCGTCGGTGATTAGACGCACCTTGTGCGGGTCTGTTTCATTGAGTTTCATGTTGCGTTTTGCCAGGTCGTTAATCTTTTGGGATGCGTCAACGTGTGTCACGTCCGCACCCTCTTTTGCGGCGGCTATGGTTGCCGCTCCGGAATATGAGAAAAGGTTAAGCACGCGCAGAGGTTTCTTTGCGTTCTGTATGCGTTCCCGTACCCATCCCCACGAATATCTGTGTTCAGGGAATACGCCGAGGTGTCCGAAATCGGTGGGTGAAATATAAAATTTCAGTCCGTCGAGGTCGATGATCCATTCCGCAGGCATATTTTTTCTGTACGACCAGCTGCTGCCGCCCTCGCGTGAGAATATGGCGTGCACTTCCTGCCATCTGCTTTCTTTCAGTGTTTTCTCCCAGACAGCCTGCCCGCAGGGTCTGTCTATGATAAATCCGCCCACGTCCTCAAGTTTTCTGCCCAGTCCGCTGTCCAGCAGACGGTATGATCCTGACTTCGACATTTCATCCTCCGAAAAAAATAAAGTAGCACATTACGCATTTAACTCAACAAGTTTAATTCGGCGGGTGTAGAATGATTCAGACACGGTCAGTTGACAATAATTTTTCTTAGGATTAAAATTGTCGCGTAAATGTTTGGAGGCAAATATGTCTATCAACTGGAACGAATATGAACCCGGAAGATTTTACGACGAGCTTTTCCAGTCCAAAGGAGTGCCGAGAGAGGCGAGTCGCGATGTTTTCCGCCACCTGCAAAACCTTTCCACGCAGGACATCTATAAGAGGAAAAAGACGGCGGATGCCGCCATTGTGGAGCTTGGCATCACCTTTACGGTGTACAGCGACGGTACGAACATAGACCGCGCGTGGCCTTTCGATATCATCCCGAGGGTGATATGCGGGATGGAATGGAAACTCGCCGAAGAGGGTCTCAAACAGAGGCTGAAAGCACTCAATATGTTCATCAATGATCTATACAACAGTCAGGAGATCATCAAGAGCGGCATAGTGCCGGCGGATGTGATAATGACGTCCAAAAACTTCCGCAAGGAATGTATCGGAATGACACCTGCCCACGGAGCATGGGCGAATATCTGCGGGAGCGACATAGTGCGCGACGGCGACGGAACGCTTTACGTTCTGGAGGATAACCTCCGCGTTCCCTCCGGCGTTTCCTATATGCTGGAGAACCGCAAGATAACCAAGCGTGTGTTTCCGGAGCTCTTCAAGGACATCAACATCATACCCGTTGACGACTATCCGGCGAAACTTTTCGATATGCTTACGTCAATCGCTCCGGCGTGTGACAAAGAACCCGAAATAGTGGTGCTTACCCCCGGAGTATTCAACTCCGCCTATTTTGAGCACGCGTTTCTCGCACAGCAGATGGGAGCGGAGCTTGTGGAGGGCGCAGACCTCTTTGTTGATACGGACGACAAGGTATACATGAAGACCATTTCCGGTCTGACACAGGTTGACGTTATTTATCGCAGGATAGACGACGACTTCCTTGACCCCGAAGTTTTCAGGGCTGATTCCGCTCTGGGCGTACCGGGGCTTATGCGCGCATGGAAAAAGGGGAACGTCGCCATTGCAAACGCACCCGGAACCGGTGTTGCCGACGACAAGGTGGTATACGCATACGTTCCGCAGATGATAGAGTTTTATCTGGGCGAGAAACCGCTTATCCCCAACGTCGAGACCTATCTCTGCCGCGAAGAGGAACAGAGGCAGTTCGTTCTTGATAACCTTGAAAAACTCGTAGTAAAACCAGCCAACGAATCCGGCGGTTACGGTATGCTTGTGGGTCCCCATTCAACAGAGGAACAGCTTGATCAGTTCCGGTATCTTATCAACGAGAATCCCAGAAATTATATAGCACAGCCCACCCTTTCCCTGTCTGTCACTCCGACGCTCACGGACAAGGGCACCCTTGCCGGACGGCACGTTGATCTGCGTCCGTTCATCCTTCAGGGCGAAAGCTCATACTGCACGGCGGGCGGTCTTACCCGTGTTGCCCTGCGCGAAGGCTCTCTGATAGTGAACTCATCACAGGGCGGCGGAAGCAAGGACACTTGGATAATAGATCCGGAGGAGGCGTAAGATGCTGTCAAGAGTTGCAAACAGAGTATACTGGCTGGCGCGCTATATGGAACGCGCGGAAGATATGGCAAAGCTGGCGAACGTTTATGCCAACCTTATGCTGGACATGCCCAAGGGCACGGACATAGTTTGGTATAACCTCATTACCATTATGGATGCAGAGGAATCCTTTGCAGAGCTTTATGAAGACAGGTCGGAGACCAGCGTCATGAGCTATCTGATAAGCGACGATCGCAACCCCTGTTCGCTGTTCTGCTCCCTTGCCTTTGCCAGAGAAAATGCGAGGACTACCAGAGATATGCTGCCCAGCGAGGCTTGGGAGGTGGTTAACGAACTATATCTGCTGGCGAAAAAGGAAAAAGATAATGTCGGCACGAGAAGCAAACGCTATCAGTTCCTTACGCAGATAATACGCGGAGGACAGAGGCTGGAGGGTATGCTTGTCAGCGGACTTTCACGTAATTCCACATATAACTTTTTACAGATAGGCAGGCTGCTTGAGCGGGCGGACACCACCACCCGTATTCTGGATGCCGGCTCGCTTATATTGCAGAGCGGAAAGCTGAAAGGCACCGAAGGGATAGTATGGATGAACCTGCTGAAAGCGATGAATGCCTATCAGATGTACCGTCAGGCTGTGCGCCGGAAGGTCGCCAGCGCTGATGTCATTGACTTTCTTCTGAAAGATGCTATGTTTCCCAGAGCGGTCGCCTATTGTGCGGAGAGTGTCGCCATTCTCGCCGGAAGGCTGCCTAACTGCGCACCTGTCGCCGAAAAAGCAAAGGCTGTAAACAGTCTTCTTGAGGGGTTCTCGGCGAAACAGGCGGACGTTAAGGACATACATGATTTTATGGATAAAACTCAGATAGCATTATATGAAATAGACGCTGCCGTTGCGGACGCTTGGTTTAATGCGGCGATAGGCTGATGAAAAGATTTTTCTGCTCCTGCGGTGCGGAGATTTATTTTGATAATACGATATGCGTTGCCTGCGGGAAGCTGGTCGGAATAGACGTTGTCGGCGCGGAGATGTTTACCCTGAGACACAAGGGAAAGGGTTTCCTCGCCGCTACCGTCGGTTCAAACACCCGTTATTACCGCTTCTGCAAACACCGCTCACCCGATGTTCTCGGCTGCAATCTGCTCATCCGTGATGATGACCCCCACGATCAGTGCGTTTCGTGCAGGCTCACCAGAACCATTCCCGTTCAGGATATACCCAGAAACGTTAAACGCTGGCGTACACTTGAGGAAGCGAAAAGACGCATGGTCTTCAATATGTTCCGTCATCATCTGCCGTTTAAGGGCAGGGAGGATGATCCTGTGCGGGGGCTTTGTTTCGATTTTCTTGAGGACAGACGTTCAAACCCGAACGTTTCGCAGGAAATGGTTTATACGGGGCATAGCAACGGAGTGATAACGATTAACGCCGCGGAAGCCGACCCTGAATACCGCGTTTCCATGCGAGAGGAGATGAACGAGCGGTACAGAACCACACTCGGACATTTCCGCCACGAGATAGGGCATTATTTCTTTATGACACTGGTGGAGGGTACGAAGTGGGAACGACAGTTCGACGTGCTTTTCGGCAATCATAAAATTGACTACGATGCCGCTCTGAAAGATTATTACGCAAACGGTCCCTCGCCTGACTGGCAGGAGCACCACATAAGCGCTTATGCTTCCATGCACCCGCTGGAGGACTGGGCGGAGACATGGGCGCACTATCTGCACATGATGGATACCCTTGAAACAGCCATTTCGTTCGATGTTTTCAATATTGATATCGAGCACAGCGATTTCAGATTTGTCATAGGGAAATGGGTTGAGCTGACAATCATAATGAACGCGCTCAACAGGAGTGTGGGCAAGCCGGACGCCTATCCTTTCGTCCTTAGCAGTGAGGTTTACGATAAACTGATATTCGTCAGAAACGTTATTCTCTCTGTAAGATGATGATTAAATATTAGTCAAACGATTAATTATTGACCGATTATTGCATTATTTGATGAAAGGTTTCATATGTATCTATAGGAAATATCAATAGCAAAATATTTGCATATTTTTAAAGATGATATCGCAGACATCATCTGACAAATAAAAGCCCGAAATTGTAACCCTTTTTTATTTTTCAGCTAAAAATACTTTAATTGCTAAATTATTTTATTGTCCGTGTCGGTGTGATTAGCTGCCGAATCTGTTTAAAGTTAAATATTTGAGTTAAATTTAACATTTTGAACTTAATTGAGTGATGCTATTGGGATTTGCGATGTGGCACGTTTCTAGCTATTTTACCTTCTCGAAACCGGGGGGTAACTTATGTCTGCTGAAGAAATGGTCACCTATAAGGATATCGAAATTCCCAAATCGCTGCTGGGTGTCATCAACCACATGGACAGTGTTGACGAATATCGTGAAGAGTTGTTGCGACTCGGAGCGCAGTGGGATCTGCTGACGATTCTGGGGCAGATGGTGGGCACAGGAACCGACATGACAGGCACCCGCAAGGGATTCCTCGACCTCACCAACAAACTGCTCTGTCAGCTTGCCATGGAGAATATCAGAAAAACAGTACAGGAAATAGCTTCAAAGGCGCAGGTGGCGGTTGATATCATGATCCGCAACCTCTTCGAGCGCACCGCAGACATAGGCTTTCTTGCCACCGACGACGACATCAGGGATTTCATCATAAAAAACGAAGAGCTGGACGCGCTTTGCAAAAACGGCGACGAGCCGTCGTGCGACACGCTGAACCGCACACAGCTTCGCGACGAGATGAAACAGGCGCTTATTGAGCGTTTTCGTGAATACGTTGCGAAATATTCGGTATATTTCAACATAATCCTTCTTGACACGGAGGGGAACGTTCTGGTGCAGATGGATCAGGAGAACAAGGTCACGAAAACTACCGATACTCTGGTTAAGGACGCTGTGAACGTTGATGGGGAATATCTTGAAGTATACAGGTATACCGACCTGATTCCATATAACGACAAATCACTTATCTATGCATACAGAGTTACGCGGAGCAACGAGGAAAAGGAGGACGTTCTGGGTGTTCTCTGCCTCTGTTTCCGGTTCCGCAACGAGCTTGAGGGTATCTTTCGCAACCTGACGTCCAATGGGGACTGGTCTGTCAAGCTCATTCTGGATTCGGACGGACACGTTATCGCCAGTTCGGACAAATACCACGTTCCCGTGGGTGCAGAGATGGAAATGGTGCTCAACAGGGAATATGGGATAACTGTTTTCGCAGGTAAGAAATATATAGCCAAAACCTGCCCGACTAAGGGCTATCAGGGCTTTTTCGGGCTTGGCTGGTACGGGCACGTCATGATACCCATCGAGAGTGCCTTTGAAATTGCCGAGGACAGCGCAGCGAAAAAAAGCATTGACGACAAGATTCTGGAAGCTGTTATGAGCGATCCGCGGCTGTTTTCCGGCGAACTTCGCAGTATACCTATTCAGGCGGAAAAGATTCAGAGTGACCTTGAGCGCACTGTCTGGAACGGCAACGTGAAGGAGAGCGACCCGGCTTCCAAGGTTTTGCTGTGGAGCATATCAGGCACAGGAGCAAAGACCAAAAAGATATTTGAGCAGTCCATAGGCAATCTGCACAAGACTGTTATAGATTCGATACTGTCGAACGTCTGGTTCTGGGCAGCGCTGGCTGTGGACATCATGGACAGAAACCTTTATGAGCGGGCGAACGACTGCCGCTGGTGGGCGCTGACCTCCGCTTTCAAGCGCATACTGGACAAGCCTAAGATAGACGCTGAGGACAAAGAGAAGATAACCGGTATCCTGCAATATATAAACGGGCTATACACCGTATATACCAACCTGTTCGTATACGATTCATACGGAAGGGTTGTTGCCGTCTCAAACCCCACGGAGGAGCATATCGTCGGCACAGTTTTAAGCAAAGACTTCGTACGCGGCACGCTGGCACTCAAAGAGAGCTGTCAGTACAGCGTTTCAAAGTTTGAAGCGAGCGAACTTTACGGTGACAGGCACACCTATATCTACGGAGCGAGCATTACCTCGTTCAGACAGGGAAAAAATGTTCTCGGCGGAATCGGCGTTGTTTTCGACAGCGAGCCGCAGTTTGAGGCGATGCTCCACGATGCGCTCCCGCGAAACGAACGGGGCGAGGTTGAGGAGGGCGTTTTCGGCGTGTTTATAGATAGAAAGGGTAACGTAATAAGCGCCACCTGCCCTGAGCTTAAAGCCGGCGACCCCATAGCCGTTGACAGAGAATTTTTGAACCTTAAAAACGGCAAGGGAACTTCCAGGATAGTCGAATACAACGGATATTACTACGCTGTGGGCGGACACGCCAGCAGCGGATACAGAGAATACAAACAGGGCGACGGTTACGATAACGATGTGATAGCTCTCATCTTTACACCACTTGCAAAGGTAGCCGCGGAAAAGGTTTATAATGTGCGCAGACGTGGCGAGAACGTGCGTGTCAAAGCCACTGCGGACGGCACGAAAGCAATTGAGGCGGCAACATTTTACATCGGAACTAAGTGGCTTGGTATAAAAACGGAAAACGTTGTGGAGGCTATCAACCCCGAAGGGCTTACCACCGTTCCCGGAAGCCACAAATTTGTGAAAGGCAGACGTATATACAAAGACATGCCTCTTCTGGTGGTGGACATCCGCTCAGTGCTTGACCTGCCTGAAAAAGAAGTGGACAACGACAGCCAGATAATCGTTCTGCGGTATAAAGACGACCAGCTTTTCGGGCTGATTGCGGATGCTCTTGGCGAGATTCCGCAGATACCTCTGGACAGGGTGGAGTGTTCGGATCATATTCTTGACAACAGCAAGTATACCGAGTGTATCGTTAAGCCCGACCCAAACCAGCCTAACGGCGAGATGCTTATGGTTTTGCGACCGGAAGGTATAATCGGCAAACTCAAGGAAATGATATGATATTATATTCCTAGAAATATAATTGACATCTCCGTTGTATAGGATTATAACGTCCTTCGGAGATGCATATGAAAGAAATATACAAGTTTTTCGCACTGGCGGCACTGTTTGTCGTCATCTACTTCACACCTTTCGAGTCTGTGCGGGTTTCCGCCGCCATTCTGGAAGGTTTTTATCTGCTGTCGGAATATGTTCGCCAGCACACGCTGACCTGTCTTATCCCCGCTCTTTTCATAGCGGGTGCGGTGAGTGTTCTTATTTCACAGGCTTCAGTCATAAAATATTTCGGTGCGGACGCAAAACGCGTTACGGCATACGGCGTGGCTTCGGTTTCCGGTGCTGTGCTGGCTGTCTGTTCATGCACTATACTTCCGCTTTTTGCAGGCATATATAAGCGAGGAGCCGGACTTGGTCCTGCTATTGCGTTCGTTTATTCCGGTCCAGCGATAAATATTCTCGCTATAGTGCTAACAGCGCGGGTGCTTGGTTTTGAGATGGGCATTGCCCGCGGAGTTTTGGCAGTTCTTTTTTCAATAATCATAGGTCTTGTGATGGCGTTTCTCTTCCGCAAAGAAGAGGCGGAGAGACAGGCGCTGACCATGCGGGATGTCAAAGCCGAAAATCTGCTGCCGAAAGCATTGTTCTTCATCTCTATGACCGCAGTGCTGATTTTCGCAACATGGGCGCGACCCCAGACAGACGGAACACTCTTCGCCGCTATTTACGGTATTAAATGGTATCTGACGTTTTTCAGCCTTTGTGCAGTTGTTCTGATGGCGTTCACCGTTCTTGATGCCGATCAGCGCAGGATGTGGCTGGAGGAAACGTGGGGATATGCAAAACAGATAATCCCTCTGCTTTTCATCGGCGTTCTGGTTGCGGGTTTTCTGCTGGGGCGACCGGGGCACGAGGGGATAATCCCTTCGCGATATATTGAAATGCTCGTTGGCGGCAACGGACTTGGCGCCAACCTGTTCGCATCCGTTGCGGGTGCACTGATGTATTTTGCCACGCTTACGGAGATACCGATATTACAGGGACTCATGGGTGCCGGAATGGGCAAGGGTCCTGCTCTGGCACTGCTTCTTTCAGGTCCCGCGCTCAGTTTGCCCAGTATGCTGGTGATACGCAGCGTGATGGGTACCAAAAAAACAGTGGCATACGTTCTTCTGGTGGTTATTATGTCTTGTACGGCAGGAATTATATACGGAAATATGTGAGGTGAATCATGAAGATAAAAGTTTTGGGTCCCGGATGCGTAAACTGTAAAAAAATGCACGAAATGACTCTTGAAGCTGTGAAGGAGCTGGGTATTGATGCCGATATCGAATACGTCAACGATATGACGGAGATATCCAACTATATCATGGTGACTCCCGGTCTTGTGGTTGACGAGGTTGTCGTTCACGAAGGAAAACCTCTGCCCACTGTTAACGAGATAAAGATACTCATCAAACAGAAGATGGCTGCCAAAGGCGGAAGCGGCTGCGGCTGTTCCGGCTGTTGCGGATAATATGATAAGGGTTCTTTTCGTCTGTGTGCACAACAGCGCCAGAAGTCAGATGGCGGAAAGATTTCTGAACAGTCTGTCCGGTTATTCCGCAGAAAGTGCGGGGCTTGAACCGGGCAGGCTGAACCCGTTCGTTGTGTCAGCCATGGCGGAGCTGGGACTTGATATCTCGGCTAACAGAACAAAGAGCGTGAGCGAATTTTCCGGACAGGATTTCGACTACGTTGTGGCGGTGTGCGACAAAGAGGCGGCGGACAGATGCCCTGTTGTTCCGATTAAGGGTGAAAAGCTCCACTGGGAGTTTCCGGATCCATCTTCATTTCAGGGGACGGATGAGGAGAAGCTCGCCTTTGCCCGCAAAGTGCGCGACGCTATACTTCAGAAGATTCAGGAGTGGGTTATTTTACAAAATTTAACATGACAATCTGAAAAATCGGTATATATTGGTTTTTGAATAAATGGCAAATGCTAATTACCGAGGTACAGATGGCTGAATTGGAAGAGAATCGTTTAAAGAATTTCCCCATAACGCTTTTTTCAACGGTTATGGGACTTTCCGGACTTGCCGTGGCGTACATGCGCTACGGAGCCGTGATGAAGGTGAACACGGGTTTTTCAAAGTATTTTTTATACGCGGTAACGGTCTGGTTTCTCGTTCTTGTTTTTATCTACGCGTTAAAGCTCGTCAAGTATCCCCATGAAGTGAAACACGAGTTTCTGCATCCTGTCAGGATGAACTTTTTTCCAACGATATCTATATCGCTGCTGCTTCTCAGTATCGGGTATGAAAGCCTGTGTCACCCTTTTTCCGCAGGACTCTGGTGGGCGGGTGCGCTGATACACATCACCTTCACGTTCGTTATCATAAACATGTGGTTTTTCAGGGAATATAAGATACATGCCATGAATCCGGCGTGGTTTATCCCTGTTGTCGGCAATATCCTTGTTCCTGTGGTGGGGGCGAATTTCGGCGGTACTGAAATGTCGTGGTTCTTCTTCTCCATAGGGCTTGTGCTGTGGATAATGCTTTGTACTATAGTTATTTACAGGGTTATTTTTCACGACGTTCTGGTGCAGAAGTTCATGCCTACGCTGTTTATAATGATAGCGCCTCCTGCCGTCGGTTTCATATCCTATTCAAAACTGACCGGAGGGCTTGATTCGTTCGGCAGGATACTTTTCTATTTTGCGGTATTCACAACCCTTATGCTGGTTTCCATGTTCCCGCGGCTTCGAAAAACACCATTTTATATGTCGTGGTGGGCGTATACATTCCCCATGGATGCTATAACCATTGCAACTATACTTATGTATAAAATGACTGGTGCGATGTTCTTTAAGTCAATGGCGCTGGTGCTGCTGGTGATTACGACATGCGTCGTGGTGCTTGTGCTGGTGAGAACAGTTTATGCAATGACGAAAAAGGATGTCTGTATTCCGGAATAAATAAATGAGATCGCCGCGTCGCTGTCGCTCCTTGCAATGACAAACAATCGTCTCTGCGAGGAAGCCTTCGGCTGACGCGGCAGTCTCATATTAATTCTTACAGAAGGACGGCTTCCGCCAGAACCTCTGCAACGTCTTTAACAAATATACTTTTGGTATTAAGGTCTTTCATACCGTCGGACATCATCGTCATGCAATAGGGACAGGCTGTGCAGAGCGTTCCCGCGTTGGTATCCAGCGCCTGCTGCGCACGGTTAACGTTGATGCGCTCGCCAAGATTTTCCTCCATCCACATCCGTCCGCCGCCCGCTCCGCAGCAGAAGGCTGTGTCCTTCGTACGCTCCATCTCAACGGGTGCTTTGCCAGTAATGGCTTTTATGATGTTTCTGGGTTGTTCGTAGACACCGTTGTGTCTGCCCAGATAACATGAATCGTGGTATGTCATTACGGATTTCTTATGGTTGTCGTTCACCTTGAGTCTGCCGTCGCGCACGAGCTCGTCCAGAAGCTGTGCGTGGTGGATAACCTCAACATCAAGTCCGTATTGTTTGTAATCATTTTTCAGTGTGGTGAAGCAGTGTGGGCACTGTGTCACTATCTTTTTAACGCCGCGTGCTTTGAACATCTCTACGTTTTTAAGAGCCATCTGCTCGAAGACGTATTCGTTGCCCAGTCTGCGCAGACTGTCGCCGCAGCAGAGTTCGTCTTTTCCGAGGGTTCCCCACGTTACCTTTGCCTCGTCCATAAGCATTGCCACGGCAAGGGTTATCTGTTTGCTGCGCGAGTCGAAAGCTCCGGCACAGCCGACGAAGAACAGATACTCGGTCTCTTCGGGGTTAAAGTCTTTCGCCTTGACGCTTGAGAAAACTTTCGTGCGCTCGGAGGGAGCGATGCCCCACGGGTTGCTGCGCTGTTCCATGTTTTCGAACAGGTTGAGCAGTTCTTCGGGGAAATCAGAGTTCATCTGCACCATGTTTCTGCGCATTTTGATTATCTTGGGCGCGTGCTCGATGAAAACTGGGCAGACCTCCATACAGGCTCCGCAGGTTACGCACGACCAGATGGCATCTTTTGATATCTGGTGTTCGCCTTCGCCCACAAGAGCGGTCTCTTTGGCGTTCATGTTCTCTTTTATCTTATGGATGAGTGTTCTGGGGTTCAGGGGTTTGCCCGTGATGGTAGCGGGGCAGTTCACCTGACATCTTCCGCATTCCGTGCAGGTAAGGCTGTCCAGAAGGTCTTTCCATGTGAGATCCTGATATTTTTCAGCGCCGAGAACCTGAACGGATTTAAAGTTTTCACGTTGGGGAATAGCGGGTTTGTCCAGCAGTTTGAAGAACACGTTGGGGATCGCGGTGAGGATATGCATGTGTTTGCTGTAGGGCAGAAAGTTGATGAAGCCCAGAAGCAGCACTGCATGTGACCACCAGAAGAACACGGCAAGTTTGTGCACTCCGTCGGGTGTCAGCCCGATGTATACGAAAGAGAAGAGGGCGGAGAAGGGGGCGTATTGCCACGGAACCCAGCCCATCATTATTTCAAATGCTGTAAGCCCGAAATATGCGAGCATCAGCGCGCCGATAACGCCGAGGATTATGAACGCCTCAGCAGTGCGCGATTCTTTGTAAAGCGGATGGAACAGCTTTCTGAGTGCTGCCGCGATAACTGCGATGAGCACCAGCACGGAAACTATGTCAAAAATGAGTTTCAGCCAGTGGTGAACGGGGGCGGGAAGCATGATGAACGCTGCCTGCGGGATGAGTCCATGGAGCAGAAATTCACCGTTTGCCAGAAGCAGAACGAGGAACGACCAGAACAGAAGCGCGTGGTTTAAACCGAAGCTGCCTCTGATAACGCTCTTCTGAAAGATGGCGTTTATGAGTGTTGCCGCGGCTCTGATACCGCCTCTGTCGGTTCTGTTCAGCGGTCTTCCCTGTCTGACCAGCCCTATTTTTTTCGTTAAGCTGTAGGCAAAGAAGCCCATTGAAACAGCAAATAATATGATAAAAGGTATGTTAACCATTTCTGCCACCTTTTTCAGCCCTTCTTCTTCTTATCTCTTCGGTGAGAGCGGGAACAATTTCGAACAGATCTCCCACTATGCCGTATGTTGCGACCTCAAAAATGGGAGCATCCTTATCCTTGTTTATGGCTATGATGATGTCGGAATCCTGCATACCCACAAGGTGCTGGATAGCTCCGGAGATACCGCAGGCAATGTATATCTTCGGACGGACGGTTTTTCCTGTCTGTCCTACCTGTCTGGAGTGCGCCATCCATCCGGCGTCCACAGCAGAGCGCGATGCGGATACCGTTCCTCCGAGCTCTTCGGCGAGTTCCTGAAGTATTTTGAAGTTCTGGGGAGCCATCATGCCCCTTCCGCCGGAAACGAGTATCTCAGAACCTGATATGTCAACATCGTCCGCTTTTTTGTCGGAAACTATGCTGAGAACCTTGCTGAGTATATCTTCTTCCGCAACGGGGGGTTGCTCTGTAATGATAACAGCTTTGGATGCGTCGGCTTTTTTAGGCATACCCATAACGCGGGGACGGACTGTCGCCATCTGCGGACGGTATTTGTCGCACATGATGGTAGCCATGATGTTTCCGCCGAACGCGGGGCGTGTCTGCATAAGGTTGCGCTTGTCGTCGATATCAAGACCCGTGCAGTCCGCTGTGAGTCCCGTTGCAACCTCTGTTGCCACGGCACCCGCGAGGTCGCGTCCCATACCTGTAGCGCCCATGAGGATTACTTCGGGTTTGTATTTTTCCACAAGCCAGCACATCGCTTTGTGATAGCTCTGGGTCCTGTAGTTTTTGAATACCGGCATATCGGCGAGGTATACTTTTTCCGCGCCGTATCTTCCTGCTTCTTCGGCGAGGTGAGGCACGTTTTCGCCCATGACCACCGCGCAGAGTTCAACGCCCAGTTTGTCGGCGAGTTTGCGTCCCTCGCCCAGAAGCTCCCATGAAACGTCTGCGGCGACCCCTTCGGTCTGTTCCACAAACACCCATACGCCTCTGTACTGTGCCAGATATTCTTTAAGTTTTTTATCTTCTTCGGAAAGTTCCTCTTCCGCGCCGCCTGCGGCTTTCTGTTTCTCCCATGCTTCAAGCTGTGCTTTCTGCTCATCTGTGAGGAACATATAGAGTGCTTCGGCGGGACATACCTTAACGCATTTGTCACAGCCGATACATTTTGCTTCGTCTATTATAGGCGAGCCTTCTCCGTCCATCTTAACAGCATCAACGGGGCAGGCGCTTTCGCACCTTGCTCCGCAGGCTATGCAGGTGTCGGGTTTAAGCCTGGCTTTGCCTCTCGGTTTTTTAATTTTTTCTGCCATCTTCTTTAGTTCCTTATACCGTGATAATGTCTTTGGCGACCATCTTATCCAGAAGGAGCGACGCCACCTGTTTCGGGTCGTTTATTCCCGTTCCTATCATCTCGCCTTTGTCGCGCTGGGGCGAGAATATTTTGCTGACCCATGTGGGCGAGCCTTTCAGACCTATTTTGTTGACGTCCAGCTGAAGAACCTCGTTGTTCCACATTTCAACCTGCGCCTCTTTGGAGCGGATGCGCATGGGAACAGTGGGGTATCTGGGGCGGTTTATCTCCCGCACGACGGTTATCATTGCCGGAAGCACTGTCTGAACTGTTTCATACCTGCCTTCGAGTTTTCTGCGGACGACGAGTTTTTTTGCCTCAATGTCCAATTCCACAATCTTGTCAACCAGAGTAAGCTGCTCCAGCTCCATACGGGTTGCGATTCCGGGACCAACCTGTGCTGTGTCGCCGTCGATGGTCTGTTTTCCGCAGAATACGATGCCGACCTCGTCCTCTTCGGCGAGTTTACGTATCGCCGCGGTAAGGACATTGCTGGTGGCGAGGGTGTCCGCGCCTCCGAAAACCCTGTCGGACACAAGAACTGCCCTGTCCGCACCCAAAGACAGAGCTTTTCGCAATGCCGCCTCGGCGTTGGGGGGTCCCATGGAGACGGCAGTGACCTTAAATCCGTATCTGTCCTTGAGTCTCAGACATTCTTCCAATGCGTGGGTGTCGTAGGGGTTGACGATGAAGGGGATTCCGTCTCTGACCAGAGTGTTCGTTTTCGGGTCGATCTGCACCTGAGTTGTGTCAGGTACCTGTTTGATACATGCTATGACCTGCATAACTACCTCATTTATAACATTTCACGCCGTTTTGATATACGGCAGTGTAATTCCCGTTGAGTGAGTTCTGTGGCATAATAATAAAGGTGGGTAATACATTAGCGCACATGCTTCCTGTGCGGCTTTTGCGTTATTATGAACACAGGAAACAAACAGCGTTTACAATCATGTAAAGTACCATAAAAAAAAGTTAATACAAACTGTTTTTTCGTTTTATTCCGTAAAAAATCTGAAGGTTTAAACGTTACAATCCTCAGGAACTTTGAATCCACAGGAAAAACATTATTCAGCAGGAACAAAATGTAATATATTCTGTCATATAGGTGACAAAAGAATACAAAACGGGAAAAGTAAGAGAGAAACTACTGATGACATTATTAAGAATTTCAATGTATCTGTTTGTTGTCCTTTCTGTTTTCGGCTGTGCGTCCGTTGGGCGGGACTACGTTCGTCCCGGCAGCAATCTGCCTGCGGGCTGGCACACAGTTTTGAACAACCCTGTTAAAGCGGAAGCGGATAATCCTCAGATTGTGAGCAAATGGTGGACTGTTTATGGTGACGACAAGTTGAACCGGCTTGTCGGGATGACTGTTGACGGGAACCTGGATCTTAAAAAGGCATATGCGGCGCTCGCCGCGTCCAGAGCGAAGCTGGGGATGACCGAGGCGGACGGCAAACCGAACCTCTCGGCATCGGCTTCGGCAAAGGGAACCTATTACGGCGACGACAGCCTGTCCGACAGAACGCTGGACAGCTATTCCGCCGGGTTTGACTCAACGTGGGAGATAGATCTTTTCGGAGGCGTAAGACGTAGTGTCGAAGCGGCTTCGGCGGATGCGGAGGCTTCAAAGGAGGCTCTGCACGATGTTCTGGTATCCCTCACGGCGGAAACAGCAAAAAACTACATCGCCCTGCGGGTCGCACAGAACAATATGGTCTATACCGAGCAGGATATCGCTATTAAATCCGAGCTTTACAATATAGCGAACTGGAAATATGAGGCGGGTACAGGCAGTGAGGCGGATGTGAAGACCGCTCTGTATGCGCTTGAATACGCCAAAACGGGGCTTAACGACCTCCGCACTGAAATAGCGGGATATATGAACCGCCTTGCGGTGCTGACAGGTCAGACGCCGGGCAGTCTGGACGAAACGCTCAGAACCGTTCATCCCGTGCCTCTGGTGCCTGTAACGGCTGCGGTAGGTGTTCCTGCGGACATGCTGCGCAGAAGACCTGACGTGCGTCAGGCGGAGCGTGAGCTTGCGGCACAGACAGCGCGCGTCGGTGTTGCGGAGGCGGACAGATATCCCAAACTGACCCTTTCAGGTACCATTGGGCTTTCATCGACACAGTTCGGCAGTCTTTTCGAGACTGACAGTGCCAGCGCTTCCATAGGTCCCAGTCTCACATGGAAGTTATTCGACTTCGGCGCTATAAAGAATAATATAAAGGTGCAGGACGAAACGAGAAAGCAGTATCTGGCGGCATACGAATCAGCAGTGCTGACAGCGATGGAAGAGTCCGAGAACGCAATGAAATCGTATTCCGAGGAGTATGCGAAGACGCTTCAGCTTGCGAAGGCTGCTGACGCGGCAAAAGACGCTTACGATCTCACGAAGAACAGCTACGGTGCGGGACTTTCTGACTATACCGACGTGATGTCCGCACAGCAGGCGTATATAAGTTATACAAAACAGCTTTCCGCAAGCAAAGGTGCGGCTGGAACCGACCTTGTTGCCCTTTACAAGGCGCTGGGCGGCGGCTGGGAATCAATAGAGACAGGGGAGAAGGATAAATGAGCAATATCAACACTTCAGATATAGCCGCAACGGTCGGCTCCAAAAAGAAAAAAGGACGTGCGAAGCTGATATGGCTGGGTGTTATAGCCTGCGTTGTGCTCCTTTTGCTTCTGAAAGTCTTTGCGGGAGGCAGAGGTGATTTGCCCCGCTTTAAGACTGTTAAGGCGGAGAAGGGCGACTTCACCGTTAAAATATCAGCCACAGGCACCCTTGAGCCTACCAATCAGGTGGACGTTGGTTCCGAGCTTTCGGGAACGATAAAAGCCGTTTATGTTGACTACAACAGCAGAGTAACGAAAGGACAGGTTCTGGCGGAGCTTGACACAGAGAAACTTCAAAGCCAGCTCACACAGTATCAGGCTGCTCTGAAAGCGGCAGATGCATCTATTCTTCAGGCACAGGCGACCGAGCGTGAAACTCTGGCGAAACTGAACAGACTTAAAAACCTTTATGATATAACCGAAGGCAAATCGCCTTCCAAAACAGATATTGAAGCTGCTCAGGCGGCTTATGACAGAGCAGTCGCAAACACGGCGTCCGCATTTGCGCAGTCCGCACAGGCGAACGCCAATGTGAAGACTGTTCAGACCGACCTTTCAAAGTCCAAGATACTTTCGCCTGTGAACGGAATAGTTCTGGTGCGCAGCATAGAACCCGGTCAGACGGTTGCCGCATCCTATCAGGCTCCTGTGCTCTTCACTCTGGCGGAAGACCTGCGGGAGATGGAGCTTAACGTCAACGTTGACGAGGCTGACATCGGTCAGGTTCGCGAGGGTATGCGTGCCGAGTTCACTGTTGACGCTTATCCGGATAAGATTTTTAAAGGAAACATAATTCAGGCGAGATACGGTTCTCAGACTGTTGACAACGTCGTTACATACGAATCGGTTATAACTGTCGACAACAAAAACCTTCTTCTGCGTCCCGGCATGACAGCTACGGCTGATATAATAGTTAAGGAGCAGAAAGACGCTGTTATGATACCAAACGAGGCGTTCAGGTATGCTCCTCCTGCGGTCAGCGAGAGTAAAACTTCTTTCGTAAGCAGACTGATGCCCAGACCGCCAACCCGCCAGAAAAAGGCTCCTCTTCCCAAAGCGGAGGGGATGCAGACCGTTTATAAACGTGTGAACGGAATGCCCGAACCTGTGCAGGTTAAGACAGGCGAATCCAATGGAAGCAGCAGGGAGCTTATCGAAGGCGATATCAAGGCGGGCGACGACCTCATAGTCGGCACTCTTTCGGCAAAGGAGAAGTGATGGGAAGTGCAGACGCACCGCTCATAGAGCTTAAAGGTGTGACGAAGGTATACGGCATGGGGCTTTCGGAGATGCACGCTCTGCGCGGCATAGACCTTACCATTGAAAGCGGCGATTTCGTCGCGGTGATGGGACCCAGCGGTTCCGGAAAATCTACCTGTATGAACATTCTGGGCTGTCTGGACACACCGACAGCCGGTTCCTATAAATTCGCCGGGCTGGAGGTGCGCGGACTGGAACGCGACCAGCTTGCGAGACTCCGCAGAAACTACATCGGTTTCGTGTTTCAGGGTTTTAACCTTTTAAGCCGTACAAACGCTCTGGAAAACGTTGAGCTTCCCCTGCTTTACAGGGGTGTTTCCGCCGCGGACAGAAAGGAGGCGGCGATGAAGGCACTTAACCTTGTGGGGCTGACAGGCTGGGAAAAGCATAATCCCAATGAGCTTTCCGGAGGTCAGCAGCAGCGGGTCGCTATAGCCAGAGCCATAGTCACGCATCCTTCGGTGCTTTTTGCGGACGAACCGACGGGAAACCTCGATTCGGCGCGGAGTATAGAGATAATGGAGCTTCTGACACAACTCAATCAGGAGCGCGGGATAACGGTTGTAATGGTCACCCACGAACCGGACATGGCGGAGTATGCCAAACGCTCCGTACATTTCAAAGACGGGCTGGTGGTGTCATGAGAATAATGCTTTTCAATACAATACTTCTTGCACTCAGAGAGATACGCAGAAACGTTCTGCGATCGTTCCTGACGGTTCTGGGCATTGTTATAGGTGTTGCGGCGGTGATAACCCTTGTCACGGTGGGCAACGGCACGACGGAACAGGTTACACAGCAGATAGCGAGTCTGGGCAACAACATGCTCATCCTTACCACAGGCAAGCGCATGGGGCCGGATCAGGGTGTTGCGCCTCCTTTTGACCTTACTGATGCAAAAGCGATATTGCGTGAGGTGCACTATGTTCAGGCTGTGACACCGACGGCGAGCACTTCTGCAACAGTGGTCAACGGTAACGAGAACTGGTCGACCACTGTAACGGGAACCGACAATGAATTTTTCCTTATCCGAAACTGGGAATTTGCAGGCGGTCGTGATTTTGAGGAATCGGAGCTTTCCGGCGGCAGAGCAGTATGCGTAATAGGTGAAACCGTGCGCAAAGAGCTTTTCGGTAGTCAGGATCCCGTGGGACTTTCCATAAGGGTGAAGAATTTTTCGTGCAAGGTCATAGGGCTTCTGAAAGCGAAAGGTCAGTCCAGCATGGGAAGTGATCAGGACGATACCGTCGTTATGCCTCTGCACACGGTGCAGCGCAGACTGATAGGCAATAAGGACGTTAAAATGATACAGATGTCGCTGAAAGACGGCGCAGACACCGACGCCGCCATAACCGATATCGAAAGCGTAATGCGCGAGCGCAGACACCTTGCGTTTAACGAGGACAACAACTTCAACGTAATGGACATGAAGGAGATAACGAAGATGTTCACCAGCACAACAAAGGTGCTGACGGCTCTTCTGGGCGCTGTTGCGGCGGTCAGTCTCCTTGTAGGCGGCATAGGCATTATGAACATCATGCTGGTCTCCGTTACGGAGCGCACGCGTGAGATAGGTATCAGACTTGCCATCGGTGCCATGGAGCGGGAGGTTCTGCTGCAATTTCTTGTGGAGGCGGTGGTACTTTCATCGCTTGGCGGGATAATCGGCATAATCATAGCCGTCGCCGCATCACTGGGTATTTCCGCGGCGATAAACGTTCCGTATGTGTTCGACGGCGGAGTTGTGATGTTGTCGTTCATGTTCTCGGTGGCCGTAGGAGTTATTTTCGGGTACTTCCCCGCTTTGAAAGCGGCGCGGCTCGATCCGATAGATGCTCTGAGACACGAATAGATTATGTTTGCCTCCGCGGGGTAATGGCTGTATATTAAATATTATATATAAAACATAGGTTCACGGAGGCTCATATGAAAAAACTTTTCATCGGCGGGCAGTGGGTTGACACCGGAACATATATGGACGTTCTCAACCCTTACGATGGCTCTGTTGTGGATACCATCTGCACCGCATCGGCAGAACTCACAAAACAGGCTATAGACGCGGCTTTTGAGGCGAGAGAGACCATGAAACACCTCTCTGCCGCCAGACGGGGAAAGATTCTGGACAACATGGCGGCGCTCATTGAAAGGGACAAAGAGGAGATTGCCGCGCTGCTCTGCGCAGAGGCTGGCAAAGGAATCATGTTTGCCAGAGGCGAGGCGGGCAGAACAGGCGAAAACTTCAAATTTGCTGCTGACGAGGCACGCAGACTATGCGGTGAGCTTGTTCCTTATGACGCTTCCGAATCAGGAACCAACCGTTTCGGTTATTTCAAAAGATATCCCATCGGCGTCATCGGTGCCATAACACCATTTAACTTCCCTCTGAACCTCGTAGCACACAAGGTGGGTCCCGCAATTGCGGCGGGCTGTCCCATAGTGCTCAAACCGGCATCAACGACACCCCTTACAGCGCATAAGGTTACAGAACTTCTCCTTGAAGCGGGACTCCCCGCCTGCGGCATAAACCTTGTGGTGGGTTCCGGTTCCGTTGTGGGTAACACCATGGTTGAATCGGACAAAATAGCAATGATCACCTTCACAGGTTCACCCTCTGTCGGGCTGGACATAAAAGCGAAGGCGGGTATAAAGAAAGTCACTCTTGAGCTTGGCTCAAACTCAGCGGCGATAGTGCACGAGGATGCGGACATCCGCTACGCCGTGCCGAAATGCGTTATCGGAGCGTTTGCAAACAGCGGACAGGTCTGTATCTCCATCCAGAGGATTTACATCCACGAGAGCCGGTACGACGAGTTTCGTACTATGTTTGTTGACGCTGTTAAAGCCAGCCGCAACGGAGACCCAAAAGACGAGAAGACCCTTGTTGGTCCTATGATAGAAGAGAGAGAGGCTGTGCGCGCCGAGGGCTGGATAAAAGAGGCTGTTGCCGATGGCGCTGAAGTAGCCGTAGGCGGACACCGCAAAGGAACGCTTCTTGAGGCGACTGTCCTTGAAAACACTAACGAAAAAATGACCATAGTGCGCGAGGAGGTTTTCGGACCTGTCGTGTGCATCATGAAATACAAGACTCTGGATGAGGTTATCGAACGGGTGAACGATTCCCAGTTCGGACTTCAGGCGGGTATTTTCACAGATAACATCCAGAACGCCTTTAAAGCCATAGACAGGCTGGAAGTGGGCGGGGTTATGATAAACGATATGCCCACGTTCAGGGTTGACCAGATGCCTTACGGCGGTGTCAAGCTGTCCGGAACCGGAAGGGAAGGTCCCCGATTTGCAGTTGAGGAAATGACTGAACTTAAAACAGTAATGTTCAATCTGAATTGATATGACGGGGCTTTCTCCGTTTTACGGTGAAAGCCCTTTCTTTTATAAGCTGGATTGACAATGAAATTATGTAAATATGAGATCGCTTCGTCGCAATGCTCCCTGCGAAGACGAAAATATTTTGTCTCTGCGGGGAAGCCTGGGCTGATGCGGCAGTCTCATTATGTATTAACTGTTCAGCAATAACTTGTGTCTCATTTAATTACGGGGGATGTTGTGAAAAGACTTTTGCTGCTGTTTGCAGTTCTTTTTGTTTACGCGGCAGGATTTGCCGCCGGGATAACGGACAACGATATCCGCGGTTTCTTTCCTAAGGCGGACGATCTGCCGGGCGGTTCCGAACTCTGGCTCGGTACCGGTGTGCGTGCCACTCCGTCCAAAAACAATACGGCGTACAGCGCAACATATTCGTATTACTCCGGTAAATCAGACAAACTGATGAACATCGTCCGCAAGAAACAGTATCAGACAAACGTTGCCATCTATTCATTTAATAATTTCGTTGATGCCGAAAAGCTCTTTAAACAACTCACTGACGATGCGCCCAAAAACCGTTCCCAGATGGTACGTTTCGGTGAACGCGGACTGTTTTTCATTTTCCCGAAATCCGGCTATATCAACGACGCGGATTTCTATCTGGTGTTTATAAACAGAACTTTTGTTGTGTGGATGCAAGCGGATGACGGTTTTGCCATCATGGACGTTGCGAACCCTGTCAACGAGGCCATAAACAAGTTCATAACTGACAACCCGAAACTCTATATGACAAAGGCGATACACCTTCAGGCGTCCGGCGGCGGATATGAGACCCAGACCAGACGTATTGAATTTACTACGGATTTTCCTTCCAGTATAAAGCTGTCGGGCAAGGTTTTTGACAAAAAAATGACTCCTATGCAGGGTGTCAGAGTGACTGTGCTTGAAACCGGCGATTCCGTTCTGACAAGCGGAGACGGCAGTTTTGCAAAGACTCTGCTGCTGGACGGCATAAAAGATATAGAGCTTTCAGCTAATTTTTACATGGAGCCTGACGCTGCATCAAAATCAGGCAGGTTTGAAAGCGGACTGGCGGAAACGGCTTTAACAGGTGCCGAGGGTGAAAACCGCACGCAGCTTTGGAAGCTGGACAGCGTAACAGATAACTATTTTGGTACGGCATATATAAAGACCTCTAAAGGTACAAACGGATACCCCATTTCCGGTAAGATAATGAAGAACGGACAGGTAAATCTTACACTGGACTGCTCAAACACCGGTATCGACTTCAAATGTCAGCAGGTTTTCACCGGACAGATGAAGGCTGGTAAAATTCAGGGCAAATGGAGCGGAACGGGCGGTGGCGGGACATTTGTCACCGACATTACGAAATATTCCACTGTCACGCGCAAGGTAATGATAACTAAAGACCTTGCTGACATTAAGACCATGATATCAAACAATACCGGAGTGTATACTCAGGCGGACACGCCTTCTCTTGTGGTTTCGTCAAACGCCAACAACAACGCCGTGGTTTACGTTAAGCCTGATATGAACAGACTGGGGCTGGACGAGGTAACAACGGCGGGCGTTAAGCTGGTGCTTACCCACGTTCCGAAAAATCAGGCGGGGAGCCTTTCAGTATTCCTGTTTGACGCTGATATGGGTGCGGATAAAAAGCTGAAACTGGGCAGAGGAACCTATTCCGGACAGGCTGTGACCTCAGAGGAGCCTTATAAGGCTGAATTTGAAGTGTACGACATGATGAAGGACGGAAACGACTTCGCTCTGGGCACCGTTCAGGAGGCGAAAACCAGCGGATTTCATGTTTTCTCCGGTTCTGCGGAACAGTATGACACACTGAAGCCCTATTTCCTGATAACGGAATATTCAGACAAAGGGAAAGTCCGTGCGGAGAAACCATTCACCTTTTCCCGCAATATCACCAAAGGCGGCGACTATGTGGGCGACAGGAACAAACCGCAGCAGGACGGCATTGAGGACGTATGTTTCGACGGAGTTTTCGCATATCCCGGCGGACGGCTCACCTCTTTTGAACTGGAGATAAACGGCACTATCAAGCGGGTATACAACACCAATCCCGTTGACATTTATCCGCTCATAGGTATTGTTAGAGACGGAAACCTCATAAACCGTAAGGATGGCAGCCTTAACATTATGCTCACCAAAGCGAAAGAGCAGTTCGGTCTGTGCGTCAACGGAAACTATAAGCCTGAAAAAAATGAAAGAATAACATACAGATACACTATCGACGGCACTCCGTATGAAGGGTTCGCCGAATAGGAGATTCAATGGAAGATTTTATAGGAATTATAGTGTTTATAGTTCTGGTGATTTTCGTTGCCAGACTTAAACCGGGCGCCGGCTGAGGCGCTATCAGCGGAAGCTGCAGTATCGAGGATCGATACAAAAAAATCAAAAAAGAGAAAGAAAAAGAAAAGGAAGAAGATGAAAAACCTTTACAGTGAAATTAAAAACGGACTGTTTCTGATATCGGGTCCCTGTGTGATAGAGAATCAGGATATGCTGCTTCGCATTGCGGGCAGGGTTCAGCAGATAACGGACAGGCTCGGCATCAAATATATCTTTAAGGCGTCTTTCGATAAGGCGAACAGAACTTCCGTCACCAGTTTCCGCGGTCCCGGCATGGAAGAGGGACTGAAAATGCTGGCGAAGGTGAAGGCGGAGACGGGACTTCCCATCCTCACGGACATCCATGAGGCGTATCAGGCGGCACCTGTTGCCGAAGTTGCAGACATCCTTCAGATTCCGGCGTTTCTCTGCCGCCAGACCGACCTGCTTGTGGCTGCGGCGAAGACGGATAAAATAGTGAATATCAAAAAAGCGCAGTTCCTCCCCGGAAACGACATGGGGCACCCATGCAAAAAAGTTACCGACAGCGGAAACGATAAGGTCATGCTCACAGAGCGCGGAACCATGCTCGGTTACGGCAACCTCGTCGTTGACTACAGAAACCTTGTGGACATGGCTCAGTTCGGCTTCCCCGTTGTTATGGACGTTACCCACGCGGTTCAGAAACCGGGCGGACTCGGCGGAAAAAGCGGCGGCGACAGAAGCTACGTTCCTTATCTGGCAAAAGCTGCTGCTGCTGTGGGTGTTGACGGTTTCTTCTTTGAAACTCACGAAGACCCCGAAAATGCGCTCTCCGACGGTCCCAACATGGTGACGCCGGACAAACTGGAAGAGATTCTTAAATCCATCATAGATATAAGGACGGCAATAGGTCGGTGAGCGGATTATACATCCACGTCCCGTTCTGCAAAAACAAGTGCGGCTACTGCGGATTTTATTCTGCAACAGACGCATACGACCTGACCGAGAGGTATTTTGACGCTGTTCTTAAAGATCTTTCGGCGCGCAAAAGAAAAAAATATGAAACTTTATATATCGGCGGAGGGACACCATCATCGGTGCCCCCTGTCCTTTTATCCGTTTTTCTCGACAGGCTGTTTTCAATTGCGGGTTCAGATTTCGAGGAATCGACCATAGAGGCAAACTCTGAAAGCATAACGGCTGATTTTCTGTCCGTTGTGAAGGATTTCGGTTTATCGCGTCTCAGCGTCGGCTGCCAGAGTACGGACGAAGGCGTTCTGAAACTTCTGGGCAGGATACATGGACGGGAGGATATCTTCCGTGCGGCACAATCCGCCCGCAGAATATGCCCCGATACGGCACTCAATCTCGATATGATATTCGATATACCGTCAGTTGAAAATTCCGTTCAGATGCAGACTCTTGCAGATATTGTCTCCCTTTCTCCGGAACACGTTTCCGCCTATTCGTACAGTTTTGACACAGAATATCTTAAAAGCGCCGAACCTTGCGGTGAATCGGCTTTCATAGATGTTAAGAGGTCGCTTGAGGCAGCCGGATATCATAAATATGAGATATCCAATTTCGCGCGGAAAGGACACGGGAGCAGACACAATATAGGTTACTGGATGCTGAAAGACTACGACGGGCTTGGTGCTGCGGCATGGACGCTGGAAAATTATGACGGCGGACGGGAGCTTCGCGGGAAGATTTCAGACGTTTCCGCATATATAACCGACCCGACTGCTTATGCAGAGACCGACAGAACTGATGGTGTTCAGGCGCTTGGACAGGAACTTATTTTCGGGCTAAGGATGCTTGACGGAGTGGATTTTTCTTCGTTAAAATACAGATATGGGGATTTACCCAATATTTTTAATGAGCGCATAGATAAACTTATTGCGGAAGGGATGCTGACATGGCAAATGGAAAGATTGAAAGTTACGGAAAAAGGAGAACTGCTTTTGGATTCTGTGCAGGAATTTTTGTGGGATTGTTTGCCCTGACAGTGTATGCCGGATGCGCAGGGGACTGTATGACCTGCCACCCAAAGCTGAAAGGGAGCAAGGACCACATAGCCCTGACAACCTG
Organism: Deferribacteraceae bacterium UBA6793; assembly: GCA_002452405.1. GTDB lineage: Bacteria > Chrysiogenota > Deferribacteres > Deferribacterales > Geovibrionaceae > Seleniivibrio. The sequence continues at coordinate 117,818 of DKFP01000010.1, read as the reverse complement.
CATAAAGTGCCATACTCCTGCCAGCAAGAAACTTTTTGAGTTCGGTTCTTCAAACAATGAAGGCTGCGGCGACAACTGTTTCGACTGCCACAAAGAGTGGCCGAAAGACGGCAACCACGCACCCATGCTTAAATGTGAAAACTGCCATAAAAAATACAAAAAATAATTTAGTTTTTTAATAAATTTACGTTATAATCATTTTTTATTATTTAATATTGGAGGACGCATGAAGGCAGAATGGAGTGACAGCCTTATCAGCGGGAACGAAACTATAGATTCCCAGCATAAGGATCTGTTTAAACACATCAATTCCTACTTCGACAGTCTTGAGAAACTGTACGGTCACGAAATTACTATTAAGACACTGAACTACCTTCTGAAATATGTCAGGTTTCACTTCGGAACGGAAGAGGATCTGATGAAACGATACGGTTATCCCGATTTCAACGAACATCTCAACGACCACAGAAAGCTGGTTGACGAGCTTATGACCTGTTACAAATCACTTATTGCCGACGGGCACAGCGAGGAGATAGTTGAAAGACTCCGTGTGCTTTTGCAGGAATGGCTTGTGGAGCACATTATGGGGTATGATAAGAAACTGGCTTCGTTCATGAAAGAGAACGGTTTTTGCGCCTGATTATTTCGTTTTTCTGTCGATTGCGCTAAGATATGCCTGAATCGCCGCGGCACGCTGCTGCGCGTTTGCTCTGAGCCCGCTTTCGGCAGACGGCATCTCCGCAAGTCTCATATAACTTTGCAGTGCATCGTCATATTTTTGCTGCACGTCCAGCGAACGCGCAAAGGCATAAAGGAAATACCCGTCACCGGGGTTCAGCTGAACTGCTCTGCGGTATGCGGTTTCCGCTCTGGCATAGTTTCCGGTGTTCTCCTGAATAATTCCTGCCGTGTAGTATATCTGACCGCTTCCAGTGCCGGATGAGTTTCCGGCAAGCAGGTCAAGCGCCCTTTCTGAGTATCCCATGTCCGCCATTTCAAGTGCCGCCGCGCTTATCACGGAGGCGTCGGCTGTATAAGGATTGCTATTGATTATCCCCTGAATCTCGTTCAGTTTTCCCATGCGTATCTTTGAAGTGAGAAGCCCTGTCAGAGTGGGTTTTGTGACCTTTTCGACCATCGCCCTGGCATAGAATTCTTCGGCTTTTCTGTTATTTCCCGAACGCAGGGCGGAAGAAGCCTGCGCTGTCAGTGTGTTGTATTCTATCTTGCGGTCGTATTCTCTTTTTGCGCGTCCGGACAGCACGAACGAAGGGTTGTTCTGCTGTACAGGTCGAGACGGAACCGCTTCCGGCTGTTGCGCTGCTTCCGGCATGGGTGTGGGTGCAGGTTGCTGGGTTTCCGGAGCAGGTGCCGCTGCGGGAGCGGGCATAGGTGCTGCCTTATTGATTTCCGGCAGACTGTTCATTGCGGCAAGCCGCTGTTTGTTCGCAGCTGTGGGATCAAATTCAGGCGACTGGTCTATTGGAGCTGTCTGCGGTTTTGCTGGTTCCGGTTTGGGTTCCTCCGCAGGTCTTGATACGGGCACGGGCTGTGCAGGCTGCGGTATTTCCTGTGCGACATCCGCCGCCGCGTTAACCTTATATTTACTGTCGCCTGTCGGCATGAAAAGCACTATCAGAAAACCGATTACTGCAACGGCAAGAAGCACCAGAAGAGATTTCCTGGGTCCTTTGCCTTTTCCGCCGGAAGGTTTCAGATTCAGCAGGCTGGGAGGAACCGCGTTTCCTGCTTTCTTTGTGCTGTTCACCTTTTTAAGGCTGTCGAGTATCAGGCTCATATTATCCGTCTATCAGGGTCGTTGTGATAAGTATAACAAGTTCCCTTCTCTCTTTTTCTGTGGATCTCGCTTTAAAAAGCATACCGAGACCGGGAATATCGCCCAGAACAGGTATCCTGCGCTCGTTTACGACATCTTTGTTGGTAATCAGTCCGCCCATGACTATTGTCGTACCGTTTTGCACTGTGAGGACTGTTCCCGCTTCTCTCATGTTTACCTTGGGGTAGCTTGCGACTGAGTATGAATTGCCCTGATCGTCCAGTTCATACTGGTATGCTATCTCCTCTATGCTGGAAAGAATGGGGACGACGTGGAGCGTTATCCTGTTGTCGTCCATTACGTTTGCCGTAACGCCGAGTGTTATTCCGTCCAGAACGGTTGAGCGTTCATATGTCACAGTCTGGGTGTTTTCCTCTGTGTCGGTGTCAACTTTCTTCTCCCAGAATGGGTTGAGCTGACCGGAAGTTATCATGGCGCTCTGACCGTTCAGCACCCTTATGCGTGGGTTACCGAGTGATTCTATGCGTCCCTGTGTGGCTATGAACTGGAACAGGTTGTCGTAGGACTGTACTATACCAACAGGAGTCTGTGAACCCAGCATATCGCCGATAAGTGTTACACCGTATCTGCCGTTCTCGCTTGTCCAGTTTATGCCGTATGCACTGGAGTCCGTGAGCACGACCTCCATTATTTTGGCTTCGATGAGAACCTGTTTAGACGCGTCTTTAACGGTCTGGCTGATGTATTCGTCTATCATGCTTATTACGTGCGGCGGTGCGTATACTCTTAAAAGTCCTGTGAGTGTGTTGAAAGAGTATCCGCGAAGACCTCTGTAGTATGAAAGTTTTGTCTGAGTGCCAGATGAAGAGGATGAACCGGAAGATGAGGCTCCGGTCGCCCCCTTAGCGTCTGATGAACCGGATGCCGCGCCCTGCTGATTTGCAGCTGCTCCGGAATCGCCGGAGTCAGATTTAGACTGCCCGTTTTCGTCCGAAACTTCGGGGAATATCATTCCGTAAACTGCATTCAGAATATTAAGCTGCATGTTCGCCATGGCGCCTGATTTAGAATAGACGATCTTGTAATCGCCGCTGAGTTCGGTTGAAGTGGAGTCGGAACCGAAAATGTTGCCGCCTATTGTGGAGGTCTGGTCGGCGTTAACTGTCGTGTAGGGGATTTTGTATGTTTTTGCCACATAGGCGGATACTTTCAGTGTGCTTCCTGATATCGTGTATGCCACGCCTGCGTTTTCGCACACGGAATCAAGGGCTTCCCGTGCGGGCATGTTTCTGACTGTCAGGGTGAATGGTTTGCTGACGTTTACTTCCGGTCCGATTATGAGATTAAGTCCTGATTCGGCGGCTATCATGTACAGAACGGAAGAAAGGCTCTGTTCGACTGCGTCCACAGAGACGTAAGTATTCTCAAGCGGGTCATTGTCTATAACCGGTTTCGATATTACGGGTGGTGGTGGCGGCGCAAGGGGTTTAATCGGCTGTGCCTTGGAAAAATCGGGCATAATCACAGCTGCCTGTTTCTTTTCCTCAACGGTGGCACAGGACACAAGTGAAATTGCCAGAAGAAAAGTTAATATTGAACGTAATACCATTTTTTTCCCCAGTAACCCTCCAGCAGTACTCTCGAATCATCGACTGCTGCGAGGCGGCTGTTGTTATCAACATTATCGCCCAGATTTATGAGTTTGCCGTTAACCACGGCGCATTTCTTATTTCTGCCGTTCATTACGGCGGAAACCATGTATCCGGGGGCAGAGGGTTTCTCCACCTGATTTTCAGCTGAAACTTCCGTTGCGGTCTGTGCGGCTGTCTGCTGTGTCTGTATCCGGTTGTAAAAACCGGCAATAAAAGGATTCGCAAGATAAACCGACATGTCAAAAGGCTTCACAGGCTCCGGATTTTTTCCCGTTGTCAGCGCTTTTGTGAATTTTGCGTCGTCTTCGGGGATGGAAATTTCAAACACCTGCTGCATCCTTTCGAACCTGTCGGAGATGATGCTTTCCATGGAAGACTCTATCACAGACCTAAGAAAAAAGACACAGAAAAGGACTGCCAGAGGGAGCGACAGCTTTATGAGACTTGCGGCGTTCAGCAGTTTCAGTTTCTTAATATTCATATACGCCGCCGTAATATGGCTGGTTTGCGCTTATTAGAAAACGCACCGTGTTTTTATCCTGTGATTTTAGAAATGTAAGTTTTTTTACCGTTATGACCGGAGCTACGCTGTTTTCCAGATAGTTTACTATGGCTGTTATCTGTGCCGGGTTTGTCGGTTCTATTGTAAATTCCAGTTCGGTGCTGTATGAACCGCCGCTGTCTGTTATGTCGTTCATTATCTTTCCGCCGTAAAGAGTGCGGAAATTTTCCAGAGTTTCCAGAAGCAGACGTTTTGCTTCAGCGGCTGTCAGATAGGGCGGATTTGCCTTGTTGAGAGCCGTTTCAAGCCCATACAGCCTTGTCTTTGTGTCGCCGGCCCTGTAAAGATTTGCGGTTCTTTTCATCTCTGTGATGGTGTTTTCCATGGCGCCGTTGATAACGCCGAGCATTATAAGAAAAACCGACAGGGTGAATATCATGCTGCTTAAAGCGACCAGCAGTTTGTAGCTTCTGAATATGCGCAGAAATATGTGCATCAGCCGCCAGCCTGCTGCTGCGCCGCACCGCCCTTTTTGAACAGCAGCTTCACAGTTACGGTCATGTCGTCCGTTTTAAAAGCTGTGTTGTCTTCAAGAGTATAGCCGCCCTGCGATTCTATTTTTCCAAGTTCGTCACGAAGACTCTCCTTGAAATTTTCCAGCTGCGCCAGTTTGCTGAAATGCAGTATTCCACCTATCTCAACGATTTTTTCACCATCTTTGGACGCGTCAAAATTCACCAGCTCATAGTTGCCCATGGCAAGGAGATTTGCAAATAGAGCGAAATCTCTGGATGCGCTCTCTTCTCTCTTTTCGATGGTGCGGTAATATTGCAGGTCGAACCGCTTTTCGTGTCCGGCGGAAACCTCGGTCAGATAATTTTTTATCTTTCTGCTCAGGCTTTGCGCCTGTGCCGTCATGGTTGCTTTGTTATCGTAAAGCGTGAAGACCGACGAAGCCGACATCAGGAGCAGGACCAGAACACAGATAAGCGCCGCGCCGTTAACAATAGACGTTGCAAAGTTTTTCGCCTGAGTCTGTATTATAGGTCGCGGGGTCATGTCGTATGCATTGTCCAGATAGCAGAGGGATATGGGTATCAGATACTCCTGAAATATATCGTTTGGACAGTTTTCCACTATCCCCATAGGGATCAGCGTGGACTGTGCCACTCCGGAAAACTCGTAGAACATGGTGACAAGTTCCCGCATATCCGCCAGCTTGCCGGAAAATATAACGTTGTCTATCTTCATGCGGAGGTTTTTTGTCGCGTACATGTATGTAAGGTTAAGATATTCGTAATATATGCTTAAAAGATTGGAGCCCTTTTCAGTCGGGTTGTTTCTGGTGTATACGATATAGTCGTTGATGCAGATGGTCACGCATATTTTCGTTTCATCGGCATAGGCATGGAAAACGGTCTTGTCCGGAAAATATTTGTTCACCAGCGCGCAGAGAGCGAAGTCGGATATTGTAAACATATTGAGCTGCTGCAATGTTTCGTCGTTCAGCCCCGAATCTTTATAAAGCACGGAGGTCGGCGCCAGCAGCACCTTATAAGTCAGGTTGCCAGAGGAATCTGGAATCTGAGTCGTATTCGCCTTATACGCCATCAGGTATTCCTGAGCAGGGTCTACACTCTCTTTCAGCTTGTTCATTGAAATTATTTTGAATGTCTCCGCATCCTTTACAGGCGGGAGAGTGAGGGTCTCTTCAACAGTGTCGAAATAGCTCATGCCGATATTTAAGGGCATACCCTTTGAAAGATAGTGGATATTATCAACATCCGTGGTATAATATTTAAGCATAGAGAAAGTTTTGCCTTTCTTTTGCATTACCACAGCCTTAGCAGTTACTGTTTCGGCGGATTTGGATAATTCGGCACTGAATAATTTCATGAATAACAATACTATGGCAGTCAAACTATTTCAAGAGAATTGATGTTTAAATGTTACGTATTTTAGTTGTTGAAGACGACGAGGCAATCCGCAGTCAGCTTTGCTTCGCGCTGGAAAAAAAGTATGATGTTACTGAAGTGGCAAATGCTCCTGAGGCTGTTTCGGAGACGGACAGAGGTGCGTTCGACGTTGCCGTTGTCGATCTTGGTCTGCCGCCCAACGAGCAGAGCCCAGTTGAGGGACTGAAAGTTATAGACCACCTGCTGTTCAGTTCGCAGTGCAAGATAATCGTTCTGACAGGGCAGAGCACAAAAGAATGTGCCATGAGCGCGCTTGAACGCGGCGTGTTCGATTTTCTTGTGAAACCGGTCAAGATGGAACAGCTTTTCTATTCCATTGAACGTGCGGAACTGTTCATCAGCACCGAGAGAGAGCTTCAGAAACAGGGCGTGGAACGTATCGAGTTTCAGGTCAAAATAGGCGACGGATTGCAAAAGCTCAGAGAACTTGCAGAGAAAAATATAATTCTGCGCGTTTTAAACGACACAGGGTTTAATGTTTACCAGTCTGCGAAGATTCTCGGTGTTAAACGCGAAAGCCTTTATTATTTTATAAAAAAATTCAACCTCGTCAGAAAGACAGATGCTTAACCATGTGTTTGTTGCAATTGCTACCGCCGGCATCATCTTTATCATCTTTCACTATGCAATAAACTATGTAACTAACAGATATCTGGGGATAATTTCAGAACTTATAAAGATGAACGAGGTGGACGGCTTCGACCCTGTTATGCTTCTGCGCCACCTTGAACCCTTTCTGAAGAGGCTTGGGATAAGGGATTTCGGATACTACCTTTACTACCACAACGTCGAATACGTCCGCAGAAACGTTTCACAAAAAAAATCCATAACAAAATTTGTCCACACGGCGGAATATACGGTATACATAGACATTGTGCCTGGATTCAGGTACATCGAGTCGGATTTTATAACAAAAGTGCTGGTGGAGGTCATATTTCTGCTGCTCAAGGCGGACGTTAACATCCAGACCACTGCGGCACAGAAAGCGTTCAGAAAATCCGTTGAGTTGCAGGCTTTTATAAATCATGACGTTAAAAATCTGATACAGTTTGTCAACGTGCTTGAGTTTAATCTTTCACAGGTGGACGACGATGCGGGATACCGCAGATTTGTCAGGTATATGCAGAAGAGTCTGCCGGGGCTGAAAGTGCGGGCGGACAAGATATTGTCGGCACTGAACAGCACGCAGCCGGAGATGGACACCGTACCGGAAAGGCTGAAGCCTATGATAATGGCTGCGGATGCCGCCGGTATATACGGTGTTTCAATACATACGGACACTCCTGCCGACATGGAGATTACCGCACGGAAAAGGGGGCTTACCGTTATTATTGAAAATATCATAAAGAACTTTTATGATAAGAGCATATCGGAGCGCGGAATAGAGCTTTTCGTTGATGTGTCTGAGGAAGAGAACGCGTACGTTATCAGATTCAGGGACAACGGATCGCCCATTGCAGACTGCGAAAAGATTTTTGAGCCTTTCTTTTCCGGAAAGGTGAACGGGCTTGGTATCGGGCTTTTCCACTGTCGCAACATAGCCGCCGGAATGGGCGGAAGACTGACTGCGGAGAATACGGACGAGGGACCCGTTTTTATTCTGGCTGTAAACAAATGAGGTGCGCAATGTCTGAAAAAGGCTTCACTCTGGTCGAGCTTGCTATTGTGCTGGTTATCATCGGCGTGCTTATCGGCGGCGTGATAAGAGGTCAGGGGATGATAGAAGGCGCCAGAGGGAAAAAGGTCGTCACCGACGCCACAGTTCTTGTGAACGCTCAGTACAGATATTACGAGAGAATGGGAAGATATGCCGGAGACAGCGACAACAACGGAATCATTAATTTTGGAACACTTAACTCAGCAAAGCCGAACGATGCCAATGTGACGGATAACGCAGACGTGGATTTTGCTTTTAACGAGCTAAAAGCGGTTGACATATTTCCCACGGGTTCCACAAATGCACAGCTCGCCACTACCCAGAGCGGCGGGTTTATGTATTTTGCCGGAAGCACTCTGACGGATGCGGCGGGCAACTCCGTGCCTGTTAACATGGTTGTGCTGCGCAACGTTGAATGTGCGGCGGCGTTTGCCATTGAGCTGAACGTGGATGCCACAGCGCCAGATTCAAACAATAGCGCTTCCAGAGGCAAAATAAGGCGCCTTTCCGGAAATGCGTTCGCAGGCGACAGTTGGACGGCAACAGGCGGCGACTGTGTTTCAGGCGGCAGAGTTGTCGGCACAAACACCACCAACGTGGCATATATTTTCAGCGGATTATAAAAATTTTCTTTTGGTAATATTCACATATTCATATCTTTGTTTATTTGACATCAGTTCATAACAAATCTACAATTAACTATTATTTTTTGGAGGTTATGCGATGAAAAAATTCGTATGGTTATTGCTTATCGCATCCATGACAGTGGTTCTGTCCGGATGCTGGGACGGCGACAGCAGTTCATCCGACGACGAAGGTTCGTATGATAAGGTCAGTGAAGTCCTTTCGACTGACGAAAGAACCCTTTTCACAGAGGAAGAGCTTGCCGTTATTGACAACATGAGCGACGAAGAGATTGTCGCCGCGGCAAACGAGGAGCTTGACACTGCAAATTCTGACGGTTCCATCAGTTCCGATGAGCTTGCCAAAGTAAATGCTTTTTACAAAATGGCGGCTGAGAAGACAGATGAAGGCAAGGTTCTTTATGCTGTTTCAAGCGTTGCCACCGCGACTGATCTTGTTGCATCCATCACAGCCCGCGATGCAGACGGAAAGGCTCGTATGCCCATCGTGTCAAACGCGACCAATTACATCAAAGCCAGCCTTGTTGATTCATACTACAGCAGCGTTTCCGCCAGTATCGATTCATCACTGGCTCTGCTTGACAATATTGACAGCAGCTTCGCGGTTAATATGTCGTTCAGCGGAACAGCATACGATGTTGACTACGGCGACGTGCTCACGCTGAAGGCGGCGCTTGAGGCTGCTAAGATGAACATCGCTTATGCATATGCGTACAACATCAAAAGTGAAACAAACTATCTTTATTTGTATGACTTCACAGCGGAGAATGAGGATTTTCTGACTCCCTCTGCCGAAGCGGAGGCTGTACTTTCTGCCCAGAAAGCGGTTGCTCTTGCCATGCTTGAAAACCTCAAAGCTGCAAACGACTATATTGCTGCCGAAACTGACAGCCAGTCTGACGACCTTGTGCTTATCGATAGTAAATATGCAGAAGACGTCAATACTTATTACGACCAGATAGTCGATTCTGTGAACGGCACATCAGATTTTGTGTATGAAAATATGTCTGCTGATCTTTCAAAACTTTTCACAGTGCTTGCTCTCAGAGGCTATGTTACCTCTACTGATGATGATACACTTGGAGGTCTGTTTGGCGGAGATGCGACCAACCTTCAAAATCTTCATATGAATATTTTGGAAGCAGCCGGAATGGCAGGATAATAACAACTGCGGGCGCTTTGCGCCCGCTCTTTTCTTTTCAGGTACAATGAAACATTCTGTCATAAAACGTTATTCCTTTCTTTTAATACTGATTCTTGCGATCATGCTCCTGCTGTACGCCTTTGTTTTCCATTCGTCTATAAAAAGTGAAGGTTCCGATGAGAACGTATTTCAGATGAAAGACGTTCATTCCGGCGCGCTGACGGGTTACGGGTCTTACGAGGTCGCCTTCAAAAGTCTTGATTTCGAAGCGGAAAAATTTCTGAACATGAAGTTCAACGCCATGCAGACGATGTATGTGAACGGTTTTGCACTTAAACTGAATATAGACGATATTGAAAAATTTAAAAAAGGCATGACTTCAGCGGATAGTATAGATACGTTCAGAGGGTTTATGCTGAACGTTGACAGCGGGCTGGTGCGTGGACGGATGATAAATGCCGTTGAAATGAAGGGTGTCCGTTTTGAGTTCAATATAGCAGGCGGGAAACGTTTCATCATTGCTTCCGACAGGCTGCTTATGAAACGGGGAAAGCCTGTTATGATGGCGGCAACTGTGATTGCAGACCTGAAAACGGGTAAAACTTACGGTGCGCTTGGCTGTACTTTTGACAGAGGCTTCTCAAGGATTAAATTCAGCAGAGAGGTCTATTTGATGGAAGGGGAGAAACAGACCCCTGTTGAGCTTAGAGAGCTTGTGCTTTTCTGAAAAAAAAGCACGCGGGAAGCGTGTTCAGGTTGTAAATAACGCATATCAAGAACGGAGACTGCTTCACCCCATACGGGGTTCCCTGACGCGCGTGTCTTTTTCGTCTTCGCGAGGGCTGCGCCCGACGCGATCTTTGCATTAATCATAAATTTATGGTGTTACATAAAAAAAGCCCGCTTGAAGCGGGCTTGTTATGAATATCTTATCTTGCGCCTACGATGAAACGAACGGGGTTCACCGGAACACCGTTAACAAGCACCTCATAGTGGACGTGTGGTCCTGTGCTTCTGCCTGTATTGCCGACCAGAGCCACCCTGTCGCCTTTGGAAACTTTCTGTCCCGCCTGAACAAGGTTGTTGCTGTTGTGTGCGTATTTAGTCATATATCCGAAACCGTGGTCAATTATTACAACCTTTCCGTATCCGTTCTTTCGTCCGGAGAAGATAACGGTTCCTTTGGCTGCCGCGCGTACAGGTGCGCCGTATTTGGATGCTATATCAAGTCCCTCGTGGAAAACGCGTCTTCCTGTGAATGGTGATATCCTGTATCCGAAACGGCTGGAAATCCATCCGCTTGTCGGCCATATAGATGGAGTGGAGCTTAAAACCAGCTTCTGCTTTTCAAGCATGTCTGCAAGTTCTGTAAGGCTCATAGCTCTTTTTTCAAGGTCTGTGCCCAGGCTTGAAAGGGTGTTGGAAAGGTCTTTGAAATAGTCCTTGTCCTTCTGTTCGTTGGCTTTTGTAATATCTGTGACAGTGTCAAGCTCTTTGCCGCCCATCGCCAGCTGTTTCTTTTCGCTTGAGATTTTACCGCCGAGCGATGCAAGCCCTCTGACCTTCTCCTCAAGCTCAACGACGGAAGCCAGTTTGTCGTTTATGACGACCATCTGGTTTTCGTAGCCTGCTATCTGGTTTTTAAGTTTGTCATTTTCGGATTTATAAGTGAGGAGAACTTCTTTTTCTTTTGATATTTCGCTGAGTTTATAAAACCCGACACATGAGACAGCGGCAAAAACGGCGCTGAAGGCAAGAACACCGGCAACAACGCTGCCGCTGAACTTACGGGTTTTAACTTCGCCGAGCCGTGACTCATCGAAAATCATGACCGTATATTTCTTCTTCATTCCGCCTCCGTTAAAATTTTAATTATCAAGTTTACACGAAACTGCCGATTATATCAAGAAATTATACTTGTCCGGCAGTTTACGCGTAAGTTGCTGTTAGGTTTTTGTTTACAGGTTTATGACAGTTCTCTGATTAATTCCGCCACTCTTTCCGTACATTTTTCAACGGGCACCTCTTCAGTTGTTCCCGTTTTTCTGACTGTAACTTCGACACAGCCTTTTTCAAGGGTCTTTTTACCGATAGTCACCCGAACGGGTATGCCTATCAGTTCCGCATCGGTGAATTTAACGCCTGCGCGTTCGTCCCTGTCATCTAAGAGGGGTTCAAGCCCCATATCGTTCAGAATTTTGTATATTGCTTCCGCATTTTTCATGACTTCCTCGTCTTTAACGGCGAGGGGAACCACGCACACTTTAAACGGTGCGAGCTGAACAGACCATACAATACCTTTTTCGTCGTGGTTCTGCTCGATGGCGGACGCTGCGACGCGGGTTACGCCTATTCCGTAGCATCCCATTATGAATGGCTGTCTTTTGCCTTCGCTGTCCAGAAAGTTTGCGTTCATTGCCGCGGAATATTTTGTACCGAGTTTGAATATATGTCCGACTTCGATGCCTTTGGTTATGACGTATTTTCCGCCGCATTTGCAGCATCTGTCGCCGGGGTTGGCGTTGCGGAAGTCGTCCACATCGGCAAATTCGAAGTCTCTGCCGTGGTTAACGTTCAGGGTGTGTGTCTCTTTCAGGTTCGCGCCGACGCAGTAGTTCACCATTGCGGCAACTGCGAAGTCGCCGTAAACGGGTACCTTCATGCCTACGGGACCTGAAAATCCCATGGGACCGCCTGTTGCTTCTTCTATCTCTTCGGGGCTTGCCAGCTCAACGGTTGTTGCGCTGAAATAGTTTTTCACCTTCGCCATGTTCATTTCGTGGTCGCCGCGCACCATTATGCCGACGAGCTTGTCGTCAACGCGCACAATCATCGTTTTTGCGATGGATGAAGCCGGAACGTTCAGGAAGGTTGCGACCTCTTCAACGGTTTTTGCTTTTGGAGTCGCCACGTCTTCGGAGGGTTTAAACTCGTCCGCGGTTTTAGTGTATTCGTCAACGCAGACCGCTTTTTCAAGGTTTGCGGAGTAGTCGCATGAATCACAGCTTATAACAAAATCCTCGCCTGTGTCGGCAAGCACCATGAATTCGTGGGAGAAAGAGCCTCCGATTGAGCCTGTGTCTGCGTCCACCACTTTGTATTTGAGTCCGCAAGCCTCGAATATGCGGCAGTATGCCTGACGCATGTTCTCATAGCTGATGTTTGCGCCTGCGTCGTCCATGTCGAAAGAGTAGGCGTCTTTCATCATGAACTCGCGTCCGCGCATGAGACCGAAACGGGGTCGAACCTCGTCACGGAATTTTGTCTGTATCTGATAAAGGTTTATAGGCAGGTTTTTATATGAGCTCACGAAGCTGCGAACAACATCGGTTATGACCTCTTCGTGTGTGGGACCGTAGCAGAACTCTCTGTCGTGACGGTCTTTGATACGCAGAAGCTCTTTTCCGTAATAGTTCCAGCGTCCTGATTCTTTCCAGAGTTCCGCTGGCTGAACAGACGGCATGAGAAGTTCGATGGCGCCCGCTTCGTTCATACATCTGCGGACGATATCCTCTACCTTGCGGATGACGATAAGTCCCAGCGGGAGGTAGTTGTACACGCCGGATGCGAGTTTTTTTATCATACCCGCGCGGAGCATAAGTTTATGGCTTACAACCTCCGCTTCTGCGGGGACTTCGCGCAGGGTGGGGATGAAAAATCTGCTGTATCTCATCTTTATCTCTCCTTGATAAAAAGAAAAATCTATAACATAATCCGGCTGTGGGCGCCAGAGTTAATAATATTCCATAATCCCGCGCGTGTGAAGAAATAATTTTTCTGCTATAATCGCAGAAGTATTGATTTATAAAGTCGGTTTGCCGCTTCCGGAGGTTTGAACCATGTCTAAAAAAACAGTCGGACAGCTTCTTAAAGAGCTTGGCTATGTGACAGAGGAGCAGATTCAGGTTGCTCTTGAGGTTAAAAAGATCAGGGACAGGCTGCTCGGCGAGATACTCATCGAGCTTTCGTTTGTTTCTCCGCGGGAGATAGCCCTTGTTGTTGCAAAGCAGTCCGGCAGACCATACATAGACTTAAATGAGCATCCGCCGTCAAAGGATTCGCTGCGTCTTTTCGATAAGAGCGTCGCGAAGCAGCTTGAGATAATCCCTCTTGAGAACAAACCGGAGAAACTTGTTGTCGCCGTCGCGGATCCGTTCAACATCAACACGCTGGATATCCTTCGCAGAAAAGCAGGAAAAGAAGTGGAGATATACGTCTGCGACAGGGACTCCATCCTTAAAAACATTGAGATAAACTATTTCCTGCTGGAAAAACCCATCGACGAGGAGGTCAGCAGAATAGTTAAGCGCTATACAGCCTCGGGTTCGTCCGCGGAGATACCGCAGCTTCTTGAACATATAATCAACAGCGCCATAATTACCCGCGCAACTGACATACATATATCGCCTGAGAGTATCGCAACCCACGTATTTTTCAGGGTGGACGGCATCCTGCGCCACTTTTACGTCTTCCAGAGCGAACTGCACAACGCCATTTCATCCCGTATAAAGATACTTTCAAATCTGGATATCGCCGAACAGCGTCTCCCGCAGGACGGCGCCATGACTCACACTTTCTTCGATGAAAACTTCGATATAAGGGTTTCAACGATACCGACCATCCATGGCGAAGGTATTGTTATGAGGGTGCTCAGTAAAAACGTATCGTTGTTCAACCTTGACAGCCTCGGTTTTGAAAAACCCACGCAGGTGCGGCTTGAGAAACAGCTTGCGCGCCCCCATGGCATACTGCTTGTCACCGGTCCCACAGGTTCCGGTAAGACCACGACGCTTTACGCTTCCCTGCGCAAGATAAATTCGCTCCAGCGGAAAGTGCTTACGGCGGAAGATCCCATAGAATACAAATTCCCGTTCATAAAACAGACGCAGGTCAACGAAAAGGCGGGGTATACCTTTGCCCGCGCGATGCGTGCTTTTCTGCGTCAGGATCCGGACGTCATCCTGCTCGGAGAGATGCGCGATGAGGAGACCGCGGAGATGGCTATGCGCGCCGCGATAACAGGTCACCTTGTGCTTTCCACACTTCACACCAACGACGCCGTTACGGCAGTTCCCAGACTTCTGGAGATGAATATAAAGGATTATATGATAGCTTCCGGCGTCGGCGGAGTCCTTGCCCAGCGCCTTGTGCGCAAGGTCTGCATCTTTTGCCGGAAAGAGGCGTCCATAAAAGGCGCAGAGCTTCTTAAAATAGGCATCCCGGAAGATATGCTCGCCCGCAACGGCATAACGCCGGAATCAGACGTTAAATATATGCGCGGCGAAGGATGCGAGATGTGCAAAGGAACAGGATATTCAGGCAGAGGGGTCATAAGCGAACTGCTGGAGATAACCGACGAGGTCGGCGATCTTATCGTTGCCGGAGCTTCCCCGCTGAAGATATACACAAAGGCTGTGGAATCGGGTATGATACCGATACTCGAATCGGGGCTGCTTAAAATGATGAAGGGCGTCACCACCCCCGAAGAGATACTGAGGGTTGCTCTTTAATGCAGGTATACAGAATCAGATTGCTGGATCCAAGCGGCAGGGTAAAATCAAAGATAGTCGAAGTTGAAAACGACGCTGACATAAACGGTTATGTTGCAAGTTTCGGCTCAAACGTCATCGGCGTTGCTAAACTGCCTTCGTACACAAGATTTCTCAACCGTAAAAAGAAAATAACCACCAGTGAGATAGTGGAGGTGATAGACAACCTCCATATGATAGTCAAATCCGGTCTGCCTGTTAATTCCGGTCTGATGGATCTGGCGGCGGATAGTGAAAACCCTGCCATGGCGGATATGCTGAACGACCTGAGCTACAGGGTTCAGACGGGTATGACATTTTCCCACGCTATGGCGAAATACGAAAAGGAGTTCACTGTAATGGTGGTGAACCTCGTGCGTATAGGCGAGGAAACCGGACAGCTTGACAACACCCTCAAAAACGCGGCGGAACACCTGAAAAAGATGTCCGACCTGCGTACCAAAACAAAATCTGCGCTTATTTATCCGTCGTTTGCATTCGTAGCCATGATAGGCGTTATGGTGTTCTGGCTGGTGGTTGTTATGCCCAAGATGATTGAAGCGTTCAAGTCTTTCAATATTGAACTCCCGCCAACCACAAGGTTTATCATGTGGCTCTCTGGCTTCATGGAAAGCTATTTCCTGCTGATAATTCTGGTTGTGATAGGTGTTGTTGTCCTCAACGGTGTCCTGCGTAAAAATTCCGAGGAATACAGATTCACAACAGACCGAATAATTACGCGTCTGCCCGTTTTCGGTCTGATTGTTAAAAATTATAATTACGCGTTCATTGCCGAATATATCCGACTTATGATATCGGCAGGTCTGCCGCTGTATTCTGCGCTGAACATAATGGAGGAGAGCCTGCCCAACCTCGTTTATAAACGCTCCATAGCGTCTGCAAGGGAGATGATAGCCAGCGGGCGTTCCTTTTCATCGGCACTTTCCGAACAGAAAATGTATCCCAAGATAATCACCCGAATGGTGGGTATCGGCGAACAGACCGGAAATCTCGATAACCAGCTTGGCAACGTTGCCGAATACTATTATTATAAAGTAGATACCATCGCCAACAACATATCCAAGATGATAGAACCTATAGTCATAGGCGTTGTCGGGGTGTTTATGCTCGTCATCATGATAGGGCTTATGGGACCCATATTTACCCTAATCTCCAGTATGCCCACCTGATCGGGCTTTATAACCTTCGTATTTCGTCGTCAGCTTTTATTCACTCGCAACACGTACAGCGTACGTACGCTTTTGCTCGTTTCACAAAGCCTTCCTTGAACTACTCGCTTCTAAAACCCGATAGCCTCCGACAGCTTTAGTATGCTCGCAGCCCGCTCGTCGTCACTTCCTTGTACTGCTTGCATCTAACCGCCGAACTGTCGGGTTTATAACCTTCGTATTTCGTCGTCAGCTTTTGCTCGTTTCACAAAACCTTCCTTGAACTACTCAATTCTAAAACCCGATGAAGATTTCCGTCTTTGCGAGGAATGAAATGACGAAGCAATCTGAAATGTTCAGGCTGCTTCAGGTGAACAGTCACTGCGAAGACGAAAGATCTAAGTTCTTTCGAAGCTGCCTCATTAATAAAAACTCTCCCTTTATTTCTTTTAATCACAGCGGTACAATCAGATAAATAAACAAGCATAGGTGAAAAATGTTCAGGCTTTTCACTGCTATTGCAGCATCAATTATTATTTCAGCCTGCACTGTCAGGTTTGAGATTCCTTATCAGGATGTGTCAGCTTCAAAACTTCCTGCAACTCACGCAGTGCAGAAAATGAACATCAGGGCGGCGTATCTGCCGTTGGATGAAAACAGCCCTTCTCAGAAGCTGGAAGACAACGGTTCCGGCATAAAGCAGCTTATAATAACGCCCATGGCGCGTCAGATAAACAAAGCTGTCAAAGACGTTATGCCGCAGTATTTCACAGAAACCTCTGTAGTGCAGTCGGGTAACACGGACAATGGACTGATAATCTCAGTTGAGTTGCAGGACTATGAACTCCAGACTGCTGCAAGAGGTTTCAATACCTGTGGATTCATACCTAAACTCAATCTGCGCACACACTTTATGGACAAAAACGGACATGAGCTTTACCGCTCGGACACCGTTTCGACAATACCGCTTATTGAATACAGTTGCACAAACACCGCCGAATATCGCAGCGTATGGAACACACGCATTTACATGGCTGCCGGAGATGCCTTCATAAAAGCGCTGGATAACATGCTCAACTCATATGCAGTAAACAACTATCTTCGTGGTCAGGCTCAGCAGACCGCACCGGAACCAACGCCATATGTTCCTGACGGCACAACAGAAAAGGACAGACTGCGCGCCGCATTTGAACAGGGATATATAGATTCCGCCCAGCTTACCAAAGCCATAGGAGAGCTTGGCGGCGACAGATCAAAACTTCTGGAATCGTTCCTTAACGGAAAAATAGATGCAAAAAAATTCGGAGAACTCTACTGATGAAAGCGCTCGGATTAATTCTTTCAATATTCATAATTGCAGGCTGTGCGGCACGCATCGACGTTCCTATGGTTGAAAGCAGTTCTGCCGTGCCCGACAGGGTGAACGCTGTAAATATGCGGGTAGGTATTGTGCTGCCCGATGAAAATATGGTGAAATCCAAGGTCACGGGCAGTACAACGGAGACGATGCCGGCAGGTAAACACCTGAGAAATATGGAGAAAAAATATTTCCCAAGTGCCTTTTCGTCTGCGGTGGTTGTTCCCGCCGGAAGTTTTCCCGACACCGTGGATGCACTGATATCAGCCGATATTCAGGATTACTCTTTTGAAGGCGTACAGGTTGCCGCCGGATTCGGCATGAAATACCGCATAAATCTCGGAATAAGAGTCACTGTCACCGACAAAAACCGTATGACCATATGGGAGACTGCGGCAAGAAGCGTTAAAGAGAGCAGGTCGGTTATATCACCTATTATCCCCACGGAGACCCTTGAGGGTGAAGTGCTTGCTGCCGCCATGGACGACTGTTTCAAAAAGCTGAACGAGGAGATAGCCCTTTCCGGCGAGCTTCAGGCATATGCCTCCAATCTGAAAAAACAGCCGCCCGTTGTCGTTGTGCCCGCGCGCCCTGTCTATACAACACCTGTGCAGACTGCGCAAACGGCACAGCAGAGCGGCGGATACCTTGGTGTGAATATTCAGGCTCTCAGTGCGGAAAAGCAGCTCATGATAACAAGGATGATAGCATCAAATACGCGGTTAAGGGCCGGTCTGTCCGGTGTCGAGGTTGTCAGCGTTATACCAAACAGCCCCGCGGAGACCGTAGGTATCCACACGGGAGACATAATAGCGGAAGTGAACGGAGCGCCTGTCACCTCGGCTGAAAGTTTCGCGTCATTCGTAAGTTCGCAGGCACCTTCTGTAAAGATAACTCTGTATGTTATCCGCGGAACGCGTCCTTCATACTTTGACGTGGTGCTCGGTTCAACTGCGGATGCGGGTAAACCTGCACAGCAGACCTATTCATCGGTTTCTGCTCCTGCTTCCGAACCCCAACCCGCTGAAAACGAACTGCCGCCTTACAGAGAGGACGCATACGCCGTGGTCATAGGTATAGATTACAAGGGACGCAGTGACATACCGACGCTGAAATATGCCTCCTCTGATGCGCAGGACGTTTATAACATACTGACAGACAGAAGATACGGCGGCATACCTAAAGAGAACACTGTGCTTCTGCTCAATGAGAATGCAACACGCAACAACATAGTTGCGGCATTGCGGAAAATAAGGACGTGGGACGGATATATCTACGTCTATTTTTCCGGTCACGGCGCACCTGTGACATCCGGCGAAAAGGTCACGGATGCCCTCATTGTGCCCTATGACAGCGTTCTTTCCGATCCTGATTCGCTGTCTGACACGGCGGTCAGGGTCAGCTATATAGAGGATATGGTGGACAATTCCAACGCCAAAGGCGTTCTGGTGGCACTGGACGCATGTTTCACAGGAAGCGGAAAATCCATCGTCGCCAAAGGCGGCAAGCCCATCGTGGGCATGATGGCTGCACCGGATATCATCAAAACCGTAGGTTCCGGCAGGGTGATAATCACCTCTTCGGCTGCAAACCAGCAGTCGTGGGAGGACGACAGTGAATACAAATCCGGTCTGTTCAGCCACTTCTTTAAGGAAGGACTCACAGGCAAGGGCGGAAACGGCGTATGGGTGACCATTAATGACATATCTGAATACATAAAAAGCAACGTTGCAAAGGCGGCGTTCAGGCTGAAAGGTCAGCAGCAGGATCCGCAGGTGATAGGAACAGGTGATTTTACAGTCAGCCGCAACTGGGAAAAATCCAGACTGATGGACGAGGAGACGGGAAAAAATAAACTGAAAGCGCTCTTTGAAAAGGGGCTTATTAATTCCGCTCAGCTTTCAAAGGGGATGGATGAACTTAAAAAGCCAGTGAAGTCAAAACTTATGGACGCTTTTCTTAAAGGAAAGATTGACGAAAAAAGTTTCGGGGAACTTTACTGATGAAGAGATTTCTATTTCTCATACTGCTTTTTGTCGCATTTGCAGCCAACTGTGCGGAAAACACTGTAACCGTTGAGGCGGACGGTATCTCTGTGATGGGTGATTCGGACACCATGAAAGAAACATCCATGCGCGCCCTGAACGATGCCCGCAGGAATGCACTTGAAACGGCGTGCGGGATATTCATAAAATCAAGAACTCTTGTGCAGAACAGTCAGCTTGCAGAAGATCTCGTCTATGCTTCCGTGAAGGGGCGTATACTGAAATATGACATCATTTCACAGGGATTTGTTCAGGGGAGCAGCAGTGAATATTCGGTAAGAATAAGAGCTGTTGTGGAACCTTATCAGCCGGAGAAGACCGACGGTTTCACGGTTGACCTTGCCATGTCGAAATCGCAGGTCAGGCAGGGGGACACTGTCAGCATAAGCTACAGGGTGACAGAGGATGCCTACGTCTATCTGTTCTCAATAGCCGCGGACGGTTCCGTGACGCTTCTTTTGCCCAACAGCGTCCAGAGGAGCAACTTTGCGCAGAAGGGTAAAACCTATGTCTATCCGGACAACGAATGTAAAATTGTGCTTACGGCACAGTTCCTTCCGGGATTCAAAGGTAAATCAGCAGAGGAGAAGATAAAAATAATAGCCACAAAGCAGAAGGACGACCTTCTTACCCTTGGGTTTCAGGAGGGTATGTTCATAACCTACAGCGCCTCCTCAACAGGCATGATAAGCGATCTCGTCCGCAGACTGAACAGGCTCGACCCGTCGGACTGGGCTGATAATACGGTGACTTATACCATAGTCCGCTGATCAATAATTTATGTTGCCCAGAGCCGGGAAAATTCTGAAAAGGAAGATGCTCACCGTCTGCATACTGTCTGTAGCCATGAGAACGCCTATTATTATGAGCAGCACACCTGATATCTTTTCAACAGCCATAACAACCTTTCCTGCCTTACGTACGGTGGAGAAGACAAATCCCACAGCCATCGCGGAGAGCAGAAATGGAATCCAAAGCCCGAAACCGAACACAGCAAGGAGCATGATGCCGCTGGTGATTGTTTCTTTTGCAGCGGCGAGTGACAGGATGCCTGCAAGGATGGGACCTATGCAGGGTGTCCAGCCGAAAACGAACGCCACACCAAGAAGAAACGCATTTACAAAAAACGGAGTGCCCTTTTTCGAACTGTAGTGCCATTTTTTGTGCATCATGAGCTTATTGATGCGGAAGATGCCTGTCATGTGCAGACCGAGTATTATGATGATAATACCCGCAACCCTTCCGATTATGAGCTTATATTCTTTAAGAAACATTCCTATTTTTGTAGCTCCGGCACCGAGCAGGATGAAAACCAGCATGAAGCCTAAGCCAAAAAATACTGCACCGAGAAAGACTTTAAGTCTTGCCGTCTTTTTATCTCCTGATGTAAGGGTTTCGATGGATTCTCCGGACATAAAAGAAAGATATCCGGGGAGCAGCGGTAAAACGCATGGTGATAAAAAGGAAAGTACGCCCGCAAGGAACGCTGTGAAAAAAGATACATTGTCCATGTGCAATATTTACAAATTTCTACTTGATTATGCAACTTTTTTTTAACATCATAGTCTATGCTTTAAAGAAGCTGAAAGAGGTCATAATGAAGAAATCGTATAAGTTTATTCTTGCAGGCGTTGTTTTCGCCGGAATTATCGGCTGGCTGTTCATGTCCAGCTTTAAGCAGGAGAGCGTCTACTATCTTGAGGTTCACGAAGTTACCCATAACCCCGAAAAATACAACACAAAGGGTATGAGGGTCACAGGCAACGTTTTGCCGGGAACCGTTACGCAGGATTATAAAAATCAGTATCTTCTTTTCACAATTCAGGATATACAAGGTAACCCCGACACTATGAAGGTGGAATATCACGGTATCATCCCCGATACTTTCAAAGAAGATATCCACGTTATCATTGAAGGAAAATACGATTCCGAGAAACAGGTTTTTAACGCGGCAACAGTTCTGACAAAATGTCCGTCAAAATATGAAGCCGAAGTTGAACAAAAATCATAATCACCTGTCTCTGCTTAGACTGAACTGTGAGTAATAATTTTTATTGTTTACATGGGTTCGTTTAAGACGAATAAGGTCGTGCTTTATTCAAAACCAATTAAGGGAGAATTATGGGACAGTTAGGTAATTTATTTCAGATTCTGGGTCTTCTGTCCGGCTTAGCCGCTTTCGGCATGTATGCCTATGCCATGCAGACCCAAAACAAGTCCACAGCAAAGCTGGCGGACTCCATCATGATCGGTCAGCTGGTTGCCTTTTCTCTGGCATCCTGCGTTCTGGTCTATGCCCTTGCAACAGGCTATTTCAAGATGGAATATGTTGCGCAGTACACCGATTCAAAACTGCCGTTTGTTTACAAAATAAGCGGTTGGTGGGCAGGTCAGGCGGGTTCGCTTCTCTTCTGGGGCTGGCTAGTCTGCGTGTGCGCCGTCATAGAGATTTTCCGTACGAAAAACTATGACACAAAGTACAGGTCTGCCATTCTGGCTGTTACGTCGCTGACATCCACCTTTTTCCTGATACTTACAATTTTCGTTACAAACCCCTTTGCCGAGCTGGATTTCTTCCCCGCCGACGGTATGGGTATGAACCCGCTGCTGCAAAACCCCGGTATGCTGTATCACCCGCCTACCCTTTTCCTTGGATACGTGGGATACACCATCACTGTCGGACACGCCTTTGCGGCGCTTGTTACAAAAGATGCATCTGCGAACTGGGCAATAGACACACGCAAATGGACTGTAATCACATGGATATTCCTTACTATCGGTATCATCCTCGGCGGCGAATGGGCGTATGTTGAGCTTGGCTGGGGCGGATATTGGGCATGGGATCCCGTTGAAAACGCTTCACTGCTTCCCTGGCTCACATCAACGGCTCTGCTGCACTCCGCAATGATATATGAAAGACGCGGCAAACTGAAAATATGGACGCACATGCTGGCGCTCATCTCTTTCCAGCTCTGTCTGTTCGGTACTTTCATCACAAGAAGCGGTGTTCTGGATTCAGTTCACTCATTTGCAAAATCATCGCTGGGATATTTCTTCCTCGCGTTTATAACGCTGACTACGGTAATGTTCCTTAAATATCTGTTCCCCATGCTGAAAGAGCTGTCAGATAAAGAAGAGCACCATTTCACATTTTTCTCACGCGACGGAATGTTCTTCCTCGCTAACTGGCTGTTCCTCGGACTTACCATAGTTATAGCCGTCGGAACTATGATGCCCATCATCTCCGGTCTGGTTATGCCCGACAAGATTACTGTGGGTATCCCTTATTTCAACAGGGTTTCAGCTCCCTTCTTTGTCCTCATCCTGCTGGCAGGCGGTATAGCTCCGCTTCTGCACTATGGAAAGATGGACAGAAAAGAGCTTCTTATGAAGCTCGCGCCTTCAACAGTCGCTATGATTGCCGTTATGGTCGCCCTGGTTGCGACAGGACATAAAGAGGTTCTTCCGATACTTCTTCTCGGATTCACCACATTTTCGCTGGTGTCAATCCTTGTGTCCATCATAACAACCGTTAAAAAAGGCGGCGCAAAAGTTCTGGTCAAAAACAGAAGATACTACGGCGGTCTGATAATCCACATCGGCGTGGTCATGATGGCATACGGAATCGTTGCATCATCCTTCTATAACGATAAAAAAGACGTTACCGTTGCTCCCGGTGAAAAATTCGAGTTCAGCGGATACACTCTTCAGGTCGGGGATCTTAATGCGCACGAGATGCAGAACTATGTTTCTGTGTATGTGCCTGTGACCGTTTATAAAAATGGCAAAGAGCTTATGACCCTTGCACCGGAAAGACGCTTTTATGAGAAAAATGAGCAGGCTTTCGCAGAGGTTGCCATCAGCTCAAAACTCTACGGTGATCTTTATCTTATCCTTGCCAGCTATTCAAAAGTTGAGAACTATGTCGGTATTCAGGCTGTGTTCCAGCCGTTCATCACATGGATCTGGATAGGCTGTGTAACCATGGTATTGGGCGGACTTTACGGTATTTCCGGCAGGAAAAAGAAGAATGCCTGAAACTCTGGTAGAGTTTAAGAAAGTAAATAAAAAATACGGACACATCCACGCACTGCGGGATGTGTCCGTTTCCCTTAATAAAGGCGAATTTGTCAGCGTTTTCGGACCCAATGGCGCGGGCAAATCCACCTTTCTGAAACTCCTCTGCACTATGACTCCGCCCACAAGCGGACAGATTCTTTACGAAAATACACCGCTCAACAAATTACAGGACAGCTTCCGCAGCCGGTTTGGCGTGATATCCCATCAGCCTTTCCTTTACAGCGAACTGACGGCGCTTGAGAACCTGCGCTTCTATGCAAAACTGTACGACGTGCAGAACATAGACGAGCGCATTAAAGTGCTTCTGGATAAGGTTGAGCTTTATAAACGAAGAAACGATAAAGTGCGTGGTTATTCCCGCGGTATGCTGCAAAGGCTCTCCATCACAAGGGCGCTTCTGCACGACCCTGAAATCGTCGTTCTGGACGAACCATATACCGGACTTGATACACACGCCTCTGATATCCTTACACGCATTCTTATGGAGCTTTTCGACGACCATAAAACCATCGTAATGGTGACTCACAACATGAAACAGGGTTACGATGCCGCATCCAGACTCGCAATCATCAAAGGCGGCAAGCTGGTTTTCAACGAGCAGAAAGCGAACATAAGCGTGCAGGAGTTTGACGAACGCTACATAGAGGCGGTGAGCAGATGAAATATCTCGGTTCAATCTCAGCCATCGTCAGCAAAGACGTTCTCCACGAGCTGAAATCAAGGGAGATAGTGGTCT
Organism: Deferribacteraceae bacterium UBA6793; assembly: GCA_002452405.1. GTDB lineage: Bacteria > Chrysiogenota > Deferribacteres > Deferribacterales > Geovibrionaceae > Seleniivibrio. The sequence goes on along the minus strand of DKFP01000010.1, from coordinate 93,530 downwards.
CCATGCTCCTTTTCTCCGTGCTTACGGTAGTTGTTTTCAGCTTTATATTCGAACCGGGTTCCCAGTTTAAAAACGAGGTGGTTGGCGGTATCCTCTGGATGTCGTTCGTCTTCGCAGGGATTCTGGGGCTTAACAAATCTATGATGAGCGAAGTTACCGGCGGAAACTTTTCCGCTCTGCTGCTGGCTCCTGTTGACCGCAGTGCCATATTTTTCGGCAAAGCTATAAGCAATTTCCTTTTCATAGCCATGGTGGAGATTTTCACTATCCCGCTTTTCATGGTTCTGTATAACGTTAATATTTTCGCATACGGCGCTATGCCCGTTGTGATTTTCTTTTTAGGCACCTATGGCTTTGCCATACTGGGCACACTGTTTTCAATAATCTCCGTAAATACCAGAACCAGAGAGGTCATGCTTCCTCTTCTTCTGCTGCCCATCATCGTTCCTGTTATTCTGTCGTCCGTTCAGGCGCTGAATATCTACATTCTGGGACACGATCCGGCAGACGCTGTTAAATGGATGCAGCTTCTTGCAGGTTTTGATGCTATATTTACGGTAGTTGTTTTCGCTGTGTTTGATTTTATAGTAGAGGATTGATATGAAGTTACAGAAACCTTTGGATATCGCCGCTATCGTGCTTATCATTGCGGCGCTTTATATGGCTTTCATGTTCGCTCCCGTGGAGCGGATGATGGGTGCCGTGCAGAAGATTTTCTATTTCCACGTGGCATCCGCATGGATAGCGTTTTTTGCATTCTTCATCACGTTCGTTTTCAGCATTCTGTTTCTGGTGAAACAGAATTTCCTGTTCGACGACATAGCGGAAAGCTCCGCGGAGATAGGTATAATGTTCTGTACGATAGTGCTCATCACAGGACCCATCTGGGCGAGACCCATATGGGGCGTATGGTGGACATGGGATCCCCGTCTCACCACGACAACAATCCTGTGGTTCATATATGCAGGGTACATCATGCTCCGCAAATTCATCGAAGAAGCGGACAAAAGAGCTAAGTTTGCGGCGGCAATAGGAATTATCGGCTTCATCGACGTGCCGATAGTCTTCTTTTCAATCCGCTGGTGGAGAACTATCCACCCCAACGTTGTTCAGAAGGGCGGCGGCGGTCTGCACCCCGACATGCTGAAAGCGATGCTTTTCGCTATTTTTGCGTTTTCGGTGCTTTATGCCGCTATGATGCTGAAAAGGGTGCGCATTGCGTCACTCTCAAGAAGAATTGATGCTATAGGAGAGAACAATGGGTAATTTCGGATATCTTTTCGCAGGTTATACAGTTATTTTCGTGCTTCTCGGCGCATATTTTTTCAGTCTCGGCGGGCGCCTTAAAAACCTTGAAACCAGAGTGGACTCACTGGAAAACAGATAATTTCGCAAGGCTGTCTCTTTTGGGGCAGCCTTTTTTCAATACAGCTTCAATTCAATATGCTGTCTGTAACTTTCGAAATCCTTATCCAGTGTGAAAAAGGGAATATTGTAGTGTGCTGAAACTGCGCATATAAGAAAATCTGTATGAGAGCCTTGGATACCGTTTATACGGCAGGTTTTAGAAAACTCAGCCGCAAGTTCATATATTTCTGTGTTAAGAGGTAAATCCTCAAAAGAACGCATCCTGTCTTTCAGTTGTTCAAATTTTTCAGAGGATGATATTCCGGAGAGCAGTTCCTGTCTGATAGCTCCGATTATTGCAACACGGGAGTCTTTTATAACATCAGTAAGGCGTGAAACAACATCAATGTCCTTCTCTGCTCTAGGTGTTTTACGCAGAGCAAGAGACCATACGGAAGTATCCACAAGCACTTTCATTTACGATTTCTCAGTTTTTTGTAATCGTAATCACTGTCATAGTCCACGCTGCCGAAAAGTTCAAGTATCTCTTCCTGTTTCTTTCTAAGTATGAACTCTTTAAGTGCTGTATTCACTGTATCTTTCTTGGTCTTTATACCGCTTATCTTCTGTGCTTCTTTAAGGAGTGCATCGTCTATTGCAAGATTTGTTGCCATATTGTCCTCCATAGAGATAACTTACACATTATAATGTGTAAATTCAACCGGAATCATGTGTTTCTCCTCATATGTCCGCGCAGGACAAAACGTCCTGTCAAAATCGCGGAGGTCATGAGCACACCGAGAAACAGTATGAAGCTGTGCCACCCGAAATCCTCGTAAATAAGCCCCGGAAGAATTGAGCCGAGCGCGCCGCCGGAGTAGTAAAATGCCACATACAGCCCGTTTGTTACCCCTTTATGCCTGTCGGCTATCTTGTTGACATAACCCGCAGCCGCGGTGTGCGAAAGGAACATGCTGGCGCAGAAAACGAACATACCGAGGAACATAAGCCGTGTATTGCCGGATATGAAAAGCACAAGCGAAAGTACGAACGATGTAAGTCCTGCGAACACAGTCCGCAGCTCGGAACCCAGAAACTTTATTATCTTCATGACGTTAACAGACATTACTATGCCCATTATGTAGCCTGTGTACATTATTCCTATCAGAAGTTCCCCCGCATCGGGATGTATCTGACGAAGGCGGAACGGGATAAAGTTCAGCACTGCGGCGAACATGAAGAACATGAAAAAAATCATGATGTAAATCATTGTGAAGAGCCGTTGTGAAAGTATCTCTGCCGCCGCACTGGGATTCATTTTCGCCAGACTGGTTTTATTTTCCGGCAGCGTTCTTATCAGGTATACCGCGAAAACAAGACTCACACCCAGAATCATGAACATCACCCGCCATCCGGCATAGTGGGCTATCAGACCGGAGAAAAAGCGTCCGGCGAACCCTCCGAAGATGGTAGCTGAGATATATAGAGCCATATTTTTCTGAACGTTGCTCTTTTCCGAAGTGTCGGCGATATAGGTCATTATGCCTGTCAGAACGGCGGGGATGGCGCATCCCTGCAAAAAGCGCACTCCGACCAGCAGGTAGAAAGTGTTCGAGAAGAAGAACATGAACTGGCATACAGACAGAAACGCCAGCGAGAAAAGCAGAACCCTTCCGGCGGACACTGATTCAAGTATGTACCCGTAGAAAACGGGTGCAACAGCCAGCGGAACCATCGTGGCGGTAGTCAGAAGCGATGCCTGCGACATGGACAGCCCGAACTCCTCCGCAATAAGCGGCTGAACGGGCTGCGGCGCATAAAGGGACGATATGGTCATCACCGTTGCAAACAGCAGTATAAGAAATTCTCTGCTTCGTTTCATCTGTAGCTTCGCAGGTATTGCGGAGGGATAGGCGCTTCCGCTCCGAGCTCCATTGCGGCATGTATCGTCCACTGATGATTTTTAAGGTGTCCTCTGCCAATCATAACAATATCCGCTTTGCCTTCGGCAACAATGCTTTCCGCGTGTTTTGCCTCTGTGATGAGTCCCACGGCAGAGGTAGTCATACCGGTTTCTTTTTTTATCTTTTCAGCAAACGGAACCTGAAAACCGGGTCCGGCGGGTATCTTTGCAAGTGCAACGCCTGCTGTGGAAACGTCTATAAGCGCCACACCAAGCGGTTTGAGCATATTTACCAGCTTAACGGAATCTTCAGGCTGTTGTCCTTCCGGCAGCCAGTCTGTTGCGCTGATGCGGACGGAGATGGGGACTGCCGTGCCTATGGCGGATTGAACAGCTTTAACCGTTTCTATGAGGAAACGCGCTCTGTTTTCAAGGCTTCCGCCGTATTCGTCTTCGCGCTTGTTGGAGATTGGGGAGATGAATTCGCTGAGAAGGTAGCCGTGTGCGGCGTGCAGTTCGACCATACGTGCTCCGGCACGAACGGCCCGCATTGACGATTCAGCAAATTTTTCTGTCATTTCATGTATCTGCGCAACGGTCATAGCCGCAGGAGTCTGACACTCGTTGTCGAACGGGATTGCGCTTGGGGCGAGGAGATTTGTCCAGTCTTTCAGAGGTTTTCCACCCAGCCAAGGCTTGTCGGTACAGGCTTTTCTGCCTGCATGGGCTATCTGTACAGCGGGTACAGCGCCCTGTGATTCTATAAACGCAAAGATGCGGGCGAATCTGTCCTCTTGTTCATCATTCCAGAGACCGAGGTCATAAGGGCTGATACGTCCTTCCGGCGAAACTGCGGTGGCTTCTATGATGATGGCGCCTGCGCCGCCCGCGGCCATGGAGCCGTAGTGGACAAGGTGCCAGTCGTCCGGCAGACCTTCGCTTGCGCTGTATTGACACATGGGGGGGACGACGACGCGGTTGCGGAGTGTTACGCCGTTCAGCGAGATGGGTTTAAATAATTCTGACATAGGCATCCTCCAATGAATAAATTAATATAGTAACAATATCTCCCTATGCGTTATAATTCTCAAGTGGTTTTTTGGTTGCAGGGCATACGCTCTAAATGTTATAAATTAGTGTGCGGTAGAGGTGCTGACATGATATACGAACAACTTTTTAAAGTAGCTCTCAGGGCTTCGAACGAGCAGGATCTGCCGGATACGCTTTTTGCGAGCATAAGATTTATCTGCGAAAATAAAAATTCAGACCCTGAGCTTATACACGAACTCATCGACCATCTGGATAACTACGAACCGTTCGGTGACGTCGGCTGCGGGAACCTTTTTTCCAGCACAAAGGACGTTGAACAGTGTGTTGCGAAGCTGCTTAAAATAGCCTGAGTTACTTGCTCCAGACGATCAGGGCACTTCTGAACCTTATGGTCTCGGTGCATGTGCCGTCCTGTGTTTTAAAAGGCTCAAGGTTTGCTTCAACGACGTTTCTGTTTATGGGCACTCCGTATGCTTCAAGCATGTGGATCGCGCTGTCTGCCAGCTCGTCCAGAGGTTTGCTGTGTGACCACTCCCCTTCGATGTTTTCACATTGGTAGCTGATTCCGTTTTCATCCAGCCATGCGCGCATTTTTACCGCGTCGCAGAATGTTTTCGGGGTGATGCCGAATAGCGGGCAAAGATGCTCCAAAATGTCAGACGAGCGCAGCCCGTCGAAGCCCATGTAAACAACGGAACCCGTCGCGCAGTCATTCAGTTTTTTTCGTGCCTCTGCGGCTCTTAAAGCGGGAGACATGGTGCAGAAGGCTATATCGTATTTTCTGTCCGGCATGAAGTCATTCCAGTCGGAACAGATAGTGTTTATATTGCTGATGCCGTGTGTTTTTGCGTCTTCGTTCAGAAAACGGAGCATTTCTTCGGAAATATCCACTCCTGTGACATGCGCCGCTTCTTTCGCAAGGTTCAGGGTATATCTGCCTGTTCCGCATCCTGCATCTATAACCGTTTTTCCGCTGAAATCCACACCCATTCTGCGCATCATCTCAAGAATATCCTGTGTGTTGTCCTGCTGAGTGTTTTCAAATCTGCCGAACTCGTGTGCCCGCTTGTTCCAGAAATCCTTAGGTTCCGCGTTGGTATTATTCTGCATCCTCTTCCCCCTCTGAAATAATCGCATGATAACGGCACATGGGTATACAGTCTCCGCATCCGCTGCATTTTGCGGCTTCTATGCGTATGATTTTACGGTTATTCCTGTCTGTAAACAGGGTGACAGCCCACTCCGGACAAACCGTAACGCACGCCCCGCAGCCTCTGCATCTGTCTGTGATAACCTGAACCCTTTCGTTTGCCATCCGTCTATTATACATAATTATATTTGTCTTGCAATAATGGGGCTGCCGGACAAGATTATACAAACATTTGATTAAGAGGAATATATGGGAATCAGATTTGCAGTTGTTCTGGGTATTTTCGCCCTTATAAATATTTATGCATTTTCAAGGATAATCACCCGCTGGCAGTGGGCTAAAGAGCACATGGCGCTGGCGTGGATGATAGTGGCTTTTATCTTTTTAATAGAGCTGCTTGCTCCCATAGGTGACAGGATGTTCCTGCCTCGGCTCAAAAGCGAAATGGGTCTGACATGGCTGTTCATAGCCGTCAACTGGGTTTCATACACGGCGTTCGGCATGGTGACGCTTCTTGCGGCATACGGCGTTATAACTGATGTCGGTGCAATAATCTGGCGGTTTATTGCGCCGCCCACAGACACTGTAGACATGGAGCGCCGCGTTCTGCTCACGCTTGGTGTGCTGACCGTCGGTTCGACGGTGCTCGGAATAGGGCAGGCGCACGCGGAGCCGTCTGTTAAAGAGGTCAAGGTGCCAGTGAAAGACCTGCCGGAGCAGTTAGAGGGATTCCGTATCGTACAGGTGTCAGACCTGCACGTGGGACCGACAATCGGGCGCAGGTTCGCGCAGACAGTGGTCAACCGCGTTAACACCCTTGATGCGGATATTGTGGCGCTCACAGGGGATTTTGCGGACGGACACGTCAAAGACCTGCGAAACGACATATCGCCTCTTGCGGAGCTGAAAGCACGCCACGGGGTTTATTATGTCACAGGCAACCACGAGTATTACTGGGACGCTCCCGGCTGGATAGACGAGTTTGAGCGGATGGGTGCAAAACCGCTGATAAACGCGCACGAGCTTTTGAGTGTGAATGGTGCAGAGATAGCTGTCGGCGGTGTCAGCGACTATTCAACGAGACACTACGGCGCACTTCACGCATCAAGCGCGAAGAGGGCGTTCGACGGTGTGCCATCCGGTACGAAAAAGATAATGCTGGCGCACCAGCCCAACAGCTATGCCGATGCATATGCCGCGGGAGTTGATCTACAGCTTTCCGGACATACCCACGCGGGTCAGTATTTTCCTTTCAGTCTGCTTATACCGTTCTTTCAGAAGTATTATAAAGGGCTTAACCGCCATAAGGATATGTGGGTTTACGTCAATACCGGAACGGGATACTGGGGACCGCCAATGCGCGTTGGCGTGCCTTCGGAGATAACCCTTCTGACACTGCACAGAGCATAAAATAATGAGACTGCTTCGTCCTTTCTGTCCCCGCAGAGACGTCTTTGCGAGCCGCAGGCGAAGCAGTCCCGTTATATCGTTATTCAGCCAATAGTTTATTTATTGATTCTGCGGCTTTCCGTCCTTCTCCCATGGCAAGAATCACCGTTGCCGCACCTAGAACTATATCCCCGCCTGCGTAAACCCTTTCCATGGATGTTTTCTGATCGCCATCCGCAAGGATGTTGCCCCACCTGTTGACATTTATCTCCGGTGTTGTCTGGCTTATCAGCGGGTTTGAAGAGTTGCCCAGCGCCATGATAACGCTGTCCATCTCAAGTATGAACTCGCTGCCCTTTATCTCAACAGGTTTTCGTCTGCCGGAATCGTCCGGTTCGCCCAGTTCATATTTCAGACACTCGATACCTGTCACCTTGCCGTCTTTGTCGCCGATTATGCGTTTCGGGTTGGTGAGGAACAGGAAGGTTATTCCCTCCTCTTTGGCGTGGGCTATCTCCTCGCGTCGTGCGGGCATCTCCTTTTCGGTTCTGCGGTATATGACATATACCTCTTCAGCGCCAACGCGCAGAGCCATACGTGCCGCATCCATTGCTACGTTTCCGCCGCCCACGACGGCTGTCTTTTTGCCTGTGAAAATAGGTGTGTCAGCTTTGTCCGGAGTATACGCCTTCATGAGGTTTGCGCGGGTGAGGAACTCGTTTGCAGACGAAACACCAACAAGTCCTTCGCCTTCTATGTTCATGAAATTGGGCAGACCTGCGCCTGTGCCGACGAACGCTGCGTCGAAACCGTCCTTCTCAATAAGGTCGGACAGCTTTCTTGTGCGACCTACGAGGAAGTTCTTCTTTATTGTAACCCCCATTGAAAGGAGGTTGTCTATCTCTTTGTCGAGGATAACTTTGGGCAGACGAAATTCGGGGATACCGTATATCATGACGCCTCCGAGTTTGTGGAACGCTTCAAAAAGTACGACCTCGTGCCCAGCCTTTCGCACGTCCGCTGCTGCCGTCAGTCCGGCGGGACCGGAACCGATTATCGCAACCTTTTTGCCTGTGGCGGGCGCTATCTCTGGCAGTGACATTCTGCCCTGTTCCCGCTCCCAGTCCGCAACGAAGCGCTCGATACGTCCGATTGCCACGGATTTCTCCATGTCTTTCAGCGATTTGCCCACCGTACATTCCGCCATGCACTGTGTCTCCTGCGGGCAGACACGTCCGCAGATTGCCGGAAGCATACTGTTTCTTTTAATGATGTTGACCGACTTCTGATAATCGCCCTCCGCCGCGGCTTTGATGAATCCGGGGATGTCTATTGCCACCGGACATCCCTTTATGCAGGGCGCATTTTTACACTGGAGGCATCTTTCCGCCTCAAGTTTAACCTGTTCCTCAAAGTAGCCTATGGCGACTTCCTGTATGTTTTTCGCACGGACGGAAGGTTCCTGCGCGGGCATCTCCTGCATGGGGATGGCGAGTCTGTCCTTAGGTTTTAGTGCTGAAAAATCTATTTTATTTATCAGTTCCTGCGCCTCTTCGCGCAGTTTATCTGCAGGTATATATGACATTATTTTTGCTCCTGAAGTTCGTCCACCGCCTGCTGAAGACGGCATTTGTGGTTTGCCTCCTGTTCCTGCGGTTTATATGAGCGCTGGCGGAGCATCATGTTGTCGAAGTCTACTTCGTGGGCATTAAACTCCGGTCCGTCAACGCATACGAATTTTGTTTTTCCGCCGACGGTGACACGGCATCCGCCGCACATACCCGTGCCGTCCACCATGATGGTGTTCAGCGATGCATAGGTCTTAACACCGAACGGACGGGTAGTTTCCGCGCAGAACTTCATCATTATTGCGGGTCCGATGGCAACTGCAAGGTCAACGCCGCCCTTTTCGCATATCTCTTTTAAAGGAGCTGTCACGAGGTCTTTGCGTCCGTATGAGCCGTCGTCTGTACAGACTATGAATTCGTCTGCTATGGCGCGCATCTCGTCCTCAAGGATGAGAAGCTCCTTCGTTCTTGCGCCCATTATGATTATCACCCTGTTGCCCGCTTTTTTCATCGCCTGCGCAATGGGGTGCAGCGGTGCAACGCCGATACCGCCGCCGACACATACAACTGTGCCGACCTTTTCAATGTGTGTGGGCATCCCCAATGGTCCCAGAACATTCTCCACAACATCTCCCGCATCAAGCTGTGCCAGTTTCAGCGTGGATTTACCCACCACCTGAAAAATGACCGTTATGCTGCCAGCCGCTTCGTCGGCATCGGCTATGGTGAGGGGAATCCTCTCGCTGTAATCGCTGTCCGCCTGCAAAATGACGAACTGCCCCGCACGCCGTTCACTCGCTATTTCAGGTGCCTCAAGCACAAGCTGAAACACGTCGCGGGAAAGCTGTGTCTTTTTCAATACTTTGCTCATTTCTTACCTCAGATGTTTGTTCCGAAATGCTAATTTCAGCCAGATTTTCTTTAATTGCAAGACATTTATGTGGTATAGACCTGCCTTTGCGTCTAATGATGTTTTAAAATCTGAATGGATGATATGCTATTTTTTAATATTGCTCAAAACAGATATTTGTAAATAGCTGAGGGGATGAAAAAGGGAATTTTTTCGATACGTTGGAAACGGCGTTCTGTTTTTGTGGGTTTGGCGGAGTATCAGTCGCGATATTTTTTTGTGAGACCGTTGAGAAATTTTCTCATGTGCTGATCGCCAAGAGCCTGAAAGTTGCGGTGGTCGGGTCTGCGAAAGTATGCGGACACTTCGGATTTTGTTATCTTTGCGCCGCCCATTTCGAATATCTCTATGATGTCGGTATCTTTCAGTTCCAGCGCCACGCGCAGTTTTTTCACTATGTCATTATTTATCATCTTTTGCGCCTCTTTTGAATGTGATGAAGCCGTCCAGAAAGGCGTTCAGAAGTTCATCGGAAGTTTCCTGATAGTCCGGATCTTCCTCTTTGGACATGAGAAAGGGGATGTCTTCACGTTTTATAGGGTGTCCGCCCATATCCAGTATTTTCAGGATCTTATTGTCGTTCAGGTTCATGGCATAGCGGATGCGGCGGAGTATGTCGTTGTTATTCATGGGGGTATAATACAGGTTGGCCGGCGATTCGTAAAGTTATTTGTTGCCTTTTATAACGCTTCGCATCTCGGCGTTGTCGGAAGAAAAACCGTCATCATGTACTTGTTTATGTACACTCAGCCGCTTTTTCTTCCTCCGCCTTGATATGCTTGGTTCTAAAAAGCAAGTTTAAGACAGCGTAACTATCAAAGCGCTCTTTGCAGTATGCAGGCGGAAACGTCGGGTGTGATAGCTCCCGTTTCGCCGAGGGCTGTCATGCCGTGGCTTTTCAGCGCGTTCACAACGGCTTCCACATCAGCTTTTATTCCGTAGTCACTCAGAGTCAGCTTAACACCGATACTGCGGAAGAGTTCCTCTATCTTTTCAATAGTGTGTTCCTCAGTTAAAGCCGCGCCTTCCAGTCCGAAAACGTTTTTGCCCATTTTCAGCAGTCTTTTCGATTTTTGCAGGCGCATCTGGCGCAGAACCGCGGGCAGGATTATTGCCAGCGTCTGTCCGTGGTCAAGCCCGTAAATGGCTGTCAGCTCGTGACCTATCATATGTGTTGCCCAGTCCTGCGGAACGCCCAGTCCGATAAGCCCGTTAAGCGCCTGATTGGAAGTCCACATCAGGTTTTTCTGCCAGCTTTCGGTGCGTCTGTTTTCCCAGTCTTTAGCAAGTGCGGCAACGTTGCGCAGAAGCGTTTCCGCGTATCCTTCCTGAACCATACCGTCCGTAGGATAGGTGAGGTATTGCTCTGTCGTATGCACAAAGGTGTCCACCATGCCGTTAGCAAGCTGTTTGTCGCTCAATGTGGTCATCACGGTGTAGTCCATAACTGCGAACACAGGGTATACCGCTTCGGATTTAAAGAAGCGTTTCTCATGAGTTTCGGCTTTCGTTATGACGGAGCCGCCGTTGGATTCGGAACCTGTCGCCGGCAGGGTCAGAACTGCTCCGATGGGCAGTGCCTCTTTGACCTTATGTTTCCATTCGAGGATGTCCCATCCGTCGCCTTCATAAAGCGCCGCCGCGGCGACGTATTTCGCGCCGTCGATAACCGAGCCTCCGCCCACTGCCAGAATGAAATCTATTCCGTTTTCCCTGACAGACTGAACCGCCTTGTTCAGAGTTTCATAGTGAGGGTTCGCCTCAACGCCTGAAAATTCCACGCAGGTGTGTCCTTTCAATGCATCTGTCACCTGCGCGTAGACCCCGTTGGATTTTATGGAGCCGCCTCCGTATATGAACAGAACCTTTTTGTCTTCAGGTATCAGTCTTGAGACGGAACCTATGGTGTCTTTACCGAAAATTATCCTCGTGGGGTTGTAGTAGTCAAAATTTTCAAAAGTGGTCATATTCCCTCCGTTCTATCTGAATAAAGAATATAGCTCCGTTTATGAAGATTGGAAGTGCGTTTTGTGTAAAATCTTTGCACATTCCTATAATTTTGAAATGTGAATAATACCCCATTGTTAAATTTTAAATATATGAGGTGTTGATAAAATATTATTTAGGTATAATATTAATTAACAAGAAGACTATTTTTATCTTTTGAGGTGTACTATGAAAGTAAACGGAGAGTCGCCTGATACCTGCAATAATTTACAGATAACAGACAACGACATAATCCTTCTCCGTTCGCTTATGACAGATCCGGACGGCGTAATAATTTTCGCTCTGGACTGCGAATACAGGTACATCTCTTTCACGGTTAGTCACAAAAACGCCATGAAGACACTCTGGGACATCGACATAAAGCAGGGCGCCTGTATGCTTGACTATATCAGCTGCGCAGATGCCAGAAACAGAGCCTGCTATAATTTTAACAGAGCTCTTGCCGGTGAGCGGTTCACCGAAAGAGAGGAGTATAGCGGCAGATACTGGGAGGACAGGTATCAGCCTATTTATGACGTACAATGCGGTATTTCGGGCATAAGCGTATTTGCCATAGAGGTTACTCGTCTCGCAGAGGCAGAGGATGAACTTCGCAGAGAGATGCTGGAGATGGAACGGCTGAAAGAGCGCGAACTTATCTTTAACAGCGTGGGAGAAGGGCTTTATGGTGTGGATCTTGAAGGCAACTGCACTTTTATAAATCAGGAGGCGCTGCGCATACTCGGATATGAAGAACACGAGGTGCTTGGCAGAGAGACCCATACGCTGTTTCACCACCACCACGAAGACGGCAGGGTATACGAAAGGGCGGACTGTATCATCCACCGTTCGCTGGCAAAAAACATGAGATCCGACGAAGTGACGTGGCTTTTTAAAAAGAACGGTGAAAAGTTCCCCGTTCGTGCCATCGCTACCCCTGTTAAGGACGGGGAGACAATCTCCGGGGTTGTGATAGCTTTTTGTGATATGACAGCGAAACATGAGGTTGAGGTTCAGCTTAAAAATGCAAACAAGGTGCTTAAACTGCTGGCGACCACAGACCCGCTCACAGGACTTCATAACAGACGCTATTTCGAAGAGAAGGGCGCTCAGCTCATCGCGGCGAGCAGAAAAGAGGGATCGGAACTTTCCGCTGCGATGTTTGACATAGATTTCTTTAAAAAGATAAACGACAGATACGGTCACTCCGTGGGGGACAAGGTGCTTGTGATGGTGGCGGCAACCGTTACGAAACATCTTCGCAAAGACGATATATTCGCCCGCATCGGCGGTGAAGAGTTTGTCATACTTCTGCCCAGAGCCGGACTGAAAGACGCTGTTGATATCTCGGAAAGGATAAGACACAGCATCGAATACGCTGTAACAGCGCATAACGACGAAAGGATAAGCTGTACAGTGAGCATAGGTGTGACCAGCGTGAGCGAAGGTATAACAAATCTTGACGAACTCATAAGAAAATCTGACGACAGGCTTTATGCCGCAAAAAGGCTCGGACGCAACAGAACCATAGCGGAAGATCAGCCGGAATAGGTCTCTATCCTGTTTCTGCCGTTCTCCTTGGCTTTATAAAGGGCGTCGTCCGCTTTTCGTACGGCTTCGTCCAGAGTGTCGGGGCTGTCGGGAATGAGGCTGAAAACGCCGATGCTCACCGTCATGCGGATGCTGACTCCGTCAACCTCTGCGCTTATTTTTTCAATGTCACTGCGGACAGTTTCCATGTGCAGAGCAAGGGAATCTTCATCACCACCGGTGGTGTACACCGCAAATTCCTCTCCGCCGTATCTTGCCGCTGTGTCGTTTTCCCTCTGGAAATGAGATTTTATGACGTTTGCCGCCCTTTGCAGGCAGAGGTCGCCTGTTACATGTCCGTATGTGTCGTTTATCCTTTTAAAATGGTCAAGGTCAAGAATTGCGATGGAAAAGCGCACCCCTTCCCTGCGGCAGGTTCCAAAAACATGAACGGCATTTGCGGAGAAATAACGTCTGTTGTAAAGTCCTGTCAGACTGTCCTTTTCACTGAGTTCCTGAAGAAGCGCGTTCGCCTCCGTCAGTTTTTTGTTCAGCCTTTTAAGTTTTGTGCTCCAGTAAAGCATAACTGCGACGAAAAGAATCGCCAGCGCGGCAACTTTTATAAGCAGGCTGTAGTCTATTCTCTGGTCGTAGCGGATACTGAGCCAGTCGCCTAATATGCGGTTTTTTTGTGTGTCGCTTACGGTGTTTATCAGTTTCTGGAATATGATTGCAAGCTGCGGTTCATCGTTTCTCGCTGCGACGCCCATTTCCCAGTCCTGTGGAAGTCTGGCGGAGATTTTTACATCGGTTATCTTCTGCTGGCTTATCTGGTAGCCTATTGAGGGCATGGTGCCTATATACCCGTATATTCTGCCCTGCTGGAGCATACGGATGCCCTCTTCATCGTTTTTGACCTCAACGATTTTAAGTCCCGGATAACTGCTTTTCAGCACTTCGGTTATGGCATAGCCTTTAACGGAGCCGAAGGTCTTGTCCATGACGCTTTCCAGACCGCTTATGAAAGGTTCGTTAACGGAGGTTGCCACAACGTTCGGAACCACAAGATATGGCTTTGTGAAGTTCAGATATTTTGTTCTCTCCTGCGTTTTCATAGCTAATGAGAGGATGTCGCATTTGCGGCTTTTGACGGCAAGAATCGTTTCTTCCCATGTTGCAGTGGGAACAATCTTTATTTCCGCCGGCAGTTTCGGTTTTATCAGAGCAAAGAAGTCCGCGGCTATCCCTACGTGTGTTTTTCCGCCTTTAAGCTGTTCAAATGGTGTCCAGTCGGGATCAACGCACATCCTTATGACCTTTTTTTCTTTCAGATACCGCATTTCCTCGCGTGTGAATAACTGATTCTGGCTGCCGTTTTCCGGAGCTTTTGCCGTTATCCACTGGTTTTCAAGCTGAAGCCTGTCTTCCGGGCTGATGCCTGCCATCGCTTTTTTGATTACAGAGTACAGCAGAGGATATTTGGGGTTTATGCCGAAACGCAGGTCCTCCATGCTGACTCCTTCCGGAGTGAACGCTCCCGCTATTTTCAGGTTTACCAATGCATATTTCTTTATGATGTTGTTTCCGGCGTTAAGTGCTGTCACCACCGCATCCAGTCTGCCGAATGCGAGATCCCGCATCATTTCATCCTGCGATGTATATTCTTTTGCAGAGCTGCGGAGCATTGAGTTCAGCTTTTTTTCATAGAATATTTCGGACATTATGCCCACCCGTCTGTTTTTAAGTGAGCCAAGACCGGTGTATGAACCGAAATCGTCGCGGATGAAGACAACGTTCGGGATGCGGAAATATTCGTCTGTGAATAGAGTATATCCGGAGCGTTCGCTCGTATAGGTTATGTCTGCTATAACGTCCAGTTTTCCGTCGCGGAAACCGTGCAGAAGGGACGACCAGTTGTTAACGGAATAGAGGAAGGTGATGCCGGTCTGCCTGCTTATCATATCCAGCAGTGAGCGGGTGTATCCTGCCGGCTCGCCGTTTGAAACGAAGCTGAACGGAGAATAGTCCGGCATGAGACCCACAGAGAACGCCGGATGCGAACGTATGAACTGCTCTTCCTGCGTAGTGAGCTTTATTTTGTCCGGTTTTGTGATTTCCCGTCCGCTGAAGGTTGCCCAGCATTTTTCCAGATCGGATATCTCCGATTTTGGAATTGAGCCCAGCGTCTTTTCCATGATGGAAAAAAGTATGCGTTCGCTTCTGCGTACGCCAAGCCTGAAGTCCTCGTCCTGTAATTTGCCTATTCCTGCATTTCCTGCCGGGATGATATTCGGCAGGCTGTTTTCGCGGGCTATGAATTTACCCGTAAGCTCGCTGGCGACAACCGCATCTGTCCAGCCGAATGCAAGGGATTTCATCAGATCCGCATAGTTGCTGTATTCAAAGGGTTCAAGTCCCGCTTCGCGCAGGATGGGGAGGTAGTAGATATCCTTTGCAACGCCGACCTTTCTGCCTTTCAGGCTTTCCGGAGAATCAGCGGAAAAACGGCTGTCGTCTGCACGTTTGAAAAATACGGTTTTTCTGTAGTGGTAGGGGTCTGTGAAAAGTATCTTTTCCGCCCGTTCCTTCGTGTATGATATTTCGTCGATAACGTCTATCTGTCCGGCGAGAAAAGCATTATATATATCTGTCCAGTTTCCCATGCGTATTACGAATTTAAGTCCTGATTCCTTCTCCATCATGCGGAGAAAGTCAACTGAAAATCCCTTTTCCGTCCCGTCGCGGAAAAAGGAATAGGGTTCGTTGTCATTCACAACGCCAAGACAGACGTGAACATGATGACAGTTGACTACGCATACAAAACAAAAGACGATAACTGCATCGCTTGCCACAATCCTAGAGGCGCTGCCGACAAGAAACCTGTCAGCGGCGGACATAAGATGGGCAAGATAGAGGCGCACGACAAATATAAATATCTGACACAGAAGGACGGCGAATACTACATCTACTGCTCGACATGCCACACAGTCCACAACAACGGACCTAAGAAAGGCGATGAAGGCACGATACAGAACAGCTTCCTTGACAAGAAGATAACTGCCGTTAACGGCAATTTCTGTGCGGGATGTCACGAGGATCAGAAAACTCTGACAACCTCGCCCCACAACGTTCAGAAATTTGAGAAAAACACCGACAAGGTTGCAAAACTCAAAGCCGCTAACGATACTTGCGGTGCTTGTCACGAGGTTCACGGCGACGGCGGATATTATCTGTTCAGCAAATCCTACGGCAAGGATTTTGAGAAGATATGCTCAAGCTGCCACAACACCGACGGCATAGCTTCCAAAACGGCAATCACGTCCAGCCATAAAATGAACGTGAAGCCGAAAAAAGAGATGAACATCTACCTTCAGGACGGAAACATAGTGTGCGCAACATGCCACGAACCACACGGACCTGAGAAGGGTATGCTCAGAGATATGGGCGAGAAGAATATATGCTTCGCATGTCACTCAGACCAGAAACTTGTGGATATGACAAAGCATAACCTCTCAAGACTCGACTACCTGAGCGATAAAGATAAGAAAAAGGCTGCGGCAAACGTATGTTATGCATGTCACACTCCCCATAACTTCCATAAGGAAAACAGGCTGATGTGGGCATACAAACAGGATGGCAAGACTCCGTTCTCGTTTGAAATGTGTACCGACTGCCACAAAGCGGATGGCGTAGGCTTTAAAAAGGTACCCGAAAAGACAACTCACGACAGGATATTCAAGATATTCCCCTATAGGGAGAAATTCAAAGAGAACCTGTTCGATGACAGCGGAAAGGTATCCGCAGAAGGTTCCATCACATGTCAGAGCTGCCACAATCCCCACGTCTGGAAAGCAGGCACAATTGAGGCGAGCGCAACTGTTGAGGGCGATATATCCAACAGCTTCCTTAAAAAAGATGTGAAGGATAAATTCTGCTCTGTCTGCCACGGCGAGACAAATGCGAAAAACCTTTTCGAGAAATACCATGATAAGAAATTCAGGGATAACAGAAGCCAGCTCAACAGAAAGATGCTGGAGGCAGAGGTTCTGAAAAACCTCTTTGAGATACAGCACAACCTTGAAAAAATAGAGGGACAAAAGTGAAACTGAGAATACCGGCAGGAATACTTGCAGCTGCGCTGATATTTTCTCAGGCTGCTGCAAACGAACTGAAACCAGTTTTTAAGACATCGAAACCGCTTGGCGAAAACCGCGCAGTGCTGTATTTCGACAGTAACAACAGATTTAACGTAAGTCTGTTCGCGGACTTTCTGAAAGAGTGCGAAGCGCACCCATCTGTTACATGTATCGGTGCGGAAAGCTCCGCTTCGTCAGTTGAAAGCGTCGCGAACGGCTTTAAAGGCAGCAGAGACGAGAGCTTTATCTATAAGGGAGTGACAGATCAGCATCTGCCCTATATGGAGTTCTATAAAAAGAACAAGCTCGCAGGTTCAATAACAAGCGACAGCAGCTTTAACGTAAAGGTCGGCATCTATCTGGACTATGTATCCGGAAAATTTGATGCAAAAGTTCTGGACGAAAGGCTGAAAATGGCTGAAAGTGCTGAAAACTACAAAAAAATAGTGCCCAGAATGAACTTTGTGCTTCTTCTGGCTAAAAAAGGTGAAACGGAAGCAGCTCTCCGAGAGCTGGAATCCATCGATGCCTCCAAGCTGGACGACAAGGGCAAACTGCTTTTCGGGCAGACATATCTCAGACTGAAATCACCGGACAAAGCGCTTGATGTGCTTTCAACCTGTGCCGATAACGAGTGCAAATTCTACACAGGAATAGCCTACTACCTCGGCGGAGATAATGCAAAAGCGCTTGATATACTTACAGCGCTCAAAGGCAAATACAGATCTGAGAACAAACTTAATTATTATTTGAAAACTATTTATGAAGCAAATGGAGACAAAAAGAATGCGGACGCGATCAAACTTCCCGATAACTTTAATATTGATTCTGAGTAGTCTGCTTTTTGCATCCTCCGCATGGGCGAAGATGGAGATAATCTTCCCTATGTCTCAGAATATGAAGGCTGTCAGCAATATACACGTCATCGGCAGGGCAGAGAGCAATCTCCCCGTGCGCATAGATATCAATGGCAGCATCATGGACAAAAAACTGATACGTGCCAAAGATAAAGAGGGCAACGACTATTATATGCTTATGACCATCCTGCGTCTGGATGACGGTGTTAACAACATCACCATCTCGCAGGGGGAAGAGGTTCAGAAATTCGTTATCAACAGAATAGACAGCGCGGCGAAAGTTGCGGACTGGACAGAAGGTCTGAACGGATTTCACTCAAGTACGAACAAAGAGATATGTCTGAACTGCCACAGGTTCGAAAACCTGAGCGACTGTGTTAACTGCCACAGCGACAAGTTTTTGGGAGCGTGGGTACATAAACCTGTCGCAGAGGCGAAGTGCTTCTTCTGCCATGAAAAGGAGAATAACTTCATCCCCAAAGAGCCTTTCGCAGAAACCTGCCTGAAATGTCATACACAAATGCAGGAGAAGATAGACACCATGCCCATGGTTCATGCTCCCGTTATAGAGGGTTACTGCACCATATGTCATTCACCCCATAAATCCACCAACAGGACGCACCTGAGAAAGCCGCCTTCAGAATTGTGCTTTGAATGTCACGATTCCGAAAGCATCCACAGCACAAGCTATATGAAGGTGCACCCGACGGCCGGAGTAAAGGTTGAGAAACTGAACAAGGATATTGACTGTGCCGACTGCCACAGTCCCCACTTCTCGGACAACGACAAACTGCTGTCTGTTGAAGGCGGACGCGAGGCGCTCTGTGCAAAATGCCACGATCCCGAAGAAGCAAAGGATCTGCTGGAAGCTCTGGAAGGAATGGCTTCCGAGTGACGGCAATAAGAGGATGATATGAGATTCATTAAATTTCTGTTTGTAGCTTTGTCGCTTTTTTCCCTGACAGCCTGTTTGGGCGGAGGGGATGTTAAAAGCTCAATAAACGACGATACGCGTATAATCGTTTCTGCACAGGTTGGTGCGGATGGTAAGCTGAACTATGTCGGAACAGGAGAGATGGAAGGAGTTTCCATAACCGCCGACACTGAAGAACTTGCCGGAAAAACTGTGTATATAGAGAAATCGGAGTCCTCATACTCTGTTGACGGGTACGTTTCACTCTCTCCGGTTTACACTGTTTCGCTGGCTGAAAAGGAGAGCGCAGTTTTTCTTGCTAAGATAACTCTGCCATACAGCGCAAACATCCTTGCATCTGAAGGCGGGGCTGCTCCCGATTCGAAATTCTGTTCACTTTCCGGTTCGTCCGTTACGGAGTTCACAACCATCCACGGTTCCGGCAGCGATGTTGCGGCTCAGACCACATTCCCCGGCAGCTTTTTTGCGGGATATAAAAAACAGACGTCTGAATCAACAGTTTCAGGCATCATAAAGCTGAAAACTGTCAGCTATGCGGCTGCCACAGCATCTTTCACAGACCCTGCGGGCAAGACGATCCCTAATACATCACGCGGCACAGACCATGTGCAGCTTGGCGAGAAGGTGATTTTTGACATAGACGAGGTTGTGTTCGGCGAAACCGTCACATCATACTCATGGACACTGACATCCAAACCCGTCGGTTCCGCATCGACACTCACTTACAGCTCGACCGGCGCATCATTTGCTCCGGACATTGTGGGCAGCTATACAGTCAGCCTCACTCTTAACGGTGTGAACGGCAAGACAATGACCGAAACTAAAAAGATACTTGCACTTAACTACACTGCGGATACGGGTTCCGGTTCCGCAATGTGCTATATAGAATGTCACTCCGGCGTGTGGGCTTCTGCAAACCAGACAGACAAATACGGAAGAGAACTGTTGAGAGACCTTCTCACTCCATGGAGCATCTCAGCACACGGAGCCATCAAAGCATACGGAGACATCTCCGGACAGAACGATTCCACATGCTATCAGTGTCACGCAACAGGTTTTAAACCCGACGGGACATACGCGGCAGCGGCGGGCTTCGACAAAAAGGTTACAAACTGGACGACCATGGCAAACACAGGCGCAACACACCTTCAGGGTGTGACATGTGAGGCTTGCCACGGACCTAATGCAGGCAGCAGTGAAGGTTTCTTCGACAAACACTATAAAAAGACACCCGTTAATTCAAACGTATGTCTCACTTGTCACGATTATGAGAACGTTGCAAGCCACTCGTTCAAATATTCCGACGTACACGATAAATCCCATACTCTCGCAAGCGGCAACGTTGCCAGAAACGCAGCGTGCTTCAAATGCCACACAGGTGAAGGTATGATGGGAAGACTCTTTGACCTTGATATCACTCCATCAAACACAGAAACAATATCAGGTATAGGCTGCTCTGTCTGCCACGACCCACATGGTGAATCAGGACTCGATTCACAGATAAGAGTCAGCGGAAACTATACACTGCCCACAGGAAACACCACCGCAAACACAGGCAACAGCAAACTCTGTTATTACTGCCACAACGCGGAGGTTGCACTTCCCGCTGTGGGTTCAATACCCCATAACACTCAGGCAGAGTTCATGCAGGGTATCGGCGGTTATGTGTACGGACAGACACTCGGATTTACAAAATCAGTACATACCTTGCAGAGTGTTCAGTGCGCAACATGCCACATGAAAGAGAACGGCAAGGCGACACACGAACTTGATATGCACGATAATCCCACAGGGCGCATTACGAACTGCCTTGGTTCAAGCTGCCATACCACTTCACCTACATACGTTGACGGGCATTACGAATACGATGGCAGGGTCGCAGCTGTGCGGGCGAAGATGAGCCAGCTTAAAGCCGCTATAAACGCGAAAGCCGGCGAAGCGGCAGATGCAGCTGTCAAAGCAAGCTACAGCACCTCTACGCCTGCGCTCACAACTGCTCTTAACCGCGCCGCATATAACTATAACTATCTGCTGATGGACAGAAGCGGCGGTTTCCATAACCCTGGTTATGCGACTACATTGTTGGATCTTTCGCTCGCCGACCTGGCGGCAAACTGATAAAAACGGGAGAAAGCCGGTGAAATTTTTTAAATTTGTATTAGCAGCGATCATGGTATGCTCCGGATTTTCCGCATACGCATACAACATCGACGGATTCTTCTCGACCGCCTATGAAGTTTCAAAGGATAAGGGCGAAAGCACCGAAGGAATGTGGGAGAACTATCTCAGCATAGACAACGCGAAGCTCTATGACCCATATCTGGGATTCAACTTTTACGGGCGTTTCGCAACGGATTCAGAAGAGGACAGCGACAGTCAGTCTGACGTTTACTCAGCATATCTGGACTATAACAGCTTTCAGAACGCTGTGGAGGTCAAGGCAGGACGCTTCGCATATATAGGCAACAGATTCCTCACTCTGGACGGTGCGCTTGCAACAGTCCGCACGGACTACAAATTCGGCGTGACGGCGTTTGCCGGTAAGCCTCAGTATTTTGATGCGGACGGAAGACACATAAACGAGAAATTCCGCGAAACAGGCGATAAAATGTACGGCGGACGCGTTTTTCTTAACGGTGTTAAAGACACCACAGGCTACGTTTCATACTCAAAAGAATACGACAGCGACATCACATATCAGGAGTTCGCAGGCATCGGGCTTGGAAGGGTGTTCGCGCTTTCCGGCAAAAACCTTCTCAGCATAGACGCTAAAGGCGAATATGATATGGAAGAGAACAACTTCTACAGAGGCTCCATAAGAGCGTATCTCAAAAGAGACGCTCTCCGGCTGATTGCGGAAGGCTCGAAATATAATGTCAAAGACGGCACAAACTATCAGGATATACTGATAATAAGCAATTTTTCCACAGGACAGGAAGAGAAAATGGCGTTAACTGTTCAATATGCAGTGACAGAGAATTTCTCTCCTTATTTCACTGTTGTCAGCTCTAAGATTGAACAGGAGAGCGGTGATATCGTTGACGGGCAGATCTACAAATTTGGTGCCGACTTCGACTGGTTTAAAACCAGCGGCGTTACTGCTAACATTGAGGGCTATTACTACGACAGTGAGACCGCGAACGCAAAAGGTGCAAGCGCCGCGCTGGACTGGAGCCTTACCAAGCAGTTCCGTCTCACATTCGAGGGCGAAACTCTCAGACTTGAAAACTACGCATCGGAAGATAGCATCTATTCTCTTTACGCAGATGCGGAGTATGACATAATGAAGGATCTGACACTCAGCATATATGCCGAGAATAGTCAGGAAACGAGATATCTGCCGGAGAACAGATACGGCGTTAAAGCTGTCTACAGCTTTTAAACCATTGCCAGAGAAGAGGATATAATGATTAAAAAGGTATTATGGCTGTTATTGCTGATCGTTCCGGTCATCTTCGGATGCACACAGTTTTACTATCAGTCACCAGTGACGAAATTTAACCACGAAAAACACGTGGACATCCTTTTTCAACAGAAAAAGGACTGTTTCCACTGTCATAAACTTCCGTCAATCGAAACCATGATAAAACAGGGCGGAGAGCTGAAAATTGCTGCCGACCTGAAAATCGACGGAAAATGTCACTCCTGCCACAGAGACATCGAAACAAGAGTGTCCGCCGCTCCCCAGAACTGTTCAACATGCCATGAGAACATGAAGGTTCTGAAACCGGCAGACCACCTTAAAAACTGGAAGGAGATGCACGCGGCTCCGGCAACTCTGGACAGCAGGTCTTGTCAGACATGTCACGATGAGTGGTACTGCGAAAGCTGCCACAGCAAACAAAACTCCATGGAGAACATGAGACACAGCCGCTCTTTCAAGCTGAAACACTCACTTGAAGCGTCAATCGACCCCGGTTCATGCGACACATGCCACAGGGTTGAATTTTGTATCTCATGCCACAGGAAGGATTGACCATGAAGAAAATATATAAAACTCTGATATATGTTGCTGTTATCGGTGTCATAGCTCTCACGGTCGCCTGCGGAGGCGGAAACTCCGGCGACGGCGATTCACCCACCACCGAAATGAAAGGGAATGCTCCTCAGCTTACTGTGCCTGAGAATCATAATGGCGGAAACGCATGGGGCAACGATAAGTGTTATCTGTGCCACAATATTAAAAAGCTGAAAGACATCCACGATTACAGCCCGAAACTCGCTGACAGTTTCTCAAAAGTGGATGAAACGGATATTGGCGCCTGTCTTTACTGCCACGGAACAAACGGTCTCACAGGTATAACCTCTGAGACTTACCAGTGTATGAAATGTCACGAAGATGCGAATATCGTCTCTTCTCATGACATGTTTGGCGGAAAGAACATGCATGATTTTAACGGAGACGGCAAAATAGGTAACTCCGACTGTATCGTGTGCCACGAATGGTCTGATATGGATGGCAAGATAGATATCAACGTGGATTTCAGAAAATCCGGCAGTGACTATGTCACAACAAACGATCTCTGTCTGTCATGCCACGATGGTAACGGTGCATTCGGCATAATGCCGCCGGTGCTCAAATTTGACACCGAGGTAACAAACATCTATTCAACGTTTCTCGGAATAGGAAGCACGGCTGCGGAGATGAAATCCACAGCGGATATCCACGGTGCAAGAATAGGTCAGGGACAGAGCTTCGGCGTGTTCAGAGGCACCTACGCAAACGATATGGAGCTTACTTGTCTGAGCTGCCATCAGGTTCACTCATCCGACAACCCGTACCTCATAACTGAATCCGGTAAAACTGCCGTGAATGCGGACGATACAGCGAAGAACGCAAAGGTAAGCGTTACGGAGAATAACTTCTCCGAGCTTTGCGCTGTCTGCCACATGAACCCGAATGGTGCGGATACCGCAAACGGTCTTAAAGAAGTTGTGCACACCAGCACATATTCTTCTAACTGTACAGACTGCCATTACCATGGTGCGGGACACGGAACCAGTGTAAACGGGTTGTTCTAAAAAGATTTTCATTGTAAATATAAAAAGGGAATCCTTCTGGGTTCCCTTTTTTTTGTGCCCGCAAACAGGGCTGACTGCTGTTTTGCAGTTGGACTTCAAAAAATCCAATACTATTAGTTTAGTAAACGTACCAATATGTAGCTTAAAAGTATATAGATAGAAAATACTAATATTCGTTATAAAATATATTCAAACAGTTTTATGTAATTGTCATAAATATTAATTTAATAAACAGTATAAAAAGCTGAAAGCCGCTCTAATAAAGTAAAACAAGGGCGCTTTGAAACGAAAAAATTACTGGAATGATTATAATAATGTTATATAATTAATCATAATAATCGGGGACGATTATATGGAGGTTAATTATATGAGAAAAGCGATTACATCTGCTCTGTTTACCGTGTTATTCGCTTTCGGCGCTATGTTCGCATACGCCGAAGATCTCAATCTTACCATCCCGCTGCCTTTGACAGGTACGCAGGCTAAGTTTGGTGAGATTCAGAAAAGGTCTTATGAAATTGCTGCCGCCGAAATCAATGCAAAAGGCGGTATCAAAGGTAAAACACTCGTTCTTAAATTTGAAGATTCAGGCGCAAAACCTGAGGTTGCAAGAGGTATCGTCGAAAAGCTCATCGACGTGCAGAAGCAGCCCATCATCATCGGCGAATACACTTCCGCATGTGCTAAAGCGGTTGCCGCCGTAAGCGAAGAACGCAAGACTCCCTATATGGTCGTTGTTTCCGGTGCAGACGACATAACCCAGCAGAACTATAAATATGTATTCAGGCTCAACTCCCCCAACGCCAACTATGCCGACGGTCTTCTGGGGTTCATGCAGGCTGTGGTTAAACCCAAAACCATGGCGATACTTCACGAAAGCTCAGACTTTGGCACATCCGGCGCAGATGAAATGGCTAAACATGCCGAAGCTCTCGGCATCAAGGTTCTTCTGAAAGAGAAATATGAGAAAGGAGCAGTGGACTTCAAACCCGTCCTGACGAAAGTGAAATCCCTGAGACCCGACGTGGTTTATATGGTTTCATACGTTATGGATGCCGCCCTTCTTATGAGACAGATAAAAGAGCTGAGGCTCGATGCTAATCTTTTTGCGGGTGGTGCAGCGGGATTTGCCATTCCTGAGTTTGTGGACAACGCGAAAGACGCGTCCGAATACGTTGTAACCTCAACTCTGTGGAGTCCGCAGGTGAAATATAAAGGCTCCAAGGAATATGCCGAAAAGTATAAAAAGATGTACGGCGACTATCCTTCATACCACGGCGCAGCGGCATATGCGGCTCTTTTCGTGGCAAAGGATGCCCTTGAGCGTGCAAAAGCATGGACTCCTGAAGACATCCGCGCGGCTATGAAGGCAACTAAGATGCAGACCGCATTCGGTAACGTTCAGTTCGTTGACAAGAACGGCTACCAGAACCAGAACTTCATCCCGACGCTGGCTCTTCAGGTCATCAAAGGCAACCACGAAACTATATGGCCCAAAACAATGGCGAGCGCAAAATATCTCTATCCCATGCCCAAGTGGAGACAGAGGAAGTAAGTGTTATATATAGGCTCCCTCCGATACATTGAGGGAGCCTTTTTGTTTGAGTTGCCAAGGTGATTTGATTTTAGGTTGCAAAAATTCAAATCCCTCCAACCTCCCTTTATCTAAAGGGAGGCATAATTACGAGAAATACGTTAGTAAAAAAATGACACGACGTCATTTTTTTAACAATATACAAGGACACAGGAAGTGTCCCACGGTTGTGGACAAAGTTGAAAAAAGACGAGGTCGCTTCGTCGCTTTATTCGACAAATAGTTTAAAGTGGACTCATTCAGCCTTCGGCTAGTGCTTCTCGCGAAGACACAAGTTGTGGTCATTGCGAGGAAGCTATTGGCTGACGCGGCAATCTCATTGGTTTTAAGTTGTTAGTTAACAGCCTTAGGGACACAGGAAGTGTCCCACGGAGAATGTTTTCAGCCGATTTATGGATGAAAACATGCGTAGTGTGAGCAAAGCGGAGTTTATCCGAGCTTTGCGTTAGTAAAAAAATGACACGACGTCATTTTTTTAAAAATATAATTAAGGAGCTTCTGGTGGTTCAACTTGAGGTCTTTCTACAAACTTTGGTTTCGGGGCTTCTCCTTGGCGGACTGTATGCTCTTATAGGTCTCGGAATGACGCTCATAATGGGCGTTATGAAGATAATAAACCTTGCCCACGGTGAACTGATGATGGTGGCGATGTACATTGCGTACTGGCTTTTCACTCTTCTGGGTGTTGACCCGTATGTTGCGGTGTTCATAGCGTCGCCGGCGCTGTTTATTCTGGGTGTACTGATACAGAAATATCTGATAACTCCCGTCATAAAGGTGGAATCCATTCTGCCGGAGAATCAGGTAATTCTGACAGTGGGCATAGGCATGGTTCTGGCGAGCCTTGCCACGGTGTTTTTCAAGTCCGATTACAGGTCAACTCCGGTTGATTACGCGTCTGTTACATGGTATCTGTCAGATTTCTGGCAGAACAGCCCCATAGAGCTGTCTATATCGCTTCTTTGGGCTGTTTCGTTCGTATTTTCAATACTCATCACCCTTGCGCTGTGGTTTTTCCTCAGCCGCACGGATATAGGTAAGCAGATACGCGCCACATCGCAGGACAGCGACGCGGCAATTCTTATGGGGATCAACGTGAACAGGGTACGGGCGTTCAGCTTCGGGCTGGGTTCCGCCATAGTTGCGGCGGCTGGCTGTCTGTTCATTCCGCTTTATTATCTGTATCCGGCGCTGGGCGGTCAGTTTACGCTGATTGCGTTCGTAATAACGATTCTCGGAGGTCTCGGATCAAACATCGGTGCCATCATCGGCGGTCTGATTCTGGGCGTTTTCGAGTCCATGACTTCAACTTACATAGGCATGGGCTGGGCGCCTGTGGGCAGGTTCGCCATATTTATAGCGGCGCTTGTGTTCCTGCCGGGCGGCATAGCCTCTCTGCTTAAAAGCCGGAGGTTAGGAAAATGAAAAAATTCTATCCTCTTATAACTCTGGCGGTGCTTCTGGTACTTCCCCTACTTGGTTTCAGCACCTACGTCATGCATATTTTCATCCTGCTTCTGATGTGGGCGACCATCGGCATGTCGTGGAACCTGCTTTCCGGTTACTGCGGACAGGTATCGTTCGGGCACGCTGCGTTCTTTGGCATCGGCGCATATACCGCTGGGATACTTTACAGCAAGGCAGGGGCTTCCCCATGGCTGGGGCTGCCTCTGAGCGTATTTGTGGTGGGCGTGTTCGCTTTCATCATTGGTCTGATAGTGCTCAGGCTCCGCGGACCCTTCTTTGCGCTGGCGACTCTGGCATCCGGTGAGGTTTTCAGGGTGAGTGCGGAGAACATGGATTGGCTCACCAACGGAACACTGGGCATCATGCTCCAGAAGAGGCTCTGGGTGAGTAAGGAACCTTATTATTACATAATCCTTGCCATAGCCGTTGCAACCTTCCTGCTTATGAAGTATCTGATAAGCTCGAAACTGGGCTATTTTTTCGTGGCGATACGCGAGGATCAGGACGCGGCGGACTCCCTCGGAATAAATACCACGCTCTACAAGACCATAGCGCTTGTGGTTAGCGGTATGATAACGGGCGTTGCGGGCGCGTTCTATATGAATTACATGGGCTACATTGACCCGCATATAGTTTTTGCGCTTCACGACGTTTCTATTATTACCATTATGATAGTCATGGTGGGCGGTGTTGCGACACAGTGGGGACCGTTTGTGGGCGCAGTTATCATGGTAATGCTTCAGGAGGCGGTGCGCTCCATAGGCAGCCTCGGCGCGCTCCATCAGGCTATATTCGGTCTGTTGCTGATATTTATAATCATCTTCCTGCCCAACGGCATAGTTGGCGATTTCGGTAAGATCAAACGCTTCTTTGGTCTGGGGAGGGTGAGAGCATGAGTCTTTTACAGGTGAAGGACGTATCAAAATTTTTCGGTGGACTGGCAGCGGTTTCCGGCGTCAGCTTCGAAGTGCAAGAGAACGAGATTCTGGGTATAATAGGACCAAACGGCGCAGGGAAGACCACGTTGTTCAACGTTATCAACGGGTTCTATAAACCGTCAAAGGGCGATATAATCCTGAACGGAAAATCCATAGCGGGCAGAAAGCCCCACGAGATATGCAAGGCGGGCATGGCGCGTACCTTCCAGATAGTGCGCCCTCTGCGAAGACTGAGTGTTTTCGACAACGTTCTGGCGTCCGCATTTCTGCGGGCGAAAAATAAGGCGGACGCGGAAAATATAGCGGTTGAGGTGCTTAAATTCACAGACCTTTACGAAGACAGGGAAACTCTGTCAAAGGGACTGCCGCTTGGTAAACGCAAAAGGCTTGAGATAGCGCGCGCGCTTGCCACCAGACCGAAACTTCTGCTGCTGGATGAGTCATTTGCCGGGCTTAACCCCGCGGAACTGGATAAGTCCATAGAAATTATCCGCAATATCAAAAAGAGCGGTATAACTGTTATGATAATTGAGCACCATATGAAGGTTATCATGTCCATATCCGACAGAATAGTGGTGCTGACATACGGACAGAAGATAGCCGAGGGAACGCCGGACGAGATACGGCACAACCAGCAGGTTATCGAAGCGTATCTGGGGGAGGCGTAGGATGCTTGAAGTAAAAAATATCGATGTGTTTTACGGCGACCTTCAGGTGATTTTCGACGTGTCATTCGGTGTGAACAAGGGCGAGGTAGTGGCGCTCATAGGTGCCAACGGCGCCGGAAAGTCCACCATTCTGCGCACCATATCGGGACTTGTGCATCCGGTTCGTGGCGATATAGTGTTCGACGGGCAGACGATCAATAAGCTGCACAACTACAGCCTTATCGAGCTTGGACTGGTGCATGTGCCGGAAGCGCGCAGACTGTTTCCGGAAATGACTGTCGAGGAGAACCTTGATATAGGCTCGCTGCGCGGACAGGCGAAGAAGCAGAGAAAGGTGAACAAGGACAAGATATTCGAGCTTTTCCCAAGGTTGCTGGAGAGGCGCAGGCAGCTTGCCGGAACCCTTTCCGGCGGCGAACAGCAGATGCTTGCCATCGGCAGGGGGCTTATGTCGCTGCCGAAGCTGATGATGCTGGATGAACCTTCGCTGGGTCTTGCGCCCATACTGGTCAAGGAGGTTTTCCGCGTCATTGAGCAGGTGCGCTCAGAGGGTATGACGGTGCTAATTGTTGAGCAGAACGTCAAGCAGACCCTTGCGATAGCGGACAGGGCATATGTTCTTGAGAACGGAAAACTCGTTATGAGCGGAAAAGCCGCCGACCTTGCCAACGACGAACACGTCAGGGCGGCATATCTCGGCGTATAAAAGCGGAGGCGGAATATGTATGTTAAAGACTGGATGACCTATACGGTGCACACTGTTGATATAAAGGACGGAGTTGTTGCGGCTGTCAGGCTGATGCGCGCAATGAACATCAAACACGTTCCTGTTATGGATCACGGAAAGGTGATAGGGCTGGTTTCCGACAGGATGCTGAAAGAGTATCTGCCGTCCAAGGGAACGAGCCTCGATGTTTTTGAGCTGAACTATCTTCTTGAGAATACAAAGATATCTGAAATTCTGAAACACGAGGTGATAGTCTGTGAGCCTCAGCTTCCCATTGAGGAGGCGGCAATGAAGATGCTGGAAGAGGGCATCGGCTGCCTGCCTGTTGTTGAGAACGGGGTGCTTGTGGGGATAATCTCCGACAAGGACATCTTTAAGGCGATGATAGATATCACAGGCGGCAACAAAAAAGGATACAGGATAACCTTCATCCTTGCCGACCGCTCCGGAAGCATAAAAGAGGCTGCAAATATAGTCCGCGCCCACGGTTTCGGCATAGAGAGTATCCTCAGCGGACACATAGCGCCGGACGGCATGAGAAAGGTCGTTATACGGTCGCGCGGAGCCGGTGATGGAGAGGCGATGTGTGCGGAAGTTATGAAGACTTATCCTGACGCAGAAATTCTCTTCAGAGGGTAATATCGGCGGTCACATACTTCGCATTGCGGCGTCAGATTTTCCTCGGAACTGCTCACATGCTTAATCTGTATGCTCGCAGCCCACTTGGCAAATCTTCCTTGCACTGCTCGTATCTTACCACCAAATTAAAGATAGTATAACTGAACAGCCCCGCCGGAGCGGGGCTTTCTGCATCTATCCGTGTTTTATAAATGTGCCTCTTTCAAGTTCGTCAAATGCGAGCCGGAGTTCGGCATCCGTATTCATAACAATAGGTCCGCCCCATGCCACAGGTTCTTTCAGGGGTTTTCCGGCAACGAGAACGAACCGTCCGCCTTTTTCCGACTGAGCGCAGAAGGTATCGCCCTCTGTAAACAGGATCGCCTGTTTAGCTCCGTCCGCCTCTTTTTTGTCGCCGAATGAACATTCGCCAAGCATTGTATATACGAAAAGGTTGTCATGGGGGTTGGTGGGCATCTCCCATTTCTGTCCAGGTTTAACAGTCACGTCCAGAAATGTCACAGGGATGTGCTCTCCCCTTATACCGCCTTTCTGTCCTGCATATTCGCCTGTAACTATAGCGACAGAAGCATTTTCGCTATCGACTTTCGTAACAAGTTCGGGTGTTATGTCGCGATACGCCGGTGCCGTCATCTTTTTTTCTGCCGCAAGGTTTACCCATAGCTGAAGTCCCAGCATTCTGGGTGAAGGTTTCGGCATCTCCTGATGCAGTATGCCTCTTCCTGCTGTCATCCACTGGCACGAGCCGGATGTTATAACGCCTTTGTTTCCTATGCTGTCCTCATGCTCTATTTTTCCTTCAATAAGGTAAGTCACTGTTTCAATGCCTCTGTGCGGATGCATGGGAAATCCCTTTACATAGTCTTCCGGATCTACCGAATCAAAAGCGTCCAGAAGCAGGAACGGATCAAAATCAACAACGTTTCTTCTGCTTAAAACACGCACCAGATGCACACCTGCGCCATCGATGGCGGGTCTTCCGGTAACGATTGACTTAACCTGTCTTATTTTCATACCGTCCTCCTTTTTATAGATTGTATCAAATGTCTTTCTTAGCGTACAGTCCCTTGGGTTCTGTCAGCAGATACAGGAAAGCAAGAACGGGCAGTGCGAAACCTGTCCACATGGCGGCATAGAAGCCGTATGATGCGTAGACGTAGCCGCCGAGAGCCGAACCTGCCGCGCCGCCTGCGAAGAACGCAGCCATATAGACGCCGTTAACGCGGCTTCTGTACTGCGCCCCCAGCGAAAATATCACCCTCTGCCCCATGACCTGACTGGCTATAGCGCCGAAATCCAGCACAACAGCACACGCCGCCAGCAGGAGCACCTCCGCCGTGCCGCGTCCACCCGCAATGTGGGGCAGAAACAGCCCGAAAGCCGCCGTGAGTATCGCCATTGCCGATTTAAACTTCGTAACGCCTTTGTCGGCTATCCGACCGCCTATGGGTGCCGCTATCACGCCTGCCGCCCCCACAAGACCGAATATCGCTATATGCCCCTGGGTCATGCCGTATGCGTCGCCCATGAAATACATGGGAACAACAGTCCAGAAAAGGCTGAAAGCGCTGAACAGCGCCGCCTGATATACCGCCCTGCGGCGCAGGACAGGCATAGTCAGAAACATTTTGCCCATGGAGGAAAGCAGCGCGCCATAGCTCATCGTAGCTGTGGGCTTGCGTTCGGGCATCATCTTATAGAGCACCGCCATCAGCAGTGTCAGTATGACAGCGGAAATCACGAAGATATAGTGCCATGAAGTCAGCTCAGTAACGATGCTGGCGAGGGGTCTTGCCAGCATAACGCCCAGCAGCAGCCCGCTCATAACATAGCCGACCACGCGCCCCTGTATCTCCTGCGGGGCTATCCCCGCGGCATAGGGGATTATTATCTGCACAGCCACCGAGCCAACGCCTATCAGAAGGGATGCGGCAATGAACTGCGCGGAGTTCTGCGCGAAGGCCGCGCCCAAAAGGGAGATTATCCCAAGGGAGGTTATGGCTATTATGAGCTTTCTGCTCTCGAACATATCCCCCGTGGGGACGACGAACAGAAGTCCAAGCCCGTAACCCGCCTGCGACATTGTAACGAGCAGCCCCGCTGCGGCGGGAGCCATATTCAGGTCTTTTGATATCAGCGCAACCAGCGGCTGCGCATAGTAAAGATTTGCCACGATAAGACCGCATGATGCGGCAAGAAGCATCACGATTGATGCGGAAAAGGTCTGTTTTTTCACTTTTTTCACCAATAAATCAGTTTAAACCTGTTCTCATCTCTTTCGATTCGCTGGCAGGGGTTCTGCCGAAGAGCTTTTTAAAATCTCTGCTGAACTGCGACGGGCTGGCATAGCCCACTCTGCCGGAAGCGTCGCTGGCGTTCATTCCGTCCTGAATCATCATCAGCCGCGCCTTGTGCAGGCGTATGCTTTTCAGATATTGCAGTGGTGACGTGGACGTTACCGCCTTAAAGTTGTGATGAAACGCTGAAAGGCTCATGTTTGCATCTCTGGCGAGCACGTCCATGCTGAATTCACCGTCAAACTCGGTCTGCATTCTGCGCAGAACCTTCGCAATCTGGCTGAAGTTGCTGTGGCGCACGGCGAGCGCACGCAATGCCGCGCCCTGACTTGTGCAGAGGATGCGGTAGATTATCTCCCGCACTATCTGCGGACCTAAGATGCGGCAGTCCCTTTCGGAAGCTATGCACCTGAGAAGACGCACGGCGGCGTCGGTCATCTCGCCTGTCAGAACTCCGGAGAAAGCGCCCGCAAAGCTCTGCTGATAGCCTATTTCCGAATCCATATCCAGAAGCAGCTCGCCGACTGTCGCAGGGTCAACCTTGATGGATATGCCGAGCAGAGGTTTTTCAGGCGACGCGTCGGTTTCACATTCCAGAGGCAGCGGAACGGACATCACGAGGTAGTGGTTCGGGTCGTAATGAAGAACTTCCTCGCCCATATAAACCCGTTTGCTCCCCTGTGCCAGAATGAAGATGTTCGGCTCATAGACAAGTGGCGTCTTCCGCACGGAATGGTCGGTACGGATGAAGCGTACCTCCGGCAGCGGCGAATGTGTCACGCCGGGTTTCAGCGTAAATTGTTTCAGAAGCTCTGTCATAGTATTCTGCATTCTCTCCTCCGCTGTTATGAATAATTCAATTCTCTGCAATATTCCAGCCTTTTGCAGAAACAGGCAAGAAAAAGGCAGGAATGAGTATTGTCGATGGTATTATAAAGTATATTCTGACAGCATAGTTTTTATTACGGAGGTTTCGCGATGCTTTACAGGAAAATGCCGAAAACGGGGGACGAACTCTCAATTCTTGGGTTCGGGTGTATGCGTCTTCCCATGAAGGACGGGCAGATAGACGAAGAGCGCGCAACGGCGCAGCTTCGCGGTGCTATAGACAAAGGTGTTAACTACGTGGATACTGCATGGCCGTATCACTTTGGTGCAAGCGAACCGTTCGTCGGCAGGGCGCTGAAAGACGGATACCGCGAAAAGGTTTTTCTTGCCACAAAACTTCCCTGCTGGCTGGTGAAGAGCCGTGAGGATATGGACAACTATCTCAATACACAACTTGAGAGGCTGGAAACGGATCATATCGACTATTACCTGATGCACAGCCTCGGCTGGGACACATGGAAAAAGATGCTGGATATGGGCATTGCAGAGTTTATGGACAAAATAAAGGCTGACGGGCGCGTGCGCAGGGTGGGTTTTTCGTTCCACAGTGCGCCGGACGAGTTTAAGCTCATAGTCGATTCATACAATTTCGATTTCTGCCAGATACAGTTCAACTATCTGGACAGGGATTTTCAGGCGGGGCTTGCGGGTCTCAAATATGCCGCGTCAAAAAATATGGGCATAGTGATAATGGAGCCTCTGCGCGGGGGAAGCCTTGGCAGTGCGCAGCAGCCTGAGGCTGTTCAGGCGGTGTTCGACACTGCCGAAACGAAGCGTACACCCGTTGAATGGGCACTGCGCTGGGTGTGGAACCATCCTGAGGTGGGAGTGATACTCTCCGGCATGAACGAGGAGGCCCACATTGACGAGAATATAAGAATAGCTTCTGAGGCGGAGCCGCTGTCTCTGACGAATAAAGAGCTTGAGATAATGGATAGGGCTGAAGGTGAGTTCAAAAAGCTGATAAAGGTGAACTGCACAGCCTGTGAATACTGCCTGCCGTGTCCGGCTGGGGTAAAGATACCCGTGTGTTTCGAGCATTACAACAATATGTTCATATTTAACGACCCCAACGCAGCTCTGTTCCGGTATGCGGTGCAGACCGGAGAGGCGTTTGCGGAGCATCCGAACACAGGCTTTGCGTCCCAGTGTGTGCAGTGCGGCGAATGTGTGGAAAAATGCCCGCAGGGGATAGATATCCCGACTGAGCTTGCCGAAGTTGTTAAGGTGATGGAGGCGGGCGATTTTCAGGGCAGGGTGGCAGGCGTGCGCGCCTTCGCCCGACGCGAACTTTAGAGACCGTATATTACAGCGGAGGGGGTGACTCTCCGCTTTTTTTATGTTATATTATAACCTATGAGGTTGTAATATATGAAGAAACTGCTTGCCTGCGCCGCTGTTGCGGCTCTTCTGGGCTGTGCGCCCAAAGTCACCACATCCGTCCTGATGCCTTCAAAAGCGGATGGGATATCCTCTTTGAGAAACATCGCGGTTCTTCCTTTTTCCGGTAGCTACGGAGCACAGCTGACACCGTCCGCAGAAAATGTTCTTGTTACCGCAGAGGTGAACGGAGTGCGCTATTTCAGAGTGGCGGACAGGCAGAATCTGAACAGGGTGATTTCCGAGCAGAAACTTCAGGTTTCAGGCATAACCGACGAAACCGCAGCTGTTAAACTTGGCAGACTGATCGGCGTTCAGGGCATATTCACAGGAACTGCCGACAGAAGCGTCAGCAGCTCTAACTATACCGAAACGCGCACGAAATGTGCCGGAAGCGACAGCAAGGGCAAATGCACCTCTTTTTATGACTACACCGTCGTCTGCACGAAGAAGAAGGCGGCGATCACATTCATACCCAAACTTATTGACGTTTCCACCGCGCAGGTGGTCTATTCCGAAAAGATAACAGGCGAGGCGGAGGACGACAGATGCCAGGACAGCGGCGTTGCGCTTATGTCCGATTACGAACTCCTGAAATCTGCGGAGGATTACGCAATGGGCGAATTCCGCACTCATGTGGCTCCTTACAGTGCAAACGTCAGGCTTACATTGCTGACGGATAAACACGGGCTGGACGGAGACGGGAAAGATCTCCTGAAATCAGCACAGAAATTTGCCGAAGCTGAAAGACTCGACAGAGCCTGCGCAATGTGGCAGGAGGGCGCGGCGAAGTATCCGCAGTCCCCTTCGTTTCTGTATAATCTTGGTTTGTGCCGGGAAACCGAAGCAAAATATGAAGAGGCGCTGGAACTTTATATGAAGGCGGACGCGCAGACCGATAAACCGGACAAGGTAATCGGTGCCGCTATTATAAGGGCGAAACAGCGCATCGCTGATACGGATAGGCTGAAAAAACAGCTTTAATAAGATTAAATCGTTTCTTTTTTTAATATCGCCTGATAAAATTTAATATCTGGAGTCGGGTATGAAAAGAATGTCTTTGTTTATGGTATGCGCAGTTATTTTCGGATGTGCCGGAGCGGATATGTCCGCCGGAAAACAGACTTCCGCGGCGGGTTCGCTTTATATGAAAGCATCCGTTGTGCGGGTGGACGGTGAAACAGCAGTGCTCCGTACAGACCCGCTTCCTGAAAACATCAGCAAAGACAGCCCCATTGCCTCGCTTACTTCTAAAATTCTCAACCTTACGTACCTCACTGAAGGGGCAAAAACCGCCGTTAACGGTAAGAGCGCCACTGTTACCGAAAAGAGAGGGGATTCGCTGGTGATAATGCCCTCCGCCGGACTCAAAGAGGGGGACACTGCCGAACTCTATATCCCTAAGAAAACACTCATCATTTCTGACCTGAAAGTTCTGGACAACTCCAGGAACATGACGGGTAAGCTGGCTTTTGACGAGTTCTCTGAGAAACTTACCAACTCAGGCAGGTTTGCTGTGCTGGAACGCAGAGAGCTTGCGGCGATAATGCAGGAACATGCTCTTGAACTGAAAGGTCTAACAGACCCGCAGCAGGCATCACTGCTCGGTCAGCTTCTTAAAGCCGACCTTATGCTTACGGGCGATATGACGAAATCCGGCTTCAACTGTGTTTTCGATATAAGAGTGATAGATACGGCAACCTCAAAAATTCTGGGTGTCGCCAGAGAAAGCACCCTCTGTTCGAAAGTGGCTGACACGAGAGACATTCGCTCAACCTCCTCTGACTATGGCGATTTCGAATCTTCGGAAACAAAGGGATGGGTTTTAGGCGACGTGCAGAATTTCACAGGCAGAACCGTTCTTGACACTACCACAGGGGCAAAAGGAACATCCACAAGCATAATGGTGACAGTGAAAGACCGCGACATAACAGACACTTCGGTAATTCTGAACAAGATGAAAAGAGATCTTTCCGGCTTCACTCAGGTGAACTTCTGGGCAAAGGCGGACAGACCTATGACAGGTGTTTTCTTTGTAGATGATGAGGATGAGGACGGTCGTTCCGAATATTTTGACAGATGGTCAGGTACGTTCTGGCTCACTACGGAGTGGCGCGAATATACCCTTAATCTGGACGAACTTACACTGAGCAAGGGTATAAACCCCAACTCGAAAATGAATTTCGGCGATAAAAAGTTTTCGCCGGACATGGTGAAGATGAGCGGTTTCATCTTCCCGAAACATAAAAACAAAGAGATAACCGAAGCTAAAGTCTGGGTGGACGAACTCAGTTTCCGCTGACGGTCACTGTCCTGCTTTCTCTATCAGTTTCAGCAGATATCTGGACTTCACCTGTTCGCTCGCCATATAGCGTTTGACCGGCGGCAGTTTCAGTATGGCGCCTATGACGGCAGCCATCGCCCTGTGTGACAGAAGCGCTCTGTTGTCGAATATCAGATCCTGTAGTTTCCCGCGCTCCACAGCCATCATAACGACCTTGTGAACGCCTGTTTCCGGCGTTATCACCCGTTTTTCACGGGATTTCAGCTTCAAAGCGTCGGTTTTACATCCGCGCAGACATACTCCGCAGCCGAGGCAGGTGTCTTCATTCAGTTTTGCCAGCTTTTTCTTAGGCTTGTGCGGATCGTTTGCGGAGACCATCCCCATCGCCTCAACGGGGCAGAGTTCAGCGCATTTGCCGCATCCGGTACATTTCTCAGCTTCAATTTCAGGCAGAAAGTTTGACGTGTGGACTGGGTTCATAATGGCGAATTTGCGGGCGGCTATGAGCGCCTCGCAGCAGCATCCGCAGCAGTTGCAGATGAAGCTGACCTCCCGTTTGCTGTTTTCGCCGAACTGCACAAGGTTGTGTTCGTATGCCTGTGCCAGCAGATCCGTACATTCTGAAACGTCTATCTGCCGAGCGTATCCGTGGCGGATGAGCGAGCTGCCCACCGTATTGAACGTCATACAGATATCCATGGGCGCGTCACAGGCTTTGCCCATGTGCTGCATCTTGTGGCGGCAGTAGCACATGCTGACGCCGATATGGCTTGCGGTCTTTATGACCTCCGTTGCGCGTTCATAGTCCAGAACGTAGAGGTTGTTGTCTTCGGAGAGCACCTGTTCGTTTACGAAGGTTCGCCCAAGCTGGGTTTCTCCGCCGACGAAGAGGTTCTTTATGAAGTCCTCCTCAACGTTCATATACTGGTAGTATAACTGTGCGAGGAGTTCCTGATTTATGTCGCCGCGGGTGCGCATCATTGAAAATTCGAAGAAGCCCGCCATTGGGGGCGGCAGAACGTAGGTCATCTGACCGTTTTCAATTATGTCCAGAAGGAGCACCTTGTCGCAGAACGCATCCAGTTGTTTGCGCGCCTCAAGGGCACTCACTTTCCATATCTTCGCCGCGTCCTCCGCCTTAAAGGGTTTTATGGGAAGCTGCGCTATGAGCGCCGCCTCTTTTTCCGTCATGAGTACCGACAGTATCTTAAAAAGGCTTTCCGATGCCGGAGCGCCCAGCGGAAATCTGTTCAGCCTTTCGGCAAGGCTGCTGTAGCCATGTTTTGCGGTGTGATGTGCCATATCGTTCCCCTGAAAGATTATAGCCGATAATCATAATGATTTAAATACTAAATACTTTCTGTCTCATCCGGTCTTTTGACAGTGGCGAGTATCTTATATGCCAAAGGAACTATCAGAAGAGTAAGCAACGTTCCCAGAAGCAGACCGCCCACGATAACCCAGCCGAGCTGGTGACGGCTTTCAGCTCCCGCACCTGTTGCGAAGGCGAGTGGGATTGAACCCAGAACCATTGCGGATGTGGTCATGAGGATAGGGCGAAGACGCAGTGTTGCTGCTTTGACCACAGCCTCGGTTTTTGAAAGCCCCGTAAGCTGGAGCTGGTTTGCGAACTCAACTATGAGGATACCGTGTTTCGTTATCAGCCCTATGAGGGTGATAAGTCCTATCTGGCTGTAGATGTTCAGAGTATTGCCTGTCAGTTTCAGCGCAAGGAGCGCGCCGGTCATTGAGAGCGGCACCGTGAGCATGATGATGAACGGGTCTATGAAGCTCTCGAACTGTGCGGAGAGCATCAGGTATATGAACAGGATGGCGAGTATGAATGTGAAGACGAGACCGCCGCTTGATTCACGGTATTCTCTGGATTCGCCGTCGTAGTCGATTGTATAATTTTCCGGCAGCATCTTCTGCGCTGTACTGTTGAGATAGTTCAGGGCTTCACCCAGAGAATATCCGGAATTCAGTCCGGCGCTGATCACGGCGGCGCGTGTCCTGTCGAAGTGGTTGAGGGACTGTGCGGTTATGCCCTCTTTAATCTCGACGAGGTTCGAAAGGGGAACCATCTCTCCTGTGGGTGTGCGGACGTAAAGCCTGTCCAGATCCTGCGGCACGGTGCGCCTTGAGTCCTCGGTTTTAAGGATAACGTCGTACTGTTCGCTGTCCAGCTTGAACTGGGTGACTGTGCTTCCGCTGAACATGGTTTCTATGGCTCTGTTGATGTCCTCTACGCTGATCCCCATTGCCGCCGCCTTGTCTCTTGCGACGCTGACTTTCAGTTCCGGCGTGTTCAGTTTAAGGTCGCTTCGCACAGAGGACAGCATGGGGCTTTGGCTCACCTCGCGGATGAACTCGTCGGTGATTTTGTTCAGTTCCGGATATGATGCCGTTGTCTTTATAACAAACTGCACAGGCTGCTTTGTGGCGGAAAGTCCCAGCGAGGGCGGATTTATGGGAAAAGCCCGCACGTCGGGAATCATCGCCATTTTTGGTGCCATTTCCGCAGCTATCTCCTGCTGGCTTCTGGTGCGTTCGTCCCATGTTTTAAGCCTTATGACGGTTCTGCCGTCGGCAACAACGGGGGTGCCTACGCGGGTCTGTACTGCGGTGCGTTCGGGGATGGTGGTGTATATCTTTTCAAGTTTTTTTGCGGATTCCATGGAATATTCCGGCGTTGCTCCGTCGGGTCCGGAGTAGATGCCGAAGATAACGCTTCTGTCTTCAAGGGGTGCAAGCTCCGACGGAAGGGATTTCAACAGGTAGAAACCAAGTGAAAACACCGCCAGCATAACTGCGATGCCGGGCAGCCACGATTTTATGGAGAGCCTCAGGACACTTCCGTAAAGAGTGTCCATGCGGTCAAAAAACGCATCCGCTGCACGATTCAGTCGGTTTTTATGGTGGTTTTCTTTCAGCATTTTCGAGCACATCATGGGGGTGAGTGTCAGCGCGACGAAACCGGACACTATCACCGCGCCCGCAAGAGTTATGGCAAACTCAGTGAACAGCTTGCCCGTTCTGCCCTGTGTGAAAGCCACAGGAACGTATACCGCGGCGAGGGTGAGAGTCATGGCGATGATGGGCAGCGATATTTCTTTCATACCGTCAATCGCCGCTTTGAAAGGCTTTGCGCCGTTTTCTATGTGTCTGTGGATGTTCTCCAGAACAACTATGGCATCGTCAACAACCAGCCCCACAGCAAGAACGAAAGCCAGCAGCGTAAGGGTGTTTATGGAGAACCCAAGCCCCCACATTATGGCAAAGGCGCCCACAAGGGAGACAGGTATCGTCACAAGGGGTATTATGGTTGAGCGCAGGTTGCGCAGGAAAAGGAATATTATTATGATAACAAGAAGCACGGCTTCTGATATAGCGCTGTAAACGTTTGAGATGGAGTGGTCTATGAATACCGACGAATCGTAGGTTATGAGCAGTTTCATGCCGTCGGGCAGAGTTTTGTTTATCTCCTCCACGACGACTTTCAGGTCTTTGGAGATGTTCAGCGGGTTTGCCGTGCTCTGTTTCACAACGCCAAGACCGATGGCGTTCTGTCCGTCAAGCCTGTAAAAAGAGCGCGAATCTTCAACGCCCATCTCAACGTGCCCCACGTCTTTTATGCGCAGCAGATATCCGTCCCTGTCCGCTATTACTATGTTTTCGAACTCCTCCGGTTTGTTAAGGCTTGTTTCGGCGAGTACGGAGAACTCTCTGGATCTGCCTTCCACCCGTCCTCCGGGTACCTCAAGGTTCTGTGCGGACACGGCGTTTTTAACATCGGCAACTGTCACCCCAGCCGCTGCCATCCTGTCCGGATCCAGCCAGACACGCATGGCATATCTTCTTTCACCATATATGTTCGCCGAGGCAACACCGTCGATAAGCTCTATTCGCTTGAGAATGAATCTGCTTATGTAGTCCGATATCTGCGCCGGGGAATGTTTCGTGCTGGTGACTGTCATGAAGATGATTGGGGACGCGTCCGCCT
Source organism: Deferribacteraceae bacterium UBA6793 (assembly GCA_002452405.1). Lineage (GTDB taxonomy): Bacteria > Chrysiogenota > Deferribacteres > Deferribacterales > Geovibrionaceae > Seleniivibrio. Next base: position 52,863 of record DKFP01000010.1, on the reverse strand, counting down.
CCACCTTTGTTATGACGGGCTCGTCTATGTCGTCCGGCAGTGAGCCGCGTACCCTGCCGACTCTGTCGCGGATATCCGCGGCTGCGTCGCCGGGGTCAACGTTCATGTTGAACACAACTGTGATGTTGCTCTGTTCCTGCCTGCTCTGGGAGGTGATGCTCTTTATGCCGTCGATACCGGATATCCGGTCCTCGATTATCTTTGTGACCCTGCTCTCTATGATGTCGGGGCTTGCGCCTGTATATTTCGTCTGGATGGAGACGGTGGGTTCGTCTATGTTCGGATATTCCCGTACGGTCAGCTCTTTGTACGCAACAAAGCCTATGAGAAGAATGATAAGGCTTAAAACTGTAGCGAGTACGGGCTTGCGGATTGTTATTTCAGACAGTTTCATTTCGCAGACCCGTTTCCTTCATCCGCGGGAGTGACCGTGTCTTTGTCCCTTATTCTGTCCTGACCCTTGATTATGACTGTGGCAGAGGGTTTAAGCCCTGATGTGACCTCCACCCAGCCTTTGGTTCTTGTGCCTGTTGTGACCTTGGTCTGCACAGCGGTTCCGTTGTCGAAAAGGAAGACGAACTTGCCCGATGCGTTCTGCATTACCGCCGATTCCGGTATGAAGAGAGCGTTCTCTTTTGCCCCCGTTTCCACATTGACCTGTGCGAACATGCCGGGGCGAAGTCTTCTGTCGGGATTTCTGATAATGCCGCGGACGGTCATGCTTCTGCTCTTTTCATCTATTTTCGGGTCAATGGCGTATATTTTTCCTGTGAATGTCTTGCCGGGATATGCATCTGTTGTGAGCGTGAAGGTCTGTGATGCTTTTATGCGTGAAACTTCCGTCTGGGGGATGCTGAACTGAATTTTGAGAGCTGCGATGTCTTCAAGGTTGACTATCCGGGTGCCGGGCTGGATATAGTTTCCGGCGCTCACCTGCCGGAGTCCCACCGTGCCTGAGAAGGGAGCCTTTATGACGGTCTTGTCTAGTGCCGCCTTTGCGTACCGAACGTCGGCTTCGCTGCGCTGCCAGTCTGCGTATGCTATGTCTCTGTCCTGTTTCGAAACTGCGCCGGAAGCAACAAGGTCTTCCGCACGTCTGTATTTCGCCTCGTTAAGGTCGCGGTCGGTCACAGCACTGTCCAGCTCCGCTTTAAGGGTGGAATCATCAATGCGGACAAGCACTTGTCCGGCATTAACGTCCTGCCCTTCGGAGAAGTTTATCGACATTATTTTTCCCGAAGTTTCGGAAGTGACCACAACCGATTCGTTGGACATCAGCGTGCCCACGGAGGTTATCGCCTCGGAAGAGTTGCGCATGGTTACAGGTGCTGTCTCAACGTATGATTTTTTCTCTTTGGGCTTCTGTGCCTCTTCCTGCTTTCCCTGCGAAAACACCTTCCCGCCGGATAAAAAGAAAGCCGCGCAGGCAACCGCCACCGCCGCAGCGGCAATAAAACTTTTCATGAGTACCGGATTTTTCCAGCCGGATTTTTTTCTGCTATTCGCTTCCATGGCACCCCTCAGTCAAATCAATAAACAGCTTAATATTAAAGACTGCGGAAGTGAATTAAAATTCATAACCTGATAAAAATTTGCAGGAAAAAAATAAGGTCAGCTGGAGGCTGCTGCCGACCTTTGATTTATAATAGTTATTATCAGTGAGGGCACCCCGCAAAGCCGTACGGCTGATCTGTCCGGTGTTATCAGCGTCAAAAACTCCATTAGCGTTTCCGCAGAAAAAAATAATATTTCTTTTAAATCAATTATACTATTTTGACATTATTTGTAATATATTGTGAAGATGTTTGATTATCATAACTATACTCTTAACAGTATCTCTTATGTGATGGTTTTCTTTCTGAGCCTCATCTCAGGGGTTGTCTATGCCGCATTTAAACGTGCGGACAAACCCGCACTCCGTTTTTTTGCATTGTATAGTGTTTTTGCGTGGGTACACTGCGCATCATATCTGTTGCAGATATCCGCTCTCACTCTTGAGGCAAAACTGTTCTGGGCAAATGTGAAGGTTTCTGCGCTCTGTCCTATCCCTTTGATATGGCTCCATTTTACATATCTGATTACCAAAAACAAATACCTGAAAACAAAGATAACAGCCGTTCTGGGAATTATCGCCGTTTTAAATATTTATGTCGTATGGAACGATTCATCACTCCATATTTTTCGTGAGTCTGTTGAGCTTTACCGGATGTCCGGCTCACTGGTTATAATGAAGCCGGTGTTCGGGATATGGTTTTCAACTGTGTACATCTGGTCGCTTTATATCCCTGTGATAATATCGGTTATGATGTTCATCGCGGCGTTTATGAACACGGGAAGGGCGGGCAGGCTGCAATACGGCATGATTGTGCTCACGATGTTATTTTCGCTTGTCGCCGGTGTGCCTCAGATAGCCGGACTTACATCCATCGATTCCTATGCAGTTTCCGTAGGGATAACAGGAATTATATATTTTATACTTATACACAAATATTTTATATTCGGCATAGCTCCTCTGTCGAACAATGATATAATTGAAATGGTTGAAACGGGAATACTGATTTATGACAATCATGGTCAGCTTATCGAGTGCAACTCGGCGGCGAAAAGTGTTTTCAGAGAAATGGATTGGGCAAAGAATATCGCATCCGCCAGTGAAAAACTCTGCCTGAATATGAACAGGCTGGAGGAGAACAGAAATCTTTTTTCCCGTCAGGAGATTGTTGCCGGAAACAGAGTATATTCGGCGAAACTCAGGCTTTTGTCCGGTTCCGAAGGACGCGTGGACGGGTATATCGTATTTATCATGGATTCTACGGAGCACCACAATCTGATACAGGCACAGAAGGACAGGGAACTGGCGGAACAGAAAAACGCCATAATAAGCGATATCCACGATAATATCAGCGGAAGTGTAAGCGTGATAAGTCTCATTGCCGACAACGCCATAGAAGCCGGAGCGCAGAATTCAGACGTTCTGGAGAAGATACGAAGCATCGCCGCAGACACCTGCAAAGAGGTGCGGTTCATGATGAACACCTACGAACGGAGCAGCTTCACCTTCAGAGATATGGTGTCTGATATGCGCAGTGTGGGCAATATGCTCACGGACGGCTCTCAGGTGAATTTTGATATGAACGTCGGGCTGCCGAAAGAGATGAAAGACAATGAGGTTCCGCTTGATATATACATAAATCTGATAAGATTTTTCAAAGAATGTGTTATAAACTGTGTAAAACATTCCGGTGCGGAAAATTTAGGAGCAGATGTTAATATCGCAGTATCGGGCGTTTCGATCGTTTTAAAAGACAACGGTTGCGGATTTGACAGCGGAATCAAAAAAGGCAGAGGCTTTAAAAATATGCACAAAAGGATAGATGTTATAGGTGGTGAACTTACCATCGATGGTTCGGAAGGAACCCATATCCGGTGTTTTATTCCTTTTGAGGGAAGAGCATGAGCAAGCCCACAAAAATTGTTATAGTCGAAGACGATATCAACCTCGGAAATCTTTTGCGGGTAATGATAAATGCCTCGCGGGATTACGTATGCACCGATGTTGTGGACAGCTATGACGGCTACATTTCAACCGTTAAAACCGCACAGCCGGATATTTCCATAATAGATATAGACCTCTCGTCTGAAAAAAACGGCATAGATATAATAAAATTCATAAACGACAACAATATCGGCACTGAGGTGGTTGTACATACCGTCCACGACGACAGAGAGACGCTTTTCGAGGCGCTCAAAGCCGGAGCTGGCGGCTATATACTGAAAGGTTCCACCCCTCTGGAATTTCTTACCATGCTGGAGAATATGAAAAAGGGCGAAGTTCCCATCAGTCCCAAGATAGCGCGAAGGATACTCGCCTTTTTCAAAGATGCACACAGACGGGATTATGAGCCTTTATCCGCAAGGGAAATTGAGATTCTGGGACTCGCCGATCTCGGTTATTCATGTAAACAGATAGCTGCCCATACGCAGATAAGTACCCATACGGTTAATACTCACCTGAAACAGATATATTCCAAACTCAGGGTGAATTCCAGAAAAGAGGCTCTTGTCAAAGCCAAAAAAATAAGCATTCTCTGAACGTTCCCGTTTATTTTCGGCGGATGTTCAGTTTCGCCATTCTGCTGCGCAGTGTGCTGGGTTTCAGTCCCAGAATCTCTGCCGCTCCGCCTCTGCCGTTTATCTTTCCTCCGGTGTGGTTCAACACCTGTTCGATGTAAATTGCGGTGTGTCTGTCCAGCTCCTCCGGAATGAAATCCGGCTGCTGCGCCCTTGAGAGTTTTTTGTCCTCAAGCCTGTCGGCGGCAATGGAATCGAACGTCAGTCGTCCGCTTTTGTAGCGGATCAGTTCCCGCTCTATCACATTCTGAAGCTCGCGGACGTTTCCCGGCCACGAGTAGTTTACAAGCCTGTCCAGCGCGCCTATCTCCACAGGCGGCGTCTGGTGGAAGCCTATGTCTCTGCACTTCTGCTCTATGAAATAGCGCGCAAGTGCCGGTATGTCCTCTTTCCTCTGCCTCAGGGGAGGAATGTATATGGGGAAGACGTTCAGTCTGAACCACAGATCCTCGCGGAAACTGCCGTCTGCGACCATGTCCTCCAGCTTTCTGTGGGTAGCCGCTATAACCCTTATGTTCAGCGGTATGGGCACAGTGCCGCCGACCCTTTCAAGCTCACGGTTCTGCAATATCCTGAGAAGCCGCACCTGTGCCTGCATGGGCAGCTCGCCTATCTCGTCCAGAAAGATAGTCCCTCCGTCCGCACGCTCGAACCTGCCCCGCTTCATAGAGCCGGCTCCTGTGAAGGCTCCCTTCTCATGTCCGAAAAGCTCTGTGTCTATAAGTGATTCCGGTATGGCGCCGCAGTTGACCTTTATGAATGCTCTGTTTTTTCGCGGCGAATTATAATGTATGGCGTTTGCTATGATCTCTTTCCCGACGCCTGTTTCGCCCAGCAGAAGGACGGTATTGTTCTTCTGTGCAACCTGCGCAACCATCTCCATAACGTTTTTAAGTCCGCTTCTTGAGCCTATTATGTCTTCGTGGTATTTCGCCGTAAGCTCATCCTGTAAAAATCTGTTTTCGTCTATCAGCTTGTCTCTGAGGTTTATGATATCCTTGTGTGCGAGGGCGTTTGCAAGGGCTATTTTGAAAGGATCGATGACAAAATCCATCATTTGCAGATGTTCCCTCGTGTATTGCCTGTTACCGGCAACCCTTAAAACGAGTGTCCCTACCTTGATGTCTTCAATGATAAGTGGCAGAACAAGAGAGGATGAACCGAGCCCGTTTGTACGTTCAGCCATCTGCTGAATAAAGGGGTGCTGATTGTCCAGATCGTTGATAAGCGGAGTTTTCTGGGTTTGCGAAAGTTCCCACAATTTTTCATCAAGCGGAATTATCCTGTCAACGTTGATGTTTTTATCACTTGCCGGTACAACCGCTATGAAGCGCAGCGCACCCAGTTTTTCGTCGTGAATGTTCAGGTATATGCTGTCCACCGGGAATATCTGTTTTATGTAGTCGTGTGTGTTTTCCATGGCTGTCTGAATGTCCAGACTGCCGCATATCCTCATTGTAACCTCTTTGAAGAACTCATTCATGTCTACATTCATAACTTTCCCCTGTAACGATATATCGTTATTTTAACACAGGTAACGATATTTAGATACTTAAATAACGATATTTCGTTGCTGCGTACAGGCTTGAAAGTAAAAAATACTTGTAATGCAGGGTTTTATTTCTGGCATCGGGTTTGCAGTAATAACTGGATGACATCGGAGGCAGACGTGAAAACATTGTTGTTTATAACCTGTAATCTGAAACCGAAAGGGCAGTCCAGAAGTCTGACGGTCGCGGATGAATTTCTTAAAAAGTATGCTGAGTTTAACCCTGACGACCGTATTGAGTTCATCGACACCTACAGAGACCCGATACAAAGGTTTGACGAGGATGTTCTTTCCGGAATGGAAAAACTGAACTGCGGGATGGCTTTCGCATCGCTGACACAGAACGAGCAGATAAAACTCGGAAAAATATGGGCTTCTGCTGACAAATTTGCTGAAGCCGACAGATATGTTTTTGTGACGCCTATGTGGAACCTCAGCTTCCCGGCAGAGCTCAAAATGTATCTGGATACGATATGCGTCGTCGGTAAGACTTTCATATATACCGGAAAAGGACCGGTGGGGCTGCTCGGAGGCAAAGGCAAAAAATGTCTCAGCATCCATGCCAGCGGCGGCTTTCACTATGGCACGCCATTTGATTTTTCAGTGCCTTATCTGAAAACACTTATGAAGTTTATCGGTGTTGATGATTTCTCCTCGATAGTTATTGAGGGGGTGGACGCGCAGCCCGAAAGGGCGGAGGAGTTTGTTGCGCACGCTGTTGAGCGGGCGAGGGTCGAGGCGGCGGTTTTTTAGGATGTGCATATGAAAAATTTTAAGTTTTTATCAGTTTTAGGACTCTCTCTGATGTTTTTTACAGGCTGCACCGGATACAAAGGGTTGAATACTGAATCGGCAATGGACAAAGTTCCCTCTGTGGGTGTTCAGGGTGAAAAAGGCGATTGGGTAGGGGAAAACTGGTGGGAAAAGCTGAACGATACCCAGCTCAACGGTCTTGTTGACGAGGCGCTGGCGGGGCATCCGACACTGAACGAAGCACAGGCGAGGATACGTCAGGCGCAGGCGGCGGCAGGAATGGCGCAGTCGGCTGATTCTGTTCAGGTGAATGTTGATGCGGCGAGTACTTATCAGCGATTTCCCAAACATGAGAGCTATCCGCCACAGTTTGCCGGAAAAAAGGACACCGTGAACCGTGTTCAGGTAACTGCTGCATACGATTTCGACCTATGGGGAAAGAACAGGGCGGAATATGAAGCAGCCCTTGGCGGTTTGAGGGTCGCGGAGACCGAGAAAGAAGCGGCTAAACTGACACTGGTTGCCGCGCTGGTGCTTGACTATGTTCGTCTGGACAGGGCTTATAAAATGGAGGCGCTGAAAACGGAGCTGCTCGGAAGATACGGCAGGATACTGGATTTACAGAAGAAACGCTATGCCGCAGGGCTTGATTCGCAGGAGAGTATAAAAAGTACGGAGAGCGCGATATTTTCTGTAAGCGCTGACATAAAACAGTTTCAGGAGGAACAGAAACTCCTGAAAATCTCCATTGGAACTATGACCGGTAAAGGAGCTGAACACGGGCTTGAAATTCAGCGTCCGATGCTTTCGCGATATACTGTTGTCGGGCTGCCGGAAGACCTTCCGGCGGAACTAATCGGCAGAAGACCGGACATAACCGCCCAGAAATGGCGTATTGAGTCAATGCTGAAACGCATAGATTCGGCTAAGGCGGATTTCTATCCAAACGTTAACCTCAATGCCTTTGCCGGGCTGCGCTCCATAGGGCTTAATAATCTGCTGAAATCCGGCAGCGGCACTTTCGGCATAGGTCCCGCTGTGACATTGCCCATTTTTGACGGCGGGATGCTGAAAAGCAGACTGGCGATGAAAAACGCGGAGTACGACGAGGCGGTGGAACGATATAACACTCTGATACTGAACGCTGTTCAGGAAGTTGCGGATATTGCCGTTTCAGGTATTGAGAACAGAAAACAGCTGGCGGACAGAGAAAACGCAGTTGCAAGTCTTGAAAATGCAAAGAGGCTGGCGGAACTGAACTATAGGAACGGGTTAGGAAGTGCGCTGCCGATTCTTAATACAGAGCTTGGCGTACTGAATGCGAAAACCGCCGTTGTTTCTCTGGAATCAAGACAGACGGAGCTTTCCGTCTCCATGAGCAGGGCGCTGGGCGGGGGTTTCAGCACGGAGATAAAAGCAGATAAGGAGAAAAACCATGAGTGATAAAGAGAAGGGCAGCGGGCGCATAAAATACATGATAATGCTCACCGGAATTTTCGTTCTGGCGGGCGCGGCATACGCACTATACTGGTTCAGTGCGGGAAGATACAGCATAACCACGGACAACGCATATGTTTCCGGGAATATAATACAGATTACACCGCTGACATCCGGCTCCGTTACCGAGGTGCTGGTTAACGATACAGATTTTGTAAAGACAGGCACTGTTCTTGTGCGGCTGGACAGATCGGATGCTGAAAACGCTCTTGAACAGGCGGAGGCGGAGCTTGCCCGCACAGTGAGACAGGTGAAGACCCTTTATACCTCCGACAGCAGGCTGGAAACCGTTGTCAGACAGCGTGAAACCTCTCTGGCTAAGGCTAAGAACGATCTGGCGCGCAGGGCCGTCCTTGAGGGCACCGGAGCCATAGCACAGGAGGAGATAGACCACGCGGCGGAGGCTGTGAGACTTGCGGAGCAGGCGCTGAACGAGGCTAAAGAGCAGCTTAAAACCAGCAGAAGCCTCACTGACAAGACTGTTGCGGACAGACACCCGGACGTTGAAAAGGCTGCGGCGCAGGTGCGCGCAAGCTATCTGGCGCTGAAAAGAACCGACATTGTTGCGCCGGAGGACGGATACGTTGCCAGACGCAGCGTTCAGAAGGGGCAGTGGATTAACACCGGAGCACCCCTTATGGCGCTGGTTCCTCTCAGCCAGATATGGGTGGACGCTAACTTTAAAGAGACCCAGCTCAGAAATATGCGCATCGGACAGCCTGTAGAGCTTTTCAGCGACCTTCTGGGCAAAAGGATAAAATATCACGGCGTGATACAGGGCTTTTCCGCGGGGACAGGTTCAGCTTTTTCCCTTCTGCCGGCACAGAATGCCACCGGAAACTGGATAAAAGTGGTTCAGAGGCTCGCGGTTCGTGTTGTTCTGGATAAAAAGGAAATCACGGATAACCCGCTTCAGATAGGGCTTTCTATGGAAGCGAAGGTCAATGTCAGAGACAATGGCGGCAAAAGACTTACAGACAGGGTATCGGTCAAGGATGTGTCCGCCTCCGCTCCCTACAACACATGGAAAAAAGAGGCTGATGCGATCGTTGCTGGAATCATAGCCGGAAACCGCTGATATGCAGGGAGAAGCTCATGCAGGAAAATAGACCGGCTCCTCCTGTGCCGCTCGCAGGGGCGAAGCTTTTTTTTGCCACAGTGTCGCTTTCGCTGGCGACGCTGATGATAGTAATAGATACCACCATCGCAAACGTGTCCATACCTGCCATATCGGGGGACCTTGGAGTGAGCACCAGTCAGGGAACGTGGGTTATAACCTTTTTTGCCGTTGCAAACGCGGTGGCAGTCCCGCTGACAGGCTGGCTTATACAGCGTCTTGGACAGATAAAGCTGTTTGTCTGGTCGGTGATGCTGTTCATTCTGTCTTCTTTTCTGTGCGGCATGGCATGGAATATAGAATCGCTCATAGGTTTCAGAATAATGCAGGGGTTCGTTGCAGGTCCCGTCATACCCCTTTCGATGTCGCTGCTTTTGCAGTGCTACCCAAGAGAGAAAGCGGGAATGGCGATAGCGCTCTGGTCAATGACGGTTACTGTCGCGCCTATAGCGGGTCCTATCCTTGGCGGGTGGCTAACGGACAACATATCATGGCCGTGGATATTTTATGTAAACATCCCCATCGGCATAGTGTCTCTCATCGTTTCGCTCATTGTCATAGGCGACAGGGAATCGCTGACGCGAAAACTGCCTGTGGACAAAGTGGGGCTGGCACTGCTTATAACATGGGTGGGTTGTTTCCAGATAATGCTGGACAAGGGAAAGGAACTTGACTGGTTCAGTTCGCCTTTCATAGTTGTTCTTGGCGTGGTTTCCGTTGTGGCTTTCTCATATTTCCTTGTCTGGGAGCTTACAGAGAAGCACCCCATTATAGACCTTTCGCTGTTTAAGATACGAAATTTCACTGTGAGCACAATGACACTCAGCCTCGGCTACGGCGTATTCTTTATGAACATCGTCCTCGTTCCGCTCTGGTTGCAGAAATATATGGGGTACACCGCCACATGGGCAGGGCTTGTCACCGCGGCGTTCGGCATATTCGCCATAATCCTCTCTCCTTTTGTGGGGAAAGGTATATCGAAATATGATCCCAGATTGTTCGTCACCTTCGCATTTACATTCTTTTCCGCGGCGTTTTTTATGCGCAGCGGTTTTTCTCCGGACGTGGACGCAAAGTCTATAGCCTTTAACCACCTGTTTCAGGGTATCGGCATGGCGGCGTTCATGACCCCGCTGAACGCAATGGCTGTGGCTGGTCTGGCGCACGATAGAGTGGGTGCGGCTTCCGGACTTATCAACTTTGCCCGTATAATGATGGGTGCTTTCAGCGCATCCGTGGGCACAACCATATGGGAGAACAGGGCAGCCATGCATCATGCACGGCTGACAGAGGAGATAAACTCATATTCGCCCGTATGGCAGCACACTCTGGACACCCTTTCCGCCGTGCATATCACCGGATCGCGGGCATACGCCATGATAGAGAACGAGATAAACAGGCAGTCTTACATATTTTCTACGACTGAGATGTTTAAGATTTCGGGGATACTCATTTTATGTCTGATAGGCGTTGTCTGGCTGGCAAGACCGAAAAAGGTCAGGGTGGGACCGGATTCCTCTGGCGGACACTGACATAAGATTAAATAGAAAAGGCAGGGGCGTGAAACCCCTGCCATGAAAGATGTTATTGAGAAAGAGCTGTTGAAAGTATCGAATAAAATGTGGTGGTTCCGCTTACCTCGTTGCCTGCTATCAGCATGGGAACTCCTGTGGCGCTGTTTGCCGCCGATACGAATGCAAAACCTTCGGGACCCAGATCTCCCGCCTCTCCAAAGTTGCTCGCGTTGAAACTGACGGATACGTTGCGGTTGTTTATATACTGAACGTATTTAGGAGCGTAGGGATTGGAAACGTCATAAACCATGATGCCGCCCATGCGCTCAAGACCTATGAAAGCATAGGTGTGACCGTTTATAACGCCTATGGCGAGTGCCTCCGGTTCAGGTCCTTTGTTGTCGCTGCGATCGTCGCCCGCGTTAACGGTGTTGTCGTTGTTGAAGTCGGCACCGTAAATATTGGCGGTGATACGCTCGAAATCGTTGCCGGAGTCATAAACGAGCATACCTGTTTCCGCATCCCAGATGGAGAATGAACGCCCGCCGTATGAATAGAGCTTTTCAAATTCCGTACCGTTGTTCATCTTTTTTGTCATGAAATATGAGAATTTCAGGCGATACAGTCCGTTGTCGCCGCCGAATCCGCCGTGAACAGCCGTGCCAGTGCTGTCTGTTATGAAAGGGTCTCCGTCAGCATTGACAAGGGTTACGTTGTCGCTGTCGTAGTAGTCCTTTGCAGAAAATTCATCAATACATTCGGTATCGTCTGTTGAGAAGAAGTATCCGGCTGCCTCACATGCCGCCTGATCGGTGATGTCTTTCAGCCAGTCAGCGCGTGAGTCCCCTTCGTTGGCTGTAACCAGATATGTTTTACCGTTAAAAGTGTAGATACCTATTGTGTCCGGCATATAAATTCCCATTACAGGCCAGTTTTTTATGTTCACTCCATCCTTCTGGCTTGCGTCAAGCTCGTTGCCGGGGATTGAATGGTCTTTGAATCCGAGACCGAATATTTTTTCAACAGTATTGTTGTTCAGGTTTATCACTGCAATGGCGTTGTTCTCCTGAAGTGTCACATATGCCTTTGCGCTGTCCGCGCTCACGGCAACGTATTCAGGCTCAAGACTTTCCGCCACGGTGGCGTTAAAACCGTCGATTACCATTTTATTGACAGGAAGCTCAGAATTGCGCGTGCCGCCTGTGTTAAAATCTGTGAAACCGACGTTGACAACGCTGTAGTCTGAAACCTTAATAACGCTTACGCTGCCCTCGGGGTCATTCACATATCCATCGTCCGGTTCGCCCTCGTTGGCAACGACAACTCTGCTGCCGTCAGGTGTGAATGTGAGCATATCCGGAAGTGCACCTGTCTGGACAGCTCTTAAAAAGCTGTTATTTGCCGTGTTATAAAAAACTACCCAGCCGTTGTTGGTTTTCGGTTCGGCTTCCACAGCCACAGCCATGATATTTCCGTTGACAGCCACACTGTTTGCAGCACCGACAACGGAGGTGCTTGCGGCAGCTCCGGCGGTCACTAAGTCGTTGGCAACAGAAATACTTGTGATTAAGGTAACATTCGCTAGAGTTGCACTGTTCAGAACATCAACGCGTCCTGAATTTGCATTTACGACATATGTTCTGTTGTTCAATTTGTCGTACGCCACGATCTCAGCCGCGCTTGCGTTAAATACGCCGGATGAGTAGCGTCCGGTCTGACTCAGACCGATGACCTGACCAGCCCCGTTTGTTCCGTTCGTCCCATCTGTTCCGTTGCTGCCGTCCGCTCCGTTTACGCCATCGACACCATCGGAACCGTCGCTTCCACAGGCAACTATGCCGGAAGCTATCAATAACACCGCCAATACTCTGATTAAGTATTTCATTCTGAACCCTCCGTATTTTATTATTAAGTAGTTGCATATGTATTTAAAATTCCGGTGCGGATTATATTAAATCTTTATAAATGAAAGTTATTTATTTAAACTAATCAGGGTAATTACCTGATTTGATACCTGATATTGTTGGTCCTGCTTTTTTTTCGTATCCCGTATCAACTGTTTTGACAGAGAGTTTAATCGTTGCTATTTTGAATCATGTATTGCAATATTATAAATGTGATAGCTTGATTTGAATTTTAAAGCGGAGTGAGCGGATGATTCGTATTGCGATCTGCGATGATATGCCGGATGATTTGTGCGGGCTTGTCCGCATGACAGAACAATACCTGTCTCTGAACGGGATTGACGCGGAAGTTGCTGGATTTTCCCATCCGGATGAGTTGCTGACGGCAATTGAAACGGAGAGCTTTCACCTTTACATACTGGATATCGTAATGCCTATGGTCAGCGGTCTGGAGCTGGGGAAAGATATCCGCCGTCTCGACCGTGAGGCACAGATAATATATGCCACCACCGAGCCTCAGTTTGCCTTGCAGGCATATGCGGCAAATCCGGTGAACTATCTAATAAAACCCGTCGCCAGACAGCAGCTTTTCGATACGCTGACGCTTGCCGTTTCAAGAGCGCATATTGCCGATGAGCAGACTTTTACCGTCAAGACCGCAGACAGTCTGCGGGTTGTTAAACTTTCGAACATAGCCTGCTGCGAATACCGCAGCCACGCTGTTGTATTCAGCCTCGCGAACGGCGAAGAGGTTTTCAGCCGTACTTTCAGGGAGAATTTTTCGGAATACTGCGCACTTATCCTGCAAAACAGACACTTTTTGCAGTGTCATAACTCATTCATAGTAAACATGCGCAGGGTGGAGCGTTTCAACAGGGACAGTTTCACGCTTTGCGGAGGTAAATTCGTCTCTATTGCGGCAAAAAGATACCCCGCAGTTAGGGATGCATATATGGATTACCTTATGGCGAAAGGTAAAAATTTATGATGAAATATTTTCCCGACCTGCTGAGGGCGGTTGTCACCGATGTAATGCTTATTTTACTGCTTTCCACCATGGCTATGCCGAAATATAAGAGCAGAGCTATATATATTATTGTAACGGCGGTTCTGCTCATCGGTAACGTCATCATGAACTATTACTTTTACCGATTGGGGGATTACACCGGGGTATTTTATGTTGATCTCACGATGCTGCTGGTTATCGGGATTGTCATGAAGCCTCTTTTCACCGATAAGATTATGCAGTGGTGTTTCAGCTACATCACGATGCTGAATCTGCACGCCTCCATCGTGTTTCTGAGCTATACGTTAAGCCGGTTTTTGCCTTATCCCAAATACGGGCACACATTTTTGCGGCTGGTGATGTTTTCGATTGTTATTTTTGTGTTCCGTAAATGGGTTTCTGAACTTTACCGGAAAGTGCTGGATTACTGGCACATCTACATTTTACCTATCGTTTTGCTTTTTGCATGTTTTATTGGATTTTTTTTCGGCGGCGATATCAGAGAAACGCTTATTAACAATTACATCCAGCTGTTTCTGCTAATTCTTCTCGGGTTATCCGTGTATGTTACCATTATCCACTCGCTAAAAACGATTACGAAGCAGTATGAAATGCGCGAGGAGAATCAGTCCATACAGGCGGAGCGTGAATTTCTTCAACTTGCTGCGGACGGTATGTCGGAGAGACTGAAACTTATGGAAGAGGTTTCGGCACAGAACAGCCGCACGGCACATGACCGCAGGCATTTCAACAACGTGCTTCTGGAACTTCTGGAACAGGGGCAGACGCAAGAGGCATCCGCTCTTTTGCAGAATCAGAATCAGACCACGCCGAAGACCAGCAGGGTCTATTGCGAGAACCCCGCGGTGAACGCTGCCGTCAGCCATTATGCAGGCATGGCGGAACAGTACGGTATACGGACGGAAATATCGCTGGAGATACCTGCGGGATTGTCAATAGATGCACTGGAGCTTTCCATGGTGGTTTCAAACCTGCTGGAAAACGCAATCCATTCATGCGAAAAACTTCCGTACAATATTGCCCCGTATATCCGTTTCGTTTGCCGGAGTGCGGGACGTCTGTTTCTTGAAATGGAAAACCCCTGTTCAGCGGATGTATTACTGGATGAAAACGGGTATCCTGTCGCCGGCAGTGAAGGGCACGGCATCGGCAGCAAGAGTGTCATAGCGTTTGCCAAAAAATATGATGGCGAACTGCTGTATAAAGTCGAAAACGGCGTTTTTCAGGTGCGCCTCTTGGTCTGAAAATATTTTTTAAGTGTAAAAATGAGTCTTTTAAGTGCAAATGCTCATTTTTTCTTCTTTTCGATATATCCTCGGAACTAATGCGATTATTAAGCTAACATCTGGTTTTGGAGGTCTTATATGAAATTTTCCAGAAGAAGTTTTATAAAAACTCTCGGCACAGGCGCAGGTATGTGTTTTGTGGCAATGAACACTTCAGGCTGTTCCTCTGATATATTCGGATCAGGATCCGGCGAGGAACCTTTGTGGGATGCCGGAGAAAAGAGAGACAAGATAGTTGTTATCAGTGACATCCACCTCGGCATTGACGACAGATATACTGAAACCTTTGAAAATCGTCCATATCTTATCAAGTTTCTGCAACGTATCCAATGTACCTCTGACGTGCGTGAGCTGGTTATCGCAGGAGACTTTCTGGACGAATGGTTCCTGCCCGTATATTACCCTTCCTACACAGACCAGAACAAATTCTATCAGGATGTTATAGCGAACAACCAGGAAGTTTTCAACGCCCTGAACAACGTTATAGCCAGCGGGATAAAACTGGTATACGTTCCCGGTAACCATGACCTGACACTGGAGGCGGAAGTGCTACAAAAAGCTATCCCCCAGCTTGTTCAGGCAAGAGATGTAAAAGGGCTTGGAGCTTACTATACAGGTGACAGAAATGAGATCGTTATTGAGCACGGACACCGTTATGACGTGTTCTCCGCACCGGATACCATTACGAATGCGGAACTCTGTGGAAATGACGACACCATCCTGCCTGCGGGATATTTCTATGCCCGATATGCCGCTACATGGGTTCTTGAGGGAAAACCGGTAGTTGCAAAAGAACTCCCTGTCGTGACAGTTATCCCCAGTCAAACTGACATAGACCAGTACGGCGCTTATCTGTATTACAGGGTACTCAGCAGCGTATCCGCAAAGATGACGCCTTATGAAAGCCTTGACCAGAAGATTTTCAATATGCATATCAGCGGCTTTAATGATGCTTACACCTATCTGGACTTCTACCCGGCGCAGGAATCGGACGGAACCATCACCGCACCCGTTCTGTACAAACACATTCAGCGCTCATGGGCGCAGCGTCAGACATTGAATAAAGTGAAAGTTCCAATCGCCTTTATTGAGGCGGTTTCCGGAGCTGTTAATTATGAAGCGTACTATACCAGAGCGAAAACAAACTATCTTGAAAATCCGGACGAGAACGTTGATGTGGTAGTTTTCGGACATACACACGTTCCTACGCACAGAGATACCGCCGGCGGTAAGTGCTATGTGAACTCAGGAACATGGATAGACGAAAACAATGAATACGATGAAGCAGAGCGCACCTTTGTTGTTATAACCACAGGCGCGCAGAACACTTCTGCCGTGTTCAGCTATATGGGTGACGGTTCTGTTTTGGATATAACTGCTAAAGTCAGCAAAGACGAGTAACAACCGGTGATTTCGTTCTATCCCACCTGATAGAATAGACATAAGAAATGCACCCGAAAGGGTGCTTTTTTTTTGTATGGAACGCAGAGTTATTATTACATGACTTCCATTTTCTATGCGTCCATATCCTTATTATACTGCCGTAATGTTCACAGTATATTCTACCGATATGGTCATTCAGGTGTTTTCATTTATTCAATACTGTTATTTCTGTTTCCATACAAAGACTGTTGCGGTTTGGAACAAAGCGGCGTTATGATATGCAGAATAATATGTCTGGCAAGGGTATTTAATGCTGAAAGTTCTAGTTGTAGACGACGAAGCCGGAATCAGAAAAATGCTTTCAATATGTCTGGAATCCAGAGGGCACGCCGTTAAAGGTGTTTCAAATATCAAAGATGCTCTGGCTGAGGCTGACAGGCAGGTATATGACACTGCATTTATTGACCTGCGGCTTGGGACCGATAACGGAATGGAGCTTATTCCTGCTTTTTTGAAAACCTGCCCGCAGATGAAGATAGTCGTTATCACAGCATATGCCACAGTGGACACCGCTGTTCAGGCTATGCGGCTTGGCGCGGTTGATTATCTGCCTAAGCCTTTCACACCGGAGCAGGTTGATATCGTGACAGAGAGGATATCCTCCGTCCGCAGGATGGAAGAGGACATCTCACGTCTTAAAGATGATCTGGCAAAGCTCCGTCCGGAAGCGACTTTTGCCACGGGCAATCCTGTTATGAAGCAGGTTCTTGATACTGCAAAACAGGTTGCGCCAACAGACGCCACCATCCTTATAAGGGGCGGGAACGGCACGGGCAAAACAGTTCTGGCGAAAGCCATACACTCGTGGAGCAAACGTTCCGGCAAACCTCTGGCAGTTGTTTCATGCCCTTCTCTTTCTGCGGAACTTCTTGAAAGCGAGCTTTTCGGTCATGTTAAAGGTGCTTTCACCGGAGCTGTCCGGGAAAATGCAGGACGGATTGCCGCATGTGAGGGCGGAACTCTTTTTCTGGATGAGATAGGCGAGCTCCCCATGTCCATTCAGCCGAAACTTCTGCGCTTTTTGCAGGACAGGGAATACGAACGTCTTGGCGACCAGAAGACCAGACACGCCGATGTCCGCATAATCTCTGCGACCAACGCCGACCTTGAAGAAGCTATCCGGCAGGGCCGATTCCGTGAAGACCTTTATTACAGGCTGAACGTGATTCAGCTCGATATGCCTTCCCTATCGGAGCGCACGGAGGACATAATTCCTCTTGCTCTGGACATGCTCCGCTTTTTCGGTGCTCAGAATCACAGGTTTTTCAAAGGATTTTCGCCAGAAGCGGAAGCTCTTCTGAAATCATACAAATGGAGAGGAAACCTTCGCGAGATGCGAAATGTCATAGAGAGGGCGGCTATCATGTGCCATTCGGAAACCGTCGGGGCGGAGTGTTTTCCGTTCGTAAGCCGAAAGCAGAATCAGGAAATCGCCGTCGGGGACAGAGTTTCCCTTGAGACCATCGAGGAAAAACATATCAGAGGAATTGTCGCGTCCGCAGCATCTTTACAGGAAGCCGCAGAGATACTCGGCATAGATCAGGCGACTCTATGGCGTAAAAGGAAACAATACGGTATCTGAAAACCTTGCAATTTGCAATGCGGTCTGACCCGTTAATCTTGCATAATGCAATACCTATTCACTCATAAATCTTAAATATCAATAACTTATTCTCTGGCATCCATTATGCTTTAAACAAAGGCGGAGGATGCCATGATTGGAATCAGACAAAAACTGATGCTCGGCTTCGGCGGGCTTTTGATGATCATTCTTTTGTCGGGTATTTTCACGCTTTTCAATGTGGGAAGGCTCGGCGGGGCTGTGGATACGATTCTGAAAGAGAACTACCGCAGTGTGACTGCGAGCCAGCAGATGAAGGAGTCTCTGGAAAGGATAGACAGCGGGTTGCTTTTCATGCTGACAGGAAACGCAGAGGAAGGGCGCAGGCTCATCAATGAGAACATTGACAAATTCCGCGATGCTTTGCGGATAGAGGAGAGCAACATTACATTACCCGGTGAAAAAGCCGTGGCGGACAGGATAGCTGTATTGTTTTCGGAATACTCTTCCAGTCTCGGAAGTATGACGGAAAACGCCGTGCCGCCTGATACGAAGCGGGAGATGTACCACAAAAAACTCTATCCGCTATTTTATGAGATAAAAAGCAACGCTCAGAAGATTCTGGATATGAATCAGGCGCATATGGTTCAGGCGGGCAGAACGGCATCCGAGCTTTCGGAAACTGTTTTCAAGCGGACAATAGCCGCGATTGCGGCGTCGTTCATAATCGCCGCCTTATTCTCAATGCTCACTCACAAATGGATATTGCGCCCCATCAGGCGGCTGATAGAGTCTACCAGACACATAAAAGAGGGAAATCTCAACCTTGTGCTTGAAGTCGGCTCAAAAGACGAGATAGGTCAGCTTTCAGAGTCGTTCAATGAAATGGCATATGCGCTGCGTGCGGTGAAAAAGCTGGATATGGCAAAGGTTGCCACAGCGGAACGTTCTGCCGACGACATGCTGAAGGTGCTGCCGGAAGCCATCGTTGTAATCAACACCAACGGCACCATAAAATCCGCCAGCGAAACCGCAGAGAAAAATTTCGGCTTCAGACCCGGCGAAGATATCGGAAACCTCGGACTGGACTGGGCGGATAAGCTGTTCGAGCAGTGCCTGATAGAGCACAAGCAGCAGACCCATGACGGATATATTCAGCATTTTATAGACGGATCTGAATATTTCTTTCAGCCGACCATAATACCCATCCCCCTCGGCAGAGCGGACAAAAAAATGACGTCCGCCGCCCTGATCCTGAAAGATGTGACACAGGTGAACGAGCAGATGGAGCTGAAAAAGAGCGTTGCCGCAACAGTGTCCCACCAGCTGAAAACGCCGCTGACATCGGTCAGGATGGCGGTTCATCTTCTTCTTGAGGAGCGCGTAGGCGGTCTCAACGAAAAACAGACCGAGCTTCTGCTCGAAGCGCGCGACGGCAGCGATAAACTTTCGTCGATAATTGACAGTCTGATAGCCATAGACGCGGCGGAAGGGAAGAAAAACGCCGTAGCTGTCTATTCCGCAGGGCTTCTGATGGCGGATGCAAAAGATGCCTATGAAGCCGACGCTATGGACAGAGGGCTGCGACTGATCTGCAAAGAGGCGCACGATCTGCCGGAAGTGCTGGCGGACAGAGAAGCTGTAGCGCATGTTTTTTCAAACCTTATAAACAACGCGTTCCGTTTCACTACGGCAGGCGGTGAAATAACGATTGATGCAGCGCATGACGGCGATTATGTCTGTTTTTCCGTGACCGATACAGGCAAAGGCATTGCGCCGGAGCATCTTGAGCATATTTTTGACCGTTTTTACCGAGTGCCCGGACAGGAGGGCAACAGCGGAACAGGGCTTGGGCTTGCCATCGTAAGAGAGATAGTGCAGTCCCACGGCGGTCAGGTTTCCGTGGTCAGCCGCGAAGGTTCCGGTTCTCAGTTCAGATTCACAATTCCGGTATATAAGGAGGAAAGCAAATGATCTGGCTTGCTTCAATTTTTGTCATAGGTTGCGGTGCATATCTGGTTTATGCCCTGCTATTCCCTGAAAAACTGTAAGGAGATTTAAGATGGTATTCGTAACATTAATAATAGGCATATCTGCGGTTCTGTCGTGGTTTCTCGGCAGATACATGACATATATTATGGACAGCAGTGAGCAAGGCACATGGCAAAGCTATCTTAAACAGTTTGCCGTCTTCAATGTCATCATGTTTGCCGTCAGTTTCGCCGTGCTTGCCTTTCAGCAGTATCTCCCTCTAAATCCCGACAGCAAAGGCGCTCTGACGGCAGACCTTATATTTAACACCGCCGCTTCGTTCACCACCAACACCAACCTTCAGCACTATTCCGGCGAAGTGTCCATGAGCTATTTTTCACAGCTTTTTGCCCTGATGTGGTTACAGTTCGTGTCTGCTGCGACGGGCATTGCGGTTCTAACCGCCATCGCAAGAGGATTGGGCGGCAAAGGATTCGGCAATTTCTATAAGGATATGATGCGCGCAACGTTCTATATCCTTCTGCCGGTTTCGTTCGTGGTCGCCGTAATGCTGATATTCACAGGCGTTCCGATGACTTTCGGGGGTGCTGTGGAGGCGCATACTCTTGAAGGTGCTCTGCAAAGTATCTCAAGAGGTCCCGCGGCGGCGTTTATAGCCATAAAACAGCTGGGGTCGAACGGCGGCGGCTTTTTCGGTCCGAACTCCGCACACCCGTTTGAGAATCCGAACTTCTGGTCAAATATCATAGAGAGTATGAGCATAATCATAATTCCTATGTCCTGTGTGTGGATGTTCGGAAGGCTCACAGGAAAGATGCGTCATGCTGCTGTCATCTTCGGCGTGATGCTTCTGCTTCTGGTGATGAAGCTGTCCTTCGCCGCATACTTTGAGTCGGCACCCACGGGAGCACTTGCAGGGCTTGACGTTCAGACGTCTTCCAACCTTGAGGGCAAGGAGCTCAGATTAGGAAAGTCCGCCGCGCCTCTCTGGGCTGTGCTCACAACATCCACCAGCAACGGTTCAGTGAATAACATGCACGACAGCCTTAACCCGCTGACGGGACTTGTTCCGCTGACAGGCATGTGGCTTAACGAAACCTTCGGCGGGGTGGGTGTGGGAATGATAAATATGCTTATATACATCCTGACCGGTGTTTTCATCTGCGGGATGATGGTGGGCAGAACACCGGAATATCTGGGACGCAAGGTTGAAACTCAGGAGATGAAGCTGGTGCTGCTCGCCCTTCTGGTGCATCCGCTCTGCATACTCGGCGGAACTGCGCTGTTCACAATTATGCCGTGGGGAGCTGAAACGGTTCATAATGCCGGTGCGCACGGGTTCACAGAGATACTCTATGAGTTTACTTCTGCATCCGCAAACAACGGGTCCGGCTTCGAAGGGCTTGGCGATAACACTCCGGCATGGAACATAGCAACGGGTATCGTAATGCTCTTATCCCGCTACGTTCCCATTGTTCTGCCGCTAATGGCTGCGGGTTCTCTCGCCGCCAAAAGGATATCGCCGGACACCAGCGGCACACTGCACACTGATACCGTGCTTTTCGGCGCGGTGATACTCGGAAGCATAATCTTCATAGGCGCGCTGCTTTTCATGCCCGTAGCTGTTCTCGGTCCCGTATCGGAATATATGGCAGGAGCTTTAAAATGACGAAAACAGAAAGACGCGAGGCACGTTCCTCCGCAATATTCAATAAACAGGCGGTAACATATGCCGCCGCTCAGTCCTTTAAGATGCTGTCGCCGAGAGTGATGATAAAAAACCCGGTGATGTTTGTTACAGAGCTTGGCGCAGTGTTATCCACAATATCACTTTTTGCCGTATCTGCGGATGTTTATGCAGTCTCTGTTACGCTTATTCTCTGGCTCACAGTGGTGTTTGCCAACTTTGCGGAAGCGCTTGCAGAGGCGAAAGGCAAGGCGGGCGCGGACAGTCTTAAACAGGTGCGCAAGGACACCGTATGCACGAGACTGGCAGACGGCGGATCAGAAAAGGTCAGCTCGTCTGAGCTTAAAGTAGGCGACAGAGTGCTCGTATGTGCGGATGACATTATCCCGTGCGACGGAGAGGTGGACAAAGGCATAGCGTCCGTTGATGAATCAGCCATAACCGGTGAATCTGCACCCGTTATCCGCGAATCCGGCGGCGACAGATCAGGCGTTACTGCGGGTACTAAGGTGCTGACAGGCGACATAGAGGTGATTGTCACTGCCGGAGCGGGCGAATCTTTTCTGGACAGGATGATAGCACTCGTTGAAGGTGCGGTGCGGCAGAAAACACCGAACGAGCTTGCGCTTACGGTTACTCTTGCCGGGCTTACGCTGGCTTTCCTGCTGGTGACAACCGCCCTTCTGCCAATCGGCAGATACTTCGGTGCGGAGCTTTCAATCCCCACCCTTACAGCTCTTCTTGTGTGTCTGATTCCCACCACCATAAGCGCGCTGCTCCCTGCAATCGGCATAGCCGGAATGAACAGAGCGCTTGCGGCGAATATCCTTGCAAAAAGCGGAAAGGCGGTTGAATTGGCGGGAGATATCGACACCATCCTTCTGGACAAAACAGGCACCATAACAGTGGGCAACAGGCAGGCGGTGCAGTTCGTGCCGGTCAAAGGCGTAACAGAGGCACAGCTCACGGAAACAGCTATGAAAGCATCGTTCGGAGACATGACTCCGGAAGGAAAATCCATTGTAGCCCTTGCGGAACAGCTCTCCGGCAGTACGGCTGATATACCTGCAGACGCTGCTGTAATCAGCTTTTCGGCGCACACCAGACTCAGCGGAGTGGACACTGATGGACACAGGCTGCGCAAAGGGGCATATGACGCGATAGTTTCCTTTGTTAAGCAGAACGGCGGCAGAATACCTACCGACCTGAAAGAGATAACCGACAGGATTGCCTCAGCGGGTTGTACGCCAATAGTCGTTGCGGAAAACGACCGTATTCTCGGTGTGGTCTCTCTGTCCGACGTTCTTAAAGCCGGCATACAGTCGAGATTTGCAAGGCTTAAAGCCATGGGGTTGCGCATAATAATGGTTACAGGCGACAACCCTCTGACGGCGAAAGCCATAGCCGCCGAGGCGGGTGTTGACGGTTTTGTTGCCGAGGCAAAACCGGAAGATAAGCTGGGTTATATCAGAAAAGAGCAGAAGGGCGGTCGGCTTATCGCCATGATAGGCGACGGAACAAACGACGCACCTGCTCTGGCACAGGCTGATATCGGAGTAGCTATGAACTCCGGCACACAGGCGGCAAAAGAGGCGGGAAACATGGTTGATCTCGACAATAACCCCACAAAACTAATAGAGGTTATTGAAATAGGCAAACAACTCCTTATGACCCGTGGCGCACTTACTACCTTCTCCGTGTCAAATGACGTTGCTAAGTATTTTGCGATAATCCCGGCGATGTTCATTCTCGCCATGCCTCATCTGGCAGGGCTTAACATCATGAACCTTGCGTCCCCGGAGAGTGCGGTTCTGTCCGCTCTGATATTCAATGCCGTGGTGATACCTGCGCTTATTCCCCTTGCCATAAAAGGAGTGCGGTTCAGGGCTATGGGAGCGGATGCGCTGTTGAAACGCAACCTGCTGATATACGGTTTCGGAGGAGTGGTTCTGCCCTTCGCCGGCATAAAGGTCATTGACATGATTCTTTCGGCAACTGGAATGTTTTAGGAGACTGACATGAAAAGTGATATAATACAGGGTGTTAAAGCTGCATTTATGACAATGGCGGTATGCTGTGTGCTCTACACCGGAGCCGTTTACGCAGTCGGCTTTCTGGCAAAGGACAAGGCGGAAGGGTCGCTGATATATAAAGACGGCAGGGTCGTGGGCAGCAGACTGATTGCCCAGAATTTTAAAGGTGAACGATATTTTCATCCCAGACCATCCTCAGTGGACTATAACGCCGCCGGAGCCGGCGGGAGCAATCTTTCACCCTATTCCAAAGAGATAAGGGAAAGAGCTGAGAAAATAATCGCTGAAAACGGCAGCGGGCTGCCCGCAGACATGGTGACGGCATCAGGCAGCGGGCTTGACCCGCACATCAGCCTTGATTCCGCAGTATTTCAGGCGGAAAGGGTGGCAAAAGCAAGAAATACGGACAAAAACGGACTCATTGCGCTGATAAACAGTCACGCCGACGGAAATCTGAAGATCGTTAATGTGCTTGAGCTTAATATTGCTCTGGACGGGATGGAGTAACACATGAACGGAGAACGTGCGGACAGCTTTCTGCGGATGATAAAGCAGGCTCAGAGGGGCAGGCTGAAGATATATCTCGGATATGCCGCAGGGGTCGGCAAGACATATAAGATGCTTCAGGAGGCGCACAAACTCAAAAGCGAGGGCATCGACGTGGTGGTGGGCTATGCGGAAACCCACGGACGGAAGGAGACGGAGGCTCTTCTTGAAGGGCTTGAAACCGTTCCGCAGATAAGCATGAGCTACAGGGGCATTGACATTTTTGAAATGGACACTGCGGGGATAATTGCCCGCCGTCCCGAAGCGGTTGTTGTCGATGAGCTTGCGCATACCAATATCCCGGGGAGCAGACACGCGAAACGCTGGCAGGATGTGGAGGAACTGCGGACGGCAGGGATACACGTCATATCGGCACTGAACGTTCAGCACATAGAAAGCCTTTACGACACCATAGAGAAGCTGACCGGAGTGAAGGTTAAGGAACGCATACCTGACAAGGTCGTCGCAGATGCAGACCAGATAGTAAACGTTGACGTGACCGCGGAGGATCTGCGCCAGAGACTTTCCGAGGGTAAAGTATATATCGCCGAAAAAATTGAGGCGGCGCTGGAAAATTTCTTTAGAGTGAACAATCTGGAACACCTGCGTGAGCTTACACTGCGGGAGCTTGCCGCTCATATAGATTTCAGACAGCGGGCGGCCGATAAGGACGAGACGACCGCCAACCCGGATCAGGTAATGGTGTGCCTCAGCTCCAAAGGACCAAACAGCGGGATGCTGCTGAGGTATGCTTCGCGCCTTGCCGGAAAGCTGAACCGAAACTGGTATGCCCTGTATGTTGAAACGTCCAAAGAAAAACCGGAAAAGATTGACGCGAAGACACAGCGGCTTTTAACGGATACTCTTGAGCTTGCGCAGGAGCTGGGCGCGACTGTTTATACCTACAGAAGCGACGATATCGTCGGCACTATTCTTAAATTTGCAGAGGAACACCGTGTGGGGCATATCGTCATAGGCTCACCGGGAAGGAAACTGCCCTATTTCAGGAGAGTTCTGGGTGATGTGGGGCTTGCGGAAAAACTTATAAACGCCAGCAGAGGTGAAAATATTGTGGTGCTGAATACAAGGAATCCGTGAACCGGTTACAACTGATAAATCCGGAGAACCTTGATGAAGTACAGACCGACACCGATTAACTGCACATTTTGGACAGACTTTTAACACAGTAGTCAGATCAGATATTTCAGGTAGCTGTATAAATTCTGATTGCTGGGGATATTTAGTTTTTTGCGGATGTGTTTTCTGTGCGTATGGACGGTTTCTGTGCTGACGTTAAGTTTTTCAGAAATTTCCTTGGTGGTGAGATTATCAACAATAAGCTCGCAGACAGAGTATTCCGATTGAGTCAGTTTACTTAGTTTCTCGAAAGTCAGAGGAGTCGGTGAGCTTCCTTCCGCTTTGTTTTCCATACACAGCTGATAAAGAATGTCTTTAAGTTTCTGGAGCGCAGAGACGTGGAATATCTCAACGATATTAATTTCAATTACGTCAAAGACCATGCTGACGGCAATCATGACCCCGCATTTGTCCTTTATGCATGATTCCTCTATCATCTCCAGCAGGCACTGTTTAAACAGTTTTACAGACATCAGAAAACTGTCTATGTCGGTTCTTTCGACATGGGAGCGTATGAGCCTTCTCAGCTCCTCCATAAACTTCATATTTGATTGCATGGACATGATTGTCAGTTTATCAAGATCTTCAGTGAGAGCGGATTCCACTATTTTCAGGAAATAGGTGAAGGACGTCCTTGATTTTTCATAATCGGACGTAAATGCCATAATCGGAGTATCTTTCGTATGACGCAGCCATTTTTTAAAAAAAATGCTGTGATCGTAGATATGTATGAATAGATTCTTATCCATAACTTATTATAACTAATACTTTTATGATTATCAAGCGTACATTTTCTACCTGTAGGAGCCATCAATGGTGAGATTTTGTTATAAAAATTCACCATTTATTCACGATGCCTAAAATACTGAGCCAGTGCTATTTTTTATATCATCTGCTAGGAGGCAAATATGAAGAATTTTTCCGGTTTAAGCCGTAGGGGATTCATCAAAAGTTCGATGGCACTGGCCGCTGCCGCTCCGCTTTCGAATGCTACAGGAATATTCAATAAACTGGCTCATGCAGAGCCGGCAGCTTTTTCCGACAAGGAAGTCATTTTTCCCGGTACATCTCCGTCAAATTGCGGCGGGTGTTGCGTCTCGAAAATTGTTGTTAAAAACGGGGTCATCAAAAGACATCTTACCGATGAAAGACCGGACAGCAATATTATAGACCGAAAAGAAGACAATCCGCAGCGCCGCTCCTGTGTGAGATGCAGAAGCAAAACTCTCTGGTATTACAGACCCGAAAGACTCAAATATCCGATGATACAAACCGGAGAACGCGGGGATCTATCCACATTCAAAAGAGTGAGCTGGGATACTGCCATCTCGTTTATAGTAAACAAAATCAACGATCTTAAAAGCAGAGGATACGGTCCGAGAAACTTCTATTCGCACAACAGCACGGGAGACCCGAACCACTTTAAAGGTCAGAACCCTGCCGACAGGCTTCTGGAGATGCTCGGCGGAAAGGTTGAATACAGAAGTACATACAGCTTTCCTATTATAGAACATGCGTCATGGTTTGTGCTCGGTCCCAATAAATTTGGCTCTGCCGCATTCAAAAGAGCCTTTTCGGCATCCAGACAGAGTTTTGTTCATGCTGATCAGATTATCTGCTGGTCTTTTAACCCGATGGAAACAGTATATGGTTCCAACACAATGTGGTACATAATGCAGGCAAGAGATATGGGCGCCAAACTCATATCCGTTGATTCATACCTTTCAAAAACTGCTGCTGTTTCAGATCAGTTCATTTCACCTGTTCCCGGAACAGATGTGGCGATGATGCAGGCGATGATCTATCACCTGCTTAAAAACGACAAGTTTTCAGCAGAAGTTTCAAAAAATAATTACGAATTTCTAAGAACGAAAATTTTCGGATTTTTTGATGAGCCGAAAGGCGAAGGTTTCAGAGCCGAAGGCGTCAGCGCTGATGATTACTACTGTCCTGCCGGCGCGTCTCTTTCCGCGTATATTTTTGGTAATGACAATTTTCTCGTCAAAAAAGGACTTAACAAAGCTACGTCAGTCTATCCTGATTCCATCGGATACAATGTTAACGGCAGACATGACGATCCCGGCGGTGTGGACCCGCTTTTCGGCAAGAAGACCCCTATTTACGGTCAGGTCCCGAAAACACCCGAATGGGCTGAAAAAATATGCGGTGTACCTGCAAAAACCATAAAGGAACTGGCGGAAAGCATAGGCTCCAAAAAAACTATCCTGCTTCAGGGCGGAGGCTGGCAGCGCAACCACGAAGGCGAACAGGCGCTTATGATGAGCCTGATACTCGGTCTCAGCACAGGAAATTTCGGAAACCAAGGAACAGGAACAGGATGGCCGCTTAGCTTTAACCAGACAACAGCAGGTGTCTCTTCTCCGAAAGATTACACTGTGACCAATCCGCTACTGTCCAAAGTGAATACAGGTAATCCTGAGGGTTACGACGTTTATGACGAGAGCGCCCTCACTGCTCCCAAAAACACGGTTAACAACACCCGTAAAAGTTTTATGATATGCAGCTGCGGAGATTACTTTGAAAACGGCGGCACCAGCAAATCAAGATACAATGATGGTCAGATAAAGCATCTGCCGGAACCGAAAATGATCATCAACTGCTCATGTAACAAGTTCGGGAATCAGACCGGAGAACCCAAGTGGTTTATGAACAGCATTAAGGACAAAAGCAAAATAGAGCTTATCGTGGCTCTGGATTTTTTCATGACACATGCCACAAAACAGGCGGATATAATACTTCCCGTTGCGATGACATTTGAAAAAGAAGCTCTGCATACTCCATGGAACTTCGGAGACGAAGTGCTGTATATGCCTGAGGTTCTCAAAAAACCCGGTGAAGTTATGAGCGATTTTGAAATATGTAAGAAAATCGCCAAAGCAATCGGGAAAGAGAAAGAATACAGCAACTTTAAAAGTGAAGGACAGATTGTCAAGGACATGTGGTCCGAGAGTCCCAGTCTGTATTCAAAAACGTCTTATGAAGACCTTACAACGTCAGGTATTCTGCCCATGGCCGAGGCCAATCTGGAAAATAAGGTGGCTCTGAAAGACTTCAGAAACAGCCCCACTGCTCAGGGCAACATGCTTCTTACTCCTTCGGGAAGAATCGAAGCATACAGTCAGGCTCTGGCGGAGGACTATGAGGCAAGATTCCACGACAACATCGACGCGGATATAGCGCTGGTCGGCGGCATCGACAGCAAAGGGCGTAAGATTACACCTGAGATATATACAAAAAAATACGGCTCATCATCCAAAGGACGCTTTGTATACCCTATACCCATGTATATCCCTTTGATAGAGGGCAGGCACGCATGTGATAAGGACAAATCCGCTCCTGCGTATGCGCAGGGTAAAAAAGTGACTGGTTACACCAAGCACCCTGACGTTACAGGAAGAGGTAAAAAAGGATATAATTTCACACTCCATTCCTACCACATGATGTACAGGTCTCACTCGACTCTGTTCAATGATGTTCTGCTTCAGGAAATGTATATGAGAGACAGGAAGGGCGATCTTACCAATGAAGATCTCTTCTCTAACCCGCCGCTGAAAAACGGACTCTATGAGCACTCTAAAGAGATTATTATGCCTGTGATAATGAACCCGCAGGATATCGCATCTGTTGGTCTCAGGGAGGGTGATGTTGTTCTCGTCTCAAACGACAGGGGCAGAATAAGAGCTTCTCTTAGATCATCCATGCGAGTGGCTCCCGGCAACATTATGATCAGTCAGGGCGGCATGACCAATTTTGACAAGGATCCTCTCAAATATCCGGATGCTGTGGATCTCGGTGGCAATGTAAATTCAACAACTTCCGCGCGTCCGTCAAGAATTGCCAGAGGTATGGCTCTCGCTACTGACAACAGAGTTAAAATTGAGAAATACAGAGGTTAATATCATGCAATATGCTTTTTACTTTGATCAGTCACGCTGTACAGGATGCACTACATGCCTCATTGCATGTAAGGACTGGAACAGTCTTAAACCCGGCAATATCCAGTTCAGAAGGATAGTTACAATAGAAGAAGGGAAAAAATACCCTGATATAACAGTGACAAATACGGTTTTTTCCTGCAACCACTGCGAACATCCCGCCTGCATTGCCGTTTGTCCGGCTGACGCTATCAGTAAGAGGGCGCAGGATGGAATTGTTCTTGTGGACAGGCAGAAGTGCCTTGGGTGCGGGGCTTGTGCGCAGGCATGTCCTTTCGGGGCGCCACATTACGGCGATTCGGTTACGGAACCTGAGTCACAAAGCGGCTGGAACACTGAACATCCGATGCAGAAATGCACCTTTTGCGTTGACAGGATTGATGAGGGGAAACCTCCGGTATGCGTAAGCTCCTGCCTTGTCAGGGCACTGGATTACGGTACATACGATGAACTGAAGAAAAAATATCCCGACAGCACGGTGTCTGTGAAAGGATTCCCTTCGGACAGGTTCAATGCTGACGGAAAGACAAGGCTGGATACTCCGACCCATCCATCCATACTTTTCAAGCCGATGTCAAAATAAGTCATACAGGCGATGGGTCTGTCAGGGAAACCGGGCAGACCCCTTGAAAACAATCAGAAAACAGGATTGAAAGCGGTCATGATGCGAAAAATAAAATGTGAAGATGTAAAAAACATAAAAAACAGGCGCTTACGTGAAGAAATTGAGTATTACATGGGTGTTTATGAAATGTTCAGAAATGATACCGCCGATTACGGCATAGAAATATCTGAACATGACGGCGGTTCAGATAATACGGATAATCTGAAAAGCAGACTCAGTGCTCTGGGGGTAAAAACGCGCAACGACTGTAAAAGTTATGTGTGGGGCAATATCTCCCCCTCGTGTCTGCACTGTAGAACCGGCGCAGGCTCGGAAACTTTTATTTTGTCTTTAAAATGCAACAGGGATTGTTACTTTTGTACAAATAAAAACCAGCTCGACTATGAGTCAGGGAAGGACAGCGTAAACGATATCGTGGAAAGGTATGACCGTATGAGCAGCGTCTGCGGAACATTACTGTCCGCAGGTATCACAGGGGGGGAACCGCTTCTGTTTCCAGATAAATGCACTGAATTTATCAGGCATGTGAAAAACAGAGACAGCAGAACTCAGGTCAGAATTTACACAAACGGGGATATGGCTGGTGAGGATATTCTGATGCGACTCGCTGATGCCGGGCTGGATGAGATAAGATTCGGACTCAAATTTAATGACGATGACATTGTGCCGGAAGACCTCTATAGAAACCTTGAAGCTGCTGTAAATCTTATACCCAGAACGGTTGTTGAGGTGCCTGTTAAACCCGGCGGTTTTGAGGCCATGAAAACACTTCTGAACAGGTCGGAGGCGATGGGCGTTTATTCTGTTAATCTGCTGGAGTTTCTTTTTCCATGGGTTAATCCTGCTGAATTTGTAAAGTCAGGGAACGAGGTCAAAAAATCGCCTTACAGGGTTCTGCACAACTACACCTATGCAGGCGGTCTGCCTATTGAGGGGAGCGAAGAGGAGTGTCTCAGGCTTGTGCTGTATGCCGCAGAAAACAGATTCAGCACAGGTGTTCACTATTGCTCGCTTGAAAATAAACTGACATCTCAGGTTTGGCAGCAGAACAGCGGCATAAAACTGACTCCGGTGGAATATTTTTCACAGAAGGATTTTTTTATCAAAACGGCAAAGGCATACGGAAGTGAAGCAGAAACCGCGAAAATAGTTTTAGACAGGGGCGGTTGCCGACACTACACCTGTTTTGAGGACACTGGCGTACTTGAGTTTCCGGTGACTGATATTAAGCTGCTGAAAGGGCAAAATATTGAACTGGGAATAAGTTCCATGATTTGCGATCAGAACGGGGCGAAGAGATGTATAAGAGAAGTTGCCGTTGATTATACAAATTCGGAGCAGTTTTCGATAGATGATATTTAGGAGATTATAATGTCCAGAACAGAAGAAATGACCATGATACATAACGGAAGAGCCGCTATATATGAATATTTTACAATGTGTTTCCATAAGCCGGATGACGCAGAATTTATTCCGCTGTCAAAAATATTCATAAAGGTTCTCTATGACATAGCATGTGGCAGCGGAGACGGTATGTTTGTAGAAAGCGCAAAAGAGTTCAGCTCCATTGTTGAAGGCTTTGCCGGTGAATCGGCAGAGAACGTTAGAGACAGAATAAACTGCGGCTACACATCTCTGTTTCTGATCGGAGACAGGGGTATTCCGGTTGATGAATCTGTATACCTCTCTCCAGGAAGATTGACCAAACAGGAACCTTGGGAAGACCTTCTTGAGATATATGGGGAATTTGGGTTCGGTGTGCCCGGTGATATGCATATAAGCGAGGAACATCTGTCTGCGGAACTGCTCTTTATGTCATTTCTGGCGGAGAAATCATCGTTCTTAGTTTCCGCAGACACCGAAGCCGATTATTTTGATATCCTGACGTCTCAGATAGATTTTATGAAAAAACATATAATGAGATGGGTTCCGACGCTATGCAAAACGGTTATGGAGAGCAGTAACAGAAATGTGGAGTTTTTCAGAACAGCCTCCGGTATGCTTTACGCCTATCTGCTTTATGATCTGCGAATCCTGTATGAAATGATGCCGGAATCGAGCGACGGAGGGCATGGTGAAGCTATTTAATACTTTGATAGTCATGCTTTTATCACTAAACGCGTCAGCGATTGAGCTTAATGCAGTGGCATCATCACCTTATGACTTTGTAAACAAAGGATATGCCGAAACCGCCATTACTGTCACCGTAACGTCAGGAGGAAAACCACTCCGCGGAGCTAAGGTGAAATTTGCTGTCGAATCGGTGAAAAACGCATCAAAAGCAGTTGTGAAGGAATGGAAAAACAGAACAACAGGTCTGTCGTGGGGAAAACCTGTACCAGGAAATACAATGCCGCCGAATGAGGTGGCATGTGTCACCGATAATAACGGCAGAACAGGTGCCTCTCTTATTGATATTATTGGCGAGAGAACATTTATGATTCGCATTATTGCGGATAATGGGAGTGAACAATCACTGGTTCGAGTTTCAGCAAAGTCCGGCAGCGGTCCGCTTTCGCTTTTTGATGCTCCTAAAGGAAACCCCGTGACATGGCTCGATGCATTTAAAGCATGTAACGGAAAAACATATGATAAAAACCCCTCAAAATGGCAAATGATGATGGGATACGAGGGTGGAAAAGGTATGCCGACTGTTGAACAGCTTCAATCTGTGGCTATGCCCAGCATCAAAAATCCGGACTCACTCGCCATGGGGGCTGCTGTCGCGGCAGGATGGGGCAGCGGTACTTATTGGTCGGGGCGGGCGCTCATGCAGAACAGAGCAAGCCATGTGAGGATGGCTGATGGCAATGTACACGGAACCGGAGGGCGGAACGTGCATGATTTGGATAATGTTTCATGCTTGCGATAATATAGATATAAAATAAGTTTCTGCTTGTGTAAAAGACCTCCAGCGGGAATAAGGGATTAGTTTATAAAACAATACTAATGCAGGGGATATTCCCGTAATCTTCGGGAGTGTCGGTGGCACGCAACTGTCTTACGGCACTCCCGCTCTCTTCTTTTGTCTTTTAATTCCTATGATTCATTGGAGTGTTATGGAAGGCATATAAAACAAGGTATGTGCTTGATATTAATAAATGGAGGCGGTGGGAATCTTGCCTTGTCTAACACAGTCAATCCTAGTCAAGTAATATTTAGAAATATTAGTTAGTTAAGTCCAATTTACATATGCTGATTTTGACTGAAATCTACAGCTTCAGTTCTCAAAAAGTTCCCATTAGCCTAATTGAATTTTATACTTCGAGAATCTATTTTTTATCTTTGAATAATAAATAATATACTATTGGCAGTCTAAAATACAGACTTATTCTACTGGAACAAGCCCGGTAGCCAGAACTCTTTTGCCTCATCGGATATGCCTATGGCAGATAAAAGTTTTGAGTTGAATGTTACTCACTATATTGTTTCTTCAATCCATTTTTTTCGCTGATTATACTTTTCCTGAATTTGGCGTTTGATTTCAGAGTCTTTGACCACATTAAAGTCAATTTGTTTAGTTATATCTTTGAATACTGTTTGAATCAGACGAAAGTTTATGCCTAAGTCTTTGGCGTATTTCTTCCAATCCTCGTTTGTCAGGTGACCGGGGTTAACCTGTTCTCCTATGGAGGTTGCCATTTCAACATTGAAGTCATAAATATCAGTGCAGACAATATCATAAAATGGTGCGAGGCTTACTTTGTTGGCCGACTCTATATCGTCATAAAGCAGTGATATATTTTTCAGGTGTGCGTCTGCATTACCTATCAAATAGTTAAACAGAGTCCATTTTATTATTGAAAGTATGTCCAGCACCGGTGATTTACAATGTTTCTTTATGATGTCGGCAATCTGCTTGTATTCACCATGATATTTCCTGTCTCTTGGCAGACAAAGGCATTGAGTGAAATCTTCCTGATGAAGACGGATAATTTTACCGTTGTCCGGTTTCCTGTCGTATCTTTTCACCAGCAAAGCTTTTTTGTCTCCAATAGTGATGATCTCTGAATCAATCGTGTTCAAGCCAATAGATTTCGCCAGTGTCAGGCAGATGTGTTCGTTCTCTTCCAGATATTCAAGATTGTTATCATATACCGGTTTAATAATATGAGTGCTGGCGGCTGTGCCTTCCGGCAGATAGAAATTTTTACCGTCATACATTACGGGTAGTTTCGGTTGAGCACCAGCCAGCGACATCCTGGTTCTGATGTCGGATGCAAACGGTTTTCTGGGCAGTTCATTGATAATTGTTTCAAGCTCGTTCAAAGTCAGTTTTCTATATGAGTTTTCTGATAAGACATTGCTATCGTTTTCTGAAAAATATAGTGCGCCTGCACAGTCGCCGCCGAGTTTACTCAGCAGCCCAAACGTATCTTTAGTCGAAAGATGATGATATTGTGCGATAACCTTTAGTTGCTCTTCTTCTGGCAAGAGACCGGTAAAGAAATTGTAAACGGTTTCTTTATCTGCTGCTGTGTCTAACGGCATAGAACATGATATTTGTATATTGCCAGCATATTCAAATGAGTAATCTTCATAGAGTTGCCCTACGAGTCTTAGTCCATTTTTACCGGGAATGCTGACATTTAAATATTTCATTTTCAGCCTCTGCTTTCGGCAGAGATGTCTATGCCCAGGTTAGATGCAATTTTTATAGCATAGCCTATTCTGGCTGATTCCTTACCTCTCTCAAGTTCCGATATGAATCGCAGACCCACACCGCTTAACTGTGCAAGCTGTGTTTGAGTTAATCCTAATTCTTTGCGCCTTTTGCGGATAATTGTTCCAAGGTCTTTGCTGTTGAGTATCTGCATGATTATCCTCTTCGGTAAAATATAGCCTAGAGATTAGTAAAAAGCAAATGTTTTTACCGAAAGGGTAAATTATGTTAGATGGGGTATGTATTCTCCCTTTCGGGAAAAAATATGGTTGTCGTTTGTTGTAATATGCTATGTAAGGTTTATTGCGAAATAGTATGCAGATAAAAAAATGGAGGCGGTGGGAATCTTGCTTAGTCTGTTTCAGTCGAGTCTAGTCTAGTGAATTCTTGTTATATTAATAAGTTAACTTGAGTGTGGGTATGCTGATTTTGACTGAAATCTACAGCTTTAGTTCCCAAAAAGTTCCCATTAGTCTAATTGAATTTTATACTTTGAGAATCTATTTTTTATCTTTGAATAATAAATAATATACTATTGGCAGTCTAAAATACAGACTTATTCTACTGGAACAAGCCCGGTAGCCAGAACTCCTTTACCTCTTCTGATATACTGTGACTTACGGGTGAATTTTTGTCTTTGGAAACGAGAAATCCCCTTCTTAGAAGTTCGGATAAAACCTGACTGGTCAAGGTGCTGTTTTGTTGTGGTGTCTTACCGCCAGAAAACTCTAAATTTGGAATGTCTACTCAGTGCGGAAGCTTACTGTCTTAAAATTTGTATTACCAAGATTTTTAATTTGCCTAAGGGGGTGTTTTAAATATCACAATACATAATAGTTCTATATTTCTAGCATCATAATTGATTTTTATTTGAAAGTATGCCATCCTGTCGTAAATTGATTTGAAAGGTGAACCTGATGGGGACTTCTGCAAAACTGTCTTTTACCGACAGAAACCTGAC
This sequence comes from Deferribacteraceae bacterium UBA6793, assembly GCA_002452405.1. Classification (GTDB taxonomy): domain Bacteria; phylum Chrysiogenota; class Deferribacteres; order Deferribacterales; family Geovibrionaceae; genus Seleniivibrio. Next base: position 17,481 of record DKFP01000010.1, on the reverse strand, counting down.
CATTATAATAATCTCTGCAATGCTGGCAGGTGTAGCATTCGGATATTTTATTGATGGCATAGAGAATGTCATCAATGCATTCAACGTCGGTACAACGAACATCCCGATAGCTCTAGGGCTTATCATAATGATGTATCCGCCTTTTGCCAAGGTGCATTATGAAGATCTGCCGGACGTCTTCCGCAATGTTAAAGTGCTTATGGTCTCTCTTGTTCAGAACTGGCTCATAGGACCGTTTTTGATGTTCTTTCTCGCTATTGTATTTCTGCCAGACAAACCCGACTATATGGCCGGACTAATTCTTATCGGTCTTGCCAGATGCATTGCCATGGTGATCGTCTGGAATGAACTTGCCGAAGGCAGCACGGAATATGCGGCTGGGCTTGTGGCTTTCAACTCCATATTTCAGGTACTGTTCTACAGCGTTTTCGCATGGTTTTTCATGACAGTTCTGCCCCCTCTCTTCGGGCTTAGGGGCACATATGTGGATATATCCATCAAAGAGATAGCGGTCAGCGTGTTCATTTATCTGGGGATACCGTTCATAGCGGGTTACATAACCAGAATGATAGGACTTAGGCTCATCGGCAAAGAAAGGTACTACAGAGATTTTGTTCCGAAGATAGGCAAGCTGACCTTGGTTGCCCTGCTGTTCACAATATTTGTGATGTTCAGCCTCAAGGGGAAGATGATAGTTCAGATACCCTATGACGTGGTACGGATAGCCATACCCCTTTGCATCTATTTTGCTGTGATGTTCGTTATCTCATTTTATATGGGCAAAAGATGTGGAGCAGGCTACAAGGTCACGGCGACACTGGCTTTCACAGCCGCCAGCAACAACTTTGAGCTTGCCATTGCGGTCGCCATTGCGGTGTTCGGAATAAATTCGGGCGCAGCATTTGCGGCGGTGATAGGTCCGCTGGTTGAGGTTCCCGTTATGCTTGCCCTTGTTAATGCATCATTCTATTTCAGAAAAAAGATGTTTATATGACAGCGGCATAACAATTATGATGCATCATCCATTAATAATGGAGGTGTTTTATGGCGAAAAAAATTCTTTTTGTCTGCATCCACAACAGTGCAAGGAGCCAAATGGCGGAAGCCTATCTTAACGCTTATTCTCTTGGCAAATGTACAGCGGAAAGCGCAGGGTTGGAACCCGGCAAGCTTAATCCGTATGTAGTTAAAGTCATGGCGGAAGACGGAATCGATATATCAGACAACGAAACAAAAAGTGTTTTCGATTTTTTCAAGCAGGGCAGATTGTTCAACTATGTGATAACAGTCTGTGATACTGAAGCGGCGGAGAGATGCCCAATTTTTGCGGGCATAACTGCTCGTATCCACTGGAGTTTTCCCGACCCTTCCTCTGCGCAGGGCAGCGAGGAAGAAAAGCTTGCTTTTGCCAGATCCGTCAGGGATTTGATTAAAAAGCAGATAATTGAATTTATAGATGAAATGTAACAGGGCGGGGAATTTCCCCGCCCACTCTATTTTGCTTTTTCGATAAGGCTGACTATTTCTTCCGGTTTCAGATACTTGCCGTACGAAACGACCTTTTCGTCAATAACGAGAGCAGGCGTGCTCATAACTCCGTATCCAGCTATCTGAGCCATATCGCCGATATTTTCCACCTCTGCGTCTATGCCGAGCATACCCACTGCTTTCTTTGCATTTTCAAACGTTTCCGTACTTTTTTTGCAGCATGCGCCAAGAACTTTGATTTTCATTTTATCCTCCGGAATATTTAAACCATAAAAGGCTGAAGAACATTGAACAGATAACCTATGAGGATTATACCGATGGTGCATATGCCCACGAAAATAGCAAGTAGCTTCGGTTTAACCGCTTTTCGTAGCATTATTATGGATGGGAGGGACAGGGTTGTCACCGCCATCATAAACGCCAGAACAGCGCCCAGTTGTGCGCCCTTTCCGAAGAGAGCCTCGGCTATGGGTAGCGTGCCGAATATGTCCGCATACATGGGAACACCAACTGCTGTGGACAGGATCACGGAGAACGGATTACTGCCTCCCAGAACTTTTTCGATGACCGATGCTGGCATCCAGTTGTGGATGAATGCGCCTATGCCAACACCAACGAGAACATAAGGGAAGACCTTTTTACCTGTGGAATAGGTTTGATCCCACGAATAAACAAGTCTGTCCTTTTTCGTCAGCTCCGGAGCCTCAATGTCAATTCTGCCCGCCGATTTGATGTATGATTCTATCTGGTCTTCCATCTTGAGTTTTTCTATGAGGATTCCGCCTGCCATTGCCAATACAAGCCCAATGACAACATATAAGATTGCTATTTTTGCGCCGAATACCGTCATGAGAAGCACCAGAGAGCCGAGATCTACCATGGGGGAGGAGATGAGGAACGAAAAAGTAACGCCTATGGGCAGTCCGGCACTGGAAAACCCTATGAACAGGGGGATTGACGAACAGGAGCAAAAGGGGGTTACTGTTCCCAGCAAAGCCGCCATCAGATTGGCACGCATACCCGTGAACCTGCCGAGAATCTTTCTGCTGCGCTCAGGGGGGAAATAGCTCTGAATGTAGGATATCATAAAAATGAGAAAGCACAGCAGAAGCATTATCTTCATTGTGTCGTAAAGGAAAAAGTGCAGACTGGCGCCCGCCTTTTCCTGAATGTTCATGCCCATCCGCTGGACAAGGCTCCCTGTGAGATCGTTGAGCCATTGCATCTTTAAAACCTGTGCCTGAATAAAGTCCCAGAGAAACATAAAACCTCTTTATATCGAAAAATTTCGATATGTATTGAAAAAATATAAGACCCTAAGAGTCTTTATCCGTAAGTGCCTTTAAAAGGCTTTCGGCATGTCTGACACCTTCATGGCTGATTGAGTAGTGAGTCCATTTGCCCTCTTTTATGGGCAGAACTATTCCTGAATCGCATAATATCTTCATGTGATGGGAGAGCGTGGGCTGGCTTATTTCAAGCTCTGTAAGAATTTCGCAGGCACACCTTTCCCCTCTGCGGAGCATCTCGATTATCTGAATCCGCTTAACGTCGGAGAATGCTCTGAAAACCACTGCTGTATCTTTAAATTTTTCGGCGGACATTTTGCTCTCATATTTAAAATTTTCTATATATTGTTACTCATATCGAAAAAAGTCAATATATTTTTGGCATTCCACTGGATGAACACTGCAATGAGTTCCTGCTGATAGAGCACCACGACAGGTGGGCGGGCTTTAAGAGGTCTGACGTAAAGGAGTGGTTTCTGTCCGCAGGGCTTGCTGATGTCAGGATAACTGATATGGATGAAATATGCAGTGCCGATTCCTGCTGCGGCAAAAGCAGAGCAGATGTGACAATCTTTATGGCATACGGCATAAAACCTTTTCCTGCAAACGGTTAGTGTTGCATCAACGTATGTTTTCTGTAACAATACAGTATGCGGAAAATACTGATAATAGACGATGATGAGTCGCTGCTTTACGGAATGAAGCGGTCGCTCTCCAAGCACTTTGAGGTCAATACTGCCAGAGATTCCTTTTCGGCTGTTCAGGCCGTTCAGGAACGGAACTTTGATCTCGTTTTTCTGGACTATAAGCTGGGAGAGGAGAACGGGCTGGAGGTGCTTTCCATGCTCCGTGCGCAGACATCGACCCCCGTGGTGATGCTGACAGCCCACGGAACAACGGAGCTTATTATTGAGGCCATCCGTCAGGGAGCAGTTGACTTTCTTACAAAGCCTGTGGATACAGCCCAGCTTGTTGCGGCCATAGACAAATATGCCGCAGAGGGAAAGGACGGTTTCTGCTCGGATAAATACGAGGATATCTCGTCTATCAAATATGATAAATCTGCCGTGATAGCGGTTTCAGAAGGAATGAAGGATGTGCTTAAATCCGTTGCCATCATCTCCGGAACGAACTCTCCTGTGCTGATAACCGGCGAGTCCGGCACCGGTAAGGATGTCACAGCACTGCTTATTCATAATTACAGCCGCCGGAAGGACAATCCTTTTGTTCAGATAAACTGTGCGGCAATACCCGACAACCTGCTGGAGAGTGAGCTTTTCGGACACGTTAAGGGCGCTTTCACAGGAGCTTATGCCGGGAATCCGGGAAAATTTCAGATGGCAGACAAGGGTACTATATTTCTGGACGAGATAGGCGATATGCCCATGTCACTTCAGGGAAAACTGCTTCAGGTGCTTCAGGACGGACGCATTCAGCGTGTGGGCGACAATACGTTCAGACAGGTTGACATCCGCATAATCTCTGCCACAAATAAGAACCTCAAAGAGCTTGTCCGTACTGGGCAGTTCCGTGAGGATCTGTACTACAGGATAAACGCTTTCAATGTGGACATTCCGCCGCTCAGGAACAGGAAAAAGGATATATGGAACTGTTGCCTGCATTTCATCCGTCTTTTTTCGGTGGATATGGGCAAGGATGTCTGCTGTGTGGACAAGTCAGCCAGAGAGGCTCTTGAAAACTATCCGTGGCAGGGCAACATAAGGGAACTGAAAAATATCATGTCCAAGGCCGTAGCCCTAAGCAACACGGCGGCACTGAGGGCAGATACGATACTTAACGCTCTGGGGCGGGAGGACGTGAAGCCCGCTGAAAGTTTTTACGATGCTTTCAGGGCAAAATACAGCGAGAATCTTTTGTCAAATTCTCTGGAAGAGGTTGAAGAGGAGCTTATACGAAAAGTTATAGCGGAATGCGGTGATAACTATACCTCGGCGGCTAAACTTTTGGGGATAAGCCGTGTGACCCTTTATGATAAAATCAAAAAATACGGACTATAGAATAAAAAAAGCCCCGCTGAGCGGGGCTTTCACATGTCTGGAACTTATATCCTGACCAGTTTAACTTTCGTGTCATAGAACGACACGCTTCCCCCTACCGGGTCAAGCATACATGTGTTGCCAAGGTGCGGGTCAACCCACATAGCAGCGTTGGCGTGGACGCCTGTTGCTCTTCTGGGGTCGCCCTTGATAACTCTTCCGTCAACAGTAATGTCGTGCGAGCCTGTCGCCCATTGACCGTGACCGACTGTAAAAGTTATTACTCCGGGCATAATAGCTTCGGTAACGGTTATTTTACCTATCATAGGTTTTTTCCATCCGTTTTTCAGATCCCATTCGCCCGATTTATTTGTGGCGGAAGTGACCTTGACCTTATCTCCCGTTTTCAGCTTTAGCTTGGCGGCGTCCGCAGGGTTTATAACTATTGAGTTCTCCGGATAAACCTGGAGCAGCCAATAGTTTGCGATAGTTCTTGACTTAGTCATAGTAACATCTCTGTTTGTTATCATGCTGAGACTGAATTCCGCCGTTTCGAGTCCCGCCTCTTTCGGAGTCTGACCCATTGTGGTTACAATGGGAAGATATTTTGCATATCCGGGGTTTTGTTTGCCTGTGAATGCGTTTTTAGTCCCCGCAGTTTTCTCCTCAAAGAGGTTAAGAGATTTTTTATACTGGTTTGAAACCTTGTCGCCTTTATAAACATCGGCATATTCCTGGAATCTTCCGCCTCTGTTAAGAAGGTAGACCACTTTGCGCCAGTTTACTCCTGCAATCTTTTCCCATCTCTGGGGGTCGAAAACAGTTTTTGGGAGGTGTTTTCTGGATTCGAGGAAATATTTCATCTCCTCATCCGAAGCGTCCGGAACAGGTTTGCCGTCTGTTGCAACGTTCGCTACGAAGCGGATATAGAGGTCGTCCATACATCTGAAATCCATTCCCTCGCCGAGTCCGTTTGCGCCGAAGCCTTTCATTCCCATTTTTTCAGCCATTGCAAGGAGCGTAGATTCAAAACTGATGGGCTGCTCAACACCGTAAACCGTTACAGTATCGGGGATGGGTGCTATTGCGGGCTGACGCAGGGGCTGAACTTTTGAAGGCATGTTCGGGTGGCTGCCCTGCATTTCCCAGCGCTCAAGGTATGTGAGGTCGGGGAATATGTAGTCCGCATAAGTTGAGTTCGGACCAACAAGTATATCGGAGCAGATGAACAGCGGAAGTTTATTCACATCCGCCAGAACGTCTATGTTGGTGTGTCCTGCGGGTAGCGAATAGGTGGATGCGCCCATGTAGCTGAACAGGATTTTCACGGGATAGGGGTACTGATGACCTATAGAGGGGATGATCTCTTCGTAAACGTCACTTGAAAGAGGCCACCAGTTTCTTTTTGCGGGGTAGCCTGCAAAAAGTGTGGATTCTTCGTATTTAACACCGTGACGGATGTTTGAGATACCGGAATATTTTAGTTTGCCCTTTGCTGATTTGCCAAAGTTAAACGGCTGACCATCTTTTCCGCCTGTAATGTTGTATGCGGATGCTACAATCATGCCGCCTTTCCAGTCATAGTTGCCCAGAAGCATGTTTACATTCATTGCGGCTGTGATGTTGTAGAAACCGTTGGTGTGCTGTGCCGGGCCTCTGTGAACGTCAACAGCAGCCATTTTGCCGTAGCTTGTAAGTTCTTTTGCAACTTCTGTTATAGAAGCGGCGGAGCATCCGCAGATATTTCCCCATGCGGCAACAGAGTTTGACATTGCCTCTTCCTTCAGAAGCTGGAGAGATGATTTAACTTTGATTTTGCCGCCTTTGCCGTCATCTAGAACAGTATCGACAAAGAGGTCGCCGTAAACAGCGTCTTTCATAACGTCGCCGTTATAATCCACTGCAACTGGCTTACCATTAACCATAGCCGTCAGGTATTCCAGAGTGTGTTCTTTGCCGTCTTTGTCCGTAACTTTGGGGTTTTCGGCAAGACCAAGCTCGGAGGCTCTGAGGAATTTAGTTGCGTTGCCCTTGTCGTCAATTTTAACAAGAAGCGGCGCATTACTCCATGTGGATTCGCCTGCCGCATCTGCAGCGGGCTTGTTGGCACATGAAAGATATTTTGCATCAAACTTGTTGTTGGCAAATATCCAGTTCATGATACCCAGAAAAAGAGCGGCATCTGTTCCGGGCTTAACGGGCAGATAGTATTTTGCTTTGGAAGCAAGTTTGCTGAATCTGGGGTCTGCAACGGCTATTTTAAGGTCTCCGTTAGCCAGCCTTTCTGTGATGCGCACTGTCCTGTTTGTAGGGCCGTAGTTCGCATCGAACAGGTTAGCGCCTACAAAAAGAACGAATTTTGAGTTAGCTATATCGCCCTGAAAATAGAACTTCTGACCATCGGTGAATTTGTTGTAAACGTACTGTTCGCTAAGTGCTTTACATGCAAAATAGAGCGAGCCCTGACAGACTGTTGTGTGACCGTGGGTGTTTGTTGTGCCGTAGTAGTCGTTGAAGAAACGTTTGAAGAATTCAGCACGCCCTGCTTTCTTACGTCCCCACATATAAACAACTTGGTTGTTTCTTGCGCCCATATCTGGGTGTTCGGGGTCTATAAGGTATTGCAGAAGGTCCGGGTTTTCCGCTTTAAAATCAGCAACTGCCTTCTTTTTGTCTTTTTCTTTTAAAACTTTGTCGATGGCAGCCGCCAGACGCTTTGAAGTCGCTTCGTCTTTGACAGCCCAAAGGTCGTTAAGACCTTCAACATATCTGTTCTCTTCACCTGCAATGTTTGCGAACAGCTTTCCGCCGCTGACGATTTCGCTTACAGCCTGATCAAAGGGAACGGCAACCCATTTGCCTTCGCCCCTTTTGCCTGCACGCTTCAGAACTTTTTTGATGCGATAAGGGTCATAGGCTATCTGCACGCCCGCCTGACCTTTGGGACAGAGGGGAGCATCTATTCTGGCGGCTTCTTTTAAACCTGTTGCCATAGGCATATTCGGAACCATGTTGAACGGGTTATAGGGGTTTCCGTCAATCTTAACGCCGAAGCCGTCTGCAACTTTGACTTTTATACCGCATCCCGTGTTGCACTGAAGGCAGACGCTGTATATCATGTTTTCCGCTTTGGAAAAATCATAGTCCCCGCCGTTTTCTGCGGCGTGAGCCATGTTCGTTTTGAAAGCCATGTCTATTCCGGATGTAAGCATCGCACCGCCGAGGATTGCAGAGCAACCCTGAATGAACTGTCTTCTGGTGGCTCCTTTTCCTTCGTTTTCTATTTCAATAAGTTCTTTGTTATTATCCATTGTTCCACCTCGTCCTTAATTAAAGTACGTAGAATACACGGGGTTTAGTTTTGGAAGCGCCGAAAACCGCTTTACCCGTTTTGGGTTTCGCATCGGGTATGCTCTGAATGGTTGTGGTTTTGTTCGCTTTCATCATTTTTGAAATAAGACTTTCGGGGTCGTTGATGTCGCCGAAGTAAGTCGCACGCCCTATGCAGGTTGTCACGCACATGGGGAGCATGCCGTCTTTCAGCCTGTGGAGGCAGAAAGAGCATTTGCGTACGTTGCTCATGGGTGATTTGCCGTCCGTTCTCTGCCATTTTCCGTTGTATTCGGGGAAGGTGCGCAGTTCGTAAGGCTGAACTTTGATGTTCTCTGTGTAATAGTTGCTGCCGTCCATTGTTCTGGCTTTATAGGGGCAGGCTTCAACACAGAGTCCGCAACTGATGCATTCTGCCGAATTGAGCATAACCAGTCCGTTTTCGGTGCTTTTGTATGTTGCCTTGCCGTTTGTGGGGCAGACGGGAACGCAGGGGGGTGCGTCGCAATGCTGGCAGGGGCGGGGAACGAAGTCTATTTTGACTTTAGGATATTTTCCGCTTGTCATCTCGAATACGGGACGGTAAACGACATCCGGCGGCAGTACGTTCTCGGACATGCAGCCCACAGTACAGGCGTGGCAGCCGACACATTTCTTTGTGCTGATGAGCATAGCCCATCTGACGGTCCTTGATGGTTTTGCAAGAGCTCTTGCGAGGTCATCCTGCATGGTCAATAAAATATCTCTTTCCATTAACATGCCTCCGATAGAGTTGATACGTTATAATATCAATAGGCATGCCAATAATGACTCTATTAATAAATAAGGTTTTTTAGGTTTGTTCGATATTTTTACGCTATTTTTTGTAAACTGACTGTACGGAGATTGTAAGGAAACTTTACAGTTGCGGTTTCTTTGGAAGCCTTATGACAAACTTTGCTCCTCTGCCCTGTTTTTCGGCTATGTTCACCGTTGCCCCCATGGCATCGGCTATGGTCGCACAGATGGCAAGCCCCAGCCCTGAGCCTGTTGGCTTGGTGGTGTAAAATGGCAGCATTATCTTGGCTTTGTCCTCCTCTTTAAATCCGCAGCCGTTGTCTTCATACTCAATTCCTACGGCATCTTCCGATTCGTTGAATGAGCAGAGTATTTTTGATGCACCGGCTTCGGCAGAATTGTTCAGCAGGATTGTAAATATCTGGGAAATTTTGTCTTTATCCGTCACGAGGAGAGGATCGCTTTCGGCGGTGAAAATTATATCCATGCTGCTGAACACCTTGCGGTATGTCTGCCCTTTTATGAACTCTATAAGAGCAGAGAGTCTGATTTCGTCATAGCGCAGATTTACAGGCTTGGAGTAGTCCAGAAATTCGTTCAGACGGAAGACAAGTCTGTCGGCCTCTCGGCGTATGACTGCAAAATCCTCCTGCCACTGCGAATTATCGTCTATCTCTTCTGCAACGTTGTCCAGTATCAGGCTTATTGCCATTATCGGGTTTTTAAGCTCATGGGCAAGACCAGCGGACATAGTGCCGAGATACGCAAGCCGTTCGCCTCTGTGTATCTCTTTCTGCTGCTCGCCAATGCGGTCGATTGCATCTTTAAGCCTGTAGGACAGCTTTTCAATCATATTCTGCAGATCTTTCGTCTCCTTTGACGCATATTCCGAAATGCTGAATCTGTACGGCAGTTCCAAAACATCCAGATGTGAAATCTGGCGGGATAGGTCGTTGATGGGTTTTGTCATGCGGGAGGCTATGGCGACACCGATCAGTGCACCCATTATCACCACAGCGATATTTATAAGAAAAAGCTCCGCCAGCTTTCCTGTTATCTGGCGGATGATGGATTCCCTGTTGATGTAAAAAGTAATAGTGCCCAGCCTGTTTTTGCCTGCGGATATATCCTTTGTCAGAAGGATCGGGCTTATTGTCGATGTCAGTTTATCCGGACGGACTTTCGCATCGGTCACATATCTGCCTTCAGCATCGAAAACCGCAATATTGTCAATATGGGGAATTGCCTGCGACACTGTCTCTATCATGGTGAAAAGAGAATAAATGTCATCGGTTATGATGGATTCCGCAAGATCTGACGACATTATTTTATGCTGTGAATCGACATATTTCTCAGCCGTTGAAAAAGAAGAGGCGTATTCGAAAAAGAAGATGACCACCATATTGATAATTACGGTTGCGAACGCAAGGGAGCTGATGAGCAGTGCCGTCCGTTTGCTCAGACTGTATGGAATGAGCTTGAAGATTAGTTTTTTCAAAACTCTTCCTCAATAAACTTCTTGAGACCGTCTATTTGTAGAGCTGATTCCGGTATCTGCTTTATCTTTTTCAGTGATGAATAGACGGCGAGAGGGCGTTTGAAATCTTCCGGATGATCTGAGCCGTGTGTCCTGTCATGTCCGGCATGGTCCGAGGTTATGATTATCAGAGATGACGGACTGTTAAGCGCTTTTTTAAAGAGTATTCCGAGCTGTTCGTCTATGAACCGGAACTCGTCTATATATTCTGCTGACATCCAGCCGGATATCGGACCTTCCGTATCAAGTCCGCTTATGTGAAGAAAGATGAACTGCTTCTTAGAAGTATCAAGGACTTCCGCAGTCTTTTCAACGGCTTCATCCTTTGCAAATATCTCTGTATCTGTGGCAGAGTTTTTTAGGTAGCCCAGCTTTTGTTTACTGTATATCAGGAAAGTTTGATAGCCTTTGTTTTTTGCAGTTGAAAGCAGAGTGGGTTTGCTGACTGTCGGCTCACCGGTTTGCCAGACATTGTCTGTTTTTCCGTTTTCTGACGGTTTAAGACCTGTCAGTATTGCGGTATGTGCTATAAGAGTTTTCGGCGGATTCGTGCTTGTCGCTAAAGGACTGTACGCTCCCTTATCGGCAAGTGACATTATATTAGGAGAGTTTACTTTTGAAACAGCGTCCGGATGCAGTGCATCGATGGATATCAGCAGCACGGTTTTATATTCAGCGGCAAAGCAGAATGATGTTGTCAGAATTAATAAATTAAGAAGGATAAATTTTTTCATTTTTTACTGCCTGAGTAGAAACGATCGATTTCCGCTTTCATATCGGATATTACCTTGTAATCGCTTACGCTTGCGTTCACGAATCTGTCAACATGGAGTTTTTTCAGTATCTCGGCACCTTTCGGGTCATTGTGCATATTAAGCATCAGATATTTAAGAGAGTCGTATGTCGCAGAGTTCATGCCGGATGCCGCAACGAAAGGAGGGGATATCATCTCCGGAGATCTGTGGATAACTCTGATGTTTCTGACTGCCTGCGGATCTTTTTTTCTGATTATTTCAAAGATAAGGCTGTCAACAGCCGCCGACTGAACCACCCCTTTGTTTACCAGGTAGATGGATTTGTCGTGGCTTTTTGTGTAGTATATCTTCTTGTATACCTTTTCAGGAGCCTGATTAAACGTGCGTATGGTTAGGAATGAGGGATAGAGGGTTCCACTGTTTGAAAGTCTGTCGGTGAATGCGAATGTTTTATCTTTAAGATCTTTTACCGAATTTATTCCGTATGCTGTATTGGCTATAATAAATGATTGGTATGAGTGTTTTCCGTTCATCTCCGGAACTGCGAGCACCCTTATTCTGGAATTATTGAGATATGGAAGTGCGCCTGTGCAGACAGATGCGAAATCCACCTCATTTTCTGTTATCATGCGGTTCATCTCGTCATAATCTCTTTTTATGACAGGGGTTATTGTTTTGTTGAGCTTCCCCGCCAGATAGTCGTTCAATTCTCTGTAAAGGTTAAGTGATTCTTCCGGTGAAACTATGGATGCGATGCCGAATTTTAACTGTTCGGCGTTGACTGTTATAGATATCAGAATGCAGATGATGAGAGTTGCCGTTTTGAACATACCGCTCTCCTTCCTTCCGTTTGTGTCAGCTATTTTTGAAATAACAGAAATATGTTCAACATACAAGTATTACATGATTTTTATCAGAGTCTGTTCGGCGCTTGATTTCTGTGTAGAAGTTCAGGTAATTCTGCTGGATTCGGAGTTCCTGCCGTATACTGTTTCTTATTTGCGGTTTGGCAATTCTTTCGCAACTTCTGTATACCATTTCGCATTCTCATGAAGTTGAGAAATAAGTGCATCTGCGAAATTGGATTCATCACCCGAAAGATTCAATCCTTGTGTCATAGTGTCTATTTCAGCCAATACAGCTTTAGCCATCTTATCAAAAGTTCGAGCAACGAAACGAGGCTGTAGTCCGCATACTTCACACATATTTGCCAGATCATACGCATAGACCTTTGCTGAAAAATTGTCCCCAATAGCCATGGCAAGGTTCTGATTGTATTTACCGCCGTACATGGAGATAGAGAGCATGTCGTAGAAAGGGGTGACGCTTATGTCACCTGCGCAGTAGTTCCATGAGATATTTTTACCATGAGCGTCACTGTTGCCTATAATCAAATTGAACAGCACCCAGTTCAATATGTCCCGTGTGGCCGCTGCAGGGACAGAGCACAGCGAAGCAGTTTGAAATAGCTTATCCAGCGAGACTCCTTCTCTGAAATTTTGTACGTCTCTGCCGTCACCATAAACCCTTTCATATTTGTATAGCGGAGGCATATCAAGCATCTGGCATCCGTCTATGATATGAAGCCTGTCTACTTTGTTATTTTGGAGCATCCGGTCAAAGCGTTTAACTTTGAGTACGGGTTCGCCGAGTCTTAATATCTCGGTTTCTGCTGCTGGCAGCTTCAATCTTCTGGCAAGAGTCATGCATAAGTGTTCGTTAAGCACAATGTGCTCATCCCGATGTTTTCCGAATTTCAGAATATGAGTGGATGCCAGTTCACCTTCACCAAGCCCGTACCTGCCGTCTTCGGTAATCATAACGGGCAGCTTTTCCTGAACTCCTGCTACAGACAGTCTGGGTTTGCCATCCCAGACCGTTATAGGTGTCTGCTGCCTAGTCCCGATTCTATCTGTGAGTTCCTGCTCTGGGATTTCCCTGAATGAAGTTGCCTCAGGCTCATCGGCTGTTGAATGAAATGACAGGGCTCCTGTGGTTTCTGTTCCTATCGCTTTGATTAATCCGAAGACATTGCCTTTTGATATGTGCATCATGGAGGATAGCTCGTCCAGCCCGATACCTTCCGGAAGTAGGTTCATGAGAAAGCATTTTACTGAAGAAGAGTCTGCACCGGAAAACAGGTGAGGGGACAATTTCAGATTTGTATTATCTAGTGAAATTTCAAATTTGTCCTCTTTGAGATCATGCTGAATGAAGCCGATGTCATGGCGGTTTAGTTTGAGGTATAGTTTGCCGGTCATGCTTCTATCCGCAGTGTAATTCCGAGCAGCTTACATACTTTCAGAACAGTGCTGAACTTAACATCTGCCTTTGCATTCTCAAGGTTAGTCATTGTGCTTACAGAGACATTGCATATTGCCGCCGCATCATGGATAGTCAGATTGCTGTTCGTCCTCACTGCTCGTATAAACTTCGCCAGAACCTCAGCATCACTCAGTTGTTGATTTTCCGGTATTTCTTCTTTCACTATCCTTTTAGCCATAGACGCCTCTGTATAAATACTGCTGTAGTAATATTATTACATTGTTTATCATTTAAAGCAAGATTAATACTATTATAATAGAATTTATATTATGCTATGACTAAAATACTCAATTAATACTTGTGTGGTAGAATTTATGGAAATGACTTTGCAGGGAATTAATGTAAATATTAGATAAGTTGATGATAAATATGTGCATGGTATAATCTCTTAAGAGGTGTTTCAGATGAAGCATGAAATGCCATGCTCTCGGCAAACATCTTTGATGAGTCTATCGGCTTCAACTTTTTTGAGTATTTTAAGATCTGCGTTTCGGTAAATCAGCTACGTTGCATTGAGTCCTCCTGTTGTATTCTAACGGAAAACTCTAGCTATTTCTGGATCTATTTTATGGGAGGGTTACATATAGTCTTTGCCTTCCCATTTTAAGTGTTCCAAGATTTTGGATTTAAGAGCGTTTGAATTTTTACCCATGAGTTCACTCCATAAACGGGGTATCGGAATTTAGATGTGGGGTAATATCTTAATTTGATACCCCATTATTGTCTTGGAATAGGGTAGAATATTTTGGACTTGGTTGGCAAGCATAAATTTTATATCTTATTGTAGTTATGTCTGATTTGGACTAGCTTGGACTGCTGTGGAATAAAGAAAAAATGGGGCGGTGTCTATCAAATTATGTCAATAACTTATTATGGATAAATGTATTTTATATTTAGGCTATATGCTTATACCGTTAAATGTACCGTCAAAAGTATATTTCATAATCTTAAAAGTGCGTATTCTCAAATATATTCTCAATATGCCCTTAGCATAAAAGATAATCTTACCAAGTTAAACTATAAGCTCTTTTTTTAAAACATACTAATAATTTACAGTAAGACGCTTAGCTTCGTACCTTAGCATCTGCGGTGAGTAATGTTAAAATCCCTGCGTGAGTGTGCGGGTGTGGTCTATGACATTATTTGCGTGTACTTTTGGACTACCCGCCCCATCTCAAACACATAAACATGCTTTACACTAAGCCGTGATGCTTACAACTGAGCATTAATTTTGAGAATAGAACTACAGTTAACACAGTTAGTCTAACAGGCTCGGGGCGTGATATACTCACAACTGTATATCAATTTCGAAGAAAGAATTACAGGTTTGCACAGTTAATATGACAGGCTCGATATAAATAGTCATTATTACCATGTCTTCAGATTTTTTCTTATTATTCATGGACTACCAAATTTATTTATCCAACACTGGCTCTTTGATACCACATTCGCTATATATTCTTTTTAGTGCATTTGAAACACCTGAAATATTAAAATTATACACATAGGAATTTCTGCTAAAATCGAAAACTTGTACTTTCATATTCTTTGACTTATTTAATTCAAGTCCATAAATAAAAACTATAGAGCTTATGGACTCATTAAACGTCCTAGCCTTGCCTCCATCTACAGCATCCCATTCATCGCACCTTGCTTTGTCATCCCCAAATCGATAGCACACATCAGTGATACTATCCCCTAAATACTCGTCAGTAAAAATAAACACTCTCTTATCTTTTCCACTACATGTAATAAAGAGCGATGCAGATAAATCAGAGCTGTATATACTTGCGGATGTAATTTTTCTTTCAGACATTTCCATGTTTTGCGTTTCAATTTTCCACTCTGTAACCTTTTTCTTTTTTTCTTCTAAAGCCTTTCTTTCTTCATCTTTCTTTTTTTGTTCTTCTAGGTCTCGTTTAGCTTTCGCTTCAGCTCTAATTGTATCGGCTTTGGCGATAACTTCCTTTGCAGTCATACCAGAAACAACATTAATTGATTTTAAAAGAGCGATGGATGGTTCAGGTGGCAACTGGAAAATATTTACATCTTGAATCATCAGTAGCGAAAGACTATCTAAAAAGCGTGCTCTTTCTTCTTTGCCTAAAGACTCATTCACTTCCTTAATAGATTTGCTGAACGCTTCTGGTGAGGAGCCGTCAATTTTTTTTTCCATGCAACCAGCTAACATTAGCATCATAACCAATAACGACATTATCTTTAATACAACGGACCTGAACATAATAAACTCCTAACGTAGAAATCATAAACAGTAATTAATGAAGTAACTATCTTGTCATAATGACTTCTATAACTTTTTTACCTTGAAGAATGAGCACGCTGTTAATATCAGCGTAAATGTCAATCTCATCCTCATCAATTTTTAGTGGATTCTGAAATGTTGGAGAAGTATGAAAACCTTTGTCTTTTGTGTAAAACGGTGATTTTAGCGAAAAGACTATTGCTGCATTGATGTTATTCTTTAAACTTTTTGCTATAGATGACTCAATATCCTTAAAACTCACCAAATTGTCTGTGCCATTGTATACAAATATCGCAGGAACATCTCTTCTAATGGAGAATGAAATATTTTTATTAAATGAATTATAGGTGTCTGGATGGTCTTCTCTCTTGTCAACAACATATATAGAATCTTCGTGTATTTGCGTAACATCAATATTTGCTCCGTAAGCATTAGACGCTTTATAAGTACCAGTAACCTTAGTGGCTGAAAAAATTTTCATTAAGACAGCATATTGTCTACTATTTTCAATACCAATCGCACTATAATCAATGTTTAAAACCCTATTTTCAGCATCATATGACACTTTATCCTTATCAATAGGCACGAAAACAACATAATGAGGGCTAAGTTTTGCCTTGTAACTTGCTAATCTTTGCTCATAAGCTGCCTTTGTTTCATACTCATCTTTTTTCGTATCAAGTTTTGAGATTATATCTACAATAACCTTTATATTGACAGGATTAACAGTATCTCCCACTTTATAAAGTGGTTCTTTTTTGGATTTTGCTATAGAATCGCTTTTTGTATCACTTTTTACTACTTCTTGCTTTGGCAGTCCGAAAAAATCATTAAACTTGTTTTTCTCTGTTTCTAGATTTGCGATTTCAACATTAGCCACTTGCGTATCACCAAGAAGTTTTACAAGCAATAGTTTCCCGTCAGAAACTTTAACCCTTTTCATAACTGCGCCACCATATATTTTAGATGACAAACCAATTCGATACCTTGTAGATGATTCAATATAATATTCACCATCTGCCAGATTACTAAATTCAAAAATACCTTTTTCATCACATCTTGCATTTTTAATCAACCGAATAAAATCATTACTTTTGTTTGAAAAAGTAGGATAATTAGTTGCTAGACCATAGTTTGAGTTACCATAGGCTGTTGTAAATAGTTCATTTGAGTAATCATTGACAGGAAAAAGGGCAACAGCACTACCTGCACACGTGATAATATCTCCATTCAACGCTATTATATAGGCAGTTCCTTTAATTGAGTTTTCACCCTTAACATTAATATATTCAGCTTCTTTCGGATTAAAAAGAGTATGTAACTGAATCCCGCCACAGCCATACAGTACGAATATTGCCGGAATTATAAAAACAGATAATTTTTTCATAATAGCTTCATCCTAATAATTATTTTGGTTACATAGCAGGTATAAACACTTTGATGCAATAATAACACCATCAATAATAATATCAAACTGAAAACTAATTCTCAATTTAAGCCGCATATGTGCGGTGTTTAAATTCTAGACATTTCCGCAATATTTGTAAATGGAAGATATTAATATTGCTTTTGCAAAAACCCTCAAAAACCTCCGCACTTCTAAAGGTCTAACACAGGAGGAGCTTGCCGAACTATCAGGCATTGATTACAAATACCTTCAAAAGCTCGAAAGCCAAAACCCATCATCTCCCACTCTGTCAACATTAAAGAAACTCTCCAC
>DKFP01000012.1:21729-48424 GCA_002452405.1 Deferribacteraceae bacterium UBA6793 | reverse complement strand
ACCCGCTTGCGTGAGCGGCGGGAGGCTCTGCCGACCAAAGCGCTGGCATATTTTCCACATGGACGGGGAAAATATGGGGCTAATCGGGACTGCTGCGGGCTGACACCCTCGCAGAGACGTGGGAAAAGAAAATCCACCCCAGCCATCCTTTACCAAAGGAGGGAGTAATTCCACTTAGTCTTTAGATACGAGTTATTCAAGGAAAGCCGAGTAAACAAGTGCCGAGCATACAGATAAGTATGTGAGGCATCTTTTTATGAGGTTTGACGCAGAAGAACGACGTATATAAAGGCTAATAAAAAAGCCCGGCGATGAAGCCGGGCTTGTTGCATTAACGTTTGGAGAACTGAGAAGACTTTCTTGCCTTCGGTTTACCGGGTTTCTTACGTTCAACTGCTCTTGAGTCTCTGGTAAGGAATCCTTCTTTTTTCAGTGCGGGACGGTTTGCAGCGTCGAATTCGCACAGTGCTCTTGCGAGACCGTGGCGAACTGCACCAGCCTGTCCGCTTTTACCGCCGCCTTTAACAGTGATGTAAAGGTCGAACTTGCCCTCAGCGCTGATTGTTGAAATGGGCTGGAGGCTGATCATTGTGAGAGTAGGTCTCTCAAAATAAGCCTCGGGCTCTTTGCCGTTGATAGTGACAAGACCTTTGCCGGGTTTGATGAAAACTCTGGCACAGGATGTTTTTCTTCTGCCTGTTCCGTATGTATAGTCAGCCATCAATAGTCTCCTTATATCTCAAAAACTTCGGGGTTCTGAGCAGCATGAGGATGCTCTGATCCGGTGTAGATTTTAAGTTTGCTGATCATCGCTCTGCCCATTTTAGTTTTGGGGAGCATGTTTTTAACAGCCATTCTGATAACGTCTTCGGGTTTTTTCTCAAGCTGTTCTTTAAGAGTTCTTTCTTTAAGACCGCCGAGGTAGCCGGAGTGTCTGTAGTACATTTTGTCGTCCATCTTAGCGCCTGTGACGATGAATTTGTCAGCGTTGATAACGATAACAAAGTCGCCGGTGTCTATAGAGGGAGTGTAGATCGGTTTCTTTTTGCCCATAAGGGTCATTGCTATTTCAGTAGCCATACGTCCGAGGACCTTGCCCTTAGCATCGAGAACGTACCATTTTTTTTCTATTTCGTCGGGTTTTGCCCAATAGCTTTTCATGTGTAAACCTCGTCAAAAATGTGAGCCTTTTAATTTATTTAATCCGTGACGTTGTGTCAAGCAGATTTTAAATTAAAGACCTTTCCTTCTTTCTTTAATTCTCGCAGCTTTACCGCGCAGGTCTCTCATGTAGAACAGTCTTGCCTGACGGACTTTACCTGTTCTGATAAGTTCAACCTTGTCGATACGGGGTGAGCAATAAGGGAAAGTTCTTTCCACGCCTATGTCACCGACCATCTTTCTAACTGTGAAAGTTGAGTTTGTGCTGTTTCTGTGGATCTTGATAACAAGACCTTCGTACGCCTGGATACGCTCTTTGTTACCCTCGATGATACGGAAGTAAACTCTTACTGTATCGCCGGAGCGGAAAGCAGGCGTTTCTTTTTCAGTTTTAAACATCGCCTCAACAGAAGCGATAAGTTTATTTTTCATGGACGAGCCTCCTAAAAACTATGTATCCTGTCAAGTATTATGGCCACGGCGCTTCTGACCGAAAGGTGGTTGAAAGGTCCGACCCCCTTTATAGGTTTAAGCACCCTGTCCGACATTTTGAAAACATCTTCGGTGAAGCCCCAGCCAGTGCCGAAAATTATCAGGCATGGTTTTTCCTCTGCGAGCCTCGCCGTCTCTTCGAAATCGATGTTGGCTCTGGAATCCCGCGCCGTTGTGGCTATAACCACCGGACGTTCTCCTTCGAGCTTTTCGATCTCTGATATAACATCAAGAAGCCCCTCTGCGAGCTGTGTCCGCTCAAAGGCCTCCTTGCGGTTGACATTGTATGTTGCACCGTATCCGTTAAGCCAGTGGTCGATAACCCGCGAGGCTATCTCTCTCTGTGCCTGAAGTGGTGTCACAACGAAATACTTTTTAACGTCAAACGTTGTGCATGTTCTGGAGATATCGTGCAGATCCATGTTGGTAATGGACGTTGCAACGTTTGTCTTCTCCTTGTCCTTCATCGGGTAGTGCAGAAGTGCGACGTATATTTTCTTTTTTAATGCGATTGTGTCAAGATATTTTTTGTCCTCGGCACTTAAATCTGCATTTTTGAGCATGTCCGGTCTGTTCTTCGCGGTTATTTCGATGGATTTCTGACGTCTCCATTTCTCAATCTCTGCGTGGTGCCCGGATAGAAGAATTTCAGGCACCGACTGACCTTCGAACTCATAGGGTCTTGTGTAATGAGGATACTCCAGCATTCCGGAGGTGTGAGAGTCCTCCAGAGGCGAGTTTTCATCACCCAAAACGCCCGGCAGAAGCCTAGCTATGGAATCTATAATGACCATTGAGGCAAATTCCCCGCCTGTCAGAACAAAATCGCCCAGAGAGAGCGACTCGTCCACGCAAAGACCGACAACCCGTTCATCCACGCCTTCATAGCGTCCGCAGATGAATGTGAGGCTATCATATTCACGGAGCCTTTCGGCATCCTTTTGGGTGAATTTCTTCCCCCGCGGGTCCATGAGTATGACGTGGGTATCGCCATCCTTTTGTTTCAGGTCTCTGACAGCAGTCACGATAGGTTCAGGCTTCATAACAAGTCCCTGTCCGCCGCCGTACTGGTAATCGTCGGTGATTCTGTGTTTGTCTGTGGTGTAGCTTCTTATGTCAACGGGGTTTAAGGTAAAGAAGCCGGCATCCGCAGCCTTCGACAAAACACCCTGTGAAAAAGGCGAAGTGAACATCTCCGGAAATATCGTAAGGATATTAAACGTTTTCACTTATAAGCCCCTCTCGGTTGATAACCAGTTTTTTCTCTTTCACGTTAATCTCTGTAACGTGATCCTTATTGTTGGAAATGAGGTAGGTTTCGTTTTCGCCCTGAATGCGGAACACCTCTGAGGCGCCCGCTTCCATATAGTCGATAAGAGTTCCCACCGGATTTCCGTCAGTGTCTAACACCCGACACCCCTCAAGCTCGTGCCAGTAAATCTCGTCTTCGAGCTCAGGGAGCATCTCTTCGGGGAGAACAACGTCCATCCCCTTATATTTCAGGGCGGAATCGATATCCTCCACCCCTTTGAAGCCCACAAGGAGCATTCCCTTGTAGTCCTTCATATACTCAACTTCAAGAGACGCCTTCACTTTGCCGTCTTTCGAAAGCATCATATACTGCATCTCTTCCAGAACTTCGGGGCTTTCCGTTGTGACCTGCATCAGCAGAAGTCCGTCCAGCCCGTGTGTGTTAACAAGTTTTCCGATCTTTATAAATTTCATGAACCACGCCGCAGGGAATCTTTATCTCCTCTGCAATGGGAAAATCAGTCCAGAATTTCCAGAACGACTTTCTTTCCGTTTTTAACGCCGGATGCATTGATTATCGTTCTGATAGCCTTTGCCGTGCGTCCCTGCTTGCCGATAACTTTGCCGAGGTCGGCAGAGTCCACACGAAGCTCAAGAACTGCGGATTTTTCACCCTCAACCTCTTTAAGCTCCACAGCCTCAGGTTTATCAACCAGAGACTTAACGATAAATTCAACAAGCTCTTTCATGGTTCACCTCTGTATTCAACAGTGCTTATTTGGATGCTGCGTATTGCGCGATTACGCCTTGTTTAGACAGCAGGTTTTTAACCGTGTCGGAAGGCTGTGCACCTTTTTTCAGCCAGTCAAGAGCTTTTTCGGTGTCTATTTTCACTTCTGCCTCAGCGGGGATAGGGTTGTAATAGCCGAGGATTTCGATGAAATTACCGTTGCGTCTTTCCTGTGCATCGCAAACAACGATTCTGTAGAAGGGTCTTTTTTTACGTCCGAGTCTTACAAGTCTGATTCTGGTAGCCACTTAAATGTACCTCACTTAATTATTGTACTGTTATTATTGTTATCTCATTTTGAGAAAATCTCTCATCATGGCAGGGTTCAGCTTATTGGAGCCACCCAGTTTCTTTTTCATCTGCTTCATCATCTTGTTCATCTGATTAAGCTGATTGACAAGTCTATTAACATCGGCTACGGATGTTCCGCTGCCTCTTGCTATTCTTTTTCTTCTGCCGGAGTTGAGTATCTTGGCATTTTTGCGTTCATGGCGTGTCATGGAGAAGATAATCGCTTCTATCTTCTTAAACTGTTTCTCGTCCATGTCGCCCATGGATACGTTGCCAAGCCCCGGAATCATGCGCATAATGCTCTCAAGGGAGCCCATTTTCTTTATCATCTTAAACTGTTTGAGCATATCGTCGAAGTCGAGACCGTGTTTCGCCATCTTTTCGGCCATGTCTTCCGCATCGCCGTCCTCGATGGACTCCTGCGCTCTTTCGACCAGAGTGACGATATCACCCATACCGAGAATACGTGACGCCATTCTGTCGGGGTAAAACGCCTCGAACTCGGTCATTTTTTCGCCGGTACCGATGAATTTAAGGGGTTTGCCTGTCACTTCTTTAATAGAGAGTGCGGCGCCGCCTCTTGCATCACCATCCATTTTGGTAAGGATTATACCTGTCGCCTCAAGGCTTTCGTTAAAGCTCTTGGCAACGTTTACGGCATCCTGACCTGTCATTGCGTCCGCAACGAAAAGTATTTCGTCAGGCGTAACAGCCTCTTTTGTGCGGACAAGCTCCGCCATCAGCTCCTCGTCAATGTGGAGTCGTCCGGCGGTATCTATAATAACCACGTCTTTCGCGGTCTTTTTAGCGTATGCAAGAGCGTCTGCGGCAATTTTCACCGCGTCTCTGCTCTGTTTGTCGGAGTAAACGTCGCAGTTGAGCTGTTTACCCAGAGTTTCAAGCTGATCTATCGCTGCGGGGCGGTATATGTCGCCGGCAACAAGCAGAACGTTTCTTTTCTGCTTCATCAGCAGCCCCGCGAGTTTGCCCGCGGAAGTAGTTTTACCGGAACCCTGAAGACCCGCCATCATGATTACGGTGGGGGGCTGCGAGTTCAGCCTTATCTTGCCCTCGTCGTAGTCCTTTCCGCCGAGAATCTCTACAAGCTCGTCGTGCACAATCTTAATGAAGACCTGATCCGGTGTAAGGCTCTTTAAAACCTCTTCGCCCATAGCCTTTGCCTGAACGCTTCCTATAAAGTTTTTGACGACCTTATAGTTGACATCCGCCTCCAGCAGAGCCATCCGCACCATTTTAAGTGCTTCTGTTATATTGCTTTCATCAAGACGTACCTGCTTTTTCAGCTTTTTGAATACGCCGTTGAGCTTGTCATTAAGAGTAGCAAACATTTTTAAACGCACCTCTAGGACGTTATAAGGGTGAACTAAAGTTTATAGGTGAAACGGGTAGGTCTGTCAATAAATATTTCTAAAAAGACTTTCAGACTTTCCGACCAGACCGGCACGCTAGTCCTCTTCCGTATTCAGCCTGCTTAATGCCGCGTCGGTTTTTCTTAGTCTTCCGCAGAGAGCCGTCATAACCCGCCTTGAAAGGACGTAGCTGTCTTTCATTATCTCGTCGAACTCATAAGGCGACAGTGCCAGCACCCGTGTGTCGCAATCAGCCTGCAAAGTGGCGGTTCTGGGTTCTCCGGTGATATGCGCCATCTCGCCGAATATCTCTCCTGCTCCGACGACACCGACCCGTCTGCCTTCAATATTGATACTCATTCTGCCGTCCTCTATATAATACACGTCGAAACTCTCGTCCCCCTGTTTAAACAGGATCTCTCCTTCTTTCAGCGTTCTGGTGAACTTTGAAAGGAGGTGACTGTTCATACGCATGAAAAACGGCGAGGGTTTTTCCAGAGAAAACAGCTTGTTGAGTATCATAATATCCGCACGGTAGCACACGAAAACGAACTGAGCGCAGTAAAGGTAGATCATGAATACGAAATACGCCCAAACCAGAATAACTATCACAGAACCGACGATACCGTATGCCGTGCTGACGCTGAACAGATGAAACATTCCGAATGCGGCGAATTTCACAGCCCCGTAAAGCACAAGAAACAGAACGGCACCCTTTGCTGCACTTTTATTGTCAGGTCTTTTAACCGGAATATATTTGAAGCTGGCGAAAACAAGCAGAAAACTGAGAAATACCGCAACCACGCTGGAAACGATGGATATAGTGTTTATGACCATTGCACCTGTGATATTAAAGAACGTCAGATACTCTATTATCAGACCTTTAAGACCGCTGAAAACCGACAGTATAAGCACGAGCGCGAACACAACCGGGAGTATTACAAACGCGATAACGTTCTCCATCAGAAAATTACGCTTGCTCTCCGACGGAAAAATGACGAAGAACGCCCTTTGGATAGCTACAAGAATAAGTCTGCTTGACCACACAAGGTTCAGAAGACCGACTATACCAAGCGCGCTTCCCGCGCTGCCGGATATGCCGAGATCTTTAAACATCTGCGGTGAAATATTTTCATTAAACGTATAAAGCAAATAGAACAGCTCTTCCGAAAAGTTCGGATATCGCGACAGAAAGGTATCGAAGATGTAAAACAGGAACAGAACCAGCGGAATAAGCGAAAGCAGCATATAATAAGCCGCAGCAGCCGCATGGTTGCGCAGTTCGTTGCTGATAAAATAACTGTAGCTGAGTGTCAGCCTCTGAAAGAACGATAGAACGTACCGCTCGACAAGGTTATAGGCTTGTGTCATCAGACCACTTTCACATGCCACGGTTCAAAGCGCACGCCGTAGGGGTTTTTTTCGTCATACCGGATGCGCATGTATCCGCCATGAATAAGGCTTGCATACTCTTTTGTGGTGGCGAACCGCTCTGTAAAATTGTCCGCGCCCCAGTTGCGTATGCCCACGTCAAAATCGCCCACACCGTGAAAGGAATAGCCAACAGGCGCAAGAGAACGGGACGCCATAGAAAGGTTTCCCTGTGTCTGAACCGCTTTGTTGAGAAACAGATACAGCTGTTTAACGATCCCCCGTATGCCGGATGTCAGCGTCAGACTGCGCATATCCTTCATTATCTTATTATGCGTAGTGACCGCCTCTTTATAGATAAAGTGTCCTGTTCGTGGTATTTTCACTATATCTTTTCGGTCTATGTTGTCGGTGAGCGATGTCATCACCTTTTCGCCGTAAAACCCGTAAACCGAAGCATCGCGGCTGAAAAGTTCATCGACGTATTTCTGTTCGCGGGCGTTCAGCCCCTGAAGTTTCGATATGCGCCCCATAAGTTTGAGCATGTCGTCGTAGTTCAGTATGTTAAAGTTTGCGAAACCCACATAGTTCATAACTGCGCGTATCTTCGTGTGGCATGAACGGATCATCGCATATTCCTGTGGCGACGCCATGAAGTCGTCGGCGAAACTGCGGTCGAAATCCTTTATCTTATTGAAATAATCTTTGCTGAAAAATACGCTGTCCTTAACTTCCGGTTCAGCGTTGAACTTATGCAGGACCTCGCCAAAAGCGGCGGCGGGAGATGCCGAAACGGCAGCTATACAGGATATCCTTAAAAAATCCCTTCTTGACAGCATAAGCGGGTCAGTCTCCGTTATTCATTTTTGCAAGTATGATACTGGATTTGATTGCCAAAGAAAAGAGAAAAGGAAAGGGCGCAGTGTCAATCTGCGCCCTGTGATATCAGAACTTATAGGAAGCGGTCACACCGAAACTCCAGATATGTCCGCCTGCAACTGCGGAAACGTCCGCATCGTGCAGTCCGGGTCTGGAATAGCTGTCGTCAAGGTTGTGGCTCGCGCCGGAGTCGATGGACACTTCGCTTATCATTATGTACTGAACAACTGTGTCAACTGACACTTGTCCGAAATTAAGACCGACGCCGCCTGAAAAGACGTGTTTATCAGAGTCAGGCCAGAGAACGTCGAAAGTGTCTTCGGGAACGACTGTGGGATCATAGTAGTAACCGGCTCTGAGAGCAACCATGTCGTTAAGCTGATACTCGGCACCGACTCTGTACTGCCATGTGTCTTTCCAGTCTCTTTTGAAATATTCTTCGTTCGCGCCGGGTATAGCGGTTGCGTCAAGCTCGGACTGGAGCAGATAGTCGTCCATGTAAACAGTGTAGGAACCGATGCGGCTCCAGAAAGTACGCACGATATCCGCCTCGACTTTAAATTTGGGAGTCACTTTATATTCAACGCCGAACTGAAGTGAATCGGGTGTGTCCACAGCAGTATCGGAACCGAGATGTTCGTTTTTCCAGTAAGCCATATCGGGATTTACATCCGCATCACCTTCAAGGTCGATGTTTGAATAGCTGCGGTATGCGATACCGAAAGAGAGTTTATCGTTATATTTGTAAAGAGCGCCGAGGTTGTATGACCAGTTGAAGTTGTCTTCATACTCCATGTCAATGTCTGCGCCGTCAAGCTCTGTGTAAGCTGCTGCAAGTTTCTGACCGACAGCGGCAGCCTGTGCATCGGAATATCCGGGTTTAAGCTGTTTCGCAACGCCCGCCATATAGTTGGCGTTCTTCATATTTTCAGGAACGTATCTCTTTCTTTCGTTGCCTGCTTTCGCCTTGCCGATGGAGATGCCTGCACCGAGAGAGAGTTTGTCATTCACTTTATATGACAGAGAGGGTGTTATGACCTCTCTCATATACCATGAGTGGTATGTGTTGTATGCAGCGGGGTTTTCGTCGGGATCCGGATTCCATCTCAGGTCGAGACCGTAGGGAACGTAGAAAGCCACGCCGAATGTAAGTTTGTCGTTGATAGGGTGAACATAGCCCATGTGGGGCACGATAAGCAGGTCTGATTCATCCTTGATGCCGTCCGCACCGAAAGAGGGATCCTGAAGTCCGCTGCCGGACGTGTTTACCCTGTATTGTTTAATTGTAAGGTGCGGGTCGACAAGGTGTGTACCTATAGAGAACGTCGGCTGTTTGATGTTGGACATTGCCGCGGGGTTGTAATACACGGCGAAGGGATCGTCGATTCCTGCTACCACCGCACCGCCCATAGACGTCGCCTTGGAGCCGATACCGTATGTATCGACGTGTCCTGCAAAGGCTGAAAATGCCGATGTCAGAAGCAGCGCGGAAAATAATAAAATTTTTCTCATAAATCCTCCACAATAACGGTCTGAAGAGATTATTATATCGCAAAGGATTTATCAACAACAAAGTTTACAGATTAATTAAACAATATAATTACTTATTATGCTAATAATCAAACATCTTTATGTTAAGTTTATGACAGGAAAATGTTTAAAGCTCCATATCGCGCCCGTATACCGAATGGATAATTTCTCTCGCAGTTTCTTCAATGGACTTATTGGTTGTGTTAACCATGTTCCATTTGCGGTTCTTGCGCACAAGTTCGTAGCAGAACTCCACTTCTTCAAATATCTTATTGATATTGTTATAGTTGCTTGTGGTTCTGTAATGCCTGAGACGTGCGCTGCGCACCTTTTGCAGAACCTCCGGCTCCATCATAAGGATAACGATGCGGTTCTGGTCTATTTTATATATGTCTTCGCTTATGGGCACTTCAGGCACAAGCGGGATATTTATAACTTTAAACCCCTGTTGTGCGAGATAAAAAGATGTTGGAGTCTTGGAAGTTCTGGAAAGTCCGAGGATAACGAGATCAGCCTCGGCTATGCCGCGCAGGGTCTTGCCGTCGTCGTGTGTAAGAGTGAACTCCATAGCCTCGATACGTTTGAAGTATTTTTCATCCACTTTACGCAGAACGCCGGGAGTTTCCAGAGGCGTTTTGTTCAGGTGCTCCGCGAGAACGTCCAGAGGAGGACCAAGGATGTCCACATGGGTGATGTTGTTCTCTTCACAGAATTTTTTCACAATATCCCTGTTTGTGCGGCTGACCATTGTGCAGGCTATCATAGAATTATCTATCTTAGCGTGTTCCAGTATTGAACGCAGCTGTGATTCCTCGTGCACCATTGAATAGACAGACAGCTTTATGTTAGGCTCGTTGAACTGCAACAGAGCCGCCTTCATGATATTTACGGCGCTCTGCCCCGTACCGTCGGATATGATATAGATTTTATCAGACATTCAGCATCTCCAAAAATTGTTCTTCACCGATAACGGCGACACCGAGCTTCTGTGCCTTTTCCAGCTTTGAACCGGCTTTTTCTCCGGCAATAAGATAGTCGAGATTCTTTGAGACCGACGACGCAAGTTTGCCGCCGTTGTCCTTTATAAGCTGATGAAAATACTCCCTGGGTCTGGAGAGCGTTCCTGTGACAAGGAACGTTTTTCCGGTCAGCACATCCGAAGAGTTCTCGGACTTTTCATAAGCGAATTTCAGTCCGGCCTTTTTCAGCCTGTTTATCAATAATATCACTCTTTCGCTGCGGAATGCTTCAAAAATCGCCTTAGATGTCTCTTCTCCTACGTCTCTGATGGAATCAAGCTCTTCAACGGACGCACCGATGAGTGCGTCAATATCGCCGAAATGCTCCGCCAGCACCTGCGCTGTGCGCTCGCCGACGTGTTTTATACCTATGCCGAAAAGCACCTTGTCAAAAGGGCGCTTCATGGATTCCTCAATAGCGGTTTTCAGGTTTTCCACTGATTTTTCACCGAAACCATCCCTTTCTTTAAGGAAATCGAAATCGGTTTCATATATATCGGCTATGTCGTGCATGTAGCCGCCATCGACCAGCGTCTCCACCAGCGCCTCGCCGAACCCCTGAATATCCATCGCCTTGCGGGATGCGAAATGCAGTATGGACAACTTTATGCGAGCAGGACAGTCAATGTTCGGGCATTTCGCCGAAACGTCCTCTTCGTCTTTAACGAGTTCTGTAGCACAAACAGGACAGACCGAAGGATAGGAAATCTCCCGTTCGTCCCCTGTGCGCACGTCGGTGACAGCCATCACAACTTTGGGGATAACATCCCCTCCTTTGCGTATGATCACCCTGTCGCCAACGAGAAGACCGAGGCGCGCCACCTCGTCATAATTATGGAGTGTCGCGTTTGAAATTGTTGAACCTGCAAGAAAAACAGGTTCAAGTTTCGCCACGGGAGTTATGGTTCCGGTGCGCCCCACCTGAAAATCCACGTCCAGCAGTTTCGTGGTCGCCTCCTGTGACGGATATTTGTATGCGGTCGCCCATTTCGGGGCTTTTATGGTAACGCCCAGTATGTCCTGAGCCTCTTTTGAATCGACTTTGATAACGGCACCGTCGATATCGTATTCCAGCGAAGTACGGACGCTGCCGATATATTCGACATGCTCTCTTACCTCTTTGAGGTCCGCGCATCTTTTTATGAGAGGGTTCACAGGAAAATTCAGCGAACGGAGAAATTCAAGGTCTTCTTGGTGGCTTTTGCTGCCGCCGTGGTCAACTCCGTAAACGAAGATATCAAGCCCGCGCGTTGCAGCAATCCTGCTGTCCAGCAGTTTCAGAGAACCTGCGGCGCAGTTGCGGGGGTTGGCGAACAGTTTTAGCCCCTTCTCCGCCTGCTGGCGGTTCAGCCTCTCAAAAGCCTTCACAGGCATGTATATCTCGCCCCTGACGGTGAGTTTTTCCTTATAATCTATTAATAGCGGTAGTGAAAGAACGGTCTTTGCATTGTGGGTGACATCCTCTCCCACCACGCCGTCGCCGCGTGTGGCGGCACGAACAAGGACTCCGTTTTCATATGTAAGCACCACGGCAAGCCCGTCTATCTTAGGCTCCACAACAAAGTCGAGAGTCCGCTCCGCTTCTTTTTCGGCTGTTTTGACGAAATGCTCCAGTTCCTCTTCGTTATAAACGTTTGTAAGAGAAAGCATCTTTATCTCATGAACAACGCTTTCCAACCCACTGACGGGTCTGTCACCGACACGCTGAGTGGGGGAATCCGGTTTGATTATCGACGGGTCTTCTGCCTCCATACGCACAAGCTCATTGTAAAGTTTGTCGTATTCCGCATCGGAAACAAGAGGATTGTCCTCTGTGTAATACTTTCTGCTGTATAGGTTTAAAAGGTCTACAAGTTCTCTGTAATGCATATTATCCTTTCTCTGTCAGACTGCCGCGTCAGCCTATGGCTTCCTCGCAGAGACGATTTTTGTCATTGCGGTCATAGCGAAGCAATCTTTCAGTATTATCCTTTCTCGTAACGTCTTATTATGCTTCCTGCCGGCAGTGTCAGCCCTTTCAGTATACATTTTATACCGGGTTTGGTGAACTCCACCGGATTGCCGTTAGGCTCGGTTATCTTTCCGGTCAGAATATCAGTCTCCTCCATATCAGGTGTCAGAACGCTGACAGCCTCGTTGGGTGCGAATTTCGCCTTTGCCTCAATGAGTGTGCCGCCATCAACGGGTTCAAGCACCTGCCCCAGATATTCGCATCCGCGGATATAGTTCGAAGTGCCGTAATTCATGGTTTTGTGGTCTGCGTCGCCGTCATAGAAGGCTTCGGTATATTCCCTGTGGCTGACGCTTTGAAGCATACGAAACCATCCCCTGTCTGCGGTGTAGTCGCCTGCTGCGGCTCTGTCGATAGCCTTTCTGTACACCCCCGTCACAACGGAAACGTACATGACGCTCTTCATGCGACCCTCTATTTTAAGGCTGCTGACGCCCGCCTCCGCAAGTTCACCTATGCGGTCTATTAAGCACAAGTCTTTACTGTTATAGAAATATGTGCCGCGCTCATCCTCTTCGACAGGATAATACTGACCGTCGCGGTTCTGCTCCACAAGGGCATAGTTCCATCGGCAGGACTGGGCGCAGTCCCCTGCGTTGGCATCCCTGCCTGTCATATAGTTGCTTATGAGACATCTGCCTGACATTGAGATGCACATTGCGCCGTGAACGAACGCCTCCACCTCGCACCTTGTGTTTTTGCAGATATATTTTATCTCTTCGCCTGAAAGCTCACGCGCCAGAATAACCCGTTCCGCTCCCAGTTCGTGCCAGAACTCAACGGCGGAAAGGTTTGTTACGTTCGCCTGCGTACTGATATGTATAGGAATTTCCGGCGCGTATTTTTTCGCATAGCGGAACACACCGGGGTCTGAAACGATAACGGCATCCGGACGGATATCCCCAAGCTGACCGAAATATTCTTTCAGACCGTCGAATTCATCGTTTTTAAGATATGCGTTGACGGTGACGTATCCTTTTTTACCGTTTGCACGCAGGAACTTATATGCTTTATCCATTTCATCAAGGTCAAAGTTGCCGGCCCTCGCCCTCAGTCCGAAGCCGCTTCCGGCGAAATATACCGCATCAGCGCCGTATTGCACAGCCGCCTGCATCTTTTCAAAACTTCCTGCCGGAGCAAGCAGTTCCGGTTTTTTCATCATTTCCTCTTCGCAGCGACGACAACACCGCCCGTAAGGGGCAGAACGCTGCACACAGTCGTATTCTTTATATGCGCTATGAGTTCGCGCAGAGCAACGGTAGCCCCGGCGTAGCGTTTCGGTATCTCGCAGTCGGCATCAAAAACGTGTCCGTACATGAACATGTCGTCCAGAACGATAAATCCGCCGTCGTTGAGCAGTTTTTCGGCATAATAATAGGCTATAGGGTACTGCCGCTTCATGGAGTCGATGAATATCATGTCGTAACTCTCTGTGCAGTCACGCATATATTCAACTCCATCGGCATTTATAAATTCTGTATCGGGAAATTCAGCGCAGATGCGCCTTGCCTGTTCAAGCCGCATCTCGTTGCGGTCGATGCAGGTCATCTTCGCCCCGCCGGATCCTTTTGCCATGTAATAGCTTGAAACGCCGATTCCGCAGCCTATTTCAAGTATTTTTGCAGGTCTCAGTGCCATTGTAAACGTTTCCAGAAATTCTCCCACATCAGGTTCGACGGATGGTGTCTGGAACCTGACAGCTTCTTCGTGCAGAAACGGATACATTATTGCTGGACACCCTGAATTTTATCGGGGGTGAGCCTTTCAGATATCTTTGCTGCATATGCCGCATCGATGGTTCCCATGGCGGAGATTATTTTTCCGGCGGTCATGGAGGGCAGGCGCTGGAACAGCTGCACAGCCTTGTCCAGATCCATCTTTACTATGACCTGCGCGGCGTTCTTTGCCTTTGCGGAGCTGTAGTCCTTCGCCAGTTTGTCGAGGTTTTTATCCTCCTGAACCTTTATCTCTTTCAGGCGCGCTGTAACCGCATCCTGCATTTTACGTATCTCTATCTCTTTCTGTATAAGGTTGTCTTCGAGCGCCTTAACCCGTTCCTCTTTAACTCTTATGTTTTTTTCGCGCGTATCAAGATCTTTCTTCCTTGCGTCAAGCTGTTTTGAAATAGCCTGAAGATCCGCCAGATTTTCCGCGTGTACCGATACGAATGACAGCGCCGCAAAAAGCACGGCAGCAAACAGTTTATTCATCTCCTCTTCCGCTCCTTGAGACTGCCAGCTCGTCAATGAGCTTCATCTCCTCTTTGTTCAGATATGATCTGAAATTCTCTATATGTTTCTCTTTCAGCTTTTCCATGACCTTATGGCGTTCGATTGCATCCAGAACTTTTTTCTTCTGGATCTCCACGGCGGTTTCAAGCTGCTTTCTTGTTTTGATAAGTGCAGACTTCTGATCGTTCAGTTTTTTTATATATTTATCGTAAAGGAGCATCATTGGGGCTGATGCCGAATCGCTCTCCTCCACTTTTGAATCTATCTCTTTCTGTGTTGCCATGATGGCGTTGCGGTTTTCCAGCAGTTTTGTGTTCAGAGAGGACAGCTTCCCCTTCTCTATCTCCACAATGCGTTCCCTGTATTCGAGAATTTTTTGCAGTCTGAACTGTTTTTTCATGCGGTGCCGACTATTTTATTAATCATTTCCGCACTCTGTTCAAGAGAAAATGATTCGTTTATCCTCTGTTTAAGAAATCCGTTCATATCGTTTATCTTTGCCAGCGATTCGTCGATTTTGGGGTTGCTTCCTTTAACATACGCACCGATGTTAATAAGGTCTTCCGCCTCATTGTATGTTGCCAGAAGGTCGCGGAAGCGTCCTGCATTGTCGTACTGATTTTCGGTGACTATCTCTTTCATAAGCCTGCTCGCGCTGTTAAGCACGTCTATAGCCGGGTAATGGTTCTTCCCTGCCAGTGCACGGGACAGAACTATGTGACCGTCAATGATGGAGCGCACAGTATCGCCTATGGGGTCGTTCATATCGTCCGCCTCCACCAGAACTGTGTAAAGCCCCGTTATTGAGCCGGGACCCTTCCGTGTTCCGGCACGTTCCAGCAGTTTAGGCAGCAGACCAAACACCGAAGGCGTATAACCTTTCGTGGTGGGCGGTTCGCCAACAGTAAGTCCTATCTCCCTCTGTGCCATGGCAAAACGGGTGACTGAATCCATCATAAGCATGACGTTGAGTCCCTTGTCCCTGAAATATTCCGCTATCGCAGTACCGACAAAAGCACCGAGCTTACGCACAAGCGCCGACTGGTCGGATGTTGCCACAACCACAACGCTGCGTTTCAGTCCCTCTTCGCCCAGATCCCGCTCGATGAACTCCCGCACCTCACGTCCCCGCTCGCCTATAAGGGCGATGACGTTTACGTCAGCGCTGGTGTTTCTTGCTATCATACCGAGGGTTACGGACTTACCCACGCCGGAACCGGCGAATATGCCCACCCTTTGTCCCATTCCAACTGTAATGAGGTTGTCTATAGCTTTAATGCCTGTTGCTATGGGGTCTCTGATTATCTCACGTTCAAGCGCCTGAGGGGGGCTGTTATAAACGTTAACCAGCTCGAAATCCCGTATGGGACCCTTGCCGTCCAGCGGGTTGCCCAGACCGTCGAGCACCCTGCCCAGAAGTCCGTCGCATACTTTCACTGTGTTTCCGTAAGATTCGTTTGTGACGGGCGCGCCGGGTGCAATACCCTCGCTCTCCCCGTATGGCATGAGCACTATCCTGTCGTCTTTGAAACCGACTATCTCAGCGAGTATCTCGTTGCCGCCGTAGCCTTCAATTTTGCATCTTGTGCCGATACCGAGCAGGGGTCCGTCAGCCTCGATGGTGAGACCGACAATTTTGGTTACCTTGCCCTTTATCTGTATGGACGGCTTATGATCAACTGCCTTCAGGCGTGCTAAATTCTTCATGTATCCTTTCCACAAATTCGGCAAGCATCCGCTCTATGCAGAAGTTCAGCTCGCCGACGTTGGTTTGAACTTTCAGACTGCCCTTGACAACGTTTCTGTCGGGAAGGGTTTCATAATCGGGAAAAACGGTATTCATAACCGCTACGTCATCGGGATTCACCATAAAAACAACTTTTTCCATCTCTTTGAGCGCTTCGAAACTCTTTTTTGTGACGGAAACTATTATATTTTCATTTATTTTGCGTTCAGTGCCTATTATATCCGAAACCATCGACGAAACAATGTCCGGAAGCTGTGCGTCGAGCTGACCCACGGCATCCTTATAAACGTTTACCTGCTTGACAACATCGTTGTAAGTCGCTTGCAGTTTTGCCAGATAGTCCGCCTGCTGAGCTTCATAAGCCTTTCTTGCCTTTTGCTCACCATCCGCCTGACCACGGACAAGTCCGTCCGCCATTCCCTTCTGATAGGCATCGCGGCGCACCGCTTCAAGCTGCTCCTCGGTTATAGAGGGCTTTTCCGGTTCCGGTTCCGGCGCCGGTTCCGCAGCCTCATCCGGTTCCTTATGAAGAACCATCTCTTTCGGTTGATTATCGAATGATTCCGGCACGAATTTTTTTGATTGAACAACAGCATCCTGAACAACAACAGCCCTGTGCAGCTCCACTTCTTCGTCGAAACTTCTGACGGTCAGCCCGATCTCGCCGGGGGTGTAGTCCATCTCGCCGACTTTGTTATAATCGTAGCTTTTCAGCCCGCGCTCCACCTCTTCGTAAACGGTGAAATCATAGCTGCGCAGTTTTTTCGGGTTCAGGTTCTGGTCTTTGATTATCCTGGACATTTGCTACCCCACCCGCTGTTAAACGTACTGCTCTTCGTCGCCTCCGCCGATGCTGACGATTCCTTCTTCCTCAAGCTCGCGGACGATGGAAACAATCTCGTGCTGAGCTTTTTCCACCTCTTTCAGCTTAACAGGTCCCATGTATTCCATCTCCTCTTTCATAGTCTCAACAGCACGCTTGGACATATTGCGGAAGAAACGCTCCTGCATCTCCTCGTCGGTACCTTTGAGAGCCATGGTGAGGGCTTTTTTGTCTGCTTTTTTCAGTATCTCCTGAAGAGCAACGTCGTTGAGAGCCTTGATGTCTTCGAAAACGAACATCATATCCCTGATTGCCGCGACAAGTTCGGGGCTTTCCTTCTCCAGTTTTTCCAGAGTATTCTTGCTGGTGGTTCTGTCCATACGGTTGAATATCTCCGCAACGGACTTAACCCCACCCACTTCAACGTTGTATGAGGACAGCGATTCGAACCTCTCCTCAAGCACACGCGCAAGCGTCTTTACAACTGACGGCGAAATATCCTGCAAATTGGAGATACGCAGGGTTATGTCCGCCTTCATATCTTCAGGAAGCTGTGCGAGCGACTCCGCAGCCTGCGAAGGGTCAAGGTGCGCAAGGATAAGCGCTATGGTCTGCGGGTGTTCCGTCTGTATAAACTTTGCAAGCTGTTTCGGGTCTATCTTCGCAAGGAAGTCGAATCCCGAAGACTGCTCCAGCATTTTTGTAAGTCTGTCTATTATCTTTCTGGCGCGTTCAGGTCCCAGAGACTTGACAAGGACGCTCTTCGCATATTCCAGACCGCCCTTTGCAATAAACTTTTTGGCGAGCATCATATTGTAGAAATCTTCGATGTACTCGTCCATTTTTTCCGGCGCCACCACTCTTGTTGTGGCAATCTCTTTTGAAAGCTCGGCAACCTCATCCTCGTCCAGATGTGCCATAACGGGCGCTATGACTTCCTCGCCCAGTGCAATCATTATAGCGGCTGCCCGCTTGAGTCCGTCTTCAGACAGCATAAGCCGTTAGTCTCCTTTCAAAAGGGTTTTCACAAGGTTTGCCATTGCTTCGGGGTCTTCCGATGCAAATTCCTCTATCTTCTTGAGCATGACTTTGGACTTCACAGTCTCCACATCCAGCGGAGCGCCTTCGTTCAGCTCGTTTTCAATTTCTTTTTCAAGTTCTTCCAGTGATTTGGGATATCTCTCGTTCATGTTGAGGTCAAGCCCTACGTCGTCGCGTCCGAGGTCACCGTATGTAATAGAACCGTCCTCGTGCACTGTGACTGGTTTGTCCATCTTTTTGAGTATCTTGCGAATAACAAGGAAATAAAACAGAAGCACAATGACCACCGCAAGGGCGTATTTCGAAAGCATGGTGACAAGTTCCATTGTTTTCTCCCTTTTAAGTTCGGTGTTCTCCTGATCTTTTGCTGTGGTGTCAAAGGATATGTTTGTCACCTCAACCTGATCCTTGCGGTCGGCATTGAAACCCACAGCCATGGAAACAAGGTTTTTGATGGACTGTATCTCCGCCTGTGTTCTCGGTTTGCCCACAAGTATGTCGGCGCCTTTGCTGTCTTTTCCCGGTTCCTTCTTGTCGTCAACAACAACGGCAACTGTTATTCTCTTTATAGTTCCATAGGGCTTCTGTTCAACCGTCACGGTCTTGCCCACTTCAAAGTTCTGTGTTTCCTCGCTCTTGTTATATTCCTGATTCTGCCCCGCCGGGGTTATGTCCGGCTCTGCAAGGTTACTCTGAACACCAGGTACGCCCTCAGGTGTCTGGGGGCTGTTTGTGCTGTTAATCTCAAGCGACTGCTGGGATCGGAGCACAGGGTTCGGGTCGTATTCCTCTTTGGTAACGTCCCGTTTTGCAAAATCTATATCCGCCGTAACCTTCGCAACGGCGCTGCCCTGTCCGAGCGTTCTGCCTAGTATCTCGTTAACCTTGCTCTCTAGGTCTTTCTCTACCTTGCGCTGATATTCAAGCTGTGTCTGGGTAAGCATAAGAGGTTCGGCATCGTCTGTCAGAAATTCGCTGAGAAGCCTGCCAGAAGTATCGACAATCTGTACGTTCTCTTTTTTAAGACCCTTAACGGCACCGGAAACCAGAGCGGCTATAGCCTTAACCTCTTCCCGTCCGAGATCATCTCCGTTTTTAAGGCGCAAAACAACGGATGCCTTCGCCTCCTCTTCGTCGGAAATAAAGAGTCTGTCTTTTGGCAGGGTGAGGTGAACCCTCGCCTCCGCCACCTCTTTAATAGAGGATATTGTTCTCGCGAGTTCGCCCTGAAGCGCACGCTGATAGTTTATGTTCTGCATGAACTCTGTCATGCCGAATGAAGACTTGTCAAAAAGCTCAAGACCGGCTCCGCCGCCCGTGGGTATCCCCTCTTTTGCGAGACTCAGTCTCGTTTCATAGACATACTGCTCAGGAACGGTGATTTTTCCACCGTTGTCCTCCAGTTTATACGGTACACGCTCGGCTTTCAGTTTTTCGATTACGGATGCCGCATCCTCTTGTGTGAGTCCGGCGAAGAGCATTTTGTAAACAGGGCGGTTCGCCCAATAGACAATTACAATGACAGAAATGACAACGGCCGCAACGGCAGCGGCAACAGATGCTTTCTGTAGAAGAGTAAGTTTTTTAAAAGTTTCCTGAAACTGGGAAACTATGTCCCCAAGAGCCATACACCCTCACAATTAAGCTATCCTTAAAATGACGTCCTGTCATTTTAAGGCAACGCTTCGCATCGGGTGAACCGATGCTGCGCTCACACTACACATAAATTTTGCCGTAAACAACAGAAATTTATGCTCCGTGAGGCGCGTCCTGCGCCTGTAGCTATCCTTAAAATGATTTCCTGTCATTTTAAGGCAACGCTTCGCACCGGGTGAACCGATGCTGCGCTCACACTACACATAAATTTTGCCGTAAACAACAGAAATTTATGATCCGTGAGGCGCTTCCTGCGCCTGTAGCTATCCTTAAAACAACTTACGGCAGTACGAAAAAATCAGACCTGAGTCCTCATTATCTCCTGATATGCGTCCATTATCTTGTTACGCACTTCAAGCATCATTTTAAGAGAAACATCAGCCTTTTGCAGGGCTATCATGGTGGAATGTATGTCTTTGTTTTCTCCGCTGAGCACTTTCTGAACGGCGTCGTCAGCAGTAAGCTGAGCGTCGTTAACGTCTTTAAGGGCGTCTTTGAGCATAGCAGAGAAATCCACTTTATCGTCAGTCTTTGCAGACTGCGAGGAGGTGTTTGTCTCCAGCTTGTTGGGCAGTAAAAAATTCATTTTATTTATTTCGGACATACCTGACCCCTGCTCCTATAATATAATATACATGGCCCTTGTTTTACAACCTTTTTATCAAATCAGGAAATAACTTCCTGACATTTCGGACGTATGTTAAGCCTTTCCTATTTCAAGCGCTCTAAGGGCAAGCTGTTTTGCCGTGTTGAGCACAGTTGTGTTTGCTTCGTAGCTTCTGGAAGCCTCCAGCATATTCACCATCTCCTCGATGGGGTTGATATTAGGGTACGCTACATACCCTTCTTCGTTTGCGTCGGGATGTTCCGGCTCATATTTCAGCAGAGGCGGTTTCTCATCGGGAACGACCCTGTCAACTTTAACGCCTCCACTGTTCTCCCCGTCCATAATGGTCTGAAAAATGACATCCTTGCGTTTGTAAGGTCCACCTTCAGCAGTTTTTGTGGTCTGCGCATTAGCCAGGTTTGACGAAATAGCAGAAATTCTTATCCGCTGTGCGCTCATTCCTGTGGCGGCTACGCCCATTATGTCAAAATAGCTCATATCTGCCTCTTACCCTACTTGTTCTGAATTATCTCTTTCAGCTTGGTGAACTTACCCGCTGTCAGCTGCGAAAGCATCTGATAACGCACACTGTTTTCTGCCATCTGGCTCATCTCGTAGTCCTCGTTGACATCGTTTCCGTCATTGCGGACAGAGGGGTTGTTCTGGTCATAAACGAAAGAGTGCGGATCTGAAACCATGTCCGCAGGAGGAAGATGTTTCGCATCTGTTCTTGCAAGGGGTAATTTTTTCCCTTCACCCAGATATTCGTTCATCACATCGAAAAATTTCAGGTCTTTTGCTTTGTATCCGGGAGTATCAACATTAGCAATGTTTTGAGAGATAACATCGTTACGGACAGACGACGCGGTAAGCGCGTATCCAAGTTTGTCGATTCCCATTCTGCTGAATAAACCGTCCATTTTTTCCTCCGTGCTTAATACTGAGCAATTCACATGCCTGAATTAAGAAAAAATGCAGAAAATGTGGATTTTTATTAAAGATTTTATGAATTATGCCGAAAGGGCAGCACAAAACACTGTGAACGAATTTACGTTTACAGGGCAAATGTTATTCTCAGTCACCGGAAACGTCAATGCCCATTTCACGGTATTCGTTCAGCTTATTCCGCAATGTCCGCACAGTGATACCCAGCATCTCCGCGGCGCGGGTACGGTTGCCGTCGGTCTGTTTCAGAGTATTCAGGATAAGCTCACGCTCCATGTCGGCGATGGTACCGCCAAGAGTTATCCCCACAGCTCTTTCAGGCAAGGCTGACGGCTCAGTTTCCTGAGGCGGAACGTCTCCGGAAGCAGCGGATATCTCGTGCTTGTCCAGCAGAAACTGATTTATCGTTATCCCATGGAGGAAAAGATTTTTCTCGTTTATAATATCGTCACGACAGAGAACCACGGCGCGTTCAATGGTGTGTTCCAATTCACGGACGTTGCCCGGCCAATCGTATGCAAGGAGCGCACTTCTCGCGTCATCGCCAAGACGGCAAAGGTTTTTTCCGTTTATCTGACAATATTTTTCTATAAAAAACGATACCAGCTCAAGGATATCGTCCTTGCGGTCGCGCAGAGGAGGAAGCTCTATGGATATAACATTCAGACGATAATACAGGTCTTCGCGGAAATTCCCCGCCTCAACCTCTTTTTTCAGATCGCGGTTTGTGGTAGCGAGAATCCGCACGTTGATGCGGACAGGTTTCGTGCCGCCCAGTCTTTCGATCTCCTTTTCCTGTAAAACGCGAAGCAGTTTCGCCTGTAGGTGAAGCGGTATCTCGCCAAGCTCGTCAAGAAGAATAGTGCCGCCATCGGCAAGCTCAAACTTGCCTGGTTTGCGGTTCACCGCTCCGGTGAACGCACCCTTTTCATAACCGAAAAGCTCAGATTCTATAAGATTATCCGGCAGCGCCGCGCAGTTGACCGCAACAAACGCACCGTTCTTTCTGTTTGAATTTTCGTGGATATATCTGGCAAAAACCTCTTTACCGGTACCGGATTCCCCCGTGATAAGAACTGTCGCTTCGCTGGCGGCAACGTCTCTGGCAAGAGAAAACAACTGCGCCATGAAAGCACTGCGGAAGATTGCCGTATTCTTTTTCCGTTTGGACGAAGGGGCAACGTCCTCAAGCTCCAGCACCCTTCTGACCAATTCCTCGATAACCTCCGGCGCGAACGGTTTGAGAATATAGTCAAACGCACCCATTTTAAGAGCGTCAACGGCATTGTTCACAGTTCCGAAGGCGGTAACGAAACACACCGGCGATGTTACACCGGAACCAGTCATTAGATTCAACATCCCCATCCCGTCAACAACAGGCATCCGCATGTCGCTGATTATGAGGTCATACGGAGTTCTGGACGCCTTTTCAAAGCCTTCCTGACCGTCGCAGGCATGGTCTACGGAAACCCCCATGCGCCGAACAGTCTCTATCATAGCCTCGCGCATGTTGTCGTCGTCGTCAACAATCAGTAATCTCTTTGATGAAAGATCCATACCAACCCCTTATATTTAAACGGGAAATTCCACAATAAATCTGGTGTGGGTCGCTCCGTCGCTTTCAACGGATATCTGTCCGTTGTGCGCCTTTAAAATCTTATAAACTATTGCCAGCCCAAGCCCCGTCCCCTTTGCCTTTGTGGTCTGGAAAGGTATGAACAGTTTTTTACGCATGGATTCGCTTATGCCGCTGCCGTTATCCGTGACTGTAAATCCCGACCTCTCCGGCTCGCTGAACGATTCAATAACTATCTGACCGCCGTCCGGCACCGCCTCGATGGCGTTGTGGACAATATTCATCACCACCTGCTTGCACAGCTCAGTGTCGCACCGCACAACGTGATCTTCGTTTATCTTATTTATAAATTTAATATTCTTTTCTTTCATAAGGTGCTGTAAATAGAGCACCACATCGTCTACTATGTCGGCAACGAACCTGTTTTGCGGTTCGAGTTTTATCTCTTTTGTAAACAACAGGATATTCGATATTATGGAGTTTATCGTCCGCACTCCTTTAACTATGGAGCGTGTGAGCTTCGTACCCGATTCATCGTTTTTAAGATCCCGTTCAAGAAGTGAAGCGAAAAGCTCTATACTACCCAGCGGATTGCGTATCTCGTGGGCAATATTCGCTGCCATCTCGCCCATCAGAACCAGCTTTTCGTCTCTCTGGCGTTCTGCTTCCAGCTGTTTTATATGGGTCACATCGTCTATGACATAAACATAGCCTTTCTGTTCAAGGTTTTCCAGTCTGCCCACGGAGATGCGGAAAGTTCTTCCGTCCTCTTCATGGTCAAAAACTCCTGAATCTCTGTGCATGTTAAGCATAGAAGTGAAAGCATCCGTTCCAAGTTCAGCTATAAAACATTCAGCAACAGGGTTTTTTACCAGAATGACTCCCTTATCGTCTGCCGCGAGAACGCAGCTGTTAGAGTTGTTCAGCACAGATTCAAGAAGACTGCTGAGTTTTGAAAGCTGAAGATTTTTCTCCTCAACCTCTTCGCGCAGCTTTTTTGCTTCTTCTTCTATGATGGAATATTTCTGCTCCAGCTTTTCCGAAGCCTCGCTGAAGGCGGCAAACGCCTGCGCGAGCATTTCCATTTCGCCGGATTTATCTAGTTTTTCAGGGAGTTCCGCCACTTGGTGTCCTCCAGTTCTGATTTTGCCGCAGAAGCATAAACGGATTTAGGCACGGTTTCCATCAGCTCCATATAGGCGTTTCTGCTCTGATCTGCCTTGCCCAGCTTCTGATAAGCCTTGCCAAGATAATACAGCCCTTCAGCCCGTTTGTCATCACGTGGTGCGTGAACCAGCTTAAACTGTTCCAGAACCTTGACGGCGCTGTCAAAATTGTTCCTTTTGAAGAACGATATCCCCGTGTCGAGATATATCTCGTCATATCCTTTAAAACGCGCTTTCGGGTCGGAATCGACTTTCATATAGAGGTCGAAAAGCATTTTTTCCCGTTTTATATCGTCGAAAACGCCCTTACTTATGTCATAGGTTTCTTTCGCAGCATATGCAGGGTCTTTGGTATATCTGGAAAGAAGGTGCAAAAGGAGGTCAGGGTTCTTTTTCTCAAGCTCCTGAACAAGATAGTCCATCATACCTGTTGAAAAGATATTCGGATTGACATTCGGCACAGGACGTCCGAGCATCAGCGACGTCAGAACGTAATAAGGGTTTTTCCCGTTTTTATTGCGGTCGAGTATCTTCTCCGCCTTCGCCGACATCCCAAGTTTATAGAGGGCAAACGCAGCATAGCTGTTCATCCTGTCGCGGAAATCTGCATTACGGCTTGTAAGTATAGTCGTCTGGTTCTTATCGTATACGCCAACGAGCTGGATATATGCCTGTTTTTTGTAACTGTCGGTTATAACTGCCGAAATTGCCGATTCAAGCATTTTCCTCACGTCATCCTTATGCTTTCCGTTGGGAAAAGAAACAAGATATTCCCCCGCAACGGTTATTGTTCCGTTATAATTCTTTACGGCGTATACCTGTTTTATATAGTTGTATTTCGCCTCTTCCAACATGGCAAGCCATTTGGACGGGCTCACGAGATCCGGGTTATCTGCCAGATATTTATTAAGACTGTCAACTGTTTCCTTATATTTTCCGGCTTTGAACATGTCTCGTATCCCGCCGAAACTGATATCCTGTAAAATTTCCAGCGCCTCTTTTTTATACGGGGTATCCGGATATTC
The DNA here is from genome assembly GCA_002452405.1 of Deferribacteraceae bacterium UBA6793. Taxonomy (GTDB): domain Bacteria; phylum Chrysiogenota; class Deferribacteres; order Deferribacterales; family Geovibrionaceae; genus Seleniivibrio. Next base: position 23,442 of record DKFP01000012.1, on the reverse strand, counting down.
TTTAAGTATTCCCTCGGTTATTGTTTTCGCCTGCGCATAGTTGGATTTCTTATAAGCATCCTTCGCCTTTGTCAGAAGTATGCGCTGCCTTATGTTGTATATCTCCTGAAGATAATCGGAGGTATAATTTCGTTTGATGAACTCGGCAACTTTTTTGTCCGCAGCATCATACTGTCCCTCTCTGAAAAGCGAACGTATGATAAGCATTTCCGCTTCGGAGCGCAGATCTATATCCTGAGAAGACAGGGGCGCCTTCAGATAACCCGCCCACTGGTCGGAAGTTTTTTTAGCAAGGTGCCTTTCAGCATAAGCAACCGAACACAGCATACCGCCCTTTTTCTTTCCGAAGGTTTTCGAGCAATATTCAAGCCGTGCATCCACCATCTGAGGGTTCGTGTTTTTAAGCAGCATTGCCGATTTATACGCCGCCATATCTGCATCGCGGCTTGAAGGAAACTTAGAGTATACCCTTTCGTAAAGCCCTCTTGCAGTATCCGGCTGGGATTTTTTCTCAAACACATCCGCCATTGTGTAAAGCACGTCGGGACCCAGTTTATCCAGATCTGTCCCACTGTTCATAACCGTGAGAAAGGACGAATAAGCAAGATCATAGTCCTTCATACGCGCCTGAAGCAGACCTATTTTCGCATTCTGCGCGCCCGCTTCAGATCTGAATCTTGCAGCTATCTGGTTTCTCGTATCTATGGCGTCCTTATACTTACCCATTTCCGTGTATATATCGGCGATACGCTCATATGCAGTTTTTATGACCTCAGGCGCACGAAGCGTCCTTATCACATTTTCATACGCGAAAATAGCCTCGTTATAAAGCTGCGCGGATTCTTTCGCCTCTGCGGATTTTATCATTGCATCTTTTTTCCGGAACGAATCGGGATATTGTTTTAAAAAATCATCGAAAAGCTGAGATGCAAATACATAGTTATTATAGTTGTCCCTGCCGGTATAAAGATAGATAAGTCCCTGCCGGAAATATGCTTCCTGTTTATAATAACCGTCAGGCTGAGATTTCACGATGCTTTCGGCAAGATTCATAGCTTCTGTGTAATTCTTTGAAGCCATCAGCCCGTCCAGTCTTGACAGAGCGGTGTCAAGGTCAGCATTCTCCACCTGTATCATATCTTTTGTGGCGATGGATTTTTCTATGCCGTATCCGGTCTTTATAGTCTCTGTCTGCTTCTTTTTAGCAACGACCAGCCGGAAATCCTTTCCGTTAGTGTTCACAGTGTAATCGTTTCCGGGGAAAAGCGAGATGGTGAGTATGCGCCCGTTGACGGCAACGGAACGAATGAAAGGGTCTTTTATGCGTGCTCCGTCGATACCTGAAAGAACAACGGACGATTCGACGGCAAGCATGTCGCTGCCCTTGCTCACAGACATTATCTTGTCTGCAATTCCGGTTATGACAAGCTCGCTGAAATGCCCTTTGCTGCGCAGATATATCCCCGCAGCCCATGCATTTGCGTACAACAATAAAATAAGAAATATCCCGAACAGTTTTCGCATTTTTCAATATTACATCATAGAGTAAAAGAGGGCAAGAGCAAGAACGATGCTTAAATATTGACCAATCAGCGAGATTGTCCCGAATGTACATCTCTTATGAGACTGCTTCGCTGCGCTCGCAGAGACGAACTTTTTGACTGGCGCTGTTGCATTGGCTATGGATTACGACGCAGATACAGAGGCGGTGGT
>DKFP01000012.1:0-21605 GCA_002452405.1 Deferribacteraceae bacterium UBA6793 | reverse complement strand
AGCATAAGCATACTGATGCGGTATGTGTTGCGAGCGGGTGATGGCTGACGACACAGAACGACGCATATCTCCGGCGAAACAGTAAAAAGATTGAAAGTGATGATTAATCGTGTTACCATAATAAAATATGAGAGGTCGTATATGGCAATAGATCACGGCATACTTCTTGAAACGGGTACCAATGAGTTTGAGATTGTCGAATTTATAATACGCACGGACACGAAGGAGCATCATTTCTGTATAAATGTTGCAAAGGTCAGGGAAGTAATAAGATTTCCCCAGATAGTGCGGGTTCCTGATGCACACCCGTCCGTTGTGGGCACCGCGAATATCAGACAAAAGCTCATTCCCATCATTGACCTTGCCCAATGGCTGGGACTCAAATATGAAAACGACTATGCCGACAAAAAAATAATCGTCACCTTCTTCAACCATGAATACAACGGTTTCGTGGTGGACGAGGTTGTTCGCATACACAGAATTACATGGGCAGATATCAAAGACTACTCGTCCATGACGGATTTCAGCCTTGTGGAAACAGTTCTCGGCGTTATAGACATAGGCGGGAACCTTATACAGCTTCTCGACTTTGAAAAGATAGTGCTGGAACTGAACCCCGACACAGCTCTTAAAGACGTTAACATCGACTATTCGAAGTCTGAACAGCGTCAGGGAAAAGTGGTCTACCTTGCCGAGGATTCATCCGTTATCAGAAGATTCCTCGCATCCCACCTTGAACAGGCAGGCTATACGGTTTTCGCTTTTGAAAACGGAAAGCTGCTGCTTGACCAGCTTATGAAACAAACACCTGATCTGGTGATAACCGACCTTGAAATGCCCGTTACGGACGGCGCATTCGTTGTTAAGACCATCCGCGCAACGGAAGCAACAAAGACAATACCCGTAATCGTTTTCTCATCTCTCGCTTCCGAGGAAAACGAAAGAAAGGTGCTGGGAGTCGGCGCAAATCTTTTTATTGGCAAGCCCGACACAGATATACTTGTACAGAAAGTGGACGCTTTCCTGTTATAATGAAAGGAGGAGTGATGAAAAAGGCCGCCGTAGTTATTCTTGCCGGACTGGCGCTGTCCGCTTGCGGAAACGACGAACTGCTTATCCAGAAAAGCATGAACAACATCAAGGATGAAATGCTCGGCATTCAGTCCACAATGGGCGACATGCAAATCAAAATTCAGGATCTGGACAAAAACATCAGGATAAACTCCGAAAACATCAATAAAAACTCAGACGCGCTGACACAGCTTCGCGAGGAAATGACTGTTATGAATACAGACATCATCGACCTGAAAGACCGTGTCACCGCACTTGAAAAAGGCACAACAACAACTGCAAAAGGTGCTCCCCTGCCCTCTCCCATGGACTCCGACACCTCCGTTGCAACTCCTGTTAAAGGACCCTCCGATGTCATCATCATCGAAGACAACATGCAGGACAAAATGAGCCTTTATACATACGCATACGAGCTGTACAGAAACGGCAAATACCCTGAAAGCGAAGCTAAATTCAACGAATTTCTTAAAAAATATCCCGCAGATGAGCGTTCTGACAACGCAATGTACTGGATAGGTGAAATCCGGTACGGAATGAAAGACTTCAACGGCGCAGCCGCTAAGTTTAAAGAGCTGCTGGACGAATACCCCAACGGAAACAAGGTGCCCGACGCGATGCTCAAACTGGCTTACTGCTACGGAAGCCTTTCCGACAAAGACAACAGCATCTCAACACTGCAAAAACTCGTTGCAGACTATCCGGACTCCGACGCAGCGAGATTGGCAAAACAAAAACTAGCCCAGTGGAAATAAGGCTTAAAAAAAGCTATAAATCATTTAAGGCACTCTGAAAAGAGTGCCTTTTTTTCGTCCGTGCATCAAGAAATTGCACATTTAATAGCCATTAATGTGATTATTCCCCATTACTTTTGTTGATTATTTTTTCATCATGATGTATAGTTTCCCCATGAGAAAGATACGCGTACTTGCCGTTGATGATGAAACGAACATCCTATGGCTTTTAAAAGAAGGACTTACTGACGAGAAAATTGATGTTCTGACCACAGAAGATCCTTATATGGCAGAGAATTACCTTTCCAAAGGTATTGACATCTGCTTTGTGGATATTTTCCTCGGCGAACACAACGGGATAAGACTGACCGAAAAATGGGCAGCCATATACAAAGACACGCATTTCATCATCATGACAGCACAGGACACCGGCTCAAACGTTATCGAATCCATAAAATCCGGCGCAAAGGATTTCTTCCCGAAACCTTTCGATCTCAATCAGCTCAAAAACAAAGTCATTGCACTCTGCGGAAAAATTGAGCAGCACCCCATAGCCGACATAAAAGAATATGACTTCGAAACGAAAAACAAGAAGATGCTTGAGATATACAAGCTCATAGGCAAAATATCCAAGACGAACATAAACGTGCTCATCCTAGGCGAATCCGGAACGGGAAAAGAGGTCGTGGCAAGAATGATACATCGCCAGTCCGCCCGCTTTGATAAACCTTTCATCCCTATAAACATGGCGGCGATACCTAACGAACTTCTTGAAAGTGAACTTTTCGGTCACGAAAAGGGCTCGTTCACAGGAGCAGTCACCGACAAAAAGGGTAAGTTTGAAGAGGCGCATACAGGCACCATATTTCTTGACGAGATATCAGAGATGGATATGGGTCTACAGTCCAAACTGCTGCGCGTCATCCAGGAAAAAGAGGTCACAAAGGTCGGCTCAAGCCGCACACTGAAGCTGGATACAAGAATAATCGCCGCGTCCAACCGCAACCTTGAGGAGCTGGTGGCGCAGGGCAAGTTCCGCGAAGACCTTTATTACAGACTGAATGTCGTTTCCATCGAACTTCCGCCTCTTTACGAAAGGAAAGAGGACACCGCATACCTTACAAACCATTTCCTGCATAAACATAAAAATATTAAAGACAAAGTGCTCACCTGCTCCGAAGAGGCGCTTGAGGCACTGACAGCATACAGATGGCCCGGCAACATTCGCGAGCTGGAAAACACCATTCAATACGCGATAGTTAACGCCGAAACCGACATTATCATGCCGGAGAACCTGCCTGTCAAGATTTTCGAACACAACCCCGCAGCAGGCTCCAAAAGCACATCCAACGACCTTTATAAACTGGCGCTGGACATAATCGAGTCCGAAACACTTTCAGACGGCAACAACGCATATGAAGAATATATGAAAATCGTGGAATTCCCTCTCATGAAAGCGGTTCTTGACAAGACTGGAAATAATAAGTCGATTTCCGCAAAAATCTTAGGTATAAACAGAAATACCTTTAGAAAAAAAGTGAGGGAACACGACCTTGAGCAGGATTCTTAAAACCATAAAAAGTGCGGGCAAACCCCTCACATTCAAACAGCTTCTTTCTATGACGCAGGAAGATCCAAAGATGCTCAAGGCGGAGCTGAAGGATCTTACCCGCAAGCACAAAGTCAAAGCCAACCGCAACGGAACCTACAGCGCACCCAGACAACAGGAGAAGGATGAGCGTAAGACACTCACCGGAAAAGTGGATCTGCATCCCGACGGATACGGATTTCTCACAGTTGACACTGGCGGCAAAGATCTTTTTATCCCCAGAAACAAGATGGGCGGAGCTTTGCACGGAGACAGGGTGCGGGTTTCAGTCGAAACTTTCCGTGGCAAACCGGAAGGCAAGGTTCTGGAGATAACCGAACGCTCTGTGCAGCAGATTATCGGCAGGGCGGAAAACCTCGCCGGAATACTGCGTGTTGTACCCATGACAAAAAAATTCAATTCTTACATATATGTATCCGCGGCATCCGCCAAAGGCATAGAGAACGATGACGTAGTTATGGTTGAGCTGACCTCATACCCGGATGGTCAGAAAGCGGGCAGAGGCAAAATCACTAAACGCCTCGGTAAGCTCGAAGACCCGCGCATCGAAGACCTCATCGTGCTCAACAGATACAGAATCGAGCGGGAGTATCCGCAGGAAGTCGAGGACTACGTCGCTTCAATAGCTCAAAAGCTGCTGAAAGAACATGGAAAACGCACGGATTTCCGCGAACTGACCACGGTCACTATAGACGGAGAAACGGCAAAAGACTTTGACGACGCCATCTCTGTGGAGGTAACGGACACAGGATACGTCCTTTATGTGCACATCGCAGACGTGAGTCACTTCGTGCATCCGGACACACCCGTTGACAAAGAGGCTTTCGCCAGAGGAACCAGCTTCTATTTCCCCGAATTTGCAGTGCCGATGCTGCCTGAAATGCTCTCCAACAACCTTTGCAGCCTCCGTCCCAACGAGGAAAAACTGACACTTTCAGCAAAGATAACATACGATGAAAAAGGACACAGAAAACGTGCAGATCTTTACCGCTCAATCATAAAAAGCGACAAAAGACTGACATACAACTACGTACAGTCCGTGCTTGACGGAAAAGAAAATGAGGACGATAAAAACGTTCTTGAGCTTATGAAAGATTCCGAAAGGCTGGCTCTGCTCATAATGAAGCGCCGCAAAAAGGACGGGATGCTTGATTTCGACTTCCCCGAAACTGAGTTTGATCTGGACGAAAACGGCGAAGTTACAGCTATACGTGCAGCGGAAAGACACCTTTCGCACCGCATCATTGAGCATTTCATGATAGAAGCGAACGAGGTTGTTTCCGAATTTCTCGAAAAAAACGTAGATAAATCTGTTTACAGAATACACGACAAACCCGATCCGCTGAAGCTGAGAGATTTTGCATCCCTTGCAGAAACTTTCGGTCTGGCAGTGTCCATAAAAGACATTACACCAAAAGAGGTTGCGAAGGTCAGCGATATCGTGGCAGCTTCACCCTACGGCGACATTCTTGGTCCTGCGCTTGTGCGCACCATGGCAAAAGCGGAATATAACACCAACAATATAGGACACTTCGGGCTTGCATCCGAATCATATACTCACTTCACCAGCCCCATCCGCCGATACCCTGACCTGATGGTTCACAGGCTGATATGCAACAGGCTGTTTTCAGCTCATTACGGCACCACGGATTTGGATATGGCGTGCCAGAAATCCACAGAAAACGAACAACGGGCGGAAAATGCGGAAAGGGACATCGAACGTTTTAAAAAGATAAAATACCTTATGAAACATATGGACGAACCGTTTGCGGCGATAATAACTTCTGTCGGTCCCTTCGGACTGTCGGTTTATCTGCCAACGCTCATGCTTAAAGGTACCGTAACACTGGAATCAATTCAGGGCGACGTCTATCAGTACATAAAAAAAGCCGAGCTTGTTAAAGGAAAACGTACCGGAATAATGTACCGCGCAGCGGACCCCATAGAGGTTATGGCGGAGCGGATAGACTATGATATTCAGGAAGCGTATTTTTACCCAATTTAATAATATCAGTTGCTTATAACATGCCGGATACGCTATGATTAAACATAGTAGTTAATCAGGATGTATCATGCTCGGCAAATATCTTAATGAAAATAATATTGGTCGTATAAGTTTGATTAACATGGTAATTGTGATACTTATAATAACAGTTGCCATGATTATTTTCATTGCCAATCAAACAAGAAACGAATACGAAGCCGAGCGTTCTCAACTCGTCAAATCCTTCATAGAAAGCAAGAAAAACGTGCTGTCCGGCGAACTGGACAGAATGTTTAATATGATCGACTACTACGCCTCCAGAAACAAGCAGACCATGTGCGAGATTATAAAAGACAGAGTTGACCACGCCATCGACGTTGCCCAGTTTCTGAATGAAACCACAACGTTTAAATCCGGCACATATATGTCGGCGTTTGAAAAATATATCTCACAGTATGACCGCGATACTTCACCCGGAAACCTGTACATCATTGACAGGCAAGGCACAGTAATTTTCCATCCCCTGTTTCCCAAAGGCACTAATCTGTATAATCTGAAATCACCGTACGGCATGTACCCCATACGTGACGAAATAGGTTCTGTGAGCGAAAAGGGCGTTTATGTCGAAAATACCATGCCCACGGAAGCCAAAGGCGCTAAATTCATACAGCAGACAGCCTATATCAGAAGCATACCACACACAGACTGGTACCTCGGATCCGCCTTCAACCGTGCGGAGCTTAAAGATAACGTCACAAAACAACTTATTTCCCGCGTGGAATCGGTGCGCTTCGACGAAAAAGGACACTATTTCATGCTTAATGCCGATGGTACCGGACTGGCTATTCCGGGAAACTCAGAATTCATTGGCAAAAACCTTACGGAAATCAAAGATTCGAGCAACGTCAAATACTTTAAGGACCTCATCGCAGGTTCTATGCAGGAAAACAGTCAATACGTTTTTTATGAACAGGAATACAGGGACTGGAACGAAAAAGCTCAGGTTATCGCTCACTGCCGCATGATGGAACAGTGGGGATGGTTCATGTGCGCAGCTGTGAACATTGACGACCTCTCTGATATCGTCGCGGAAAAAAATACCGCAGTTCAGGAAAAGCTGAACAGAAACACACGATATTCGCTTGTGCTTTTCTTCTTTTCCGCACTGTTTGCTGCCGGTATCTCATGGTACTTCTCAAGACATGTCCAGAAAATATTCTCCAAATATAAAAGAGACATCGAAACAAGAAACAAAGATCTCGAAGAGCTGAACATCGAGCTTACCAATCAGCTCTATACCGACCACCTGACAGGACTTCCGAACCGCAATAAACTGGTCAGTGACCTGAACAGCATAAAAAATCCTCTGCTTGTACTGCTGAATATCGACTCCTTTAAGAAGATAAACGAAACCTATGGATTTATCATCGGTGATTTCGTATTGATAGACGTGGGCGAGCGTGTAAGCTCCTTCCAGAGCGATGTAAACTTTGAGTGTTACAAATTCCACGGCAACGAATACGCCATGCTTGCTGATTCTGATATGGGGCGCGCCGAACTTGAAGAGCTGATGGGCAAGCTGAGTGACCACTTAGAATTTACCGTTAAATATGAAGAACTTGAAATAGAAATTGACATATCTGTCACAGCGGGCGTTTCCGCTGAAAAAGGCAACGTGTTTGAAAAAGCCGGAATGGCAATGCGTCTTGCAGAGAAGAAAAAGCACCCATACGTCATTTATGACACAACTATGGATATGGTTGACGAATACGAGAAGGACATCCGCTGGACCAAGATCGTCAAACGCGCGCTCAACGAAAACAACCTCGTCCCCTATTATCAGCCGATTGCAAATTCAAAAACGGGCATAGTGGAAAAATTTGAATGTCTGGTGCGTATAATCGACAACGACGAGGTTATCACACCGTTCCAGTTCCTCGATATCATAAAGAAAACCAAGCTGTATCAGCATATTACTAAACGAATGATGACAAGATCGTTCGAAACTTTCGCCCATAACAACTTCATGTTCACCATAAACCTCTCAATTGAGGATATCATGGATGAGTCCACGTCCAAGTTCATTCTGGATACGCTGAAAACAAGCGGCATAGCGAACAGAGTTATTTTTGAGCTGCTGGAATCCGAAGGTATCGAGAGTTTTGCAGTGGTAAACGACTTCATAAAAGAACTGAAAAAGACAGGCGCGATGGTTGCAATCGACGATTTCGGTTCCGGCTATTCAAACTTCGTCTACCTGTCCGAACTAAACGTTGATATCATCAAGATTGACGGCTCGCTTATTAAGAACATTGACCACGACAGACAGTCGCAGATAATTGTCGAGACCATAATCAAGTTCGCGAATCAACTTAACATCAAAACCGTAGCCGAGTTTGTGCACTCCGAAAGTGTCCGCAGAAAGGTCATTGATATGGGCATTGACTATATTCAGGGCTACCACGTCGGCAAACCCACAGCAAACATCACAGACTATCTGAACTAGAATACTACCGACCGTCATGTCGTATTCTGCATAGCAACTCGAATATTTCTCGACATAGCCTGCAAAATATGACATAATATAATTATGATACAAAATTTACGTGACAGAATCGGGCAGGATATTTTTGACTATCAGATGTTGATGAATGCGTTAAAAGAATATGCCAGCCCTAAAGACAAAGTCACCAGCCTATTGAAATCCGGTGAAATTATTCAACTGCGTCGGGGTCTGTACATTTTTAACCAGACATTCAGAACAAAGCCGCTATCCAGAGAAATCATAGCGAACATGCTTTACGGTCCTTCATATATAACGTTTGAATACGCATTGGGTTATTACGGAATAATACCGGAGAGAGTAAACACTGTAACCTCTGCATCATTGGGCAGAACCCGCTCGTTCAACACCCCGCTGGGGTTATTCACTTACAAAATGGTGCCTGAAAAAGTTTTCAGTGTCGGTGTTGACATCATATCTTCGTTTCATATTGCCACCCCGGCAAAGGCTATTGCAGATAAAGTTGCATACGAAAGCAACCTCGGCATAAGGTCTGTATCAGGTATGATCGAATACCTGAAAAATAACCTGCGTGCCGATGTCTCATCCGTTGATTCAGCGGAGCTGGATAAAATAGCAGAGACATATAGTATGACAAAAATCACATTTTTAAAAGAAGCCGTAAGGAGAATTAAGGGTGAATAAAGCAGTATCAAGGATGTTTGAGAAATATCACTGCAACACGACGGACGAATATATTCAGGCTTTGCGAGAGATTATGCAGGAGATTGCCCTGCTCGGTCTATACAGGGGAAAATTCTTTGAACACGCAGCATTTTACGGCGGCACCGCTCTCAGGATAATATATGGTCTGGACAGATTTTCAGAAGACCTTGATTTTTCACTTCTGGAGCCGGATGACCGTTTTAATATGGACAAATACAGCGGGTTTCTGGAAAAAGAGCTTTCCGCGTATGGATTCACAATTTCTGTGGAACTGAAAAACAAGGCTGTTGAATCGCAAATTCAATCTGCTTTCCTGAAAGCAGATACAGCAAGCGAACTGTTGGTCATAGAGGCAGGAGAAAGCCTTATATCCAAAATCCCCAACGGTCAAAGAATAAAAATTAAAATCGAGGTGGACACCAACCCGCCAACCGCATTTGACACAGAAGTCAAATATCTTTTAAATCCAACCCCTTTCAGCGTTAGAACATATTGCCTACCCGATCTTTTCGCAGGAAAAATGCACGCTTTACTGTTCAGACGATGGGGTAAAAGAGTGAAAGGCAGGGACTGGTATGACCTCGTATGGTATCTTGCAAATCATCCCGAAATTAACCTCCGACACCTTAAAAAACGCATGATTCAAACAGGCGACTGGGCGCCGGAAAAAACCTTTACAATGGACGACCTGCAAACACTATTCATATCCGCATTGGATAAAACAGATATTGAACAAGCCCGAAAAGAGGTTATGCCTTTCCTCAAGAACCCTTCCGAAACCGACATCTGGTCAAAAGACTTCTTTAAAAGTATTTTTACGAAGATAAGATAAAAAGGCGCACACGAATCCCTGTCGGTGATCAGCACCGAGCAGTGCAAAAGGTTTTTTTGAACGGACTGCGAGCTTACATACGAAGTATGTGAGGGGTTCTGAAAAAAAGCTGACGCCGGCAATGCGACGGTTATAAACGCCTACGTCAGTGTGTGAATATTTGCGTATCCTTGGGGACTGAGGGGTTAAATATGCTGTCCGCAATATCGGGATCCGTTTTGATATTCGTCAGCACTATGCTGGTATTGTTGCCGTTCTGATCTTTTGTTGTTATGCCGGTTATCGTGCCGTTCTTAACGGTAAAAGTTATAGCGCCGATGCCGGAATCCTTTTTAACCGGTGTAAGGGTAAGCCTGTCTGTAGCGTCGTTAAAAGTCGCAGTGAAATCTTTTCTCATATCAGCCGGGTTATACATCAGCCTCATAAAAGCGTTTGCCGTCGGGTCGAGCTTCTGCTTCATAAGCTGTTTGGTCTCGCTGTCGTAAAACTGCATCATCTTCGAGTCAAAAAGATAGAACTGTCTGTAGGGTTTCTGATAATCCCACATCGCCTTGCTTCTGCTTTTGATATACAGTTTGCCTGAATACGTATCGGAGCCGAAGCCTTCAAGCTCTGTTTTCTGCACAAAATCTGCGGAATAGCTTTTTATCTTATCCAGTGATGCCAGAATACTTTCAACCGTTTCAGCGTAGGCAGTAACGGAAATCATTATCATAAGCATAAGCATTATCTTTTTCATCAGTCACCTCTTTCAACAATACTGACTATATAACCAAACTTTTGTTCTGTAAAGACAAATAGGTTTTTCTGTCATAGAGATATAAACAACTTATAAAAAGATATATTTAATAAATATACATAAGCATTATTGAAAAATCAGATAGATAATAAAAACTCTGCCCATTTTGAACTATAAAAAATAATTTTAATCCTGTTATCAAATGAAAAGCATGTATATAACACGGTTTAAAGAGGATATGCGATATAATGCTTGATTATAAAGGGATTTTAGACTATTGACATTTTAGATATTGCGTTATATTATCCGAGCAGAAGTACAAAAAACAGGGAGTAAATATGAGAATTAAAAAACTTATGTCTGCCAACAGAGGCGAAATAGCCATCCGTACATTCAGAGCCTGCACCGAGCTGGGTATCAGAACGGTTGCAGTCTATTCCGACGAAGACAAATACTCCCTCCACAGATACAAGGCGGACGAAGCGTATCTCATAGGCAAAGGTCTTGATCCTGTTGCCGCATATCTGAATATGGACGAAATAATCCAGATAGCAATTCATAAAAAGGTGGATGCCATCCACCCCGGATACGGTTTTCTGTCTGAAAACGCTGTATTCGCCCAGAAATGTAAAGATGCCGGCATTATTTTCGTAGGACCCAATCCTGAAACAATTGATATGTTCGGCGATAAAAAGAATGCAAAAACGCTCGCAAAAGAATGCGGGATCCCCGTTATAGAAGGTTCAGCAGGAGTTGTTCCCACCCTTGAAGAAGCAATTACAACATCCGAAAACATCGGCTACCCCGTGCTTTTAAAGGCTGTTGCAGGTGGAGGCGGGCGTGGAATCCGCGTTGCATTCAACAGAAAGGACGTAGAGGATAACTTTGAATCCGCCCGCAGCGAAGCGCTTAAAGCCTTCGGCAACGGCGAAGTCATAATAGAAAAATACATTGAACAGCCCAAACACATAGAGGTTCAGCTGCTCGCGGACAAGCATGGAAACATAGTCCACCTGTTCGAAAGGGACTGCTCCATTCAGCGTCGTCACCAGAAGCTCATCGAGATAGCACCGTCCGTTAACGTTGCACAGTCCACTCTGGACAAAATGTACGACGCGGCAATCACCATCGGTAAACGTTCAAGGCTCGTCAACGCGGCAACTGTAGAGTTTCTCGTTGATAAAAACCAGGATTTCTTCTTCCTTGAGGTCAACCCCAGGCTTCAGGTCGAACATACCATCACAGAGAACATCACTGGTATCGACATAGTTCAGAGCCAGATATTCGTCAGCTCCGGCGAGCCTTTAAGCTCGTCACACATAGACATGGCGACACAGAATACTATCCGCAAGAACGGATACGCCATTCAGTGCCGTGTTACAACTGAAGACCCGGAAAACAACTTTTTCCCCGACACAGGGGAGATAGAAGCATACAGAGTTGCCACAGGGTTCGGCGTGCGGTTGGATGCCGGTAATGGTTTTGCAAACGCCAAAATATCACCTCACTATGACTCCCTCTTGGTGAAGGTATCCACCCACGCCCACTCTTTCGACCAGTCCGTAATGAAAATGGTCAGAGCGCTCAGTGAGTTCCGTATCAGAGGGGTAAAAACGAACATGCCCTTCCTCCAAAACGTGCTGAACCATCCGACATTCAAATCGGGTGCAGCCTCAACAACATTTGTTGACAACACAAAAGAAATTTTTGAATTCAAAAAACCCATGGACAGGGCAACAAAATCCCTGAAGTTCCTCGCGAACAATATAGTAAACAACCCGTCCGGCTCGGTTCTGGACAAGGGGATGGTGCTTCCGGCGATAAACCCGCCGAGGGTTCCATTCGGCACATCCATGCCCACAGGCACAAAAGATATCCTTAACCGCAAAGGCGTTGAAGGTGTTATGAAATACCTGCGCACCTCAAAAGAGGCGCTGTTCACAGACACAACTTTCCGCGACGCGCACCAGTCTCTGCTGGCAACCCGTCTGCGTACAAAGGATATGCTCGAAATTGCGGATGTTTACGCCCACCACATGAGCGGGCTCTTTTCCATGGAAATGTGGGGCGGAGCAACCTATGACGTCTCATACAGATTCCTTAAAGAATCGCCATGGGACAGACTGGCGCAGCTACGCGAACGTATTCCCAACGTACTTTTCCAGATGCTTCTGCGCGCATCAAACGCGGTAGGCTACACAAACTATCCCGACAACGTGGTCAAGGAGTTTATCAGACTCGCCTGCGAAAACGGAATGGATGTGTTCCGTATATTCGACTGCTTCAACTGGGTTGACCAGATGAAACCCGCCATAGCGGAGGTCAAAAAACACGGACGCATCGCCGAAGCGGCAATCTGTTATACAGGTGACATCACAGACCCGAAACGCACCAAGTATTCACTTAAATATTACACATCTCTTGCCAAAGAGCTTTCCGAGGCAGGAACGGACATAATAGGCATAAAAGATATGGCCGGGTTGCTGAAACCTTATGCCGCGAAAGCGCTTATCAAAGCTATCAAAGAGGAAACAGGACTCCCAGTCCATTTCCACACCCACAACACCAGCGGAAACGCCGAAGCGGCGGCTCTTATGGCTTTTGAAGCAGGAGCCGACATAATCGATGCGGCGGTCAGCGCCATGAGCGGGCTCACCAGTCAGCCGAACATGAACTCTATCATGGCGGCACTGGACGGTCAGCCGAAATCATCCTCACTGGACAAAGCGACAACTCAACAAATATCCGACTATTTCGACAGGGTGCGCAGATACTATTTCCCCTTTGAATCCGGTCTTAAAGCCTCCACAGCAGAAGTATACATCCACGAGATACCCGGCGGTCAGTATTCGAACCTCATCGTACAGGTTGAGGCTATGGGTCTCATCGACAAATGGGAAGACGTCCGCCATATGTACACCGCTGTGAACGCCGAACTCGGCGACATAATCAAAGTTACGCCTTCGTCAAAGGTTGTGGGCGACCTCGCACTTTTCCTTGTGCGCAACAACCTCACAGTTGACGACATCTATACCAAGGGCGAAACGCTGAACTTCCCCGATTCCGTGGTCTCCTTTTTCAAAGGAATGCTGGGACAGCCTTACGGCGGGTTCCCGAAAGAGCTTCAGCGCATCGTGCTGAAAGGCGAAAAACCTCTGGACTGCCGCCCCGGTGAACTTCTTGAGGATTATGACTTCGAAAAGGCGCACGAAGAACTGAAAGCCAAATTCGGACGCAACTTCACACCCGAAGAGCAGATTTCAAACGCTCTGTATCCTGCCGTTTTCAAAGACTATGTCACATTTGTCAACGAATACGGCGATGCTTCCGTTTTCGATACGAAAGACTTTTTCTATCCCCTGCACAAAGAGGAAGAGACAGAAGCCGACATAGAAGAAGGAAAAACTCTCATCATCAGATATATAAACATCAGCGAACCGGACGAAAAAGGGCGCAGGAAAGTATATTTCGAGCTGAACGGTCAGCCGCGTTCCGTAATGGTCAAGGACGACACTCTGGCGTCTATAATCAAATCCAACGCCAAAGGCGACATATCCGACCCCAAGGATGTCTGCGCGACAATGCCGGGAAAGATTACCAAGATGAATGTGAAAAAAGGCGACAGTGTTAAAAAGGGCGACATCCTGCTTATCACCGAGGCCATGAAGATGGAGACCAAAATTGCGGCTGCCATCGACTCCGTTGTGGAAGACATTCTGCTTCTGGAAGGGGACAAGATCGAGGCTGGCGACCTGCTCATACGCCTTGCCTGATTTATCGACTGCTCAAGTCTGCCGCATAAAATAGGAAAAGCCCGTCTGTTTTGACGGGCTTTTTTCATACGCCAACGCAAAAATGCGAAGTGTTAAATTAATTATTGCTTAGAACCTAGCAGTTTAAGGCGGCGGTGAAAAAATTGTTCGCAGTGTATATTGAATACATCAGAGCAATTTTCTTCATACGCCAACGCAAAAATGCGAAGTGTTATAAGCAATAATGCAATGATATCAGAACGACCAGCCGAAATTGACGGTAAATCCGTCGGCATTGTCCGCAGTCATATATGTGAGCCCTGCGCGCAGATTAGTTATGTAGCTTTTGGATTTGCCGTTCTTTTCCTTAACTGTGTTCTTCATATAGCCGTAGGAGAAGCCGATCTCATTGTACTGTTCGATATACAGATCTGAACCGAAATACCTTGTGTCTGTGACGAACAGGTCGAGAGAAGTGGTTTTGGCTTCGCCCATAGGGATAACAAAATTCAGACCGTTTCTGACAACAGTGTTCTGAATGTCAGGGTCGATGTCGTAATCTCCCTGTTTAAATGGCAGAGTTTTGTAATAACCAGCCATGTTGCCCATATTCAGAAGAAATTTTCCGGGGTGGAACATGTACGAACTGGTGAGTGAGCCGGAAACTATCTGTCCCACAGAGCCAAGGTCTATTGAACCCACCGCGCCGTAACCAACAGCCGGGGTCACTCTCCAGTCGTCATTCAACTGATATCCGAGAGCAAGTCCCAGACCGACGTTGTAAGCTGTTGAATCTTCAACTGTAACCTGCGACATGGGAAGTCTTATCGCCAGAGTGTTTTTAGAGCCGTTGAAACGGATGGTATAGGCAAGGGGCAGAGCGTATTCCTTACTCTTAACGCCATCAACCTTATAGTTGCTGTATCTTGCGAACACAGAGATAAGGTTTGCGTTCAGATCGGGAGACGCCTGACCGTTCAGCTCCATAACATTTGATTCGGGATTGACAGCCATGTCATAGTCCATTGAGGACATGCGGCTCATAAGTGACGAAGGGTTCCCCGCGATTGGGTCTGTTCCGGTATCTGCTGCCAGTTTCTTCATTATCTTTGTGATGGCATCCCCGCCGTCCTTTTTGAACCAGTCTTCCAGCTTGTCCGAGCTTTCGTCTCTGGTGGCGCCGTCAAACTCTTCATAGATGTCCACGGATGGGATATTCAGGACATACTTGTTCGAGTTGGGTGCTATGGTCAGATATGCGGGCAGTCCTCTGAAATCGATAACCATATCCGCACCGGAAGTGTCTTCATTGAAGCCTGGGAAGTGCGGTGATATTCTTTCGACATCAAAGTTGTCGAACAGGTCTTCGACCTTGGAATAGTTTTCGGTGTAGGAATCGCCGCCTGATGAAACAGTCAGATCGAACAGTCCGGCGAAAGCCGATGACGGCAACAGCAGCGTTGCTGCGACCGCAGATAACAATAACCTTTTAACCTTCATTGAGTCCTCCTTAATGTACTCCTTCATTATTTTAACACAATTAAGTCAAAATTCAAATTATTGTGTGACTTAACAGATACTTGAAGAAAAGGTAATTCACGAGGATTAAAAGGATTTTACGAACATAACTACTTTTTCAGCTAAAGGGAGGGGGATTTTACACGATGATGCAATATCCTCAGGTGTAAGATTTTTCTCATTATAAATATCCGGATAGGTTTCCAGAATCTTTTTAAGTGATTTTTCGCCCATTCCCGCAATGTCGAGCATGGGGGATTTTTTGAAGTCTTTCAGCGCAAGTTTTCTGCTGTATGTGATAGCAAAACGGTGAGACTCGTCCCTTATCTTCTGCACGAAAAGCAGAACCGGACTGTTCTTTTTCAGGTTCAGCGGGTTTTTTCTGCCGGGAAGATGGATAGACTCTATGGAATCTTCCTGTCTGTCCTTCATGAATTTTATGGAGCGACCTTTGGATATGGAGATGAAATTTGCCGTAACACCCTGCTCCTGCATCGCCTTCATGGCACTGTTGAGCTGTCCTATGCCGCCGTCAACGATATAAAGGTCAGCCATAGGCTCGCTACCCTCTTTTATATTTTCGAACTTGCGGGAGAAAAGTTCATAAATCGATACAAAATCGTCGTTTTCAGCAGATTTTATCCTGTATTTGCGATACTGCGACGGCACGAAATCGCCATCAACCGTCACAACGGAAACTCCTACAGTTCCCTTGCCGCCAAGGTGGGAGATATCCACACACTCGACCCGTTTAATCTCGCCTTCATATTCGGTTATCTCTTTCAAACGCAGGCTTATGTCCCTTCTGCGGCTGAGTTTTTTAAGATACAGCTCTGTCTGTATCTTACCGTTTTCAAGCCCCAGCGCGTAAAGCTGGGCAAATCCGCGTTTGCGCAGCACAACCTTACGTCCGGCGCTTCGTTCCACGGCGTCGTGCAGGGTTTCCGTATCGTCCAGTCCGAAAACGGATATCATATCAGGAAAACTCACAACAGAGGAGTATAGCTGCAAAATGTATGATTCAAGAACGTCTTCCGGGTTTTCGTCTTCAAAAATATCGGTACGGCTGCCCACCAGCTTTCCACCGCGGACGAACAGAACCGTGATACCGGAAACGTTATCTATTGTGTGGGGTACGAAAACGTCGATGCTCCGCCTGTCCTCAGCCAGAACCACCGTCTGCTTTATGAACAGCTTTTCTATGCTGCGTATCCTGTCGCGGAGTTTTGCCGCCTCTTCGAAGTCCATACGGTCTGAAAGTCGCATCATCTCCGCAGTGAGACGCTCTTTAATACTCTCATAATCACCGTTAAAGAAATCACGAACCTCTTTCACCATCTCGGCGTACCTGTTGCGGCTTATGAGGTTTTCGCAGGGACCCAGGCACTGTTTTATCTGATATTTCAGGCATACCCTGCCCTCTTTGAACTTCGTATCGGTACAGGTTCGCAGAGGGAACGCTCTCAATATTTCTTCGGTGATACCTCTGAGCGCCGTCACGTCGGTATAGGGACCGAAATATTCACCTGCGTGCCCTGATTCACGGGTAATTAGCAGCTTCGGGTATTCGCCGTCGGTGATACGGATATACGGGTAGCTTTTGGAATCTTTCAGCCGGACGTTGTATCGCGGCTTTTCGGTTTTGATGAAATTGTTTTCAAGGAGCAGCGCCTCCGCTTCGCTGGTTGTGACAACGAAACGGAAGTCCCGTGCCGCCTCCAGCATTTTCAGCGTTTTCAGCGCCTTGTGCTCCATATCGGTAAAGTACGAAGAGACCCTGTTTTTCAGGTTCTTCGCTTTGCCCACATAGAGAATCTCGTCGTTCTTTCCGATATAAAGGTATACCCCCGGATTTTCGGGGACGTCTTTCAGCTCTGGTTTAAACATCAGCCGTTACAGTCACACTTGCCCTCTTCGTAACCGTAAACGGTGAGGCATCCTTTGGTATAATTAGCGAGGTCTTCCTCAACTATGCCGCTTTTCGCCTGCATAACGTGCACCCCGTTGTCCATAAGCCTTTGCAGTGCACCGGGACCTATTCCGCCTGTGATAACAACTTCAACTCCCTGATTGGCAAGTTCAATGGACGGATTGCACGAGCCTGATGTCTGGAGATCCTGTGCATAGATAAGTCCTGCCTCGTTGGTATCGGTTTCATACGTGACAAAACAGGGAGCGGCTCCGAAATGGTGGGTTATGGTGCTTTTCATACCCTGAAATGAATCTACTGGAAAACATATTTTCATAAGAAACCCCCTATGAGCTTAAAAATTACTCAAAGGGGGTTGTTTGTCAAGAAGTTTGGAGTGTTGAAAAAAACGTTAATGACTGCCGCATGAGTGGGCGCCACCACCGCAGAGGTTCTCTCTGCCGCCGAGTTTCAGCAGCCTGTTCTGCATGAAATTCTCCGCGTCCGCGTTCACGCTGCCGTCCTTCGCCTGATAAACGCTCACGCCATCCTGCATAAGCCTCATCATGGCTCCCTGACCTATTCCTCCCACGATAACCGCGTCAACTCCGGCTCCTGCAAGTGCCGATGCCGGATTACATGCGCCATGTTCGTGTACAGCGTCGCGGTTGTTTATAAACCCCGTCTGCTGAGTTTCGGTATCGAATGTAACAAAACCGGGCGCAGAGCCGAAATGACCGTATACAGGGCTTTCCAGCCCGTTATCCTGTTCAACGGGAAAACATATCTTCATGGTACCACCTCTTTGTGTATATTCACCATTCTAAAGATACGGGCATATGCCAATTAGTCAATGATTATTTTACCCTGAACCGCTCCATGCTCCTTTTCAGTCTGTCGGATATCTCCGCCAGCCCCGAAGAGTTTTCGGCTATATTGTCCGCTGTGTTCTTAACCTCGGAGGAGATTATCGCCACGCTTTTAATGTCGTTGTATATCTGGTCGCTTGTGGCTGCCATTTCATGAGTTGCGGATGATATATTGTCAACCATGCTCTGAAGTTTGGATATCTCCTGCTCCAGCTCATTCAGAATCCCTGAGATGCGCTCGGAGGATGCCACGCCATCGCTTACCTGTTTTGTTACGCCGCTCATGGAGGAGGTCACTTTACCAACCTCTGTGCGGGTACCGGAAACCAGAGAGGATATCTCTGTGGTCGCCTGCTGCGTCCTCTCGGCGAGCTTTCGCACCTCGTCGGCGACAACTGCAAAACCTCTTCCGTTCTCTCCTGCGCGCGCTGCCTCAATTGCCGCGTTCAGAGCCAGCAGATTCGTCTGGTCGGCAATATCGCTTATCACGCCTATGATGTTGTTAATCTCGTCGGACTTCTCGCCAAGCCCCGTTACAAGCTCTGAGGATTCATCCACAGTATCTTTTATACGCATGACTCCGGTGAGAGATTCCTCAACGGCAGTTTTGCCGGTGTTCACCTTTTCCCATGTGAGTCTTGCAAATTCTGAAATATTGCTGAGGTTCTGGGCTATATCGTTCGTGGTACCGGTCATCTCCGTTGCGGCGGTGGCGATGACAGCTGTACTTCCGGATTGTTCCGTCATACCTGCTGAAAGCTCAACAGCACCGGAAGAGAGGTCTGCGCTGGATGTGCGCAGTGTTTCCGCCGTTTCCTGAAGCTCTTTTATCATATCTCCAAGGCTGTTTGTCATCTGCTTAACAGAGTGGACAAGACTTGTTTTGTCTTCAGGTTTAACTTTCATATCCGCAGTAAAATCGCCTCCGGCAACCTTCTGCATAACATCGATAACAACGTCCGGTTCGCCGCCAAGCCTGTTCACCAGCTTGTTAACGCTGAGAAGAACGATTATGATTATTACCGCAGTTGCGAGTACAGCTATCACAAAAATCGTCTTTTTAAGAATACCCAGCACAGCAAATATTTCGCTGTATGGTATCTGAACTCCAAAAATATAGGAGTAGTCAACTTCATCTATTTTAACAGGACAGTAAATTGTGAATATTTCATTACTGATAACGCTCACAGCAATTCCCTTGTCATGAGCCTCCGCCGCTTCCGGTTCTGTCAGTTTCTGTCCTTCTTTTTCCTTGTCGTTATGCGAGATGACAGTCAAAACATTCGAAGCCAGAAATGCTGATCCGGTATCATAGACTTTTATCTGTGAAATCATGTTCTTAACATCATCAAGAAGCACGTCTACTCCGGCAACACCGACAACCCTGCCATTAACAGTGAAAGGGTAGCTCACTGTCACAGTCATTATGTCCTTGCCGTCAAATGAATAGGTCGCAGGTTCAGCTATAAACGGTTTCCCTGTTTTCAGCGGTTTGAGATACCAGTCGCTTACATTACCCGCCTCGTACATTGAAGTTGTGAAAGATCTTGCGATTCCGCCTTTATCCCTGTATGGCATAGGGCAAAACTGTCCTTTTTCGTTTGTACCGTCGGCTTTGGTTCCCGCAAATTCCGCGTCTTTTCCGTCATATTCGTTCGGTTCCCAGACTATCCATACGTCGAAAAGATTCGGATTCTTCTCAAGAATCTTCTCAAGCATATCAACCACCTCTTTCCTGGAGACAGGAGCGCCGGAGGAGGTCAGCATGGAAGCTGTATCTGAAAGCGTCTTTGAAACGGAAAGCGCCGAACCTACGTCCTCTTTCAGTTCGTTTCCGTATCTGTTTGCAAGATTTTCTGCACTTCCGGAGGCGATGGACTGAATATCCCCCTTCAATCCGTTGTAAATAAAGATGTCTGCCGCTATAAAGGAAATCACTACAGCGGTAATAACCGGAACAAGCACTTTCATTTTAAACGACATCTTCATAGAGCCTCCTGATAAATTGATTATAATTTCAAATGTGTATGTATTTGGCTGATAAATGTCATACTTTATATGTATAATTCTACCTTATATTTATTTATGCGCAAATGTAAATAGTCTATGCTCAGAAATAAAACAGACTGCTTAGTCATTTCATTCCTCACACAGCTCTTGTCTGGCTTCAATTGTGAACAAAGCAGGCGACCTGATTTTACTGTCATAATGGATTTTTAAAGTGAAGATACGGAAAACAGTGAAATTCTGTGAAATATATAAAGATTATAGCAAAAAAGCCCCGCGGGATAACCGCAGGGCTTTTTCAACATTAGACTTATAAAATCGCTTACTGCGCTTTAGCGGCTTTCGCCAGCTCGATACCTGCGTTGATAGCGTTTTTGTTAAGCTCTTCAGTACCTTTGGGAACTCTGGAAAGAACCGCTTTTTCAAGGGTTTCGGGTTTAACGAATCCGCATATTTCGTTAAGAGCGCCGAGAGTTACCACGTTTGCAACCATCGCCTTGCCAACTTTTTCAGCGGCTGTGCGGATGATAGGCATCATGTAAACTTTCCAGTTGCCTTTGGGAGCGGTTTTAACCATGAGGTCGTCAAGGATAAGGATACCGCCGTCCACAAGGTCTTTGGAGTATTTGTCTGCTGCTTCCTGAGTAAGAGCCACGAGAACATCGGGAGCCATTACTTTCGGATAGTAGATTTCTTCGTCACTGATAATAACTTCCGCTTTAGAAGCACCACCGCGCGCCTCAGGTCCGTAGGACTGAGACTGGATGGCTTTTTTGCCTTCAAGAACGGATGCGCCGGCTGCGAGGATGATACCTGCTGTGATCATACCCTGACCGCCTGAACCGCTGAGTCTGATTTGATGTCTAGCCATTATATCACCTCTTAGCTCAGCCCGACGTTAGCATCGTATGCTTCAACGTATTCGGGCTTTTCAACGTCATGAAGAACGCCTATCGGGAATTTGCCTGCTTTTTCTTCTTCAGTCATTTTTTCCCACTGTGCTATTGCCACAGAGTGCTCTTTCTGCCATTCGATCATACCTGCGGGGCTCGCAAGTTTGTTTTTACGTCCGTAGCCTGTGGGGCATCCGGCGATGATCTCAACAATAGAGAAACCTTTGTGTTCAAAAGCCTGTTTCATCAGTTTTTCCATAGGTACAGCGTGGTAAGTTGTTGTTCTTGCAACAAATGTAGCGCCTGCACCGATAGCCAGCTGAGCGATGTCGAACTGGTTGTCGGAGTTACCGAAAGGAGCTGTAGTCGCACGAGAGCCTTTAGGCGTTGTGGGCGAATACTGACCGCCGGTCATACCGTAGATGAAGTTGTTGAACACGAAACAAGTGATGTTAATGTTAC
>DKFP01000013.1 GCA_002452405.1 Deferribacteraceae bacterium UBA6793 | reverse complement strand
CCAAGCCCCGGAGATTTTAAAACCCCTTTGCAGGGGAGGATTAACTTACCCGATTCCCTTTCTCAAGTAAAGAAGTTGTTTTCAAACCTCTGATTCTTTTTCTCGGAAACAACTTCGTGTCGTTTCCTCGCTAACGCTCCGGTCGGCAATGCCTTCCTTCGCTCACACTCTGACCTCGCTCACTGCTAAAGCAATTCGCTCTGTCTTCGTGAGGTGCGTCCTGCACCTGTCAGCATCTAGGCTTTCGAGCTCCGCTCTCTCAAGCGGCTGGTGAATCTATCAAACTTACTCACCTTTGTCAATCTCTTTTTTTAAAGTTTCTAACATCTTTTTCAAAACCCTCAAAGGCTCTTAACCTTCTCAGGGGACGGTGAGCTTACTTTATTCAGCCCGCCTTGTCAATCTCTTTTTTTGCTTTTTTAAGAATCCTTTTCAGTACCCTCTAAAAGCAATCGGCATCTTACGATGCCGCGTTTCTAACATCTTTTCCGCTTTCGGCAACCACCGTTCAGGTGTCGCTCTCTAGCGGAGATGTGTTATAGCTAATCGTATCTATTAAGTCAACAACTTATTTGAATTATTTTATTTTTTCTTTCAACATCCTTTGAAACAGTCTTCAGGAGCAGAGTCTTTAGACTGCCCGCATAAACAAGGGGTCTAATCCTGTCTATTTAATGAAGAACTTAGCAACCGCTCTGTCAGACATTATCATATCAAGGACAGTGACTGCTGACATTGCTTCGGCAACCGGGACCACACGCGGTGCAACACATGGATCGTGGCGTCCTTCAGTGATTATAGTCTTCTCGTTGCCGTATAAATCTATGCCCTTCTTAGGCACTGTGATGGAGCTTGCGGGCTTAACAACGAACCGGAATACCACATCCTGCCCGCTTGCCATGCCGCCCAGCGTACCGCCTGCATTGTTCGACAGGAAACCGTATTTGGTTACTTCGTCATTATGTTCACTGCCGCGCATAAGCGCCGCGCCGAAACCGCTGCCGAACTCAATGCCTTTAACGGCGGGAACTGACAGTATGGCTTTGGCAAGATTGGCATTAAGTCTGTCAAAAACAGGCTCACCCACCCCAACAGGCACTCCTTTGATAGTGACCTCTACGATAGCACCCACGGAATCGCCATCGTTCTTCGCCTCTAATATATAATCAGTCATGGCCTGAACCGCATCGGGGTCGCAGGTGCGTATGATGTTCTTTTCAATGAAATCAAAATCCCTTTTAACAGCCTTATGAGTACCCACCTGTATCACATAACCTTTAACATCTATGCCGAGTTGAGTCAGCACTGCCTTTGCCACAGCGCCTCCGCATACCCTCCCGATGGTCTCTCTCGCAGACGAGCGCCCGCCGCCTCTGTGGTCACGGATGCCGTATTTGGAAAAGTAAGTGAAGTCTGCGTGTCCCGGACGAAACAAGTTCTTAACCGCGTCGTAATCTCTGGACATCTGGTTTTTGTTGAACACCATCATCATTATGGGTGTTCCTGTTGTTTTGCCTTCAAAGATGCCGCTGTATATGTCTACCGTATCCGATTCGTCTCTGGGAGTGGAGACTTCGCTCTGTCCCGGTCTGCGTCTGTCCAGCTCTTTCTGAACGTATTCAACGGAAAGTTCCACGTTGGGGGGACAGCCGTCGATAACGACTCCGACAGCCTTTCCGTGGCTCTCTCCGAATGTTGTTATTGTAAAGTTCTTCCCGAATGTATTCCCTGCCATTTAAAACTCCGTAATCTCTCCGCCCTTAATGCGCACGTGTTTGCCTGTGTTCACGT
This sequence comes from Deferribacteraceae bacterium UBA6793, assembly GCA_002452405.1. Taxonomy (GTDB): domain Bacteria; phylum Chrysiogenota; class Deferribacteres; order Deferribacterales; family Geovibrionaceae; genus Seleniivibrio. The sequence goes on along the minus strand of DKFP01000013.1, from coordinate 50,403 downwards.
CCTCAACCATACACGGAAGGATTGTTCCGTCGTCGCCGTAGCCGTTGGCTTCCCAGAAACCGCGCACATATTCGTCGGTAAAGTATATCTTTTTCAGCCATTTGCAGCTTTTGAAGCCCCACTGGTTCGGGATAACCATCCGCAAAGGACCGCCGTATTCATATTCAATCTCTTCTCCCGCAACGCCTGTGCAAATGAGCACGCGCGGGTTCAGCAAAAGTTCAGCCGCCAGAGAGGTTTTATAGCCACCCCAGCTCTCGGTATAAAGAAACTTATATTCAGCCGATGGTTTTACCCAATCTAAAAAGTCCTGCCACAGAATTCCCTGCCAGTCTGCCCTCACGCTCCATTTTGAAACGGAGGTCAGGCGACTGCTCACTGTATGTATCTTAAAGTTTGCCAGAAACCCGTCCAGTTTATATATTCCGGTCTTTTCACATTCGCCGCCGATCTGTATCGTGTAGTCTTCCCGTCCGGGAACCTCTTTAATGCGTTCTGCGTTGAAAACCGGACACTTAATGCTTTTCAGAAAGCCCATATCAGACCATATGTCTGGCGAGCAGAACGCCGCCGTAAGCCGCCAGCAAACTCAAGAAGAGATTACACGCTATATAAATGAAAGCGGGAACGAAAGCACCCTCTTCCAGCAGATATATGGTTTCAACCGAAAAAGTGGAGAAGGTTGTAAAAGCGCCGAGCATTCCGACGCCGATGAAGAGTCTGATGTCCTCGCTTGCCACCAGTTTTTCCACTGAGAGCACGACTACGAGTCCAAGAATGAATGAGCCGACAACGTTAACAACCACTGTTCCAAACGGAATTCTGTCAGTTATCAAGCTGTTTGTCCATTTTGTGGTATAAAATCTGGCTATAGCGCCGAGAAAACCGCCTATGCCTATAAGCAAAATTTTCATTTACAAAACCTCATTTCAGTCTTATATAGAAATTATGACATCAATTCAAGGCGTTATTGCAATCTGTGTGATTGCGTTTATTTTGAACCTGCCTTTCGGCTGGATAAGGGCCAACACCAGAAAGTTTTCTCTGGCATGGTTTGCCTGTGTCCACGCGCCGATTCCTGTTGTTGCGGTAATACGCATTTCAACCCATACCCCTTGGACATTCATTCCGCTGTTTCTTCTGTTCTCCGTTGCGGGGCAGATTATCGGCGCAAGAATGAAGCGCTCCGCTGTTAAAGCCTCTTAATTTTCAACCTCAGCGAGTTGCTCACAACGCTTACGGATGAGAACGCCATCGCAATCCCTGCGTACATAGGCATCATGCGTATCCCGAAAACCGGATAGAAAGCGCCCGCCGCAAGAGGAATCAGCACAATATTGTAGAAGAACGCCCAGAAAAGGTTCTCTCTGATTATCGCCAGTGTGTAGCCGGACAGTTTTATTGCTTTAACTATCCTGTCGGTCTTGTCGCCGATGATGGTGATGTCGCCCGACTGCATCGCAACCTCCGTTCCGCCGCTCATAGCGAAACCAACGTCGCTTGCAGCAAGCGCCGCCGCATCGTTTATGCCGTCGCCAACCATAGCCACTATATCGCCTCTGTCTCTGTATTCGTGGAGCTTTTCAAGTTTTCCTTTCGGGCTTACTCCACTGAAATATTCGAATATCTCAAGTTTATCAGCTACGCTTTTAACAGATTTTTCATTGTCACCGGATATGATGACCGGCACGATACCCATTTTTTTAAGTTTCGCGACAGTGTCTGCGGCATCATCTTTGACAGTGTCAGCAACACCGAATACGCCTACATAAACACCGTCCACAGCTACATAAACATGTGAACCGGCAAAATCCGACGGAACTGCGTCAACGCCGTTGACTTTCAGGAAATCCAGTTTACCAACAAGGACTTCCCTGCCGTCAACCATACCCTTAACGCCTTCACCGTCAATATTTATAAAATCCTCCACAGGATGCAGAGGAAGATTTTTATCTTTTGCACAGGTCGCAACTGCTTTTGCCAGCGGGTGTTCCGAAAGAGCCTCAAGCGACGCAGAATAGGAAACCAGCTTGTCTTCCGTATAGCCAACCGCTGTGTAAACCTCTTCCACGCGCAGTTTTCCGGTTGTCAGCGTACCTGTTTTATCAAAAATGACTCTGTTGACCTTACACGCCTTTTCCAGCGTCTCGCCATTCTTCACGAGGATACCTTCGAAGGCGCCACGCCCAGTGGCAACCATAACAGCTGTCGGTGTCGCGAGTCCCATTGCACAGGGACACGCCACAATAAGCACCGAAACGAATGCCAGAAGGCTGTTTGTAAAGACGGGTTCCGGACCGAAAATCATCCATAGTCCAAGGGTGGCTCCGGCTATCAGAATAACAACGGGAACAAAAACTGCTGAAACCTGATCCGCCATACGCTGCACGCGCGGTTTTGATGCCGTGGCACCTTTGACAGCCTTGATGATACCCGCAAGAACAGTATCCGTTCCAACGGAGGTCGCTTTATAAAGCAGTGTGCCTGATGTCAGTATTGTTCCGGCAAACAGGCTGTCGCCTGCTCTTTTTGAAACGGGGAGGGATTCACCTGTGAGCATGGATTCGTCAACACTGCCCTGTCCGTGCTCAACCTCACCGTCAACAGCTATGGAGCCGCCCGGTTTAACGCGGATAAGGTCGCCGATTTTAAGGGACGAAACGGCTACTTCGCGCTCGCCGTCATTCTCTATTATAGTAGCGGTCTTTGGTGCAAGGTTCAGAAGAGCCTCTATAGCGCCTGCCGCTTTCTTTTTCGCTCTGGTTTCAAGGAGCTTGCCCAGCAGAATAAAAGTGATTATCACTACTGAAGCGTCATAATAGACGTGCGCCATGTTATGTTCCATGAAAAAATCATGAAAAACGGTAACAGCCGCAGAATAGCCGAACGCAGACAGAGTTCCCAGTGCCAGCAGAGTGTTCATATCAGAAGTGCGGTTTTTAAGGTTCTTCCACGCAATTTTATAGAATGAGCGTCCGCCGAAATACATTACATAGAGCGTAAGCACCATCATTACCCAGTTGGATATCTCCATGTATTTATGCGGAAGCATTATGACCATTGAAAACAGAAAAACTATGAACGCAACCGGAGCGGAAAGTTTCAGCGCCTTTGCGTAATACAGCTCAGTCTCATCGTCCGCAATATCTCTGTCCACTCCTTTGTAAACATATCCGATACGTTCAATCTCCTGAGCGATTTCGTCCATGTCAACAACAGCCGGGTCATATTCCACAGCGGCTGAGTTCGTGGCGAGGTTCACTGCGACAGATTTAACACCTTCCACCTTACCCAGCTTCTTCTCCACGCGGCGTACGCACGCAGCACAGGTCATTCCGCCGATATTGACGTTCTTTTCTGTAAGTTTTGAGGACATTATGAACTCCGACAATTATTAATGATATTCAAAATCAATATAAAAAAGCTCCCATGTTTTGCAAGGGAGCTTTTTTGAACATTTAATCTATAAGTGCGTGCGGCACAACCTGATCAAAGGCGTTTACGTACACAATCTCAAGGGACTGTGTTACATATTTAGGCAACCCTCTCAGGTCTTTTTCGTTCTTTTCAGGCACCAGAACCTTTTTTATACCGTGGCGTTTTGCAGCCAGCAGTTTTTCTTTCAGTCCGCCGATGGGCAATACCTTTCCGGTGATGGTTATTTCACCTGTCATTGCAACACTCTTGTCCACTTTCTTACCTGTAAGGCAGGACAAAATAGCAGTGGCCATAGTGATACCTGCGCTGGGTCCGTCTTTCGGTATCGCACCCGCAGGAACGTGCACATGGATGTCATAGCTTTCGAAATCCTCGTTGCTGATGCCGTACTTCTCACCTATTGTACGGACATATGTCATTGCGGCGCGGGATGATTCCTTCATGACGTCGCCGAGCTGCCCCGTAACATTAAGCGCGCCCTTGCCTTTAAACTTTGTGCATTCAATAAAAAGCACGTCACCGCCCACAGGAGTCCACGCAAGACCTGTGACAACGCCGACCTCGTTCTCCTTGAGAGCATCCTCTCCGAGGAACTTTATCGGTCCGAGGTATTTCTCAAGGGATTTGTCAGTGACAACAAAGGATTTTGCCTTGTCGCCCTCCGCAATCTTACGCCCTATCTTCCGGCAAACGGTGCCGATGGTACGTTCAAGATTGCGCAGTCCGCTCTCCATCGTATATCCTGAGATAAGCTCCGACAGGGCTTTTTTCGTAAAAGTCACACTGTAATCGTCTATGCCGTTCTCTTTTTTCTGTCTGGGTATCAGATACTTTTCCGCAATCTTTATCTTTTCCTCTTCGGTGTAGCCGGGGATGTTGATTATCTCCATCCTGTCTTTCAGCGCCGGAGGGATCGGATCCAGATAGTTCGCTGTCGTAATGAACAACACTTTAGAGAGGTCGAACGGCACACCAAGATAGTGGTCTGTGAACGCCACATTTTGCACGGGGTCGAGAACCTCAAGCAAAGCGGACGACGGGTCGCCTCTGAAATCGGAGCCGAGTTTATCTATCTCGTCCAGCATGAACACGGGGTTATTAGTGCCCGCAGTCTTCATGCCCTGAATTATCTTGCCGGGGAGCGCGCCGATATACGTTCTTCTGTGTCCGCGTATCTCCGCCTCGTCACGTACACCGCCGAGGGACATACGGACATATTTTCTGCCCATAGCCTTTGCAACGGACATGCCGAGTGAGGTTTTACCAACTCCCGGAGGTCCCGCAAGGCAGAGGATGGGGCTTTTAAGGTCGTTTTTCAGTTTGCGCAGGGCAAGGAAGTCCAGAATCCTGTCCTTGACCTCTTCCAGACCGAAGTGATCCTCATCCAGTATCTTTTTCGCATTCTTAATATCTATCATATCTTTGGTGGCTTTGCTCCAAGGCACTTCCACCATCCAGTCGAGATACGTTCTTGCAACTGTCGCCTCGGCGGAATCCGGATGCATTTTCGACAGCCTGTCGAGCTGTTTAACTGCCTCCTCGTTCACCTTCTTAGGCATTTTGCATTTCTTTATTTTTTTGGCGTATTCATCCATCTCAACCTGAAAGTCGTCCTCTTCGCCCAGCTCTTTCTTGATAGCCTTGAGCTGTTCGCGAAGGAAATACTCTTTCTGGCTCTTGTCTATTTCGCCTCTGGCGTCGTTCATAATCTTCTGCTGAACTTCCAGAATGGATATCTCGCGGTTGAGCAGTTCGCCTACTTTTTTAAGCCTGTCCACAGGATTTTCTATCTCAAGCACCTGCTGTCCCTCGTCCATTTTCAGTCCGAGATTGGAAACGATTATATCAGCCAGCTTACCCGGTTCGTCTATGCTGTCGATAACAGCAAGCAGATCGGGAAGCATCGGCTTGCCGAGGGAAACAGCTTTGCTGAGAAGCTCTTTCGAATGACGAAGAAGCGCCTGTTCGTCGATATTCTCCTCTTTTACGGCATCGCTTATCTGCTCTATCTTAACGCGCATCCCCTGATCGCTCTCAACAAATTCAGTTATTTTCGCGCGTTTGATACCCTGAATCAGCAGCTTAACCCTGCTGTCAGGCATCTTGAGCATACGCAGAATGACTGCGACTGTACCGACCTTGTATATTTCTTCCTTTTCAGGGTCTTCAACAGAGGCATCTTTCTGGCAGGCAAGAAAAATAAGCCTGTCTTCGTTCAACGCCTCGTTAACGGCGGCGATACTCTGTTCCCTGCCCACATAAAGTGGCAGAACCATATATGGAAAAACCACGATGTCCCGAACGGGAAGGAGCGGAAGCTCATCGGGTATATTTATTTCCTGCTCGAATTGTTCCATAATTTCCTCCTAAATGAATCACTCTATTTCACAGGCACATCTGGTTATCTTTACGGTGAGAACGCCATCTTTCAGCTTTGCTTTTGTGTCGGAATCGTTTACGCAGAAAGGCAAACGGACAACCCTGCGGAACCACACCGCCTCCCTTTCAACACGGATAAACCGCACCTGTTCGACATTTTCCTTGGGTCTCGTGCCCTCTACAACGACGAGGTCGTCAAGCTGGTAAACCGTGAAATCGTCTGCGGAAAGCCCCGGCAGCTCAATATAAAGGCTTACGTCTGTGTCGCTGATAACAATGTCCATTGGCGGACCCTGCGTCTCTGTCAGGCTCGCCTTGGCAGAGTTTGCAAACCTCAGAAGCTCATCCAGTTCTTTTTTGAATAATCCGTGGATGAATTTTATCTTTTCAATCCTGTCCTGCATTTGACCCACCTCTCACGGTGTCAGATTTGCATACCTTTTATAACGTTGATTGCATGTTCGCGCATATCATCCCTGTCGAGAGCAAAGTTCACCGCCGCCTCGAAGAGACCGAACTTGTTTCCGCAGTCAAATCTTTTTCCCTCGAAGTGATAACCGTAAACACGGCTGGATTTCGCAACCTCAAGGATGGCATCGGTAAGCTGTATCTCGCCACCTGCGCCTCTGGGGATAACCTGCAACGCGTCCATAACCTCGCTTGTAAGTATGTATCTTCCTATTATGGCAAGATTTGAAGGCGGATTTTTCTTAGGTTTCTCAACCATGCCTTCAAGCCTCATAAGCCTGTCGTCAACCCGCTCACCGGGGACGACGATTCCGTATTTTGATGTGTCCTCGTCCGGCACCTGCATCAGCGATATCACGGATTTTTTTGTCCTGTTGAATTGTTCAACAAGCTGCGCCGTAACGGGTACTTTGCTCATTATGATATCGTCCGGCAGAATGACAGCGAAGGGTTCGTTGCCAACCGCTTCCTTTGCGCAGAGCACCGCATGACCAAGACCGTTCGGATTCTTCTGGCGGACGTATGTAATGTCGCACATTTCAGAGATGCGTTTCATCTCCTCCAGAACCTTAATCTTACCGCTGGATTCGAGCTGATATTCCAACTCCGGTGAATTGTCGAAATGGTCTTCCAGCGCGCGCTTGCTCCTCGCAGAAACGAAAATCACACGTTCTATGCCAGCTGCGATGACCTCTTCAACAGCGTACTGTATAAGCGGTTTATCTATAAGCGTAACCATCTCTTTCGGAATTGATTTAGTAGCGGGTAATAACCTCGTTCCCAGTCCCGCAACAGGGAAAACAGCCGTTCTAACTCTCATTACTCACCTTTTGAATATATTAATCCGGCATAGCCCACAACTTTGTCAAAATCACCGGAAACTGCGCCGCTGTGGGTATGCTCAACCAACTCCGCCCCGTGTGCTCCGCAAAGCCTGCAATAGTGCAAACCTATATATGCCGGAAAAATCCCGCACATGGATATCTCGTTGGCAAACACATTAGTATACAGCATATCCTCATCCGATTTCAACAGTGCCTGAAGAGCTATTGTGTCTTTTTGCTCCGTAATACGTGCATTTTCGAAATGATTCATATCTGAACTCACCACGATAAGCACATTTTTACCTCTAACGGATGAAAATAATACTTCGGCGGCAGATTTTAAAGTGTTTTTATGGGGATTTTTAACCGTAACGCATGTTATTTTTACATCAGGTCGCAAAAACCTAAGCATCGGCACTATAACTTCAAGCGAATGTTCCCTTCTGTGCGCCTGAGCGTCTCTCTCAAAAATTCCGGATGAGCACAGCTCAGTCACCATTTCGCTGTCTATTATGACATCGCCGAACGGAGTTTCCCATTCACCTTCAGGATAAACCGATAGCATGGCGCCTGCGCCCGTGTGGTTTGGTCCCATAAGAACGACGTGTTCAGGAATATTCACTGATGAAAGTGTTTTAAATGCGGTCGCGCCGGAATAGATGTAGCCTGCATGGGGCACTATCACCATCAGCGCATCTTTTTTTGGATTTTTAGAGGTGTTCTCTTTGAAAAATTCTGTCAGTTCATTTTTGTCCGCGGGGTAGAAATATCCCGCTACCGCTGCCTGTCTGCGCATATCTGTTTACCTACCTTGTCAAACCACTCGGAGGTCAGCTTAACGGAAATGTTAAAATAACTGAAATCATTAAGCAGAATCAGCTTTTTGTCCAGACTGTTCATCACCCAAGGCATCCTGTTGCGGGAGATTACAAGTTCTTTGACTCTTTTAAAGCTGAATTTATTCAGAAAATGCAGTTTAGAACTTAAAAAAGCGAGATTGTCGGCACTTTTGCTTCCTATTATCACAAGTCTGTTGCCCGAACGGCACATTTCGATTCTGTGACCGTCGCACATGAACACTATATAATCGTTGCCGAAGGCATCGTTTATGTCGAAGTCAGTGTCGTACATAGAGAGTTTTTCGCTGCCAGCTACAAATTCCAGATAGCCTGTGACAATAACAGCATTGCCGTTATCCTCGGCGATCGCCGAAAAGCTGGAAGCGCTGGACACGGGCGATGTGACCAGACTGTTGTCCTCAAGCGCCTGCCGTCTGAAAAGCGAAAGATCTATGATGTCACCGCAGCCAAGTCCGCCGGAAATACCTCTGAGTTCGCTGGAAACACCTCTGACGCTGAAACCGGACAGAAAAGACTTTTTCAGTTTCATAAAGCGTTTAGAGGTACCAAGCCCCGGTTCGTTCTGATAAAAAGTGCGGTATCCGCCATCGTAAAAAACGTGGACGTTATCAGCAGTTATGTCGGGAAACTGCTCGTTCCTTACCAGTTTAACGTCGAAGCCGCGGTTGCGGACATTCTCTGCAACTTTGAGCAGATTCGGAGACGGATTGAGGAATATATAGTCAGCCATATCAGCCGTATACCTTTATTTCGTTATAAAGAGCGTCGCGTTCCACGGCAACAAGCCCTGCGGAACGTGCGAAATCAGCCATCTGTGCAACAGTAAGTCCCTCGCTGCTCTTAGCGCCGGCCGCGTGGGTGATGTTCTCTTTGACGATTGTACCGTCAAGGTCATCAGCACCAAAACGCAGAGCCACCTGAGCGGTTTTTTCCCCAAGCATCACCCAATAAGCCTTTATGTGCGGCACATTGTCCAGCACTATCCTTGAAACAGCTATGGTCTTCAGGTCTTCCACTCCGGTTGAAGCGGGAATATGGCTCAGAAAGGTGTTGGCAGGGTGAAACGAAAGTGGAATGAAAGCGAGAATACCGCCCGTCTCCTCTTGCAGTGCCCGCAGGGTCTCAAGATGGTGCATCTTGTGCTCATCTTTCTCTATATGACCGTAAAGCATTGTGGCATTAGTAAGAATACCAAGGCTATGAGCGGTCTTATGTATCTCTATCCATCTTTCGGCAGGAATCTTTTCGGGACAGATAACGTTCCTGATCTCCGGGTCGAATATCTCCGCCCCGCCGCCAGGCATCATCTCAAGCCCCGCCTTTTTCAGGGCTTTCAGGACTTCCGCAACGGAAAGGTTTGATATTTTTGAAAAGTAATCTATCTCAACAGCGCTGAACGCTTTGATTGTCTTTTCGGGATATGCGGTTTTAAGAACCGATACCGCATCGGTATAAAATCTGAATGGTTTGTCTGGGTGAAGCCCGCCGACAATGTGTATCTCTCTGGCATCAGGAGCCTTTTCGTCAACATATCTGACCATGTGGTCAACTTCGTAAAGGTATGAACCCTCGTCACCTTCATCTTTTGCAAATGCGCAGAAACGGCATTTGCTCACACAGATATTTGTGTAGTTCAGGTGCAGGTTGCGGACAAAAAAAGTTTTCCTGCCCCACATCTTTTGTCTTATATCATCCGCTTGTCTGCCAAGCGAGAGGAAGTCTTTTGCGAACAGATTTTCCAAGTCATACTCCGTAAAATGCCCACGGCATCAAATGGAAAACTAACACATGGCAACGCTTTAATCAATATTAAACTAGAGAAGCTACATGCTGCATTTGAAGGAGCCGCCGGCAAACATCTGGGCGTTGTTTCGCCCTTTGCTTTTCGCCTCATAAAGGGCGATGTCGGCTTTTTGCACGAAGCTGTCAATGGTGTCGGTTTCAGCAAATTCGGCAACACCGAAACTGCATGTAACCTCTTTGCAGATAGGAAATTCGTATGAAGCGATAGAGTTACGCAGTCTGTCCGCAATCTCAAAAGCGCCCTCGGCTTCCGTACCGGGCATAAGAACTGCGAACTCTTCACCGCCGTAGCGGGCAAGGATGTCGGTTTTGCGAATCCCTTTCCGGATAAGCTCGGTAAGCTGTATCAGAACTTTATCACCGACAGAGTGACCGTATATATCATTTATATTTTTGAAATAATCTGCATCCATCATTATAAGGGACAGCTTCTGACCATATCTGTTGACTCTTTCTACCTCTTTTTCAAGCTCGTCGAAAAATTTCTTGCGGTTGTAAATCTTCGTCAGCGGATCCTGAAGCGAAAGTATCATATAGAGCTGTTTCTCCATCTCAAGATGGGTAACGTCAGCAAACGACATAAGATACTCTTTTTTGCCGGGAACGTGTCTTACTGTAAGTATAAAAGTTGATTCCTCGTCGTCGTCGCTTGTGTCCGGCTTCATTACGACTATTCGGCTTGTCTGCCTGTCCTCCGCGGCGATATGTATCCATTCGGATATCTTTTTTCCCGCGTAAAACGAATCATCTTTGTCAATGAACGCTTTTTCAAGAGAACCGTAGCGCAGGTTGAAATCTTCCAGCCCTGTGCATTTAAGAAAGCTGAGGAAAGAATCGTTTATATAAGTGCACTGCGTGCCATCAGTTGTCGCAAGGAAATTCGGGTTGAGATCCATCACCTCGCGAAGGAACTTGTTCTGCTCCTCAAGCTGTTTTTTGTAATGTACAGACGACGAAAGGTTAAGGATAACCTTCATCAGCTCTCTGAAATCCACGGGTTTTTTGATGTATTTGTCAACGCCAACGTCAATGGCTTTCAGAAGAAATTCCTCGTCGTTGTGTCCTGTTGTGATAACTATAGGCGTGTCAGGAGATATCTCCTTGATTCTGCGGGACATTGTAAGCCCGTCCATAACAGGCATACGGATATCCGTAACGACAATATCCGGTTTGCACCTGCTGAAAAGCTCAAGTCCCTCCTGTCCGTTTGACGCAAGATGTATCGTACCTGAACGGCGCTGGAAAAATCTTTGAAGCCCCTCTCTGATGGCAGGTTCATCTTCAACATATAGAATAGTTATGGATGAAAATCTATCTTCTTGCATTGTTCACCGACTAATCAATATTAGCATTATTTTGTGTATATAAAAAGCTAAATGATACATAAAAGATACAAAAATGAAAAAACCTGCCCCTAAGGGCAGGTTTATATTATTTAGCAGTATCTTATAGCAAGTACAAAGTAGCAAGATAACCTGCTATACTCATCGTGATAGTATAAGGAAGAGCAAGTTTCACCATTTCCATGTATGAAAGCCTGATAACAGGTGCCAGCGCGGATGTCAGCAGGAAAAGGAAAGCCGCCTGACCGTTGGGTGTGGCGACAGAAGGGATGTTAGTCCCCATGTTGATTGACACCGCGAGCTTTGCAAGATGTTCAAGTTTCTGGAAATTTTCGGGTGAAAGGTCGCCCGAATTATGTCCGAGCAGCGGAGCAACATCGCTGAAGTGGCTTATTGTCTCATTCATATAGACAGTTGCCACAAACACGTTGTCGGAAATGGACGAAAGAACACCGTTCGCTACGAAATAAGCACCAAGTTGTGCGTGACCATGCAGACTCAGAACGTAGCCGATGATGGGCTTAAAAAGCGCCTGATCATGTATCACCGCCACGATAGCAAAGAAAACAACAAGAAGTGCCGTGAAAGGAAGCGCCTCCGTGAAAGCGTGACCTATCTCATGTTCGCTCACGATACCGTTGAGCGCCGTCAACAGAACGATGAGCGTCAGACCGATAACACCAACCTCAGCTAAGTGCAGAGCCAGCGCAAGAACCAGACATACACCCAGAACGCCCTGAATGATGAGTTTCAGTTTTCTGGATGAATCCATTTTCTCAGCCTCTTTATCAACAAAACGTTTCAGAACGTCATATACGTTCTGGGGCAGCTGGAATCCGTAGCCCATTATCTTAACTTTTTCAAGGAAAAGACAGGTGGCAAGTCCAACCAGCAGTACCGGTATTGAAACCGGGGCAGCATGGAAAAAGAAATCGGCAAAGTGCCATTTCATTTTTTCACCGATGATAAGGTTCTGAGGTTCGCCCACAAGCGTGCAAGCTCCGCCGAGAGCAGTACCCACAGCCGCGTGCATCATAAGGTTGCGCAGAAAGCCCCTGAACTGGTCAAGATCGTCAAGGTGCTCCGCAGGGATGTTTCCATCGTTGCCGACGTTATATTCCTCTTCGCTGAGAGATGACGCATACTCATGATAAACCTTGTAAAATCCGTATGCGACAGAGATAACCACCGCCGTTACGGTGAGCGCATCCAGAAATGCCGAAAGAAAAGCTCCGGCAAAACAGAAAAACAGAGAGAGCATCATCTTCGAACGGACATTAACCAGAAGCCGAGAGAAGATGAAAAGCAGCATGTCTTTCATAAAGTAGATTGCGGCAACCATGAACATAAGGAGCATGATAACCGGAAAGTTCGCATGTGCTTCATGGTAAACGGTTGCGGGGGACGTCATGCCCAGAACAACAGCCTCCACAGCAAGAAGACCGGCTGGCGGAAGCGGATAGCAGTTGAGCGCCATGGCGAGGGTGAAAATAAATTCGATGATAAGCACCCAGCCTGTAATGAAAGGACCGACAGTAAAAAGAAGGATCGGGTTAAGAATCAGGAAACAAAGAATGGTGAGCTTGTACCACTTGGGTGCATCACCTAAGAAATTAGTAGTGAATACCTTACCCATGTTCATTGTGTATTCTCCTCATGCGTATAGCACACAATACGCAATTTTACAGAATCACAACTTTAAAAACAAGCGAGAAAATATGTCCTCAAAAAAAATAACCCTTGCAGTTTAAATAATTATAGCAGGAAGATTGTAGCAGCAAAGCCTGTTATGCTCATAACCACGGTGTAAGGAAGTGCCAGCTTCACCATCTCAAGATATGAAAGCCTTATCAGCGGCGCAAGAGCGGAAGTCAGCAGGAAAAGAAACGCTGCCTGACCGTTTGGTGTTGCAACGGAAGGGATATTGGTACCGGTGTTGATGGAAGCTGCCAGTTTTGAGAGGTGCTCTATTCTGCCCGCCTGCTCAACTGTCAGGTTTTCATGAGTACCGAGAAGAGGTGCTATATCTTTAAAACCGCTTATGGTTTCGTTCATATAAACTGTTGCAACAAATACGTTATCTGACACAGCCGAGAGCACGCCGTTGGCAACGAAATAAGCACCGAGCTGCGCATGACCGGACATTGCGAGCACATAGTCCGTAACGGGTTTGAAAAGATGCTGGTCGTGAATCACTGCAACGATTGCGAAGAAAACAACCAGAAGAGCCGTAAAAGGAAGCGATTCGGTGAACGCGTGACCTATCTCATGTTCACTGATAACGCCGTTGAAAGCAGCCAGAAGAACAATGAGGAACAGACCGATAACTCCCACCTCGGCAAGGTGCAGAGCGAGCGAAACCACCAGCAGAACGCCAACAACACCCTGAACAACCAGCTTCATCCTGCCGGAATTATCAATCTCTTCCGCCTGCTTTTCAACATTCTTTTTAAGGACGTCGTAAACGTTTTCCGGAAGCTGATAACCGTAGCCGAGAATCTTTGTTTTCTCAAGTGCCCAGCATGTGGCAAGACCTGCAGCCAGCACCGGAAAAGTAACTTTATAAGTATGAATGATGAAGTCCGCGAAGTGCCATTTCATCTTTTCAGCAATAATAAGGTTCTGGGGTTCTCCTACCATCGTGGTAACTCCTCCGAGAGCAGTACCCACAGCAGCGTGCATCATAAGATTGCGCAGAAACCCTTTAAACTGCTCAAGGTCCGCTTTGTGGGCTTCGAGCACCAGCTCATCGCTGTCCACTGCATATTCATCCGCCTCGTCGTCGGATGCATATGCGTGATAAACTGCGTAAAATCCATACGCAACGGCGATGATAACCGCTGTCACTGTAAGAGCGTCAAGAAATGCGGAGAGAAACGCACTTACAAAGCAGAAAAGAAGGGAAAGCGACGCTTTTGAACGTACATTTATAAGAAGTTTCGTAAAGACAAACAGAAGTCCGTCCTTCATAAAGTGTATACCAGCCACCATAAACATCAGAAGCATGATGACCGGAAAATTCGCGTGTGTTTCGTGATAGACGGTCGCCGGAGACGTAAGCCCCAGAACGACACATTCGAGAGCTATAAGACCTGCGGGAGCCAGAGGATAACATTTCAGAGCCATTGCCAGAGTGAAGATAAATTCAGCTATTATCACCCAGCCTGTGAAAAAAGAACCAAAAACAGCAAGCAGAAAAGGGTTAGCAACAATAAACCCCAAAACCGTGAGTTTATACCAGTCAGGAGCCTCACCAAGAAAATTGTGCATAAGCTGCTTGCCCATATGTTGTTCCCTCATTTAATAAGTTTTATTATCTGAGGAGTATAGCTTATATTTCAACAAAGAACAATATTTATCGGAAATAACACAACAAAAAAATTACAAAGTTAAAATTTAACTATCACAGAAAAACGGCTTTTGCAGTATCCCCAGCCGAAAGACTCCCTGTCTCTTCATCCAAAAGCAAAAGAGCGTTGACCTTTGCAAAGCTGATAAAGTGTGACGTTTTCTGCGTACCAGCGTCAAACGCTTTCAGCACGCCGTTTTCTGCTGCCACAACAGCGCGGTTGATGTCGAACCTGCCCTCTTTCGATGAAGTTTTTCCGCCCATAACAACAAACACTTCTTCATTTTCAAAAGTTTCGTATCCGTAACATTTTTTGATAAACGGTATGATATAGAATACCAGATTTGTCATAAACGCCGCCGGATATCCGGGCATACCGATAAAAGTGCACCCGTCTTTTTTTGCAGCCATAAGCGGGCTGCCCGGCTTTATCGCCGTTCTGGAAAACAATATCTCGTAACCGCAGGTGCTGAAGACCTCTTTCACATAGTCGTATTTGCCCATGGAGATGCCGCCGGACGAAATAATAATGTCATATTTTTCCGACATCATCTCAAACGCTGCCTCAACATCCTCTTTGCTGTCTTTAACGTGTCCTGCGTATTCAAAATCAAATCCATATTTTCTGAACATGGATTCAAGGATATATTTATTTGTGTTATACACAAAACCTTTGCGATATTCTTCTCCGGCTTCCAGTATCTCGTCGCCTGTCACGAATATCCCTATTTTCGGTCGTTTATAAACCTTAACCTTTCCTCTGCCGAGATAGAAAAGAACGGGGTAGAGCCCGTCCGTTACAACGCTGCCCTTTGCCGCGGCAACGTCGCCTTTCATGTTTTCTTCAGCTATATTATTGATGTTCTCACCGTTTTTACACTGCGGAATGAATACTCTGCCGTTTTCGACTGTACAGTCTTCAACACGGGCAACAGCAAGAGCGTTGTCAGGTACGTTCCCGCCTGTCATAACGAAAACAGTTTCGTCCCCTCTTATTGAATCCGCGCCTTTGCGTCCTGCTCCGGTTTCTCCGACAGATATATAGTTTTCGCATCCCGGAATATGTGCATATCCGTCAACGGCGGATTTTCGGCAGTCGGGGTAGTCTCTCTCTGTGAGGACGTTCTCTGCAAGCACCCGCAGGTAGCTTTCGCGAACGTCAATCTCTTCAGTATCAGGTGAACAGGCAATGGAATTAAGTATCTCTTTCGCTTTATGTCTTGAAACCTTCATTTATCAGCCCCTCCCGAAAGGACAGATGGGATAAACGCATTTTTTGCAAAAGTGGCAGAGCCCGCCGTGTGCAAGGAGCGCCATATCCTTTTTACCTATTTTTTCTCCGGCCAGTATTCTGGGCAGCAGGATGTCGAAGCTGGTTGCGGAGAAATGCAGAGCAGCAGCTGGGATGGCGCACACGGGTTTGTCGCCGTAATAGCCCATGGTCATGTTGTTTCCGGGCTGTATCTGCGAGCCTTTCATTTCATATGTAACACCTGCGTCAAGAAGCGCCTGTGCGGTGATATCATCGGGATCGACTGACGTGCCGCCGGTGGTGATTAACATATCCGCCTTTTCCGCCATCTCTTTCACTGCGCTGATAACCATCTCCGGCTCGTCCGGCACAATGCGGTAGTCGATGACCTCAACCCCCATCCTGTTGAGTTTCGGTTCAAGTTTCGGGCGGAATCCGTCTTTGATGCGCCCCTCGTATACTTCGCTGCCTGTAATAAGCATTGCGGCAGTCTTTATTATAAACGGTTTGACTTCTATAAGCGGTGTGTCCAGAATATCTTTCACCCTGTCCATGACACTCTGCTCACAGACGAGGGGGATTATACGGAACGCAGCGACCTGCTTTCCGGCTTCAACGCTCATGTTGTTATGAATGGTGGGAAGAGAGGGCACGCCGATATTGTTTATAGCGAACAGACGTTCTTCGTCCACCTTAAAAAGCCCTTCAATCTCAGAATAGAAGCTGACTTTACCTTCAGACGTTTCAGCGTCAAATTTTATGTTTTTTCCTGCGATAAGCGGAGCCGCAATACGCGCGGCATCGTCCTCATGAACTCCGGTTGAATTTCCGTCTTCAATGAATATTGACCTTCTGCCGAGACTTTTAAGGTGCTCCACCTCTTCTTCGGCGATAACGTGTCCGCGCTTATAGGCTCTGTGTTTCAGACCTTTGGCGAGATTAACTTCGGTGATATCGTATGCGAGGATATGCCCGACGGCATCCTCAACTGCAACTTTTTTCATCATACCCCCACTGTAATAATGATTGAATATCAGTTGTTTATTTCGCAGCACTCCGAAGGGTGTTTCACAAAAATAGGAATCTGCCTGTCCATGGCAAGAATAACGCCGTCGGACGGGCGGCAGTCAATTTTAATATCGCTTCCGCCGGAAGTCAGAAACAGGTTCGCTTTGTAAATCCCGCAGTCGCAGTTGTCTATCACAAGTTTGTTGAAACTGACGCTTTCCACAGCGTCCAGAATCGGGGAGAGCACGTCGTATGCGGACTTTTTGCATTTGCCGCCTGTGCATTTTCTGGAATGAATATTTTCGGCTTCGTATTTTCCGATTGGGATAAGAACTGATTCCTCTGTCATATCAATGGAATCCAGAATAAGCAGATATCTCGACGTAAGAGGCTCCCTGATAACCTTATAAACCTTCACTTCATACATCTTGGTCTCCCTCAACAGCTTTTCCGTACAGGCTGTTCGGTCTTGCCTGTGTAATGTATACTCTGGCGAAGTCGCCTATATTAAGTTCTTTTTCGCTCGAAAAGTTTACCACTTTATTCTGTCGGTTTCTACCGCTGAATTGGTTTTCGTCCCTTTTGCCCCTTCCTTCAACCATAACCTCCACAACAGTCTTTTCGTAAGCCTTAGACCTTTTCGCTATTATCTCTTTCTGAAGGTCAAGCACTTTTGCCAGCCGCATCTTCTTAACCTGTTCAGGCACGTCGTCAGCTATTTTTTCCGCTGCTGTTCCGGGTCGTACAGAATATGCGAACGCAAAAATTGTGTCATATTCTATCTCACGCAGGGCTTTCAGAGTACACTCGAAATCCTCTTCTGTTTCGCCGGGGAAACCCACGATGAAATCAGACGAGAGCGCAATATCAGGAATCTCCGACTTTGCCCGCAGAACCATATCCTTATACTTTTCATAGGTATATTTGCGGTTCATTGCTTTAAGAACCCTGTCGCTGCCCGACTGCAAAGGCAGGTGAAGGTATTCGCACACCTTCTCATTACTCTTTATAATGTCTATCAGCCCGTCTGAAAAGTCTTTGGGATGCGATGTTACGAACCGGACACGGCGGATACCTTCGATATCGCTTACTCTGTTTATAAGTTCGGGAAAGGATACTGATATTTCAAGTCCTTTTCCATATGAGTTTACATTTTGTCCCAGAAGGGTTATCTCTTTCGCACCGTTATCCGCAAGATATTTCACCTCGTTAAGAATCTCCTCAACGGTGCGGCTCTTTTCCCGTCCTCTCACATAAGGCACGATGCAGTAGCTGCAAAAGTTGTCGCAGCCCTTCATGATTGTGACAAAAGAAGAAACGTTAACGCTGCGCCGGAAGCTGCCGATAGAGAGAGAGCCTTCGTTCACCTGAGTGTCGCACATGCGCTGTCCGTTCTCGACACACGCCACAACCTCTTCCATTCTGTCCAGCCCGTCGGTGCCAACTACAAAGTCTATGTATTTGCTGTGTTTGAGTATATTTTCTCCGTCCTGCTGTGCTACGCACCCGCAGAAGCCTATCTTAACGTCTGATCTTTTCTTTTTTATCTGTTTGAATCTGCCTATAGAAGAATCAGCCTTATGCTTTGGCTTTTCTCTTACACTGCATGTGTTTACGATGAGGTAGTCACCCTCTTCCATAGTTTCGGCGGGGGCAAATCCTATTTTTTCGAGAATAGAGGCGATGCGCAGCGAATCGTATTCGTTCATCTGACATCCCATGGTGTGAATAAAGTATTTACGCAACAAGAGGCTCCTTATTTTTCCTGAAACCTAAATATAATGAATCGCGGCTATAAGGGAAATACTTTTTTCACGATCTCAAACACTTCTTCCGGCGCAACCTTATCCATGCTGTATTCGTCGGCATCTTTTTCATATCCGTAACAGAGCATTTTGCTCACATACGGAGGTACGACATGCACGACATCCTCACCCAAGGCTCCCCATCGGGTCGGATTGACAGAACCTGTCAGCTCCACAACCTTTGCCCCACAGGCGGCAGCGAAATGAGATATTCCGCAGTTTACGGAGATGATCCCCCGGCAAGAGTTAAATTTGGAGGCTAACTCGCCGGGAGACCTGTCCGTTATGATCAAAGCATCAATGCCTTCGCTGCGTAGGAATGCTTTAAGATGAACAGATTCTGCACCGGAAGCAGTAAAACCAAGGTAAAATCCGCGATCTTTTATTTGCATCGCAAGTTTTTTCCAGTTTTCAAAGCCCCACATGCGGCACATGTACCTTGCGCCTGAACAGTACATATGCATTATGACGGTATCTTTGTACCTCACATCAATCTTGCCTGTATATTCCGGCAAAACACCTGTCTGCGCGCAGTAACACCCTGCCAGAGCATAATAATTTTCAAGTTCGTGTATATTTGTGTTGTGGAATACCGTCTCGTCATAGCAATAATGACGATTTTGACCAACCGACCGGAACCCAAGTCTGAAGCGCGCGGGAATGAATACACTTACAAGAGCATCAAACCTTGCCCACGCACCGAAATCTATCAGCACATCAAAGGTTTCAAGCCTTCTGAGACGCAACCACTGAACAGTATTTCTATATTTAACCGTTGTAACACGGCAGTCGGTCAGAAACTCTGCCATGGCTCTGTTTTCAGGTGAACAGACAAGTGTCATATCTGCCGCCGGAAATTTTGCCCGCACCTGCTTTATAACGGCGGACGCAAGCACCATATCGCCTACGCCTCCTGTTTTTATGAAACAGAAACTTTCCGGATTATCAGGTCTTTTACGTTTTCTGATGAAAATGGAGAGAAGAGCCAGAAAAAGAACACCGGCAGACCTGTCAAGAAACCTCGAAAATCTGCCGGTGCGTTTTATGAACATTAAATTATATAGCCGTCCGTTTTTTCAAGTACATCCAGATAAGCGTTAACGCCCTGCTCAAGAGCTGCGAACTGCACATCGCAGCCTGTGGAGCGCAGGTTTGTAAGATCAGCCTGAGTATATTTCTGATATTTACCTCTCAGCGCATCAGGAAACGGAATTTCAGATATCTTCGCATCGGGATACCGCTTGGCAAAGATATCCGCAATATCTTTAAAACTGCGGCTGTTGCCGGTCCCGCAGTTATAAATGCCCGATACTTTCGGGTTGTCAAGCAGATACATGTTTACCGCAACAACATCATCTATGTATATGAAGTCGCGCAGGAACTCCGCGCTGCCTTCAAAAACCTTTATCTCTTTGGTATCTCTGTACTGGTTAAAGAAATGTCTGATAACGGAAGCCATTCTGCCTTTATGGTTCTCCTGCGGACCGTAAACGTTGAAATATCTGAGTCCCGCAACCTGAATCGGCACCTCATTGGGATAGCGCCTTAAATAGTTGTCAAACATAAACTTACTGAATGCATAGACATTCAGAGGATACTCGTTCTCGCGTTTTTCAACGAAACCGCTGTCGCCGTTGCCGTAAACCGATGCGGAGGACGCATAGATAAAACGTACATTGTGTTCAATGCATTTATTGAACAGCGCACAGGTGTATTCGTAGTTGTTCTTCATCATGTAGTGACCGTCGGTCTCCATTGTATCTGAACACGCCCCCTGATGGAAAATAACGTCAATTTCCGGAGCGATATCGTCAATAACATCGATAAAGTCCTCTTTATCCACAAAATCGTTGAAATACAGCCTGTTCATGTTCAGGTGTTTTTCGCTTTTTTTCAGGTTATCACTTATTATTATGTCTTTATAGCCGGCGTCGTTCAGTCCTTTGACAATATTGCTTCCTATGAACCCCGCGCCGCCTGTTACAGCTATCATCATTTCTTATCTCCTTGCATCGCTTTAATTACTGATGTCGTTGAATATCCGTGCACAAAATCTATCAGAACCGTTTTCTTCGCAAACTCCCTGCCGACGACTTCTTCAATCTTATAGTCAGCACCTTTGACAAGTATGTCAGGCGAAACAGCCTTAATAAGTTCATAGGGAGTGTCTTCATCGAAAATAGTTATATAACTTATACTTTCCAGAGCTGCCAGAACCTCAGCCCTGTCGGTTTCGTTGTTTATCGGGCGTTCCGGACCCTTTATTCTGTGGATGGAATCATCGCTGTTAAGCCCAAGAACAAGGATATCCCCCAGTTCCGCCGCTTTTTTAAGGTATGTTACATGCCCTTTATGCAGTATATCGAAACAACCGTTGGTAAACACCACTTTTTTACCTGTAAGTCTTGTTTTTTCAAGCTCTTTCAGAAGCGCTTCCAGCGGCATGAGTTTTGATTTAACATCGTGGGAGCCGTTCAGCTCTGAAAGAAGCACCGGTGCCGTGCCTATCTTGCCGACTACTATACCAGCCGCTCTGTTTGCGACAGTCACCGCGTCTTTCAGTGAAAAGCCCTTCGCAAGTCCCAGTGCCAGCGAAGCCACAACCGTATCTCCCGCACCGGAAACGTCAAAGACCTCCTGTGCTTCCGTGGGAAAATGCATATAATCGCTGCTGTCCACAACGGTTATCCCCTTCTCACTTCTGGTGACGACAAGATATTTGAGCCGCACCCTGTCTATTATCTCCCGCGCGGCAAGAACTACAGCTTCGTCCTCGTTGGGCACATATCTGCCAACGGCTTCAGCAAGCTCCTTCACGTTGGGAGTCACTGTGGTTGCGCCGGAATACTTGCGCCAGTCGCTACCCTTAGGGTCAACGATTACCGGTATCCCCTGATGCTCTGCCAGTCTTATTATCTCTTCGCAGACGTCCAGTGTGCAGAACCCTTTCCCATAGTCGGAAATGACCACCGCTCCGCACGATTTTATATGCTCTTTCACGCGTGCGGAAACGTCGCCCGCCTGTTCGCGAGTAATGGGTGTTATCTCTTCAAAATCCAGCCGCACGATCTGCTGTTTCTCACCTATCACCCGTAATTTTGTGGTTGTTGGCGCATCCGTTACCAGCATATCGCACTCAATTTTAATGTTTTCCATCATCCCTTTCAGGATAACCGCATCGGAATCGTCACCCCATACACCCATCATAACGGCATCTGCACCGAGGTGGGCAATGTTGTTGACTACGTTGCCGGAGCCGCCAAGCGTCTGTGTTGTTCTTTTCACGTTTACAACGGGAACCGGAGCCTCCGGAGAGATGCGGGAAACAGAACCGAAGTGGTACCTGTCCAGCATAAGGTCTCCTGCGACAAGCACCTTCGCCCCTGAAAAATCATATAATGACATCTGTCACCTATTTCAGCTTTTTAAGCTCTGATATTTTATATTGCGCATCCGCATAATTCTCGTCAAACTGCTGAACAGCCGAGAACCAATAAATTCCGTCCTCAATTATGCCTTTGTTTCCGGTGCCGCTGATAACAGCCTCATACCGCTGCATACCAAGCTGGTACGCCAGTTCACTGCGTTTTCGCTCCACCTTTTCGGTCTGCGGGTCTATGTTGCCGAGCGCTTCGTATGCTCTGGTGAGATCACCTGTGCCGACATATTTCATAGCCTCGCGATACTGCACCTCCGGCGCCCGCTCAAGTATAAGCTCGATATCGCGGTTTATCTTTCTCATAAGCTCTTTTGCTTCCGGCTTTGAAGGCGAAAGCCCCGGAATGTCGGTGGCTATCTTATACGCCTGTGACATTTTCAGTTTAGCGTCGTTTATCTTGCCTTCCAGTCCGAGGTTGACACCATCTTCGTACAGTTTTTTCGCCTCGTTGAGCATATCCTCACCTTCGACGATGCGCCGCAGTTTTGGGCGAAGCGATATCGCCTGCCTGTTCAGCCTGTTGTAGTTCATAGACTCTACGACAAGGTCATATGCTTCTCTGTACTGTCCCTCGTTGTATAACCTTTCAGCCTCATGTGAGAGCTCGTAACTTTTTGATGTGAAAGTATAATACACGCCGTATCCGGCTACGGCTATAACGGCGAGCAGAATCAGAAACCTTTTCATTGTTTAGCTCCCGACAGCTTCGTCTTCAGATAAGCATCTTTAATCTTAGCAGCTGTGTCTGCGGCTTCTTTTTGCCTGCCCAGTCCTGCATAGCCTATTGCGGTGTAATATCTGTCCATGTCGTCTGTGCCGCCCCTGAACATATTCAGAAGTCCTTTATAGTTGCGTTTCTGCACCATTATGTCGGCGATGTGGAATTTATTCTCGCATGAAGCGAATTTTGACTCCTTATCACCTGAGTAAAGAGAGTTTGCGAATATATATTCGCCATAGCCGCAAAGTCCCGGAAATATCTTTGTACCAAGCGAATCGGCAAAGGCAGTCATGGCTTTAGAATCCTTTTTGCCTGCTATGCACGCGCCCTTCACCTTTACAAACTCAACCGTGTACTCTGTTATGCACTTGTTCACGAGATTGCAGTCGAACTCCCTGCCCGCCTCATTGTAAAGCTCTATGGCGCGGCAAACGGGAGCGCCTGTCATATCGTATTTCGCGTTAAGAGCTGCGAACCTGTCCATGTATCCCTGCTTGTCGCCGCCGACCCAGTATCTGTCCAGTTCAAGCCCAGCGAGGTCGCCATCCATATATTCCGCCCGCACCTTGTCAAATCTGGCGTAATCTTTCTGTTTGTAGAAATATACACCAAAATAGCGCTTTGATGACGGAGAAAGTGTGGAAAGTTTAGTGGAATCGAATATTTGGGCAACAGTTGCCGGTTTATCAGCGTATTTTGCAGCCAGCTTCATCCTGACCGCTTCGTTTTTGGATTTATCCAGTGCTGTTTTCAGAAAACTATCGCTGACCGGGCATTTTGAGTCCAGATAGGCTTCAAGCACATTATCATCTGGATTTGAAACCGCGAACACAGACGCTTTCCCGCAGTCTGTCGCCGTGAGCAGAGTCATGTTGTCTGAGGACATCTGAATTCTGTCGAAACGCGGATCGTCAGCGTCAATTATATCTTTCAGATGCTTCTGCGCGTCGGCAGTTTTCCCCTGTTTCATGTATGTCTTATATAGCAAATATTTAGAATAGTTACGTTTCTGTGCATCTGCACCGTCTTTCAGATAGGCTTCCAGAGCGGGCGCGGAAACGGAATACAACCCGTCGCCGAACGCGTTCAGACCGAGGATGTAGTCGTCGTCCCCCGCAAATGCGGAAAAAGCGCAAAAAACCAGCAGAAACGCCGTAAATCTGCTTATTTGAGACATTCAGCCATCACCTCTATGGGATGTTTTACCTCTTTCATACTCATATGCTCCATCTGCATTGTACAGGTAGGGCAATCAGTTACGCCTATCTCGGCTTTGCTCGCCTTGAGTTTATCGGTCATAGGCGTGCCAATCTTAGTGCTGAGGTCATAATTGTCCGCCTTCATACCCCAGCTGCCCGCCATTCCGCAGCAGTTGCTGGCGAGGTCCTCAACAACCGCTCCTTTCAGACAGGAAAGCATCTTAAATGAGCTCCCGTTGTCCGGCAGCGCGCGCATATGGCAGGATTTGTGATATGCCAAATGCAGTTTTGATTCGCTGAATTCCAGCTTGTCCATATTCATATTAACAAGCGTACTGATGTGTATCAGCTTGCTTTTGACTTTCTTTGTAAACTCGTCGTCGCGCAGAAAACCCCATTCTTTATAAAGTGAAAGCCCGCAGGACGTGCAGGTCGTAACGATATAATCAACCTCGTCCAGCAGTTTGCCCCAGCTTTTACGGTTCTGCTCAACCTTATCCTTCGCACCGTCAACAAGCCCTTTGGAAAGGTGCGGAATACCGCAGCAGTGCTGTTCCGGCACGATAACCTCTATCCCCGCCGCCTCAAGCACCTTTATCATCGCCTCGCCAATCTGCGGGCGAACGTAGCTTGCGTAGCAGCCTGCGAAATAGAGCACTTTGCGCTCGCTTTTCAGCTTAGAGCGGTCTTTCAGCCTGTCGTGCAGAGAGTTTTTCGCAAGAGCCATGAACTCGCGTTCAGCGGATATACCGGAAACTATTTCCATGATATTTCTGGCTATTTTATGTTTCATCACGGGTTCCAGCATCCACGTTATCTTCCGCAGACCGCGCCCCATGTCTTCAAGTTTCGTTGGTATCCTGTCGGTGAGCGATACTCCGAAACGCTCAGTATACTGGGATTTCGCCTCGATACTCAGTTTCGGGATGTTCACAGCCGAAGGACATTCGATGTGGCAGCTTCCGCAGTTGACACAGTGGCTTATGACCTCCTGAAGTGCCTCTTCATAAAGCGCTCTGTCGTCCACAGCTCCGCTGATGAGCGCACGCAGGATATTTGCCTTCGCCTTAGGTGCGGAATATTCGTCACGCGTTATTTTATAGACCGGACACATCCTAGTTGCAGACGTTACAGTCGTACATTTGGAACAGCCGTGGCATTTTTCAGCTTCTTCAACGAAGCCGTCCGCCCATGTCAGGTTCTTCCGCGGGATGTCCTCACTCCGGTAGTCTTTGCCGTAGCGCAGGAATTTCATCATCTGGTTTTCATCGTGATGAGTTTTTATTTCAGGGTTCAGCATATGCCCGCTGTCGAATATGTTCTTTGTCTCCATGAACACATCGTAAAGTGCGCCGTACTGCTTTTTAATGTATTTGCTGCGCAGCCTGCCGTCGCCGTGTTCGCCGCTGATGGCTCCTCCAAGACGGTTCACCAGAGCAAACACCTCGTCGTCCAGCACACGCAAAAGCTCTATGTCGTGGGGGTCTTTCAGGTTCAGCAGAGGTCTGGTGTGCAGAAGCCCCTTTGCGATGTGTCCGTATATAACGAATTTCGCATCGTGGCTCTCAAGGATACCGTACAGCCCCTCGAAATATTCCACGAGCCTGTCGGTGGGCACAGCCGCGTCTTCAATAAGCGCAAGTATTTTACGTTCACCCTTTATCTTATAGAGAATCGGAACCGCCGCCTTGCGAACAGCCCAGAATTGCTCCTTCTCCTCGTTCGTCGCCGCAGTATGCATCAGCGGAGAAAGGTTTTGCTCCTCCAGTATCGCTTTCGCACGGTCTGCAAGCTCTGTGGTCTCTTCTTCGGAAAAACCGTCGAACTCGAACATGCATACGTTGTCGTAGCCGTCGGGTATCGCTTCGTTCAGCTTTTCGTCAAACTCCTTGGCGAATTTAAGGAGCGATTTATCCATTATCTCAATCCCGGCGGGGTTAAGGGGCAAAATAGCCTGCGTTGCCTTCGCGGAATTGATTATATTGTCGAAATAAGCCACAACAAGGCTGTCATGGGTCGGTTTTTTCAACAGTCTGAATTTCAGACGGGTGGTTATTACAAGTGTCCCCTCGGAACCGCCTATCAGCTTGCCGAGGTTCAGTCTGCCGCTGTCCACGAGATTTTTAAGGTTGTATCCGGCAACGTTAAAGCGTATCGCAGGGTATCCGCTCTCGATTTTATCCTGATTGCCTTCATAGAGGTCGAATAGTTTTCTGAACGGCTCGTCAAGGCTGTCGTAGTCGGTGCCAGCTATCTGGCTGAAGGTGTAGACCTTCCCCTCAGCGGTAACAAACTCTGCGTCCTCTATATAATCGGACACGTTTCCGTATTTAACGGAATGGGCACCGCTGGCGTTTGTTCCCAACATACCGCCGAAGGTTGCGTATTCACCGCTTGAAGGATCCGGCGGAAAGAAGAGTCCTTTGCCCTTGAGAGCAACCTCAAGCTCGCCGAATCTGTATCCGGGTTCACAGACGAACGTTTTGGTCTCTTCGTCTATATCTATGAGAGTATTCATGAATTTTGCAAAATCTATGATTATGCCGCGACCGATGGCAGAACCGCAGAGTCCCGAACCGGCTCCTCTGGAGTGGACAGACAGTCCGTATTTATTAGCAAATTTTACCGCCTCAACAACGTCCGAAGTGTCTTTAGGATAAACTATGCAGGCTGGTTCCACACGGAAGATGGAGCCGTCGGTGGAGTGCAGATATCTCCGCACAGCGTCTGTATATACTTCGCCACGGATATTTTCCGTAAGCTCGTCGAATATATTCTTTGTAAGCTGGGGCATTTTATCTCCTTCCCTGCTGCCTGTTATGGCATCGGGCGTACTATCTTACAGACTTTTATCTTTCATTTCAAATACTACATATAATATCTAGAGGATATTTTTGCGCAAGTTTTTAACTCTTGAAACCAAAGGGCGGATGCTAT
The DNA here is from genome assembly GCA_002452405.1 of Deferribacteraceae bacterium UBA6793. Classification (GTDB taxonomy): domain Bacteria; phylum Chrysiogenota; class Deferribacteres; order Deferribacterales; family Geovibrionaceae; genus Seleniivibrio. Next base: position 23,578 of record DKFP01000013.1, on the reverse strand, counting down.
ATCCTTCCGCTTATGAATAAGATTAAACTTGCCATAACAACGGGCGACCCCGCCGGAATAGGCGCGGAAATAGCCTGTAAATTTGCCGAAAGCATAACACAGAACGATGAATACGAAGTTATTCTTGTGTCTTACGAATATATTATAAGACATACATATGAAACGCTGCTGAAAAAAACCATGCCGCAACTCACTATTGTTGAGCCGGATGAAAAGCTGACGTTCGATATTGAATATGGCGTCATAAAGCCCGAATACGGTAAAGCGTCCATGCTTTTCGTTGAAAAAGCGGTGCGAATGGTGCAAAACGGTGAGGCGGATGCAGTTGTCACCTGCCCCATAAACAAAGCATCAATCAAAGAAGGCGGCTATAACTTCCCCGGACACACGGAATTTCTCGGATATCTCACTAAATCACGACATTTCTCAATGCTTATGGTGGGCGACAAGGTGAGATGCGTTCTCGCAACAACACACGTCCCCATGGAGCAGCTGATTGATAAACTTGATGAAAAAGCAATCATGAACGCCATTCTCAATGCGAACTCCGCTGGACAGTTTTTCTGCGGCAAACGCAGACCGAAAATAGCAGTATGCGGACTCAACCCACATGCCGGCGATAACGGCGCACTGGGTGACGAAGAGATAACCCTTATCTCACCCGTAGTTGAGATTGCACAGGCGGAAGGAATCGACGTTGATGGTCCCTTCCCCGCCGATTCGCTGTTCGTTAAAGCGGCTAAAGGCGAATATGACTTTGTGGTGGTAATGTATCACGATCAGGGGCTTATCCCCGTCAAGATGGAATCATTCGGCAACGCGGTAAACGTGACCCTGAACCTGCCCATAATAAGAACCTCCGTTGACCACGGAACTGCCTTCGACATAGCGGGCAAGGGTATAGCCTCCTGCACCAGTATAAAAAGAGCCTCAGAAGTGGCAGCGGAAATGGTGAAAAATGCTCGACTTGCTTGATATTTATAAGAACGAATACGGATATACGAAAAAAAAGTTCGGTCAGCACTTCCTGACCAGCAGACACACAATTGACGACATCGCCCAGTCACTTGCCGATGCCGAGTGCAAAAACGTGGTTGAGATAGGTCCCGGATGCGGAGTGCTCACTATAGCCATGCTGGAAAAAGGTACGCGCGTGACATCTGTGGAAATTGACGAAGACCTCGCAAAATTCCTGCCGAGATATCTTTTCATATATCCCAAGTTCAAACTGATACACTCGGACTTCATGCTGATAGAGGAGTCACAGCTTCCCGAAGGCAAAATAGCCTTCGCAGGCAACCTGCCGTATAACGTTTCGGTGGAAATACTTATGCACTGTGTCAAATTCTTCCACCGCATAGAAAAAATGACCTTCATGTTCCAGAAAGAGGTTGCCGACAGGATAAACGCCAAACCAAACTGCAAGGAATACTCATCGCTGTCAGTTATATCCTCATATTTCTTCACCATGAAAAAGCTGAAAGAGATATCCGGCGGTCAGTTCTGGCCAAACACAAAGGTACGCTCGACCGTTCTGGAGTTCTACCCAAGAGAACGGCATTTCGACATAGAGCGCGAACAGCGGTTCCTTAATATGGTGCGCAGCTCTTTTGTACTGAAACGTAAAACGCTTAAAAACAACCTTATGAAGAGTATTGAAAACATTGAAGAAATCCTGGAAAAAGCGGGACTTGCGCAGAACATCCGCGGAGAACAGATGACCCTTGCCGATTTCATCCGCCTGTTTGAGACATACGATGCGCAACACTGATTTTTCGGATATGACCTTTACGGTGTTTGACACCGAAACCACCGGAATGTCCCCTGTAAAGGGCGCAAGGCTGGTGGAAATAGCCGCAGTTAAGGTCAAACCAGGACTCATTGTTGACCTTCAGGACACTTTCAGTTCTCTCATAAACCCCAAGACGGACATCCCTTATCAGGCGTATGCCATACACGGGATAAACACCCGCATGGTCGCGGATAAACCGGAAGCATACGAGGTACTTCCGCAGTTTCTCGACTTCGCCGGAAGCAGTATAGTCGCAGCCCACAACGCAGGGTTTGACTGTGCCTTCGTAGCCCATCACCTTGAGGAGAAAGGGATTCCTTTCGGACTCAACTGTGTAATTGATACTGTAAAATTATCAAGAGCTGCTGAAAAAGGATTAAAGAGCTATTCCCTTGACAGTCTTATCCATCATTTCGACATGAAAATTCCACTTCCCGATACCTATCGTCACCGGGCCCTGTTTGACGCCGCACATACCGCGCTCCTCCTCTGTATCTGTTTGAAGAAATTAGCTAACGAAAACATATGCACACCTGCGCAGCTATTCACACAACATCGACAAACATTCCATATTTTCAGGTAAAAAAGAAAACATTTGCAAAAAAATAGGAACAGTTTTATTATTCAACTTTCAGATACCGTATTCATTATGCTTAATTGACACACAAACACGGAGAAAATATGGGCATCAGAGATTTTTTACGCGATAAAGTCCAGAAAGTCACTACTCCCGACCAGCAGCGAAAGGAGATTGACGAAAAACTCTGGCTGAAATGCAGCGGATGCGGAGAAATAAACTACCACAAAGAAGTAGCCAAAGCTCTCCAGACTTGCCCCAAGTGCGGAAAGCACTTCCCTATCACCGTCAGGGAGAAAATAGACATCATAATAGACCCCGGCACATTTCAGGAGATTGATGAAAACCTGAAATCCCTCGACCCGCTCAAATTCAAAGATTCAAAAAAATATCCTGACAGAGTTAAAGCCGCTGTTAAAAAAATGGGCATGAACGACGCTTTCGTTTCCGGTATCGCCCGCATAAACGACAAACCTGTACACATTGGAGGTATCGAGTTCGGTTTCCTCGGAGGAAGTATGGGTAGCGTTGTCGGCGAAAAGATAGTCAGACTTGTTGAAAGCGCCATCGAAAAAAATACTCACGTCATTACCATAAGCTGTTCAGGCGGTGCAAGGATGCAGGAGAGTATCCTTTCGCTCATGCAGATGGCGAAAACATCTGCCGCGCTGGTTAAACTGCGCCAGAAAGGACTTGGACATATCTCATTGCTCACAGACCCCACAACAGGCGGTGTAACAGCAAGCTATGCCATGCTCGGCGATATCAATATCGCTGAACCGGGTGCACTGATCTGTTTTGCAGGTCCCAGAGTTATCGAACAAACCATCCGTCAGACCCTTCCCGAAGGGTTTCAACGTTCCGAGTTCCTCCTCGAACACGGAATGGTGGACATGGTTCTTCACAGACAGGACTGGAAATCAGGCATTTCCAAGGTTCTGGAATTTTTTGGCTAATGCCAACCCTCTTCGAAATATTCTTTAAAAAAAAGGGTGAGTTCAAAAATCTTGAGCTCACCCTTAACCGTATCCGAAACGCCGTGAAATCACTCGGCATCGCAGACAATATCGCCAGAAACATCATACACATTGCAGGAACCAACGGGAAAGGCAGCACATCTTATTTCATAGACCAGATACTGCGCTTCAGAGGTCATTCTACCGGGCTGTTCACCTCTCCTCATATATTAAACGTGCGCGAGCGCATAAAGCTGAACGGCGAAGACATATCGGCAAATGATTTTGACCGTCTGTTCTTAATTGTTGAACCTGCTGTGATAAAATATACATTATCCTATTTTGAAACACTGACTCTCATGGCATTCTATTATTATAAGGATAAGAGTATTGATACAGCAGTCATAGAAACAGGACTCGGCGGACGTTTTGACTCCACCAACATACTTGATAAGAAAATACCTGTTATAACAAGCATATCTATGGATCACACAGAATATCTCGGAAACGACATCATCACAATAGCAAACGAAAAACTGGCTATAATAAAGGATAACCCAGTATTTTTCCTCGGAAAGAACAATGACGAGGTGCGCAGTCACGTTTACGAGCAGTTTCAGGACAGAACCGTCGTTGAACCGGAATATTCAGATACCCCGTACTTAGGATTTGAAGACCCTTATTCTAACAATCTGCGGCTTGCGGAAGCGGTCTGCGACCATATCTGCAAAGGCGGTGTGCCGGATGACCTCAAACTGCCAATGTGCAGAATGGAGCGATTCGGAAGATTTGTTCTGGACGGTGCCCACAACGAGGACGGGCTTGTTAAACTTGCGCAGTCGTATCGTGGCAAAGCGCCTGTAATCATCTTTTCCTGCACAAGGGACAGGGATGCGCAAAAACATATAAATATACTTAAATCAGTTGCGTCGGATATCATCGTAACACAGATACCAGATAATGAAAGAAGCATTGACGTCAATAACTTAAACGTAAATATATCAAAGCGCGCGAATGTGCTGGATGCTGTCAAATTAGCCGTTGAACTTAACCGAAATACTGATATACTCGTATGCGGTTCGCTGTATCTTTGTGCAGCGGTAAGGGAAATACTGGTCAAGGACAGCAAGTGAAAGTTATTCTCTCCATTATGATTGTTTGCCTCTGCATGGCGTCCTACGCCGCAGAGAACGTCACCATCGAAGCTGACAAGGTCGATTCGTCCGATCAGAACTTTTACCACGCCACAGGCAACGTAAAGGTTTTTCAGGGCGAACGTACTCTCACGTCCGACGATCTCCTATATTATAAGGACAGAGGATATATGGAGGCGACGGGCAATGTGCGCATGACGGAAGCTGACGAAACTGTCGACTGCCAGCGTATGGAATACGATACGCAGACAGAAACCGGAAAGTTTTATCAGGCGGATGCGTTTGTCCAGCCCTATAACTGGTTCAAAGCAGACGAAGTCCATAAAACCGGCAAAAACTCATATAAATTGTATGATACCACATTTACAACCTGCTCCGGTGACGATCCGGCATGGTCTCTTTCAGCATCGTCAGCCAAGATAGACGTCGGCGGCTACTTTTCCGCTTTCAACGTTGCGGGGTGGGCGAAAAGCGTTCCTGTGTTCTATTCTCCTTATATTATATATCCAATAAAAAGTGAAAGAGAGACAGGCTTTCTTGTGCCTAAGCTGGGATACAGCTCCACTTTGGGCGCTTTTATCCAACCTAAATTCTTCTATAACATAGACGTGGACAAGGACACAACCTTTGCCGCGACCTTGTCTCAGAACGAAAATACGCTGTACGCCAATGAGTTTCGCATGAAACCCAGCACAAACAGCAATATATACAACTATTTCGAATACGTTGCGAAAGACAGAAAATCTCCTTCGGAAGAAACGCAGGTCACTGGACCTGAAAGAGAATCAGGGCGATTTTTTATATACAACAAGTCTAACATAGCCATAACCGACAAGCTCAGGCTGAAAATCGACCTCGAAGCAGTCTCGGACTACAGTTATCAGGACGATTATGAAGACTACTCCATAGCTCAAAACTATGACAATGAGGACGAAACGTATTATAACAGCGTGCAGTTGCTCTATAATACCAAATACAGTGATATGACATTGAAATACAATGATATTATGTCGTACACCATCACCAGCACATACCTGAAAGAGCATACATACCTGCGTCCGTCGATCTCTGCGGAAAAAGATATATCGTTCGCTCCTGTGAACGTCAGATACTATGCCGCACACGACGAGGTGCGCAACACCAAATTTATATACAACTACGCAACAGACACCAACGAGCATAAAAAGCTGGACTATACAAGAGACCATGCAACCCTGATGTTTTACAAACCCATTCCGGTTTATGTCGGTACGTTCACGCCGTCTGTCAAAGGCTACTACACAAGATGGTACGATTTCGACAGCAATTACGAGATGGAGATGCCAAATACCGACAGACATTCCGGGCTGGCATACCTTGACGTTGATGACAATTCAATAACAAGGCGGATGTACACCATAGACTATTCTTTCGCATTTGCAGAAATTTTCAAAAATTACAATGGATTCCGCCACTCCATATACAACACGCTGAGATACGTCCAGACACCCGATGTTGACCAGACAAACCTGTTCGACTACATAGATCAGGATATCATTGAGGAAACCAGAAACTACTCATATTCATTAAAAAACTACTTTAAAGCGCCCGACTGGATGCTGAAACTTGAAAACGTTCAGGGTTATGAAATGACCCGTCAGGATCACCGATACGAACCACTTGTAACGAAGATGGAACTCTATACGACCGGTGGCTTTTACAGTTATTTCGAACACGAATACAACTACTATGAAAAGGATGCCGACTTCCTTCTCACCCGTCTGAGCTTATCCGCAGGAAAATTTATAATTTCCGGCAAATTTGCTTATGACAAAGAGACCAGCGACGATAAAAACACTACCATTCAGGGAACTGTAACCTATACTACACCTAAATACGACCTCTCATACAGCAGAACCAGCTCCGGCTGGAACAACAAGCTGTCATGGAAGGCGGGATCATCCGTTGACGATTCCGTAAACCTGCTTTACAAGAGCGAATGCTGGGAAGCAGGCGTTTCATACAAAAGAAAAACCGAGATCAAAGACGTCACAGTCAGCAATGAAAGCGACGTTGAACACATAGTTATGCTCACGCTTGGACTGAGAGGTCTGGGCAAATATACCTCTTCCGTATACACAGCGACCACATCGGAGAACGGAGACAACAATGAATAAGGTTCTTATGACGGCGACAGCCGTTCTGCTTTTCAGCATAAACGCATACGCTATGGTGGTTAACGGTTCATCCACCGTTACAGTTCATGGTGACAACATAAAACAGGCGGATTCATCAGCAAAGACCGGAGCGTTGCTCAACGCCCTTTACAACTATTTTTCCAGACAACAGGAAGACCAGCCGGGTTCTGATATGCCTGAGATAACGTCTGAATATCTGAAATTTATCAGAAGCTACAAAATAGTTGACCGGAGATACAGTCACGGCACCATAACCTATTCCGTCATTGCGGACGTGGACAAACTGAGCCTTGCAGACGTCGCCTATATGATAAAATCAAGAACCGACAACGCCGTATATGTAATAGATGAAGCACACGACAACTATGAAAACAATGCGGCGATAACAAACGCCCTGAAAAAGAATTCGTTCAGCACAAAATATCAGCTGGATTTCCTCGCCACAGTGGCTGACAGCGCCCTGCCGGATCTTGTTTACGAAGCGTTCCAGAACTCAAAAGCACAGTATCTTTTCGATATAAAAGCTGAAACTGCCGCAAACGGTGGAAAATGCACAGCAACAGTGAGCATCCGTGTCGCAGGAAAAGCTAAAGAATACAGCCCTGTGAAAACTTCCGGCGACGGATCCGGACAGTCTGAAACATCATGTGTCGCATCGGCACTTTATAACGCAATGGACCTTGCGCTCTATTCCGTTCGTGAAGGAGCTATCCCGGCACCCTCGCTCGACAGGGAACTGACGAAAATAACCCTTACTGCGGCTAACTACGCTAACTTTGCAACCCCAAAAAACCTCATGGAGACACTGAAAAGAAAGACATTCATAACAAATTACAGCATAAAAGGCTTCGCTGAAAAATCACTGGACATCGAAGCAGAGATATACGTTTCTCCGGATATGCTAGTCAAAAAACTTCAGGGAATACAGAAAGAATACGGGTTTACGGCATCTAAACTTGAGGGTGGGAACATTCTCCTTGATTTTACGTCACAGGAGTAATAATCTTTATCATGATAGACAGGATACTAGAAGATATCAAACCTAAAAGAAAGGTTCTGATACTCACCCACAACAACCCTGATCCTGACACCATAGCCGCCGCGACCGGTCTCAGGTACATTCTATCCGCTAAACTAAAGAAGCGTTGCACAATAGGCTTTTACGGTATCGTCGGCAGAGCCGAGAACCGTGAACTGCTCCGTCTGTGCAAAATCCAGATGCACAGCTCCGTAAAGCTGAACTTCGCCCGCTATGACTATCTCATAGTTGTGGATACCCAGCCGAAAGCCGGAAACGTCTTTATACCCGACGGTTTTAATGTCGATGTGGTAATTGATCATCATAACTACAGACATTCAACCTCAGAAGTCCGTCTGCACGATGTCAGACAGGAAGCGGGCAGCACAAGCACAATTGTAACCGAATATATGAAGCATCTTAACATCATTCCAGACACAGACACAGCTACGGCGCTTTATTATGGAATAAAGACCGATACGGTTGGGTCGGGACGCACGAACACGTGCATAGACAAAGCAATGATGTCATACATTTTCCCCTATATCTCACACAAAAAACTCACAAAAATTGAAAACCCCGAAGTGCCCAGATACTATTTCAAAAACCTGAAAAAAGCTGTAGAATGTTCCGAGATAATAGACAACCTCATCTTCTGCGATCTGGGAGACGTGCGAAACGCGGATCTTATTGCGGAAACAAGCGATTTTCTGCTTCGGATGAGAGACATAAAGTGGACTTTCGTCGTTGGGAGAATGGACAACAACGGATTCTTCTCTTTGCGGTCAAAATCCACAAGGACTGCTGTCGGCAGAATGGCTATAAGCCTTGTTAAAGGACTGGGTACAGGCGGCGGACATATGAAATCCGCCGGAGGGCAACTCAACCTTACCGATAAAGAATATCAGACAGTCATTAACACAATAAAAGAGAGACTGCTCAAAAAGATAGGTATTAAAAACGCGGAAATCAAAAAGATTTGACTTGCATAAAAAGACAAGTATACTCTTATTACAAGGAGGCAACCATGAAGTATATCTGCACAATCTGCGGCTGGATTTATGACCCTGCGGTGGGTGACCCTGACGGAGGTATCGACCCCGGTACAGCTTTCGAAGATATCCCCGAAGACTGGGTCTGCCCCGAATGCGGCGTAGGCAAAGACAGCTTTGAGGCTTATCAGGACTAAGAAATAAAAGCCGCCGCAAAGCAAAAACGGCGGCTTTTTTTCAGTTATTTTTCTTGGAGGAAATATGCATGCTACTTTGCTTAAAAAGGACGTTTACTGGGTTGGTGTAAAAGACCCTGAGCTTGAGATTTTCGACATAGTTATCCCCACGGAACACGGAACGACATACAACAGCTACCTTGTTGTGGGTAAAGAGAAAACAGCTCTTATCGAAGCCTGCAAACTTAATTTTCAGAAGGAATATATAGAACGCATCGAAGAGATCATGCCTATCAGCAGGATAGACTATATCATCCTGAACCACAACGAACCGGACCACTCCGGCGCGCTGCCCATACTGCTTGATCTCAATCCGGATATGGAGGTTATCTACTCCAAAACGGCAAAAACCTTCGTTGAAAATATCGTCAACCGTGACTTCAAAGGAAGAGCCGTCGGTGATGAGGATGTTATAGATCTCGGCGGGAAGACCCTCCGGTTTTTCCATACGCCTTTCCTGCACTGGCCTGACACAATGTTCACCTATCTTGTGGAAGAGGAGATGCTCTTCCCCTGTGACTTCCTCGGCGCACACTACTGTCCGAAAGGTGACGTGCTGCTGAACAAGGACATCGCGGAAAAAGACGTGGCAAAAGAGGCTTTCAGCTTCTATTATTCCATGATAATGCGCCCCTATAAAGAGCACATAACCAAAGCTCTGCAAAAAATCAGCGGGCTTAAAATCGACATGGTATGCCCTTCCCACGGTCCCGTTCTTGTAGAGGACATAGATTATTACATGGATTTCTATGACAAGTCTGCTGCCCGCTACTATAAGAACATGACAAACCGTCAGGTGACGCTGGTTTATGCCACAGCATACGGCAACACCAAAAAACTGGCAGACCAGATACGCGCCGGTATCGAAGAGGTGGGCGTGCGTGTTGACATGTACGATTCCGCCACAACGGACATCATGACCCTTATCGATTCCATAGAGATATCCCACGGTGTGCTCATCGGCACCCCTACCCTTAACGCGAAAGCGCCTCACCCTGTGCTTGAGCTGTTCTCATATTTCGTTGTGCTAAACGTTGTGAACAGGCTCGGCGGATGCTTCGGCTCATACGGCTGGAGCGGCGAAGGTGTCAAGGTTTCAGAGGATATCATGAAGACAATGCGTATGAAAACGCCGCTGCCCTCATTCAAAGTTAAGATGACCCCTTCTGAGCATGAACTCAGAGACGCTTATCAGTGGGGCAGGGACTTCGGTATGCAGGTTCTGGAAGCTCAATAAGATATTAATCTGAACGATAAAAAAGGCAGCCACGCGGCTGCCTTTTTTTGTATCTGAAAGAGTTAAGCTCTTTTTCTGCGTATCAGGTATATGCCGCCAACAGCAAACATAAGCAGAAGTGCAACGGGCGAACCGTCTTTAGATGCGGAACATCCGCCACCACCGCCTCCGCCGCCGCCGCTGTTACCGTCTGAATCGCCGGGGTCTGTTGTGCCGCCGCCGGAGTTGCTGCTCATCTTGGCATCTATCCATGATGTATAACCGGCAACTTTTGTATAGATACCGTAATAGTTCGGCTGTGCACACTCATAGCCGTTGCTGACGATACCGATAACTATATAGTTTGAGCCGTCCTGAACGAAAAGAGGACCGCCGCTGTCGCCTGAACAGGAGTCTTTTCCGCCCTGAGCATATCCGGCGCATATCATATTATCTGTCATATCATATCCGGAAACATCTCTGCATGTATCGTTTGAAACAACGGGCAGATCCACTTCCATTAGGCTCGTCGGGTAGGTGTGCGGTGTCACAGGATACGCTGTTGAACCCCATCCGGCAACCGTTGCCAGTGTGCCCACGGTGAATGCGGGGTATGTGGATGACGAGAGACCGTCTATTGTATCCTGAGAAAGTGATGTGCTGAGTTTCATCAGCGCAATGTCATTGTCGTAGGTCACGCCGTTGTAGTTATCGTGTATGTATACCGCAGAGACTCTGACCTTTGTTCCATTGGTTGATCCGCTGGTAGAGAGTACGTTCGTACCGGCAAGCACACGCAGATTGGCTATTGTTGCGGCAGTGGTGTAATCCTCTGCACAGTGTCCCGCTGTCAGAATCCAGTCCGGCGCAATCAGTGTACCGCCGCAAAACTGCTGATTAAGCTCTGTGGTACCTTTTGTTGTGTCAAGGATGGCAACGACAAACGGATACTTTCCGTCTGCGACATCTGTTCCGCCGATAATCTTTCCGGTGACGTCCGTTGCGGACGCGGGAAGAAAAGATACCAGCAGGAAACCTGCAATTATCAAAATCTTAAATCTGGTAATCATAAACTACCTCGTGAACTGTTTTGTCGTGATATTATCATATTAATATGCTACTACAAAGTAATTAATACCTCAACGGTGTGACATGAAAACCATAATTTTCACAATTTTAATTTTATCCGCCGCCGCGGCATTCGCCATGGGCGACAGAAGCACCCTCTCTTCTTTTGAAAAGGTGAATGGGTTCGCACCTGTGGGCAAACCTGTTTTCGGGGTAAAAATTTTCAACTCCGAAGAGGAATACGGTGCGTTCCACAAAGCCAGAGCAGTTATAAACAAGGACACGCAGCCCTTTGACTATGCAAACTTCTCCCTTATGGTCGCCTATTTCGGCAAAGATGCGGGCGATTCATGCATAGATGTCTACCGCATAGACGAAACAGAGAAATCCATAGTGGTCTACGCCGAACCAGTAAAATGCTCAAACGAATGGTACGCTCCTTACGTATATTATAAGATAAAAAAAACGGATAAACCCGCTAAAATTATCGTTAAATGACAACGTACAAAAAATGTAGTATGAATCAAACCATACTATTGACATTAAAGTGAAAGCCTGATATACATTTGATTCCTTTTCGGAATCATGCAAAAGGAGAGGTGTCCGAGTCAGGCTGAAGGAGCACGCCTGGAAAGTGTGTGTACGCTAACACGTACCGAGGGTTCGAATCCCTCCCTCTCCGTTTTGATGCTTAAAAAATGAATATCAGGCTGGCCCGATGGGGTCTCTGCAATGGATTACCCGCGAACCCCGCCAGGTTCGGAAGAAAGCAACGGTAGTGGGTTAATTTGTGTGCCGGAGTCACCCTGTCGGGTCTTAAATTTTAATTTATCGGTCAAATATTGCCTCACGAGGTACTTCAATATGATCTCCAAGTTCAGACAACAGAAAAAGATGACAGTTTTTGCCCTTTGGTTTGTGATTGCGGCGTTTGTTGCAACCATATTCTTTGCATGGGGTATCGGCGACAAGGTCGCACAGAGCCACTATGCCATAAAGGTCAACGACACAGTCATCTCTGACGCTGATTTCAGCCAGAAACTCGACGCAACCAGAGAAAACTTCCGCAGCCTTTTCGGAAATCAGGTTGACCAGCTTATGAAAGACAACCTGATAGAAAAGACCGTTATGAACGATCTCATCAGTCAGGCACTCCTCATAGAAGAGGCAAAAAGACTCAACATCCCCGTTTCAGACGCGGAAGTTCAGATGTATATCCAGAACATGCAGTCATTCCAGATCGACGGTCAGTTCAGCATAGAACAGTATACAAACATCCTCGCCAGAAACAGAATGACCCCCGCAATCTTCGAACAGAAGGTTAAAGAGGACATCACAGCGCAGAAAATGAATGAAATGATTAAAAACAGCGTCTCTGTCACAGACAAAGAGGTTGATATGGAATACAAGTTCCGTAACACCACCGCTGTTATCAATTATATAGAGTTCAAAGCGGACGACTTCGCAGGCACTGTTAAGGTGAACGATGCCGACGTTAAAAAATTCTACGAAGAGAACAAAGAAGCATACAGAGTTCCTGAAAAGGCAAACTTCATTGCTCTGGTTTTCGACCCCTCACTTATGAAAAACATCGAAATCCCCGTCAGCGACAAAGAGGTTGAAGACTACTTCATCAGAAACAAAGCGTCTCTGTCTCAACCGGAAAGCGTTAAGGCTTCCCACATCCTTTTCAAAGTTGACGACTGGAACAACAAACAGGACGTTGACGCAAAAGAAAAACTTGCGAAAGATGTTCTCGGCATGGTTAAATCCGGCGGCGATTTCGCAGAACTTGCCAAAAAATACTCCGCAGATTCCAGCGGACAGAACGGCGGCGACCTCGGCTATTTCTCCAAAGGTCAGATGGTACCCCAGTTCGAAGCGGCTGCTTTCAAACTTAAAAACGGCGAAGTTTCAGACATCGTAAAAACTCAGTTCGGTTTCCATATAATAAAGGTTATCGACCACAAAACAGACGCAAGCCCCACCCTTGAGCAGGCGAAACCCCAGATAACAGAGCTTATCAGAAAAGAGAAAGGTCAGGCGGCTTTCAAAAGTTTCGTATTCGACAAATACAAAGAGATAGTTGCTGAATCCAACATCACCGCTTACAACAAGAAAAACGGCGACAAACTGCCCGTGGTAACCCTTAACGGTATCACAGAAACAGGCGTCGGCACTCCCCTTGAAGGCAAACCCGATATGGTCAGAAAGCTGATGGCTATGACCAAAACAGAAGTAAGCCAGATAATGGATTTCGACGATAAAAAAGTAATCTTCGAAATGACAGATAAATTCCCTTCATTCATCCCTGAGTTCGACAAGATAAAGGGTGTGGTTGAGGGTGAATACAAAGGACAGCAGGATATCAAAGCTGCTGAAAAAGCTGCCTCTGAAGCGGCAAAACTTGCCTCCATTCAGGAAGCGGCTGCAAAAACAGGCAAAACCTTTATGACTCCCAAATCGTTCAACAGAAACGAACCCATTGAGAATCTTGGCATGAACAATGACCTCATGGACAGCATTTTCAAGGCTAAACCCGGTTCGTTCCTCGCGAAACCATATACAGTCGGCGGCAAGGTATTCCTTGTTCAGGTCGTAAGCCTTACGCCCCCCGCTGCTGCAATCACACCTGAGCAGAAAGACCAGATTGTCTCCGCTCTGGCAGGCGTGAAACAGAACGAAGCTGTTAAGGACTATGTGGAAGCGCTTAAAAAGACAGCGAAGATTGAGGTCAGCCCTCAATACCAGCAATACTACGTTAAGTAAAAACGACAAAGCCCCGCTGATGCGGGGCTTTTTTTATATCTGAAAACAGCTTCGTTTAAACTCTGAATCTTCCGACCTTATTAAGCATATCGCCCGACTGGATTTCCAGGTCGTTCACCGTTCTGGATATCTCGTGCAGTGCGTTTGAACTCTGTTCAATACCAGTTGAAATTGTCTGCGTGTTATCGTTTATCCCTTCAATCGCCAAAATCTGCTCTCGTATGGACGATTCTATCACGCTGTTCATCTCGTTCATTGATTTGACGGAGACCACTATTTCATCGAAAAATGTAGATATAGACTGCATGGTGTTCACTCCGTTGTCCACATGAACCAGAGCGGACCCCATATCGTTTGACGCTTTCACAGATTCCTTGCGGAAGTTCTCCACTATCGTGCTTATCTCGCCAGTGGCAGACTGCGTTCTCTCCGCCAGCTTGCGCACCTCGTCAGCAACAACGGCAAAACCTCTGCCGTGGTCACCGGCGCGTGCCGCCTCAATTGCCGCGTTCAGCGCCAGCAGGTTAGTCTGGTCGGCGATGTCGCTTATTACGTTCAGTATGACGTTAATCTCCTGCGATGAATCCGCAAGGCTGCTTATGGCATGTCCAAGCTCGTCCACGCGATTTTTAATGACAACCACTTCGTCAACAGCCTTCTGAAGCATACGGCTGCCCTCTTCCGTATTGCGCTCGGTTTTTCCGGCAAGCCCCACGTTGGTGTTCAGGTTACCAACTATCTGTTCCGAAGACCTGCTCATCTGCTCTGTTGCAGCGGCAACACCGGAAATCTGAGCAGCCTGATCCCGTATAGTGACGGATAGCTGTTCCGTTGCGGAGGCAAGCTCTGCACTGCCGGATGCCACAGAATGAGCAGAGGACTGTACGGAAGCGATTATATCTTTCAGCTTTGATATGAAAGTATTGAAATATATCGAGAGCCCGCCTACCTCATCCGCACTTTTAACAGGGAGCTGTCGTGTGAGGTCGCCCTCTCCGCTGGATATCTCTTTAAGGGTATCCGCAACCGACCGGATATTGCCGACAACCGGATTGAGCAGTATGCCCGCCAGAACCACAGAAACCAGCGCGGCGGCGGCGGAAACTATCACCGTCATAACCATCATCCTTTTCATGCGCGCGTCCGCTGCCGACTCGATAACAGCAAGTGTGTCGTCAATATCGTCGATATAAAATCCTGTGCCTACCATCCAGTTCACCTGCGGAACCATGGCCGCATAACTCATCTTAGGCATGATTGCATCTTTGGATTTTTTCAGCTTTTTATAAGGCACATACCCGCTCCCTTTCTGCGCCTCTTCGATCATCAGGCGGATATACTCCACCCCTTCGTCGTCCTTAACATTCAACCGGTTCTTGCCTTCAAGATCCGGTGTCATGGGGTTTGCCACAAGAACGCCGTCAGGTTCATAGAGGAAATAGTATCCGTCCGTACCGAAATTAATGCTGTATGCCAGATACTTAATGCGCTCCCTCGCCTCCTCCTCCGTAAAAGAAGGGTCTTTTAATATCTTGTCCGAAGCCGAAAGAAAAAGATCCACAAGCTGTTTCAGCTCCGCCTTTTTCTCATCCATAAGCCGCTCTCTCGTGGCGGACAGCTCCGCCGCAGTCTGGTTTTTGATTGCAACAATGTTCGATATGCCAACCATCGCAGCGGCAATCAAAACCGGAAAGAACACCAATAAAAGAATCTTGTTTCTCAGTGATTTAGATATCATGCAAAAGTCTCCTGATAATAAAAATGAAATATGTTTTATTGGAAATACTGATACTACAATATTAAATACTATAGTATTGGAGTCTTTTCAATTATAAACATAAAATGTCTGGAATTGATTATATGCGTGTTGTGATGTGGATACGGAAAACAGTGCCGGATTTCTCGTCTGTTGTGAAATCTGCTCTGCCTTTGAGATAGCGTTCAGTAAGAAGTTTTATACTGTGGGTGCCGAGTCCCGATCCGTGTTTTTTAGTGGTGAACGATTTGCGGAATATCTGGTGGCGGTGTTCATGAGGGATAACCTGTCTGTTCTGAACGCTGAAAACAGCTATGCCGTCTGTCAGTTTCGCAGAGACAGTCACCTTGTCCCCTGTTTCGGAGGCTTCCAGAGCGTTTGTGAGCATGTTCAGCAGCACTCGTGAGAGGAGCGTTTCATCGGTTTCCAGCTCAAAATTGTCACTGGAAGCGTCGAGATAAATTATCTTCCCATATGCTGATTTGAGATTCTCCGCCATAGAGATTACGCTTGAGAGAAAGTCGGTGGTCATAAATGTTGTTTTACTGACAAGCAGTTCGTGCATCTCCGCAGCTTTCAGTGTCTTGTGGGCGGAAAGCTCATTAATAAGCTGTTCGGATGTTGCGACAAGCAACCTGTTCAGCTTGTCTTTCTGGTCATCGTCGTCAAACATGCTCTCATCCGTAATAAGCCTCAGCATTGAATGAATGCCCCCGGCAATATTCAGGATGTCATGGAAAAATATCTGTTCAAGCACCTTCATGCGCTTTTTCTGCCCTATGTCGCAGAGCGAAAAGAGCGTATAGCTGACACCTTTGAACTCGAAAGGTCTGCTGCTTATCTGGAGTTCGTAGGTTTCGCCGTCAACTGAGGTTATAACGCATTCGTCTATCCTATCGTCGCCTTTAAGCTGCGTTGCGAGTATCGCATTGACCGCGCCGCACTCTTTGCAGAACAGAGCTGTACCGCAGCCGCCTGCTTCTGTGGAGTTCACGCATTTGAATATCTCACCAGGTCTAAGCCCCAGAATATCTTCCGGACGGGCAATTGAATAGTTTTTCAGGACAGCGTTATTAACGAATACCGTCTGACGTTTGTCGTTTAGTATGAGAAGATTCTGCTCAAGTTTGTCCATAAGCGCCCTGAAGATGGGTTCGGACGCTATCAGCCTGTATATCTCCAGTATGGAATCGTTGTCGTCCCGTTCGGCGGGGGCAAAATTTGTGTGCAGCATACAAGATTATAAAGGATAACTTTTTAGCGAACAAGTGATTAATCACATATAGTATCCGGTCTGCAAAAATTGAGACTGCTTCACTGCGCTCGCAGAGACTGATATTATTCAGTCGTCGCGAGGAGCAGTAGCGACGCATAACCCTCTTTTTGCCGTTCAGATGCGAGCTATGCAAGGAAGTTTTTCTGAGACGAGCAAAAGCATACATATGAGTATGTGTTGCGAGTGAGGGGAAACTGACGCCACAGAGCGACGCATATCCTCTTTTTGCCGTTCAGATGCAAGCTATGCAAGGAAGTTTTTCTGAGACGAGCAAAAAGCATACATATGGGTATGTGTTGCGAGCGAGGGGAAACTGACGCAGCAGAGCGACGCATAACCCTCTTTTTGCCGTTCAGATGCGAGCTATGCAAGGAAGTTTTTCTGAGACGAGCAAAAGCATACATATGGGTATGTGTTGCGAGCGAGGGGAAACTGACGCAGCAGAGCGACGCATATCAACGGCAAATAAAAAAAGCCGCTCGTTGTGAGCGGCCTGATTAACTATCTTCCAGTTTCAGCTTGACCCTTGTAAGGATATCCTCCGCCTCTGAAAGCCCCCAGCAGAGAGCCTTTTTGTTCAGAGAAACATAGGGTAGAGGCAGTCTTCCGTCTACAATGGTCTCGATATCGTTGATGTAATCAAGTATCTCCGGCGACGATACGTCGATGTACTTGAAATCAATCCTGTCGAGTCCGTATTCCTTTGTCAGAAGTGCATCCAGCCTATAGGAAAGCTGTTCATACGGGTCGTCGTGTGTCCCACAACCTGTGGGAAAGTATGACGGGCTTCAGCCTGAAACAAACTCCATGCTGCTGCCGAACATACGGATAACGATCATCTCTTCCATAAATCACTCCGTCATTCGCCGTTCTTGTAAATCGTCGGATACTGACCGGAGAAACATGCATGGCAATAGCTTGTACTGCCAACGCAATCCAGCAGCCCTTCGAGGCTGAGATATCCGAGACTGTCAGCGGTAATGTATTTTCTGGTCTCCTCTATTGTGTGTGTAGAGGCTATCAGCTCTTTTCTTGTGGGCGTGTCGATGCCGTAGAAACAGGGAAACGCTGTGGGGGGTGAGCTGATGCGCATATGCACCTCTTTTGCGCCCGCCTCACGCAGCATCTTGACTATCTTGCGGCTTGTTGTGCCCCTTACAATGGAGTCATCAACAACAACGACTCTTTTGCCCTCTATAACTTCCCTTACGGGGTTCAGTTTTATCTTTACGCCGAAGTGTCTGATGGACTGGCTGGGTTCGATGAAGGTTCTGCCGACGTAGTGGTTACGCATGAGACCCATCTCGAAAGGTATGCCGCTCGCCTCGGAATAACCGAGAGTGGCAACAACGCCAGAATCAGGAACGGGAATGACCACGTCCGCCTCAACAGGTGTTTCGTTCGCAAGCCATCTTCCGAATTTTTTACGCACTTCATAAACGTTGCGCCCGAAAAGATACGAATCAGGACGTGCAAAATAGATGTGCTCGAATATGCAGGGTTTCGGAGTGGTCTTCTCAAACGGGAAGATGGATTTTATTCCGTCGTCGTCGATTATGACCATCTCGCCCGGCTCTATCTCGCGCACGAAACTTGCCTCGATAAGGTCGAGTGCAACTGTCTCCGACGCAAGGATATATCCGTTGTTTTTCAGTTTACCGAGAACCAGAGGGCGCATACCCATGGCATCGCGCACGCCTATCATCTTGTCGTTGGTCATGATAAGCAGTGAAAACGCACCTTTGAGCTTGCGCAGTGAATCGGTGATGGCATCGATAAGGTTCTCTTTGCCGCATTTCGCGATAAGGTGGACGATTACTTCCGAATCGGATGTGGAGCCGAATATAGCACCCCTGGCAACCAGACCGTCCTTTATCTCGTCCGCATTCACAATGTTTCCGTTGTGCGCCAGCGATATCTCGCCGAAGTTTATCGTAACTGTGATGGGCTGGGTGTTTGCCAGAGCGGATACGCCTGTTGTGGAGTATCTGTTGTGCCCGATGGCGATGTCTCCCTGAAGTTTGTCCAGCTTTTCCTGGCTGAAGATATCAGCCACAAGCCCCATACCCTTTTCATATGATATATGTTTGCGGTCGGTAACAGCTATACCGGCGCCTTCCTGTCCTCTGTGCTGGAGCGAATACAGCGACAGATAAACAAGATTAGCCGCCTCTCTGTTTCCGTGAACCCCTGCTACCCCGCATTCCTCGTGAAATTTATCAAAAATCATTTCATTCTGTCTCCGATACTGTTTTTCCATATCTTTTCAAGATCAGCAACTTTTGCGGAAATCACTTTGTCGCTTTTGTTCGCAATCTCGATAAGTCCGCTGCATGTGCGTCCTATCTTCGATATAGGCAGATTATATTTTTCCGCAAGGTCTGTTATCGCCTGCGCGTTATTTACATCTATCTCAAGGATGACACGTCCGTGGTTTTCGCCGAACAGAAGGGCATCACTGCGTATGCCGCTCTCCAGCTTAATGTTCACGCCGACGTTCTCTCCGCCGAAACACATCTCGCAAAGAGCAACGGCAAGACCGCCCTCGGATACGTCATGAGCCGCCTTTACAAGTCTTTTGTCCGCCGCATCGCACATGAAATCTATTATGTTTTTCTCGCGCTCAAGGTCAACCTCAGGCGCGTCACCGCGTTCATATCCGTGCACAGACGCAAGATACTCACTGCCGCCTATGTATCCGGTGTTCTCACCGAGCAGATACACAGCGCTCTCCATACTTGTGAAGTATGAGCCGATGCGCTTTGTAACGTCGTCGAAAACGCCAACCATAACTATTGTGGGTGTGGGATGTATCGGTTTGCCCTCTGTTTCGTTGTAAAGGGAGACGTTACCGCTGATTGCCGGAGTTTCAAGCACTTTTGCAGCTTCCGCCATGCCCTCAACGGCAGAAACGAACTGCCACATGATGTCCGGTTTTTCGGGGTTTCCGAAGTTAAGACAGTTGGTAAACGCTCTGGGGCGCGCACCGCTCACAGCAACGTTTCTTGCTGATTCGGCGATAGCCGCCTTTCCGCCCTCATAGGGATTCAGCAGACAGTATCTGCTGTTGCAGTCGCTGGAAATAGCAATGCCCTTCTCCGATTCGTTCAGCCTTATAACAGCAGCATCGGAACCGGGGAGCTGTACGGTGCCCACACGAACCATATGGTCGTACTGGTTCCATACCCAGCGTTTGGAAGCTATGGTTTCGTTGGCGAGCAGGTCTTCCAGAACCTTTTGCAGGTTCGAAGGTGATTCCACCTTGGGCAGACGCTGAAGCTCGTCCATATATTCGCCTCTGACATAGGGTCTGTTATACTTGGGCGCTTCGTCCGCAAGGGGCGCAGCCTCCAGAGCGGCAACCTCTTCGCCGTCCCAGAAAAGTCTTACATACCCGTCGTTTGTCACCTCACCGATAACAACCGCATCCAGATCCCATTTGTCAAATATCGCTTTCACCTTATCTTCATAACCCTTCTTCGCCACCATAAGCATACGCTCCTGTGACTCGGAAAGCATGATTTCATAAGGGTTCATGCCCTTTTCGCGCATGGGCACCATATCGAGGTCGAGCCTTACGCCGGAGCCTGATTTGGATGCCATCTCGAATGAAGAGCTGGTAAGCCCTGCGGCTCCCATGTCCTGTATACCGACGATGTAGTCAGTCTTCATAAGCTCAAGGCAAGCCTCAAGCAGCAGTTTTTCCTTGAAAGGGTCGCCTATCTGTACGTTGGGGCGTTTTGATTCGCTGTTCTCGTTGAACTCCTCGGAAGCCATAGTAGCTCCGTGGATGCCGTCCCTGCCCGTCTTCGCGCCGACGTAGATAACGGGGTTGCCGAGACCTTCCGCCTTCGCAAGATAGATGTTCTCTTTCTGCACAACGCCGAGTGCAAAAGCGTTTACCAGCGGGTTGCCGTCGTAGCAACTGTTGAAATATACTTCGCCGCCGACTGTGGGAACGCCGAAACAGTTGCCGTAATGGGAGATTCCCGCTACAACGCCTTCAAATATCTGGCGGTTCTTAGGTTTATCCAGCTTGCCGAAACGGAGCGAGTTCATAGCCGCAACAGGTCTTGCGCCCATGGTGAAAACGTCACGGAGGATACCGCCAACGCCTGTGGCTGCACCCTGAAAAGGCTCTATGAACGACGGGTGGTTGTGGGATTCAACCTTAAAGCATACGCAAAGCCCTTCGTCGTCAACCTCTATGATACCTGCGTTTTCGCCGGGTCCCTGAACAACCCAGGGAGCTGTCGTGGGGAATTTTGCAAGGTGGATACGGCTGGATTTGTAGCTGCAATGCTCGGAATACATTGATGAAATGACCCCAAGTTCTATGTAGTTGGGCATTCTGCCCAGAAGTTTCTTAACGCCGTCAAACTCGGACGCGGAAAGCCCCATGCCCTTTGCCGCTTCCGCCGTTACTTCGGGGAAGCCGAATTTTTCATATACGCTCATTTGCAACCCCCGATGAATTTTGCTATGGACTCAAAAAGGAAATAACCGTCGCGGGTCTCCATAATGCCCTCCGCACACCTTTCGGGGTGGGGCATCATGCCAAGAACGTTACCCTTTTTGTTGATTATTCCGGCAATGTTGCCAAGCGAACCGTTGGGGTTGCTGTCGTCCTCTGCCGTTCCGTTATCGTCGCAATAGCGGAAAACAATCTGGTTGTTCTCCTCAAGCTCCTTCATGCCCTCTTCGTCGATATAATAATTACCGTCTGCATGGGCTATGGGGATACGTATCACTTCGCCGTCGGCGTACATGTTTGTGTAGGGAGTGTCGGAATTGTCCACGCGCAGGTTGACATATTCGCATTTGAATTTAAGACCCCTGTTGCGCATCAGTGCGCCGGGGAGAAGACCGGACTCGGTGAGCACCTGAAATCCGTTGCAGATTCCAAGCACGTGCCCGCCGTTTTCGGCAAATTTTATGACCTCGCTGACGATGGGGGAGAACTTCGCAATGGCTCCGCAGCGCAGGTAGTCCCCATATGAGAACCCGCCCGGAAAAACCACGAGGTCAACACCCTGAAGGTCGGTGTCCTTATGCCACAGAAATACCGTTTCGGCACCTATGACATGCTTTAAAACGTGATAGCAGTCGTGGTCACAGTTGGACCCCGGAAAAACAACTACTCCGGCTTTCATACTTACGCCTCAAACTCTATGGAGTATTCTTCGATGATCATGTTTGCAAGCATCGTTGACGCTATCTTTTCAAGGTCTTTGCGGCAGGATTCGTCCTTAACCTCAATCTCGAAGACCTTTCCGACCCTTACCTCACTTGCGAAATCGTAACCCATTCTCTCGATTGAGCTTTGGATTGTCTGTCCCTGAGGGTCGAGAACGCCGTTTTTAAGCCTGACATACACTTTTGCTTTCATTAAAGACACCTTTTCTATGTTTATTTCAGATTTTAGACGCACCTGTATCGGAAGATTTTTTATATCAGAAACCATCAGGCATGTCATTTAAAAATTCAAATTTAATTGAGCTGTATTCCCAGAACCTGACGAACCTTTTCCGGATAATGCTTTTCATAGAAAAAGTAGTTTGAGAACAACAGGATATTGTTTCCGGCATCAACAGCCAGCTTAACCGTGTCCTCGAAGCTGAAATTGTCCGTTATGGCACCCATCTGGAGGTCGTCGCTTATCACAAGCCCCTTGTAACCCATGTCCTGTAACAGAGAAATTGTCTTTTTGGAGAGTGTCGCAGGATAATCGGGGTCTATACCGGAATTGTAAACGTGCGCGGTCATTATCATGTCAGCATAACCGTCGGCGATAAGCCTTTGAAACGGCTCAAGCTCCATATCATTCCATGTTGTTGAAACGTCTGTAAAGCCCTGATGTGAGTCCTTCTTTGCACTCCCGTGACCCGGGAAATGTTTAAGGCAGGTGATTATGCCGTATTTTCTGTGGGCATTGATGAACGCCTTTGCATATGCAACCACAGTGTCAACATCCGCAGAATAGCTGCGCTCGATAGCACCGATAACTGGGGACGAAGGGTTGATGTTCAGGTCTATTACAGGTGCGAAATTGACGTTG
The DNA here is from genome assembly GCA_002452405.1 of Deferribacteraceae bacterium UBA6793. Lineage (GTDB taxonomy): Bacteria > Chrysiogenota > Deferribacteres > Deferribacterales > Geovibrionaceae > Seleniivibrio. Next base: position 533 of record DKFP01000013.1, on the reverse strand, counting down.
AAACCAACGTCTGCGAGGTCGCGGGCTGTCAGTTCATAAACGCGCTCCGCCTGATCGGGGGTCATGTGCCTTGCAATGTACTGCGCGGTGGGTTCTTCGACAAAACCCTTGTCAACAGTGAGCCTCTGCACGCGCCCGCCCTCTTCGTCCACAGCGATGAGCAGCGGAATAAATGAGCGGTTGTGGCGGTTAAGTTCGGCGATGAGCCTTTTTACCTGATTTCTGGACTCAACGTTGTAACCGTAGAAAACCACTCCGGCAACGAGTCCCTTCTCTATCTGCTGTTTCAGCTCGTTCAGCTCCTCGTCTTTATAATCAGTAGCATGAAAACCAACCATGACCATCCGTTTTGAAACGATGTCTTTGTCGATTACGGGAGCATCTGCAAAAGAGCTGTAAAATGTTGATACAATAAGAGTTATAGTAAGTATAAGTTTTTTCATGGCAACAACATAGCAGACTTTTCAGAAAAAAGAAATATCTTGACAAAAAGTTCTTCAATCTATAATTTTTTCTTTCACGCCCCCGTAGCT
>DKFP01000002.1:228957-299634 GCA_002452405.1 Deferribacteraceae bacterium UBA6793 | reverse complement strand
GCGAGGGCTTCAGCCCGCAGCAGTCTCATTGTTTCTAACCTCCTCCTGCAAATAAATTAATATCGCACTATCCATAATATGCTGTATAATATGTCTGGAGGCGAAATGAACTCACCCAGTGAAAAAGCAGAAAGGCTGGTAAAACGGTTAAAGCGCAGACCAATTCTGCTGATAGGTTTTCTGGCGGTCACAGCCGTAATGGTGAACATCGTCCTCTTCGTATACATCCAGTACATCGCGGAAGTTCGCTCTGCAAAGCATTTCATAGAAGCACAGCAGAAGATAGTATCGGACGACCTCGAAAAATATCTTTCAGAAGAAAACGCCTTTGGCATTTTTACTCTTATAACGCGTCTGACAGACGCTGTGCCGCACCTGGACAACATCGCGGTCTATAACGCCAACGGGCTGTATATGGCTGACGGCAAAGTAGACAGGGACAGTATAACCCCCGATGCAAACAATATAATCTTCCGCCTTCCGGTAACCGATAAAGTGGGCACACACATCGGTACTATGGAGTTTTTCATCAGCAGGACGTCGATAGTAAAAGGAATTGTTACAAACATAAGCGGACTTGTTCTGCTAAATCTTCTTATCATAGTTTCAGGTCTTCTGACGGGGCTTTACCTCAGCCAGAGAATGACAAAACCTATCAGTGACTTTTCACGGCTCCACGAAGAGAACAGGCAGAAACACGAAACGCGTATGGAAAACCTTTCTTTCGGTCTGGCACAGGAACTTGCCGAACCTATCGAAGAAATAAACCGCATTGTTGACAGTCTCGAGCGGCAGGGGGTGCGCCATGGGGAAATCATGTCCATCCGCAGCGAGACCTTTCGTCTCGGAGAAAGAATAGGGGAGTTTGTCGAATACTCTCTCCCAGTCAGAATAACGACAACTGACATAACCATTGCGGAACTGGGCGACGATATCCGCCGCAAATCTGCGCGATATGTGCAGAAAAACCTTATAACGGCAGTACATTATGCGGACGATGTGCGTGTCCGTGTGGACAGGTTCAAGATAGGAAAGATAATAACCGTGCTTCTCAGCAATTCGCTTGATGCAGGAGCGAAGAACGCAGTGATACATCTAAATATTGTGAAGAAGGGAGTTGAAATAATATATGAGGATGACGGCAGCGGGTTTGGGGATGCGGATATGGATAAGCTCTTCCTGCCGTACTATACAACAAAAGAGGATGGTTCCGGTCTTGGGCTTGCTGTGTGTGCAGCAATTGCGGAGGCTATGTCCGCGGAGATAACCGCCATGCACGGCGAAGAGGGCGGAGCGAAGTTCCGCATTATGATTCCATGCGAGGTCAGCGAGTTAGTCTGACGGTTTGCACAATATTGTCAAAGTCTTCCGCCGAAAGTGTCAGCGCTTTTTTAAACTCTATCCTGTTTTCGTCTATTTTGTATCGGATGCCTCTGTATCTGTCGCGCAGCAGGTTTTCCACACGTTCCACGCTGTCCATCCGCTCCGCATTTATGGGCAGAGTCAGTCTTGTGGCTTTGCACGATTCGTCATGAAAATCTATTTCGAGGGATTTAACTTTATTCAGAGTAAAACTTTTGCCGAGTCCGAGGTCGCGCAGCGGCGAAACCACACCGGTTTCGGCGAGTGCACGGAAACCCGGTCTGTTCATTGGGTCGTCGTCGGTGTTGGTGCCGTCGAAGATAACGTCTGTTCCGGCATATTCAGTTATTTTGGAGAGCACCGCCTTTTTGCAGTGGTAGCATCTGTCCGGCGTGTTCTCATAAAAGATGGCGGGCATGTCCGCCGGTGCCGTGATGTGCTTAACGCCGAGTTTTGCGGATATTTCCGCAGCTTTTTCTATTTCATATCCGAAAACGTGTCCGCCTGTGCAGGTGAATGCCGTAACGTTCTCTGCTCCCATGTATTCCGAAGCCAGCATCAGCACCGCCGCGCTGTCCGCACCGCCGCTGAGAGCGACATAAGCCTTTTTAAACCGTTTAAAATACGCTTCCAATGAATCCCCCGCCTATTACGATGTCGTCTCTGTATATGCACGCCACCTGCCCTGGTGTCGGGGCAAATTCCGGCGTATCGAATAAAACAGTCGCAGTGTTGGAAGGCTGAATCTCAACCATACATCCGGCGGGTGCCATGCGGTAACGTACCTTTACCTCTGCCCTGAATATTCTGTCGTGATCGGCGGGATATTCAACATCGGTGAGCTTAACGCCCCTTCCGGTGACCTCGTCTTTATCGGAAAGCACGATGTCTCCGGTTTTCGGGTCAATGGATTTAACAAACAGAGGTTCGTGATATCCTATTTCCAGTCCGCGTCTCTGCCCGACTGTATAGTAGACGATTCCCTTATGTTCTTTAAGTTTTTTCCCGTCTTTAATGAACCAGCCTTTGCGTATTGTCGCCGGATCTATATGCTTATCAAGGAAATCGCCGTAATCTTCGCCCATGAGGAAGCAAATATCCTGACTCTCTTTATTTTCCGCGACAGACAGACCCATATCTGCGGCTTTCGCCTTAACTTCGGTTTTGGTCATGCTGCCGAGGGGGAACTCGACAACGTCTATCTGGCACTGTCGCAGCAGAGAAAGATAGTATGACTGGTCCTTTGTTTGGTCTGTACCCTTCGCGATACGGTAGTTTTCTCCGTACATAACTTTTTTGGCATAGTGCCCTGTGGCGATTTTTTCAGAGCAGGTTGATTTCATCTCGCGGAACAGATAGTTCAGCTTTGCATTTCTGTTACACCATGCACAGGGATTCGGTGTTTTACCCAGCTTGTATGTTCTTATGAAATAGGAGATAACGTCCTCTTTAAAGAAGTCAGTGTAGTCCGCGGCATACCATGGGATGCCAAGCTCTTTTGCGGATTTTTCACCGTCTGCAAGCGCCTGTTCCTGTCCTTCAAAAAATTTTATGGTAACGCCGTGAACGTCATATCCCTGCTCTTTCATAATGTGCGCTGTGAGTGTACTGTCAACGCCGCCGCTCATGGCGACCAGAACTTTCGTTTTCAAAATCATGCTCCGTTTCTGATGTATGGTCTAACATAGTTCAGGACAGGTCTTTTTTCAACAGAGGATATTTGACTTATTTTTGTTTTATAGTATGTTAATAACATTGGTGAAATTGTCTGAAAACCTTATTGATAAGGTTTCCGGGGGCATTTTCCGGCGAGATATTACCTGAAAATGGTGTGATGTGAGTAAATATCGGTTTTTTGCCTGTATTCGCATCAGCGCGAAAATGGCGTCAGGTCATTTTTTGAGAGGGAGCAGTAATGATTAAAGTTGTTTTCTTTGATTTCGGCGGAGTTATGGCGGATGAGGGCTGGGTAAACGGTTTGACAGACATCGCACATCACCACGGCTTCCTGCCTCATAAATTTTTTGATGATGCCTGCGATGTGCTCTGGAGCACCGGATACATGTACGGGCGTGCGGACGAAGCTACATTCTGGGAAAAGCTGGGCGAGCGCTATGACTTTAAAATGTCTGTGGATGAAATGCGCAATGTTATATTCGGCAGGTTTTCCATGCGCCCTAAGGTCATTGAGCTTATACAGCGTGTTAATGCCGCGGGATACCGCACGGCGATACTGAGCGACCAGACCAACTGGCTTGAAGAGTTCGACGACAGATTCGGCTTTTTTAAGCTGTTCGACCGTGTGTTCAACTCATATGAGATGGGGATAGGCAAGAAGATGCCGGAGGTTTTTCCGTTAGTATGTAAAGAGATGGGTATTGAGCCGCAGGAAGCTCTGTTTGTCGATGACAATGAGGGGCACATAGAGCGCGCAAAGTCTTGCGGGCTTAACACCGTTTATTTTATTGATGTCGATGAGGGCATTAAAGAGATAGAAAAACTGATTAATCTTTAGGAGGACAATGCATGTTCAAACTTGATAAGGAAACCACCGCTTTCGTTGTTATCGACATTCAGGAGAGGCTTGTCAAGGCGATGGACGCCGACGTTCTGGAAAAGATAACCGGCAACACAGCAAGGCTTATAAAAGGAGCGAACGTGCTCGGAGTAAAGACGCTCGTTACTCAGCAGTATACGAAAGGGCTTGGCGCAACCATTCCCGAACTTGCAGAACATCTGAACTGCGAACCCATAGAAAAAACTTCCTTTTCATGCTGTGGTGAACTGAGCTTTGTAGATCAGCTTAAAACCGCCGGAATCGACACTGTTGTGCTGTGCGGTATGGAAACCCACGTCTGTGTGCTGCAAACTGCGCTGGATCTGCTTCAGACAGGCTACAATGTGCACATAGCGGCTGATGCCGTCTGTTCAAGGGCGAAATTCAACTGGAAGACTGCTCTGCGGTATATGGAAAAAGCCGGAGCTGTTATTACAGTCACCGAAACAGTTCTGTTTCAGCTCGTTGGCGGCGCAGGGCGCGACGGCTTTAAAGAGATATCAGGACTTGTGAAATAGATTATGGAAAAGGCAGAGGTTTGCGCCTCTGCCTTTCATGATGTTAGTTAGGTTTAACTTCCTGTTGGGCAGGTTTTTCTGCTGTTTTTTCTGTCTGAGCCATGTCGGCTTTCACTTCTGTTTTAACTTCTGACTGGGTCTCTGTCTTAACCGCTGTATCGGCGGCGGCAGCTTTGTCTGCTTCTGATGCAAGTGCGGATACTGAAGCGAGCATCAAAGCTCCTGCAAATACGAAAGTGATGAGTTTTTTCATGATTTCTCTCCTTATTGTTGATTGCTGATATGTATAAAGCAGGTTGCGTGCCATATAGGCTCGCATGTGTAAATTATTTATAAAAAACGGTAAAAAACTTCTTTTCTTTCCGGTCGCAAAACGCTTTTTGTATGGATTTTCAGTCACAGTTTTTTTGTATGTTTAGTTATCAATAAGTTAAAATGCAGGGAATTTCCTTCACATGAAATTGAGGTGAAATTCTGAAATAATGTTATTTACGTTGTATTTGTTTTTTGTATGTTGCGTATTGAATGTAGTTAATGCAGGTGTTAAACTGCATTTATGAAACTTAACGGGATATTTGCGCGGCTGATAGTCATGAATTTCATTCTGCTGATATTTCTTTCGATATTCATGTCTGTCATATTCATGAAGATACAGAAATTGAACAGGCTGATGGAGCGGGTTACGCTTGTTGAGATACCGGTTATTGAAAGGACGGACAGACTGAGCGGGTTGATTCTGCGACAGATAGAGTTCAGGGAAAAATATCTGATATCTATGGACACTGATTTCCTGCGTCAGTATGAGCAGTTCGGCGGTTCATTCCGCGCAGTGCTGAAGGAACTGGACGCTATAATCAGCAGCGGCAGCAAGAAAGAGGCTCTGGACAGGCTGAAATCGGCGTATGCCGCATTTTCATCGGAAGAGAGTACATATATGCTTGGCGGCGGACAGGAGGAGCAGATGCCCTCTGTGAACGGCGTATCGTCGGCGTTGGAACATCTTCGCGGTATTGCTGCGCAGAAACGGGAAAAGGGGCTGCGAACATCGGGAAAACTTGTTGAACAGGTGAGAACCGAGGCTTTTGTTTTCATAGTCACAGGTGGTGTGTTCATAGTTTTTCTGGCGTTTCTGAACACCAAGAGCATCGCCGCACCTATAAGAAAACTGAGCGAGAACACACGGAAAGTTACGGACGGCTACTACCCCGAAATAGTTTCCGGCGGTGGACCCGCCGAGGTCAGACAGCTTTCGGAAGACTTCGGCGTCATGGTGCACAGGCTGAAGGAGAGCGACGAACTGCGCACAGAATTCATAGGCAACGTTTCCCATGAACTGCGTACTCCGCTGACCTCGATACGCGAAGCGTCCGCCATGCTGAAAGAGGGCTACTTTCAGGACGACAGGGAAAGCTCTCTGCGTCTTTTAAATATCATTGAGACTGAAAGCAACAGAATGATAAATTCTGTCAATAATATACTTGAGATAACGCGGCTAGATCTGGCTCAGGATACGTATGAAATTGTCAAAACTGACATAAACAGCATCGCCGCTTCTTCCGTTGAAAAGACGGCGCCAATAGCGGCTCGCAGAGGCATATCCGTTTTTAACGGCATAGAACGGCAGACGAATGTTTTTGCTGATGCGGAGAAGCTGGCGCTGGTGTTCGACAATCTCCTGGGCAACGCTCTGAAATATTCCGGAGATGGTTCGCAGGTTGAAATTTCGGTGATACATTCCGGCGGATTTGTTACCGTTTGTGTTGCCGACAGCGGCGTCGGCGTGGACGAGGCGGAGCTTTCCCTTATCTTTGAACGGTACAGGCTGGGCAGCAACCGCTCTTCGGAATATAAGGGTTCCGGTCTTGGGCTTGCCATTTGCAGGAAAATAATCGAAAAACACGGAGGCACTATATGGGCAGAGAGCAAAAAAGGCTGCGGAAGCAGGTTCTGCTTTACACTGCGTGCCTGACGCTTTTTTGCGGCGGGTGTGCCTTTACCGGGGTTTCCGACGGCGGTTTTGCTGCGGGGCTTGGCAGAGGCGACTGCGAACAGGCATATGAAGCTCTGGAAAACCTGAAAAGAGCTTTGGACGATAGAGACCTGTTCGGCTACGTGATACTCTTTACCGATAAGAACTGCCGTTTTTATGATGAATCTCTGGCACGGGCATATTACAGGCGTATGAAAAACGTTTATCCCGAAAGTCCTTACACGGCTTACGCCGGATACGCGATGCAGCAGCTTTCAGGAGAGCTGGCAGCGGAAGCAAGGAACGCGGAGACCGCCGGAAGACTCAGGACGATACGGAAAGAACTTCAGGAACGGGACGCGGAAAACACCGCTCTTTCCGAGGCACTTAAAAGATCGGAGGAGTCTTCTGATAAAATTTCGGAAGAAAACAGAGAACTAAACGAACGTATAAAAGCTCTTAATAAAGAAAATGATAACATCAGGAAGCAACTTGAAAAGATGAAAGAAGTGGACATGAAGACAGGTGGGAAGGTAATTGGAAAATAGAACGGCAAAAGTGCTGATAGTTGACGACGACAGAAGTCTGCTTGAGATACTGCGTCTGCGTCTGTGCAGCAGCGGGCACATTCCATATGCGGCGGAGACCGGTGCGGAGGCTTTGCATCTGGCGAAGAATGAGATATTCGACGTGGCTGTGTTCGACATGCGGATGGACGGCAGAACCGGGCTTGAACTCATGCGGGAAATAAAGACAATAGACTGCGGGCTGCCCGTTATCTTTCTTACTGCGTATGGAACGATAGGCGACGCGGTTCAGGCTATGCAGGAGGGCGCGTTCAGTTACCTTACGAAACCTTTTGACCATAAGGATCTGCTTTTAAAGATTGAAAAAGCCGCCGCACAGAGTGCATCGTCCCGTCGTATTCTGAGAGCAGGAGCCGGAGAGAACGATTCTGCCATGGCGGGCACCATCATCGGGGTGTCTGAAAAGACGAAAAACCTGAGGGAGCGTATAGCCGTTGCCGCAGAAAGTGACGCAAACGTTTTCATATACGGGGAAAGCGGCACCGGAAAGGAACTTACCGCGCGTATGCTCCACGAATCGGGTGCAAGAAAGGATGCGCCGTTTGTCGCAGTGAACTCCTCCGCGATACCTGAAACTCTTATCGAAAGCGAGCTGTTCGGATATGAAAAAGGTGCTTTCACAGGTGCGGATAGAAAGAAGAAAGGCTTTTTCGAACAGGCACACAAAGGCACGATATTCCTTGACGAAATATCTGAAATGCCTTTAGCGATGCAGACTAAACTGCTGAGGGTGCTTGAAAACAGAGAGGTTTCTCCTTTGGGCAGCGAAAAAGCGGTAAAACTGGATTTCAGGCTTGTTACCGCCTCTAACAAAAATCTTCTCGAAAAGATAGAGAATAAAGAGTTCCGCGCGGATCTGTTTTACAGAATACACGTTATCCAGATAGAGCTTCCGGCGCTGAGAGAACGGATGGCGGATATTCCGCTTCTCTGCGCTCATTTCATACGTAAATATGCCCGTCGATATGGCAAAAACGTCACATATCTGTCGGACGAAGCTATGGACAGGCTTATGACCCATGAATGGGCGGGGAACATCAGGGAGCTGGAAAACGTTATTGAGTGTGCAGTCGTTCTTGCAAAGAAAGATGTTATCATCGCGGAAAACATCCGTTTTGCCGGCGGCTCCGACAGACAGGTGCAGATATACCGCGAGGCGAAGAGATGTTTTGAGGAGATATTTTTGAGGCAGCTCATGGGAAAAACAAAAGGAAACATAAGCAAGGCTTCTAAACTGTCGGACATATACAGAGCCGACCTTTACGACCTTTTAAAGAAACATTCTATCAATCCTGCCGATTTCAGGTAAAAAAAGAGGCGGTCTTTTGACCGCCCCAGGTTGTTATTTCTGCCATCCTTCCGGATTCTTTTTGTAGTAGTTTTTCATTTTTTCGGGGTCGGGAGTCATAGTGTCTTTGCCGGGAGTCCAGCCAGCGGGGCAAACTTCGCCGTGTTTGCGTACGAACTGAAGAGCGTCAAGGTTTCTGAGGATCTCAGTTACGTTTCTGCCGATGCCGAGGTCGTGGATAAGCTCGAACTGAACATTGCCTTCGGGGTCAATGATGAATGTTGCGCGCAGAGCCATGCCGCCGTCAAGAAGGACGCCGTATTCTGTTGCGATTGATTTTGTGAAGTCAGCGACAAGGGGATAAGCTATATCGCCGAGACCGCCCTCTGTTCTGGGAGTGTTAACCCATGCAAGGTGGCTGAACTTGCTGTCTGTGGAAACGCCTATTACCTGTGCGTCTCTTTTTGCAAACTCTTCGTTTGCGTCAGAAAGTGCTGTTATTTCAGTGGGGCAAACAAATGTGAAGTCCAGAGGATAGAAGAAAAGAACGACCCATTTGCCTTTATAGTCTTCAAGGCTGACGTTTTGGAATTGTTTGTTGAGGACTGCTGCCTCTGAGAAAGCGGGTGCTTGTTTTGTTACAAGGCTCATTGTTGTTACCTCCGTAGTAGTGTGAGTTACTAATAATTTTTATTAATAGTATCCCTGTTTTCCGAAGTTGTCAATATAAAAATGAGATTAAAATTGTCTCTTTAATGTCAGATAATTATAGTTCTTTCTGATATGCGGTGATTTCCTCTTCATCGAAGAAGAACATAAATCTGTTGATAGACGAACGCTTTATGATTCTGCCGTCCGGTAAAAGCTGGTAGACCGACTGAACGTTGTAATTATATGCATCGCTGCGTCCTTTTTCCCATATCCAGTTTTTCAGGACGATGGAATCTCCGGAGCGTGTGAGTGAGCAGCTTCCGAGGTCGCTGATATCCACGCAGGAATAGCTGTCGTCGGAACGTTTTATGAATCTGTAGGTGTATTGTGTCTGTATTCCGGCGTTATCCACAACGTTTTCCTGCATATAAAACGCACCGTTTTCGGAATATGCCTTCATGGTTGATTCGAAAGTGTATTTTGCGTTGCCGAAGATATCAACACGGACACCGCTGCCTTTGTATACCCCGTCGAACACTTTTTCGGGGAGGGCATACGCGCCTATCTGCATGGTGCTTTCCGCGCCAAGTGTGGTTATACAGCCTGTCAGAAGAGACATTATCGCCATCAGCAGAACAATATGCTTCATGGGTTGATTATATCCTGAGTTATGAGGAAGTCAAAAGAAAATTAGAAAACTATTGGCTTCTGTCTGGAGTTTCTGACTTCTTCAAGGTGGCTGTCCCACACCAGTTTGCTGATTACGTTTTCATTGCGCAGGGACAGTTTATGGAATTTAACGCCTGCGATGCTGTCCGTTACCCACGTCACAACGCCTTCCATAGGTTGAAGCTCGTGTTTGCCGCTCATGAAATATACGTCTTCGCAGTTGAGGCAAGCCTGTTTGGTCAGGCAGTTTTTTGTGCGCAATTCCACTATATCCCCTATCTGAAGGATATTTTTCTGACCGAAACAGATACCGCCGGCACTGATATCGAGTGATTTTGTGCGGAAGCAGATGTTTGCCGTTTCAGTTTCGGGCACGCCGGGTCTCACCACGTTGGTTACGCAGAGGTCAATGTTGACCCTGACCCTCATGTGTTCGCGTCTGTTAACTACTTTTTCTGGTAGGAATGCCATGTTATCTCCTCTATCTATATCATCGCCATTTCCGATGATAAATCAAGGGAAAAATAACACGAAAAATGTTATTATATATGAAGTTTTTTCATATAATCCGAAATAATCGTTCTGTGGTCGAAAGCTATCTCGTCCGGCAGTTTGTCCATCGGAAAGAATACAGCGTTTTTCGCATCGTCTCCTGCTTTCGGCATCTGAGCAGACTCGGTGTAATAAACGGCGGTTGCCGTGTGTCCGCGTTTGTCCCGTTTCGGGTCGGAATATATGCCGAGAAGCTCAATTCCGTCGGCTTTTATACCTGTTTCTTCAAAGAGTTCTCGCACAGCCGCGTCCTCGACTCTTTCGCCGTAGTCTACAAATCCGCCTGGTATCGCCCAACCGAACGGCTCGTTCATGCGCTCGATGAGCAGGATGCTTCCGCCGTTTCTGACAATAACGTCGGCGGTGAGTTTAGGTGTGTAAAGGTAGTGTCCGCCATATTTGAACTGTACGCTTCTGAAGACAGTTTCGCAGTAAGGTGCGGACAGACCGTGCTTTTCCAGAGTCCTGATAACGGGTCCCAGTATACCGTCGATCTCAGGATTTTTGAGCCTTTCTATGTCCTGCAACATACTCGTTTTATAATTGTTGAGCTGTTCGCGGTATTGTATTTTTTCGCGCCACTCTTTTTCAGTGATAGTAACGCCTTCCAGTTTTGCTGCGGCGACAGTCTCTTTCACCATTTTTTCTATGAGTTCGAAAATAAGCGGATTTTTCATCATCCGCCCGCAAGTGCTTTCAAGGAGTGCCGAAAGAGGATTATATGCCACGTTCCAGACCAGTTTGTTCCACAGGGTATGCTTTATTTCCGGTGAAACAGTTGATACTATTTCGCTTTTGTCAAAAATATCTTTGATCGGCTGTTCAAAACGCTTTGCGCCTTCGCTCCACGCTCCGAAGATGCACTCGCCCGTACTTGTATGGTTTACGGTTCCCGCAGGCTCTATCCAAAGCCCCACAAAGAGGCTGGCGCCTATTGTGCGTTCAGCTCCGAAGTGCTTTGCCAGCACGTCTGGGTTTTCCACTCCGTTCTGAAAGGAGACTATGCAGCCGTCATCCGCCAGATTGTCTTTAAGCAGAGCGCAGACCTCATCAGTGTCCTGCGATTTCACGCAGAGGATGATAAGTCCGTATTCTCCAGTGGCACTGTCAACAGCTTTCACAGGGATAACAGGTTCTCCGTGTTTCCAGCTTTTCATTTTTAGAACGCCGGTTTCCTGCATGGCGGCAAGGTGCTTGCCTCTCGCCATAAGCTCAACGTCAAAGCCTGCCTTAGACATCAGCCCACCGTAAAAGCTGCCGATGGCTCCGGCTCCCGCTATGAGAATTCTTTTATTTGAAAACAAGTTAAATCTCCGTTACTTAAATACTATCTCAGTTTCCGAAAGTTTTGCTTTCAGATTTTTCCGCCTGCCGAATTTACTGTTGAGCAGCATTTCGCTCAACGGGTCTTCTATGAGTGACTGAAGCATACGTCTGATGGGTCTTGCGCCGTATGTAAAGTCGTAGTCAGAGTTAAGGATATGCTCCTTGACTTCGTCGTCTATCTCTATTGATTTACCGATGTCGGCAAGTCTTCTGTTCAGCTCGTTGACCTGAAGGTCGATTATCTTGAACAGTTCCTGTTTACCCAGAGGTTTGAACACGATAACGTTGTCCACCCTGTTTATGAACTCCGGCGGGAAACGGTCTTTCAGTTCGCGGTTTGCGTTTGAGCTGAAAGCGCCGTAGTCTATTGTATTCAGTCTTTCTGTGGTCTCAAAACCGAGAGACTTTTTGTTAAGGCTCAGTTTTGTGCCCAGATTGGACGTCATTATCACTATGGTGTTTTTAAAGTTCACCTTGTGTCCTAAACTGTCGGAGATGTGTCCGTCGTCAAGGATTTGCAGGAGTACGTTGAGCACTTCAGGATGCGCTTTTTCAATTTCGTCGAAAAGCACCACGCTGTAAGGTTTCCTGCGCACAAGCTCTGTGAGTTTTCCTCCCTCTTCGTATCCGACGTATCCGGGAGGAGCGCCGATAAGTTTGGAGGCGTTGAACCGCTCCATATATTCGCTCATGTCAATACGGACAAGTGCTGATTCGGAACCGAACACCAGTTCCGCAAGTTTTTTTGCAACTTCGGTCTTGCCCACGCCTGTGGGACCCATGAAGATGAATGAACCCAGCGGTCTGTTCGGATTGGAAAGTCCTGCGAAGCTGCGTTTCACAGCTTTTGCGAGAGCGTCCACCGCCTGATCCTGTCCTATGACATGTTTCTTTATCTCTTTGTCTATAACGGAGATCCGCGCAAGGTCGTCCTGCTGGAGTTTTTGCACGGGTATTCCTGTCATGTGCGCCACAACCTCGCTGATATGGTCTATATGCAGGGTCGGCCAGTTGTCCTCAAGTTGTTTTTCCCAATCCTTTTCCGTTTCCGCGACCTTTTTTGAAAGGCGTTCCACGTCCTTGGAAAACTTATGGATATCGTCGTAATCCGATGCTTTCAGCTTCGCGTCGCGTGTTGTTCTCGCTTCGTTCAGCTTGGCTTTGAGTTTAAGGAGCGCTTCGGGCACCTGACGCACGGCCAGTTTCAGCCTTGAGCAGGCTTCGTCCAGAACGTCGATGCTCTTGTCCGGCTGAAACTTGTCTGTTATATATCTGTCTGTGAGTCTGGCTATTTCTTCCAGAACTTCATGACCTATCAATACCTTATGAAAATCTTCATAGTAGCGTTTTATCCCTGAGAGTATCTCCACGGTTGCCGTCACAGAGGGCTGTTCAACCGGAATGGTCTGGAATCTTCTGTTGAGAGCACCGTCTTTTTCGAAGTTTTTGCGGAACTCGTTAAGGGTTGTTGCTCCGATACACTGGAAAACGCCCCTTGCAAGGGCTGGTTTGAGCATGTTTGACGCGTCTATTGAACCTTCCGCGGCGCCTGCGCCCACCATGGTATGTATTTCGTCTATGAAGATGATTATATTTCCGTCAACCTCTATCTCTTTAATGAGGTTTTTCATCCGCTCCTCGAACTGTCCGCGGTACTTCGTACCCGCAACCACGTTCCCCAGCTCAAGCGATATGAGTCTTTTGTTGCGCAGAAAATCCGGTATGTCGTCAGATACCATGCGAAGTGCGAGTCCCTCGACAATAGCAGTTTTACCCACGCCGGGTTCGCCTATGATAACGGCGTTGTTCTTTATACGCCTGCCCAAAATCTGTATGAGTCTTTCAATCTCTTTTCCGCGCCCTATGACAGGGTCGAGTTTGCCATCTCTCGCCTGCGCGGTCATATCTCTTCCGAACTCGTCTATGGTGGGTGTTGCCGCCTGTCCCTGCTTTTTGCTGTAGGTGCGGATAAGTCCCGCAATCTCGTCGCGCAGGGGCAGAAGCTCAAAGCCCAGCTTTGAAAGCAGCATGGACGCTTTGCCTTTTTTCTCTTTAAGAAGTCCGAGCAGGATGTGTTCGGTGTTGACGTATTTTGTGTTGAGGATCTTTGCCTCGTCCACAGCATAGTCAAGAACGTTCTTTCCGGCAGGGCTGAAAGGCAGACTGCCTTTTATCATGAGATTATGCCCTTTTTCGCTTACACTTTTCACATCGTTCATCAGCATGGTTACATCTATGCCTCTTTTTGTGAAAATCTCAGCGGCGATTCCGGAACGTTCGCGCAGAAGACCCATAAGGATATGCTCCGTGTCGATAGACGACTGCATAAGCCTTTCGGATGCTTCCCTTGCAAACAGTATTACTCTTCTGGCTCTGTCGGTGAATAATTCAAACATGTTAATATCCCTAAATAAGTTAAATCTATTATATTGCCTGCGGGTATGGTTTATCAAGGACAATCTCAATTATCATGAATATATAACCCGACTGAAATGCTCGCAATAAAAATTGAGTTGACACATCGGTGAGTAATAACAATAATAATTTAAGTATTTAATGCAGCGGGGTGTTTTATGACTCAGAAAAATCTTTTCGCAGTAACGCTAATCGCGGCGGACAGACCGGGTATCGTCGCAGCAGTGTCGAAGATATTCTATGAAAACAGCTTTAATATAGAGGATTCAAGCTCAACGCTGCTACAGGGTTTTTTCTCTGCAATATTCATCGTAAGCAAAGAGGGTGTAACCGCGGACGATGTTAAAAAGATATTCTCCGGTCTGGAAAAGACTATGAACATAGATTTCAATGTACAGGCTATGAGCGAGGCGGGCGTTAAACCCATCGGCGAGCACTTCATAATCTCTGTTTACGGTTCGGACAAACCGGGCATAGTGAACAGGGTTGCCGAATATCTCGCGAACAGAGAGATAAATATTGTTGACCTGCAAACCAAGGTGGCAGGTTCGGAAAAAAGCCCCATCTATCTGATGGTGCTTGAGGTTATCATCGATCCCAAAATGCTGGGCACAGGCTGGGAAGACGACCTGAAAAAAATATCCAGAGAAATGGGTACAGACGTAAATATCAGACAGATAGAAACATACGAGTTTTAACATATGGCAATCAGAGAAGTTTTGAAATATCCTGATCCCCGTTTGAAGGAGATCGCGGAAGACGTTGTCGAAGTTAACGATTATATAAAACAGGTCATAACCGACCTCACCGATACGATGGAGTCCTCCGGTCACTCAACAGGCATAGCCGCCACACAAATAGGCGAGAATGTGCGCATTGTGGTTGCGGACGCCTCGAAAAACGCCAAATGCGAGGTGAACCACGGCAGGCTGGTTCTTATCAACCCGGAGATAATCCAGTGGGAGGGTATGATTCAGTTCCGCGAGGGATGCATGAGCGTGCCGGACTACACCGGAAACGTCAACCGGGCAAAGAAGATACTTCTGCGCTATCAGGACGAGAGTCTTGAACAGAAAGTTATCGAGGCAGAGGATTTCGAAGCGGTTCTTTTACAGCACGAAACCGACCATCTTGAAGGTACTCTGTTTCTTGACAGGGTTATTTCAAAGCGTACCGATCTTTTCCGCAGAAAGAAATTCAAATAGGTCATCTGCTCAGAGTTTCAAGCGCAATCTGTTCCTTTGTCTGCGACTGAACGCCGTTCTGTCCGCCGTTAACGGCAAAGAGCACCAGAAACCCTAAAAATATCACCACAGTTATGTGTATCGCATATCTGTCCATATTTTCCTCCTATGGGTGTAATATAAAACATTCAAGCGACAGTTTGTGTCGTTTAGCGTCTGACGTTTTCAAATTTTCTGTGTCTCTGCAAGGAACGGGGTGACGCGGCAGTCTCAATTTAGTAGCGACAATCATTGTCGCCGTGTTATACTCACCCATGAACAAACTTTATGTCGCGCTCAACCTCATAAGACTTCTGAACGAGAACAGAACCGTAACGTCGGCTATCGTCGCTGACGATATGGGTATAAGCCTGCGCACGGCACAGCGCTATCTGCTGGAAATGAGTCATCTGCCCGGAGTATGCTATGACGATGCCCGTCACTGCTGGTATATGACGGAGAAGTACGGGCTGTCCGAAAGTTATCTGAAACAGGACGAGCTGGCTGTTCTGTCCGGTCTTTTTGATTATGCTGAAAACATTCTGAACAACGATTTTTCGCCTGTTTTACGCAAAATAAAGAAAAAGGTTATTTCCGCGTCAAAGCGAGAGCGCGTGGTAAGGTTTCTTAAACAGGATTCAATAGAGTTCGACAAAATAGCCGACATATTCGCCGAAATTGAGGGGTATATCATGAACAGGCAGGAGATTTCCTTCCTGTACAGCAAAAACGGCAAAAGTTATACCATCAGACCGTACAGGATAATTTACGGTGACGGATTCTGGTATCTTGCCGGGGGCAAGGGCGGCGAACTGCGTAAGTTCAGCCTCGACCTGATATCGGATATAAAACCAACGGGTAGATTCTACGATGATGTGCCGGATGGACTGGACAATGCCATTGACGAGGCAAAGAGCATCTTTTTCGACGCATCGGGCAAAACTGCCGTTGAATGTATCATGACTCACCCTATGGCGGATTATCTGCGCCGTAAGCGCTTTTTTCCTAACCAGCAGATACTTGAAGAATATAACGACCTTAGCATCCGGTTCAGTTTTACAGTTGGTTCCGAGCTTGAATGTGTTAAACTCTGCCTTGAATGGCTTCCGCATATCAGTATAAAGTCGCCGGAGGGTATGCGCACATATTTTGCTGATATTTTGAAAAAATCTTTAAACATACAGTACTGTGAAAATACAATAGAATAAGCATCTGATTGTTGATATAATGTACAAATTGCGTACTGTTAGTGAGCGGAGGTGATATGTCTATTTCTAGTATTAGTAGTTCAATATCAAGAGAACAAAATGATGTTGCAGACTTAGTTAAAAAAATAAGTGAAGAAACAAAAAAAGAATTAGATTTAAATAAAAAAATTAACCAAATCCGCTCGTCAATTAATAAATCAACATCAATGACTTCATTACAACAAAAAATGCGAGATATAGAACGTGCAATGAATGATATACATGCATGTCAAAAGCGTACAAGTGACTTGTTAAAGAAAAAGAATGAAAAGGAAACAAAAGTTATAAAATTAAGAACTGATTTAATAAAGGAAGAAGAGATAGAAAGAAGTAGAGTAAATAAAAGAATTGAAGATGAGCATCGTAGAATACAAAGCACAATAACGAACAATATGACGAATATGCGTGTAGCGATGAGTGATGTTAAATCTCAAGAAGTTTTAGATTATGATTTTTTCATTTCGCACGCATCTGAAGATAAAGAAAACTTTGTTAGACCTTTGGCTGATGCTCTGGTTAACAAGGGAGTAAGAGTATGGTATGATACATTTTCTCTATCCATTGGTGATAGTTTAAGGCGCTCTATAGAAAATGGACTTACAAACTCTCGCTATGGAATAGTTGTGTTATCATTATCTTTCTTTAAAAAAGAATGGCCTCAAAAGGAATTAGATGCTCTATTTAATAAAGAAAGTGACGGTGAAAAGGTTGTTCTTCCTATATGGCACAAAGTAACAAGAGATGAGGTTAAACATTTTAGTCCAATGTTGGTCGATAAAGTTGCTTTAAATACTGCTATGTACACTATTGATGAAATAGCAAGTAGTCTGGTTGAATTAATTAAATGAATTGACTTGAATATTTTGCGGGGCTACTATGCCCCATCATGACAGTCATTTTACTGCTTATCGTAGGCTTTTTTACGGGCATAATCGGGGCGCTTCTGGGCATCGGCGGCGGTTCGATAATAGTGCCCGTCCTGGTACTGTTTTTTGACGTTCCTATGCATTATGCAGTTGCAGCGGGACTTATGACCATCGTTTCAACAAGCACGTCAGTTGTCCCCGTTAACATAATGAAAGGCTTTGTGAACCTGCGTTTCAGCATTTTTCTTGAGACTCTTACTGTTCTGGCGGCTTTCGTTGGCGGGATGGTCGGCAACCATACTCCTGAGCACCTGCTTGAGATCAGCTTCGGGCTGATACTGTTTCTGATTGCACTGCTCTATGTCCGCGAGAGCTTTAAAAAATCCGATTCCATCACTTATGAAAACTCGTATACCAACAGATTTTCCGATGCGTATTACGATACGGAACGGGGCGAAAAGGTAAGCTATACGCCTGTAAAACTGCCAGTCGTTGCGCTGGTATCATCGTTTGCCGGATTTGCATCCGGTTCACTGGGTATCGGCGGCGGAGTTATCAAGGTTCCGGTGATGAATCTTGTTTCACGATTACCTATCAAAGTATCCATCGCAACGAGCAATTATATGATAGGACTTACGGCAGCAGCCGGAAGCATCCCTTACCTCATTTACGGCAAATCCTCCCCCGTCACCTCCATAACTATGGTGCTTGGGGTTATCTTCGGTTCAAGACTGGGCGCGTCAAAGTTTCAGAAGGTCACTGACAAGAGACTGCGCATCATGTTTGCCGTTGTTTTGGCTGTTATCGCCGTGCAGATGTTCTATAAGGGGATAAAATGATAGACGAAGTGCTTAAAGGCAGAATAGCAAAGATATATTCGTTTACCACCAGACTCAGCATTACCCTTGCATCCACAGTTATAGTGCTGTCGCTGTTGACAAAATATGTATTTAAGATCGACGTGCCTCTTGACCACTATACCGCGCTGTTTGCGGTTTTTCTGCTCATCGCCACTCCTTTCACAGGAATCATCATTGCGTTTCTGTTCTATCTCAGCGAGAAGAACAAAGCTATGACCTTATATTCCATAGCAATCATCTTTGTACTTGTCGTCAGTATAATCTTTAAAATGTATTGATATCAGTCGTTTCCGTATGTCTGTAAAAAAACGTTGATATATTACTAATTAGTAATATATTCATTCTCATAGGAGAGAAAAATGAGAGCGAAACACACATACGGAGCGAAAGCTGACAGAGCGATGCGCACATGGATTGAGACTGCCAGAGCATTTTCCGCTGTTCGTGCCAAAGAGAACGCGTTTATTGAGTCAAAGGGGCTGACAATCCAGCAGTTCGGTGTTCTTGAAGCTCTTTATCATATGGGCGTACTGACGGTTGGCGAGCTGACAAGGCTGGTTTTAAGCACCCCCGGAAACATGACGGTTGTTGTAAGGAACCTTAAAGAAAAAGGACTTATAGAAACGAAGAATGCCGAGGCTGACAGACGCGTAACCGTTGCCTCCATAACGGAAAAGGGCAGCGGAATAATTGCGGAGATATTCCCTGAACATGCTAAGAACATGGAAGGCTATTTCGGATGTCTGTCAGACGAGGAACAGGATACGCTTTCCGTTATTATGAGAAAACTGAGGAAGGCGAACAGGAAAGGAGGCTGATATGTCAATGAAGATACACAGAGCAAAGGACAGAGGGGTGGCGGATCATGGCTGGTTGAAATCAGCTTTCAGCTACAGCTTTGCCGAATATTTCGATCCTTCGCGGATGGGTTTTGGCGTACTGCGTGTTGTTAACGACGACATCATCTCTCCGTCAACAGGTTTTCCGCTGCATCCGCACAACAACATGGAGATAATCACCATCGTGACAGAAGGCACTGTTGCCCACGGGGACACCATGAACAATGAGACCTTGATAAAGGCAGGTGAAGTGCAGAGAATGAGCGCCGGAAAGGGGCTTATGCACTCGGAATATAACCCTTCGGACAGCGAGACGCTGAAACTTTTCCAGATATGGATACGTACCCGTGACAAAGATATCAGACCGGAGTACGACCAGCGCAGATTTGACCTTGAGAGTGAGCGAGGCAGGCTTGTTACATTGGTTTCAGGCGAAGCGACCGACGGCGGACTGGTGATGCATCAGGATGCGTGGGTGTGCCGAGGCTTGTTCAGCAAAGGACAGGTGGTTGAATATAATCTGCGCAGAAAGGGTAACGGCGTGTTTATCATGTCTGTTGATGGCGAAATATTCGTTGACGGCGAGCTTCTTAACACACGTGACGAGGCGACGTTCACCGCGCACGACACAATAAAATTCAGAGCGGAAACGGATGCGGATCTGCTTTTGATAGAGGTACCGGATAAATAATATCGGCGGCGCATTTTGCGCCGCACAGACTGATGACAAAATTTTATAAATATGAGATTGCTTCGCTTTATTCGACAAATAGTTTAAAGTGGACTCATTCAGCCTTCGGCTAGTGTTCGCAAAGACGAAAGGAAAAAACAGTCTCTGCGAGGAGCTTAGCGACGAAGCAGTCTCATTGATTTAATAAAATCCGAGTTTGTCAACAACCTGGGCGGCGCATTTTGCGCCGCTTTTTATATATCCATAGCAGCAGGGGGGAGAAAATGTGCCGCGTATTTCACATGTATGCCCGAATCAAGTAGCAGGCGGTACAGGTTGCCGTCGATGTGTCCGTCCTTTACCATATATCCCATTATCTCAATGGCGCGGCTAAGTGTTCCGGGACTCTTGTAAGGGCGGTCTTCCGCTGTCAGCGCCTCGAAAATGTCAGCGATGGCAATTATTCTCGCTCTAATGGGTATCTCGTCCCCTTTCATCCGGTAAGGGTACCCGCTGCCGTTCAGTTTTTCATGGTGCAGTCCGGCTATGTTTATGACATCGCACATGTTTTCCGGAAATTTTATCTCACTCAGCATCATTACTGTTTTAACGACGTGGTCTTCAATGACCTGTCTTTCTGCGGAGGTGAGAGTGCCTCTTGCTATTGAAAGTTTCTCGACTTCGTCACCATTGAGAAGTGGCATTTCGCTGCCGTCGGAAAATTTAACGCGTATATCACTCATATCCGCCAGCCATGCCGTTACGCTCGCATCGAGGTGTTCACCGCCCTTGTTCAGGCTTTCCAGAGTTTTCATATGTTCGTCCGCTTTTTTAAGCAGTGACGAAAGCTCATGTCTGTCCGTGAGCTCACCTTTCTGCCGTTTATAAGCGTCCAGCGTCAGATTCAGTTTATAAAGCTCCATTTTCAGTCTTATGAGCTCAATACCGTTTATAATACCTTCCAGTTTAAGGGATTTATCCATTATCCATTCCGGTGTGCTTATCTTTCCGCAATCGTGCAGAAGCGCAGCGACCTTCATCTCGTTTATTTCGTCTTCCGTGGCGGTGAAATCTGCGAAAATTCCTGCCTGCGTTTCATTGGCAGCGGTCAGAAGCTCGTGTGCTATCCATGGAACCCGTTTGCAATGTCCCGCGGTATATGGGGATTTTGCATCGATTGCGGTTGCAATAGCATTGAGGAATGAGTCGAAAAGCATTTTCTGCTCGTCGAACATGATTGCGTTGTGCAGTGCTGTTGCCGCCGTTGAGCTGATGGTATCCATCCTCTTTTTGTCGGATGAAGAATAGAAATCCCCCTCCGGTGCGGCTGTCAGCATATATCCCATATACGATGTGCCGTCAGAGAGAGGCACGATCATAACGGACTTGTAATAAAAGTTCTTTCCGCCGGAAGATATGAACAGACCGAAATCGTTGATGATCTGTACTCTGTCCATGTTCGCAAATATCATGCAAGTGCCGGAGTCTATGAACGAGCTGAAAATTCTGTCGGAATCTTCACCTCTGTGTGCCAGCAGGCTGTATGTTTTGGTGTTCTTGTCAAATTCCAGAACGACGCCGACCTTCCCGCCGTCGTATGAGAGTCCTGTTTCGTCGAGGAGAATTGAGCCTATGCCGGATGGTTTCAGTTCCCGGTTAAGTCTGTCTGCGATGCGCTGGAGCATGGCAAGCTCTCTGTATGCGGAAAGGGTTTCCGCAGATACGGCGCGGCGTGCGTGTTCGCAGTCTATCATGGAGTTGAGCGAACAGGCGAGGGCATCCGCCATATTGCCGCACAGAGTTTCACTGTCCCTTCCGGAATAAACAAAGAGGGTACCGATTCGGTCTCTGTTTATTTCTAAAGGGCGGGCGGCTGAAAATTCCTTTTCAGGGGTTTCCGGATGCTGGCAGAGTATGCTGCCGCCGGAGCTGATGCGGAACCCCAGGGTATTTCCGGTTGCCTGCGCGAAGGAGCATAGAATGGATTTTGCCTGCTGAGGGCGCAGATGTTTCTTCAGCAGGTTAAAATTTTCAGGCGAATCCAAGGAGTTTCCCCGCAAGTTCAAGAACTTCGTCAGGGTCGAACGGTTTGGTCATGAAATAGTCCGCACCGTAGCAGACACCCTTTTCTCTGTCTGTTTCCTGACCCTTTGCAGTGAGCATTATTATCAGCGTCCGCTGAAGCTCGCTGTCGGATTTCACAACTTTGCAGACCTCGTATCCGTTCATTTCCGGCATCATGACGTCGAGAAAAACAAGATCCGGGCGTATGGATGCAATCATTTCCAGTCCGTTCTTCCCGTCGGACGCCTGATGAATTTCCACTTCGGCATTGTGGAGAAACTCAATGTCTTCAAGCGTCTGCTCAAGGAGCGAGCGGATGTGGACTTCATCGTCCACAATCAGAATACGTTTCATTTTATAAACCTCACTGTTTATGCGGCAGAATGAGCAGCTGTATGTTCTCGTATGAGCTTATCCTGTGCAGGTCAACGTAGTCCATCATATCGGCGGGAATCACCACCAGACCCTTGTAACCGTTCTCCAGTTTAATTTCGAGATCGTGCGGCTGGCACATCTCGGCGTTTTTCGGAGAGATGGAAGGAATTTCGACACTGCGTCCGCAGTCCTGTCTGCATATTATCAGGCAGGCATGGCAATCTTTAAGTTTTTCTTTATTTATCAGCATAAAAACACTGTCAATCAGTCTCTGTTCGTTTATGGGCTTGTCAAAAACGACGTCCCCGTTGGCGGCGAAGCTGTCGTTGAATGCGGATAGCACCACAATCGGTATATCCTTTAGTTTTTCGTCCTGTTTCATACTGTCGATGGCTGTTTTGCCGTCCATAACCGGCATCGCGATATCCATAGTTATAAGATCAGGCGTATATTTTTTCGCCATGTCGATGGCTGTTTTGCCGTTGTCGGCAGTGGCGACGCGGAAGCCGTATGAAGTGAAAAACTGCGTCAGCAGAGAGCGTATCGCCATTTCGTCGTCAACGACGAGAATCAGCTTGCCGTCCGCGTTGTCTGCGGCTTCGTTCATTCCTGTTTCCTGAATCATCGCGGGCAGGGTAAAGCTGAACGTGCTGCCCTGATTAAGCGCGGAGCGAGCCCATATTTTTCCGCCGAAACGGGTTATTATTTCGTGTGAAATTGAAAGCCCCAGTCCTGTGCCTGTGGGTTTTTCCTCAAGTGTGTCTCCGTGGCAGACCTGACGGAACTTGTCGAAAACCGCCACTGCTTCCTCTTCCGGGAAACCGCAGCCTGTGTCCTTCACGTCCACCTGAACAAATCCGCTGCCTGTTTCGTATGCGCTGACGGTTACGCTGCCCGCTTTGGTGAATTTCGAAGCGTTGTTCAGAAGGTTGACAGTGACCTGAACGAAGCGGTCATAGTCGCCGAAGACGTAGGGCAGGGCTTCGGGAATGTCGGTTATCATCTCCAGTTCCGGTCTGTCGTCGAACTGCCCTTTGGCAGCGTTCACCGCGTGGCGGAGCATTTCGGTCATGTTCACCGGCTCCTCGCGCCACTGCGCCTTCTGTGATTCTATCTTCGAAAGGTCGAGCACATCGTTTATGAGTCTCGTGAGTCTTTCAGTTTCACTGAGAATTATGGAGAGGTTCTCTTTTATCTTTTCAGATTTTGCTGCCAGCGCCGTGTTTTCCCCCACAAGTGGCACGAAGAACCGCTCGAAATCTTTTCCGATGAGTTTTGAGAAACCCCGTATTGATGTCAGCGGCGTTCTGAGTTCGTGGGAAACGGAGGAGAGGAAATCGGACTTGAGCTTGTCCAGTTTCTGAAGCCTTTCGTTGGCTTCCGATATATTCTGATAAGCCCGCTGGAGCTCGCTTTCAGCGTGTTTCAGCGTCGAAATGTCCATGGCGACGGAGAGACAGCCGACTATTTGTCCGTTCTCCTTTATAGGGGTTATGGCAAAGCTGACCGGGAAACGGCTTCCGTTTCTGCGGCAGAAGACCCCTTCGTTTATCTGTGATGATATATGTGAAATGACCTCAGCGTGTTTTTCCCTGTCGGACATCAGGGTGTCGGTGTTTGCCATGAGGGTAACGCAGTTGTTCAGCAGTTCCTTGTTGTCGAATATGTCGAAAAAGCTCATCTGACGGGCTTCTTTTTCGGTATAGCCCAGCATAAACTCCGCTCCGCGGTTAAAAAGGATGATCTTTCCGTCAAGGTCGGTTGCGATGATGGACATCTGCATTGCGGCGTCCATGACAGCTTTCAGAAAACCGCTTGCAGACTCGAATTTCTGCATGAGCGATTCCGCTTTTTCAAACTGTTCTATTACCAGTCTGGTGGTAATTTCCGCCGCCTCGTGTGAAACACGAACCTCTGAGCGCAGCAGATTATTTTCAGACATAAGTTTTTCGACTATTTTGCCGTCAATCATACTGTTTCTGATACTCTCCATATCCTGATATTCCATAGGTAGCCGTCCCGGCTGACGATTCTGTCAGTCCTTTTTAGCATATGAATATCTTTTTCCCGCTGTCCAGCCTGTGTACAGCGCAGACAAGGCAGGGGTCGAACGAGCGGATGATGTGTCCGATTTCGATAGGGTTGTCGGTGTCCGCCACTTTCACTCCCTCCAGTGCCTTTTCCCATGCGCCGGGCAGTCCCGCGTCGTCCCGCGGCGACCCGTTCCATGCGGTCGGGGTTATTATCTGATATTTTTTGATCATCCTGTCTTCAACTATTATCCAGTGACCCAGAGCTCCCCTTGCGGCGTCTGTAAGTCCTATTCCGCGTCCGTCAGGTATCTCTTTGTATGGGGTGTAAAACCGGGAACTGCCGAGCAGTTTTGCCATCTCGTCTATCCACGCCAGAGCTTTTGGGAAGAGCCTTGCAGGGCGTGCCAGTCTTGCTATCTGTCTTGTGAGAGCGGACGCGCCTTCGGTTTTTACCAGCTCCGTAAAGAGCGGGATACCGTTTATCACCATCTGAGCCAGAGGTCCCGTTTCGACAGGTTTTCCTTCGTAGCGCGGCGCCTTGACCCATGAATATTTTTTTCCTTCCTCTCCGCTTGCTTCCGGCTCCGTCATGCCTTCGAAGGGGTGTCTTGCGCCTTCATATCCGTTGAACCATGAATGGGATATCGCCTCGGCTATGCGGCTCTGGTCGAACTCCATAACATTCGTTCCTTCCGCATATCCGCAGCGTATGAGTTTTTCCCTGCCGTGGCGTGGGGTTACATCGGAGTCGGTGGGTATGTCGAAAGCGCCGTATGAAAGGAAATCTCCGTAACTTCCGCCGATTGCGTCAAGTCCTATGCTTCTGCCGAAACGGATGAGAAATCCCATGTCGCTTTCGCTGTGTTCAGAAGATGCGGCGAGCCATTCGTCAAGCTCCCGCTTAGTGCTTATATCGTTGAACCGTTCGACGCTGCATCCGAGTATCTGTTCCTCGTATGACTTCATGCATCTGATTATAAGGTGTCTGCATTGTACTATGTCGTGAATCGTGGGTACGTTTGTAACACCTCCTGGCACCATGAAAGAGGTGTGGGGCCACTGACCGCCGAGGATGGCGATTATCTCCACTATGGTTGCGGAGCTTTTAACTGCGGAGGCGCATCTTGTGCCCCTGAGAGGTGCGTATCTCATTGCCGCCTCAGTGTAAAGCGGGTTTGAGGCGTATGCGGGGTTAACGAAATCCGGCATGAACATAAGCACCGACTGGCGGATGTCGCTCTGGATCATCTCCATCATGCCTGTGATGTTCTTTATGCGCAGTGCGTTGTCGGGCGGTGTTGTTCCGCAGAGGCTGTCCAGAGCAGCAGATGCCGCCGTAAGATGTGACAGACTGCATATGCCGCATATTCTGGGGGTTATGACAAGCCCGTCCAGAGCACCGCGCCCGCGCATTATCTTTTCAAATCCTCTGTAAAGGGTGCCGACGCTGCGCGCCTGCACAACGGTATTGTTTTCGAAGTCTATTTGCAGCGTGAGGTCGCCCTCAACCCTGTTTACGGGGAAACTGCATGTTATTTTTGCCATGGGGGGCTCCTATATCCTTGTCTGGCGCTTTTTAAGCCGCAGGGGAGCGGCGGCGGCAGCCATGCCTTTGTACACCATGTAATGTGCGCGGCTGATGCCGTTTGGCAGAGCTATGGGAATTCCTTCTATATTCTTTGTATCAAAGAATGGGTATTCCTGCGGAAAATCCGGATTATTACATCCGAAGCAGGGTACGCCGACTCTTGGCTTTGATGAGCGTTTGCTCCAGAGCAGCTTGTTGCAGGAACCGCCTGTGAGTGGTCCGTGGCAGCCGAGGTGGAAGAACAGACAGCCCTTTTCACCGAAGTCATTCTCTTCAACACGGTATTCGTGATATTCGTTGCGCGTGCAGCCCTGATGCACCATCATTCCGTACCATGCCAGCGGGCGGTTGTACTCATCCATCTCTATTTCTATGCCGCTGTTGAGCATGGCGAGTATGCTGGTGAAGATTTCAGGGTGGCATGGGCAGCCGGGCAGGTTTATCACGGGCAGTCCGCCGCCTGAAATGTAGTCAGCGCCGAGGAGTCCGCCCTTTTCCTTTCTGGTGAACTGGATTCCCGTT
The DNA here is from genome assembly GCA_002452405.1 of Deferribacteraceae bacterium UBA6793. Classification (GTDB taxonomy): domain Bacteria; phylum Chrysiogenota; class Deferribacteres; order Deferribacterales; family Geovibrionaceae; genus Seleniivibrio. The sequence continues at coordinate 273,453 of DKFP01000002.1, read as the reverse complement.
GCCTGTGTTTCAGACCCGACGCCTATACCGCCGAAAGATGCACATGTGCCAAGTGCAATTATGTACTGTGCTTTTTTAGCAAGAGACATGAGTATGTTTTTTTTAGGAACGCCGAACTTCAGGTCGAACATGCCTGTGCTTGCCGGTCCTTTCAGAACATTACCTTCTACAACGAGGATGTCCAGAGGGGTGGAGCCGTCCTGAAGAGATTCCAGCAGTTCGTGTTGTTCCTTGTGGGTTTTGATTGATAGGGAAGGGTGATAAAGAGGGTTGATTTCAAGATCAACGAAAATATCAACCAGATTGGGCTTATCCAGATTAAGCAGAGAGACACTGTCGCCATCACAGCCGCCGCAATGCAGCCAGTAGACGTTTTTCATAGGTTTCTCCAATGAGAAAATTAAATAATAATGAAAATATGCGTATTTAGAGCGCGTATTTTCTAAAAAAGTTTAGCAAATATAGACACAAGGTGTCAATTAATCTTATGCATTTGTTCAAAATGGTTAAACGCCTTATAATTATAGGTAATATAATTTTATTCTATGTTTATGTGATATTTCCCTACCTGATAGTGCGGGTTTATTTAATTACCTATGTTCATTCCGGGTCTTTGTAGCGCTCTTTAATCTGAGTTATTCTGTCGTAGGCGCTGATGAGCGCGTCAACAGCTTTCGGGTCGAACATTTTTTCCCGGTTGTTCTCTATAAACTGAAGGACATCATCTTCAGCCCATGCGTCCTTATATACGCGCTTGCTTCCCAAAGCATCGTAAACATCTGCCAGACATACAATTCTTGCAGACGGGTGTATTTCCTCGCCGGCGATACCTCTGGGGTATCCGCTTCCGTCCCAGTATTCGTGGTGGTCACGGGCTATGACGGCGCTTGTCTGGAGCAGGGGACGGGACGAGTTTTTCAGCATGTTGTATCCTATTTCCGTGTGGGTGCGCATGATACTCATTTCGTCGTGGCTGAGTTTGTCGGGTTTCAGTAAGATTGAGTCTGAAATACCAATCTTGCCTATGTCGTGCATGGGTGAAGCCATCTTGAAAAGCTGTGCCTGTTCTTCGGGAAATCCCATTTCAATTGCGATGGTGTATGTATATTCTGAAACTCGCTTAACGTGATAAGCGGTCTCTTTGGAGCGGCTCTCCACAACTTCGCCGAGGTGATGGATGATGTCGAGCTGGGTTTCCTGTATTTCTTTGTTAAGTATTACGTTGTCAAAGGCTATCCCTGCGTTGTGGTTGAATATGGTGAGCAGGTTTTCAATCTCCGGACCGAGATCCTTTGAACAGTCCTCTATGAAAAGCAGGTGTATTTTGTCCTTCATAGTAGGGAAATAGCCGACATAGTGGCTGTCTATGAAACCGCTTTTCTCTTTTATGACTGCTTCTTTAAGATAGGGTACAATTTCTGTGGGGATGGGGGTGCAGGTATCTATATTTGCACCGATGCAGTGAGTGAACCTTCCTGTTGCTGCTATAATGCGGAAATCGCTCTCCCCTGTGCGCGCGGCTGTGAAGCCTGATGTGCTGACATAGTAAGAGTTTTCCAGTCCCAGTATAGAAACCACCTGAGTCAGAACACCCTGTGCGAGCTGTTCGAGATTCTGCCGCTGGAAAAGGTTTGCTGTGGAGTTGATTATCTGTTTCAGACCCTCGCTGTTTCGGTTTATTATGCGCAGGTCGCGGTATGAGCGCAGGGCGGAGAACATCGTTGTGTAAAGCTGCTGGCTGGTCAGTTCCGCCTTGTTTTTGTAGTCGTTTATGTCGTATTCGGCTATAACCTTTTTTTCCGGCGCTTCGCCGGGCTGTCCGGTGCGCAGGATTATCCTGCTGAACCTGTTGCCCATTTCTCCGCGTATAATTTTCGCAAGATTAAGTCCCGCTATGTTACTTTCCATCACCACGTCAAGAAGTATAACGGCGAAGTCCTTTATCTGGTTCATTATATCGATTGCTTCCTTTGCGGAATAGGCACTGTAGAATTTCAGTTTTTTGTCTTCGAACAAGAAATCATCGAGAACCATCTTAGTGGTGGTATGGATGTCCGGTTCGTCGTCTACAATCAGAACTTTCCAAAACTCTTCGCCATGGCTTGCCATTGGGCTGTCAAGGTCGTCTTCCGGTGCAAAAATAAGGTTATCGCCGCTGTCAGTCATTTCTTCTCTCCCTTAACAGGCATGGTTATGATAAACGTTGTTCCCTGCCCAGGTTTGCTTTGTGTTTTTATAGTACCGTTCAGCTTTCTGCTGACCAGATTGTATACTATGTTCATACCCAGTCCCGACCCGCCCGCATTGCGTTTTGTTGTGTAAAATGGTTCGTATATACGGGTGAGCTGTTCGTCATTCATGCCGACGCCGTTGTCTGTGTATGTAAAAACAAGGCTGTTTTCCTCCATCTCCGCCTTTATCTCTATGACTCCGTTCTCAATCTCGTCGAAACCGTGCAGCAGACTGTTGATTATCAGGTTGCTGAAAATCTGCATGAACGCGCCGGGATAGGATTCTATTGAGAGGTCATCAGGTGCGTGCAGGTAGATTTTATGTCCGGTATTTTTCAGCCGCGGACTGAGGCTTTGCAGTATATCGTTGAAATAGCTCTTAATGTTGAAAGTGCGCGGATGCTCGCTGGACTGGTCAACTGCAACCTGTTTGAAACTGCGCACCAGAGCGCCCGCTCTCAGCAGGTTTGCGGATATGCTGCGAAGAGACTGTTCAGACGTTTCAAAAAATTTGTCCAGATCGCTTTTTTTCATCTGACCGGCGTTGTAGGCGGAAGTAAGCTCTTTCAGTTTGTCTTCGAGAAAAGTTGCGGTGGTGACGCCTATCCCCACCGGAGTGTTTATTTCGTGTGCAACGCCCGCCACCAGATTTCCCAGTGAAGCCATTTTTTCTGCTTCGATAAGTTGATTCTGGGCGCGCTTCAGATCTTCCAGAGAATCTCTCAGGTCTTTTGTGCGTGCCGCTACGCGGTCTTCCAGTTCGTGATTGAGAGCCTCCAGCTCCTTTTCGCGCAGAACCAGCGACTCGTTGGTGTGCACGCCGGACATTATCGTGTAGCCGGAGAGGATAAGGATAAAGAAGAATATTGATATGGTGTAGAATATCAGCTTGGCAACCTGTGACGCCGCCTCTTTTTTAATATCGTTGATGTATATGCCTGTGCCGACGACCCATTTCCATTCAGGGAATGATTTTACATAGGATATTTTCGGTATCACGGTGCCTGCGTCGTCCTTCCATTGCCACATGTAGTCAACGTAGCCTTCACCGCTCAGCTTCACAGCCTGCACCATCTCGTTGAAGAGGTGTTTTCCTTTCGGGTCGGCAAAATCGTCCAGCATCTTGCCGTTCAGGTCGGGGCGGTATGGGTGAACCACCATTCGGGGTTCATAATTTGTTATCCAGAAATAGTCTTTTCGCTCAGGACCGAATTTCATTGCGGCGATAATTGCAGCAGCCTGAGTTTTTGCCTCTTTTTCAGAGATTTTACCCTGCTGTGACAGTTTGTATTGATATTCGATAACGTCTATTGCGGTCTGGGTCAGGTCATGAATCTGTGCTTTTTTCTGTTCCAGAAGGCGTTTTTCAACGTCGGGGATGTGTATTCCGAAGATTATGAAAACAAAAAGAGTTACCGATATTCCGATAGGGAGCACTACTTTGACCCAGACGGGAATGGTTGTTTTCATAATTGTCACCGCAACAAAATAAATAAAAGCTCATATATCGATATGAGACAGGTTTTTGACAAAGGCTAAGAAAGATTAGATTGCTTCGTCCTTTCAGTCCTCGCAAAGACGTGAATCACTGTCATTGCGAGGAAGCCGTCAGGCTGACGCGGCAATCTCATCGGTTTTAAGTTGTTTGTCATCAGTCCGGCTCATATATCGATATGAGACAATGTGTTATTTTAACACAGAAAAACAAAAATGAAAGTCAAAATATGTAAAGAAGCCCCCGTTTTTTGCGGGGGCTGTTGTTTAGTTAGCTTCTATAGTCTGCGTTAATTGCTATGTATTCCCTGCTGAGGTCGCATGTGAACACCTGTGCAGTTCCAAAACCACAGTTTAAATCCAGTGTTATACTTATTTCCTGTTGTTTCATTATAGCTGCGGCTTTCGGTTCCATCTTTTCGTCGATGATAAGCCCGCCTTTGGCATAGAGAAGGTCTTCGAAATACAGGTCTGTGGTGCTTTCATCCGCTTTGACTCCGCTCGCACCCACACAAGCCATCAGCCTGCCCCAGTTGGGGTCTTCGCCGTGGAACATGGTCTTAACCAGTGGGGAATTGGCTATGAGGAACGCGCATTTTTTCGCATCTTCGTCGCTGTCGGCACCTTTCACATTCACTGTGATGAATTTCGTAGCGCCTTCGCCGTCTTTAACGATCATTTTGGCAAGCTCAAGGCACACCTGAGTGACAGCTTCTTTAAACTCTTCCATGTCGGGGATAATGCCGCTCATGCCGTTTGCCATGAGAATAACCGTGTCGTTGGTGCTCATGTCGTTATCAACGGTAATTGAGTTGAAAGAGCCTTTCACAGCTTCCGAAAGGGTAGTTTGCAGATTTTTTTCGTTAACCAGCGCGTCGGTTGTGATGTAGCAGAGCATGGTTGCCATGTTGGGGGCTATCATGCCTGCGCCCTTTGCAACGCCCGCTACAACGTAAGCGCCGTTAGCCGTTTCAACCAGCACTCCTGCCTGTTTCGGGAAGGTGTCGGTTGTCATTATGGCTTCGGCAAAGAGATCTGAGTTGCCGTCATCCAGTTCGTCTACAAGCTCGTCAATGTGCTTTGCCATCCGTTCAACGGGGAGCTGAACGCCTATGGTTCCTGTTGAGCCTGTCAGCACCTTTGCCGTGTCTATGCCGAGGCTGTCCGCCAGTGCTGCCGCCAGTGTTTCACAGTTCCGGATACCCGCTTCGCCTGTACAGGCGTTGGCGTTTCCGCTGTTTACAAGCACCGCCTGAAAATCTTTTGAGGTTTCCATGGCTTTAATGGCGTGTCTGAGCGGAGCTGCTTTAAAGGTGTTCGCTGTGAAAACAGCCGCAGTTTTGCAGGGCACTTCCGAATAGAGGAGGCAGAGGTCTTTTTTATCCTTACCTTTTCCTTTAACGTCCGCATTTACCGCGCTTGCGAGGAATCCGAGGGGTGCGCATACACCCGCCTTGTTTATCTTCTGTATCATTGTAGTCTCCTGATTTTTCAGATGAGATTGCCGCACCCGCTCTTGTGGGTTCGCAATGACGCTGCCGTCATTGCGGGGGCAGTCTGAGTTATTTTAAAGTATACCTGCCGTCTCGTCCAGACCGCACATGACATTCAGGTTCTGCACGGCGGCGCCGCTTGAACCCTTTATCAGATTGTCGATACAGGACACGATTATCAATTTGCCGTCTTTAACGAAGAGCGATATGTCGATGAAATTTGTATCGACAACGTCTTTGATGGACGGAACGTGTCCGTTGTCATAGATGCGCACGAAACGTCGGTCTTTGTAGAAAGCCTTCATGCATGAGGCAAGCTCTGCGAGGCTTTTATCGGTTTTCGCGTAGATGGTGGTCTCTATACCTTTATTGACGGGCAGAAGATGTGCCGTGAAGGTGACGTCCGCCTTTTTTCCTGTCCGTTCAAGGATGTGGTTCATTTCGGGATTGTGCCTGTGTCCGAAGATGTTGTAGGGTCTGAAATCTTCGTTCACCTCGCTGAAAGAGAGTGAAAGGTCTGCCTTTCTTCCTGCGCCTGTGGTGCCGGATTTTGAATCGGCAATGACGTATGAAGCGTCTATCAATCCCTCTTTTATGAGCGGGAATAGCGGCATTATCACCGTTGTGGGATAACAGCCGGGGTTTGCGACCATGTCGGTTTTTGCAATCTCTTCGCCGAAGATTTCCGGTATGCCGTATGCTGCTTTTTCAAGCAGTTGCGGGAAGAGGTGTTTTGTTTTGTAGACTGTTTCGTATAGCTGTGCGTCCTTTATCCGGAAATCGGCGGAGAGGTCAACGACCATTAAGCCTTTGCCGTTAAAGAAATCAGCCGCCTGCTGTGCCGCCGCGTGGGGCAGACAGAGGAATACCGCATCGGATTCTGCGGCGACTTTTTCATAGTCTCTGCCGATGATAACGGTATCGCACAGGTTCTTAAAATAGGGGTAGACCTCGCTGAAAGCCTTGCCTTCATAGGTCTCGCTCACAAGATGTCCGATGCGGAAGCGCGGGTGTCTTACCAGAATTTTGATGAGTTCATATCCGGTATAGCCCGTTGCTCCGATGACGGAAACTATCATTGTGCCCCTCCGTTTAAGGTTGATGGGGTACAAGATAGTGCAAAACGCTCTGAAAATCAAAGCAAATCTATGTCAGCGAATTAAAATATCTCTGCCAGATATTCTGTGAAGCGCTTCCATGATTTTTCATCGGCATCCTTGCGGTAGGATGGCGCGCCGAATACAGTGAACGCGTGCGGAGCACCGCTGTAGGTGTGCATTTCGTGCTTAACGCCCGCTTTTTCAAGGTCTTTTGCAAGAACAGCGAAAGAGTCCATGCTGACAGCAGTGTCAGCAGTCCCGTGGAATATGACAACCTCGCCTTTTGCTGTTGTCCAGCTCTGGTCAGGCGGTGTGTCCAGCCCTCCGTGGAATGATATGAAAGATTTCAGCGGTATGCCCGTGCGCGCGTATTCCAGCGCAACAGTGCCGCCGAAGCAATAGCCTATGATAACTGCGTTGCCGACGTTAGCGCCCTTTGCCTTCGCCGCTTCATATCCGGCGTTCAGCAGTCTGCGCATTTTGGCTCTGTCGGCGTAAAGTTCTCCCGTAAGACGTTTTTTATCCTCTATGGCTTCTGGGCGTACCCCCTTGCCGAACATATCAACGGCAAATGCGGAATAGCCGAGTTTATTGAGCATCGCAGCACGCTGCATCTCGTATCCGTCCAGACCGTTCCAGTCGTGGACAATGAACACCAGCGGTGCTGTTTTTGATGCGGGCGCATAATAGCCCTCATATTCTTTACTGTCTGATTTATAGGTAACAGATTCGCCGGCATAGACCGTCCCTGCCATGAACAGGGAACAGATGAAAGAGAGAAATGTCTTCATATCGGCTCCTTTTAGCGGTATTTCAACTAAAATCAGCAGATGTCGGCGGTTTGACAATAGATATTTGTCAGCAGCATTCCGATTCGCATTTTTCAAGTGCGTGAATGGCGTCTTCATCTTCAACGCTGTCGAAGAGTTCGCCTATCATGGACGCGCATGAACAGACCAGATAAAGCAGCTCCTCTTTCGGGTCTTTCTGGGGGTCGCGCAGGTAATAACCTTCCGGTATGCGCCCCACGAAACGCTCCCAGTAAGCGTTTGCATACTGCGGTTCTTTCAGGATGCGCAGAAGGTTGTCCACCACCTGACACGCGTTCCCGAAACAGTTTATGTTTTTGAAGCTGACATAGCTCTCGTCAACCTTAATCTCTTTTTTGCAGTCACACATTTTTATATATCCTCTGGTTTTTATGCTGTTATACAAAATAACGCTTAATATTTTAATGGTATTGTATGTATAATTACTGACATTTTACGAAAAGGTGAGCTATGGGTGATTTATCCGGGATTACGTTTCAGTATGTTCTGAAAGCTCTTGAGTCGAACACGGGGATTCTGGCTGAGGAGATGCTGGAGTTTTCCGGTCTGGACGGAGCTGTTTTTCAGAACGAAAAAATTGACAGCGGTCACCTTTCGGCTGTTTTCCGCTATTGCATGGAAAAGACAGAAAATCCTTATCTGGCGCTTGATATAGGTCAGTCCGTGCCCTATCAGTCGCTTGGACTTCTGGGTTATCTGCTTCTGAATACGCCGAACCTGAAGCAGATGATCGAGAAGTTCAGCAGATATCAGCAGGTTGTCAGCAGGTTTCTGAAATTTCATTTCACCGACGACGGAAAATACTATAAGTTCGCCGTGTATATAAATGAAAATAAAAACATCCCGGTTCCGGCACACCATGCAGAGGTGCATCTCAGCGCCATTCTCAACGTTCTTTCGCAGATACTCGGTCAGAGGGTGATTCCGGCATACGTCTGGTTTTCCTGTAAGCGGGTGAAAAACTGCGCAAGGCACCATGAGCTTTTCGGTGAACATATCTTTTTTGAAAAACAGGAGAACGCCGTTTTCTTTAAAAAGGATGAGCTGAATATTCCTGTGAATAACGCTAACCGCACGATGCTGGAGTATTTTGAAGCACAGGCGGACGCCATCCTGCGCGATATGGGCAACGGATCATGGTTCAGCCGTGTGGAGAAGGAGATACTCAAAAACATCGGCGACAGAAACGTGAATATCGAGCTTGTGGCGGGCAGGTTGAACGTCGGGGTGCGGACTTTGCAAAACTACCTTAAAGGGGAGGGCAAAAGTTTTTCTCAGGCGCTTGCAAACGTACGGCGCAGCCTTGCGGAATATTACATCAGAAACACGCGGCTGACCGATTCGGACATCTCCGTTATGCTCGGTTATTCTGAGGTCAGCGCCTTTTACAGAGCGTATAGAAACTGGAACCTTTCCACCCCAAAAAAACTCAGAAACGGGGTATAGTATCGGACATTATCTCAAAACCTGTTACAAAATGTATTGTTTGTGTTAATATTAAAGTAACTTTCAGCTTTCAACGGAGAATTTTATGAAGCGATTTTTACTTTTAATATGTGTTTTAACCATTTCAGTTTTTATGCTGGCGGGATGCGGGCTTTCGGGCAGTTCCGGCGGCAACGGCACTGAAACAGTTAAGATCGGTGCACTCCTGCCTCTGACAGGTTCAATGGCTTCCACCGGAAAAGGAATGGAGGTTGCTGTCAAGCTGGGTGCAGAGGACGCGAACAGACACCTCGAAGTGTCGGGTTCCAAAGTGCGTCTCAGTGTGGTTTATGCTGATTCCGCCACAGACCCGTCAACAGCTCTTGAAAAACTGAAAGAATTTCATGCGCAGGGCATAAAATTCGTCATCGGTCCCGGCAGCAGTGCGGAAGCGGCGGCTGTTCTGGACTATGCAAACTCGAACGGCATACTGCTCATAAGCAGCAGTACGGCTCCTTCTCTGGCAATCGCCGGCGATAACCTCCTCAGACTCGCCCCGTCCGATGAAAATCAGGCGAAAGGGCTTGCCATGATGATGAACCACGAAGGGCACACAAGGCTAATCACGGTCAATCTTGACAATAACTACGGAAATGAGCTTTCAGCAGCTGTGCGCACAGAGTTTACTGCTCTTGGCGGCAGTGTTGAGGCTTCGTTTACATATCCGGCAGGAACACAGGACTTTTCAACCCTTGTTGCGCAGATGAAGTCTGCTGTTGACACAGCCGTAACAAACTACGGAGCCTCTGCTGTTGCGGTTCAGCTCTCTTCTCTGGAAGAGTCGGTGGCTCTTTTTGATGCGGCGCGGGGAACAACACTTGAAAACGTAAGATGGTACGGAAGTGACGGAAACGCAAACCAGAGCATATTTTTTGCAAATGCCGATGCTGCCGACTTTGCCGCTGCCGTGTCCCTTATGAGTCCAGAGTTCACAGTTGATGAGGAAGCCCTCGCCATGCCTAAAAAGGTTATTCCTGACAGAGCATTGCGAGAAAAGATATATACCATGAACGACGGTGTTACCAATGTTTCATCGCTGATCGGGTACGATGCAGCATGGCTTATCGGACTGGGGCTGATGGAAAAGGGCGCGTCCGCTTCTGCGAACGATGTTATTCAGGCTATTTTCGATGTGACAAGCAATACTGAACCCGGTCTTGCCGGAGTCAGCGGGCGGCTCGAACTGACTGCGGCAGGGGATAAAGAGGACAGCGGATACAGCTTTCATCAGGTGATAAGCGCTTCCGAATCGCAGATCACATATGCGTATACCTTCTCTGGCGTCACCCCGCAGATAATCGCCATTTCCTCCTCAGGGATCAGCCTGCCGGATGTGCCCGGCGGAACAATAAAGCTGGGAGTTCTGGTGCCGAAAACCGGCGGGCTGGCACAGGCAGGTATGTCCGCACTGAAAGGCATTGAGGATGCTGCAGATTCCATAAACGGCTATTATGCGTTTTACGGTTCGTCCAACAGGGTAGTGCTCTCAGTTAAAGACACAGCTACAGATCCCGATACGGCTGTCGCAGCACTTAAAAAACTGCACGATGAAGGGATAACTCTGGTGACAGGCGTTATCAGCAGTTCCGTTGCGGAGGCACTTCTGCCATATCTCAATTCATACGGTATGACGCTCATATCCCCCGCGGCGACCTCCGACGCGCTGGCAGTGAGCGGAGATAATCTTTACAGGTTTATCCTTTCCGACACGGAGATGGCAAGCGCTCTCACCATGCTTCTGAAAGAGGACGGAAAAACTGATATAACAATAATATACAGAAACGATACATGGGGCTGGGAACTGGCGCATGGTGTATCTGCCGATCTTGCTTCGGCAGGACTGACAGTCAAGGCGTCCGTAGCCTATGAACCGGATAATAAAACTTCGTACAGGGCGGCGGCTGACAGTGCAGAGGATGCCGTGGCATCTTCGGCTGATGGAAAAAGTGCTGTGCTTCTTCTTTCGTATGAAGAGGGTACGCAGATACTTGAATATGCCTCAGGGTCGTCGGTTCTTAAAGGTGCCTCATGGTACGGCGGTGACGGATTTGCTAAAAACGATTCTCTGTTCGATTCAGATAAGGCTGCAAATTTCGCAGAGGATACAGGTTTTACATGCGCCATCTATTCCATTATAGAGGTCGGCAGCAAAACTGTTCCGGAACCCATATCCAGAATGGTAGTGAGGGACAAACTGCATGAAGAACTGGGATACGACCCCATCACATACGCTTATACCGCTTGGGATTCCGTGTGGATAGGCGCGCTGGCATACGGCGGTTTTGTGAACGATTCCGCATCAACCCTCGGCGGGCAGATAAGCACGTTTGCGGGGAAATATATAGGACTGAGCAACTATATGGCTCTTAACGCTGCTGGTGACAGGCGTTTCGGGGAATACGGCTTTTTCACTGTGAAGGACGGTAAATGGATGCTTACGGCGACGTATCACCATACGCCCATAGATTTCCCGACACCTGCAATCACCAGACCTTAAAATAAAACAGGGGCGGAAAATCCGCCCCTCATATATAACAAAAACGATAGGATTGTGATTTAGGCTGAAATTCAGTCCTGAAGTTGTTTTAGATTACAATATGTATTTTTTATTTATATAATATCAGGAACCTTTTTTGATCAATTGATAAACAACTCCATTATACGGAAGTATCCAATCATTATAGGTTAAATTAAATAATCCTTTTGAATCAATAATATTTAACTTTTCTCTAGTCATTCCAAAAATATCATGAGCCATTACATAAGTTTCAGGATACCTGATGACTAAACTGATGCCTTTGGTTGGATGTGCCATTTGCCATGTGATGTGTTTGTTAACATTAACTTGATAGTTACTCAATATCTTAACAAATAGACCATCAATATTCTTGTACGCATCAAGTGGAACTGAAACTGCTTTCTCTAAACATTTTTCGGATTCTTTAGATGAATCAAATAAAACTATTTCTTCTCCACAGGTTGAGCAATTTGAATTACATTTGTTTTTGTATTTTGTCGGGCATTTAATAACAATGAGGAGGTTTTCTATTTTATGAAACTCATCTGGTCTTGGTACCCATCTTACTGAGTCTTGGATTATTCCTCCTACTTCTCTGCATTCATAAATTATGGTTTCGTTAAAGTGGACAATGTTATCTTGCTCATTATGCGCAACATTAATGATAAGATTAATATTTTCTCTAAACGGAGCGCCAATTAAACTTCTAATTTCTTGGTGAAAATAATTTAAGAAGCTGCCTTCTCGTTCAACACTGTCAGTTTCAAAATATGCTTTTATTGTGTCATTTTGTAAGTTGATTAGTTGTTCTTTACTCAAATTTTTAATATATGATTTTCCGAGAACTATGTCAGATAGTCTATCTTGGAAATAATTTCTCCAATCTTTAAAACCAAGAAGGATTCCTACTATTGCAACGCTTAGTAAATTGAAGCCTAAGTTATTAAAAAATAATAATAGTTTATTGTTATCGTCATTTTTGTTTGTTAAGGAAATAAGACATATCCCAGTCAACAGCATAAATGCACTGTAATTTATGATAATTTTTTGTTTTTCTTTGTATATTTTTGAAATTTTTAAATAAATTGTGTTTAGCATATTTTTCCTATACTTTCCTTTATGTCGAAATAATCTAATAGTATATTTGCTTTTTGTCAATCTATTAACTTATCATGTTGCGGAGGAGCTAATTGATTCGAGATGTAAATTTATGATTTTGAATTAAATAAAACAGGGGCGGAAAATCCGCCCCTGTCTGTTTTCTATCGTGTTTTGAATTTGTCTGCTATAGCACGCATGTGAGAACTTTTTTCACCGAGATATCTCGAAGTTTCCGCTATGCTGTTTGACACCTTGCCTGTGTGCGCCATGTTGTCGTTCACGTTTTCGATGCTGTTCAGCGTCACTTCCAGTGCCGAAATACTCTGGGTCATCATCTGAGTCAGGTTGACGATGTTTCTGGTAATGTCCTCCATCGTCTTTTCAACCTCTCTGGTGAAATCCTGAATGTCGGTGATGCCCTGATTCATGCTCTGGGCGTGGTCTTTGTTGCGGTCTATCTCGCTCACGATTCCTGTGATTATCTTTGTGTTGTCCGAAACTATCGACTTTATGTCGTTAGTGGCGCTTGTGGTGCGCTCGGCAAGTTTGCGTATCTCGTCTGCAACAACAGCGAATCCGCGTCCGGCTTCTCCCGCCCGCGCCGCCTCTATGGCTGCGTTCAGTGCAAGCAGGTTTGTCTGGTCGGCAATCTCGTTGATGAGATTGGTTATGCTGTTGATGTCGTTTGACCGCTGTTCAAGGGCGTATATGGTCTTGCTGAGGGCTTCCACCGAAGACGTCATTTCGTTTATCATTCCGGTTATCGCCATTACATTATTCAGCGAAGACGATATCGCCTCTTTCTTTTCGTTCACGCTGTCGGTGATGGCGGAGAGATTGTGTATGTTGTCGTGAAGAGTTGCCGAAACCTGTTCGGAAGACGCGGATATGGTGGCGATGCTTGAAACGTTTTCCTGAACGGAGCCGTTGATTGTGTCCATGGACGAGCGGATGTGGGATACGTCGCCGTCAACGTCCTCTATTTTGTCTTTCAGTTCTGAAATCATCTCACGCAGGTGTCCTATGAAATTGTTTATCTTGGTTCTGAGGGTGCCTATCTCGTCCATGCGCCTCACCTTCATCTCAATGGTGAGATCGCCCTGACCGGAGCAGAGGTCATCCATTATATCGTTAGCCTTCTGGAGCCTTTCAAAAACCAGCTTCTGCATGACGGCTATGAGTATTACGACGAGGGAAACCCCCGCGACCAGCAGCAGTATATTGTTTATCCATGAAGCCGTTTCGATTTTTGAGATGGAGGACGAGTCCAGGGAAACTTTATAGAACGAGTTTACGCTGCCTTCCGACCATTCCCTGTGGCAGCGCAGACAATACTGTGCAGTTGTCACCGGATAGTAGAAGGTTGTCGTGCCGTTCTCCACATAAAGCACCTCTTTGTCCTGAGATGCGTGAGACAGGTCTTCAGTTTTTCCCACAGATTCGGGGTGGGACGAGTAGCGCACCACGCCCTGCGGCGTGAGCAGTGAGAACTCTTTCACCAGTTCGTAGTCGCCTATCTCTGTCAGCAGTTCGCTGAACAGGGTCATGTTTCCCTTTTTCAGCGAGTCGTAGGTAGACATGAATATCATCTCTTTCAGGTAGTCCATATACTGATTCATGGCGGTCTTTGTGAGTGAGTTTTTGCGCATGTCCATAACGATTAGAACGGAGAATATCGCAAGCAGCGGGGCGAGAATATAGAGTGTCGCGCGGAATTTTATTGATTGTTTAAAGTCTTGTTTCACGGCTATTTCTCCATCTTTTTTTTCATTTCAGACCATGTGAGGTCTTTGAATGACTCTTCCTCAAGGTAGAGTGCCGTTCTGAACGGAAATTCCTGATGTATGCAGCCTATGCATGGTGCGTTGCTTTCGATGCAGACGCTTACTTTGCCGTTCCATCTTCTTGTCGGGCAGTCGGAATAGGTCACGGGACCTCTGCACCCGTTTTTCAGCAGACAGTTCAGCTTTTCCGTTTCAAAATTTTTCGTATAGTGTCCCTGATTGAACGCCTGATAGCGTCCGCACTGGTTGTGTATCAGGTCGGGATAGTATTTTTTCGGCACCCCTTTCACAAGTTCGGGTATCTTGCCCGTTGCGACGATGTAAGCCACCGTGCCGAGGAGCCTGTCCGGGTTTATGGGACATCCCGGAATCTTTATCAGAGGCTTGTTAACCTTCATCCGCCTCATGTATTCGTCAATGGGGATGGCTCCGGTGACGTTCTGGTTGGATGCCGGAATACCGCCGTAGCAGGCGCATGTACCCGAAGCAACAACCGCCGCCGCCTTTTTCATGAGCTTATGGAGATAGTCGTACATCGGCTCGTCGTTGAATATGCACGCCTCTTTCATTCCGGCGGGGATGGAGCCTTCACATACGAGATAGAATGGACCTGAATTTGAAACCTCTATGATGGAGCGCATATAATCGACACCCTGACTGAAAGAGAGGTTGGGATGCACCTGTAGACGCACTATATTGCTTATAAAGTTGATAAAATCCTCTTCATTGCCGTATGTCGCGGAGATGCTGCATCCTGTGCAGCATTGTGACTGGATGAATATCAGCTGGGGGCGTTTCGATTCGGCAAGGCGTGTGAAACCCTCTGCTATTTCGTTGGTGAACACACAGGAACCGAACACCATGGATGAAACCTTTGCGCAGTTTTCCAGAAACTGCCGTCTTGTCATGTTCATGATGTATCCCCTTAATGCACGGAACAGGCTGTGCAGGGGTCATAGCTTCTTATCACCCTGCCAACTTCGATGGAGTTTTCCGAACTGTATGCAACCGGTGTTCCGACCAGAGACTGTTCAACCACGCCCCGTTTGCCGTTCGCCGCGGGACCGAAGTTCCATGTGCTTGGCACTATCATGTTGTATCTGGTTATCTTGCCGTTGACCGCCTCTATCTGGTGGATGAGGTCGCCGCGCGCAGCCAGAGAAAGCCCTATGCCTTTTCCGGTTACTTTTTTGGCAAAATCCACCTGTCTTATTGTCGGTTCACCGAAACGATATGAATCAAGAAGATTATACATGTGATCAAGGAGGATACGGGTTTCTGCCGCCCGCGCAACGTGGCGCGCCATGGTGGAGGATTTTACGGGTGCCCCCAGCTTTTTCATCATGCCGTTGAAATAGCCGTTATTGCCGATGATAAGCCTTGCCAGAGGTCCAACCTCTACGGGTTCGCCCTTATATCTGGGCGATTTTGTCCAGCTGTACGCGTCCTTCTTCTTAGGGTTGGGGTTGCCGCTGCCGTCGTAAAACGAGGTGTCGAGATATTCCTTAACGTTCGCCATGGAAAATGGTTCCCTGTTGCCGTTTAATATGATCCCGCTCTCGAATATAGGCTTGCCCAGTGCTGAGAAGGTTTTGTTTGAGTAGAAGTTGCCGTAGCTGACCCCTATATTGAAATACTCTTTAAAGTGCTTCGCAACCGCCATCACGTCCGGTATGTAGCAGTTGACAGTGAAGTGTTTCACCTTTTCAAGCACGTTGTGATAATACATCAGCTTATCAGGTGTTATGTCAGTGGTTATACCGCCGGGCAGAACCGCGTGGGAGAAAGGAGCCTTCGCGCCGATTATTGCCATGCCGGAAGCACCCATGCTGCGTATCTTCAGCGCCTGAAAATAGTTCGCAACGATACCGAGTGCCGTTGAGGTGTGCGTTATATAGTTTCCGGCGTTACGTTTCAGAACGAACTGAGGTTTGGTTTTTGCAACCCAGTTTTTAAGTGCCAGAATCTCCGTGTCCCCGCCGTTATAGTTAAGTATTTGCGTGAAATCCACGAAATCCGGTACGCAAAGAGTATAAAAATGAAGAAAATGGTCTGTGATAAGGTGAAGACCGAGAATCATATCCCGCAGAATATGTCCGTTTCGGGGAGAAGGATTGTTGTAAAGATCTTCCAGTGCGATAACAGACGCAACGCCATGAACCTCGTGGCACACGCCGCACACTCTCTGGGCTATTCTCGCCGCGTCAACCGGATGTCTGTTTTCAAGGAATTTTTCAAAGCCGCGGTACATCTGTCCGCTGATAAAGGCGTCGGTCACTCTCTGGTTATCGGTGTGCGTTTCAACCTTGAGATGCCCTTCAATCCGTGTCAGCGGCTCGATTGCGATGGTTTTCGACATGCAGGAGCCTCCAATAAGCAAAAAAATAAGTGTCACCCTGTGGATGAATTTTACCATGGTTCATAAGGTGCGCAACATTAATTGCATGGAATTTTAATCGACTAAGGTCTATTTATCTTATAATAAAAGGCTTAAATTTTTTTATATCTGTAAAAACGTAGTAATTGCGATGCTAGCTATATTGTTTTTCCGGAAATAGAAAGTTTAGTTAATTCATTATATATTCTCAGGTGAAATCCTGTGCGGGGATTAAAATGCGCGCGTTTCCAAGTTAACAGTTGAGAGACGCATCCATATCTTGTATTATCTGCACAAATCTATTTCGGGAGATGACGATGAATATCTTCGAAGAATCCAAAAAATTTATTCCCGGCGGCGTTAACAGCCCCGTGCGCGCATACGGTTCCGTAGGCGGCGACCCTGTCATTGTTAAAAGCGCAAAAGGCTCTAAAATCTTCAGCGAAGACGGAAAAGAATATATAGATTACGTCTGTTCATGGGGACCTATGATAACAGGTCACGCAGACGACGATATAATAAATGCTGTTAAACATGCTGCTGAACTAGGCACAAGTTTCGGTGCGCCCACAAAGGCTGAACTGGACATCGCAAAGCTCATCTGCGATATGGTTCCCTCCGTTGAGATGGTGCGTCTGGTCAGCTCCGGCACGGAAG
Organism: Deferribacteraceae bacterium UBA6793; assembly: GCA_002452405.1. GTDB lineage: Bacteria > Chrysiogenota > Deferribacteres > Deferribacterales > Geovibrionaceae > Seleniivibrio. The sequence goes on along the minus strand of DKFP01000002.1, from coordinate 256,383 downwards.
CTCTTATGAGTGCCATCCGCCTTGCCCGCGCCTATACGAAACGCGATAAAATAATAAAATTTGAAGGCTGCTACCATGGTCACTCGGACAGTCTGCTCGTTAAATCCGGTAGCGGACTTCTGACATTTAACCAGCCCTCAAGCCCCGGAGTGCCGGAAGATTTCGCGAAACACACACTGATAGCACAATACAACGACATAGAATCAGTTAAGAAACTGATATCAGAGAATAAGGGTCAGATAGCATGTCTTCTTGTTGAACCCGTTGCGGGCAATATGGGACTTGTTCTGCCGAAAGACGGCTTCCTCGCAGACCTTCGCAAGGCTTGCGACAGCGACGGCATAGTGCTTCTTTTCGATGAGGTCATCACAGGCTTCCGTATTGCGAAAGGCGGCGCGCAGGAGTATTACGGTGTGATGCCTGACATTACTACAATGGGCAAGATTATAGGCGGCGGACTTCCCGTGGGAGCGTTCGGCGGAAAACGCGAGATAATGGAGATGATGTCGCCCATAGGACCCGTTTATCAGGCGGGAACACTCTCCGGCAACCCTCTGGCGACCGCAGCGGGTACCACAATGCTTAAAAAACTGTCCGAACCGGACTTCTATAAAAATCTTAAAGCAAAGTCGGATATTCTTTACGACGCAATGGCTGACAACTGTAAGAAACTCGGTCTCAATTATGCTTTCAACCGCGTTGAATCGCTCGCTTGTATGTTTTTCACAGAGGGACGCGTTGACAGCTTTCAGGATGCAATGAAATCTGATACTAAAAAATATGCCAAGTTCTTCCACGAGATGCTCAACCGTGGCGTAAACCTTGCTCCCAGCCAGTTTGAGGCGATGTTTGTTTCATCCGCTCATACTGAGGCTGACCTTGAAAAGACGGCAAAAGCACACTTTGAAAGCCTCAAAGCTCTTTAAAACGGCGTAATAATATATGTCGAAAAAGAGAGAGGTGGACAAGTTTGTAAAAACAATGGCGAACGCCAGCTCGGTGGGTACATCACTGGCGTTCTCGGTTATCATCGGCGGCGCCATGGGCTGGTGGCTGGACAAAACATTCGGCACGAAACCATGGCTTTTTCTGCTGTTTCTCATCTGCGGGATAATAGCCGGATTTAAAAACATGGTTTACTTTCTGAAGAAGACCGACTTGTTAGACGATGAAGATCGAAAATAAAATATTAATTCTGTCATTGATTTTTTGCGGAATATTGTATACAGTATTCACGTTTCTATTTGAACCTGTGTTTTGTAACGGCATTGTGGCGGGTTTTCTGCTGGGTGCTGTAAACTTCCGTTACCTTTCAAAGGGGGTGCGGAGAGTTGTTGACGAAGGCAGGGCGGGTCTGATGGTTCTCTGGGGAATGTTCAGGCTTCTGGCTTCTGGCGTGTTTGCGTGGTACTGTATAGTGCCGCTTAATTTAAACGTTACAGGTATGCTGGTCGGGCTTACTATCCTGCCCGTGTGTGTGCCGATTGTTGCGATATATAACAATATAAAGGGGAAGAATGATGGAACACCCGCTTAATGTATCCATGCTCTTCGGCATGGGCTTTTCCCATACCTACTGGCACGTTGTCATGACGTTCATAGTTGTTCTTGTATGCCTCGCTCTTGGCAGCTTCGCGCTCCGCGCAAAGGCTGAAGTTCCGGGCAGAGGTCAGAACGCCGTTGAACTTCTGGTCAAATCTATCTACGGAATGTGCGACGACGTTATGGGACACCACGGAAGACCTTACATTCCCGTTATCTTCGGTATCGGTCTTTATGTGGCATTTTCAAACCTGCTTGGTCTGATTCCAGGTTTCCTTGCACCTACTTCAAACCTTAACTCAACCGTTGCTCCCGCTCTGGTTGTTTTTGTTTTATACCAGTATATAGGTATAAAGACACACGGCTCGCATTACATTAAACATTTCCTCGGACCGGTTTCATGGCTTGCGCCTCTGATGCTCATCATTGAGCTTATCGGGCACCTTGCAAGACCCCTTTCTCTGTCTATGAGGCTTTTTGGTAACATTTTCGGTGAAGACCTCGTTATCATCATCCTTTTCATGCTTGTTCCTTTCCTTGTGCCGCTGCCCATGTTCTTTCTGGGCATCTTCACAGGTCTGCTTCAGGCTTACGTATTTATGATGCTTTCTATGATCTATATCAGTGGTGCACTTGAAGAAGCACACTAAGAGATATAATTAACACGGAGGACAAAATGTCTAAACTTGTAAGAATCGTTCTTTCTGTTGCTGCACTTTTCGCAGTTGCAGGCGTAGCTTCCGCTGCTGAAGCAGGTGCTGTTGCAGACGCTTCATGGGCAAAATACATCGGTGCAGGTCTTGCTATCGGTGTTGCGGCTCTCGGTACCGGTATCGGTCAGGGTAACGCTATCAAAGGTGCTGTTGAAGGTATCTCCAGAAACCCCAGCGCTGCTGGTAAAATCTCTACAACAATGATCATCGGTCTTGCACTGATCGAATCACTTGCTATCTATGCACTTGTTGTAGCTCTTATCCTTCTTTTCGTTGCATAATATCAAAAATAATGATGGGGCGGACATTTAACGGGTGTCCGCCCTTTCTGCTTTATCTAGGGGGTTGCCATGTGGCAAAAGCTGAAAGAGTTTAGCAGGAAAGATCCTCTCATTTTTACCTTGATTTTGGCTGTGATAATCGTGGTCGGCGGTTACGGCTCATTGCAGATGATGCATGCTACAAGCAAGCCTGAGTTCTGCAAAACCTGCCACCCGAAAGAGGCTGTCGAGGTAAGAGGCGAGTATTATTCCTTCAGAAAAGGTATCCACAGCGAGGTCGGCGTTGGCTGTCTCGACTGTCACGGGGCTCCCGGCATACAGGGTTATTTAGATGCCCACGTTGTTGCCGGCATGAGAAGCCTTTATCATGAAATTTTTACGTCTGAAGAAGATGTCATTAAGCATCTGACAGAATACGGTACCGATCCTAAAGCTGCCGCACATGGCGCATCTCTGGATTCGTGCGTTTTCTGCCACTCTGACGATTTCAACAGGAAAATCAGACGCAACACTATGATCAAGGTTCTTGGCGAGTTCAGACCTATCGACGATGTTGTGAATCCGGAATACCGTGAAAAATTCGGTAGACCCGATATAATGAAAGAAGGTCCCATCGGCGTTAATCCCGATCACCTTAAACACTATCAGGCAGGCGTAACCTGCTTTGACTGTCACCTTGGCATCGGTCACGCAGGCGTTAAAAACCATAAACCCAAGATGGAAACCTGCTTCAAATGCCACGACGAAAACAGAAACGTTGCAAAAGTTCCTGCAAACGACAACTGCGCAGTGTGCCACACTATGCAGAAAGGCGTTCAGCAGGGCACTTACTCCAAATCTGTTAAGGGCGATGCATGGTACATGGCTGATCTTCAGTGTTCAGACTGCCACGCAGACACAGCCACTCTGCCCACACCCGAAACCTGTGCTTCATGTCACGATGCCAGCTACAGCGACATTATGAAAGAGACTCAGTCTGCATATGTTCAGAAACTGGCTCAGGCTAAGTCCACACGTGACAAATACGCGGCACAGATTAAAGGTATGCCCGCAGGCAAACTTGCTGTCTACAATGAAATGAAAAACATCCTCCGTATTCTGGAAAACGACGGCTCAAAAGGCATTCACAACCCCGAATACTTCGATATGATGTTTGACAAGGTTACTGAGCTTGCAACAGCCATCGACACATGGACTCCGCCTGTTGAAAAGGTAGAGGAACATGCACAGCAGAAAAAACACGAGGAACCTAAAGAGGAAGCAAAACCCGCAGGTCCCGTGAACACTGCCGAAGACATGGCAATGCTTGAAGGTTCTGAAACCATAAACCTTGCAGAGCGTCACGTTCCGGCTCCCACAAAACCCGCAGTTATCTTTGATCACAAAGGTCACGCTGAAAGGGTTGCATGTGCGGACTGCCACAGCGAACCCGGCGTTCTCAAGTTTGAAGTGAAAGAAGTTAAAGGCACCAAAAACGTCTTCCACGACGAACTTTGCATCAAGTGTCACAAAGAGAGGAAGGCTAAGACTTCCTGTAACACTTGCCACAAGAAGTAATCACTGAGGGGCGGTTTTAAACCGCCCCTTTTTTTTGACGCTTATATGCAGCGTTCTACGTAGTCAGTTCTCGCTCGGAACTGCTCACATACTTGTGTGTATGCTCGCAGCCCTCTCTCTCGTTCTTCCTTGTATAACTTGCATCTAACCACCAAAATTCAGGAGAACAAACGCCTTTAACTGCTCGCTTCTAAAAGACAATTTAAATTGCATGTCACTTTTCTCCGTCATTGCGAGGGCATAGCCCGAAGCAATCTGTTCTCCTTCCTTCATTCTTTAATGGATTTTCCCACTGCGATTGATTATAACTATAGGATATTCATTGCACAGGGGAGAACCGATGAGCGCTCAGGAAAAAAATGTTAAAAAGGTACTGATACGCAGTCTGGCATCCATCGTAATAGTGTTTGTTGCGGCGTGGAGTTTCAGCCTGCTTTACGAGGGTAACAAGTTCAGACTTCTGGACAAGTTCGACAAACAGGCGGAAGAGAACAGTTCATTAAAGGCTTACCACAGGCTGCATTTTGAAGCTAAACTGGATTGCGGAGCCTGCCACGAAGGCGGCGTTAAAGAGAACGAGCCCATCAAAAAGACGAAAGAGGGTGTGTGTTTCACCTGCCATGATAAAATGAGGCAGACTGCTAAGGTGCCCGAAAATACGCTTTGTACCGCCTGTCACACAAAACCTGTAAAATGGTAACGTTTTTTCCGGAATTTGTCTGATACTTAGGGACATTTGAGGAGATGATGGGGAAAATTGTGTTTTTTGCCGTTATACCGTTCCTTCTTACTGGGTGTTTAATGGCGACAGCCGGTTTTATGAACGGGAGTAAACCCGATAATTTCATTAACAGGCAGTTTGACCGATTGACGGGGATTTTTGATAAAGATCACGTTTCTGATGGTGAAAAAGCGGCTCTTCAGACCTGCAAGCCTGATAAACCGGATATAAAGACGCCATGTGTAAAAGGTGAAAAAGTTAAAGAATGTATTGTTGAAGGCTGGGATTCGGTTACACTGGTCTATTCGTGTGTTAAACGTGAGTCTTCACAGGACTACTATTATTTCATCTACGCATCCAAAGGAGACCGCGACGTAAGATTGCAGTCGGATGCGTATATGATAAATTCTGATATGAATAGCGGCAATAAGTATTAATTTAATATTTATTAAGGAGAAAAAAATGATAGACGCAAGAGGGATGGCATGTCCCCAGCCTGTTCTGCTGATGAAGGCTGAACTTGATAAAATAACAGAGGGCGTTGTATCCATAGCCGTGGACAACAAAGGCTCAAGCATAAACGTAAAGAATTTCTGCGAGGCAAACGGCTGCACTGTCTCCGTTAAGGAGCTCGATGGCGGCTGCTATCAGATAGATGCCGCAAAGGGGTACGACTGCGCCATTGCTGAAAAACAATCGGAAAGCACTGCCAATGCAGTGGTATTCGTTACCGGTGAATGTGTCGGCAGCGAAGAACAGGAGCTTGGTAAGATGCTTATGAAAGGCTTCATCGGCAATCTGAAACATGTAAACCCACTGCCTAAAACAGTGATATTCGTTAACAACAGCGTACGTATGGTAACTCTCAATCTTGAGACGGCTGAAATGGTGAAAGAGCTTGAGTCCCTCGGTGTAGAAGTCCTTGCGTGCGGAGCCTGTCTTAACTATTTTAATCTGGTGGACGAGCTGAAAGCGGGCAAAGTGACGGACGCACTTACAGTTGCCAACAGACTTTTTGCTGCGGACAAAATTATAAGACTGTAACAGGTGCCATATTGTTTCCACTGTCGGATTCCTTTAAAACCGGAATATACCCCGTCGTAACATGGGGTATAATACTGATAAACGTTGTTGTTTTCTGGATGATGTATATGGGAGTGAACCCGCATCCCAACCAGTACATCATGGAATACGGACTGATAGCCCGCAATCTTTTCATGCCGTCAGAAGTTCTGCCCTTCTCCGAAAAGGTTACTCCGCTGATAGCGCATATGTTCATGCATGGCGGGTTTATGCATATTCTTGGCAACATGTATTTTCTGTTCATCTTTGGCGACAACGTGGAAGAGCGGATGGGGCATTTTGGTTTTGCCATTATGTATTTTGTGTTCGGTTTGTGCGCCGCAGGTGTTCAGGTACTTTCCGATACAGCTTCGCAGATACCCATGGTCGGAGCCAGCGGTGCTCTTGCCGGTGTTATGGGCGCATATCTCATATATTTTCCGCAGTCGCAGGTGCGGACACTGTTTCTGCTGCCGTTTTTCATCCGCGTAATGGATATTCCCGCGGTGATATACCTGCTTTTGTGGCTTGGAATGCAATTTCTCGGAGTGCTTGGCAGCGGTTCCGGTGTGGCATTTCTGGCTCATATAGGCGGGTTTGCTGCCGGAGTTGTTGCCGCGCTGATACACAGAAGTTTAAGCGGTACGCCGCATAGAAGATATTACAGAATATAATATGAGATTGCTTCGCCTCACTCGCAAAGACGTTTCTGCGGGGAGCATTAAGACGCGGCAGTCTGATTTTTTTAAGGAGGGGGACTATGTGCCTTGGATTTCCCGGAAAGATAGTTACAATGGACGAATATTCCGCTGTGGTTGACATAGCCGGAATAAAACGCGAAGTATCGACGATGATGCTGCCCGACGAGGTCGTCATCGGCGACTGGGTGATGGTGCACGCCGGAATGGCACTCGCGAAGATGGACGAAGAAGAGGCTATCAAGACCCTTGAGGCGCTCTCAGAGCTTGCGGACGAGATGGACAGGATGGAAACGGATGAAGCTCGTTGAGGGATTCAGAGACAAGGAGCTGTGCGTCGCTCTCATAAAACAGATAAAGAGGGAAGCCACAGAAAAATACAGATTCATGGAAGTCTGCGGCAGTCATACAATGGCGATAGCCAGATTCGGCATCCGCAGCGTACTTCCGAAGAACATAGAACTGGTCTCAGGACCAGGCTGCCCCGTTTGTGTTACGCCACAGTGCGAGATAGACGGTATCTTCAAACTGGTTGAAAAGGACGCGGTTATCACCACATTCGGCGATATGATGAAGGTACCCGGCAGCAGGGGACAGAATTTGCAGGAGCTTAAAAGCGCAGGTGCGGATATCCGCATAGTGTTTTCTCCTCTGGACGCTATAAAGGTGGCAAAGGAAACAGGCAGGGAAACAGTATTCATCGGTATCGGTTTCGAGACCACAGCGCCTGCCGTTGCATCCGTTGCTCTGGTTGCCAAGCAGCAGGGCGTTAAGAACGTGTCCGTAACACCCTATAACAAGACCATGCCTGAGGTGCTCGGCATCCTCCTCGACGACGAAAACCTGAACATAAACGGTTTCGTCTGCCCCGGTCACGTCACCGTTGTCACTGGAACATCACTTTACGATCCGATGGTTGCGCATAACATGGCGGCCGTGATAACCGGATTCGAGCCTGTGGACGTGCTTTCATCCATCCTTGAGATGGTGCGTCAGGTAAACAGCGGACACTTTGAAGTGAAAAACATGTACGGCAGGGTTGTTTCGGAAGAGGGCAATAAAAAAGCCCAGAACATACTGAATACCGTGTATCAGAAACAGGGATGCTGGTGGCGAGGCATCGGATGGATAGATAACAGCGGTCTGGCATTCAGACCGGAATATAAAGAATATGACGCTTTTGAGAAATTCGGCATCAGTCTTGAAGGGGAGAAGGAAACCCCCGGATGCAGATGCGGAGAGGTTCTGAAAGGCTACATAAGAGCCAGCGAATGTCCCCTCTTCGGTTCAGCCTGCACACCGGACAGCCCCGTGGGTCCCTGCATGGTTTCCTCGGAAGGCGCGTGCGCGGCAGTCTTTAAATACGGAGAGTAAAGAAAATACTACACGGAAATATCATAGGGCTGAAGCCCCAGCAGATAAAGAGACTTGAGAATTTATACGGGCGCAAAGCGGGCACGCTGGAGGTTATTCAGCCGGAACTTGCGAAGGCGCTCTGTTCGATTTCCATGGAGATAAACAGACAGGTTGGCGTTCTTGCCGACAGAAAAGGCTCGGTGGAATTTGTCATAGTGGGCGATACCCGCGGACTGTTCATTCCGTCGCTGTCACGTTTCCGGCTTGTACCGGGAAACCTGCGCGGCATAAGGCTTCTGCATACCCACCTGTACCGTGAGAACATCACCGAGGACGACATCACCGACCTTGCGCTTCTGCGGCTGGACAGTGTTACCGCTGTATATTTTGACCCGCAGGGCAACCCGAACGGGCTGAAAACGGCACATCTTCTGCCGCCGGATGCCGACAGCATGTACGCATATCTGCCGGATACCGACGTTTACAGGCAGAAAACAGACTATGAACACTTCATAGCAGAACTGGACAGCGAGATATCGTCCAAGACAAAAAAACTGCACAAGGTGCAGGATAAGCCGTATGCGCTGCTTGTGGGCTGTTACAAGTCTAAAAACTTTGGCGAGGACAACATGGCGGAGCTGAAGGAGCTTGCCCGCAGCGCCGATATGGAGATAACCGAAACCGTCATTCAGGTTAAAGACCAGATACACCCCAAATATGTGATAGGTTCCGGCAAGCTGAAAGATATCGTTATAAAGGCTATGCAGACAGGCGCGGAGTTCCTTGTTTTCGATAACCCGCTGACCCCTGCACAGTCACGCTCCATAGCGGATTTCACAGACATGAAGATCATAGACCGTCCACAGCTTATTCTGGACATCTTCGCCAAGCGTGCAAAGACCAACGAAGGCAAGATACGGGTTGAGCTTGCGCAGATGAAATATCTGCTGCCGAGGCTTACGACGAAGGACGACGCCCTTTCGAGACTCACGGGTGGTATCGGCGGGCGGGGTCCGGGTAACACCAAACTTGAGATAGACAAAAGACGCGTGAACGAGAGGATAGCCTTTCTTTCGGGCAAGCTGAAACAGATAGAGAAGAACCGCGAGACCATGCGTTCACGCAGAAACCGAAACGAACTGCCTGTGGTGTCTATCATCGGGTATACAAATGCAGGCAAGTCAACACTTCTGAACAGTCTCACCCAGAGCGAGGTATACGCGGACAATCTTATGTTTGCGACTCTTGACACCAGTTCCAAAAGGATACGTTTTCCGGAGGAGAAGGATGTCATAATCACCGATACGGTAGGATTCATACGGGATTTGCCGGAGAACCTGAAAGGAGCTTTCAAGTCTACCCTTGAGGAGCTTGCGGAGGCTGACCTTCTTGTGCATGTGCTTGATATCGCGTCCGAAGGATTCAACGCCCGCGCGCGTTCGGTGGAGCTGATTCTGGCGGAGCTGGAGCTTTCAGACAGGGACAAGATACTGGTGCTGAACAAGATAGACCTGCTGGAAGATTTCGAGCGGGATTATCTGGCAACGGGAATTGTACCCGATGGCGGGCAGCCGGAAAAATATTCTCGAATTTTCGATGTTGAAAACCTGATTCAACGATATAATAAAGTATGTCTCGTAAGCGCGACGGACAGAAGAACGTTTCGTCAGCTGCTTGAGATGATACGGCTATCCCTTTTTTCCGGCGGAAAAGAGGTGGACATAGACATTGAAGGCTATTTCGGGCTGAGGGCATATGACGGAGACACTGACACCTTCTGAGGTCATTCAGTTTCGGGCTGAATGTTACAGAAATCTTGACGGAAGGGGCGTTTTCAGCCTCTATTCCGAGCGCAGCGATCTTTGCCGTTTTTTCAGTGAAGAATCGTTTTCCGAACACTTTTCAAAACAGACTGCCGGATGCACCCATGCCGGGGTGAAAATCGTTGCCGAGCAGGAAAAAGGAGGGCTTGCCGAGGTGAAGTACATAGAGTACATCCACGAAGGCGCAAGTCTTGTCTCGTATTATTCAAAAACAGCTCTGGTAACAGAAGATGGGCAGTGGAAGATTTTGCGCGAATCCAGAGAGGTTCGCAAAAACGCCATAACCGCTTGATAAAAAAAATTTACTTTTATGTCAAATAGTGCTTGAAAAATTGTCGGGAATATCTTATAAATATCCCCTGCTTACACGGAGGAGTGTCCGAGTCTGGTTTAAGGAGGCGGTCTTGAAAACCGTTGAGCGTGTGAGCGCTCCGTGGGTTCGAATCCTACCTCCTCCGTTTTATATTTTCTCTTGGGAGTGGTGGCCGAGCTAGGCCGAAGGCGCTCGCCTGCTAAGCGAGTATACGGCATTAAACCGTATCGAGGGTTCAAATCCCTCCCACTCCGTACCAACTTCTATTAAAGAGGATGCCATGAAAAAAATAATCACACTGTTTATTGCTTCCGTGTTCGCTTTCTCCTGTTCTCAGGGCGTTGTCGATAAAGACAAAGCAAAGGAACAGCAGGCTCCCGCAGCAGAATCCGCTCAACCGGCTGATCCCCATGCAGGCACCGCAGATGCAGATCCCCACTCAGGCATGAACGCTCCGAAAGAAAGAAAAGTGAATGTTCCCAAAGAAGTATCAGACAAATACAAAAGTCTCATCCTTGAAGTTAAAAACACAGCAGACAACTCAACCGTTCAGGCTGACGTAATCATAGGTCAGAAAGCTGAAGTTCAGGGAACTCCCTTTAGTGTTGAAGTTGAATATTATATGCCCGACTTCGTTATCGAAGCTGACGGCACCATAACAACAAGAGGAATTGAAGAGAAAAACCCCGTGGCTAAGATAAAGGTTTACAAAATGGGCGAAGCCTTTTTCGACGGATGGCTCTTCAAAAATCACCCCTCAGAACACGGCAACTTTAACGATCCCAGTTATAGCATCACTATCGTGAAATCACAGACTAAGTAAATATAGAGCGGCTCTTCGGAGCCGCTTTTTTTTATCGCCGCTTATATGCTTCGTTCTACTGCATCAGCCCTCGTTCGGAACTGCTCACATACTTATGTGTATGCTCGCAGCCCTCTCACTCATTCTTCCTTGTATAACTCGCATTTAACCGGCGAGTGATGAACAACACTGCGCATATTTTTTGACCTCCGCCTTGAATCACCCGGTTCTAAAAAACGATTTAAATTCATGGTCTTCGTCTCTGCGAACCCTGTAAGGGTGAAGCAGTCAGAACGGTTTAGATCGCGTCGGGCGTTGCCCTCGCGAAGACGGAACGGGAATTATGTCTCCGCGAACCCTGTAAGGGTGAAGCAGTCTGAACGGTTTAGATCGCGTCGGGCGTTGCCCTCGCAAGACGGAACGGGAATTATATCTCCGCAAACCTCAAAGTGGTGAAACAGCCTGAACGGTTTAGATCGCGTCGGGCGTTGCCCTCGCGAAGACGGAACGAGAATTATGTCTCCGTAAACCTCAAAGTGGTGAAGCAGTCAGAACGGTTTAGATCGCGTCGGGCGTTGCCCTCGCGAAGACGGAACGGGAATTATGTATCCGCGAACCCTGTAAGGGTGAAGCAGTCACGTGTTTTAATATGCAGTATAATTAATTAGATATGCGTTAACGTTTTTTTCCATGGATGGAACAAAAAGCGCTGCCTAAATGATTTCACACAGACAGGCGAGGGTTTCGCCGTCGAAGATGGAAACGACACGGCTCTTATCTTCGTCAGCAATCTTAACGTCAACGAACTTTGTTTCAGGTTTTATCTCGTGGTTATAGAACAGTCCCACCGTTTTGCCTGTGAAGTCCATGTCAGAAGATGCGAGGCTGAGTATTTCTCCGTATCGTATGTTGTTCATATGGGTATTTATGTCGAAATCCGCAGGACGCAGCTGAACCTGAACAGACCTGTCATAGCTGTCTGCACCTTTTCTGTCCCAGCCGTCAATAATGCTGCACATGTTGCACACGTTCTCGCTCTGATAGTCCTCAAGCATAGCCTGTGTGACGCGTACAGGGCGTTTTTTCTCAATATCAATGTAAAGCCAGATGCTCGACCCTTTTATGCATATCTCGCCGTCGGCGCGTATCTCATAGTTTCTGAATCCCTTGAATCTGTCCAGCCCGCGCGACCATGTGCGAACGGAAATTTCTTTGGAGAAATCGGGGAAAACGTCGGCATGAACCATAAGTCTGTTCAGAACCCATATGTTACCTTTGCCCATGTAGCTGTCGGCAGAATATCCGACACTGGCTGAGTGTGCAACGGCAGCTTCCTGAAAAATTTTAAGTACGGCGTCGAAACGCATTTTTCTGTCCGCGCCGTAATCCGCGATATCTTTTGTTCTGGTGTAATCGTAAAACATTTATAATGTTAACTCCGAAATACGTGAAAGGTCAATCTTTTACTATGCAAATAAACGTTTTGGCAGTTATAATGCGCGGAAAAACGGAGGTAATTATGGAAGTTACAGTACAGAAGTTTGATAATATTAAAACTGCAAGCGTTCGTCATGTAGGTGCATACGATCAATGTACGCCTGCATGGATGACCCTGATGATGCACCCGTCTGTTATGCCGCTTGTTACAGATAAATCGATGTTCATCGGCATCAGCTATGACGACCCCTCGAAGACCGAACAGTGCCGATATGACGCATGTGTGACATGCCCCGATGATTTTCAGGCGACTGCTCCGATTGCTGTCACAGTTATTGGTGGTGGCGACTACGCCGTATACAGACACGTCGGCAGTTACTACGGACTGGCGGAAGTATACAGGCGACTCTTTGATGAGTGGCTTCCCGCCAGCGGACGCGCATATAAAAATGATGCGCCTACAATCCAGATATACAGAAATCTGCCCATAAACACCCCGGAGGAACAGCTTATTACCGACGTTTGTCTTCCGCTGGCATAATAAAATAATATAAAAATTGATATTTTAATTATCATTTAATGTATTATAATTTGTTATCCTTGTTTTAGGAGGTGGCAAATTAACGAACAGTTGAAGCATTATGAAAATAAGCTGGCATACGAGATTGACTCGTGGGATTTGAAAGTTGCGTTTGAGAATGGAGAGAACGTCATAGTTGTTGACGCGTGCTCTCCGGAGGCTTTTGCTGCGGGGCATATACCCTCCGCTGTGAACGTTCCTCACCGCACAATGACCGCTGAATCGACTGCTTTCATAGATAAATCAGCGTTGGTCGTGACGTATTGCGACGGTATAGGGTGCAATGCGTCAACGAAGGGCGCAAGAAACATGCTGCTGCTGGGGTTCAGGGTTAAAGAACTGCCGGGCGGACTCGACTGGTGGAAACGCGACGGACATTCCGTTGAGGGCTGCGGAAAAAGCCCCTCATGCGGTTGCGGATAGAATAAAAGGTGGCGGTTAAGGCACCGCCTTTTTTATTAATCTGCGAAGCAGACAGAATACCACGTTTTTAAATATGGATGGATGCTTCTCACAGCTTTTCTGCGGCTCTCATGAGAGATGTAAAAATTATGCGTTTGCACGGCATAACACAGACCGCGGGTTTACCAGCGGGCATCTATGAAATATCTGTGAGAGAACAGATTTTTCCGTCTCTGAATTTATAGATAGATTTTCCGCTGAGTCTTATCTCATCCCCCTGTTTAAGACCGTTGGGGAGGTTTTCGGCTATCCTGCCGTAATAATCTATCTCGGCGATGTAGCAGTCGCCTTCAGTCTTTATGCTCTTTATTGTCTGCTCCCTTTCACTGAAAATATTGAGGGATATCCCTGCAATCTGCTCCAACTCGGCGATGTTAGTGGTTTTAACGTCCGTTTCGCCATTCATGATGTTTTCGAAACACACGTCATCCGTCATCAGAGCCAGCATTTTGTCAATGTCGAACTCATTGTAGTATTTCACATATTCCCTGATTATTCTTTCATTTTCCATTTTTGCCTCTATTTCGCCAGCATACCCAGAATATAGGGTACTGCGTATTCTGTTGTGAGTATCCTTTCGCCTATTGAAAACTGCCGGAAACCGTGCATTTCGAAAGTATCCAGCTCTTTCTGAATGAATCCGCCCTCGCAGCCCACAGCGAGACATAGCGGTTTCTCAAACTCATTTACCTCAGCTCCCGATGGGTGGGCGATGTATCTGTTTTCAGGCATTTCAGTTAATCCGTTTTCAATAAATCCCATAAAATATCTGTGGAACGTCACCTTTGGAGGTATTGTGTCCTTTGACTGCTGCAATGCCTCAAAGATATATTCATCAGTGCGTTCAAGGTAGGGACTTTCCCAGTAGCTTTTATCCACCCGCCACGAGTTTATGATATGGATATCTTTTACTCCCGCGCAGACCAACCCGAAAAATATCCTCCTGAAAGCCTTAGGGCGGGGCAGTGCGAGAACAATGCTGACCGGTGAGGGTATCGGCGGTTCCACCGCACAGTCAAGCCGCAGACTGATGCTGTCCGTCTGTATGTCGGTGATTACGGCTGTTCCGAGCTTTCCGCTCAGTATACCCGTTTTGAGGCTGTCGCCGACGCTCAGTTTCAGCACTCGCGTGATGTGAGTACACCTTTCGCCTGAGATGCGTGCGGTGCCTTCGTAGGTTTCTTCCGGTTTTATAAGGATTATGTTCATGAAAGGACTATAGAAAAATCAGACGGAAAAGTAAAGCAGGCTGGAACGGGACTGCCGCGCGCTTCGACCTCGCGGGGATGGTATCCGCCTTTGCGGGGAGTCCGAAGCTACGCGGCTGTCTCAAAAAACTTATTCAGCTTCCGGCTCAGCCTGAACACATCCGCATTTTCTGAATTTTATAAAGAAAGCGGCAGTTGATGCTGCGGAAACAAGTACGCCTATGTAAGTTGAAACCTGCATATCAAGCCCGAAACCCAGTGGCTGGTTTGCAAGGTAGGTTGTAACAACCACTGTCATGAACATGGCGGGGATGGTTGCGATCCAGTGGAGTTTTCCGTTCCGGATGAGATATGCCGCAGCCGCCCACAGAACAACTGTCGCGAGGGTCTGGTTTGCCCAGCCGAAATATCTCCAGATAATGTCGAACTCTGTCATAGAGATGAGGTAGCCGACGATGAACAGCGGAACAGCAATGGCAAGTCTTTTGAAATAGTTTTTCTGCTCGACGTTCAGCATTTCGGCTATGATGAGACGGGCGCTTCTGAAAGCTGTGTCTCCGGATGTTATCGGGAGAAGAACAACTCCGAGAACTGCCAGAACACCGCCGAATCCGCCAAGCAGGGTTGTTGACACCTGATTGACAACGTAGGCGGGACCGCCCTGCGCAAGAGCTGCGTTAAGTTCTGCGGATCCGTGATAGAAAGTCATGCCCAGCGTTGCCCATATAAGAGCTATAGCGCCTTCGCCTATCATTGCGCCGTAAAATACGGCTTTACCGCGTTTTTCACTTTTAAGACATCTTGCCATCATGGGTGACTGTGTGGCATGGAAACCACTGAGCGCACCGCAGGCAATGGTTATAAACATCAGAGGCCACATGGGCAGCTCTGTGGGGTGTACGTTTGAAAGTGTGCGCTGGGGGTAGAACTCATGTCCCTGTGCTATGAGCGCAATGGTGAGCCCCACAGCCATGAAAAGAAGCACAGCGCCGAACAAGGGATATATTCTGCCGATTATCTTGTCGATGGGCATGATGGTGGCGAGAAAATAGTATGCAAATATGAGACCCACGAGAACGGGAACGGAGAGGTTGGTCATGTTTGTCAGCAGTTTGGCGGGACCGAGAACGAATACTATACCAACCAGCAGAAGAAGTATAACTGAGAACCATCTCATGAACTGTTTAAAGAAGTTTCCGAGGTTCTGTCCGACAACGTCCGGCACGCTGGCTCCGTTATACCGCAGTGAAAGCATACCGGAGAAATAGTCATGAACGGCACCTGCGAATATCGAGCCGAAAACTATCCAAAGCAGAGCCGAAGGACCGTAAAGAGCACCTAGGATTGGTCCGAATATTGGTCCCAGTCCTGCGATGTTAAGAAGCTGGATGAGCCATATCTTCCATGTGGGCATCTCAACATAGTCAACGCCGTCGTACATTGTTGAGGCAGGAGTGGGTCTGCTTTCGTCTGAGCCGAATATTTTGTCTACAATAGTGCCGTAGGCTATGTAGCCGACGACCAGAAGAGCAAGACATGCAAAAAATATAAGCATTTGGGCAACCTCCATAAAGATTTACAATGATATTGCATGTCTCCGGGAGATTGAACTGCGGGGAGGGTGAACGGCTGTATAAATGTGTTAACGGCGAAATATGAAATTAAACGGTTAAGCGGTTAAAGAACTACGGAAAGTATTCTGGAAACGCCGGGTTCCTGCATGGTTACACCGTAGATGGAGTCTGCCTCCGCCATTGTTTTCTGGTTGTGGGTGATGATTACGAACTGGGTGTCCGCGGAGAGCGTATGCACCATCCGGAGGAAGCGGTCGATGTTGTTTTCGTCCAGAGGCGCGTCTATCTCGTCGAGGAAACAGAAGGGAGTCGGTCGGTAGAGGAACAGTGCGAAAAGGAGCGTGCATGCGCCCATCGCCTTTTCTCCGCCGGACATAAGGTTCATGTTCTGGAGTCTTTTGCCTGGGGGCTGTATGAAAATCTCAACGCCGCTGTTGAGAACGTCGTCGGGGGTCGTGAGCGTCAGGTCACAGGTGCCCTGTCCGAATAGGATCGCAAATACACGTTCAAAGTTTTTCTTAACACCTTCAAATGTTTCACTGAATATCTGCGTGGTGTTCTCGTCCATTTCGCGGATGAGGTTGTGGATGCTTGCCACTGCCTCTTCGAGGTCAGTTTTCTGCGCGGTCAGAAATTCGTTGCGTTCCTGAATTTCGTTGTATTCGGTCTCTGCTGTCATGTTAAGGGGACCCAGCTCGTCAATTTCGCGCTCAATGCCGGAGAGTTCCGTTTTCGCCTTTGTCGGCTGGAAGTCCTCCATATCCATATCGAAGTCTTTGACGTTCATCTGGAATTTTTCGTCGAAAGCCTCGCGCAGGTTGGATATGTCCGATTCGAAGCGTTCCTTCTTTTTTTCCGCGTCGAAGATATCGTCCTCGATGCCGCGTATCTCAAGGTTATATTTGTCTATCTGTTTTCCGGTCTCTTCCATCTGTTTTTCGGTTTCGGCAATGTCAGTGTCAAGACGGAATTTTTCTTCGTTCAGCAGGTGGCGTTTTTTGATGATATCCTGAAACTCGCTCCGTTTTGCGTCCAGCCTGTCTTTTAGGTTTACGATATCGGATGTGAGAAGCTGCGAAAGTCTGTTTTTTGCCGCATTCAGTTTGACTGTGGATTCGGATATATCCTTGTCTATGAAGCCAAGCTCGCGGACGAAACCGTTAATGCTCTCCTGCACGCCGCGCAGCTCCACCTTGTATGCGGAGTGTTCGTCCCGCACGTCTTCGTACATGGCGTCGATATCTTCCAGTTTGCTGTTAAGTTCCTCTTTCCGCTGTTCCGCTTCCGCCATCTGCGCTGAGAGGTCCTTGTTCTGTTTGGTGTAAAGCTCAATCTTCTCTTCACAGCGCTTTATCTCGTTGCCTATGTTGGCAATCTCGCTGTCAATTATGGCAGCGCGCTTTGTCATGCGCTCGTGTTTCTGTTTTATGTCGGCTATGCTGCGTTCTTTGTCTTTTATATCAAGGGTGGCGGTCTGTTTCATCTGCTGGAGTTCTTCCAGCTTGTCGGATATTGTCTCAAGGTTGTCCGAAACGTCAGGTATCTGCTCCGAAATGCCTTCCAGAGCGGTTTCAGCGTCTTCAATCTCGATTGTGCACTGTTTTATCTCTGCCTGAAGTTTCACAACAGCTTCCCGTTTGTCGTCCGCGCCGGGTTTTCTGTAGACAAGCCCGTTGGCTATAACCGCTCCGTATTCTTTAACCGATTGGTCAGCGGATTTCAGAAGCTCCTGCACGTCGCCGTCGAAGACGAAACGTACAGTATGTTTAACTGACGAGACTCCCTCCATCACGGCGTCTCTTTTTGATGATGGGAATACCACCAGATCGCCGTATTCCCGCACGAGAGCGGGTGTGAGTTTTTCAAGCAACAGCCAGCCGCCGAATTTTTCCATGAGTGCGGAATTATCCTGACCGGATGTCTCGGTTTTCAGTCTGTTGTTGAGCATATTCAGCTTTGATTTTGCCGAATTTATTTCAAGTTTCTTCTCATTTGCTTTATTTTCAAGAATATTCAGTTCGTCTTTCAGTTCCGAATATTTCTCTTTGTAGGTATCCAGCGTGTCGTCTATTGTTTCAATTTCCGTTTGCAGGCGATTAATCTCCTGCTCGGTGACGATGATGTTGTTTTCGGTGAACTGTGTATCGCGGATGCTCTCTTCCTTCTCCTGCGCCAGCCTTTCTTTGTCCTTTTCATAGCGGGTTAGCATTGTTTCGTTCTGGAAGATTGCATTTCTGGTTTCTGACGCCCTGTGGGCGGTTTTCAGATATTCGTCGTCCGCGGCGAAAAGTTCCTCTTTTATGTCTTCGCGCATTGTTTCGTAATCGCTGATGCGCTCTTCAATCTCTTCTATTTTTTCCTGGAGAGCGGTTATCTTGTCTGTCTGGTTGACTTTTGATTCGAGAATACCCGTTCTGCGGTCTGTGAGTTCCGCCAGTTTTTTTTGCAGGAAAGAAATGTCGCTGTGCAGGGTTTCCTTGCTCTTTTCCGCTGCCTCTATTTCGTTTTCAAGCAGCCTTATGTCCGCTTCTGCTCTGCCTGATTCCGCTTCGGCTTTAATTATGGCGTCGTTCTTTTCGTTGAAGTTTTTTCGCAGTTCCGCCGTTTTCTGTCGAAGCTGCGTTTCCGCCGCCGTAAGTTTTGTGAACCGCTCCGTGTGACCGGAAAGGTTGATTTTAAGTGTGTTTATTGTGTTAAGAACTTCTGAAAGTTCTTCGAATGTTTTCTGATATCTGTGATAGATTATCGCTTTTTGCAGAGAGGACTGACGTTTTGCAAGGTCTCTGTATCTTCGCACTTTTTCCGCCTGAAGAGTGAGAGTTTCAAGCTGTCCGCGTATCTCGGCGAGGATATCAGTAACACGGCTGAGGTTGTCTTTTGTCTGGTTAAGCCTGCGTTCCGCGTCTTTTTTGCCTTCTTTGAAGCGCATAACACCTGCTGTTTCTTCAAAAAAAGCTCTCAGATCTTCCGGTGTGGACTGGATTATCTTGTCCACCTTTCCCTGCTCTATGATGGAAATGGATTTGGTGCCGAGACCTGAGTCATAGAATATTTCGCGAATGTCTTTCAGACGGCATTTTTTACCGTTTATGAGGTAATCGCGTTCTCCGGAGCGGTAGTGTTTTCGCGTTACGGTTATTTCGCTGAAAGAGCCCCATTTTGACGTCAGGTTTTCCGGGAGTTCGGAAAGGGTAAGGGAAACTTCGGCAAAACCGGAAGCCTTTCTGTGTTGCGAACCTGCAAAGATAACGTCGTCCATGTCTGCTCCGCGCAGCTCTTTGGCGCTCTGTTCGCCGAATATCCAGCGGATAGCGTCGAGAATGTTGCTTTTGCCGGAACCGTTGGGACCGATGACGCAGGTTATGCCGCCGGGGAACTCTATGACGGTCTTGTCCACGAAAGATTTAAAGCCCTGAACCGTAAGCGATTTGAATTTCATTTAATATTGTTATTTCAATTCAGTCAAAAAAACAAGCGAAATTGATTTTACACCTTACGGATGTCTGGTAAAGTTATATTATATCGACAACAGACCATAAAGGTAATACACAATGAACTATGTTAAGGCGATGGTTGAACGCTTCAAAAATGAGCTGGACAAGCTGGGGGACTCTCCGAAAGAGAGCGATGTCAGCTCACTCATAACAAGGATATTCGGATGCAGAGGATGCGACATATCCTGCTTTATGACGGACAGCGACGTTTTCCAGACAATGCTGGATGCGATTCCGGTTCCAGTTTATTACAAGAACGTCCATGGAATCTATCTTGCATGTAATAAGGCACTCTGTGATGCATACGGGTTTGAACGCAACGAGATAGTTGGAAAAACAGCGTACGACTTTTTTTCCAAAGATACGGCAGACTCCTTTGCTGAAGGCGACAGAACGTTGATTCAGGATTGTTCTGAAGAACGCGTTGAGCACAGAGGCAGGTTCCCTGGCATGGAAGACAGTTTTCACATCATACACAAAAGGGCGTTTAAACGCAGCGGCAAGGTTGAGGGTATCATCGGGGTCATTCTGGACATGACGGAGAACAAAAAGGTTGAGGATACCGCGTGGGCGTCCGAAGCGTTTTTCAAATCCCTTTTCGAAACGTCACCTATGCCGATTGTAGTTATAAACGGCTTTAACATGATTATGGACATGAACACATCTGCCGTGCAGTTTTTTCATCCGGACGCGGCTGTTCCGGGGCAGGAAATTTCCGCCCTGTTCAGATACCATTCGGATTTTGAAAAGCTGATGTCCGCATCCGGCGGAGGCACCAGAGTGGAGGTGCTGGGCAGCGGCGGTGTCACAGAAATGATAGCAATGGTCAGCTCGAACGTTTTGAACGGCGAGACCTGCTATGCTTTCGCCTTTGTACGGACGGATATTTAATGGAACAATCCGACAATGTAACAAGGGGCAGGGTTTTTGAAGAGTTTGCATACAAACAAAAACCTGAGGTTGAGGTATCCCCTGACAGAATGACAGCAACGGTAATAATTCCGGAAATGGTTATTTACACCGACATCTTCGAGCTTCTTGCGGATGCGGGTGTGGTCTCCGGAATAGATACCACTGTGGTGCGCGATATCAACAGTCTGCTTCTGCGCGGCGGCAGGATGGAAAAATCCTATGTGGTCGCAAGGGGCAGGGAACCTGTTAACGGACAGGACGGTGAACTTATACTTCGCTCCGCCAGACCGCAGGATATCATTCTGTCTTCCGACGAACTTGTAAGCGTTGATTACCGCATATATAAACAGAAACAGCTTGCCCTTGCTGAAAAAGATCAGCCCATAGCCATGATAATCAACCCCACTGCCGGACGCGACGGCGTTGACGTCAGCGGCAGAACCATTCCGGCGAATGGAGGAAGAGAAGTTGAGCTGGAGCTTGGGAAAAAAGTATATAAAGACGGAAAAAAAGTCATAAGCCACATCGACGGGCTGGTGGAATACGGAAGAGTCGGCGGAGTAATCTATCTCAACGTAAGCTCTGTGTACCTGGTACAGGAAGACGTGGATTTCACCACTGGCAACGTAGATTTTCCAGGCTCGGTCATAGTTAAAGGCAGCATAAAGGCTGGTTTTGAAGTCCGTGCGAAAAATGAGGTTGTTGCGACAACCATCCGCGGAAGGGTTATAGCCGGCGGGGGAGTGATGGCTCGTCAGGGTATCATCGGCGGACAGGACGCAGCAGATATATACGCAGAAGGCTCCGTCTACGCAAAATTCATACACAAGGCCAAGATAATCACCAACGAAGGTGTCTATGTTAAGAAATCTATAATGAATTCAGAGATATACGCCGAAAAAGAGATAGTTGTGGACGGGGTGCCGGGAAGCATAATCGGCGGTAAGGTCTTTTCTGTTGAGGGGATTTCCGCAAAGATATACGGCTCCGAAGCATACATAAAGACGGACGTGGCAATATTCACATCCGTTAAAGACGTTATGGATATGCGTAAAATGATGGCAAAGCGCTATGAAACGTCCAAGATGCTTACGAAGCTGGAAACGTATCTCGGAAACAATAAAGAGGTTCTGATGCGGCAGGGCGAGCAGAAACGGGTTATGATAGACAAGCTGCTGATAAAGCTCGAACAGCTTCGCAAAGAAGTTGCCACACTTGACAGCATGATCAAAGAAACACAGTCCAAACTGGTGCTTAAAAACGACAGTAAAATTTATGTCGGGAGATATGCGTATCCTGAGGTAAAATTTATGATAGGCGGGCGCTTTGTGCTGACGAAGGACAAAACATCCAGAGGCTTTTATTATTTCGATGAAAAATCCGGCGAGGTCGAGTTCGGTTACGGTTAAATACTGAGAAACTTAGAGTTGAAGATATACCCCTCCGCAGCTTCTTCAATAAGCCCCATGTCCAGAAATTTCTTAACATCCCTTGCCGCCGTTGTGCGGCTCACTTTGCCGTAATAGGCTGTGAACGGTTTTTTCAGCAGCATATCCTCATAGCGGAAAACGTGTCCGGTTCTGTTCAGCATCATAAGGAAATCATACTGACGCTTTATCAGCTCCTTTTCGTCCAGCAGTCCGGCAAGGTATTTTTCGAGGCTGTTCCGGCGTATATGCGCAAGGTTGGTTCGCGTTCCCTCTTCCATCATAACGATAAGCCTGCGGGCGGCAAAGTCGGCGAAACCTGATATATCGGATGTTCTGTAAAATTCGGCTGAACGGGCGAGGTATTCATCCCTGTTTTGTGCGTATATCTCCTGAAGAAGGTACGGAAGGGCGTTAAGCCCGTGTTTGCGCATCAGGAAGATGCCTGCCGCTGCTGCGGTCTTGTTGTTTGCAGAGTGGAAAGGCTGTATCTTTTTCAGGTGCATCTGAAGTAGAAGTCCCTTCAGAAAGGGGCTGACTTTCACTGTCTCTTCGCATGTCAGCCATTCTGTCAGATGCTTCATAAGGAAGTTTATATCCAGCGCCGACGTGGGCGGAGTCCAGCCGGTATCCCCGTCTTCACAGCGTGCTGCGCTTTTTCTGTAAACGCCGGACTCCGGCATCTCCATGTTGCTGGTCAGCTCCGAGTGGAACAACGTGACAAGCTCCGGCGAGAGCTGCTCGCTGAGTTTTTCCTCTGCGGTTTTCAGTGCACAGAAAACGTTTATTGTGCCGATGGACTGAACGTCCTGAGTGAAGTTGCTTCTGTCGTGGGTTATTATCCTGCACACCTGCTCAAATGTGACGTTGCTTTCGTCTATGCTGGTGAGTCCGTAAACACATCTTGCTGTGAGGCTGTCGGTGAGATATGCAAATGCGCCGGGGCGGGACGGAATATCCAGCAGCATTTCAAGCGATGATATCACAGGCTGAACGTCTGCTGAAACCTTTGAGTTGAAAACATAACTGCTTGAATGGAAAGTATTGACTGTCCTCACCGCACATCCTTATTGATTAAAATTTAATCAATAGTATTACGGCGGAACGGATTATTCAAGTCCTTTCGCCTGAATCCA
Organism: Deferribacteraceae bacterium UBA6793; assembly: GCA_002452405.1. GTDB lineage: Bacteria > Chrysiogenota > Deferribacteres > Deferribacterales > Geovibrionaceae > Seleniivibrio. Next base: position 233,285 of record DKFP01000002.1, on the reverse strand, counting down.
CAGATTTTCCATTTCTTCAAGGCTTGCCTCTTCGCATGAGCTACCCTGCTCTTTCAGTTTTTTTTCTATATGTGTGAAACGTTTAACGAATCTATCGTTGGCTTTTCTTAATGCCTCGTCGGGGTTTAGTTTGCAGAAGCGCGCCATGTTTATCACAGAGAAGAGAACGTCGCCCAGCTCGTGTTCAATTTTTTCTCTGTTTCCTTCAGCGAAGGCCTCTTTAAACTCCACGACCTCTTCGTCCATTTTTGCCATGCAGTCTTCAGGTTTTTCCCAGTCGAATCCGACTTTGCGCACTTTTTCCTGTATTTTAAGCGCGCGCATAACGGAAGGGTAGGCGGCGGGAATATCGCTGAGAATGGATTCAGCTCTCTTTGCCTTTTTTTCTTCTTTCTTTATCGCGTCCCAGTTTGTGAGAACCTCTTCGGAGTCAGAAACCGACGTCGTGCCGAAAACATGTGGGTGTCTGCGGACGAGTTTTGATGATACTTCGGCCAGAACTTCGTCGATATTGAACCGTCCTTCGTCCTCAGCCATAACGCTGTGAAACACCGTGTGAAACAAAACGTCGCCCAGTTCTTCACGTATGTTCTCTATATCCTGCCTGTCCAGTGCATCCAAAAGCTCAAAAGCCTCTTCTATAAAGAGATTTTTTATTGAGAACAGGTTTTGTTCCCTGTCCCATGGGCATCCGTTTTCGCTACGCAGTGTTCTGACTATTTTAACTAAATTTTCAAATTCTTCACTCATTTAATTGCTTTCCTGTCCGATAAATTATAAAATACTATATTGATTCAATCATAAAAGTCACGGAGGAGTGATTTAACGCGATTCTGAGGTGAAGTATGCGCTTTATTAAACTAAGTATCAAGCAGTATGTTTCTATCGGGGTGTACATAGGTATACTGCTTATTACTATCATACTGTCCGGGTATGACTACCTTTCTCTACGTTCCGCTATGGTAAAAGATGCGGCGAACGATATGCAGTCCATGTCTGATATCATCAATGACAGGCTTAAAGAAAAGCTGGATGACATATCGCTCACTGTGAAATCCATAGCCGACGATCAGGAAACGGCCGGTATGCTCGCGGCAGGCGATCGCGATGGACTTATAAACAAATATAAGACGTATTTCAACTCTGTTAAGGATTCGGGAGTTGTCCAGTTTCAGTTTCATACTCCTCCTGCGACAAGTTTTCTCCGTCTTCACAAAGTTGAAAAGTTCGGTGATGACCTTTCCGCGTTCAGAGGTACCGTTGTTCAGGCGAACAGCACGCTTAAACCAGTTATAGGTCTTGAGGTCGGCAAGGGCGGCCCCGGTCTGCGTTCTGTTTTCCCGGTTATGTATCAGGGACAGCACGTTGGCTCAGTTGAGTTCGGCGGTTCCATAGATCCCCTTGTTGACTATATGAGCAAAGCCTTTGAAGTAACCTACGCCATAGGTATCAAAGAGAACGTGATAGCGAAATCCGAAGGGATGGAACGTCAGGCTTCCGACATAGACAAAGAGGGTACCAGATATTACAGGAACAATCTTGAGCATCCCGAAGAGTTTTTAAACGCCTATGCCGGAAACGGAATCGTTAAGCTCGACGGACACGGAATATATATGTTCAGCTTTCCTCTTAAAGACTACAAAGGCGAAGAGATGGGCAACATCCTTTTCTTTAAGGATATGACATCCCAGCTTAAAAGCGCTTTTCTTGCCGCTGTTAAGAAATTCATCATCGGCTTTGTGCTCGCTTCCATATTCGCAGTGATACTGTACTATACTTTGCAGTATTATCTGAAACTTATCGACAAGATAGGTCAGATTGCCGACGCTGTTACAACCGGAAACGGTGACCTTTCAAAACGTCTGCCCGTTAAAAAAGAGGGCAACGAGCTTGAGACCGTTTCGTTTAAAATGAACAACTTTCTTGGTACGCTTGATAAAAACCTTACCAAGACAATACATACGCTGGGCGACCTGCTGTCTGGCATCATGCCCATCTATTACGCTCTGGTGGACGTGCGCAAGGCGGCAAACCAGAACGTTGACCTTTCCGGTACCGTTGCGGCAGCCGGTGAGGAAATGAGCGTCACCGTTGAGGAGATATCACGCAACACATCCGACGTTGCGGAAAAGGGTGAAAAGACGCTTGTGATGGCACAGGAAGGTTCCGCAATAGTTCAGGAAGCAACCGAAAAGGCAGAGCATGTTAAAGAGGTTGTTGCGTCACTCGCAACAGATATTAACTCTCTTACTGAAAACGCCACTACCATAGGTTCGGTTGTCAACGTCATCAACGATATATCCGAACAGACAAATATGCTTGCCCTGAACGCCGCAATAGAGGCGGCAAGAGCCGGTGAGGCTGGAAGAGGCTTTGCCGTGGTTGCAGACGAAGTTCGCAAGCTGGCTGAAAAAACTCTGGCATCCACAAACGAGATAGAAAAAATTGTCAAGGTCATTCAGGAAAACGTCAAAAAAGCCAATGGTAACGCCAAACTGGTTGAAGAGAACATCATAGAACAGGTTCAGGCGACTGAAAAAGCCAACGAACGGTTTAACGAGATACTCCATTCCGTTATGGATCTGAACGCGCTCCTTCTGAACACATCCACTGCTTCCGAAGAGCAGGCGAGTGCCACCGCAGACGTTGCGGGTAACATCGAAAAGGTTGCCGAATCGTCCAAGGAATCCAGAGACAGGGTAGAAAACCTTATGGACGAGATCGACGGTCTTATGGACTCGCTGAGCAATATTGAAAAAGACCTTATACAATATGAACTTTCCTGCAAATCGCTGTTGTTTGTAAAGGCGAAAATGGCTCACGTCAAATACCTCAAAAACGTGTACAACGCATTTATGAGAGGCGTGCCTCCGACCAATCTGAAAGACCACACAAGCTGCGACTTTGGAAAGATGTACTATGCCAAATCATCTCAGGATATTTTCGGCAGCGATCCGGATTACAGAGCAATTGAGAAGCCGCACTCCGAAGTGCACAAACTCTCCCACCAGATAGCTGACCTTTTGCAGAAAGGCGAGCGTGAAAAAGCCCAGAGCGTACTTTATGAGATGCGTAAAAATGTTGAGTACCTCATTAGTCTTCTGGATAAAATGTTTGAAAAGGCTAAATGCCTGTAAGATATCAGAGGGCGCACCTTATGGTGCGCCTCCGGTTGTTGACAAATTAGTTAAAACTTGATGAGATTGCCGCGTCAGCCTATGGCTTCCTCGCAATGACAGCAACTTATGTCTTCGCGAGAAGCGCAGCGACGAAGCGACCCCGTCTTTTCGTCTTTGTCATAAGTCTGTGGCTAACCAACGGGTGCGCCTTTTTTTACTTGATTAATCCTCAGAACCTGCGATTTTATAATTATGAACATCGATGAAGCGGCAGCCGCATACCTCGACTTTATGCAAAACGAAAAGGGAGCATCCCGCCACACCATTATAAATTACTCCAAAGACCTCGCAGACCTCTGTTCATACCTTGAAGAATCCGGCATAAATACTATCGAAGACGCGGATTTCTTTATGCTGCGCGGATTTGTCGCCATGCTGTATGAAAAAGGTTTCTCAAAATCCACTGTGGAAAGAAAGATAGCCTGTCTGAAATCATTCTTTAACTATTTACAAAAAAAGAATAAATCCGAAGATAATCCGGCACGGATGCTGAAATTTCCTAAAAAGGAAAAAAAAGCGTTCGATGTGTTCAACATAGACAGTATTATGACTCTGCTGGAACTGCCTAAGAAGGATGAGCCTTTCGGACTGCGTGACGCACTGCTGCTGGAAATGATGTATGGTACAGGCGTGCGTGTCAGCGAGCTTGTGGGGCTGGGCATAAATGATATAGATTTCGGAGGGCTGCGTATCCGTGTGAAAGGAAAGGGCAAAAAAGAACGGATTGTACCTGTAGCCGATATGCATATAGAGATGATAAAGATTTATCTGGACAGACGCGCGGACGATTGCGGCGGATATGTTAAAGACGGCGAGGCGCTGTTCATAAATAAACTGGGTACACGGCTCACCGACAGATCGGTCAGGCGCATAGTCGAGAAATATCTCCTGCTTGCCGGACTGCCGCTGGACTATTCCCCCCACTCGTTCCGGCACACCTATGCAACCCATCTGCTTGAGGGCGGGGCGGATCTGCGCACCATCCAGACACTTCTGGGGCATGAGTCTCTGTCTACCACACAGAAATATACTCATCTTAACCTTTCAGAACTCCTCAAGGTGTATGACAAAACCCATCCCAAAGCCAGTAAATAATTGATTGTTGCTGATATGCGTCGCATTAAGTCGTCAGCTTTTCAATTTTTCGGG
>DKFP01000002.1:0-228853 GCA_002452405.1 Deferribacteraceae bacterium UBA6793 | reverse complement strand
AAAATCAAAAAAACTTCCTTGTACTTACTCGCATCTGAGCAGCAATCGCCGCTGTTGACGTAATTCGCATTACGGCGTCCCCATTTTCCGTCTTTGCGAGCACTAGCCGAAGGCTGAATAAGTCCACTTTAAACTATTTGTCGAATAAAGCGAAGCAATCTGCACCGTCCGGAATTCCCGGTGCAACGTATGAGTGCCAAATGGAGCAGAACGGCGCTTCACTTTTCTACTCAAGAAGGCAGAACCAGACTATGTCTCTGCGAACCCTGAAAAGGTGGAGCAGTCTTCGTTATTATATCTTATTTAGAAAGTCACTTCATTTTATCTCTCCGTGTACGAATATATTAGTGACCGAACGGAGGAGCTATGGAAAACCTGCGCATCATCATGCCGGATACTGTTTTAAGTGGTTTTAAACCTTTTCAGACACCTTTACTGAATCTTTCATACGCTGTTCAGCAGCAGAACATAGCTTCCGACAGTGTCGACATCTCCTCAGTTGCCAACATGATTCAGGAGGCTGCGCAGTCCCTTAACGGATCTGAAATAACAGCACCCGTTCAGGAATCGGTTGACGGCATAGATGCGGAGTACATAAACACCATCATAGAGCTTGGCAAAGCGGTACCTAAAGGTGACGAGACCGTTGACGACCTGTCATGGGGGTTGACCGTGAAGCTGGGCATTGAGATGGGAATAGACGATGCGGATGTGCTCAGGGAACTGAAACTATCTGATGTTGATGCATATTTCTATGAGGCTGTCCACAAAAAAGCCGGACTTGAGGCAGGAATGACCCGTTTCAATGAAAACGGAGAGGCTGTAACCTACGACAATCCGTCGGATATCTGGAAAGATATTTTTCAGACTGATGCCGATGGTAATTTCATAAAGGATAGCAGTGGAAAAGCTGTCAGGAATGAGAATTTCACACAATATCGGGTGCAGACTCAGGGTACCGGAGTCACAGGGTACAATACGGACGCCCCGACGTGGGATTTCGAGGACTATGACGGTAAACTTGCGAATGCTCCCGCGGGTCTTTTGCATAATCTGCTGCTTGGCGTGGACAGCAAAGACCCTTTTATGTACCGCTATACCCGCGAACAGGCTACAAACAGGATGCCCGTCTGGTCTTCCGGTACGACGGAAAAGATGAACAATAGTGAAAAAACAGATTTCTACATCAAACAGTTATCATATTCGTACAGTCTGCTGAAATCGTCTATGATAAACGCTCCGACTGTCCAGAGCCAAATGGACGAGCTTAAAAACCTTATGAAGGGTGCGGAGTGGGAAAGGGTCAAACCGGGCGGCGGTATGACAGGTTATTTCATCGGCAGCAGATGATCATTCCACCCGGCTCAGAGCGCCGTCCTGCCCTATCTCAAGCAGGATGGTAAATTCAACCCCTTCAGGGCAATTTCTGAATTTCAGTTGCCCGTTGAAGCAATTTGTAGTGACCATTTTTGCCGTATAAAGTCCAAGCCCTGTTCCGTGGCTGTCCTCTTTTGTTGTAAAATACGGCATAAAAATCTTATCCTTTATCTCTTCGTCTATTGAACCGCCGTTGTTTCTGATGCAGATAGAAATCAGACCTGAGCTGACCGCAACGTTAACACGAATCAGTCCTTCGGATATCTCATTCTTTTTCAGTGCGTCGTAAACGGCCTCTTTCGCGTTGTCCATTATATTTGAAAAAACCAGGTTAAATTTAACAATATCAATGGCTTTGCATGTAAGTGAATCGCCGGTTGACGGGTATTCGTCAAAATTTTCATATTCATGTGTTTTGCCGCAGTATGAAAAGCTGAATTTTAGCTTTATATCGTTGAAATCAAGTTCCGGCTGATGAAGTTTCAGCAGGTCGAAAATATGATGCACAAGGTTTTTTCTGATTTCAGTACCGACGTTATTATAGGATGATATGAAGCTGTCTATAATAGCGGACATATTCTGAATGGTGTTCATGGCGACTTTGCCGAACTCGCTGATATCTTCGTCTTTCAGCCTGTTGAGTTCGTGCAGTTCACATAGATCCTGCACAGATAGCGCAAGAACATTCAGAGGCTGTCTCCAATGATGGGAAATGGATGTGAGCAGTCTGTGCATGTCGTTCTCCCGCTCCTGCAAGAAGCGGCAGCGCTCCAATTGTGAAACATCATAGTGGAGCTCACCGGAGTTAATGTGACCTGTTTTCCCGCCGGAAGGCAGAACTCTCACGATTTCACCATTGTTTCGTGCAGTAAATTCGTTCAGCTCATGTATGGAAGAAGACGGTAGTTTAACTATTAAATAACGTAAATCAGACATATATCACCTTAAATCTGTACAATGCCCCCGTTAATCTGATATCATAATTCCGCCTGACCCGCGCAGCGAATAGTGTCGGGTAGTGTATTTTTATCAGTGTGTTAGAAGATTTCAGGTGCGGCATTCAGAACACAGTCTGTATACAACATTATATTATATAGTCAAGATTCGTCAATAGTATAATGTAAGTATATTCTATTCATTTGTGTTGATACTTAGAATATTGTCTAGCTATGTGCAAAAAAATTAATCATTTAGTTGAAATAGGTCAGCGTATTAAAGACGCCCGGAAAGCCAGAGGATGGTCACAGGAGACACTTGCCGAGCATGTTAACATACATGCGACATATATGTCACAGATTGAAACAGGCAAAGTTAACATGACTATAAACATTTTGAAGTCTATTTCAGAATGTCTGAATATCTCGATGCGCGACCTTGTTTCGGACACCCAGGAAGAGGAAGAACTTCCAAAACTGCTGAAGGATGTAAAGGCAGGTTATTTCAGAGCCAACGACACAGAGCGTGGCTCATACATGAAAGCCGTGCGCGGCATAATTCACGCCTTTACATCAAGGGTTAAATGATCCCGCACAGCTTTTTTAATCTTTGATAAGCTCAAATTCGAGAGTTTCTTTGTTATAGTTGTACACTTCTCCGGTATCGATTACATAATACCAGCCGTAAATATTGAGTTTCTTCTCTTTATATCTTTCTGCAATAAGCGGATAGGAAAGGATATTTTTCATTTGTTCAACGATATTCACCTGTTCTGTTATCCACTCTCTTTCTTCTTCGGTTGCATTCGGGTAGTTGCTTTCAACCTGTTCGCGTACGTTTCCCGCCTGTTCAAGCCAGTGCTCAACGTTAGGGATGTCGTCAAAATATTTACGGTCTTTGAAGAGCGCATTGCAGCCTCCGCAGTTTGAGTGACCGCAGATAACAATGTTTTCAACGCCAAGGGTTATGACTGCGAATTCTATCGCGGCTGTGGTTGCGGCATATTCTTTGGAAATACGGTATTTTGGTACGATGTTCGCAATGTTGCGGACGACGAAAAGTTCGCCGGGCATGGCTTTTGTGATGAGTTCGGGAACGACCCGCGAATCGGAACATCCTATGAACAGAGTATGCGGCTTTTGCCCGTGTCCGAGTTTCTGAAAAAATTCTTTATGTTTTTCGAAGCTGCGCTCGCGAAAGCGCACTGCTCCTTTGAAAAGCTGATCCATGCGGTCTCCTGAAAAAAAAGGGTCTGCACCATCCGGTACAGACCCTTGCAAACTATCAGATAACTGGGCCGCCTGCAATGATTTCTGCGGAGGTGACCGCCTCATACTTTTTGAAGTTTTCTTTGAAGCCGCTTGCGAGGCTTTTAAGTTTCTCCATGTATTCGTCTTTGTCTTTCCAGCTTTCGATTGGGTGAAGAACGTCTGCGGGGATATCGCCCAGAGTTTTGGGGATTCCGAATCCGAATACCGGATCAGCCATAAATTCGGAATTGTTTATTTCTCCGGAAAGGATGGCTTTTATGATTTTACGTGTGTATTTGATCTCAAATCTTTTACCGATTCCGTAGGGTCCGCCTGTGAGACCGGTGTTGACAAGGTAGCAGCTTGCGCCGTGTTTAACTATCTTGTCGCCGAGCAGTTTTGCGTAAACAGAGGGGTGCCATACCATGAAGGGTTCGCCGAAACATGTGGAGAACACAGCTTTGGGCTCTGTAACACCTTTTTCAGTACCTGCAACTCTTGCTGTGTAGCCGGAGATGAAGTGGTACATAGCCTGGGGAACTGTCAGTTTGGACACGGGAGGAAGAACGCCGAAAGCATCGTATGTAAGGAAGATAACCACGTTGGGGTGTCCGCCTTTTCCTGCCTCAACGATGTTGGGCAGAGAGTCGATGGGGTAGGATGCTCTTGTGTTCTCGGTGTATTTTTCGTCGTCGAGGTCTATTTTTCTGTTTTCGTCCATTACGACGTTTTCAAGGATAGTTCCGAATTTCTGCGTACATGCGTAGATGTCGGGTTCCTGAACGGAGGACAGTTTGATAACTTTTGCGTAGCATCCGCCTTCGATGTTGAAAACGCCCTCTTCGCTCCAGCCGTGCTCATCGTCACCGATGAGGTATCTGTCGGGATCTGTTGAAAGTGTTGTTTTTCCTGTGCCTGACAGACCGAAGAAAAGAGCAGTGTCTCCGTCGTGTCCGATGTTTGCGGAGCAGTGCATGGACATGATGTTCTTTTTGGGAAGAACATAGTTCATAACTGTGAATATGGATTTTTTTATCTCGCCCGCATAGCTTGTTCCGCCGATGATAACGAGTTTCTTTTTAAAGTTGAGCATGATGAAGGCTTCGCTGTTTGTGCCGTCCTCTTCGGGGTCAGCGTGGAAGCCGGGGCAGCCGATAACAGTGAAATCGGCTTCGAAATCGTCAAGGCAGCGCTCGTCGTTCTCTGTGATGAACATGTTGCGCGCAAAAAGGTTCTGCCATGCCGAATCGTTGATGACGCGTACTTTGAGTCTGGAGTGTTCCTCGGCACCGGCATAACATTCCTGAACATAAATTTGTTTGTTCTGAAGATATGCTTTCAGTTTGCCGTAGAGTTTTTCGAATTTTTCTTCGGAGATGGAGACGTTTCCTTTTCCCCAGTTAACGTCTGCCTTTGTTGTCTCTTCCTCAACGATGAACTTGTCGTTGGGTGAGCGGCCTGTGCATCTGCCTGTGAGGCAAACCACAGCACCTTTATCGGCGATTTTTCCTTCGCCGTTTTTAACAATTTCTTCATACAGTTCAGCGGCTGTGAGGTTCTTTTTGACTTCACCGAGATTTGTGAAGCCATAGCCTTCAAGTCCGCACATCTGAGCTTTACTCACATTGTCCTCCTGATGGGATGAAAATAGTATGGGGTTTTGCAAACGCCGCATTCTACACGATTGCAACAAGGTGTTCAAGTTATATTTAACAATTTTTTGAATGGAATTTTTCGCACCAAATTGCTGCATTATTAACGATTTAAGTTCTAAATGCGCTTATTTGCTTTTTCAATATCAATATTTATATAACCTGAGAATTGTAATAAGAGAGTAATTTACGGTGAAATTTGTCCGAAATCAGTTTTTATGCTGTTTTTCAATTTTTTCATCAATTCTTGCATTTCGCATAACACATCTATATAATCCCTGCTGAAATGGAAATGTTCTTTATTCCTGCCGACGACAGGCACATAAAAAAAGAGAAAGAAAAGGCAAGGGAACTGCGTCATACCCAGTGGTGGAAAAACAAACTGGCGGAAGGCGTATGTTATTACTGCGGCGAGAAATTTTCGCCGACAGAGCTTACTATGGATCACATTGTGCCCATAGCCCGCGGCGGAATGTCCACAAAGGGCAACGTTGTGCCCTCATGTAAAGAATGTAACAATAAAAAAAAATATCTATTGCCCATAGAGTGGGAAGAGTATCTGAATACTCTCAAACGGAGCTGATATGACAGGTCACGAGATACGAAAAAAGTTTCTGGAATATTTCAAGCGGCATGGACACGTTGTTGTCGGTTCATCGTCCCTTGTTCCTGCGGACGATCCCACGCTGCTTTTCACAAACGCGGGGATGAACCAGTTTAAAGACACTTTCCTCGGACGCGAAACCAGAAGCTATACCAGAGCCGCCACATGCCAGAAAGTTGTGCGCGCAGGCGGAAAACACAACGACCTTGAGAATGTGGGCGTAACATCACGCCACCACACTTTTTTTGAAATGCTCGGAAATTTTTCATTCGGCGATTACTTCAAAGAGGACGCTATAAAATTCGGCTGGGAGTTCCTTACGAAAGAGATGGGGCTGCCCGCTGATAAAATGTTCGTATCGGTTTACAACGACGACGACGAGGCGTTCGCCATCTGGCGCGACGTTATCGGTCTTGATGAAAAAGATATCGAGCGCCGCGGCGAAAAGGACAACTTCTGGTCAATGGGCGACACCGGACCCTGCGGTCCCTGTTCGGAGATACACATCGATCAGGGCGAGGGCACAGGCTGCGGAAGACCGGAATGTGACCGCAACTGCGACTGCGACAGACACCTTGAGCTGTGGAACCTCGTTTTCATGCAGTTCGACCGCTCAGCGGACGGCAAGCTGACACCTCTCCCCAAACCCAGTATCGACACAGGTATGGGACTTGAGCGCGTCACATCCGTTGTTCAGGGCGTTACCAGCAACTATGAAACCGACCTTTTCAAACCGATCCTTGAATTTATCGCGGAGCTTGCCGGACATAAATACGGCACCGACGCGAAAAAAGATATATCTGTAAGGGTTATCGCAGACCACAGCCGCTCAACCACATTTCTTGTGGGCGACGGCGTGCTCCCCGCAAACGACGGACGGGGCTACGTTCTGCGCCGCATCATGCGCCGCGCAATGCGCCATGGCAAGATGCTCGGATTCGAAGGTCTCTTTTTCCACAAGGTATGCGAGTTCGTGGTGGACTTTATGAAAGGTCACTACATCGAACTTGCCGATAAAAAGCCCTTCATCTCCAAGGTTGTAACAAACGAGGAGCAGTCTTTCAGCAGAACGCTGGGCATAGGGCTTAAAATAATAGATGATTTACTTGAAAAACATAAAGAATACAAAGTGATAAGCGGCGAAGACATCTTCCGCCTGTACGATACCTACGGCTTCCCGGTTGACCTGCTGACCGATATTGCCGAGGATGCGGGCTACGGACTTGACACTGTCGGTTTCGAACAGGAGATGCAGGCTCAGCAGGAACGCGCCAAAAAATCATGGGCGGGCAGCGGGGAAAACAGAGTGGCTGACATCTACATTCAGCTTGCCAGCCGTCTGCACACAGAGTTCACAGGCTACGACAGCCTTAAAGAATCCACCACCGTTCTTGCAATAATTAAAGACGGTGCCGAAACAAACAGAACCGACGGCGAGTGTGACATAGTGCTTGCCAGATCGCCTTTCTATGCAGAAGGCGGCGGTCAGGCTGGCGATAGCGGATACATAAAAACCGACACTGCTGTGTTCAGAGTGACAAAAGCCTCTAAATATGGCGATGGCATGATAGCTATGCACGGCACAGCGGAACTTGGCGCCATAATAAAAGGCGAAAACGTAACGGCTGAGGTTGACAGGGCATCCAGAAAGGCAACCGAAAAGAACCACACCGCGACACACCTCCTTCACAAGGCGCTTCAGGAAGTTCTGGGCGACCACGTACGTCAGGCGGGTTCAATGGTTACTCCCGACAGACTGCGTTTCGACTTCAACCACTACGCGCCTGTTTCTCATGACGAAATTGAGCGCATCGAAGAGAGAGTGAACGCAGTTATTCAGGAAAATGATGAAGTGTCAAAAACATACATGAGCAGAGACGAAGCCGTTCAGGCGGGTGCTATGGCTCTTTTCGGTGAAAAATACGGCGAAAGGGTACGCGTTGTCCGTGTTGAGGATTTCAGCATGGAGCTTTGCGGAGGATGCCACGTTGACAGAACAGGGGACATAGGTTTCTTCAAGATAGCCAGCGAGGCTTCAGTGGCTTCCGGCGTGCGCAGGATAGAGGCTGTAACGGGAATGAACGCGGTTGCATACGCGCAGAAGACCGACAGCGTGGTCAAAGAGGCTGCGAAACTGCTTAAAGCGGCTCCTGACAACGTTCTTTCCAGAATGGAAGAGACTATGGATGCACTGAAAGAGCGCGAGCGCGAGCTTAAAAAACTGGGCGATAAGATAGCTTCCGCACAGTCTGAGGAGCTTCTTGACAACATTATTGAGGTCAAAGGCGTTAAACTGCTCGCGGTGACACTTGAAAATGCAGACACCGACGCTCTTCGCAAATTTGTGGATACTGCACGCGACCGCATGAAGAGCGGAGTTGTTGTTGCCGGCTCCGTCAACGACGGAAAGGTGATGTTCGCCTGCGGCGTTACTAAAGATACAATGGACAGGGTTAAAGCGGGCGACGTTGTCCGCGAAGTGGCAAAGATTGCCGAAGGTTCCGGCGGCGGGCGACCCGACATGGCTATGGCGGGCGGAAAAAATCCTGCGAAGCTGGGCGAGGCTATAGCCGCTGTACCTGCTGTCGTGGAAAGGCTGATTGGCTGACGTTTGCGACATTTCGGAAATTCAAAAGAGAGTAACATTATATAAACGCAGAACTCTTGCGGCGACACCCCGTGTTGCCGCAGTTCTGCTCCTTCTGGTGCCTTCCGGCACGCAGCACAATGTAATTCTGACCAAAAGAGTTCGCAGCCTCGATCACCACGGAGGCGAGATTTCGTTTCCAGGCGGAAGCGTTGAGCAGGGTGAAAGCCTCTGCGGCGGCGCACTGCGCGAAACCTGCGAAGAGATAGGCATCTGCGGCGATTCCGTCAGGCTGCTGGGCGCTCTGGACGACGAGATGTCACGATGGGGGCACAGAGTCACGCCGTTTGTGGGTGTAAGCCGCACAGCGGATTTCAGGATGCAGCAGGCGGAGGTTGACCGTATATACAACATTCCGTTGGAGTATTTCGTTTCAAGGCAGACCTACTGGACGGAAAAATGGTTTCGCGGGCAGCAGTCGCGCACGGTGCATTTCTTCCGTTGGCAGAACGACATAGTCTGGGGACTGACCGCCCTTATATTAAATAAATTTGTACACCTGTTATCAAAAGAATAAATGTTGGCAAAGAGAGTGATTCGGTCTATTATGGTTAATATAGCGGAACACGGGAGGAGAATGTGAAAGCTGAATACATTAACCCATTTATAGCCTGTACCATCAACGTCTTCGAGACCATGACGGGGCTTCGACCTGTCAAGGGTGATCTATACATCAAATCCGACGAAAACCTGCATTACGACGTGTCCGCGGTCATAGGCATAGTCGGCGACGTTGTGGGCTACGTCTCCGTCAGTATGCCGGAAGCGCTTGCGACAAAGGTCGCCTCTATCTTCCTTATGGAAGAGAAAGAGGAGGTTGACACAGACGTCGGCGACGCCATCGGTGAACTTATAAACATGATAGCGGGCAGCACAAAAAAAATGTTCACAGACAATGGACATAAATTCAGCATATCAGTTCCTAACGTTGTCGTGGGCAAAGGGCACACAATTCAGCGCCCCGCGCACATCATCTGCGTCGGTGTAAAATTCAAACTGGAAAATACCACTTTTGTCATTGAGATAGCGCTTAAAGACAAAAACTGATATTCTATCGTATCCAAATTATTTCATTCTCAGGGTTGACTGCGCAGAAAACAGGAGGAATCCATGATCAATCCGTCTTTATTCAACTGCGTAACCAGAACAGATTTTGGTCAGAACCGCCTTTCAATGCTCAAAAAACGGCACGAGGACATCTTTTTAAAGTATAAAAACGAATATCCGCTCTTTTACAGTTTCGCCGGGCTGATGATGAATCATATGCCGGCAAACTTTCTCAGCTTTCTTTCCGACGAGGATCTGGACGGATTTTTCGCATACGCTTTTAAGCTGTTTGATGGGCGCAAAAAAAAGAAAATATCCGTAATGGCGGAGGATATAGACTCGAAGCCTTTCTTTGTGGGCAATTTCAGCCTTGTTTCAATAGTCACGGATGACAGACCATTTCTTTACGACAGCGTCTGGTCATATTTTCAGGAGACTGATACCAAAGAACTTTTTATACTCCATCCGATATTCAGCACGGAAAGGGACAAACAGGGCAATCTGACAAAAGTTTCCGAGACCGCCATTGGTTCGCGGAACGAATCATTCTTCCTCATTTTCCTTGAACATACGGAACCCGCCGAGCTTAAAACCATAACAAGAGCGCTCACATCCGTTTATGAAAGCGTTATCGCAGCCGTGGACGACTTCCACCGTATAACCGAGCTGATGCACAACCTTGCCAGCGAACTGCGCGAGAGCGAGCCGGAGGTCTCAAGGTTTGTCCACTGGCTTTTACAGGATAATTTTATCTGGCAGGGCGCCAGAATAATCAATATAAACACCGGGGATGCTTCCTCAACTCATTCCGATATTGGTATATGCAGGCTGACGGAAGCGAATCCCGATGCTAAACTGCTGCTTTCTGTTATTGAGGGCGGAAAACTGAACTACGTTGACGGTCATCCGGTTGTTGTGGACATCTCCCTTGAAAAATCGCAGGTGAAGACCCGCGGATTTCTGAACAGGCTGATGTTCGTGGGCAGACACGGAAAATTTATCCGTGTTGTGGAGGTCTTCGGACAGTTCACATATAAAGGGCGCAAGTGCCCTCCCCACGAGATTCCCATCGTCAGGGACAAGATAAAGGACACTCTCGACCATTTCAATTTCGTGCACGGTTCACACGATTATAAATGGGTACGTTCGCTCATCGACGATTTCCCGAAAATAGAGCTTTTCAATTTCAGCACTAAGCTGATGATAGAGACCCTAGAACTGATCCTCACCATGCAGGGTTCGGAGCAGATACGCATCTGCTACCGCGATTTCAGACCGCTGAACAATCTATTCTTCTTCATCGCGCTGCCGTTTGATAAGTATTCAACGGAGCTTGTTGAAGACCTCAGGGAGTTTCTGGCAGAGTTCTTCGACGCGGAGCTTCTGGACACCAGCATCCGCGAAGACGAGCATAAACGCTACTACATGCATTTCCATCTGTTTCTGAAAGATACGGAAACGCTCATAAAAATTGACGATAACCTGCTTAAAAACAGGATACTCTCCATGCTGCGCACGTGGGATGCGAACCTTTATGATCTGCTCCACGACAGGCTGGACTCCACCGAAATAGACAGGGTGTATGCAAAATACGTCCATGCGTTCAGCGAGGTTTACAGAACGCGCAATAGTCCTGAAGCAGGTTTCGCTGACATTATGGTTCTGGAACGACTTGACGGCGTAAAGGCGCGTATATACGCGGAGAACGGGCGCGCGGTGCTCAAGATATATGCCGCGTCAAGGTTCCTGCTCACTCAGCTTATGCCCGTTCTGGACAACATCGGGCTTAAAGTTTACGAGGAGGACACCTTCCGGCTTGCTCTGGAAGGGGGCGAAAGGTACATCAACGCCGTGTATCTGGCGGATATCGATAATCCGGAAGAGTTCTGCGACATGTACAAAGAGAACCTTCCGCAGCTTATGGTTCACGTTTTAAGCGGGACAGCGGAGAACGACAGACTGAACGGGCTGACGGTTACAGCTTCTCTTAAATACCGTCAGATAGCGGTTCTGCGGGCGCTTCGCAATTTCGTGCGCCAGATAGACACCGGCTTCACCCTTATGACTCTGACAAATGCACTTGTCAACAATCCTGATATAGCCGGGCTTATGGTACGGCTTTTCGAGGACAGGTTTGATCCCTCGCAGAAGAAAACTGACACGGCGGACATCACCGGACAGATAATACCTATGATAGATAAGGTTGTTTCCGCAGCAGAGGACAAGGCGCTGCGCTATTTCGTTCAGGTCATCGGCGGTATGGTGCGCACGAACTATTACTGTGTGCCGGAGCGTCCTTACATCTCGTTCAAGATAAAAAGCCGCGAACTGGATATTATCCCCGAACCGCGCCCGCTGTTCGAGATATTCGTACACTCCGCGCAGATGGACGGAATACACCTGCGGGGCGGAAAGGTGGCTAGGGGCGGACTGCGCTATTCCGACCGACCGGACGACTACCGCACGGAGATTTTGGGGCTGGTGAAGACTCAGATGGTAAAGAATGCGGTGATAGTCCCCGTCGGCTCAAAGGGCGGATTCATCGTTAAAAACTCACCGAGAGATAAAAATAACGTAATTGCTCAATATAAGAACTATATACGGGCTCTGCTCGACGTTACCGACAACATAAAAAACGGTAAGGTCGTGCACCCCGACAACGTAAAAATATACGACGAAAAAGACCCTTATCTCGTTGTTGCTGCGGACAAAGGCACCGCTGCGTTCAGCGATATCGCAAACTCTGTTTCCCTTGAGCGCGGTTTCTGGCTTGGCGACGCATTCGCATCCGGCGGCAGCGCTGGTTATGACCATAAAAAAGTGGGCATCACAGCCAAGGGCGCGTGGGAGTGCGTTAAACGCCATTTCCGCGAAACGGGCAAGGACATACAGAGAGAGGAGTTCACCGTTTTCGGCATAGGCGATATGGGCGGCGACGTTTTCGGTAACGGTATGCTGCTGTCAAAGAAGATACTTTTACAGGCTGCGTTCAACCATATGCATATATTCATTGATCCGGCACCGGATGCGGAAAAGACCTTTGCCGAGCGCAGAAGGCTGTTCGCGCTGGGGGCTTCCGGTTCATGGGCGGATTATGACAGAAATCTGATATCAGATGGCGGCGGCATCTTCGAGCGTTCCGCCAAAAAAATAGACCTCTCCCCGCAGATACGTGCGATGCTGGATACCGACAGACAGCATGTTTCAGGGGACGAGCTTGTGGGTCTTATCCTGCGTATGCGTGCGGAGCTGATGTGGAACGGCGGCATAGGCACCTATGTCCGTGCATCCGCGGAGACCAACACGCAGGTGGGCGATCCGGCGAACGATGCAGTCCGGATAACTGCGCATGACCTTCGTGCAGTGGTTGTCGGGGAGGGCGGAAACCTGGGATTCACCCAGCGGGCACGCATTGAGTATGCCCAGAACGGGGGGCGCATAAATACCGACGCGCTGGACAACTCGGCGGGTGTCGATATGTCCGACCACGAGGTCAACCTCAAGATAATATTTTCGAAACTGATGAAAGACGGCGACATGAAGGACACCGCCGAGCGCAACGCTTATATCAGAAAGCTGACCGCACAGGTGGAGGCGCTGGTTCTGCGCGACAATTACCTCCAGTCCGGCTGTATCAGTATGGCACAGAGAGGCTATGAAAACGGTGCGGTGATATACAGGGAGTTTGCAAAGCATCTCAGAGATATCGGGCTGCTGGATTTCAACATCGAAAAGATAGAGTTTGCCGACAGCGAAAAAGCGCCGACACGTCCGGAACTGTGTGTTCTGCTCGCCTATTCGAAGATATTCCTCTACGGCGAGACAGAGCAGGGGATAGATGTGGAAAACGAGCTGGTCGGGCGCGAATATATGAGCTATTACCCGAAAGATATGCAGGAGAAATACAGCGAAAAACTATACTCGCACATCCTGCGGAGGGAGATAGCGGCAACGGTGATTGTAAACAGGCTTATAAACCGTACCGGTCCCGTGTTCTTTTATGAACTGTATAAAAACAACAATATAGACTTCGTGCGGCTGGTGAACGCATATATGCTGGCAGAGGACGCCCTTGAGCTGAAAGCTATCAGGCTTGAGCTTGAGGCGCTTGACGGAAAAGCCCAATGCGGTTCAATCTACGCCGCCATGGAGGAGCTTGAAAAGACCATGAAGGTGGCTACTGTCTGGATCACTGGTGAAGGGCGTGCGCAGAGCGTAAAAGAACACAGGGATACGTTCGGCGAGATCGTGAGGCTCATACCGAAATATCTTTCGGACGGGCTGAAAGCCAACCACGACGCCATGTGTGCAGAATTTGCTGAAGGCGGTGTTCCGGCAGCCCTTGCGAAAAGGGTTGCTGCCGTGCGGTACGCAAAGGCTGCGTTCGATATTTTCGACATACACATCAGAACCGGCAAACCCGTTAAGGATATTCTTACTGCATATTACGAAGCGGATTCGGTTTTTTCAATTACTGAACTGACAAGCGGTATAAAATCAGTTAAGATACGAACCGAATGGGAGCGGGTGAACATGGAAAGCCTTGTCAGCCGCATAAAGCAGATACAGAAAACAACCGCTGTGTTCTTCTGCGAAAAGGGCAGGGCGCGGCTAAACGCGCTGAAGGTTTCCGAAAGCACGTTTTTTGAGAACTATAACGCGTTTCTGGTGTCTGTGAGAAGCAGGGACATCGACAGCCTTGTGCCTTACAACGTCATTGCAGATATGTTCTCGCGTCTTGCGGAGAAATTCGGAGAAAACTGATGGTAAATAAAAAACTGATTTGTACGATAATAATTTTTATACTCTGTTTCGGAGGTTATGCTTTGGCGAATGAAACAGCAAAGCTGGACAACAATGTTACTCTTATTTACAAATATATTCCGGGGGTAAAGGTCGTTTCCGTTCAAACCTGGATGAAGACGGGTTCTGTTAATGAAACGCCCGCAGAGAGCGGAATATCGCACTTTCTTGAACACATGGTGTTCAAAGGTACAAAGAAATTTAAACCCGGAGAGATAGATACTGTTGTAGAAGGCAAGGGCGGGGTTATGAACGCCGCCACCAGCAAGGACTACACCTTCTACTACATCAATATTCCGTCATATAACGCAGAGGTTGCCTTTGACACCATAAGCGAAATGGTGTTCCGCGCCTCGTTCATCCCCGACGAGATTGAGAAGGAAAAACCCGTCGTCGTGCAGGAAATTAAGATGGGTAAAGATAGACCTACGTCCGGCATGTGGGAGGAGTTCTCAAAGGTGATGTTTAATGACACGCCTTATGAACGGGAGATAATCGGCACGGAAGAGACAGTAAACTCCTTCACGCACGATATGCTTGTGGATTATTACAACAGATACTACCACCCGGACAATATGACGCTGGTGGTTGTGGGCGATATTCCATATGACGAAGTGCTGAAACTCGCGAAAAAGTATTACAGCGACAAACGAAGTGTCAAAGCAGGCGAACGTTACAGCAAGGATGGCGTGACCAAAATAGATAAGCCTGTGGAACTGTCTGTCAAAAAAGACATAAATCAGGAATATGGGATACTGGGTTATCCGGCTGTGGGAATATCGCAGATAGATATATTCGCCATGGAAGTTCTTGGAGAGATACTTTCCGGCGGTGAATTTTCTGTGCTGAACCAGAAATTCAGGTATGACAAAGACCTTGCAAACAGCATAAACGCCGGATATTACGGACTTAAACACAGAGGCACCTTTCTTTTCACATACAACAGTCAGATAGGCAGGGGCAAAGATATAAAAAAGGAAATATTGCGCACTGTTAAAGATATGGACAAATACCTTACCGATGAAAATATAGAGAAAGCAAAGAACAGACTGATAAGCCAGAACCTGTTCCAGCGTGAGAAAACGTCCAGCGAAGCGAACGACATCGGTTATTCATACACCGTGGAACAGCCTTCATATTATGATAATTTTGTTGAAAATATTAAGAAAACAGATAAGCTAAGTATTAAGAACGCCATAAAAACTATTTTCAAGTCAGACTACGTTTGGGTCAGAACAATGCCCGACGGAAAAAGTGAGTAGCCATGAACATCTCCGACCTTATCCCCGTTAAAAGGGGCGGGCTGCCGGAAACCGTGCGCGAAGCACTGGAAACCGGCATATCAGACAGCTATCGTATATTCAACCTGTACGGGCACAAAGGAACCGGCAAAACGTCTTTCGCGGATTTCCTGAAAAACGACCTCGATCCTGAGAACTATCTTGTGATGTATATGGACGCACAGAAATGCTGCGCCTGCTATCCTGAGCAGGGGCTTCTGGAACTGAGGGACTGTGTTTCCGGCGAAACTGCGGATTTTTTCGCCGTTTTTGACATTTCCGTCCTTGTCCGTAGCGAAAAAATAAACGGAAAGCTGAAAACAGAGGCGGAGTGTTATTTTCAGTATAATTCTCCTATTATGTCTGGTGTTTTTGCGAAAGCACCGTCAAAATACACCTTCACCCGCAGCATGTACGACGAGGTGGGCAAATGCTTCTCCGAGGAGTGGTTCAACACAGAGGTGCGCCCGAACGTTATGAGTATGTTCAAAGAGGCGAACCACATAAACTGGCAGATATGTGCCGATAGCTTCGCATCGTGCCTTAAAAAGATAAAGACCACGGCGGGACTTGAGCCCGTCCTTATCATAGACAACGCGGAAAACCTTTACGACGCATACGACAGCGGGATGAGCTGGGTTACGAAACTTGCGGAAAAGGCGGACTGCGGCACCGTTATCTATATCTCCGAAGAACTCCTCCCGCAGGATCGTTACGGATACGTTTCCCATGAAATTCAGGCGGACGTTTTTACCCGTATGGAATCGGATGACTTCTGCAAAAAGAACGGACTGGAACGGGAGTCCATGTGTGAGCTTATTTTTGAAAATACTGATGGACATCCTGCGCTCACGGCTTTCAGTCTTGAAACATACAAGCTCATAAAAACAGGCGAAGGACACGAACCCGGACCTGAAATTTTTGAAAGCAATCCCCAAAGCATTGTGCACATGAACCTCAGCAGCCTTAAAACCGACGAATCGGTGATGGCTAAACTTCTAAGCTGTTGCCGGACTTTCGATGAGGGACTTTTCAAAGCGGTGGCTTCGGAGTTCACCGAAACAGTAGACACCTCTGAACTTTTTAACACTTTTATAACACGCAGCTTTGCAAACGATATGGGTGGTGGGTTCTATTGCATCCACCCGCTGTACGCCATGCACAGTCAGGCTGTTCTTGATTCAGACCTGCTCGAAAACGTCAACTATACTGTTTACCGCTATCACATTGGTGCGGCAGAGAGTAACTGTGAATATAATGATTTGACATATCATATAAAAGAAGCCATTTTCCACGCGATGCACGTTATGGAAATAGACGGTTTTGTGGAATGGTTCTCCTCACTTGAGAAGAAGTTTTACACGGTTGAGTTCTTCAATTTCTGGCTGGATATGCTGGAAAAGGCGAAGGAACACATAGCAGGTATACTTGGGGACACGCATCCTCAGATAGCCGTTTATTTCGACAAGCTCGCCTTTATGTACCTGAAATCCGGAAGACAGATTTCAGCAGAAAAAGTACTTCAGGAGAGGCTCCGCTCGGCTGAAGAAAAATCCGGTAAAAACTCTGCTGATGCAGTGCCCTATATGAATAAACTCGCTAACTTCTATATTGATACCGGCGATTATAACGCAGCCGAAGCCATCATGAAGAAGGGGCTTGAGATACGTGAAAAATTTCACGGCAGAAAAAGTGCGGACTATGCCGACAGTATGTTGAAACTGGGCAAGCTGTACCATGTCGCAGGCGACAGAGAAAATGCACTGAAAAACCTCAGCGAAGCGGAAGAGATTTATGACAAAACGCTGGATGTTAAGGACGCTGCGCGTCTTGAGGCGGACGAGGTTATGGCATCCATCTACAGCGCGGCAGGGCAGATAGCAAAAGCAGCGCTTATCTATCATAAACTTACCACCGTTAAAAATGAAAAGATGGGACCCATGAGCAAAGAGGCTGTGAAGAGTCTCGGCGATTATGCCCAGATAGTGTTCAAAAACGGAAACGCGCGCAAAGCCGTTAAACTGTACGAAGACCTCATCGGCAAAACAAAGAAGATCTACGGCGAAAACAGCCGCATGACAGCTGCCGCGGCAAACGATCTTGCCGTTGCTTATCAAAAGGTTAAAGAGTTTGAAAAATCAGAGACCATGCATACTGAGGCTCTGAACATCAAACACAATATATACGGCACCAACCACCCCAGTACCGCAGTTTCATACACGAACTTCGGGCAGCTTAAATATGCCATGGGAGATCTGAAAAACGCTGAACCCTATTATTTCAAAGCTCTCCAGATATACGAGAAAGTTTTCGGTTCTAAACATGAAAAGACCGCCGTCGGGCTTAACAATATGGGCTTTATCACCTCCCGTATGGGGCAGTTTGAGCGTGCGCAGGAATATTATGAAAAAGCTCTGGAGATTAAAAGGGAAATAGGCGGCGAAAGGAGCATTTCCGCTGCCGCAGCAATGAATAACCTTGGCGAACTCCTTTACAGAATAGGGAAAAAAGACGATGCGAAAGAGTTCCTTTCAAGCGCATACGACATCTATAAAGAAATAATGGGCGAAGAGCATGAGTATACTAAGCTGGTAGCGAAGAACCTCGCCGCCGTCAGCTGATATTGCCGCTTATATGAGTTGCATTACTGCGTCAGTTTTCCCTCGGAACCGCTCGCTTCGGAGCATTTCACGTGAAGAATGACATCTTTGCGAGGAAGCCACAGGTTGACGAAGCAATCTAAACCACATAGAATTATCAGTACAATATATTAATACCGAAGGGAGCAGATCGCTTAGGCGCTGCGTTTCTTCCGAAGACATAAAAACGTCTCTGCGAACCCATTTAGTGGTGGAGCAGTCTCGTTATTTTAATCAACAAAAAACCCGCTCGGCTGAGCGGGTTCAGACAGATGACAAACAACTTAAAATCAATGAGATTAGCTCACAGCTAAAGCTGTTTCGTACAGCCTTTGGCTTGAGGCGCGTCAGCCTGACAGCTTCCTCTCAATGACAGCGACTTACGTCTTTGCGAGGACTGAAAGGACGAAGCAATCTAATCTTTCTTAGCCTTTGTCAACAACCAGAACCCGCTCAGGTGAGCGGGTTTTCTTATGTGTTTCTTTAAGCAGGTATCAGAACTTAACTTCTGTTTCGCTTTCCCAGAGACCGTGGATGTTGCAGTATGATGTTGCAACAAGTTTGCCGGGCTGGGTGAGTTTCAGCTTGAAAGTTGAGCAGGGGTCAGCGTGTGCGGGTCCCTGATTTGCTCCGGCGACAGCTTCGCCGTGTGCCATGTATTCGAACCTTGCAACGTTTATAAGGTTGCCGGATTCGGGTTTGAAGTAAACTGAAATCCAGTTGATGAAGTGCTCTGTTGTGTTGGGGTGGGCGATCTCCTTACCCACGGAAACCTCTACTGTGAATGCTTCGCCTGAAACGATTTTTTCGGGCAGTACAATAACAGGAACGTGCTTTTCTGATTTGTAATCTGCTGATTTAACAAGTTCTCCGATAGCCATTTCGTCCTCCTGATTTGCTTTTGTTAATGTGATGATCTATGTATACCACAAGTTTCATATTAAATCAAACTAATTTTGTCTGATTCTAAATATTTTCTGCTAAAATTTGTCTATAACTTCTAAACGGTGAAATACTCCGCAGAGGCGTTATGTATAATTATAGCACATGTTGAGTATTCCGGTACCATTTCATAATTTTCTGTAAGTTTTACGTCAATTTCCTTAAAACCTAAAAAGCTGTCCAGTTGGGCGTTCTGAGCCAGTTCCGGACATGCGGGGTAGCCGAAGCTGTATCTGCGACCCTGATAGTTAAGGCTTATCACGCCGTGGGCTGATTTCGCATCTTTGCCGCCGATGCCGAGCTGCGCGCGTATCTGTTTGTGGAAATATTCTGCCAGCGCCTCGGTCAGTTCCGTGAAAAATCCGTGATACTGGTAATATTCCTTATATTCGTGGACTTCGAAAAGCTGTTTGCAGAGCTTTTCCGCCTTTTTACCTACCGTAACCAGATGGAAAGCGACCACGTCCTTTCTGCCGGATGAAACGGGCAGGAAATAGTCTGCAAGGCAGGCACCGTTTTCGATGCTCTGGCGCGGAAACTCGAACACAGAGAGAATTTCATTCGTATCATCTTTATAAACAATGAGCTTTTCGCCGTCGCTGTTACAGTTATAGAATCCGTAGCGGGCGGAAAGTTCAGCGAGATTTTCTGCTTTGACCCTTGCCACAGTCTTTTCGTATTCGGGGTAGACTGTTTCTTTCAGAAGTGCCGAATATTCGTCTTCGGACATATTTTTCCGGCTGTAGCCCCATCTGTGGTTAAACAGCGCCAGCTTGTTCATATATTCCAGCACTGCGTCGAGGTCGATTTTTTTAACGGTTTCAGCACCTGTGAACGGAGCCAGCGGGATATTGTCGGTGACTTCCGGTTTTCTTATCCGGACAACTTTCGGTTTTGCCTCTTTCATTGGTTTTACCGGTGCTTTTCCGTCGCTTTCGCCGCCGTCAAGAACTTTCAGTGCGTCGAACGCGTCTCGGCAATAGTGCACCATGCCGGGCATGATGGGCTTGCAGTCCTGCTCAACGAATTTTTCAGTGAGCGCCGCGCCTCCCAGAAGAACTTTTGTGCCGACGTTCTGGCGCATCAGCTCCTCAATGTTCTCCCGCATGATATTGGTGGATTTAACGAGCAGACCGCTCATGCCGATTGCATCCGCCTTAACTTCTATCGCCTTTTTTATCATCTCCTCAACAGGTACTTTTATGCCGAGGTTATGAACGGTAAAACCGTTATTTGACAGTATAATATCTACAAGATTTTTGCCGATGTCGTGCACGTCCCCTTTGACTGTTGCAAGTACGACTGTGCCTCTTGACTGAGCGTCGTTGCGTTCCATATAGGGTTCGAGCAGATTGACAGCCGCCTTCATGACCTCTGCGGATTGCAGAACGAAAGGCAGGAGCATCTTGCCCGCGCCGAAAAGCTCTCCGACTTCTTTCATGGCGGGAAGCATGAGGTTGTTTATAATTTCAATGGGAGCAACGGTCTGCCGCAGTTCGGTCAGAACGGGTTCCAGACCAGCCTTTTTTCCTCTCATGATATGCTGTTTAAGTGTCTCGTCCGCAGGGAGGTTCTGTTTCTCCTCCTGCTTTTCCACGCCCTCTTTGGATGCGAAATATTCAATGAATGCGTTCAGTGCTCCCTCTTCGCCGTTAAGCAGGGCTTTGCAGTGTTTCACATCTTCCGCGTCTATCATGGATTCGGGGATAACCTTTGACGCGTGGACGATTGCCATGTCCAGTCCGGCGGCAACCGCCTCGTGCAGGAACACGGAGTTCAGAAGCGGACGGCTTGCTGCGGACAGACCGAACGATATGTTCGAGAGTCCGAGAACCGTTTTCGCGCCTTTGAGCTCAGTTTTGATGCGACGGATGGCGTTAAGGGTTTCGATTGCTGCGGTGGTAAGCGTTGCGTCGCCGCTGCCTATGGAGAAGGTGAGCGGGTCGAAGATAAGGTCTTCGGGTTTCAGTCCGTACTGCTCCGTATATACCTTGTAAATTCTTTCAGCTATATCGAATTTCGCATCGGCGGTCATTGCCATTCCGGTTTCGTCAATGGTGAGCGCTATGACAGCCGACGGATGCTGCTTAACTATTTTCAGGATACGGTGGAGTTTTTCGCCTCCGTCCTCAAAGTTTATGGAGTTTATCACGGGTTTTCCCGCGTAGTGTTTCAGAGCTGTTTCGACAACATCCGGCTCTGTGGAGTCCACAACCACGGGCGCTGTGAGCGTCTTGTTGAGCAGAAGCATGAACTGTCTCATGTCCTCTTTTTCGTTTCTGCCTGCGTATGCGACGCAGATATCGGTGAAGTGCGCGCCAGTGTCCTCCTGTTCCTTCGCGACGAAGAGCATTCCTTCAAGGTCTTCTTTCAGAAGCAGTTCGCGGAAAGCCTTGCTTCCGTTGGCGTTTGCCCGTTCGCCGATGAGGGCAGGGGCTGGAGACTGGATGATAGGCGTTGAAAAGTAGAGACTTGCGCACTCTCCTGTATATTCACCCGCAACGGGCGTTTTTGGTTTATTGCGATCCGCCACGGGGCGCAGCGCGCGTATGTGGTCGGGCGTTGTTCCGCAGCATCCGCCAAGGACTGAAACGGGAAATTCTCTTATCAGTCCTTCCATTATCTCCGCCATGCGTTCGGGAGTCATGGAATAGACCATTTGTCCGCCCTTATTTTCCGGCAGTCCGGCATTGGGCAGACATGAGATGCGTCCGGCGAAGTTGTTTGAAAGAGTAGCTACAGGGTGATGCATCAGGTCGGGACCTGTGGCACAGTTAAGACCCAGTGAGAACACCGGATAATCGCGTATCACGGTCGCAACCGCCGTAAGATCGCTTCCCATCAGCATTGTTCCGTTTTGTTCAACGGTGACGGACACCATCACGGGTGCCTCAGAACCGTTCGCCTCTCTGGTTTCAATGACTGCGTTCAGCGCCGCTTTTATTTGCAGAAGATCCTGACAGGTCTCTATTATGAACAGATCCACGCCGCCTTCAAGAAGCGCCTGAGCCTGTTTTCTGTACATGGTGAAGAGTTCGTCGTATGTTATCTGTCCAAGGCTGGGAAGTCTCGTTCCGGGACCTATGGAACCCGCCACAAATTTTCCGTATTTGTCTGCCGCCTGTCTGGCTATCTGTGCGCCTTTCAGGTTCAGCTCATAGGTTCTGTCCTCAAGCCCGTATTCAGACATCACAAGCTCGGTTCCGCCGAACGTATTGGTTTCGATAACGTCTGCGCCCGCCTCAAGGTACTGCTCGTGTATCTCGCGGATAATGTCCGGAGCGGCGACGTTCAGCCATTCGCTGCACCCCTGTTTCCCCTGCCACACTTCGTCCGTTATTTCATATTTCTGTATTGAGGTGCCCATTGCACCGTCGAATAATATTATTCTGTTTTTTGCGTATTCTCTGAACATCCGATTCTCCTGTATGCCTATAGGTTTTATCCGAAAGCCGCTTCTGTGTAAAGGGCTGTGTGTTGTTTTTTTGTGCGTGCTCCAATAAAATATTGATATTGAACCCCCGAAAGGGTAAAATTCTGAACCGAAAAATGAAAAAGGGATGAAAATGCAGGAAAAAAAGATGCCCAACCCCAGAACAATAACAATGACAACATCTATGGAAGTGCCTATTACGAGAGGCACGGTTGAATACATAGCCGGAATAAATCCTGAAGAGACGTGGGCTACAGTCCTCGGTGAAGAGATTGACGAAGACGGACAGAAAGCCATCGGCAGAAAGCACCTTGAGATGATACGCGAGGTGGAGCAGACAGACGAATATAAGGCGAGACTCACCGACTTTATGCAGGAGACAGTGAAACTGTTTCAGGCTATTACAAAAGGCGACAAAGACACTATGCGCCCCTATGTCGGTGGCAAAAAGTTCAACTTTGTCATAGGTATGCCCAGAACAGGCGGCACCACCGTCTACAACGCTCTCTCCTCCGCATACGGCTGGCCGTGGGAAAAGCTGCTCTTCTCCATGACCCACAACTCCATGCCCAACGCTGTTTTCGTTCAGCCCAATCCCTATTCCGAGTTCGATATGGGCTGGAGACTGCCGTGGAATTTCAACAACGTGCTTTTCGAGCTTTGCCAGTTCCTTGTATATGCAAGCCGCGAAGCAACAGACAGCAAACATATCTTCCTTAAAAGTACGCCCCTGTCATTCGGCATAAAGCTGCTGAACTTCCTGTTCGCCGATCAGGCGCAGTACATCGTCACAGTACGCCATCCCGGAGCCATCGCCCTCACGAAGAACACCGGCGAAGAGGTCACGAGAGAGGATCACCTTGAGGTAATGTCTATGTGGGCGAACCTCTATTCGTCCATCGTGCGCGAGTGCAGACCCCTCGGCAACATTGTGATGGTGGAGTACGGTCCCAAAATGACCGAGTTTATAAACAGCACGTTTGAAAAGAGAAAATACGGTTCAAGAGTGGAAGAGACGACTTATTTCGAGTATGACGAATACGATAAAGATTTCTATAACAGTGACACCGTTCAGCGTGCTTTCGACTATGTGAGAAACTCGTGGAAATTGTTCGGTATGGATTTCCCCATTCCTGAGAAGTGTATATAAGATAGGACAGTAAATCACATGAGACTGCTTCGCCTTTGGCTCGCAGAGACGGAACTCGTCTTCACGAGGACTGCAAGGACGAAGCGATCTCATGGTTATCCTTGTTATTTTATTCCGTTGACCCTCAGCAGACTGTCATTATCGGGTTTTCTGCCTGCGAACTTTTCAAAAAGCTCTATCATGTCACAGCTTCCGCCCTTGCTCAGCACCGTTTCCATGAACTTCACGCCTGTTTTGCCGTCGAAAACGCCGTTCTCAACGAATATGCTGTATGCGTCGCATGAAAGGCGTTCCGCCCACTTATAGCTGTAATAGCCCGCAGCATAACCGCCTGCGAATATGTGGCTGAAACCGTTCTGGAATTTGTTGTATGCCGGCGGCAGGATTATCGATGTCTTTTTCCTGATATCGTCCAGTATCTTCTGCACTTCTTCCGCCGTGTATGCGTCGGCGTGGATGGTCATATCGAATATGCCGAACTCAAGCTGGCGCAGCATCCCGGAAGCAGCCATAAAGGTGCGCACACCGTCCAGTCTGTTTATCATTTCATCAGGCAGAACCTCTCCTGTCTTATGATGTTTTGCGAACATTTTAAGCACGTCCCTGTTATATGCGAACAGCTCAAGGAATTGAGATGGGAATTCTATAACATCCCACTCAACTCCGTTAACGCCGCTGACATCTGCCTCGTCAACGTCGGAGAGCAGGTGGTGCAGAGCGTGTCCGGTCTCGTGGAAAAGGGTTACAACGTCGCTGTGGCGCAGCAGGGAAGGGTTATCCGGTGTTGCCATGGGGAAGTTCCCACAGATTAGAGCGGTTGCTGGCATTGTGTTGCCGTCCGCATCTTTATGATGTGTCTGCCATTCGTTCATCCACGCTCCGTCCCGTTTGCCTTTGCGTGCCTCAAGATCTGTGTATAGCCTTGCGAACA
Source organism: Deferribacteraceae bacterium UBA6793 (assembly GCA_002452405.1). Classification (GTDB taxonomy): domain Bacteria; phylum Chrysiogenota; class Deferribacteres; order Deferribacterales; family Geovibrionaceae; genus Seleniivibrio. Next base: position 204,162 of record DKFP01000002.1, on the reverse strand, counting down.
GCTTTCCGCTTCTGTATATGTCGTAAACCTTTACAGTTTCGTGCCAGACTGGCGCATCGGTTTTTACGAAGTTTATGCCGAACATCTTCTCGACAAAGGCGAAAAGACCATTCACGACGGAATCCTGCTCGAAATAGGGTCGGTATTCCTGTTCGTCGTATCCGCATTTAACGCGCCTCAGTTTTTCCGAATAGTATCCGGTGTCATAGCTGGCTATATCGTGGAGATTTGCCAGCTTTTTCAGTTCTTCAATTTCCTCTTTTCCCTGATGATATGATTTTTCCGCAAGGTCAGTGAGGAAATCCAGCACTTCTTCGGGGCTTTTTGCATTTTTACGCTCAAGTGACAGGTCGGAAAATCTTGTGAATCCGAGAATATTCGCCATTTCCCTTCGCAGTTTAAGAGTTTTTTCTATTATTTCAGAGTTCTGCGGTGCGCGGGTGCAGAAAGCTCTGTACAGTTTTTCGCGTATTTCACGGTTGGGACCGTATGCCATGTATGCCATGTAGCTGGGGAGTTTCAGTGTGAAATGCCAGCCTTTTTCACATACGGCAGCTTTGAGGTCGGTTTCCGGAATCCCTTCAACATCCTTTCTGTCTTCAATGATAAGCTCGAAGGAATCCGAATCCTGAAGTATATTCTGGAAAAAATCGGTGGAGAGCTGTGTCAGCTCAAGGTTAATTTCCATGAGCCTTGTCTTCTGTTCATCTGGCAGGTGTACGCCTGAGAGTCTGAAACTTTTCAGCATCTTTTCCATCACTTTCACCTGTGCCGGTGTCAGTGTTTCTTTTTCCGCTTCAAACACGGCGAGCACAGCTTCATAGATATCCGTGCGCTGCCCCATCTCCGTGCCGTATCTGGTGATTTCCGGCATACAGTGGTTGTATACATCCTGAGTCTCTTCTGTGTTGTTTACATAGTTGACGTGTGAAACGGGGGTGATGAACTCATTTATGTGCATATCCGCTTCCATCATCGGGCGGATAAAATTCATATAATTTTTTTCCGGCAGTTTCAAAAGGTCGTCTATTTGCCGTCTGTTGCCGTTTAATATATCGTCCATTTCGGTTTTTGCATTTTTAAGCTGGTCGGGTTTGTAATTTATAAACATATTTCTCCCCTTGATTTGATAATCGCTTTAGAATACATATAATATCGGGAGGCAGGATTGGAAAGGATAAACTGCCGTAAATGCGTACATTTTTATGTGACATGGGATAAAAAATTCCCGTACGGGTGCAGGGCTATGGGCTTCAAAACGCAGACAATGCCATCGTTGAGAGTCTTTCAGATGTCCGGAATGGACTGTCTGCAATTTGTCGAAAAAAAATTTAATAAAGAATGACCGGTTCTTTAACCTGCATACTGTCGTCTTTAACCTTTATGGCACCTTCGAGGGAGAGTATCTTCAGGCACTTTGTGACAGACTCCCTTGAGGCTCCTATCATGTTCGAAAGCTCCTGATGGGTGTACTTTCTGATGGTGAAGTAGCCGTTAACGGGCGTCTGTTCGTCCTTTACGCTGTCCAGAAGGAATTTCATGATGCGTTCCTTAACGTTGAGAAACGCCAGTGATTCTATGAGCTCGTCGGCTTTTCTGAGGCGCTCGGTGAGAGTTTCCAGCAGATAAAGCGTGACGTTGAAGTCTTTTTGCAGAAGTTCGTTGAGAGCTTTGCGCGGGACGAGGACTATTTCAGAAAGTTCATCCGCAATGAGCGTTCCGGTGCGTCCCAGTCCGTCTATCATGCTCATTTCGCCGACTATTCCGCAGGGAAATATCACCGAAAGGATGATCTCGTCTCCGTTTCCGTCCACAAGCACAACGCGGAAGCTGCCCGATATCACGACATAAAGGTCGGTGCCGACGTCGCCTTTGTGGAACACTACTTCGTCTTTAGCGAATTTTTTTATTTTACAGAAACTTGCAAGTCTCTCAAGATCGTTTCTTTCCGTAGTTTCAAAAATTGCCGCTTTCGCAAGCTGTTCAGCAAGATTCACACAGTCCTCCGGTTAAAGATAGCATATTGTAAACCATGTTTAGTTATAAATCAAAATAGGGCTAATTTACACCATCTTTTTTTATTATATCGAACAATTCGCGTACAAGTTCAGTTTCGTTAACCTTTTTTATTGCTTCGCCTTTTTTAAAAATGATGCCCAGCCCGCGTCCGCCCGCGATTCCGTAGTCTGCGTGCTTCGCTTCGCCGGGTCCGTTCACAGGGCATCCCATAACGGCTATGCTTATGGTATCGTTTAGCTTTGCCGCCTGCTCCTCCACCTCTTTTGCCAGAGCCTCAAGCTGAATTTCCGTGCGTCCGCAGGTGGGGCATGAGATTATCTCAGGTCCCCGTCGGCGTATCTCAAGTGCGTTCAGAAGCTGCCATGCAACGCGTATTTCCTGTTCGGGGTCACCTGTGAGCGAAACCCGCAGTGTGTCGCCGATTCCGTTAAGAAGCAGAGCGCCTATACCGGCGGCGGATTTCACAGTCCCCGCGAAGAAGGTTCCCGCCTCGGTAACACCAATGTGAAGAGGATAATCCGACTGCTCGGAGAAGAGTTTATACGCCTGGTAGGTCAGCGGTACGCTGCTGGCTTTCAGACTTATCTTCATGTCGTAAAAGCCCATGTCTTCAATCTGTTTTATGTGTCTGAACGCCGATTTAACCAGCGCTTCAGGGGTTATTCCGTGTTCTTTCAGTATATCTTTTTCCAGCGATCCGGCGTTAACGCCCACCCGTATGGCGGAACCGTTCGCCTTTGCCGCGTCCACAACGGCACGCACTTTCTCGGCGGAGCCTATGTTTCCGGGGTTTATGCGTATCGCATCTGCACCGTTTTCCATTGAGGCTATCGCAAGTTTATAGTCGAAGTGGATGTCTGCTATTATGGGTATCTGTACGGCATCGCGTATGGTGCGGAACGCTTTTGCCGCTTCTTCGTCAACGACGGCACAGCGCACTATCTCGCAGCCCGCAGTTTCAAGCCGTTTTATCTGTGCTATAGTTGCTTCTGTGTCACGCGTGTCGGTATTTGTCATAGACTGCACCGATATCGGAGCGCCACCGCCCACGTTCACACTGCCGATGTGTATCTGTCTGGTTTTTTTTCTTTCTATCATTTCAGTTTGTCCAGTTCGGAAGTTATTAACAGTTTTATCTTTTCAAGCTCCGCAGCGTTAACCGCCTCATAACGTGTAACAAGCAGAGGTTCTGTGTTGCTCGCCCGCACCAGTGCCCAGCCATTTTCAAACTGTATCCTGATTCCGTCTATGTCGGTTATTTTTTTAACGCCATTGGTTCCGTTTTCCATATAACGTCCGAACACTGCGGAAAGTTTCACTATCAGATCAAATTTTTTGTCGTCTGGGTAGGGTTCCCTTATCTCAGGGGTGTTCACATATTCCGGTATCGCCGCAGTCATGTCCGCGGACTTGGTGAATTTGCCGCTTTTAAGCCCGTTAACATACGCCTTCAGAAGCCTGAGCGAAGCGTAGATTCCGTCGTCAAAGCCGTAATATCCGTCTGCAAAGAAGAAGTGCGAACTCATTTCTCCGCCTATCACAGCGCCGACTTCTTTCATCTTCATTTTTATCATGGAATGACCCGATTTGTACATAACAGGTTCCATCCCTCTTGCGGCGATGAACTCATAAAGTCCCTGACCCGCCTTAACGTCGGCAACGACCTTGCTTCCCTGGTTTTTATCCGCTATGTCGTCGGCAAAGATGCAAAGCAGTTCGTCGCCCCATATCATTTCGCCTTTATTGTTCAGAGCTCCAAGTCTGTCCGCGTCGCCGTCGTAGCTTACGCAGAGATCGGCTTTTTCTTTCAGCAGCAGATATTTTGCCTTTTCCAGATTCTTCTCCACTGTTGGATCGGGGTGATGCCCCGGAAAGCTGCCGTCCTCTGTGCAGAAAAGAGGCAGTACCTTTACTCCGAGATACCCGAAAAGCTGCGGCGCTATGGTTGACGCGGTTCCGCTTCCGCAGTCTATGACGACCCTGATATCTCTGTTCATTTTCTTTATGTCATCCTTCATATCATTAAAAGAGGATTCCATATATCGCGTATAAGCGGCTTTGATATCAAAAACGGTCACTGTTCCCTGTCTTTCGGGGTTTGGAAAATTGCCGGCAGCAATGTCGTCATATATGCGCATTATCTTTTCGGAGTGATACACGGTATTTTTGGTGCCCACCTTCAGTCCGTTGAATTGAGGCGGATTGTGACTGCCGGTGACCATAACGTAGCCATCCGCAGCTGTGCAGTACATTGAAAAGTATGTCAGAGGTGAAGGGCATACGCCCAGAAGCTGAACGTCTGCGCCTCCTTTAACCAGACCGCGACAGACGGCATCAGTCAGCGCGGCAGACGAAAACCGCACGTCTCTGCCTACGGAAACTAGTGGGTGATTTTTACCCGTCTCCTGTCTCACGTGTTCCGCAAAAACACAGGCGGCGCTCTCAGCAACGTTATCCGTCAATTTTTCGCCGTAAACGCCCCGTATATCGTAGCTTCTGAAAATTTCTTTAATCTGTAACATTATTGACCTGCGGAAAATCTTTGTGGTATAATCTACACATGAAAAAAATAGCATGTTTTATTAATGATAGCAACCTCTTGGAAAGAGTGAAAGAATTTTGCGGGCTTGAAAGGTTTCAGGAGGAGGTTATCCCCGGACCCGAAAAGTTCGTCTATGACGTTGCGACAGTACTTTATATCACGGACGATTTCCAAACTCTTGCTCCTGATGGCATCAGAGATATAAAAGTATGCTATGTCGGAACTGAAAATCCCAAGGTTTCAGGTGTTATGTTCCTGCCTTCGGATTTTAAAATGATACATATGCGTCTGCTTGTTGACGCCGTTATCCACAACGGCTGCTTCGAGCCGAGCATAGCTTCGGTTATTCCGGAGTTTCTGCACCAGTCGTTCAGGATCAAAAACGATATTTTCAACGTTGAGCGCATCGTTTATGCACTTACAAAAGATTTTGTTTATTTCCTTAATTTCCAGTCGCTTGAGAAGGTGCGCGTCGGGCTGGCGGAGATGCTCACCAATGCCATCGAGCATGGCAACCTCGGTATCACAGGTGAGGAGAAGATGCACGCCACCGAAAACGGCACTTATTACGACCTCGTGAGCTCACGCATGAGCGACTGCACCTATATGTCCAGACACGCCACGTTTACCTATTATGTGGATGCACAGGGGCTCAAAATGAGTCTTGAGGATGAAGGCGAAGGGTTCGACGTGCTCAGTCTGCCCGACCCAACAGACCCTGAAAGCCTCCTTAAACTCCACGGGCGCGGTATCCTTATTACAAGAATGTATTTCGATGAAGTAAAATATAACGACAAAGGGAATCTTGTCTCCCTTTCAAAGAGGTTCTGATGCTCTATCTTCTGGGGACCAGAGGCACATTGCCCGTTTCCGGGCAGAAATTTGTTAAATACGGCGGAAACACCACCTGTCTCATGGCTCCTGTTGACGATAAGACCTGTATCATATTCGACGGCGGCACAGGCATAATTAACCTCAACAAATATGATAATTTTGAAGAATTTCACATATTTCTGTCGCACCTCCACTGGGACCATATTGTCGGCGTGCCCATATTTCAGGCGTTTTATAACCCGAAAAAAAAGATAAATATCTATCTGGAAAACAAGGAAACCCTACACTCTACGGATATTCTTGACGTGCTTTTCAATCCTCCCTTTTTTCCGGTTCCGAAATCCAAGCTACGTGCTGAAATAAAGCTGAACCTCATAGAAGGGGGCGACCAGTTCAGGTTCGGAGACATACAGATACATTCCGCTGAAGGGAACCATCCCGACGGCGTGCTTATGTATAAAATAGTGTTTCCCATGAAAAGCATACTGTATACGTCCGACTATGAGCACGGAACACCGGTTGATGATTTCCTTATAGAGTTCGCTTACGGCTGCGACTATATGATATACGACACAACCTATTATCCCGAAGAATATGCCGGCGGCAACGGGGTTATGAGTAAGGTTGGATGGGGGCACTCCACTTATCTTCAGGGGATAGAGTTTGCTAAGAAAGCCAATGTTAAAAATCTGGTTATGGCTCACCACAATCCGGATTACGACGATATTATGCTGGATGAGATGCAGATACTTGCCAGAAGGTTATTTCCTAACAGTGTGGCAGCTTACGACGGCATGATCCTCTAGTTTACTTTATCTGCGTCACATTTCGTCGTTAAAATATAAAAAATCATGCTCATGTACCGGTAAGTACACTGCGCTTCTCGCGAAGACGGATAGAGGTCACGTCTCTGCGAGCCAAAGGCAAAGCAGTCTGATATCTTTTTACTGGCTTACTATTTTGTTTCTGCCGCTTTGCTTCGCGGTATAAAGCCTTTCGTCGGCAAGTTTAATTGCCGCCTCAGCTGTATCGTCCTGTTTGAACTGCGCAACGCCGAAGCTGGCGGTGACGTTGAAAGAGCAGTCTTTCAGGCTGAAATTGGTGGCTTCCAGCTTTTTTCTTATCATTTCGGAGACGTGCACGGCGTTTCTCACGTCTGCGTTCACCAGCATAATCATGAATTCCTCGCCGCCGTAGCGGAAAGCGAAGTCTGTTTTTCTGATATTCTCCTTAATGAGCTGCGCCATGTGTTTGAGCACCTGATCACCAACCTGATGCCCGTAGGTATCGTTGACAGACTTGAATTTGTCAATATCTGCCATTACAACGCTGAAAGGTGTTCCCATCCGTTTGAAACGGTCAATCTCCTCCGCCAGTTTCATATCCATGTATTTACGGTTATAAAGCCCCGTCATGTGATCCTGGATGGATTCGTTCTTATATCTGTTAAGGTCAGACTGGAGCTGGTTCACCTGTTTTTTATACTGTTCAAGCTCATTATTGACATTGGAATATTCCGATGCGATGGTGCCCAGATGGTCTCTTTTTGTTGTGGTTTTCTGGTCAAAAGTGTTCACAAAAGAAGAGAACGAATCGAGCATTTTTGACTTGAGGTATTCTATGGAGTCTTCGCTTTTAAGGATTCTGTGCATATCCTGTGCTTCGTTCAGCAGTTTTTTATCCATGGCGAGGTCTTTTTCGACAAACTCGATGTTGTGTCCGAGACTGCTGGTCAAATCCGCCTGAAGGTTAACGAATTTTGAAAAAACATCGTCTATGAAGGCGCTGAACTTATGCTGGCGCTTTTCAAGAGAAAGCAGATGATCGGAAAGTGTCCGCAACAACGCGTCCATAGCCTCGTCGTGTGATTTTTTCGGGTCGAACACCATGTCCTCAACGCTTTTAAGTCCCTGATCCGGAACGAACCCTCGGAGAGGGGTAACGTATTTTAAAACATCGGATTTATCCCCGCCGGACATAACTGTCTGAACCAGATTTCTAAATTCCACGTTTTCCGAAAGGTAATTTGATATGGTTGAAGACGATACCTTCGATTTTTCGGCTGCCATCTTTTTTAGAACAGTCGTAACAATTTGTCCAAGCTGCACAGCAGCGTATGCCGATTTATCCGCCATTTCCCCGCCCTTAGTTTTAATTTCCAGTATTATTTGATAAAATTTAAAGTGATGCAACTACAAAATTATGTAATTTTGAACCATGCGTTTTCTTTGTTTCTCTGCTTGATTTTTCATACGTAAAAGGGCAAAGTATCTGTTGACTTATACTGCAAGTTTTGATAAAAAATCTCTGACTTGTACACTGTATACAGAATACCGTTTTATAAATTCTGACCTACCGGAGGGGATTGCGTCCATGCTTTACATCGATTACACTCTTGCCATCCAAATTGTTCAGTTTCTGGTGATTATCTTCATCGGAAAGAAAATGATACTCGATCCTGTTATGGGAACTGTCAACTCTCGCGATTCCAAAATCGAAGGCATGAAGAAAGAGGCGGAAGACCTTAAAGCCAAAGTTGAGCAGTACAAAGCCGACTATTCTGAGAAAATGGCTCAGATGCGCGTTGAGCTTGCCGACTATCACAAAAAAATCAAAGACGACGCTTCTAAAGACGCTGCGGCAAAAGTTGCCGCCGTTAAAGCGGACGTTGACTCTAAGATACTCTCTGCCCGTTCCGAAATCCATGCGGAAGCTGCAAAAGCGAAAGCTGAGATGGATTCAATGGTAAAAGAGATATCAGACCTTATCGCAGACAGAATAATGCTTTCCGCATAATACCTTTAGGGGGATATAGTGAAAAAGGTTCTTACAGCACTATCGCTTGGACTTGTGTCCTTTGCAGCTTTTGCAGCCGAACACGGCGGCGAACATGCACCGGACATGCACGCACTCTGGAAAAACTTTGGTTTCAGAGTTATCGTGTTTGTCCTTCTTGTTGTTATCCTTGTCAAACTCGCTAAAAAACCTCTTCTTGACTTCCTCGACAAGAGAACCGCTGACATCGAAAAAGCTATCAAAGATGCTCAGGATGCCACTGCAAACGCAAAGGCGGAGCTTGCCGATTACGAAATTAAGATGAAAGGTTTTGAAAAAGATCTTGAAACAATGAAACAAAACTCTCTGAAAGCAGCAGAAGCAGAAAAAACCATGATTCTGGAAGATGCTGCAAAACAGGCGGACAAACTGAAAGCCTTTGCTGAGAACCTCATTGATTCGGAGCTTAAAAGAGCCAAGGTTCAGCTCAAGAAAGACGCCGTCATGGCTGCCATAGCGGCGGCAGAGGCGAAGATCGGAAAAGAGCTTGATGCCGAAAAACAGAAAAAGATTCTTGATGACTACATCAGGAAAATCGAGGTGGCAGGGTGAAAGAGAATATAGTTGCCGCACGCTACGCCGAAGCTCTTTTTCAGGAGGCGCAGGCAGAGAACAAACTTGAGCAGGTTATTGCTCAGCTTGGAACTGTTTCCGCAGCAGCCGAGCAGTCCGCTGATTTTAAAACACTCATCAAAAGCCCGCTCATCGGCAAAACCGAAAAAATGGCTGTTGTTGATGTCCTGAAATCAAAAGGCATGATTGACGAATTTCTTTACACGTTCCTTAAACTTCTTGTGAGCAAAAACAGACTTAGCCTGCTTGAGCTTATCTCCTCCGAAGTTAAGGCTATGGACAGAAAAGCAAGAGGCGAAGCGGAAGCGATCATCACTGTTGCCGCTGCAATGGACGATGCATCAAAAGGCACGCTTAAAGCTGTTCTGGACAAGATAACCGGTAAAAAGATTACTATTTTGGAAAAAGTTGATCCCTCCATCCTCGGCGGCGTTGTCGCACAGGTGGACAGCAGTCTTTATGACGCAAGCGTCAGAGGACAGCTTAATAAGATTAAAGAACAGTTGGTATAAATAATTTAAGGAGATTGGCTAATGCAGATCAAAGCCGAAGAGATAAGCCAGATCATTCGTGATCAGATTAAAAACTTCGACCAGAAAGTTGAGATGCAGGAAGTCGGTACTATCATCACTGCCGGTGACGGTATCGCTAAGGTATATGGTCTCGACAATGCAATGGCGGGAGAGCTTATTGAGCTTCCCGGCGGAGTTTACGGCATTGTGTTCAACCTTGAGCAGGACAATGTCGGTTTAGTTATTATGGGAGATTATCAGCACATCGGTGAAGGCGACACAGTCAAAAGAACAGGCAGAATTGCATCTGTTCCCGTTGGCGACGCACTCATCGGACGTGTTGTTAACGCCCTTGGTCAACCTATCGACGGTAAAGGCGCCATCGACACTAAAGAGTTCGACGTTATCGAAAAGGTTGCCCCCGGTATCATCAAAAGACAACCCGTTCATCAGCCTGTTCAGACAGGTATTAAAGCTATCGACTCCATGATTCCGATCGGAAGAGGACAGAGAGAGCTTATCATCGGCGACCGTCAGACAGGTAAAACTGCAATCGCCCTTGACACCATCATAAATCAGAAAGGTCAGGACATGATCTGCGTTTATGTGGCTGTAGGTCAGAAAAGATCAACAGTTGCAAGAGTTGTGGATACACTGGAGAAACACGGAGCAATGGACTACACAATCGTGGTTTCCGCTTCCGCTTCAGACCCCGCATCAATGCAGTACATCGCACCCCTTGCAGGTACTACAATGGGTGAATACTTCAGAGACAGAGGCAAGCACGCCCTTGTTATCTATGATGACCTTTCAAAACAGGCGACAGCTTACAGACAGATGTCACTGCTTCTGAGACGTCCTCCCGGCCGTGAAGCATACCCCGGCGACGTTTTCTATCTTCACTCACGTCTGCTTGAAAGAGCGGCAAAACTGTCAGATGCTGAGGGTGCAGGTTCACTTACCGCACTTCCCATCATCGAAACACAGGCGAGTGACGTTTCCGCATACATCCCCACAAACGTTATCTCAATTACCGATGGTCAGATATTCCTTGAGACAGACCTTTTCTACTCAGGTATCCGCCCTGCGGTTAACGTTGGTATCTCAGTTTCAAGGGTTGGTGGTTCAGCACAGATCAAAGCTATGAAACAGGTAGCAGGTCGTCTGAGACTTGACCTTGCACAGTTCCGTGAACTTGCGGCTTTCGCACAGTTCGGTTCTGACCTTGACGCTGCAACACAGGCACAGCTTAACCGTGGTGCTAAACTTGTTGAAATCCTGAAACAGGGACAGTACAAACCTTGTAATGTCGCTGAACAGATTGCAATTATATTCGCAGGCGTTAACGGACTTCTTGACGATGTTGCAACTGCTTCTCTTGCTAAGTTTGAAGCTGAATACATTTCATACCTGAAGAGCAGCAAAGCGGATATCCTTGAAGAAATCGTCACTAAGAAGACCATCTCCGATGAACTTGCAGCTAAGATGAAAGCTGCTGTTGCGGAGTTTAAGAAAATCTTCTCAGCATAAGGAGCTGTTAAATGCCGGGTGTAATGGACATAAAACGGAAAATAAAATCCGTTAAAAATACGCAGAAGATCACAAAAGCGATGAAAATGGTTTCTGCCGCCCGTATGAGAAAAGCGGAAGAATCCATGACCAACGCAAGAGCTTATGCGAACAAGATTTATGAACTTGTCGGCGATATGGCCGGCAGAGTGGAGGCCGACAGCCATCCTTTTCTCACAGCGAGAAAAGAGGTTAAGAACGTTTGCCTCGCCATTATAACCAGCGACAAGGGTCTTTGCGGTGCGTTCAACTCAAACGTGGTAAAAAAGACGCTTGCGTTTGCAAGGGAAAACCAGGACAAGAACATCAAACTTGTTTGCATTGGAAAGAAAGGTTTTGACTTCCTCGGCAAAAAACATTTTGAAGTTCTTTCAAAATACGTTTCCTTCGGCGGAAAGGTTACTTACGACGAAGCGAACGAAATTGGCGATAAACTGACCGAATTCTATCTGAGCGAAGATGTGGATGAAATCTACATCGTGCACAACGAGTTCAAGTCAACCGCCTTTCAGGTTGCGAAAGTAACAAAGGTTCTCCCGCTCTCTTTGGGAAAGAAAGAGGACGCTGCGGACGACACAGATTATATCTATGAACCCAAAGCTGAAGCTCTTCTTAAAGAGATAATGCCCAGATACATCCAGTTCACCGTGTTCTTCTCCATTCTGGAGTCGATTGCCGGTGAACACGGATCAAGAATGGTTGCTATGGACAACGCCGCAAGAAATGCCGGCGAAGTTATCAACAAACTGACGCTTACCTTCAACAAGGCACGTCAGGGCGCAATCACAAAAGAGATTCTGGACATTGTGAACGGTGCTGAAGCACTCAACGGATAGTAGAAAATTACAATAAACTGGAGATCAGGAAATGGCTGAAAACAAAGGCAAAGTTGTTCAAGTTATCGGCCCTGTTATCGACGTTAAGTTTGAGACAGGCCATCTTCCCGAAATCTACAACGCCCTCGAAGTTAAAGGTGACGGCCGCACAATCATTTGTGAGGTTGAACAGCACCTTGGAGAAAATATCGTGCGCTCCGTTGCGATGACCTCCACAGACGGCCTTGTTAGAGGAGCGGAAGCTGTTGATACTGGAAAGCCCATATCCGCCCCTGTCGGCGATAAGGTTCTCGGACGTATCATAAACGTTACAGGCGACCCCGTTGACGAAATGGGACCTGTTGAATACAAAGACCGCTGGCCCATCCACAGACCCGCTCCCCTGCTCGAAGATCAGGACACGGGTTATGAGATACTTGAAACAGGTATCAAGGTTATCGACCTTCTTGAACCCTATACAAAGGGTGGAAAAACAGGTCTGTTCGGCGGTGCGGGCGTTGGTAAAACAGTTCTTATTATGGAACTTATCAACAACATCGCAAAAGAGCACGGCGGCTACTCCGTTTTCGCGGGTGTCGGCGAGCGTACTAGAGAGGGTAACGACCTTTACCTTGAAATGAAGGAATCGGGCGTTATTGATAAAGTTGCACTGGTGTATGGTCAGATGAACGAGCCCCCCGGCGCACGTATGAGAGTTGCGCTTACAGGTCTTACAGTTGCGGAATACTTCCGTGATGTTGAAGGTCAGGACGTTCTTCTTTTCGTTGACAACATCTTCCGTTTCTCTCAGGCAGGTTCCGAGGTTTCGGCTCTGCTTGGACGTATGCCCTCAGCGGTTGGTTACCAGCCTACACTGGGTACAGAGATGGGTGAGCTTCAGGAAAGGATTACATCAACTTCCAAAGGTTCTATTACTTCCGTTCAGGCTGTATACGTTCCTGCGGATGACCTTACTGACCCCGCTCCCGCAACAACATTTGCGCACCTTGACGCGACAACAGTTCTTTCACGTCAGATCGCAGAACTTGGTATCTACCCTGCGGTTGACCCGCTGGATTCAACATCCCGTATCCTTGACCCCAACATCGTTGGACAGGAACACTATGATGTTGCCAGAGGTGTTCAGGCAGTTCTTCAAAGATATAAAGAGCTTCAGGATATCATCGCCATCCTTGGTATGGAAGAGCTTTCCGAAGCTGACAAACAGACCGTTGCAAGAGCCAGAAAGATTCAGAGATTCCTTTCTCAGCCCTTCCACGTTGCTGAGCAGTTCACCGGCACACCCGGTAAGTATGTACCTCTGAAAGACACTGTAAAGGCTTTCAAAGCACTGCTTGACGGCGAAGTTGACCACCTGCCTGAGCAGGCATTCTATATGGTCGGCGGACTTGACGAGGTTTTCGCAGCGGCTGAAAAGCTCAAAGCAGGTAGCAAATAATGGCAGAGACAATCAGGCTTGAACTTGTTACTCCGGTGAGACAGATTCTCTCCGAAGATGTAGACGAAGTGATAGCACCCGGCGTGGAGGGCGACCTTGGCGTTTTGCCCGAACACGCACCTCTCCTTACAGCTTTGAGAGTAGGAGAGCTTGCCTACAGAATTAAAGGCAAACTCGAATACGTTGCGATAGTCGGCGGCGGATTCCTTGAGGTTAACAACAACAAGGTTATCGTACTTGCCGATGATGCCGAACTCGGTCACGAAATTGACCTTGAAGAGGCTGTTCAGCGAAAACTTAAAGCAGAAGCGGCTCTTGAAAGTGAGCGTAAAGCTGACGAGAAAACATTCAAGGCTGTGGAGATTGAGCTTATGAAAGAGCTCATCAGAGTGCAGATCGCTGAGAAGTATAAGGGAGCCAAGTAAGACTTCTTTAACAACTAAAGATTAAAAGGCAGACTTAACATAGTCTGCCTTTTTTGTTATTTAACGTTTATATGCTTCGCATTACGTCGTCAGTTTTTTAATCTCTCGGGTCATGTACTTGTATGTACACTCCCCTTCGTGATTAAAAATCTTCCTTGTACTGCTCGCATCTAAACGCTAAATTGGTGCACTCAACTTATCGCCCTCCTTTGTCAGAGGGCTGGAGTGGATTAGATTTTATGTTGCTATCAGGAGATCGCTTCGGGCATAAAACCCTCGCGAAGACGAAAAAGACATCCGTCTCTGCGAACCCGTAAGGGTGAAGCAGTCTCGTTTTTCTCCCTCTTTTGTCAGAGGGCTGGGTGGATTTTCTTTAAAGGGTTAACTATGAACATCTGTTTCATCAATTTCAATAAACGCTGGGGCGGAGTAAAGACGTGGACGATCGATTACGGCAGTCAGCTCGTTAAGCGCGGGCATAAGGTCGTTGCAATTGTGCGTCCGGATACGCCTTTCGTTCAGAAGTGCATCGACGCGGGATTTGAAACCCTCGTCATGCGCCCCGGAATGAAATATAACCCTGTGACCATCCTGAAAATCGTTTCCATACTTAAAAGCCGCAAAATTGACGCAGCCGTTGTGAATATCTCCAAGGACATAAATATCGGAGCTGTTGGCTGCAAGCTGGCAGGAGTGCCGGTATACCACCGAGTCGGTCTGCCGCAGGATTATAAGAACACAGCGGAAGAGCGCTTTCTGCATAAGCTCGTTAAAGGGATAATCGTTCCTAGTCAGGGACTTAAAGATGATATCTCAAAAATGCCGTGGTTGCGTGCAGATATTGTAAACGTGCTTTTCAACAGCAAAGACAGGGCAAAATTTCCGCCTAAGATGCCCACAGAATCGGCAGATATAACAATCGGAGTCTCAAGCCAGCTTTCAGTTACGAAAGGGCATATCTATCTGCTGGATGCGGCGCGCAGACTTGCCGACGACGGCGTAAGGTTTAAGCTGAGGATAGCAGGAACAGGCGGACACGAGGCGCAGCTTAAAGAATACGTGGGTATTCAGGAGCTTAACGATTATGTGGAGTTTTGCGGTTTCCAGACGGATGTTCCTGCATTTCTGAAGAGTCTGGATGTTTTTGCGCTCCCCAGCCTTGAGGAGAATTTCCCCAACACATTGCTTGAGGCGATGTTCACTGGACTGCCGTGTATCGCTTTTAACGCGGGTGCCGTGAAGGAGCTAACGGGGGACGCCTGCATCGTACTTGACAAAAGAGATACGGACGGGCTTTATGAGTCCATAAGGCTATTTGCAGACCATCCGGATATGAGAAAAAAATACGGACAGGCGGCACGGAAGAGGTGCCTTGACCTGTTTGACATAGAGAAGAATACTGAAAAACTTGAACGTATACTAAGCGGAGAAACGATATGACCATACAGACATCCATTGCCTTTGTTCTCGCAATGTCGCTTTTTGTGGCAAGTCCGGGACCCGGAGCGCTGGGAGTTGTTGCGGAGAGTATGCGCAACGGTTTGAAAAGCGCTGCATACTTTATCCTCGGCATGATAGCGGGCGATATGGTGTATCTGGTATTTGCGATATTCGGACTTGCCGCAGTCGCTTCGATATTGGGCGAGGCGTTCATGTATATCCGTATAGCTGGCGGTATGTACCTTCTTTATCTGGGTATCAGGCTTCTGCTTTCAAAAGAGGAGAAAGTCGTAAGTCCTTCTCAGCCGACAGGAAAAGGACGCTTTCTCGGCGGTTTTTTTATAACGATAACAAACCCGAAGGTCATAATATTCTACTGCGGCTTCCTGCCGAACTTCATGGATCTGACGAAGCTGTCCTTTGCTGACGCGCTTATAACTGCTGTTATGGTAGCGTTTGTGATAAGCTGTGTGATGGGTGCGTATGCCTATGCGGCACATAAGACGGGAAGATTTTTAAACGCGAAGAGCGGAAGAAATCTGAACCGTGCCGCGGGAGCAGCCCTCATCGGCACCGGTTCGTTTCTTATCTTTAAAAGACCTTAGACTTTGAATTTATTGACGATATCGTAAAGGTTTCCCGCCTCGTTCTCCTGTTCCGCTATGGTTGAGGAAACGTTGGAAAGTGCGGCGTTGCTCTCTTCAATGCTGGACGATATGCTCTGTACGTCACTGTTGACAGAGTCTATAGTTGTCATTTGCTCGGAAACAGAGTTGTTTATGAATGTGTTTGCCTCTTTAATGTCAACAACTGAACAGACTATCGAATCGAATGCGGTACGTGTCTGTTCCATCATATGAACCCCTTCGTTCACCGATTCCTCGGCAGAGTGCATGTTTCTGGTTGCTGATTTCGTTTCAGACTGAAACTCAGTAATGATGGAGTATATCTCTCCCGTGGCGGACTGTGTGCGTTCTGCCAGTTTGCGCACTTCGTCGGCTACAACGGCGAACCCGCGTCCGGCTTCTCCGGCTCTTGCAGCTTCAATTGCGGCGTTGAGTGCCAGCAGGTTTGTCTGGTCTGCGATATCGTTTATCACGTTGACTATATCGGCAATTTTAGCTGATGATTCGGAGAGGTTATGTACCGTTTCGCCAAGTTCAGACGTTTTCTGTTTTATGTCGCCTATCTTGCCGACTGTTTTGTCAATCATGTCTTTTCCACCGTTTGTGATGTCAGCGGCTTTTTCTGCTTTTTCCATTGCGGACTGGCAGTTATTCATTATTTCCGCTGTTGTGGTATTCAGTTCCTCCATTGCGGATGCGACTGAAGAGACGCTGTGTGCCTGCTCGGCAAACGTGCTGCTGAGTTGTTCCGTTGTGGAGGCTAGGTCAGTAGTGCCTTTTGAAACGGTGGCGGAGGACCCCTGCACGTCGCGGACGATGTTGCCCACGTTCTCTATGAATTTGTTGAAATAGCCGGAAAGGTCGCCTATTTCGTCGTTAGCTGTTATGGGGATGCGCTGTGTCAAGTCTCCGTCGCCTGTTGCGATGTCCTTTGTGATTCTGGTGAGTGAGCGTATTTTCTCAATAACAAGTTTTTTGATTGAAAAGAGAGCCGCCGCGGTGAATACCGCTATGAGAACCAGTGCGGTGATGATTATCATATTTCTGAGTTTAAAAGCTCCGGCAAGTGCTTCGTCTCTGTCCATTTTGACGATGAGTCCCATGTCTGCGCCGAAAAATTTTACCGGGAGATACGACGCCATGACCATCTTACCTGATGCCGATTTTGCAGTTACGGAACCTGTCTCACCGTTCACAGCTTTCTTGCCATAATCTGTCTCAACCTTCATAACGGCAACTGTTGTTCCGGCGATTTTAACTTCGGGAAAATCCACAGTATCGGTAAATCTGCTGTCGCTGCGCATGTATCCGTCTTTACCTATGAGGTACGATTCGCCTGTTTTGCCAAGTCCTGCCTCTTCGTATGCGCCGCCGAAGTTTGTAATATCTGTGATCACGGCAGGGTTGAGCTGGAACACTATATACCCGAGTTTTTCACCGTCAACGCGGACTGTGGTACCCACAAATGCTGCGGGTTTGTTCCAGCCGGGTATATAAGGTGCGAAGTCTGAATAGTAAACCTTGTCTCCATCTTCATTTTCCATTGAAGAAAAGAGTCTGCCGAGACCGGAATCTTTAATGTACCCGTCTTTAAGGTTAAGACCGATATCCATATCCTTGCTGACGGAATAGAGCACGTTGCCGTCTGTATCTATCAGGTAAATATCTTTCAGATGGAGTTTTTCCATTATGCTTCTGAACTGGTGATGGTACTGGGAATGGGTCGTGCAATAAGAGCAGATATGTTTTGCTCTGTCCAGTTTCATCCTGTTGTTTACGTCGTTGGGGTTTTCGTATATAAATAGCTGTTGAACCAGTTTGCCGCTGTATGACTGCGGAAGATATGCTGATGCGGACTGTTTCTGCTGGGAGTTAACCACCTGAAAGTTGATTGCGCCCAGATAGTCCTTGTCGTACATCGAGGTTAGCATGGAATCAAGCTGCTGTTCGTCAGTTTTAATAAAGTCCGGCAATTTCGCGAAACCGTCAGTGAAATCCTCAACAGCGACAAGTGTTCCCTCCTGTGCGGCGATAACCTGTAAAGAGGCTGTCACGTTTGAGGAAAATTCTTCTATCGCCAGTTTTTGCGAACGGCTGATGGAATCAAGTTTTTGCGTTGTTGCCTCTGTGAGGCTGTTGATGCTGCTTCTGACAGAAACCAGAGTAACTATCAGACCGAGCAGGACAAAACCCGTGAGAGTGATAATCGACAGCTTAAAGCTGATTGATATACGTTTTTCTTTTTTCATGTGGCAGACCCGTTTCATATATTCAAAAATCATGATATGTAAACTTCGAGATTATGTAGCTACATAGAAATAATGTCAATAATAATATAAAACAGGAATTACATGTTTGAAAATACAATTGACCAGATAATAAAAAGCGATATTCAGATAACTCAGCCTAAAAACGGATTCCGCTTCGGGGTGGATTCGGTATATCTTGCGTGGTTTGCTCAAGTATCTGGAAACAAAAGAATTATTGATATAGGTTCCGGCAGCGGGGTTATCAGCGCCCTGTTGGCAAAGCTGAAAAAAGTTAAGAGCATAGACGCACTGGAAATGCAGCCTGTTATGTTTAATTGTCTGGAAAAAACAGTGGAAGTGTGTAAAATTCAAAACGACGTTAAATTGCTGAATCTCGACATAAGGTCATACAGACCGGATTTTCAATACGACGCTGCCGTGTGTAACCCGCCATATCGCGATCCGTCATCCGGCAGGGTGCCTGAGGATGAAACAGAGCTGAACGCACGTTTCACCACTACTATGACTGCTGATGATATTTTTTCTTTCTGCCGCAGCTTTCTCAAGTTCGGCGCGCCTCTGTTTCTGAGCTATGATGCGGATATGATGCCGGTGCTTTTCGAGTCGGCGCAAAAATATAATTTCGAGGCAAAACGGCTTATGCCCGTCTGTCCGGATATAAATGTTAAACCTAAAGTGATACTTATGGAGTTCCGCAAAGGCGGAAAGAGGGAGCTGTCGTTCGAGGCTCCTCTTTATCAGAAGATAAACGGCGAACCGTCGCCATTGCACAATAAAATTTTTACGGGGGAATGGCTTTGACAAACGAAACATATATTAAAGACACGGCTTACGGCGGATATGGCGTGGGAACCATGCCTGACGGACGGATTGTTTTCATTCCGCATACGGTCGAGGGCGACACAGTGTGTTACACAGTTACAGAGGATAAGAAGAACTTCACATACGGAGCAATGACAGAGCTTATTAAGCCTTCGGAAAAGCGCGGCATAAGTTACTGCCAACACCTTGGCGTATGTGGGGGGTGCACCTTCGGGCATATTGCGCAGGAGCATCAGACAGAGATAAAGAAGAATTTCGTTTTGGGGCAGCTCAAAAGGGCGGGTATAACACATCCGGAACCTGAAATTATCTCCGCTGATTTCCGTGAATTCCGCAATCGCGCAACTTTCCGCATAAGGAACGGCAATGTTGGCTTTTATAAGTTTAAATCCAACGATTTTCTGCCTGTGGCGGACTGCCCTGTGATCAAAAAAAGCATAGTTGAAAAAGCGAAAGCTCTTGCATCTGTGATGAATGGCAGCTGTGCGCTCTATATAACCGAGAACGAGGAAGGGATGGCGCTTGGCAGTATAGATGCGCCTTTTAAAGGTCTGTGCGGTTTCTCCGGACTTGAAACGGCAGATGGCATCCACGGCGTTAAAACCGTTCCGTTCGAGTCGAAATATGGTGTTTTTCATGCCGGATTCGGTACGTTTATACAGGGTAACAGATATCTTTCCGGTCGTTTGCAGGATTTTGTATATGAAAACTCGGAAGGTACAAACGCTCTGGAACTGTACTGCGGTTCCGGTTTTCTGACTCTGGCGCTGGCGAAAAAGTGCGGAAAGGTCACTGCCGCGGAGATTTCGCGCGATGCGATAGCTCTTGCCAAACGCACCGGGCTTGAAAATGTGAACTGGCTGGCGACACCGAGCGAAAGCCTGATACCGAGACTGAAGGAACGGTACGACGTGATTGTTGTTGATCCGCCGAGAACCGGTCTGGACAAAAAAGTTACTGATTTCATAAAAACAAGCGGAGCGAAAAAGGTTATCTACATCTCATGCAGCCCCGACACTCTGGCGCGGGATATTAAAAGGCTGTCGGATCAGTACAGGGTGACGAAACTCGCTGTTGCCGACATGTTCCCCGGTTCCTACCATGTGGAGAGCGCGGTATTGCTTGAGTCCTAATGCCTGACTGAAAGCAGGCTATTCATTGCTATGCCGCCGATTATCAGTGCTATTCCGGCAAATCCGGCGGCATCGGGCATTGATTCGCCGAGAAAGAATATTCCTCCCGCCAGTGCGAAGACGAGTTCCAGCGCCTGTGTGGATTCCACGGCGGCGAGCCATCTTATGTCAGTTTTGACCATGTCCGTTGCCTTAAAAAACAATAGGGTGGCTGTTACTCCGGAAAATAGTGCAACCAGAAGAGCCTGAGACGCCTGATTTGCAGCTGGAACACCGACGCGGACAAGCCCGTATCCTGACAAAAGCAGCCAGAACGGAATGCTGCACAATGTCATTCCGTACACTCTTTCAATTGTCGATATTTCGTGAGAACAGATGCGCATCATCTTTCTGTTGCCCAGCGGGTATGCGACAGCGCCTATCAATACTGGCAGAAGAGTATGGGTGACTGACACGGATGATATTTCCGAACCTCTGAACTGGAGTATGAAAACGCCTGTGAGTATCACAGAAGAAACGAAGAGATTGCGCATTGATATTTTCATTTTGAACAATGGGGCCAGCAGTACCCCTGCGGTAATGGTTATCTGCCACGAAGCGGCTATGAGCCATGCATCGCCATGGTCGCCGGCATAGGTCAGAGGCGCATAGAAAAGCCCGAAGCCTACTGTGCTCCAGAGAAGCCACTCTTTCAGGTTTCCGGCAATTTCTGAGTGTATTGCGCCCAGTCCGCCGCGCATTTTTACTATGACTGCGAGCAGTGGCAGGGTAAAAAGATAGCGAAGGCAGGCACTCCATACCCAGTTTCCGCCGGAAAGATGCATACTTTTATTTAAAATAAAGGTGAATGCGAAGAAAAATGCCCCCGCCGCACCGAGAAAAACAGCTTTTTTCATGTTTAAATTCCAGTCAGTCCGCCAATGTGAATTTGACAAGCTACAGCAGTTTCTTATGTAAATCAACAGCAGAAACGGTCAATTTCTTGTGCAGTTTCCCTGAATTTTGTTCAATATGCTTGAAAAATTATGTCGATATTTATCAATAGCTTAATATGCGGTATACATAGTTCTTGACTGTCAAATTAAGTTTCTTTACAATTTCCTTTTACGCTTGAAGAGATACCATAGGAGGAAAAATATGAAGAAACTGCTTCTGTTTGCCGTTCTTGCGGCAATGTTTGTTTTTGCAGGATGCAGCCAGAAACCGAAAGAAGAGGCTAAACCTGCTGAAGCTCCCGCAGCCGAAGCCGCAGCACCCGCTGCAACAGGCGATGTTATCAAAATTGGTGTCGCAGGCGCGCATTCCGGCGACCTTGCGTCTTACGGTCTTCCCTCTGTTAAAGCCGCTGAGTTCGTTGTTAAAGACATCAACGACAAGGGCGGTCTGCTCGGTAAAAAAGTTGAACTTGTTGTTGTTGACGACGTTTGCAAACCCGAAGTGGCTGTAAGCTCCGCCAACAAACTCGTTTCCGAACATGTTGTCGCCGTTCTCGGTCACATCTGTTCCGGTGCTACAAAAGCGGCTATGGGAACATACCTCGCGGCGAAAATCCCCGTTATGTCCCCCTCTGCCACAAGCCCCGAACTTACAAAATCCGGCGAATATCCTAACTTCTTCAGAACAATCGCTCCCGACGACTCTCAGGCAAGACTTGAGATCGACTATATCACAAACGTTCTGAAACTTAAAAAGATCGCAATCATCCACGACAAAGGCGACTATGGCAAAGGTCTTGCAGAATTTGCAAAAGGCTTTGCAGAAGCCGACAAGAAACTTGATATAGTTCTTTATGAAGGTATCACTCCCGGTGCGGTTGACTATTCCGCTATCGTTCAGAAGATCAAACAGTCCGGTGCTGAAGTTGTTCTTTACGGCGGATATCACCCCGAAGCAGCTAAGATAGTCAGCCTGCTTGCTAAGAAAAAACTCAATGTCAAATTCGTTTCAGATGACGGCGTTAAAGACGACACTTTCATCAAAGTTGCAGGTCAGTACGCTGAGGGCGTTTATGCGACAGGTCCCAAAGACGTGTCTAAAAACCCACTTGCAATCGAAGCTACAAAAAAACATAAAGACGCATACGGCGAAGATCCCGGCGCGTTTTATCTGAATGCTTACACTGCTATGCTCGCTATTACAAACGCAATCGAGAAAGCAGGTTCAACAGACTACGACAAACTTACCAACGCTCTCAGAACTGAAGACGTCGAAACACCTATCGGCAAAATCAAGTTCGACGATAAGGGCGATGCTATCGGCGCTGAGTTCTCTGTTTATCAGGTACAGAACGGCGCATACGTCGAAGTACAGTAACAATTCAACAGATATTGGCGGGGAACATCGCGTTCCCCGCTTTTTATTCCGGCTTGAGAAAACCATAAAGAGGTTATCATGGATTATTTCCTTGAACTGTTCCTCGGCGGACTGACGAGGGGCAGCATATACGCTCTTATCGCACTCGGATACACCATGGTTTACGGTATTGTGCAGCTTATCAACTTTGCCCACGGCGAAATATATATGATAGGCGCATTCACGGCACTCATCGTTGCCAGTGTGCTGACAATCCTTGGGCTTAACTCTGTGGCGATATTAGTAATAGCAACTGCGGCGGCGATAGTATACTCTTCCGCATACGGATACACAGTCGAGAAAATAGCTTATAAACCGCTGAGAAACGCTCCGAGACTTTCTCCGCTTATCAGCGCCATTGGTATGTCCATCTTTCTCCAGAACTACGTGCTTCTTGCGCAGACATCCGATTTCCTTCCTTTCCCCAGATTAATACCTGAGTTCGCTTTCATGGAACCTGTTTCACATATTTTCAGTTCTGCCGAGCTGGTCATTGTTGCCACAACAATGATAGTTATGGTGCTGCTGACGCTGTTTATCAAGTTTACCAACATCGGCAAAGCCATGCGCGCAACTGCGCAGGACAAGACGATGGCTCTGCTCATCGGTATCGATGTTGACAGGGTTATATCAGTTACGTTCATAATCGGTTCGTCTCTGGCTGCTCTTGGCGGCGTTCTCATCGCAAACCATATCGGACAGATAAATTTTTACATAGGCTTTATCGCAGGTATCAAGGCGTTTACGGCTGCGGTTTTGGGCGGTATCGGCTCAATACCCGGTGCAGTGCTCGGCGCGCTGATACTTGGATGGACGGAGAGCTTTGCCACAGGATACGTCTCAAGCGACTATGAGGACGTTTTCGCATTCGCTCTTCTTGTGCTCATACTTATTTTCCGCCCTGCCGGACTTCTCGGCAAGGCTGAAACCAAAAAGGTGTAAGTATGACGCAGGAGATACTTAAATCGCTCAAAGCCGCCATATGGTTTATGTTTCTGACATTTCCCATAATGGTAATAAAGGTAAACACTGTTTATAAAACAATAGAATGGCGCTGGATGAACATGGTTTTCATAGGCGTCGGCATATTTGTGGGTTCTTTTGTATGGCGCTGGCTCCTTAACCGCAAGGACAACCCCACCGTTAAAAAGGACCATGTGCCTGTTTCCACACGTATTCAGTCATATCTCGCCGAAAACCCTATGGCTAAAAGGGCGCTTCAGGGCGTTTTGCTCGCGGCTCTTCTGTGTTTTCCCATTTTCATGAATGCATATCAGATAAACATATTCACAGTTGCCCTGATGTACATAATTCTTGGTCTGGGACTTAACATAGTCGTCGGTCTGGCAGGTCTTCTCGACCTTGGATACGTCGCTTTTTATGCTGTCGGTGCATATACCTATGCGCTTCTGAACACAAACTTCGGTATGTCTTTCTGGGTTGTGCTACCCATCGGCGGTGCTTTGGCGGCGATATTCGGCATACTGCTCGGTTTTCCCGTGCTTCGTTTGCGCGGTGACTACCTTGCGATTGTTACACTGGGTTTCGGAGAGATTATCCGTCTCGTACTTGAAAACTGGAACGATTTTTCGCACGGCCCCAGCGGTATAGCGGGTATAGACAAGCCTGACTTCTTCGGTCTTGAACTGAGCCTTAATCAGATGACAGACGCTATTTATTATATGATGGTGGCGTTTACGATAATAACCATATTCTTTGTCGGCAGGCTGCAAAATTCCCGTATCGGGCGCGCTTGGCTGGCTCTGCGCGAGGATGAGATAGCCTGTCAGGCTATGGGCATCGGACGTACCAGAACAAAGCTGATGGCGTTTGCGCTGGGCGCAACATGGGCAGGGCTCATGGGAGTTGTGTTCGCGGCGAAGACGTCGTTTATAAACCCCGCTTCGTTCACGTTTCTTGAGTCCGCGATAATTCTTTCAATCGTGGTGCTTGGCGGTATGGGCTCGATACCGGGCGTTATTCTCGGCGCACTTATAATGATACTGCTGCCGGAATATATGCGCTCCTTCTCCGAATACCGTATGATCATTTTCGGAGGCGCGATGGTTCTTATGATGGTTTTCCGTCCGCAGGGACTTGTGAGCAATTTCCGCAGGAAATACTCGTTCCATGGCGTTGACGAAAGGCTGGGCGGCTGATATGGAAAATATACTTGAAGTAAAAGGACTTACCATGGATTTCGGCGGACTTCGCGCCGTGGATTCCGTGGATTTATACGTTAAACCCAAAGAGATTGTGGCGCTTATCGGACCCAACGGTGCCGGAAAGACAACGTTTTTCAACTGCGTAACAGGTATATACACCCCAACAAAGGGCGACATACTCGTCTCTTCCAACAGTGGAAGCGCAGTGCGCATCAACGGTTTCAAACCTAACAGGGTGACAGAGCGCGGACTGGGCAGAACCTTCCAGAACATTCGTCTGTTCCCTAACATGACCGTTCTTGAAAACGTTATGATAGGAAAGCACTGCCGCCTTTCTGCAAAGATACTTGGCGCTCTTTTCCGCGATAAAAAAACGCGGGCGGAAGAGCTTAAAGCTGCTCAGGAGTGTTATACCATCCTTGAAAAGCTGGGGCTTGAAAAGGCTTGTGATGAACTTGCAAGCAATCTTCCATACGGCGACCAGAGGAAACTTGAGATAGCAAGGGCGCTTGCCACTGAGCCAAAAATGCTGCTTCTGGACGAACCCGCAGCAGGAATGAACCCGCAGGAAACCGTTGAGCTGACACATCTCATCCGCAGGATAAGAGACACCGAACAGATAGCTATCCTGCTGATAGAACACGATATGAAACTCGTCATGAATCTGTCCGAGCGTATTTATGTTATGGACCACGGACAGAAAATTGCCGACGGTACGCCGCTGGATATAAGAAACAATCCGGAGGTTATCAAGGCGTATCTTGGGGAGGATATCGATGCTTGAAATAAGCAACATCAATGCGTTTTACGGAAACATTCAGGCGCTGCACAATGTTTCTATAAACATAAAGCAGGGTGAAATTATCACCCTCATAGGCGCCAACGGTGCCGGAAAAACCACCACGCTTATGTCTATAAGCGGTATAGTTAACCCGAAATCAGGTGAAATCCGCTTCAACGGCGAAGTTATAAGCGGAAAAAAGCCCGATAAGATAGTTCAGATGGGGCTTGCTCACGTTCCCGAAGGAAGACACATTTTTCCCTATCTGACAGTCATGGAGAACCTTGACCTCGGAGCGTATCTGCGCAAGGATAAAGAGAACGTTAAAAAAGATCTGGAACACGTTTTCGACCTGTTCCCAAGACTGCGCGAGAGGAAAAACCAGCAGGGCGGAACACTTTCCGGCGGAGAACAGCAGATGCTGGCAATTTCCAGAGCGCTTATGGCGCGTCCGAAAATGCTGCTTCTGGATGAACCTTCTCTGGGTCTTGCCCCTCTAATCGTTAAGCAGATCTTCGACATCATCAAGCGTATCAATCAGGAAGACGGTACAACAATCTTCCTCGTTGAACAGAATGCGAACCTCGCGCTGAAAGTGGCTCACAGAGGCTATGTCATGGAAAACGGGCATATCACTCTTGAGGACGAAGCACAGAAACTGCTGGTGAATGAAGAGGTCAAAAAAGCGTATCTGGGGATATAAATGAAAAAACTGTTTATCATTTTCTTAGGAGTGATTTTTATCATGGCAGGAAAAGCAAAGGCGGATACACCCGCAAAAGCAAAAGAAGCTAAGCCTAAAACAACTGAGGCGAAAGCTGAGAAACCTAAAGCAACAAAACCGAAAGCTGCGAAAGCTCCTATGGTCGTGTTCGAAACGACTCAGGGCAAGATAGTTTTCAAACTGTTTCCCAAAGAAGCTCCCAAAACAGTTGAAAACTTCGTTGGACTTGTGAATAAAGGCTATTACAACGGCATCATATTCCACCGTATCATCAAGGATTTCATGATTCAGGGCGGTGACCCCACCGGTACCGGACGCGGCGGAGAATCACTTTGGGGCGGTAAGTTTGAAGATGAGTTCAGCCAGCTGACATTCAGCAAAAAAGGACTGCTCGCTATGGCAAACGCAGGACCCAACACAAACGGCAGCCAATTCTTCATCACGACCGTTCTGACACCCTGGCTTGACAACCGCCACACTATCTTCGGTGAAGTTGTGGAAGGTTACGACGTTGTTGAGAAACTTGAAAACGTACGCACCGGATACGGCGACAGACCCGTTGAAGAGCAGAAGATTATCAAGGCATATGTAAAGAAATAGGCTAAAGTCCCGTAGGGCGGACTTGCTCCGCCATTACATATATAAGCCCGCATGGACTCGTTTCTGTGCGGGCTTTTTTATTGCCGGTTATAACACTTCGCATTTCTGCGTTGTTCTCATAATAAAACTGCTCATGTACGATATACGTACACTACGCGTTTTATTACTCGCCCGCCTTGAACTGCTCGGTTCTAACCACCAATGGTTGCCGGTTATATGCGGCGCATTACATCGTCAGTTTTCAATTTCTCGGGTCATGTACATCAGTGTACACTCCCCTTCGAAACTGAAATCCTCCTTGTCCTGCTTGCATCTAACCGCCAACAGGAGGGAGCGCGGCGCATTACATCGTCGCTTTATTCGGCAAATAGTTTAAAGTGGGCTCATTCAGCCTTCGGCTAGTGCTTCTCGCGAAAACAAACAGTCGTCTCTGCGAGGAACGTCGTGACGAAGCAGTCTCTCTTTGAAGTACGATATTATTTGTGTGATGCGCTCTAAGAAGCTAACAGTAAATCAGGGCAAAAAAAAGGCGGTTCAAACGAACCGCCTTTCTATTATTTTCTGTTAGACAGAAGTATCTATTAACCGCAAGTTTCGGGCTGATCAGAGTCAGCTGCGTGGTCGAACAGATATCTGTATACGTTCTGGAAGTCTTCTTCAGTTTTGATACCTTCTTTCCATTTGCCGCCGCAAGGAAGTTTTGCGCGGTTAGTGAAAGCGTCTTTCCACTGAGCCTGAGTTTTTGTAGATGCACCTTGTTTCTGTGCAAGCGTAGTGCCGTCAGCACATACTGTGTGATATCTTTTCCACAGTCTTTTACCTTTTCTTCCGTCGCCGCCGTTAAAGTCGAAAGCGAAAACTGTTGAAGCTGTGAAAGCCAGAGCCAGAACCACTAACATGATTTTCTTAAACATTTCAACACTCCTTATAGCAACCAATATATTGGTTTATAGTCATATTTGAAGATATCACTATGCTTACATAATTTCAAGGCTTTTTTGTATACAATATACATAAAAAAAATATGAAGATATTGATACTAATAATGTATTAGTTAAAATATACAATTAGGATGTATGAAATTTATCTGAAGTTTCCGAATTTTTTAATCATGTTTTGTGTTAAATTTTCGGTATACGTGTAATAATATAGGTATATCTTGCAATATACAAAAATATGAGTTAAAAAAGATAATGATGGTATTAATACCGTTTCAGTATTAATCCAATATCGGAGGCAGATATGCAGAAACTCAGATTGTTTTATTGTGTTGTCGCTGCGGCTGTTCTTATTCCCGCCGCGGCATTTGCAGCATCGGCGGTGTCAGAGGGCGAAAGACTCGGCAGACCCTGCGCAGGGTGCCACGCCACAAACGGATATGCTCCTGGCGAGTACATCGCGCGGATTGGCGGACAGAACGCGGACTATATGACAAAGGTTATGAAGGAATTTGCCACAGGCAAACGTCCCGGCAGTGTTGAGATGTCGCTTCTGGCAAAAGGTTATTCCGAAGCAGATATTGCCGCTATCTCCGAATACTACGGCGGCAAAGCATGGAAAAACTCAACCAACAAAATCGACTCCAAAAAATCTGCAGCCGGACTTAAACTTGCAAAAGTCAGCGGCTGTTTCGATTGCCATGGCGCAAAGGGCGAGGGCATCGACTCTTTCCCCAGAATAGGAGGGCAGAACTCCGGATACCTCTATGAAGCATTGAAACGCTACAAAGCGGATAAAATAGCTTCCGAAGAGATGGCGCTGGTAAAAGATATGTCTGAGAGCCAGCTTGAGTCTCTCGCGCAGTATTTTTCAGGTATCAGGAAATAAGGGGGCGGATATGAGCATTACAAGACGTAACTTTATAAAATACACCTCCGCGGCTGTGGCTGGTGCTTCCGTTTTTGGTCAGGTACACATAGCTTCCGCAGCAACAGGCGTTATAATGCCTAAAAAAGGCAAAAGAATAGTTGTTCTCGGCGGCGGCTGGGGCGGATGTACGGCTGCGAAATACGCGAAGATGGAAGACCCTTCCGTCGAGGTTATTCTCGTTGAGAGAGACCCGAAATTCATCTCATGCCCTATAAGCAATCTTGTTATCGGTGGTCAGAAAACCATGAAGGACATAACCTTCACAAGAGACAAGCTGGCTAAAAACTACGGTATAAAGATAGTTTACACAGAAGCGACCGCTCTTGACGCGGTGAAAAAGACTCTGACCACAAAAGCCGGTGTGCTTGAGTATGATAAGCTCATCGTCTCCCCAGGTATCAGCTATGACTACGCTGCCATAGAAGGACTGGACAATCCTGTTGCTATCAAAAAATTTCCCGCAGCTTTCAAGGCAGGCGCAGAGACTGTCGCGCTCCGAGAAAAACTTGTGGCGATGAAACCCGGCGGTGTGGTTGTTCTCGCTGTTCCGCCTGCACCCTATAGATGTCCCCCCGGACCCTATGAAAGAGCTTCGCTCATTGCGAATTATCTGAAAAAGAACAAGAAGGGTTCAAAAATAATCATCGTTGATGCAAACGACGACGTTACATCTAAAGGACCGTTGTTTAAAAAGGCTTGGGCGGACTATTACAAAGATATTCTTGAGTATATTCCCGATGCTGCCGTTACGAAGGTTGACGCGTCCACGGGCGTGATAACAACCGAGCAGGGCGAGATAAAATCCGACGTAGCGAACATCATCCCCACAATGACGGCGGGAAAATCCGCGTTTGACCTTGGGCTGATGAACAAACCCGACGATAAATTTGTCCGTGCGGATGCTTATACCCTTGAGTCATATAACTTTAAAGATGTATATGTTGTCGGTGACTCAACCCACAACGGAGCTGTCGGCGGTGTGCCGAAATCCGGTTACATAGCCAACTCTATGGGTAAGGTTGCGGCAAGTGCCGCGGTTCGCACGCTTAACGGTCAGGAACCGTTGGCTCCTTCGCTGATAAATACCTGCTACAGCATGGTAAATGACGATGAAGCGATTTTCGTTGCTGCAACGTACAAATACGATGCCGTGAGCAAACGTATAATCTCAGCAGCAGGCGGAACATCCCCCGAACGTTCCGTTCTCTTCGGACACCACGCAGAGGACTGGGCGCTGGGAATCTGGAACGATATCTTAGCTTAATTAACAGGCGGGGCTTCGGCTCCGCCTTTACTTTATTTATCTGTCATTTGACCTCTGTTGTGTTATCATTGGTGAAACAGGCGCAATGGTGGGACTATGAATCACGAACACATAGGGAAGCTGTTCAACAGCTATCAGCTCAACGAGAATGATAAAGAGAATATCGCAGCTGCCTGGGAGCATATTCGCGGCTATGTTACTGAGTTTTCCGACGAGCTTCACAGGCATGTTATGAACTTTGAACATGCCAGAGCATTTCTTAAAAACGATGCAGAGCTGGCATATCACAAGCAAAAGATAGAATACTGGCTGGTTCAGCTTTTTTCACGTGCATATACTTCCGGGTATTACGATTATCTCGACCATATAAATAAGCTGCACAAGCGCATCGGTCTTCCTCCGAACTACATCAACTCCACCTTCACCTTTATCAGGCGCTTCATAAGAAACAAAATAAGCGGTGCCGGTGAATCCGCTCTTATTGATTCAGTGGAAAAACTCATTGATATCAATCTGGAACTTCTCAGTACGCACTATGTCGGAGAGGATTTTGAAGCGATGCTGTCAGATATCAGGTTGTTTCGGGAGTCGCTGGACAAAGGTTATGTTGTTCCGTTTGCCCAGCCTATTTTTAATTCTCAGACACTCGATGTGGTCAGCTATGAGTGCCTTTGCAGGATAGATCATCCGCGGAATGGCATAATACCGCCGTTCAGATTTCTTGAAATCGCCCGCCAGATAGATATGTACAGGGATATCACGCACATAATGTTCGAAAAATCTTTCGCTTTCTTTTGCGAAACAGATAAAACCTTTTCGCTGAACGTTGCTTTTTCGGATATCAGAGATGAGGAAACATCCGCCTTTATATACGCAATGGTAGAAAAATACATGCCACAGCAAAGACTTATAGTCGAGATAGTGGAAACGGAGGAGCTTGCCGTAAACGAGCTGATTTACAATTTCTGTACGAAACTGAGGTCATTCGGAGTGCTTATAGCCATAGACGATTTCGGTTCTGGTTTTTCAAATTTCAATAATATAAGTAAGATATCACCTGATTTTATAAAGATTGACGGGTCGCTGATAAAAGACATAGATACAAATTTTGTTAACAGGGCTGCTGTTGAGGGAATCGTTGCGACCGCTGCCAAGCTGAACATAAGCACAGTTGCGGAATACGTCCATTCAGAACAAATCATGAAGATTTGCAGAGAAATGGGCATTGATAAGTTGCAGGGCTTTTATCTGGGCGCCCCCATGCGTCTTGCGGATATATAAAAAAAGCGGAGGCATGAACCTCCGCTTTATCGTTTCTTTAGTGGTCGTGGGTGCCGCAGCCGCATGAACCGCAGCAGCCGTCCATCGAAAGTTCGGTGAGCACACCGTTTACGCTTTTGGGGTGCACGAATGCAACCTTTTTGCCGTGCGCGCCGTCCATAGGCTCTTCGTTTATGAGTGTTGCGCCGTCAGCTTTCAGCTTTTTAAGCGCTGTAGCTATATTCGCAACGGAATAAGCGACGTGATGTATCCCTTCGCCCTTCTTTTCAAGGAATTTTGCGATGGGGCTTTCGGGGCTTGTGGGTTCCAGAAGCTCAATATTGCTCTCGCCTACCTTAACGAATGCAACCTTAACTTTCTGGCTCTCAACCTCTTCATAGTGGTAAGGTTTTATGCCCATTGAAACGTAGAATTTCGTAGCCTCATCAAGATTTCTTACGGCTATACCTATGTGGTCTATCTTCTCAAGCATGGAAATCACCTCTAGCTTGTCAATTTTTTAAGCAGGGGAGCAACTACAGCGGGGTTTGCCTTGCCTTTGGATGCTTTCATTATCTGACCCATGAAAAATCCCTGAAGTTTGACCTCGCCGCCTTTAAATCTTTCTGTTTCCGCGGGGTTAGCGTCCAGCACCTGTTTAACGATTGCTTCCAGCTCGTCTTCGTTGCTGTTCTGGACAAGTCCTTTTTCTGCAACGATTTCAGAGGGGTTTTTGCCTGTTTCGGCAGTTTCGTCAAACACCTGCTTGGCTATATTACCGCTTATTTTGCCTTCGTCTATGAGTTTTACTATCTCTGCAAGGTTTTCAGGCGATATGCCCGCCTCAAAGATAGTGCACTGTTTGTCGTTCAGCCTGCGCATCAGCTCGCCCATTATCCAGTTGCAAACGGCTTTGGGGTTGTTGTGTGCTTTTACAGCCTGTTCGAAGTATTGTCCGTATGCTTTGGCGGAGACGAGGAAGTCTGCGTCCATGCCGGACAGCCCGTATTCGCTCATGAAGCGGGCGCGTTTCGCATCGGGCAGTTCCGGCATCCATTCCTTGAGATCGTCGATGAATTTGTCTTCAAGGACGATGGGTACAAGGTCGGGATCCGGAAAATAACGGTAGTCGTGTGCGTCCTCTTTGCCGCGCATAGAGGCTGTTATGCCTGTATCTGCGTTGAAAAGTCGCGTTTCCTGAACTATCTTTCCGCCTTCGTTAAGCACTTTTTCCTGACGTTTCTGCTCATATTTGATGGCTCTTTCAACGTTTCTGAAAGAGTTTACGTTCTTTATTTCGGCGCGTGTTCCGAAAGGCGCATTGGAATCGGGGCGGATGGACACGTTAGCGTCGCATCTCATGGAACCTTCCTCCATGTTACAGTCGGAGACTTCGATGTATTCAAGGATTGTCTTGAGTTTCATAAGGTACGCTTTTGCCTCTTCCGCGCTGCGCAGGTCGGGTTCGGAAACTATCTCCATAAGGGGTGTTCCGGTGCGGTTCAGGTCAACGAGGCTGCATCCGGCTTCGTGGTTCAGCTTTCCTGCATCCTCTTCAATGTGGATACGGGTGATGCCGATGCGCTTTTGTGTGCCGTCCTCAAGTTCAATATCGATGTAGCCATGCTCACAGATAGGCAGTTCGTATTGTGAAATCTGATAAGCCTTGGGCAGGTCGGGATAGAAATAGTTCTTTCTGGCGAATACGCTTTTTTTGCGTATCTGGCAGTTCAGTGCCAGTCCCGCCTTAACGGTGTATTCAACCACCTTTTCGTTGAGTACGGGGAGAACGCCGGGCATACCCAGACAAACGGGGCATACGTTGGTGTTCGGCTCGGAGCCGAATTTATTTGAGCAAGTGCAGAAAATTTTGCTGTCGGTTGACATCTGCACGTGCACTTCAAGTCCGATTACGGGTTCATAGCTCATCTTTTATATCCTATTATTTCAATTTTTCGGGCATAACGGGCAGTTTCGCCTGTTGTTCAAAAGCGTATGCGAGGTTGTAAAGCCTTCCCTCGTCAAAGTATTTACCGAGAAGCTGCACGCCAACGGGCATACCGTCTGCGCCGAAGCCGCAAGGCATGGAGAGTCCGCAGCCGCCGTAGAGGTTCAGCGATATCGTGTT
This sequence comes from Deferribacteraceae bacterium UBA6793, assembly GCA_002452405.1. GTDB lineage: Bacteria > Chrysiogenota > Deferribacteres > Deferribacterales > Geovibrionaceae > Seleniivibrio. The sequence continues at coordinate 171,145 of DKFP01000002.1, read as the reverse complement.
GATGTCGCTGAGGTACATCTGGAGCGGGTCGCTCATTTTTTCACCGGCTTTGAAGGCTGTTGTGGGCGAAGTGGGGCATATTATCGCGTCAACTTTTTCAAAAGCGTTCACGAAATCCTGCTTGATAAGTGTTCTGACCTTCTGCGCTTTTATGTAGTATGCGTCGTAGTATCCCGCGCTGAGAACGTATGTACCCAGCATAATGCGGCGTTTTACTTCGTCGCCGAATCCCTGTGAACGGGACTCGTAGAACATCTCTTTAAGGTTGTCCGCTTCCGCTCTGAAACCGAAGCGGATGCCGTCGTAGCGTCCTAGGTTGCTGGAGGCTTCCGCAGTTGCGATGATGTAATAGGTGGCAACTGCATATTCAGTGTGGGGCATACTGATTTCGACTATCTCGCAGCCCATGCCCTCGTATGCTTTGATGGCGTTGTTGACGCACTCGCGCACGTCCGACGCTATGCCTTCCGCGAAATATTCTTTCGGAACGCCTATTTTCATGCCTTTAACGTCGCCTGTGAGGTATTTTGTGTAATCCTCCTGTGCAACGTTAAGGCTGGTTGAATCTTTTTTGTCATATTTGCCGATAACGGAGAGTATAGCCGCATTATCGCTGATGTTCGATGTCATGGGACCTATCTGGTCGAGAGACGATGCGAACGCGATAAGACCGAAACGCGATACCCTGCCGTATGTGGGTTTCAAACCTGTGATGCCGCAAAGTGATGCGGGCTGACGTATCGAACCGCCAGTGTCGCTGCCGAGGGCGAAAGTTGTAAGTCCGGCCGCAACTGAAGCCGCCGAACCGCCGGATGAACCGCCGGGAACGCGTGACGTATCCCACGGGTTACGGGTCTTTTTGCGGTATGCGGTTTCGTTGGAAGAACCCATTGCGAACTCGTCCATACTCAGTTTACCCAGACAGAGGAATCCTGCGTCTTCAAGCAGTTGTGCCGCTGTGCCCTGAAACGGAGGTACGAAGCCCTCCAGAATTTTCGAGCTGCAAGTGGCGGGCATATCCTTTTGGATTATAAGGTCTTTCAGCGCCATAGGGATGCCTGCGTAAACGGGGAGGGTATCGCCTTTGGCACGTTTTTCGTCAACGGCTTTCGCCTGATTGATGACGTTTTCGTTTATGTAGTTGAATGCGCAGATATCGTCGTCGTATTTCCGGATCCTGTCCAGATAAAACTGAGTAAGCTCCGCGGATGAAAATTCTTTTTTGTTGAGAGCCTCTGAAAGCTCTTTAAGTGTTTTTCCCAGCATCTTTTTAACCCCTTATTCTATCACTTTGGGAACGCGGAACATTCCGTTTTCGGACTGGGGCGCGTTTCTGATTGCATCCTCGTTTGAAAGCGAGGCTTCCGCCTTGTCCGGGCGTGTTACGGTATAGATATCCAGCGCGTGTGATGTGGGTTCTATATTGTCTGTGTTCAGTTCGTTGAGCTTGTCGATGTAGCCTAAAATGTTGTTCAGGTCGTTTGTGAATCTTTCAGCCTGTTCGTCGTCAAACTTTAGTCTGGCGAGGGTTGCGATGTGCAGTACATCCTTTTTTGAAACGGTTTGGGACACTTTGCATACCTCTATGGTTTTAATGAGAAATGATATTATGACTTTCTTTCGCATATTTTTCAAGTTTGATTGTTGGGTATTATAATGTAATATGCGAAATAAATAATGAGTTTGCCGCGCCCCATCCTGCGGCTCGCAAAGACGTCTTTGCGAGGAAGCTGTGCTGACGAAGCAATCTCTGTATTTCAGGGGGAGTCATGAAGATATTAGTTACGGCGAAACTGCCTTATGACGTTAAAAAGCATCTGGCGGGACATGAAGTTGATTACAACGATACGGAAAACGGGCTTACGCCTGCACAGCTTGCCGAAAGGGCGAAGGATGCGGACGCAATCATCAGTATACTCAGTGATAAGATAACGCCTGAGCTTATTGACGGCTGCCCGAAACTGAAGGTGGTTGCCAACTATGCCGTCGGTTTCAATAATATAGACGTTGCCTACGCCAAAAGCAAAGGCATAACAGTGTGCAATACGCCGGACGTACTTACACAGGCGACTGCGGAGCTTGGTTTCAGCCTTATGATGGCAGCCGGCAGGCGCATTGTGGAATCAGACAAGTTTACCAGAGCCGGAAAATTCCACGGCTGGAAATCGGATATGATGCTGGGAGTGGACTTTTTCGGGAAGACCATCGGCATATTCGGTTTCGGACGCATCGGTCAGGCTGTGGCTAAAATGGCATCGGGCTTCAATATGAATATTCTTTATAATGCGCGCACAAGAAAGTTTCAGCAGGAACTGCTGACGGGTGCCGTAATGACAGATTTTGACGAACTTGTTTCAAAGTCGGATTTTGTTGTGATAACCGCTCCGGCGACGCCTGAAACAAAGCATAAATTCACGCTGGAAACGTTTAAGAAGATGAAAAAGACCGCAGTGCTGGTGAATATCGGCAGGGGTGAGATAATAAAAGAGGCAGATCTTGCGGAAGCCCTTGAGCAGAAGTTGATTTTTGCTGCGGGACTGGATGTTTACGAGTTTGAACCAGCCATTGAACAGCGTCTTTTTGCGCTGGACAACGTTATCCTCGCGCCGCATATAGGCAGCGGCACGACAGACACCAGAAGCGCTATGGGTGCGCTCTGCTGCGACAGCGTATTGAGCGTTTTTGAAGGTAAAGCACCTCGCAACGCACTGTAGAGATCAAAAAAAGCCGCGCTGTCTCAGGACGGCGCGGCATTCTGTTCAGAAATCCTTAAAACTTCAATGTGGCGAACAGGTCGTCGTAAGTTTCCGCACGACGTATCATTTCAACGCTGCCGTCCTCTTTCAGCAGAAGTTCTGCTGAGCGGAGTTTTCCGTTATAGTTGAATCCCATTGCGTGCCCGTGCGCACCTGTGTCGTGGATTACCACGATGTCCCCTTTTTCGATTTCGGGGAGTTTCCTGTCAACTGCGAACTTGTCACAGTTTTCACAGAGCGAACCGACAACGTCATAAACGCGGTCTGCGGGTGCAGTCTCTTTGCCCATGACGGTGACGTGGTGATATGCGCCGTACATGCCGGGGCGCATGAGGTTTGCCATACAGGCATCCACTGCGATGTATTCTTTATATATGTGTTTTTCGTGTACAGCCGTTGTGACAAGGTATCCGTAAGGTCCTGTGATAACCCTTCCGCACTCAAGGTAGATGTAGGGTTTCAGCCCTTTTGATGCAAGTATCTTTTCGTACTGAACGCGTACTTTTTCGCCCAGTTCTTCAAGGTTGACCTCGTTCTGTTCGGGTTTGTAGGGTATGCCTATGCCGCCGCCGAGGTTGATGAACTCAAGGTCGATGCCTATCTTTTCGGCTATTTCCGCAGCCATTTCAAACAGGATAACCGCTGTTTCGACGAAATAATCCACATTAAGTTCGTTTGAAGCCACCATTGTATGCATACCGAAGCGTTTGCAGCCTTTTTCTTTCATAACTCTGTAGGCTTCAAACATCTGCTCGCGGGTGAGACCGTATTTTGCCTCTTCCGGTGCCCCGATGATGGAGTTTCCGCCTTTAAGCGGTCCGGGGTTATAACGGAAGCAGATTATCTCCGGCAGTGTTCCGCACGATTCTTCGAGATACTGAATGTGCGTGAAGTCGTCGAGATTTATTATAGCGTTTTGTTCAAAGGCTTTTTTGTATTCACTGGCGGGTGTTTCGTTTGATGTGAACATTATCTGTTCGCCGGTCACGTCCGCCATGTCGCAAAGCAGAAGCTCCGCCATGGAACTGCAGTCTGCTCCGAATCCCTCTTTTTTCAGCACTTTCATGATGCTGGGGTTGGGCAGCGCTTTAACAGCGAAATATTCCTGAAATTTCGGTGCCCATGCGAATGCGTTTTTAAGCCTTTTTGCATTTGCGATTATCGCCTTTTCGTCATAAATGTGAAAAGGCGTTGGGAATTTTTCGATGATCTTTTCGATCTGATCCTTGGTGAACGGTACTTTTTTTTCTGACATATCCCTTTCCAAAGTAAAATTTTTACACCCTAACATACAAAGTTTGCTAATTCAACGGTTAATAGGGGTGGTGAGCATATGCTGAATCTGGTATACTTAAAAATATTAAGGCAATGTTCAAATTATTCTTGTGATTTTTACCGTAATGATACAAAAATGGTGGAAAATAGATTTATTTTGGTATACCATTGTTTAATACATTTGTTTAAAGGTGTCGAAATTGAAAAAGAATGCAAAACAAAAAATACTTGAAGCAGCGATGTATGTTTTCGGAGAGCAGGGCTTCCGCGCAGCAACAGTGCGTGAGATATGCAAAAAGGCAGGGGTCAACATCGCTCTGGTAAACTACCATTTCAAAAGCAAAAAGCTGCTCTATTTTGAACTTTTCAACGCCATATCAACAGATATCGACGGAAAATATCCTATTGAAAAGTTTGTGAAGCCCGAAATGACGAAGGAAGAGAAACTGAAAGGACTTGTGATAATGCTTGTGAGCAGGTTTTTTGGTCCCGACGGTCTTTCCAGTTCGAAATCCAGGCTGAAACTGGTGAATCGCGAAATGCTGGAACCAACCGACATTATGGAAGAGACTATTCTTCAGAAGATGGATGAGTTTAAAAACGCGGGCGAGAGTGTATTTAAAGAATATCTTGGCGACTCGCTGACTCCGGAAAAAATAAATATGCTGATCATAAGCATTGTCGGTCAGTGCGCATATCCGATGTTTTCCACCGAACTTCTGAAAAAAGCGGACATCATAACTCAGCCCATGAATGAATTCTGCAAATCGCTTGCGGAACATGTTTACGAATTCAGTCTGCGTTCTCTGGAGAATATGCGGAGTAAATAAATATGAAAAAAGCGGCGGTCATAGCTATTGCTGTCATTTTAGTTGCTGTTGCTGTCATTCTGGTTATCAGAAACAGCGGTGACGGCAAAAGTGAGAACATCGTTTTTTCAGGAACGGTGGAGGTTACCGACGTTCTGCTGTCGTTCAAGATACCGGGCAGAGTGACTGAAATCCTCTTTAAAGAGGGCGACAGCGTGCCTGAGGGAACTGTGGTGGCAAGGCTGGACAATGCGGATCAGCGGCTTGCGGTGAAAACAGCCGAGGGTAACGTTGCCGTGAGTGAAGCCGCATTGCAGGAGCTTCTGGCGGGCAGCCGCAGACAGGAGATTATGAACGCGCAGGCTGCCGTTGACATGGCGAATGCAGCTCTTCTGCGATCCAGAAACGATCTGGATCAGGCTTCCGCAGACAGGGACAGGTTCGAATATCTTTATAAGAACAACGGACTGAGCAAATTCGATTTTGAGCAGTACGATACCCGCTATAAAAAATCCGTGAACACTGTGAAAGAGTCCGAAGGGTCGCTGAAGTCCGCACAGGAGCGTCTCAGCCTCGCCCTTGAAGGAACGCGCAGCGAAACTATTAAGAAGGCTCACGCTGCGCTTGAAGTGGCAAAGACTCAGCTTCTCACCGCTAAGCAGAACCTTGAATACACAGTACTTAAATCCCCTGTGAGCGGCAAATTACTGACGCGCTCCGCCGAGCCGGGCGAGTTCTTTCAGGCGGGCAGTCCGATACTTAACGTCGCCGACCTGAACGATTCATGGGTCAGAGGCTACGTCGGTGAGAAGGATCTCGGAAAGATACATCTCGGCGATATTGTGGAAATACGCTGTGATTCCTATCCGGACAGAGTTTTCAAAGGCAGAATATCATTTATAGCCGACGAGGCGGAGTTTACCCCTAAGTCCGTTCAGACTCAGGAAGAGCGGGTTAACTTCATGTACAGGATAAAAGTGAGTCTGGACAACAGGGAACAGCTTCTTAAAACGGGAATGCCCGTGGACGGGACAATCGTCCTGAGCAAGTAATGGACGGCGGCGTATTTGCCGTCTCTGCGGACGGCATAACCAAACGATATGGTGAAACGTGCGCTGTGGAGAACGTTTCTCTCAAAGCAGGACGCGGCGGGATATACGGGCTGATAGGTCCCGACGGAGCCGGAAAAACCACCATGCTCCGCGTTATCGCGGGGATTCTGAAACCCGATAGCGGCGAGGCATTCGTCTGCGGTCATTCATCCGAACACGAACAGACCGCTGTAAAAAATTCCATTGCATATATGAGCCAGAAATTCGGTCTTTACCCCGACCTGAGCGTTCTGGAGAATATAAAACTCTATGCCGACCTGTACGGTGTCGAAAAGCACGGTATGCGGGAGCGCATCGACGAACTTCTTGATTTCAGCTATATGAAACCTTTCAAACACAGGCACGCGGGAAAGCTGTCCGGCGGGATGAAGCAGAAACTTCAGCTTATCTGTGCGCTGGTGCACAAGCCGGAGGTGCTTCTTCTGGATGAGCCGACGAACGGTGTTGACCCTGTCAGCCGCAGGGATTTCTGGCGGATACTCTACGGACTGGTGGCAGAGGGGATGACGATACTTATGAGCACCGCATACCTTGACGAAGCCGAGCGCTGCAATGTTATCGGTTTGATGCATAGGGGAAAGATAATCGCCGAGGGCACGCCGGAAGAGGTTATCGAAAAGAGCGGTATAAAGGTCATTAGCGTTAAGGACGGGGGCGACAGAAGTCTTGTGAAAAGACTGAAATCATATATTGGCAGCGACCGTGTTCACGCTTATGGCGACAGGATAAGAGTGCTTACGTCTGACATAGATAAAGATGTCGAAAAACTTATCACTTTTGCACCGGAGGCGGAGATTGAACCGGATAGATCCATGCTTGAGGATATCTTTATGAGTATCGGCGGCGGTGCCGATGCTGATGAAAATATTCTTTCGCTCATAGCCGACGGCGCAGGCGGCAAAACCGGAACTGCACTTGAGGTTCGGGGACTGACAAAGCGGTTCGGGGATTTTACCGCCGTCAACAATATCAGTCTGACAGTTCCTTACGGTGAGATATTCGGCTTTCTTGGACCCAATGGCGCCGGCAAGAGCACCACAATAAAGATGCTCTGCGGACTCCTGCCTGCAACGTCCGGCGAAGGTATGGTTGGCGGCGTGGATATAGTGCACAGCCCTGAGACCATAAAATCGAAAATAGGATATATGAGTCAGAAATTTTCATTATACGAAGACCTTAAAGTTTATGAGAACATAGATTTCTACGGCGGCATATATGGACTGACCGGAGCGGAGCTTGCAAAACGGCGCGACTGGTCGCTGAAACTGGCTGGGCTTGAGGACAGAAAGAACCTTATGACATCCGAACTTGTCGGCGGCTGGCGCCAGAGGCTTGCTCTTGCCTGCGCGATACTGCACAAGCCTTCCATAGTGTTTCTGGACGAACCCACCAGCGGCGCAGATCCTGCCAGCAGAAGGCTTTTCTGGGCTATTATAAACGAACTTGCCGGTAGCGGTGTTACGGTTTTTGTCAGCACACACTACATGGAAGAGGCGGAATACTGCGACAGACTGGCGCTAATCTTCCGAGGCGACATGATAGCCATGGGCAAACCTTCGGAGCTTAAAACGTCGCAGATGCAGGATAAAATAATTGAAGTGCTCACGTCCAACCCATTCTTACACATGGAGGCGCTTTCGAAACTCGATGGCGTTCTGGACGTATCACTGTTTGGAGCCGGATTGCATGTGAGAACAGCCGACGCTGAGGGACTGAACATTAAAAAATACTTTGCCGATAAACATATTGATGCGCAGGTGCAGCGCATTGAGGCGACTATGGAAGACGTTTTTGTCTCCATGATAGAAAAGGCTGACGGAGGCAAAAAATGATATTCAATCCCAGACGCCTGAAAGCCATGGTTATTAAGGAGTTCATACATATTCTGCGTGACTGGCGGAGCCTATTTCTTGCGATAGCTATACCTGTCATGCTTATTCTGCTTTTCGGATATGCGTTGAACACCGACCTGAAAAATATCCCTACTGCCGTTGCAGATCTTTCCGGCACACCCCAGAGCAGAGAGCTTGTCAGTTTGTTCGACGGTTCGGCATATTTCAACGTGTCTTCAAGGGTGGCAGGCTATAACGACATGCAAAGCCTCATGCGAAAGAAAAAGGCGCTGGTAGGCGTCATCATCAAAAAAGATTTTGCGGAAAAGATACTGCGCGGCGAACCGACGGAGGTTCAGGTGCTTATCGACGGCAGCGATGCTAATACGGGGCGTATGGCGCTGAACTACGTTCAGGCGCTTTCAGTTATATATAACACAAAGCTGACCGCTCAGGCTGTACGCAGTGACGGGGTGAAGATAAACGTTCTGCCACGCGCATGGTACAATCAGGGGATGGTCAGTACATATATGATAGTACCCGGCATACTCGCAATTGTAATGGCTGTTATCGCGGCTATGCTGGCGAGTGTCACCGTCGCCAGGGAATGGGAGACAGGGACTATGGAACAGCTCATAAGTACGCCTGTGACGCGGCTTGAGCTGACATTCGGCAAATTCATTCCGCTGTACTGCATCGGTCTGGCGGATATAATAATCGCGGTATGGCTCGGAAGGCTTGTGTTCGGCGTGCCCATGCGGGGCAATCCGGCGCTTTTGTTCTTTGTGGCGACGATGTTTCTGACAGGAGTTCTCTTTTTCGGGCTACTTTTGAGCATAACTATGAAAAAACAGGTGCTTGCCAACCAAATAGCACTTGTTACCGGCTTTCTTCCGACGATGATACTGAGCGGATTCGTTTTCACTATTGCAAACATGCCACTGCCTATACAGTTTCTCACATATATTTTTCCTGCCAGATATTTCGTCGCCATGCTTAAAAGCATATACCTGAAAGGTGTCGGCATTGAGATAATATACGTGAATTTTCTGTTCCTCTGTGCGTATACGCTCATAATGATAGTCGCCGCGAACAGACGGCTTAAACTGAGGCTGAACTGATGGTCACAAAACTACAGGCTATGCTGGTCAAGGAGCTTAAACAGATGCTGCGCGATCCCAAAATGCGCATGGTAGTGTTTGTATTTCCGTTGCTCCAGCTTATGGTGTTTTCGTTTGCACTGACCATGGATGTGAAAAATATCGACATCGCGGTTGTGGACTATGACATGTCCGCGCACAGCAGGGAGCTGACGGATAGCTTTGAAGCCAGCGGGTATTTCATGGTTCGCTACAGACCGGAGAGAGTTGAAGATGTCAGGAGACTGCTGGACAAAGGCGACGTACGCGGTGCAGTTGTATTTCCTAAGGGGTTTGAAAAGAATATCCTTTCCGGAAGAGGCGCTACGGTACAGGTAATAGCCGACGGAACCATGAGTAACGATGCCGGAATTATCATGAACTATGCCAGCGGTGTTGTTAATACTTATGCCGCAGGAAAGAGCGTGAAGGTAACGGAGGCAGTAGCTTTTCAACAGCGCAATTTGTTCAATCCGAACCTTCTCAGTCGTTTTTACTATGTGCCGGGACTCATAACACTTATGATGATGGTAACAGGCATGGTGCTCACAAGTATCGCCATTGTGCGGGAAAAGGAGATTGGTACCATTGAGCAGGTGATGGTGACGCCCATAAGCCGGACAGAGTTTATTATAGGCAAGACGGTTCCGTTCATGCTGACAGGACTCATCACCACGACGCTGATGTTCGTTCTGGCATATTTTATCTTCGGGATAACTATTAAAGGTAATATCTTTCTGCTTTTTGCTGTGGTTGTTATGAGCATAACAACATATCTTGGGCTGGCGCTTCTTGTGAGCGCATCCGCACGTACCCAGCAGCAGGCGCTTCTCACTTCGTTCTTTCTTGTGATGCCCAGTGCGCTTCTCAGCGGGTATATATTTCCTGTGTCCAATATGCCTGAACCCGTGCAGTATTTCACCTGTCTGGTACCTATGCGGTGGAGCCTTGAGGGTATAATCGGCGTCGTCATCAAGGGGGCGACTGCTGCGGAGCTTTCAAAGCAGCTGATATGGCTTACGATACACTCAGTATTTTTTATGGTCTTCGCTTCGATGAAGTTTAAGAAGACGCTGGAGTGATATGAAAAGACTTTTCGTTTACGGAACGCTTATGTCAGGGCTGGACAGAGATGACAGGATGAAGAGTGCGAAACTTGTATGCGCGGACTGCCGCACGCTGTCGGATTTCAGCATGTACATGTATGAAGGTTTTCCGTTCGTTTTTGAGGGCAGAAACAGCTATCGTATCAAAGGCGAGCTTTACGAAGTGCCTGCGGATATGCTTAAATGTATTGACGAGTACGAAGGCGACTTCTATTTCCGCAAACTTACTGAGGTAGAGTGCGGGTGTGACACAATAAACGCATTCATGTATTTCGGCAGGGGACACTTTTTCGGCATGAAAGAGGTTTCAGGCGGTGACTACAGAAAATTTTCGGGGGAGAGATGAGAAACAACTCTGCAATGGTGGTATTTTCTGGCGGGCAGGACAGCACAACCTGTCTGGGCTGGGCTTTGAGAAAGTTTGAAAAGGTGCACACCATAACGTTCGGCTATGGTCAGAACCATTCCATCGAACTGCTTCAGGCGGAAAAGATAGCCGGAAAGATGGGTGTCAGCCATAAAATAGTAGATATATCTTTTTTTGCCGGTCTGGTGGATTCGGCTCTTACAACCAAGGGAGCAGACGTTTCCGAGCGACATCCGAGGCTGAAAAAGCTGCCTGCATCATACGTTCCTAACCGCAATGCCCTGTTTCTGACCCTTTCCCATGCCTATGCACAGCTTAAAGGGTGCGACAATCTGGTAACGGGCGTTTGTGAAACGGATTATTCCGGTTATCCCGACTGCCGTATGGTTTTTGTCCAGGCTCAGGAGAGGGCGCTGAACCTCGGCAGCGATACGGAACTGATGATACATACTCCGCTGATGTATCTTAACAAAGCGGAGACATTCAAGCTGGCGAAAGACTGTGGCGTTCTGGATATAGTTCTTGAGGACAGCCACACCTGCTACGAAGGCGACAGAGCAGTAAGATACGACTGGGGTTACGGTTGCGGCTCATGTCCGGCATGTAAATTGCGTGCAAAAGGTTATGAAGAATATCTGAAGATGTAAGGCACACGAGTTTATTTAGTTGTTTAAAACCATATTTCCAGCAACTATTGAGTTATTGCTTAGGTTATTGTATTTTGCTTTTAGTAAGTGGCTAAGGGGCAATCATGAATATTTTGTACGCTGTAAAAAATATCGCGGAATTGGTGCAAACTGATATACAAGAAGACTTCTCGGGACGCAACAGAATAAATAATATTGGAAAAGCGCTGGAGAAATTTATACAAAATGCTTTTGCTGGAACTTTTAATGTTGAAAATGAAGGAACAAAATTATCAAAGTTTGAAGATATTTTTTCATACCAAGGGAATCAGAATAACCCGCCTGACTTAATGCTGATAGGAAGCGATGCTATAGAAGTCAAGAAGATTGAAGGAAAGAACTCTTCTATAGCATTAAACAGTTCATATCCAAAAGCCAGGTTGTATCGGGATGATGATAAAATCACAAATACCTGCAAGAATTGCGAAGACTGGACAGTAAAAGACATAATATATGCAGTTGGAAACATTGAGAATAATAAATTACGTTCTCTTTGGATGGTATACGGTGATTGTTATGCAGCCGATAGAGAGATATATGAAAGAATTAAACACGCTATATCAAGTGGAGTGAATGCAATAGAAGGCATCAGCTTTACTGACACTAAAGAGTTAGGTAAAGTTAAATGTGTTGACCCATTAGGGATAACAGATTTGAGAGTTAGGGGAATGTGGCATATTTTTCATCCGAATAGCGTATTTAGCTATATTTCGCCTGTCATTGATTTAAAAGAATCAGAATTTAAACTTATGGTATTAATGAAGAGATCAAAATTTGATTCATTTCCAGATTCAGATAAACAACAATTAAACGGTTTACAGGGAGTGTGTGTTCATGACATTAAAATCAAAAACCCTAATAATCCTGTTCAGCTTATGAACTGTAAACTGATTACTTATACTAGATGAGGTTAGTATGAAGTTAGTTTCATTATTTAGTGGTGCCGGTGGCTTAGATAGAGGTTTTGAAAATGCTGGTTTTAACGTTGTCTGGGCAAACGAGTATGACAGGGAAATATGGGAAACATATGAAAAAAACTTTCCTCATTCTCACCTTGAAAAACGCTCAATAACAGATATAAGCACTAAAGATATTCCTGACTGTCATGGAATCATAGGTGGTCCGCCGTGCCAAAGTTGGAGCGAGGCAGGGGCGTTGAGGGGAATAAAGGACAGAAGAGGTCAGCTTTTTTTTGATTTTATAAGAATTATAAAAGAAAAACAGCCTCTTTTCTTTCTTGCTGAAAATGTTTCAGGGATGCTTGCTGGCAGGCACGCTGAGGCTATAACTAATATAAAAAAGATGTTTATAGATTGTGGTTATAATTTGTCGTTCAAATTGTTAAACGCGGCTGATTTTGGAGTGCCACAAGATAGAAAACGTATCTTTTTTATAGGTATACGCAAGGATTTGGATTTTGAATTTCAATTTCCAGAACCACAACTTGCACGAGTGTTTTTAAAAGATGTAATCGCAGACCTCAGAGATAGTGTAAAACCAGCCAAAGCTAAAAATTATACTAATGGGGCTGAATGTGTGGTACCTAACCATGAATACCTTACAGGTGGTTATTCAACTATTTATATGTCAAGAAATAGAGTAAGAGGCTGGGAGGAGGTTTCATTTACTATTCAGGCAGGTGGCAGACATGCTCCAATACACCCACAGGCGCCTGAGATGGTATTAGTAGGCAAGGATGAAAGAATTTTTGTGCAGGGAAAAGAACATCTTTACAGACGTCTTTCTGTAAGGGAATGCGCAAGGATACAAACATTTCCAGATGACCATATCTTTTACTACAATACTGTTATGGCTGGGTATAAGATGGTTGGTAATGCAGTACCTTGCAATTTGGCCTCGGTACTTGCAACTTCAATCTATGAACAACTTAAAAAGCACTGTAATATTGAAGATAGTGAACTCAGCAGAGCAATTTAGAATAGAGTTTACCAATTACGGTATTTCCAGTCTTACCTTCTTACGTTTTCTATGAGCACCCGCAGGCTTGAAAGGAACTGCGGGAAATTTTTTGAATCAACAAGCACAGACGACGCATCCGGCTGGTTGAACGTTTTTGCTATCTCCGCGAACAGGTTGAGCAGCAGAGCGTTTTCAGTTTCAGGCACAAGAATCATGATTATCACCTGTGCAGGGCTGCCGTCTGACGAATCGAAGTTGATTCCGGCACGGGAGATACCGACGGCTATCATGGGTTGTTTCAACCCCTTCACTCTTGCATGGGGAACTGCCACACCGTTTGAAAGTCCGGTGGGCATCAGTCTTTCCCTTTCAATAAGTTTTTCTTTTATCTCCTCAACATCAAGTCCCGTTTTACGGAACAGAACACTCATTTCCTCTATAACCTCAATAGGTGTGCGTGCGGAAACGCTGCTTGTGAAGCATTTATCTGAAAGGTAGGAAACGAAACGCCTGCCCGGTTTGAGCTGCAACACCCGCTTGACAACGGGACCGCAGAACAGCGAAGTCGCGAGCGCCATCACCAGCAGAGATACGAAGAGCCGTTCATCTATGACCCCCATCTGTAAAGCGAGCAGGGCAAGGATTATCTCCATGGCGCCCCGCGCGTTCAGCGCAACGCCTATGGCTATGGATTCTCTGTTTGAAAGTCCGCTGAGTTTGGCGGTTATGCCGCTTCCGAATATTTTCCCTGTAAAAGCTATTACGATGATTATCATGGTGAGCATGAAATCGAAATTTGCCGTTATGTTGACCTTCAGACCAATGCTGGCAAAGAAGAGCGGTGCAAAAACAAAGGATACAAGCTGGGTTATGGTTTTTCTGGTATGTTCTGAAAGGTGTTTGCTGTCGCCCAGCGCAACGCCGGCAAGAAACGAACCGAATATGGCGTGTATGCCTATGGCCTCTGCCGCTGCGGCACTGAGAAATGTAAATACAAGCACGAAACCAAGTGTGCCCGCAGGCCAGCTCAGATATGCCTGAACCCATGTGAGCGCCTTGTCGGTTATTTTACGCCCGATGGTGAGCATCACAGCAGAAAAGAGGATCGTCATGATTAGCGTGGCTGCTATGCCCGATGCACCGGTGTGTCCTATGCCGAAAAGAGCGAGGATGACGGCGAAAACAAGCCAGCCGATAAGGTCGTTAAGCACCGCCGCCGCAATGGTTATCATTCCCAGTTCGCTTCTGTAAAGGTTCAGATCCATAAGGGTGCGGGCTATGACAGGCAGCGCAGATATGGACATCGCCGTGGCGATGAATAACGCGAAGATGGTGTCATAGTGCCCTGCTGCGGCTCCGAACTGTTCGGGGAACATATATGCCGCTCCGAAACCGATTATGAATGGAACGATAAGACCGCCAATGCCTGTTACAGCCGCGATGCGTCTTGCCTTTATGATTGCGGCGAACTCGACCTCCATTCCGGCAACCAGCAGGAACAGAGCAATGGAGACGGATGTTATGCCCTCTATCATGGACGCGGTGTGTCCCTCCGCAGGGAACATCCAATGGAGCATGTCGGGAGAGATATATCCGAAAACTGTGGGACCCAGAACCAGTCCGGCGATTATCTCGCCCAGCACCGCAGGCTGGTTAAGACGTCGGGCAATTTCGCCGAAGCCCCATGCAAACAGCAGGAGCACGCCGATAGACAGAAAAAGTGGAGCGGCAACCTCGGCTGAACCTTGCATTAATTACCTCGTATCCCTGAAAGTTGAAGGATTATGGCTTAAACGGTTTTGTTTTGCAACCGATTCTATTTCTCCGCAGGCTTACGGATGAGAATTTCCACACGTCTGTTTCTTTCGCGGTCGCTGTCTGTTATGTTTGGTACCACAGGCTGATATTGACCGTATGCAACAGCACTGAAACGTTCCGGATCGAGTGCCGGATTTTTCAGTATTTCTTTAAGGAAATTTATTGCGCGGGCAGATGAAAGATCCCAGTTGGAGGCATATTTGCTGCCCTCTGACGGATTGTCGTCCGTGTGTCCGGCAACCTGCACCTTCTCCTGCGTTTTTTCAAGGATGATGGAAAGGTCATAAGCTATCTTCTGTGCCTGAGGGAGCATTTCCGGACTACCGGACGGAAACAGCGCTACGTCGCGTATGGTTATCATAAGTCCCTCGTCTGTCATAGATGTGACCATGTAGCCGGGCAGGTTTTCCATCGTTATATACTGGTTCAGCTTGTGTTGAATTGAGGAGAGTTCGCCGTCTTTGTTCGGAATCAGCTGTTTGGATACCTCTCCCTGATCGCTTGTTTTCTCATTGTTGTCGGTGGAGTGTTTCTGGTTTGAAGGCTGAATGGAAGCGTCGCCCATCACACCTTTCTGGGAGGTGAAGATAATACTGAAAACTTTACTTAACTCCATCAGCTTCTGTTTGTCTGTCTGGCTTGTTGCGAAAAGAACGATGAAAAGCGCAAGCAGAAGGGTCAGAAGGTCTGCATAGGGTATGAGCCATGTTTCGTCAACGTGTTCCTCATGTTTCGGGCAGCGCTTTTTTTTAGCCATATTATATTTCCGGTGTTTTTCTTTCGTGCGCCTGTAGGAAAACTGCAAGTTTGTCCTGCATTGTGGACGCGGAATCACCCGCCTGAAGTGACATTATCCCCGCGAAGACTATTTTTTTAAGCTCCGCCTCATGATGGGACATCCTTTTCAGCTTGTTACAGAAGGGGTGGCAGATAACGTATCCTATGAAGATACCAAGCAGGGTTGCGATGAAAGCTGCCGCAATGGAGTGACCGAGCTTTTCGATATCGTTCAGGTTGCCGAGAGCGGCTATCAGACCGATAACGGCGCCGAGAACGCCAAGGGTCGGGGCATAACCGCCGGCCTGTGAAAAAATAGAGGCGAAACCGTGATGGCGTTCCTCCATCAGGGCAATGTCCTGATCCATAACGTTTTCAACAAATTCCGGTTCGCGTCCGTCTATTATCATCATAAGACCTTTTTTGATAAAAGGATCCTGCATGTCAGAGGCATGTGGCTCAAGCGCAAGGAGTCCGTCCCTGCGGGCTATTGAGGCATAGTGCAGGAAAAGTTCCATAACCTCTTCCTCTTTCAAGAGTTTCTGACCAAATAAAACTTTTTTGAGGAGTTTCGGGAACGCTTTCAGGTCGCGCATTGGAAAAGCGTTAAATACCGCCGCCGCCGTTCCGCCGAGAATGATGAGATATGCTGCCGGCACCAGAAGAGCATGAAGGGCAACACCCTTCATGACCATACCGACTCCGAGAGCAACGATGGCTATTATGAGACCTACTATAGTTGACGGTTCCATCTTTTACGACCTCAGATGAGATTATGCCATATTAATACACTTGAATGTGTAATACGCAAGCGGGATTTTTTAATTCATATAAGTAATATACAGTGTTTTAGCCTTCGTTCTGGGAACTAAGGTATTCCCATCGCTCATACTTTTCAAGAATCTGAATATCAAGTTCATCTATTATTTTTTGCAGTTGGGCAAGTTTCGAATAGTCTCCGTTGCCGCTGTGAAGCTCCTTTTCGGCTTCAGTTCTGTGGTTTTCCAGCTTTTCAATGTCCTCTTCGATGGTTTCAAATTCTTTTTTTTCAGCGTATGACAGCTTTTTTACCGGTTTTTGTTTCTGTGACTCCTCAGCCTGTTTTTTCGGCTCCTTCTCCTGTTTTTCCTGTGTTTTGGCTTCCATGAACTCAGTGAAACTGCCGTAGAACATGTCGATGCTGCCTTTGCCGTCGAAAACCATCAGTCTGTCGGTCACTCTGTCCATAAAGCAGCGGTCGTGGGAGACGACTGCGATGCAGCCGTCAAAGTCTGCGAGGAAATCCTCAAGCACTGAAAGGGTCTTTATGTCAAGGTCGTTGGTGGGTTCGTCCAGTATAAGAAAGTTCGGGTTCTGCATCAGGATTATGACAAGGTGCAGTCTGCGTTTTTCGCCGCCGGACAGCTTTTTGACAGGTGTGCTGTGCATCTGGGACGGAAACAGGAACTTTTCCAGCATTTGTCCTGCGCTTATGCTCTTTCCGTTTGGCAGAAGTATGTTTTCCTTAACGTCGCGCACTATGTCGATTATGCGTTTTTCGGGGTCAAGCTCGCGGCTGTGCTGGTCGAAGACAGCGAAACAGGTATTCACTCCTACTGTGATTTCGCCGCTGTCCGGCTGTTCCTGCCCTGTGATAATACGCAGAAAAGTGCTTTTGCCCGCTCCGTTGGGACCAACTATACCCAGTTTTTCTTTGTGTCCGAAAACATATGATACGGGATTGATTATCCTTCTGTCGCCGTAGCTTTTTTCTATGTCCTTTATCTCAAGGATAACGCCGCCCAGTCTGCGCCCGGTTATCTCAAGCTCAAGGTTTTCAGGGCGTTTCACAACATCGCGGTTCTGCATGTCGGTGATACGGTCGATGCGCGCCTTCTGCTTTGTGGAGCGTGCCTTTGCACCTCTACGCAACCATTTCAGCTCATTTCTCAGGATATTTTGTATTCTGTCCTCTTCGCGGGCGGCTGAATGTTCCATCTCTGTCTTTTTTTCGAGGTAATAGGAATAGTTTCCTGAGAAAGTGCAGATTGTGCCCCTGTCTATCTCTATTATATTATTGCAGATTTCGTCGAGAAAGTATCTGTCGTGGGTGACCATTAATATAGATTTTGTTGTGCGCTTCAGATATGTCTGGAGCCATTGTACTGTTTCTATATCGAGGTGGTTGGTTGGTTCGTCCAGAACGAGCAGGTTGCCTTCGTCGATAAGCGCCTGCGCCAGCGCAACCTTTTTCAGCATCCCGCCGGAAAGTTTCTCCATCTGCATTGAGAGGTCGTTTATACCCAGCTCGCCGAGGATGGACTTTATCTCTGATTCGTGCGCCCACGCGTTCAGTCTGTTCAGTTCGCCGATGGCGCTGTCCAGCCGTGTTCTGTATTCGTCTGTGTCCTGCGGGTGTGTGCAGAGGCTTTCGTATTCCTTCATCAGGCTGACCAGTGTGCTGTCGCTGCGGAAGATATGGTCAAGTATTGTGTCGCCCGGTTCAAACTGCGGAAGCTGGGGCAGGTAGTTTATTCTGCACTGTCTGTTCCACGAGATAGTTCCGCTGTCGGGCTGTTCGTCCTTTGCCATCATTTTCAGCAGAGTGGACTTGCCGCAGCCGTTCACGCCTATAAGGGCGGTCTTCTGCCCCTCCTCAATGCCGAAAGAGATATTTGTGAAGAGGGTCTTGTCCCCCATTGTTTTCGATACCGAATCCACAGATACGAGGTTCATGATGTTCCTTTATGGTTTTTTCAGAATGATAGCAAAGAGGGTAGTGGAAAGGGAAGGGGAAAATTATGTGTAAAAATGAGATTTCAGGATGAAATCCGTGAAATGAGTGAATCAGGTTTATCCTGATGAGCGAGTGTAACGTGAGCGAAAGAAGACTTGTCGACTGTAGCGTTGGCATAATTTTTTCATGGAGGAAAAAATTATGTGTAAAAATGAGATTGCTTCGTCCTTACCGTCCTCGCAATGACCGTAACTGTTCGTCTTTGCGAGCGTAAGCGAAGCAATCTCATTATAAATTTGTTATTTCTGTCCGCCGCCGAGTGCCTTATAAAGGTTGATGCGGCTTGTCAGGTCTGCTTCCTTAACAGAGATCAGACCGATCTGTGAATCGAACAGTGACCTTTGAGCGTCGAGCACTGCAAGGTAGCTGTCTATTCCTTTTTCGTAGCGGAGCAGCGAAAGTTCATATGCACGCTTTGCAGCGGCTGTCTGTGCTTTCTGTGCGTCAAACTGTTTGCCGTATGTCGCTTTGGATGAAAGTCCGTCCATAACCTCTTTGAAAGCGGTCTGGATGGTTTTTTCATATGCTGCCGCGGCTATTTTCTGGTTATTGTTGGCGTTTTCCAGATTTATCCTGTTTCTGCCTGCATCAAAGATGGGCAGATTTATTTTCGGCGCGAAGCTCCACGCGAAGGTTGAGCCGGAGGAGAACAGGTCGCCAAGCTCGCTGCTCGCCACGCCGAAATAGCCTGTAAGTGTGACAGAGGGGAAAAATGCCGCCCTTGCCGCGCCTATGTTGGCGTTATAGGATATGAGATTCTGTTCGCTCTGGCGAACGTCCGGTCTGTTCAGAAGAACGTCCGAAGGCAGACCCACGGGCAGTTCTTTAATGAACTCAACCTTGTCGATGTCCTCTTTCAGAAGCGATTCGTCTATCTCAGCGCCTGCAAGGAGGTTCAGAGCGTTTCTGTCAAGCTCTTTAGCTCTTGTATACTGCTGGATAGAGGCTTTTGCCGCTTCCACTGCTGAAACAGCCTGAACAAGGTCAAGCTCTGTGCGCACACCTGCGTCGTAGCCTTTTTTCACAAGCGAATATGTGTCCTGACGTGTTTTCAGCGTGTCTTTCGATATATCAAGCATTTTTGAGTCAGCGAGATACGCAAGGTATGCGTTCGCTGTTTCCGCTATGAGTGACATCTGGGTTGCTGTTCTTGCCTCTTCTGTCGCCATATACTGACGCAGAGCGGCTTCGTTCAGGCTTCTCACCTTGCCGAAAAGGTCAACCTCGTATGAGGTGTTCACGTTTGCGGAGAAGGACGAGCTTGTGACCGACTGACCGGACGAGCTTGCGTTTTCAGGAACGGCTGTCCTTGCTCCCTCTGCCGAAAGGTTTACGGAGGGGATAAGGTCTGCCTTTTGTATCCTGTATGCTGCTCTCGCCTTTTCAATGTTCAGTGCTGCGGTGCGCAGGTCTCTGTTGTTGTCCAGAGCCGTTTGAATCACCTTCTGCATATTTTCGGAATGGAAGTAGTCCTTCCATGCTATGTCGGATGCTTTCTGTTCGGAAACTTCCGTTTTCACGCCGCCCCATTTGTCCGTAACGGGCATGTCGGGGCGCTTATATTCAGGAGCCATGGTGGCGCACCCTGCCATGAGAGTGACCGCCGCCGCAGTTATTACGAGTTTATTTAACATTGTCAATCTCCCTGCGTATGATCTTTCTGCCGAATTTTCCTCTGATCATGATGAAGAACATGGGCACGAATATCATAGCGAGGAACGTTGCCGCTATCATACCGCCGATAACACCGATACCGATTGCATTCTGGCTCGCGGAACCCGCACCGTTTGATATGGCGAGGGGCGTAACACCGAGTATGAATGCTGCGGAGGTCATTACGATGGGACGCAGCCTCATTTTTGATGCGTGCATCGCCGATTCTATAAGACCCATTCCGTGGTCGAACAGTTCGCTTGCAAACTCAACGATCAGAATGGCGTTCTTCGCCGCAAGACCGATGGTGGTAAGCATACCTACCTGGAAGTATACGTCGTTTGACATTCCGAAGAATTTTGTTGCAGCAACAGTACCGAAGATACCCATGGGAACAATGAGGATTACCGCGAAGGGCACCGCCCAGCTCTCATAAAGTGCCGCCAGACAGAGGAAAACCACCAGCAGCGATATGGAGTAAAGGAGCATGGTCTGCGAACCCGCCTGGATCTCTTCATATGAGAGACCCGACCATTCGAAACTTATTCCTTTTGGGAGTTTATGTGCAAACTCCTCCATTATTTTCATCGCCTCGCCGGAGCTTATTCCCGGTGCAGCCTGACCCATTATCTGCTGTGAAGAGGTACCGTTGTACCTTTCCAGTTTGGGTGAGCCGTATGTCCAGTGCGCTGTGGCAAAGGATGAGAATGGAACCATCTGTCCCTTATTGTTCTTTATGAACCATTTGCTTATGTCGTCAGGTGACATACGGGATGTCGCGTCGCCCTGTATGTAGACCTTTTTGATACGTCCTTCGTGTAGGAAGTCGTTGATGTACGACGAACCCCATGCGGCTTGGAGCGTATTGTTTATGTCCGATATGGAAAGACCGAGAGCGGATGCTTTTTCATGGTCTATATCAACTTTGTAAAGCGGCACATCGGACAGACCGTTGGGACGTACGCCTACAAGTCTTTTATCCTGTGAAGCCATACCCAGCATCTGGTTTCTGGCGTTCATAAGTTCAGTGTGTCCAAGGTTTCCTCTGTCCATAAGCTGCATGTCGAAACCTGTTGCGTTACCCAGCTCAATGATTGGGGGCGGGAAGAACGCAAATACCATCGCGTCTTTGATGGGATAAAGTGCGCCCATTGCTCTTTGTGCAATGGCAGCGGCTTTCTGGTCAGGGTGCGTTCTTTCTTTCCAGTCTTTCAGTCTGATAAAGCCAAGACCCGTATTCTGTCCGCGTCCTGCGAAGCTGAAGCCCGCAACGGTGAACACTGATTCCACGTTGTCTTTCTCTGCGGTCATGAAATACTGTTCAACTTGCTTGACAGTTTCCATGGTTCTTTCCTGAGTTGAACCGGGAGGTGCTGATATCTGTACGAAGATGATACCCTGGTCCTCGTCCGGAAGGAACGAAGTGGGGATATGCACGAACAGATACACCAGACCGCCTATGATGAGACCGTAAAGCAGAAGGAAACGACCTGTTTTAGCAGCGACATATCCTACGCTTGACTCGTACATATCACGGCTTGCGTTGAACATTCTGTTGAACCAGCCGAAAAATCCGGTCATGTGCTCTTTGTGTCCTTTTTCAACAGGTTTAAGCATGGTGGCGCAAAGTGCGGGAGTGAGCACCAGCGCAATCAGTACCGAAAGTACCATCGCCGAAACAATGGTGATAGAGAACTGACGGTAGATGGCACCCGTTGAACCGGCAAAGAAAGCCATGGGAACGAACACCGCAGAAAGTACCATTGCGATACCGACAAGTGCGGATGTTATCTGATCCATTGATTTACGGGTGGCATCCCTTGGGCTTAGCCCCTCCTCGCTCATGATACGTTCGACGTTTTCAACAACGACAATGGCATCATCCACGAGAAGACCGATGGCAAGTACCATCGCAAACATTGTAAGGGTGTTTATGGTGAATCCGAATGCAGAAAGCACCGCAAACGTACCCAGAAGAACAACGGGAACCGCGATTGTGGGAATCAGCGTTGCTCTGAAGTTCTGAAGGAAAAGATACATTACGAGGAACACCAGTATGATTGCTTCAACCAGGGTTTTTACAACCTCGTGGATTGAAAGCTCAACGAAAGGTGTCGAGTCGTAGGGATAGATAACTTTAAGCCCTGCGGGCATATAAACTGAGAGTTCGTCTATTTTTGCTTTAACAAGGTCTGCCGTTTCAAGTGCGTTCGCACCTGTTGCAAGGCTCACAGCCATACCGGTTGCGGGCATACCTTTGAATCTGGTTATAAAATCATAGCTCTGCACGCCGAGTTCAACCTTTGCAACGTCTTTGAGTCTTACCTGTGAACCGTCCTTATTGACCTTTACAAGTATCTTTTCAAAGTCTGCGACGGTTTTAAGTTTTGACTGTGCGGTTACGGTGGCGTTAAGCTGCTGACCTTTAACAGCGGGTGTTCCGCCGAGCTGACCCGCGGAAACGTCCGCGTTCTGCGCCTGAATTGCTGCGGATACCTCAGAAGTTGACAGATTATAGCTGTTCAGTTTCGCGGGGTCCAGCCAGATACGCATTGCGTACTGCTGTCCGAAGACTGTCAGAGTACCGACACCGGGAACACGGCTGACAGGGTCTGCCACTTTTGAGTTAAGGAAGTCGCCTATGGCGTTCTGATCCATACTCCCGTCTTCGGAGTAGAAACCTGCCACCAGAAGGAAACCTTTTGATGCCTTGGTAACGGTTACACCCTGCTGCTGAACTTCCTGAGGAAGTGTGGACATAGCTGACTGAAGTTTATTCTGAACCTGAACCTGTGCGATATCCGGATCCGCCTCCGGCTCAAAGGTCAGCGTAATGGTTACGTTACCTGTTGAGTCACTGGCAGATGAGAAATAACGCAGATAGTCGATACCCGTGAGTTTCTGTTCGATAACCTGTGTAACGCTGTTTTCCAGCGCTTCCGCGGACGCACCGGGATAGTAGGCGCGTATCTCGACAGAGGGCGGGGCTATGCGGGGATACTGCTCTATGGGCAGTGTTTCTATCGCCAGAATACCCCCAAGCATAATTACGATAGCAATCACCCATGCAAAGACTGGGCGGTCTATGAAGAATCTTGACATCTATTCAATCCTTATTTCTTTTCATAGGGAACGGTTTTAACGGTTGCGCCCGCCTGAACTTTCATAAGTCCCTCTACCATGATTACGTCGCCTGCTGCAACGCCGCTGTCAACGAGCCATTTGTCGCCGACAACAGAGGAAACCTTAACCGGTGCGGGGTTGATTACGTTGTCCTTACCTATTTTAAAAACGATGGTGCTGCCATCGGCATTGCGCATAACAGACTGCTGTGGAACCAGAATCGCGTTTTCAACCTTTGACTGAACCAATCTGGCATGTACGAAAAGCCCGGGGAGTATATCCATGTTCGGGTTATCGAAAAGTGCGCGAAGCTGAACCATACCTGTTGACTCATCAACGGTTACGTCTGAAAACTGGAGTTGTCCGAGAAGTTTGAATGCCTGTCCGTTTTCAAACACCAGTTCCACGGGTGACTTACTTCCCATGGTATTTTTGAGGTTCATAACCTCTTCAGCAGACTGTGTGACATCAACGTAAATGCGGTCAAGCTGCTGAACTGTCGCCAGCGGGTCTGCCTGATTCGCCGTTACCAGTGCACCTTCCGTTACGGAAGATTTGCCCACGCGTCCTGAAACGGGTGAGAGCACCTTAGTATATCTGAGGTTTATCTCTGCCTGAGCAACGGCTGCCTGAGCAACAGCTATTTCAGCCTTTGCCTGTGCCAGAGAAGCTGACGCGTCGTCATAGTCCTGTTTGCTGACGGCTCCCGCTTTAACGAGTTCGGCGTATCTTTCAGCTTTTGCCTTAACTGACATAATGTTTGCTTCCGCTTTCTGCAGAGCCGCTACGGCGCTGTCATACGCAGCCTGATAGGGAGCGGGGTCTATCTGATAGAGCTGTTGTCCCTCTTTAACGTTTCCCCCTTCGGTGAACATCCTTTTAAGGATAATTCCTGATACCTGCGGGCGTATCTGCGCAATGCGGTACGCTGATGTTCTCCCGGGAAGTTCTTTGCTGACGGAGACTGTCTCCGGTGCGGCGGTGATAGCCGTAACCTCTGTCGGAGGCATTGCACCTGCCTGACCCTGCTGTGCAGGTTTTTTTGTCATCCAGTACGCAGCTGCAATAACAACGAGAGCTAATGCGGCGACGGCGAATAATACTTTGTTTTTCATCGCTTCTTCCTCAAAAATCAGATTTATTCTACAATCAGGAGTCTTTTGAGCAGCCTGATAACATCCTGTTTCATCTTTTCCATGTCATAGTTTTCGATACCCTGACACATTACAGACTGGAAAGTGCCTATAATAGTTCCCCATATCATTTCGGCAAGAACGAGCGGGTCTGCGTCAACTATCTGTCCGTTGTCGATTCCACGTTTAATGGTCTCTGTAAGCGGTTTGATGATCATTTCGTTCTTTTCTATGATATCTTCCTCCACGGTGCGGTATTTCTGCATAAAAGCAAAATATTTGTTAACACGTTCAAAAGATTCAAACGTATAGTCCAGAAATTCGCAGAGATTTGCCATGGGGTCTCTGTCTGAACCGAATATACGCATCTTTTCCGCGGTGAAGGGTTCTACGAACTCATTATGAACATAATGGAAAAGCTCCTCCTTGTTGGCAAAATAATTGTAAAGAGTTCCCTTTGCCACTCCGGAGTGCTTTGCCACCACCTCCATTGTGATGGGCGCGTTTTTGTCGATGAGAGAGAGTACTGCCTCGACTATCTCTTTTTTCATCATCTCGTCCATCATCCTTTTTCTCTTTGAAATGGTATTCACATCTTCTCCGTTAAACAAATGTTTGGGGTCTGACTGGTCAACAATATGACCGTTCGGTCATTTAGTCAATATATAACTTTGTGGATTTTTCTCCATGATTTAATTTACATTGATAATTAAGAAAAAATATTTATAATGAGTAAAAAACAGGAGAGAAGGAATGATAGGTTTCGGTCTTGTCACGCTTGCGTTTCTCATATTCGGTCTTGCTGCTGCTGTGCTTTTTATCTGGACTATAGTGGACATAATCCGGTCTGATTTCAAAGACGGCGCAACGAAGATTGTCTGGATAATAGCCGTTATAGCCTTCAACTTTCTGGCTATAATCATCTATCTCCTTTTCGGGAAAGAAACGAAGATAAAGAAAGAAACTGCGTCAAACCCTGTTGTCGATTAAATTTCCGTTATCTGTGTGATTTTTTCACAAACGCTTGTTTGTGGGCGTATTGCCGTTGACAATTTATCTGCGTGGTGGTTTTATTGTTTAATATTTATTTAAGATATAGGTTTGTCTGATGAACAGGTTTCCATCCGGAAAGTGGCTTGCTGCCGCTCTCTTTCTTCTTTTTCTGATAGATATCGTATTCGTGTGTTTCAGCTATTTCATTTCAAAAGACGGTCTGCTGCGAGAGATAGGCAGCGAAACTGAATCGGCGGAGCAGATGTTTACATCCAGCATGGATTTCTCTGCAAGATATATGCAGGAGATTGCAGCTTTCATAGCCGCGGACAGAGAAACGCAGGAGCTTTTCTATAATGGCGTTAATGCGGCTCAGTCCGGCAATTTTGAACTTGCAGACAGATACCGCGAGCAGCTGTACGACCATCTGAAGGATGGATGGAACCAGCTCCACGGCATATATGGCATCACTCAGCTTCATTTTTTTATGCCGGACGGTGCAAAATCATTTCTCAGGATGCACAAGCCAGCAAATTACGGTGACAATCTGAGTGGGGTGCGCCTGACCATTGAGGACACCAACCTGTCGCAAAGCCCGAAAAAAGGCTTCGAGGTAGGGCGTGTCGAGGCAGGCATACGCGGCGTTGTTCCGTTCTTTTACACGCAGGAGGGCAGACAGCCTGTTCATATCGGGGCTCTTGAGGTCTGTTCGTCGTTTGATACCATCCTTAAAACCCTTAAAGATTCTCTCTCGGCGGATCTTGCGGTATATCTTTCAACATCAATGCTACAGCATACAATGTGGCAGTACCAATATATCAAAAAACTGAACGAGGCAACCCCCATCAACGGATACATAGCTGATAGCTCCACAACGAGCATTGTTCAGGACGAAATAGAGAAAAATCCGGAATACAACATATTCAAGCGTGGCAAACCAAGAATTTTACATGATTCCGGAAGCGTGTATTACATGGGAACCTTTCCTTTTTACGATTATCAGTCGGTGCGCGACAAAAGGGATGAACCGGTAGGCTACGTTGTCATACGGAAGGACATCACAGCTCTTTACGCAAAGTTCAGACGCAATAATAACATGATACTGGCGTATGCCGTAGCGGCGTATGTGCTGGTCGTTATGGGTGCCTATGCTGCGTGGAAGTACGGTTCCCGCATGTTTATGGATATTATAGACCAAAGGACGAACGAACTGGTTGCCGCAAAGGTCGAAGCGGAGCTTGCCAACAGGGCGAAGAGTGAGTTTCTTGCAAACATGAGCCATGAAATAAGAACCCCCATGAACGGCATCATAGGTATATCCGACATTATAATGAAACAGGATATTCCTGACAGAATACGCGATCAGGTTGAGATACTGAAAAGGTCGGGCAGGCTGCTTCTTGGTATAGTGAACAACATTCTGGATTTTTCAAAGATAGAGGCAGGGAAGATGCAGGTCAGCAGGGAAACTGTGAAACTGCGGGAAGAAGTTGACGGCATAATCAGTATGCTTGGCGTTTCCGCTTATGGGAAGGGACTTGAGCTGATAGTTGACTACGAAGACAATCTCCCGGAAGCCATCATATCCGACAAAATGTGGTTCGGTCAGATTCTGGTGAATCTCATCGGCAACTCGCTTAAATTCACGGAAAAGGGATGCATAACGCTGAAAATCAGTTATGCGCCGGAAACCTCCATGATTGTTTTCCGCGTGACCGACACAGGTATCGGTATACCGGAGGAGAAGGCGCAGGAACTTTTCCGTCCGTTTTCACAGGCTGGTGTTTCCACCGGAAAATACGGCGGAACAGGGCTTGGACTTTCAATTTGCAAATCTGTTGTTGAAGAACTGGGTGGAGAGATAGGTTTTTATAACAACGAGGAGTACGGTTGTACTTTCTGGTTTACGCAGCCGGCGGACAGAAAGTCGAATGTTGTCAGCGTACGTCTCGACCTCTCCGCTGTCATTTTCCAGACGATGCTGAAATGCCCTGTGCAGGAACGCTGGATAATCAGATGTCTCACCGAATGCGGGGCTAAATATTACGGACGGTATCTTTCGGATACCTTTACCCGCGACGGGCGCGAATTCGTGGTTATTGCGGATGCAGAACTGTTTTTCAGCAAAGACATAAACGACCGTCATAAAAATGTACATACCGGCGGGGTTCGATACATACTGCTTGAAAACGGGGCAGACTCGCGCCTTCCGTTTGAGAATATTGACTACATGCGATTTTCAGTGCTCACAAAACCGGTTCTGGACGAAAAACTTATCGTAGAGGTGAAAGAGAGCAGATCTTCCGGCGCAGTCGATAGAAAACGCAGCTCATATGACGGTATTTTCGCTGGATACAGGGTTCTCGTTGTTGAGGATAACGAGATAAACCGTCAGGTCATTACCATATATCTCAGAATATGGGGTTGCGAATGTGTTTTTGCAGATAATGGAAAACATGCGGTTGATTCCGCGGCTGGCGGTGGTTTTGATGCTATTCTGATGGATTGTCTCATGCCAGTTATGGACGGATATCAGGCGACAGAGGTTATTCGCAATATTGAACGCGCCAAAAAATCACCCAGAGTGCCCATAATTGCCATGACTGCAAACGCTATGCAGGGTGACAGAGACGCGTGCATAAACGCCGGAATGGACGATTATATCAGTAAACCTTTCAACGAAGACGAGGCGGTCGAGGTTATCTCCAAATGGCTGACACCTATGGTTACTGTAAAAAAAGAGATAGCCGCTCCCGTGCACACTGATATAGATTCCTTTGACAAAGTGTCATTTGACAAGCTGGTCGCGATGCTCAGTGGAAATATGCCGCTACTGCAAGAGTTTGTCACAACTTATCTGCACACCAGCGAACAGTATATAAAAGATATGATATCCGCTGTTCAGGGCAAGGACAATGCTCAGATGCTCATGTCCGTTCACTCGCTGAAATCCGGCAGCGCCTCAATGGGCTGTATGCGGCTTTCACAGCTTTGCGGAGATGCGCAGAGTATGCTGAAAAATGCTGAAAAGTTTGTCGGTGGCGAGATGGCTAAATTAATAATCGAGGAATATAAGGAATCGTCAGCACTTCTTGAGGAATATTTCAGACAGTACCAGAACGGGAAATAACGTTGCTTCAGGTTTTATGAAGTCAGCAAAGACAGAAGCCGTATTTGCGACCGGCGGACTCTCTTTAAAAATCAGACATGCCCGCAGATTACCACAGAGTTTTTCCCTTCTTTTTTCGCTTTAATGAGAGCTTTCTGAGCATTTTTTATGAGAACTTCCTCATTTTCGCCGTGTTCGGGGAATATTGCGGCGCCTATTCCGGTCGTCGCGTAAATTTCCCTGTTGTCAATGAGAAACGGCTCGTCAAAGACCGCCTTGATTTTTTCTATTTTGGAGATAAGGTCATCTTTGCCCGAAATTCTTGGCAGAAGTATAGCGAACTCGTCACCTGCGAGCCTGCATACGATATTTTCTTCTGACAGTTTAATTCTTTCCGCGGCTTTTCTCAGCAACGCGTCTCCGACGGCGAACCCGTTTTCTGCATTTATCAGTCTGAAACTGTCCACGTCTGTAATAAGCAGCGCTCCCGAAGCGTTGACGATTTTTGCGGCTTTAATTTCGTCTTCCAGTCTGGAGATGAAGAACTCCCTTTTCGGAAGCCCCGTTATCCTGTCGAATTTTTTAAGTTCAGTAATGCTTGCCTCATACTGTCTGCGCTGGGTTATGTCCCTTGTGACGCCGAGAAGCCCTATGAAATCGTTCTTTTCGCTGTAGAGTCCGGTAACGTTAACGTCAACCCATATGGTTGAACCGTCTTTACAGGGCTGTTCCAGATCGGCTCGGAAACCGGGGAAAGTAAGTCCTTTTGCAATACATTCTCTCAGAACTTTCAGCCCTTCGTTAACGATAAGGCGGGAATCGGGCATAAGAACCTGATCCAGCGACATAGCCATGACCTCTTCCGGCGTATAGCCTCTGAGTTTTTTAACGGATGGGCTGGCATATGTCAGTCTGCCGTTGATATCCATTGTCCATATAACGTCGGAGCAGTTCTCAGCAAGGAGTCTGTGGCGTTCTTCGCTGATTTTCAGCGCGTCCCGCGTCAGTTTTGTTTCTGTGATGTCGATGGCTGTGCCTATGACATACATTTCACCTTTATACTGTATAGTTCTTCCTGAGTGGTCTATCCATCTGGTTTCACCGTTCTTTTTGCGTATCTTCATCTCATAGCGGTCGGGTACGTTTTCGCCCCTTGCCCTTGCGCGGGTTCGTTCTTTTGCAATCTCACGGTAGTCCGGATGGATGAACTCAAACTCCTCCATATGCAGAAGCTCTTCACGCGGGTAACCGGTTATCTCCGCTATTGCCGTGTTTGCGGTGACTATTTTTGTGCCTTTCAACATGTATATTGCGGCTGTGGAGTTTTCAACAAGTGTTTTATACTGCTCCTGCGCTTCGGAAAGTTCATGATTGATCTGTTCGTTACGGTTTCGGTTTTTTTTCATCCTTTTAAACAGAAGAAATATGTAAAATGCCAGCCCCGCTGCAATCAGTGCCAGCAGAGGAACAGTAAGTCTTTTCAGAAACGGAATTTTTTCTTTTGTTGTCTTGTCATAAAGAAAACCTTCGAAACTGAAATCGGGTCTCATCATCCCAAGACTTTTGTAAACTCCAGCTATATGTTCCCATCTTCCGGGGTTCATATAACCTATCTCCACAAGTTCAGGTTTGAGCATTTCGTCCATCTCCCTTGCTTCATGGAGATAAAAGTCCTTGGGGTGTTTGGACGAATATTTATTGAAGATGATGTCGGCTATCTCCTCTTTGTGGGTCATGGCGTAATACCAGCCTTTAAGGGAGGCGCTGCGGAAAGCAGCAACCGTTTCGGGATGGTGGTTTATCATGTATTCGGATGTGAACAGGTTGTCGCCGTAGAAATCGATCCCGGCGGCTCTTGGGTCAAACACCTGATATGGGATATGGTCTTTTTCAAGGTAATAGGTTTCGTTGGTGACATATGCGGATATTGCGTCCACCCGTCTGTCTATGAGGTCGCGGGTATCGAATGTGTGCGGGATGAATCTGATATCCTTAGGCGATATTTTTTCACGTTGCAGATATGCGATAAGCTCTTCAGACTGCCTTTCGAACATGATCTTTTTACCGACGAGATCGTGTATGTTCTTCAGTCTTTTTTCGTCCTGCAAAGTAAGGATGACCAGCGGCGAGTGCTGGAAAATAACTGCGAGAACAACCACAGGCTGACCGTTCTGTCTGGCGAGCAGAAGGCTGTTTGTGCCGACACCGAACTGCGCCTTACCGCTTAAAACCTCGCCGATAACGTCGGATTCCGGCTGCGCCTCTTTAATAGTGACGTCAAGCCCGGCATCGTCGTAAAACCCTTTCTCTTTTGCGGCGTAATATCCGGCGAACTGAAATGCGTGAGTCCATTTTAGCTGTAGTGTAACACGCTGTTTTTCCTGCGCATATGCGGAGGAAAAGAGCAGAAGCGCAAAAATTATTCCGGATACCACCGATTTTGCCAAGGTCAACTCCGATAAATAAATATATTTACATATATCTTACCAGATTTCGAAAACTATAGTTCAAAAAATTTTTTCATGTCCAAAGAAATTTTTTCTCCGGCGCGAAGCATGGTGCGAAGTTCCGTCAGTTTTGCGTCCACTAGCTGCAAAACCTCAAGCCCTGCAAGTTCTTCTCTGTCGGTCTCTATCACCTTTTTAACGCCGCCGTTGTGGATGGCAAGTCTTCTGTTGCCCATCAGCGCCAGTATGGGGTCGTGGGTGGACATCAGAACTATCTTTTCCTTTTTAACCAGCAGTTCAAGGGCTTTTCGCCTGTCAACCCCCGCGTTTTCTATTTCGTCAATGAGCACTATGGGGGACGAACTCAGCATGGCGGTATCCGCTATCATCAGTGCGCGCGACTGACCGCCTGAAAGCTGTGTAAGGGCGGTTTCATAAGTAAATGGTTCCCCTGCAAGCTCGTTTGCGCAGGTTATCACCGCCTCGACAGTCGCCTCTATGTCCGGTATCATACGGCTTGCGGCGTGCATGGCGATGAACTCGCCGACGCTCATGTCCACGACAAAATTCATATTCTGGGATAGCTGCGCCACCAGCTTGTTCTCAAGCCGGAACCTGTCCTCGCCGTCCAGTATTTTTCCGTTCACCATAACTGTTCTGCCCGTTGGCGTATCTTTTTGTGCGAAACATTCTATATCTGCCAGCAGACGGCTCTTGCCGGAACCTGTGGTGCCTACGATGCACACTATGTCGCCGGGTTTAAGTGTCAGTTCGAAATTTTCAGGCGTGCCGGATTTGTCGAATCCGCCGACTATGGTGACGCTGTGAACAGAGCGTTCTGCCGTGCTTTTCAGCATAGCCGCCTGTTTTAAGAACTCTATGAAATGAGATGAGATCTGTTCTTTTGAAAACCCTTTGTCTTCAAGGGCTTCGTTGTCCAGCGCGTCTATTATCTCTCTCGGTGTAAGCTCCGTGTCGGCAACAGAAACGCCGACAGAGCGGAAATAGTCCATGCAGTAGGGGTGCTCTTCCGCAATCACCGCTACGGGGGTGTTCATAAGTTCTGTCATACCGCCGCCTCTTCCTCTTCTTTGAATACCATTTTTTTGACGTTGCCTTTTTGGTGGTCTGTGCCTATGGTCATTTCTCCCACACAGTATGGGCAGATTGCGGCGGGCATGGAGAAGCGGAGTTTCGCGCCTTCGAGGCTGTCAACGTCTGTGGCTTTGGAAAAAGCATGTGAAAGGTCATACGCTCCCTGTCCGGTTATGCCGTTCACGAAGATAACGGAGGCTTTCGGGTTCGCCTGACGCACGCGGAATGAGAAGACCTCGCGCTCCGCCTGAGAAACTATATCGCCTTTTGTAACGGCGACCGTGTCCGCATAGCGCAGCATGGGTCCAATTTTTTTCGGGGTTTCAGCACCTGCGAGGCAGTCTATAACGCACACCGCAGGTATCTCCTTTATGTGCGGACTGCATCTGTTGCAGAGTCCGGCGCTCTCGCTTATGAGCATGTCGAACCCTTTCTTTTTTGCCCACTGGAGACAGTCGTCAATGTTGCTGACGAAGTAGTGGTCGGGGCAGAGGTTGCCCGACAGACCTGTTACGACGGAGATACCCGCCTTTTTGTAGAGCAGGTGGTCGGACGTTGAGAGGCAGTCGAATTTTACGACGCCTATCTTCGAATATATCTTTTTAAGATGTACAGCGGTTTTTATGATTACGGCGGTTTTGCCCGCAGAGGGCGGTCCCGCAACTGTTACAAGTTTCATTAATTTCCTCAATGAGATTGCTTCGCTGCGCTCGCAATGACAGTCACTGCGAGGCGGCTTTTCACCGCCTAAGCGGTCTCTCTTTTATCTGTTCACCAGTATCTGAAATTTCTTTTTGCCGTGCGAGCTGTGTCTGCTGATGGAGCCTGCCTCCTTGCGGTATTTGGCGAAGCGTGCGTTCAGCTCATCGGAGAATACCTTCATGTCGTGTTCACGGACGAAATCCCAGCCGAACCATTTAAGTTTTGTGCCTTCCGGCAGAACATTCGGCACGTCGGGGCATGTCGAGGGGAACTTAGCGGAAGAGGATATCCCGCCCATGACAGCTCCGGTCATGAAATCCGTAACGGGTTTCATGCGCTCCTCTTTGTCCGCCTTAACCATGATATACATGGGGCTGACCAGCGCGCCCTCTTCGGGGAAGATGATGGATATACTGTCAGTGTTGGGGCATGTGTCCGCGAAGAACCACGCCAGAACGTAAATCGCCGCGCCATCTTTCATGCTGCTTCCCGCGGCTTTCGCCATCTGGGATGCGTGCCATGTGTCCTTTATGTTGCCCGCCATGCTCTTAACGGCTTCCTCGCCGCCGTCTTTATATATGTGCATGAGGAGCACTTCGTTAATTTCGTCCTCGCTGCCGCTTACGATGATGTTGTCCCTGTATATGGGGTTTGCAAGGTCAACCCAGCGCTCAGGCACGGGGAGGTCGCCCAGTTTTTTATGGTCTATGAGCATGACGTATGCGGAGAACGAATAGACGGTGTAGTGCCCCAGCGGGTCTTTAAGTTCTTTGAACTCTTCGATGTAGGGTTTCGTTTCGACCGCTTTGAACAGTCCGGTGTCGAGGAACCTTTCACGGAAGGGTTTGCGCCAGTATGCGCCAAAGCCCAGAGAGGCTATTGCGTCGGGCAGTTCGTCAATGTTTTCGGTGTCCCATATATATTCGTACGGGTCGGGACCGCCGCAGCCCATGGGCACGAAACTGACGAGCTTTTCGCCCGTTTTTTCATAGTGGTCGTTGAGTGTGCTTTCGAAAGCCTCTTTAAAGAGGTGTTTGAAGGGACACACGACGTATCCGAGAAAATCCGTGCGCACTGCCGGGGTTTCGTCGGTGTAGAGGATTTTCACCTGAGAACAGCTTTCCGCCGTCTCGTTCAGCAGTTTCATAAAGATTTCAGGGTTTATGCTACGCAGCTTCATGAAGGATTCAACGGTGAGCGCCGTCATGAAGACGTGGTTGTTCTGCTCAACTGAGAGTCCGTTTGCTATGAAGATGGAACGTGTGTCGGGGTAAGTTGAAATGACCTCTGAAAGGGTCATTACCGGGGTGACAAGGGGCATAATATTCCTCCGTAAGTCCGCGCAAGACGGACACGTTTGATTTCTTATATCCTTTCCCCACAAAAGATACCTTAATTAATATAGGCATAAACGATGTTTGGCAAACACTTTTTTTTATATGAAAATATTACGGAATCCTGACAAATTGCGGAAAGTTTTATGTCAGCGGGGTTATAGATTATTCAAAAATAACGAGGTGACGACATGTCCTTTATATTTTTTCTTGCCGCCGCCGCTTTTTTTGTAATAAGAACCGCACGCATCGCCGAAAGGCTTTTCGACGAGATAGCCGACACTGTTAAGGTGATATGAGGCGACCTCATTTTTATATGTAAAATCATTTGACATAATTGGTCTGATTATGCCAGAATAATCTATCGGGATTCAGGGAAGTCCGGTTAAAATCCGGCACTGCCCCCGCAACTGTAATCCGGACGAAATCCTCATTTTTGTCACTGCGAAAGCGGGAAGACGAGGAGAGTAGGCTGATGGAGAGTCAGGATACCTGCCCCGGACAAACCAGCGGAGGGATGGATGACCACAAATCATTCATATAATACCAATCTACTTTCAAATAGCGTGATATTTTCCACCTCCTGTTGCGTCCGGAGCGCAAAAAGGAGGAAAAATGATAGAAAAGGTGAGCAAGCGCGACGGGCGTTTCGTATCCTTTGACGCGGAGCGCATAGCAAACGCTATCTATAAGGCGGCAAAAGCTGTGGGCGGAACGGACAGGAACACATCTTCCGCGCTGTCCATAAAAGTCTGCCGGAGTATCACGGACAAATACGGTCATTACGGCACCGTGTCCGTTGAAGAGATTCAGGACGAAGTTGAAAAGGTGCTTATTGAGCAGGGACACGCCAAAACTGCAAAAGCCTATATACTTTACAGGAAGCAGAGAGCCGAGATGCGCGATTTTAAAGAGGCGTTCGGCGGACTTGAGTCCATTGTTGAGGAATATCTCGGCGGAAGCGACTGGCGCGTTAATGAAAACAGCAACACAACCTATGCCCTGCAAGGACTTAACAACTACATTTCTTCAAAGATAACAGCTAAATACTGGCTGAACAAGATATATCCCCAGAACGTACAGCAGGCGCACGTTAACGGCGAATATCACATCCACGATCTCGGTCTTCTGGCTGTGTACTGCTGCGGATGGGATCTGAAAGACCTGCTGGTGCGCGGTTTCGGCGGCGTACACGGCAAAGTTGAGAGCAAACCGCCCAAACATCTCCGCTCCGCAATGGGGCAGATAGTCAACTTTTTCTACACCCTTCAGGGCGAAGCGGCGGGGGCGCAGGCGTTTTCAAACTTCGATACGCTCCTTGCACCATTCATAGCCTATGACAACCTGACATACGCCGAGGTGAAACAGGCTATGCAGGAGTTCATATTTAATCTTAACGTGCCGACCCGCGTAGGCTTCCAGACACCTTTCACTAACCTGACCATGGACTTATACGTTCCGAAAGCCTTCCGCGACGAGGCGGTCATAATAGGCGGCGTTCCGCAGGAGCGCACCTACGGCGAGTTTCAGGAAGAGCTGTTCATGTTCAACCGCGCGTTTATCGAGGTTATGGAGGAGGGCGATGCAAAGGGCAGGGTGTTCACCTTTCCCATCCCCACCTATAACGTCGATAAGGACTTCGACTGGAATAACCCCATCGTAACTGACCTTATGAAAATAACCGCGAAATACGGTACGCCTTATTTTGCAAACTTCGTCAACAGCGACATGAGCCCGGACGACGCAAGAAGTATGTGCTGCCGCCTGAGGCTGGACAACAGAGAGCTTCGCAAAAGGGGTGGCGGTCTGTTTGGCGCTAATCCTCTGACAGGCTCAATCGGAGTCGTTACCATAAATCTGCCCAGAATAGGCTATACGGCGGGCAGCGAAACGGAATTTTTCGGCAAACTGACTAACCTCATGGAGCTTGCCAGAGAGGGCTTGAAGATAAAGAGAAAATCACTGGAAAAACTGACCTCAAACGGGCTTTATCCCTACTCAAAGCACTATCTGTCAGATATTTATGAGCGCAACGGTCAGTACTGGAAAAACCATTTCAACACCATCGGCATAATAGGCATGAACGAATGTCTGCTGAACTTCCTCGGTGTGGACATCATGAACCCGCAGGGGCTTGAGTTCTCTGTTAAGGTGCTGAACTTCATGCGGGACAGACTGGCGGATTTTCAGGACGAGGACGACATGCTTTACAACCTTGAGGCAACCCCCGCCGAAGGCACTTCGTACAGGCTGGCGAAAAAAGATTTCGCCGATTTCAGCGATATCGTGACATCCGGTTCGGCGGAGCGACCCTATTACACCAACTCGA
Organism: Deferribacteraceae bacterium UBA6793; assembly: GCA_002452405.1. Classification (GTDB taxonomy): domain Bacteria; phylum Chrysiogenota; class Deferribacteres; order Deferribacterales; family Geovibrionaceae; genus Seleniivibrio. The sequence continues at coordinate 134,854 of DKFP01000002.1, read as the reverse complement.
CACAGCTTCCGGTGGAACAGACCAGAGACCTTTTCAAGGCTCTGTCCCATCAGGATAAACTCCAGCCTCTCTATACGGGCGGGACAGTTTTCCACGTCTTTCTGGGCGAGGCGGTTGACAGACCCGAAACAGTCTCAAAGCTGCTGGAAAACATCACGGGCAGCTATGCCATGCCATATATAACCATAACGCCGACCTTCTCTGTGTGCCCTGTCCACGGATATATTAAGGGCGAACACAGGGAATGTCCGCTGTGCGAAGAGGACAGAAAACACGAGTTAAGTCTTCAGATTGAAAGACTTAAAAATGAAATAGAACAGGAGGTATCAAATGGATAAGAAAGAAGAACTGCAAAAGCTGGAAACAGAGCTGGACAACGTGAAGGGTACGCCCTGTGATGTATACAGCCGCGTTGTGGGATACCACAGCCCCGTTAAACAGTGGAACGAGGGCAAAAAAGAGGAATTTGAACACAGAGAGACTTTTCAGGTTAAATAATGGCAGCATATGACTTTTTTCTTGCGGACTATCAGCATGTGAGCCTTGTGGAATATCCGGGCAAAATCGCCTCCATAGCGTTCACTCACGGGTGCAACCTGCGGTGCAGATATTGCCACAACCCTTCGCTTGCTGTTGGCAGAAAAGGGTCTAATAAGCTGGATGATTTCCTTAACTACCTGAATGGTAAGGATATTGAGGCCGTCGCCGTAACTGGCGGCGAGCCTCTCTTTTCCAAAAACATTAATCTGTTTCTGGGCGATTTAAAGGCAAGAGGACTTGCCGTTAAACTGGATACCAACGGGTTTCTGCCCGTTAAACTGGCGAAGATACTTGACGCTGGGCTGGCAGACTACGTTGCTGTCGATCTGAAATCGTTTTCGGCGGAAGACCTTAAAAGTATTGCGAGAACGCCCCATAAACAGGACTCATTCTATAAGACAATTGAAGCGCTTAAAATCTCCGGTGTTCCGTTCGAGGTGCGTCATACCATGTGGAAGATGCCTGCCGAGACGGATGTTGTTGCCATTGCAGAATATATTGGCGAGGCTCCATTGTACATCCAGACGCTGAGGGACATGCGGATGCTGGATAAATCCTATAAACCGGAGATATTTGATAAGGCTGGCGCTGTCAGGATGATTGAAAAATACGTTGAGAATGTGCGGGTTCGCTGAACACTGCCTCTGCGGGCTGAAAAAGTGAGGTTGAGATTGCTTCACCCTTTCAGAGTTCGCAAAGACTGGGAGAGAGACGCACGGCAGTCCTAATTCAGATTCCGGCAATCTGCCTTGCCTTCTCTGTGGCGTAATTATCTGTCATTCCTGAAATATAATCTGTGACTCTGTGCAGTGCCTTGAATACGCCCTCATTCTTTGCAGGTGCGAAGTCGCCCATTATCTTTATGATATGTTGTGTCTTATCTTTGGGCTTATCAGTAGAAACGTATTCGAAAGCCGCATCGCTGAAGGTTTCGAGCAGTATGCCCATCACGTTGTATGCGCCCACTTCAAGCATCAGTTTGCGCCTGTTCTGGTAAATTACCTCGCTTCCCGTCTTTTTCGCCTGAGATATCGGCTCTTTATAGGCTGAGTTTTCCAGCAGATTGTGCTTATAATACAGACTGCCGTCCATAATAGCTTCGTAATTAGCAAAAAATTCATTAACCACTGCGCCCACGCATTTGTTTATGGCGATGGCGCGCATATATTCCATGCTCTCTTTCGGCGATTTACCGTCGAGTTTCTGTTCAGGCAGTTCGCATATGGCGTTGAGTATCTCTTTGACCTCAGTGAACCGGAGGATGCCCATTTCGTAGGCGTCTTCAAGGTCGATGATGCTGTAGCAGATGTCGTCTGCCGCCTCAGAAAGAAAGGCGAGAGGATGGCGTTTGTATATGCCGTCCGCACCCTCAAGTCCGGCTTTTGCGGCTATATCGTCAAGAATTTCCCGTTCGCTTGAGAAACAGCAGAATTTTTTTATGTCGTTGTGATGGATCCACGGATATTTCATCATCGCAGCTATGACAGCATAGGTGGGGCGCAGTCCTCCGTTGTCACGGTACATGGCAAGCCGCGTCATGATGCGGAACGCCTGTGCGTTGCCCTCGAAACGGGTGAAATCCGTTTGCAGTTCAGGTGCCACGGCATCGAAAAATCTGCCGCCGTGTTCTTCAAACCAGCTTTGTATGATAGTTTCTCCCATGTGACCGAAAGGGGGGTTGCCTATGTCGTGTGCGAGACATGCCGCCTGAACTATCTGCCCGACGCGGTCGGGGGTCATGTGTGTGGGGAGGTCTTTGATTTCAGCGCCGACCAGCGTTCCGAGGCTTCTGCCCACGCACGATACCTCAAGGCTGTGGGGTAGCCGCGAGTGTACGTTGTCATTGCTGCGCATGGGGTGAACCTGTGTCTTGCGGTCAAGTCTTCGGAATGAGTCGGAGAAGATGATGCGGTCAAAATCTATGCTGAAAGGATTTCGCGCATCGTCGAAGTCCCTTTCGCGTTCGCTCAGTCTGTTATAGTTGAGCAGTTTTTCCCACTGCATACGTTATCCTACTATTGCTTTAAACTCGGCATCGTTGGTAAAACTTTCAAAGTCTTTGTCAGTGCGTGCTTTCTTAGCGTATTCAGGCGAAAGCTCTATCGCTTTTTTCAGGTTTTTCAGCGCGCCTTCACGTTTACCGAGGATGGCGTAAAGACATGCGGCGTTGTACATGGATTCGTGTTTGTCCGGTTTTGCTGCAATGGCTTTTTCAAAGGCGGCGAGCGCCTCTTCCTGCCTGTTCAGTCTGCCCAGTGCCAGTCCGAGGTTATGGAGCGCTTCGTGGAAATCCGGTTTAAGATCAGCGGCTTTTCTGAAAGCCTCGGCAGCTTTTTCCGTTTCGCCGGAAACTATGTAAGCGTGTGCAAGGTTGTTCCACACTGCCGCGTCGTCAGGCTTTATGGTTGCCGCTTTTTCAAGGGCAGCAGCAGCCTCGGAGTATCTTTTCAGTCTCAGGCATGTGCTTCCGTAAGTTGACTGGAAAGTGTCGTTTTCAGGCTCGATTACGCACGCTTTAGCCAGATTTTCCGCGGCGATATCGTATTTTTTGTTCAGATATGCGATGTATCCGGTCATATACCATGCGGCGGCAAATTCCGGGTCGTCTTTTTTGATATGCTCGAACAGGGCATTCGCCTCTGTATAGTTTTTCTCGTTAAGTCTTTCCACACCAAGCAGATACAACTCTTCAGGTGAAAGTTTACTGCCAGCCTTGTCCAGAAACAGAAGTTCGTCTGTTATCTCGGAAAGGGTATTTTTCTGTACTGTTGTCAGGCGCACGGCTTTATCCGCATCGAACAGGTATCTGTTATCGCCAATCTTGACAGCGAGTTTTGCGGCAACCGCACCCACGGCGGAAAGTATGGGGTTTTCAGAATCGTCAGACGACACTGCGGTCGGTTTGATCCCTCTTAACAAAAGGCTCTGTGCAATGAATTTTTTCAGGCTGACATAGCCCATTATCATTATTGTGGTGAACAGTACAAAAACCGCCAGAAGTCCGGCAAGTACCTGATAAAATTCGTTTCTGTACCATTGTTCTTTTTTATTTACTGCGGCAAGTACAAGGGTTACGTCGTTCTCAAGCTGTTTACTGAGCTGGTCAATCCTTGCGATAACCTCTTTATTATTTGATGAGCGCGCGATTATTGAAAGTTTTGTGCTGATGGACTTTTCAAGGTCGTTAACACGTGTGTAGACGTCGGTATTCGGCATGTCCGGCTCTTCGGGCAGAAGGTTCACGTCCGTGTCAGGCATCTGGTATGCGGGCGCTGGCGACTGAGTGGTTCCGGAAATCTCAACGGGCAGTTCCGTGGGTTTTTTCCCTGTGTAAAAATTAACGGAATACGACACGGCAAGTGCCACTGTCAGTATGATAAGTATTAAAGTGAATATGTTTCTCATAGATGAATTTTAGCATCGGTTTAAGTGTAGGTCTACAAAAATCTGTGTCGTCAGGTTCTATTCTAATTTATTGACAACTGTGTATAAATGATGTAATTAGGTTTTATGGAACTTCTTGAAAAACTGGATGTTTTAAGCAGCAGAATAGACAATCTGGTGGCTGAGCTGAGGCGGGAGAAGGACAGATGTTCCCTCCTTGAAGCGGAAAATATCCGTCTGAAAGATGACAACCGTCAGCTTTTGGAGCAGAAAGAAGCGGTGCGTGAGCGCATCGAAAATCTCATTGGCAGACTATAACGCTACGGGGGTGCAACGGTGCCTGTCTACGAGCATAAGGTCAACATAAACGGTTTACAGTATCCTCTGGTTACAGACCGCGATAAGGACTTCGTTGACAGAGCTACGGAGCTTTTACAGAACCGTATGAATGAGATAAAGAACAAGGTGAATGTGCTGGATACACAAAAGCTGGCTGTTATGGCGGCTCTTACGATTTCCGCACAATATCTTGACCTGAAAGAGGCGGCTGTTGCCGCAGACGCGATCCTTGACGACCTTCTGAGAAAGGCGGATGTTTGAAAATTGAAAATGACAATGTGTCTTGGGACTGGTGACAAAGAATATTGATGAGACTGCTTCGTCCTTTCAGTCCTCGCAGAGACGTTTTTACGTTCTGTCATTGCGAGGAAGCCGATAGGCTGACGCGGCAATCTAATTAAATGACACGATGTCATTTAATTACAAAATATAGTTTAAGACACAGGATGTGCCTCGCGGATTCTGATTGTTGTGATTTATTGCAAAAATCAGAAGTAGCGTGAGCAAAGGCGAGGCTTTGCCTGTCTTTGCGCTGGTAAATAAATGATACGATGTCATTTATTTACAAAATATAATAAAGAGTCTAAAGATGCCCCTGCTGTGTTCGTGTATCATATGAAAATTGGAGCCAATACTCCAGAAAAGGGGGATGATACTGATTGCGGTGTGCAAGCCTGCCTTGTAGCAGGAAGCCTAATGCGTCGTGATTCCTCCGCCCTGATGAACAGGGCTACAATTGGAATATGGTTACGGCATGAGCGGGGGCTTTTTTGTATTTTTTAATGCACGATTGTTTTTTTGTTAAACATATCATTGCTCATTTTTAATGATGTGCTAATATAATAACCAAAGAGATACGAATGTGTCATGGTTGATTGCCGCGTCTCTGCGAAGGCTTCAGCCTGAAGCAGTCTCATCGGCAAAAGATTGATACATTCGGTAACTTATAGCGTTTAGAGGTTTTTTACCGCCCGTTAGGGGTTTATACATAAATGAGAATACTGGAAGAGTTAAGACCTAAGGTCTTTGACGATATAGCCGGACAGAATCATCTGTTGGGTGCAGATTCCGTATTTCGAAAGATGGCAGAAGACGGCGGGTTCGACTCGATCATACTTATCGGTCCACCCGGCACAGGCAAGACCACCTTGGCAGAAATAATCGGAAACCATTTGCAGATGCCCTTTGTCAGTCTCCACGCGGCCACGGCGGGCGCGTCGGAAATCAAGCAGGTTATGGAGTCTGCGGGAACCAGAGGCAAAACGCTGGTCTTTCTGGATGAACTGCACAGGTTCAACAAAAGTCAGCAGGTATTGCTTCTCGGACTGATAGATTCCGGACACGCAAAGCTGATCGGAGCTTCCACGGAAAACCCCTATCACAATTTAATACACCCTCTGCGTTCGCGCAGTTTTGTCTTTGAACTTCAAAGACTTGACCGCGGTGCTTTTGCGCAGATGTTCGCGAAGGCGTGTGAGTATTTTAAAAAGCGGTATAACGCCGTTGATGTCGTTATTGCGGACGAGGACTTTGACAGGCTCGTTCAGGCGGCAGACGGCGACGGACGACGTTTTTACAGTCTTCTTGAGCTTTCCGCCATTGGCGGCAGGTTTGCGGGCGACATTCTTCACCTTAACGTGAAAGAGGCGGCGCAGCATACGGCTTCCGGAAGATATAATACCGACGAGCATTACAATATGCTTTCGGCGATGATCAAGAGCATAAGGGGCACAGACCCCGACTCCGCGCTTTTGTGGGCTTTTTCGCTCCTTAAAAGCGGTATGGAGCCGGAGGCGATATTCCGCAGACTGCTCATAAGTGCATCGGAGGACGTAGGCAGTGCCTTTCCCGATGCTGTGTTGTTTGCACACGCGGGCTATGAAAACTTCATGGCGGTGGGCAGACCCGAAGGGGATATTATCCTCGCCCATGTTGTGACATTCCTTGCAGGCTGCCCCAAGAGCAACCGCAGCTACATGTCGATGCACAGGGTTAAAGAGTATCTTGAAGAGAACGTGCCGGTGGTGCCTGAGCCTCTCAGGACAAACGGACAGGGGTATATGTATCCCTTCGACCACGGTGGGTTTATTAAACAGGAATACGGCGCAACGGATAAGGTCTTTTATGACCCGTCCGACGCGGGATTTGAAAGCAAAATAGCCGAAAGGCTGAAAAAACTCCATGCTGGGGTCAAGGATTATGGAAAAGGCAAAGGCGCGAAGTGAAGCGCTTGAGCGCAGGAAAAACCTTGACAGCGCATACGCCAGGGCTGCTTCCTCTAAGATTGCGGAACGGTTTCTGGCTGAGTTCTCGGAACTTGAAAGTTTTCTGCTGTATGTCAGCTTCAAAAGCGAGGTTGATACTGCGGAGCTTATAAGTACCTTATACGGAATGAAAAAGGCGGTTTATCTGCCCCGTGTCCGAGGGGGCGGTATAGAGCTTGGGCTTTATAAAGGTGAAAACAGCCTTATCTGCGGTGCATACGGAATTTGCGAGCCTGCCGGATGTACCGATTACGAATCCATAGACGTTGCCGCGGTGCCCGGTGTTGCCTTCGACAGAAGGCTTGTGCGGGTGGGCTGGGGCAAAGGTTATTATGACAGGCTCCTTGCGGCGGGTAAGATACGCACAGCCGCGGGACTGGCTTTCGAATGTCAGCTTTTTGACAGCATCGACGCCGAACCCCACGACATACCGTGCGACCTGCTCGTCACCGAAATTGATATATACAGGAGGAACAGCTGATGGGTATAGTTTATTACCTTCTGGTGGTAGCCGGAGCTGTTATCGGAGCATTTTTCGGAATGTTCTGGCAGAAAAAAAGAAATGACGCTGAAAATCTGAAACTGAACAAAACCGCTGAGGACATTATCAGCAGAGCAAAGAGAGAGGGCGACGATATTGTAAAGGAGTCCAAACTCGAAGCGAAAGATATTGTTAACAAAGGTAAAGCAGAAATCGAAAGAGAAGTGCGTGAAAAGCGCAATGACCTGAAAGTTCAGGAAAAACGCATCTTCCAGAAGGAAGAGGCGGTTGACAAAAAAATGGAATCCCTTGAAAAGAAAGAAGAATCTTTCGTACAGAAAGATGCGGAATACGATCGACGCCTGAAAGAGATAGAGGCGACAAAAGAACGTATCAACGAGATGAAACAGAACATCATCTTCGAAACTGAAAAGATCGCAAACATGACCAGCGAGGAAGCAAAACAGATGCTTATCGCACAGATGGTTGACGACGCAAAACTTGAAGCGGCAAGAACACTGCGCGAACTGGAAGAGGAGACAAAGACAGAAGCCGACAAAAAGGCAAGAAGCATAATCTCCACAGCTATTCAGCGCTGCGCACCGGAATACATTTCGGAGATAACCGTTACAGTTGTGGCGCTGCCCTCCGACGAGATGAAAGGACGTATCATCGGACGTGAAGGACGTAACATCCGCACGTTTGAAAGCGTTACAGGCGTTGACATCATCGTTGACGACACGCCGGAAGCGGTTATTCTTTCATCCTATGACCCCTTCCGCAGAGAGATTGCCAAAATGACGCTGGAAAGGCTTGTGTCCGACGGACGTATCCACCCAGCGCGCATTGAGGAAATCTACAACAAGGCGAAAGAGGAACTTGAAAAACACGTTCTTGAGGTGGGCGAAGAAGCCCTTTTCAACCTCGGTCTGCACAACGTCAGCAAGGACATCACAAGACTGCTGGGAAGACTCAAATACAGAACTTCCTATGGTCAGAACGTTCTCGGTCACTCCATTGAGGTTGCCAAGATAACAGGTCTTATGGCTGCGGAACTCGGACTTAACGAGAAGATAGCAAAACGTGCGGGACTTCTGCACGATATCGGTAAGGCAATCGACTATGAAGCTGAAGGCTCGCACACCGAAATCGGTGTTGAAGTTGCCAAAAAGCACAAAGAGGACTGGAGAGTTATCAACGCGATAGCTTCTCACCACGGCGAAGAGGAGTTCAAGTGTATCGAGGCTGTTCTTGTTCAGGCAGCGGACGCAATCTCCGCTTCACGCCCCGGTGCCAGACGCGAAGTGCTGGAAAGCTACATCAAGCGTCTTGAGAACCTTGAAACAATCGCCGGCGGTTTCGACGGTGTAAGCAAGTCATACGCTATTCAGGCGGGACGCGAAGTCAGAATTATCGTTGAACCCGAAAAGGTTAACGACGAAAGACTGGTTACGCTGTCCAAAGACATTTCAAAACAGATAGAGGACGAGCTGACATATCCCGGTCAGATAAAAGTGACCGTTATCCGCGAATCCAGAGCGGTCGGATACGCAAAGTGAAAGTCCTCCATATCGGAGATATTATCGGGCGCACAGGCAGAAAGGCGGTTCAAACCTTTCTGCCCGCCGTCCGGGCTGAATATAAACCTGATATCATCATTGCAAATGCCGAAAACTCCTCAGGTGGTTTCGGCATTTCCTATGCTGTATACGAAGAGCTTCTGCGACTGGACATCGATATCCTCACCACAGGCAACCACGTCTGGGACAACAAAGAGGTGGAGAAGACCATCGGTAAGATGGACAGGCTCATCCGCCCCGCGAACATGTCTGAGGGTGTGCCGGGCAGAGGCAGCATAACCATCGAGAAGAACGGCGAAAAATTCACCTGCGTAAACCTTATCGGACGCGTCTTCATGGGGCTTTCAGATTGCCCTTTCCGCAAATTTGACAAAATAATGGAAGATGCGGAAGGGTTCGTTTTCGTGGATTTTCATGCCGAAGCCACCAGCGAGAAGACCGCGTTCGGGCTTTATGCCGACGGACGTGCGGGAGCTGTTGCCGGAACCCATACACACGTTCAGACCAATGATGAACGCCTGCTCCCGAAAGGAACCCTTTATCTCACGGACACAGGAATGTGCGGTGCACTGAACTCTGTCATAGGAATGGAAAAATACGCGCCGATAGAAAGATTTCTGACGGGTATGCCGCGCAAATTTGAGGTTGAAAAGCGGGGTAAAATATTGTTTAATGCCTTGTTTTTCGAGTACGGAAGTGACCTGAAGGTCACCGGTTTCTCAACAGTATGCATCACATCGGGGGACTGATATGGACTACAAAGCAGAGATTAAAAGGCTTGCGAAAGAACGGGATGCCGTTATTCTTGCACATAACTATCAGATAGATGAAATTCAGGAAATAGCCGACATCACAGGGGATTCACTCGGACTGTCCATAGAAGCCGCGAAAACCTCAAACAAGGTCATTGTTTTCTGCGGCGTGCATTTCATGGCGGAGACCGCCCATATGCTCGCTCCGGAAAAGACTGTCCTTCTGCCCAGACTGGATGCCGGATGCCCAATGGCGGACATGATTACTGGCGAAAAACTCGCTGAGTTCAAGGCGCAGCATCCGGGTGCCGTCACCGTCTGCTATGTGAACTCCACCGCGGAAGTTAAGGCGCAGAGTGATCTATGTTGCACGTCCGGAAATGCCGTAAACGTCATTAAGAGCATACAGTCTGACAAAATTCTCTTTGTCCCTGACAAAAACCTCGGAAACTACGTCCAGAGGTTCACGGACAAGGAGATAATCCTTTATCCCGGCTTCTGCCCCATCCACAACCGTGTGACTGTTCCTGAAATTCAGCAGCTGCGCCGCGAAAATCCCGATGCTGTGGTTGTCGCGCACCCTGAATGTCCTCCGGCTGTCGTGGACATTGCAGACCACGTCTGCTCCACTTCGGGCATATATACCTACTGCAAGAACAACCCTGCGAAGAAATTTATCATCGCAACGGAAACCGGCGTGGGCTACAGGCTCAGACTTGAAAATCCTGACAAAACCTTCCTGTTCGCATACGAAGGATTCACCTGCAAAAACATGAAAAAGACCACTCTGAAAGATGTTTATGAGTGCCTCTTAAACATGGGCAACGTTATCACTGTTGATAAGGAAGTTGCAAAAAAAGCAGTGACCTGCATTGAACGTATGCTCGCCATCCCCAGAAACGAATAGGTTTTTTAAATATAGGCTTCCATTATATTGGAAAATCTGATATTGTTCTTTAAGCCGTTACTATTGATTCGAGGTGTAATTTGAAACGTGTAGCACTTGCGTCCGATCACGGCGGATTCGGTCTTAAAACTGAAATCAAAAACTATCTTACATCAAAAGGTTATGAGATTCTTGACCTTGGAACGGACTCTGAAGCGTCCGTTGACTATCCCGACTTCGGCGCTGCTGCGGCAAAAGCGGTTCTGGACAAAAAAGCCGACTGCGCTGTGGTAATGTGCGGTTCCGGCATCGGTATCTCAATTTCTGCAAACAAATTCAAAGGAATACGCTGTGCACTCTGTTTCGACACCTATACGGCGAAGATGTGCCGTCTTCACAACGACGCAAACATAATGGCGCTGGGCGGACGGATTACCACTATAGAAAGAGCTGCGGACATGGTTGACCTGTTCCTAAACACAGAGTTTGAGGGCGGCAGACACCAGAGACGTATCGACAAGATAGACGAACTCGCTAAAGACAGCTGGTGCTGAGATGAGCAGAACGGAAAGACCCTCATGGGACGAATATTTTATTGAGATGACAAATCTGGTTAAGCAGCGCTCGACCTGTCTGAGAAGGCAGGTAGGCGCGGTTATAGTTAAAGATCATCATATACTTGCAACCGGTTACAACGGTGTTCCCAGCGGAATCACCCACTGCGAGGTAACAGGATGTCTGCGCGAGCAGCTCAAAGTGCCTTCAGGTGAGCGCCACGAGATATGCAGAGGGCTTCATGCAGAGCAGAACGCCATAATTCAGGCGGCATATCACGGAATAAGCATAAAAGGCTCAGTGCTTTACTGCAATACAAAACCCTGCTCCATCTGCGCGAAGATGATATGTAACGCAGGTATCGAAAAAGTTATCTACGAACAGGGATACAGCGACCCGCTGGCGGACGAGATGCTTTATGAAAAGCGGGTTCAGCTTATAAAATACGAGAAAGGAAAGATTTAATGCCGTTTTTCGGGTTTAAGGGCGGGATCCACCCGGACTACAACAAATCGCTCACCAGCGGAAAAGCAACTGAAACTCTGCCTGTTAAGGCGGGGGATAAGTTCTATCTGCCCCTTTCCCAGCATATAGGTGCGCCTGCAAAACCTGTTGTGGCGAAAAACCAGCAGGTGAAGACCGGCGAGCTTGTGGCGGAGGCGGGCGGCTTTATAAGCGCTGCAATCCACAGTCCGGTGAACGGTAAGATCGTATCTATATCCCATGTAATTCACCCTATGGCGGGGCGGATGGAAGGAATTGTCATTGAAGCGGACGAAACCAATGACGATTACGAACCTGTTTCCGATGAAGGAAGTTTTCAGCAGATAATCCAGCGGGCGGGCATAACAGGTATGGGCGGAGCGACCTTCCCGACACACGTTAAGCTGTCGCCGCCGAAAGAGGTGGACACACTGCTCATAAACGGAGCGGAGTGCGAACCGTACCTCACATGCGACCACCGCATCATGCTTGAGGAACCGCTCAAGGTTATTAAGGGCGCGGTGCTCATCAAAGAAAAACTCAATATCAAGAAACTGATAATAGGAATAGAGAAGAACAAGCCTGATGCCATACAGCTTTTCAGAAGATATGAAAGGGAGTACGGTTTCGAGCTTGTGCCGCTTTATGTGAAATACCCGCAGGGCGGCGAGAAACAGCTTATCAAGGCTTGTGTGAACAGGGTCGTGCCGGAGGGCAAGCTGCCCGTTGAGGTTGGCGTTATAGTTCATAACGTCGGAACCTGCGCCGCTGTTTACGAGGCTTTTTACGACAGAAAACCGCTTTTTGAGCGCACAGTAACCGTTACAGGTGCCGTTGTCACACCGAAAAACCTCCGCGTGCGGGTGGGAACACCCATACTTTCGCTTATTGATGCGTGCGGCGGATTTCTTGGTGTGCCGAAAAAGATAATTATGGGCGGTCCCATGATGGGCATGGCGGTAACGTCTGTTGAAACGCCGGTCATGAAGGGAACCAGCGGAATTCTGGTTTACCGCGAAGAGGATATGCCCGATCTTACTAAATATCCGTGCATCCGCTGCGGACGCTGTGTGGATGCGTGCCCGATGCTTCTTGTGCCGTCCATCATGGACAGATTCGTGAAAAAAGAGATGTATGAAGAGCTCGAACAGCACCATGTGCTGAACTGCATAGAATGTGGCTGCTGCTCCTATGTCTGCCCGTCCAGAAGGACTCTTGTGGGCGGATTTAAAACGTCCAAACGCCACATAATGCAGATGATAAAGGAGAGGGGGGCGAAAAATGCCTGACAGAAAATTTCTGGTGACATTTTCACCCCACGACAGACACCCGGACACCACGAACAAGGTGATGATGGCGGTCATAATCGCTATGCTGCCTATCATCGCGAACTCAATATGGTACTACGGTTATTACGCTGTTAAAGGTTACCTGCTCACAGCTCTTTTCTGTGTCGGCTTCGAATATCTTTTTGATAAGATTTCAGGCAGACCCATAGCTATAAAAGATAATTCCGCCCTTCTGACAGGGCTTTTGCTCGCGATGAACATGCCCGCGGCGGCTCCGTGGTGGACTATGCTGGTGGGTTCGTTCGTAGCGATTATAGTTTCAAAACAGGTTTACGGAGGGCTGGGACAAAACCCGTTCAACCCTGCTCTGGTGGCTAGGGTATTCCTGCTCATCGCATGGCCTGTGGAGATGACGGCATGGGTTAAACCATCGCCTATCATTCACGGATTTCTGTTTGATACGGTCAGTTCCGCAACTCCGCTGGGTCTTTTGAAATCGGACCTCATAGCCCACGGGCACGTGGTTACGGCGAACCTTGCGACCTATACCGACCAGCTCATAGGAAACGTGAGCGGCTGTATGGGCGGCGACGGCGCGATCTTCGTTCTCATCGGCGGACTCTTTATGATGAATCGTAAAGTAATTTCTTGGCACATTCCTGTATCGTTTCTCGGTACTCTGTTTGTTTTCACAGGAATAATCTGGCTGATAAATCCCCAGCGCACCATCGACCCGTTTCTGCACATAATCAGCGGCGGCGCTATGCTGGCTGCGTTTTTCATGGCGACTGATTATGTCACCTCGCCGGTTATCAAACGCGCACAGATTGTGTTCGGCATCGGTTGCGGACTTATCGCCGGGATAATCAGGGTTTACGGTAGCTATCCCGAAGGTACTGGCTTTGCCGTGCTTATCATGAACGCTTTCGTTCCTCTGCTGGATAAATACTTGCGTCCTCTTTCATTCGGCGAGGTGAAAAAATGAATAACCCGCTGAAAATGGTCATAGTGCTCACTGTTATTTCCGCGCTGGCGGCGCTGCTTCTTGCAGGGGTATATGGAGCGACAAAACAGAAGATAGCGGATGCTGAACGTAAGGACTTTTTAAAGGGTCTGACAACAGTTTTGCCGGGTTTTGACAACGAACCGGACAGGGAAACTTTAACTGTTGACGGCAAAACCCTGTATATCGGCAAAAAGAGCGGACAGGTATTCGGGTATGCTGTTGAAAGTGTCACAGCAAAAGGATACTCAGGTAATATAAAGATACTTGTAGGTGCTTCCGTTGAAGGCAAAGTTCTCGGTATAGAGGTGATAAGCCATGCCGAAACGCCTGGACTCGGCAGCAAAATAGAAGATGAACAGTGGCGGGACAGCTTCATCGGGATGACCGCCGATTCAAAGATATCCGTTAAGAAGGATGGCGGCGATATAGACAGTTTCAGCGGTGCCACCATATCACCCAGAGCTGTCTGCGAGGCGGTGAAGTCCGCTCTTGAAACCATCGGAAAAGCCGGGGGCGCGAAATGAAATTGTCTATCCTGACAGAAGGAATTTTTAAGAACAACCCCGTAATGAAGCAGGTTCTGGGTCTCTGCCCTACACTTGCCGTAACAACCTCCGCTATAAACGGAATCGCCATGGGGCTTGCCACGATGGGCGTTCTCATGGGTTCGAACGTGGTTGTTTCTCTCGTTAAAAATATAATACCTGCAAAGGTGCGCATACCCGCATATGTCGTTATCATAGCCACCTTTGTTACACTTATAGATCTGTCAATGAACGCTTTTTTTCATGACCTGCACAAGATTCTTGGGCTGTTCATCCCCCTCATAGTGGTGAACTGCATAGTGCTTGGCAGGGCGGAGAGCTTTGCATCAAAAAACGGCGTGTTCGATTCGCTGCTGGATGGCATTGGTTCCGGTCTTGGTTTCACGCTGACTCTTTTCGTTCTTGGCAGTATCCGCGAAGTACTGGGGAACGGCTCATGGTTCGGGATGAACCTTTTTGGCAGCGGTTTCAGTCCGGCAATACTAATGATACTCCCTCCGGGTGCGTTCATCGTTCTGGGATTTATGATGGCGTTCAACAACTTTGTTGAAGAGCGCAGACGTATCGGCAGAGGGGGCGCACAATGAGCCTTTTTCTTCTGTTTGTCGGTGCGGTACTTGTAAATAACTTTGTTCTTGCGCGGTTCCTCGGTATCTGCCCATTTTTCGGAGTATCGAAAAAGGTCGAGACCGCCGTGGGCATGGGGCTTGCAGTTACGTTCGTAATGACCGTTGCCGGTTCGATTACATGGATAATCCAGTATACCGTGCTGGACAGATTTAACGTAGGCTTTTTGCAGACGATAGTTTTCATTCTGGTGATAGCCGCCCTTGTGCAGTTCGTTGAGATGGTTATTGAGAAATCGTCGCCCGATCTGTATCAGAGTCTCGGCATATATCTTCCGCTGATAACCACAAACTGCGCCATTCTCGGTGCGGCGATAATAAACATACAGTCCGGTTTCGATTTCCTGCATATGCTGGTTTTCACCATCGGCTCCGCGCTTGGTTTCACGCTGGCGCTGGTGCTTTTCGCCGGAATCAGAGAACGGATAGAGCTTTCAGACATTCCGTATTATTTCCGTGGACTGCCTATCGCCTTCATCACTGCGGGTATTCTCGCTCTGGCTTTCATGGGTTTTTCAGGACTGGTGAAGTGATATGATAGCGGCAGTTTTAACCATGGCGGCAACGGGTTTCGTTGCAGGACTGGGGCTTATGTACGCCTCGAAAAAATTCCATGTGGAAAAGGACGAGCGCATAGCCGCTGTTAACGATATGCTGCCTGCGGCAAACTGCGGCGGCTGTGGCTATCCGGGCTGCGGTGCTCTGGCAGAGGCTATCGTAGCGGGAAAGGCTCCTGTCAACGCATGTCCAGTTTGCAGCAGAGAGATGGTTCAGCAGATAGCGGAGTATCTCGGACTGACCGCGGACAGCTCAGTTAAAAACGTTGCAAGGGTGAGATGCAACGGCGGATGCGAAAACGCCTTTGAAAAATATGATTATTACGGTCCCCGTGATTGTCACAGTATAGTGCTTTTGAGCGGCGGAAACAAGCTCTGCACCTTCGGGTGCGTGGGCGAGGGAAGCTGTGTCAAGGCGTGCAGCTTCGACGCTATGCACATGGGTAAAAACGGGATACCAGTGGTGAACGCTGAAAAATGCTGCGCCTGCGGACTTTGTGTTAAGGCTTGCCCAAGAAACCTCATAACACTTATCCCTGAAGACAAACCCATCGTTGTGAACTGCATGTCGAAAGACAAGGGACCGGAAGTGAAAAAGGCTTGCAGTGTCGGGTGCATAGGCTGTAAGATGTGCGAGAAAAAATGCCCTGTCGGCGCTATAGATGTGGACAGTTTCTTAGCGAAGATAGATCCATCAGTGTGTAATGTCTGCGGCGAGTGCGTGGCTGTGTGCCCCACGAAAGCAATCGGAAATTATACGAAATAATTACTCAAATTCGACGCAAAAAGGACGATATTTAATAAAGGTGTTTTCATGCCAATGAAAACACACGATACAGCTATGTTCTTGGAGCGTAATGGTGATAAATCCGCAGGACAGACAGAGTTTGTTTGTTGAAGACAGAATAGCACTTCTGAACAGACTCAGCGCGTTTTACAAAATGAGCGAGTTCTTTTTCTCTCTGGAAAAGGATACCGTGCGCACAGCCAACGATCACGATATTACCATTGTGATGCTGGATAGAAAACCGCCGAGCGCCGAACTTGCGGCGGACAAGATTAAAGAGATATGCGACAAACTGAAACTTCTTGACGTTGTCAGCACAGACAACGGAAACATAGTCCGCAAAAAGAATATGCTGCGGAGAAAACTGCTCAGACTCACAAGCTCGCTGGGTGATAATCAGGAGAACAGCTAGAGCATTGTTCAAAATAGATGCTTAGTTCATAGACATGAGATCGCTTCGGGCATTATTCGACAACTAAATTGAATATGGACTCATACAGCCTTCGGCTAGTTAACCCTCGCGAAGACTTGGAAAAGTTACGTCTCTGCGAACCCTGCATGGGTGAAGCAGTCTCGTATTTAATTATGCGACATAACTTATGAAAAATACTTTAACCTCCGGTAATGACGATACATGCAGCTTTTATTTTTTCACAGGCGCTTATCTTCTCTTTTAATCCGCCGGAATCCCCCGAAAGTTTCGTAACAAGGGCATCCGCCTTTATCTCGCGCATCAGCGCAATGTTGAACTCCTCTGAAAAAGGACCCTGCATCCCGATTATCTGTTTATATTCTGCCCCCGCCTGTCTGCATTTTTCTATGGATTTTTCATAGGGCAGGATGCGGATGTGACATTTATGCAGAACTTCTTTGAAAGCGTCTATCCTGTTTGAGCCGATGGTAAGCAGCACCGAGTTGAATTCATCTGCCCGCTTTGCCGCCTCTTCACACGATTCCACAGTGATTATCCGCTCGTAATCCGATTCAAGTTTTGGTATCCGCATGGCATTGATGTAGGGGATATTCAGTTTTTCAGCCGTGCGGAGGGCGAGAGCGGTTATGTTTTTCGCGAACGGATGGGTTGTGTCGGCTATCGCCGTTATACCGTGTGCACGAATGAATGAGATGATACTTTCGTCGTCGAACCGCACCAGAACTGTGGGGAACTCATTGTCGAAAGTTTCATAGCCGTATTGTGTTGCCACCGATACGACAAAATCACCATCAAGTTTTTTTATATATTCGCGGGTGTCTGACGTGCCGCCGAGAACAAGGGTTTTCAAACGGGATACCCCCTTGGCGTTATCATTTTTCCGTCTTTGATTATCGTCTTTTTACAGCCAACAATTACGATTGAGGACATATTGACGAAATCGTAATCAAAATCTGAAATTTTTGAAATTTTTATTGTCTGGTTTTCCCTGTAAGCGTCCTTAACCGTTCCTGTTATGAGGTCGCCGCGGGCTTCATAAAAAGTTTTCAGTGCATATTCTATCTGACGGGTGCGTTTCATGCTCTTGGGGTTGTATATTGCCGCCACGAAATCGCCTACGTTAACCGCATCGATACGTTTTTGTATGACCTCCCACGGGGTCAGAAGGTCGGACATGGAAATTATAGCGAGGTCGTCCGCAATGGGTGCTCCGAGGAGTGCGGATGCCGCCATTGCAGCCGTAACGCCGGGTATGACTACGATTTCAACTGATTCGTCCGCCAGTTGATAGACCAGCGATGCCAGAGAGTAAAGTGACGGATCGCCACCGCATATAAGGCAAACGTCGTGCCCGTTTTTTGCGTATTGAATCGCCGCTTCCGCGCGCTCGACCTCTCCTTTCATGCCGCTGGTGAAAACGGGTGTGCCAGCGGGGATGATGTGTGCTATCTGTTCAACGTATTTATCGTATCCGCAGACCGCGGTGCAGTTTTTAACCGCATACTCCGCCTTCGCTGTTATAGTCTCTCTGCCATCGGGACCTATGCCCGTCAGATATATTTTTCCCATTGTCACTCCGAAAGAAACCTGGTCATTTCCTTAGAAATTGCCACTGTAACATTCTCGTATATTGTTTTTTTCAG
This sequence comes from Deferribacteraceae bacterium UBA6793, assembly GCA_002452405.1. Taxonomy (GTDB): domain Bacteria; phylum Chrysiogenota; class Deferribacteres; order Deferribacterales; family Geovibrionaceae; genus Seleniivibrio. The sequence goes on along the minus strand of DKFP01000002.1, from coordinate 116,704 downwards.
TATCAAAATTGTATTGAATCCAGCCATAAGTGCGCAAGGCTCCGCAACGGCGCGGACACCGATATGTCTTGCCGCCGCCGTCTCCTGCACCTCATAGGGGCAGTGCTCGAAAAGATGCTCCGGAAGAAACCGCAGATAGATTCCCAGCTCGTCCGCCGCGTCCAGAAGCCCCTGCTCGTTCTCTTTCACCCATGCGGAGGCTATCAGCCTCAGATCTGCAATCTCAATCTTTGCCTCGCCGCAAGCCGCTGTCAATGCAGAAATAATTTGTTCTTTTGACGTGCCTTTCCGGCAACCCACACCTGCAATATAGAGTTTATTTGCTTCGGTTGCGGTGGTTATTACGGGCACTGCACCAGTGACTGATGCGACTCTGTGGGCGAGCCTGTTTGCACCGCCCTCGTGTCCGGAAACGGCGCTGATGGCATATCTGCCCACCTCATCACACACAACGACTGCCGGATCTTTATATTTGCTGTCCAAAAGCGGTGCCACCATGCGGGTGACTATCCCCTGTGCCATAACGGCGATTATTCCGTGATAATTTTCAAATAATTTTTCAAAACATTCTTTTAATGAAGAGTATGTTATGGAGTCATAGCCAGAAATTTTTTCAGAAAGATAGAGGTCGGCTTTCAGCTTTTTCGCGATAAAATGCGCCTGTTCCGCTCCCTTTTGTGTTACAGCTATAACGGAAATTCTATCTGTATTCATGGCTGAAAGTCCTGTTGTAGAGCTTCGAGTAGTTTTCAGGAGTGCCGCCGATAGCTTTTCCGACAAGTATCATCGTCTGTTTGGTCATTCCGTTCTTTTTCAGTGTTTTTTCAAGGTCGTAAAGCACGCAGCGAGCTATCTTCTGGTCTTCCCAGCTCGCCCTGTACACCAGAACAACCGGGGTGTCCGCGTTCCAGCCGTTTTCAGTCAGTATTTTCGTGATATATGCGCCCTGTCCTGCTGACAGGAAAAACGCTATGGTACCGCCAACTTTTGCAATATCTGCAAGTTCTTCGGGCATGGGGGTTCTGCCTGGGGTGCGGGTGATTGTGACTGTCTGAGAGACCTCCGGCATGGTCAATTCTATGTTTGCCGCCGCCGCTGATGCCGCCATGCTGGTGACACCCGGGATGGTTTCATATTCTATGCCGAGGCGGTTAAGCTCCGCCATTTGCTCGCCTGTCGCACCGTAAAGGGACGGGTCCCCTGTGTGGACGCGGGCAACATTTTTACCGTCTTTATGAGCATTTTTTATTATTTCAACTATCTGTTCCAGATTAAGCGGTGCAGAATCGTGTATTTCTGCATCTTCTGAAGCATATTTAAGTATATTTGGGTTGACTAGGCTTCCGGCGTATATGACCACCTGACATTCACCGATAAGTCTTGCGCCTTTAACTGTGATAAGTTCCGCGTCGCCGGGTCCTGCGCCTATAAAGTAGACTTTCAAGCTGTTTTCTCCTCCAGCACAAGAATGATTCTGGATGTGCCGTAACTGCCTTTAAGCTCCGTATAGATCGCCTCTGTGGGCAGACTCACGTCGCAAAGGATATAAAAATTGAATTTATCAGTGATTTCAGGGAATTTTTTCATTATAGCGTCGGGGGAATTGGTTTCGTCACACAGAATAACCGTCGATTCCGATGGACATTCATCAAAAAGCTCTCTGCCGTGAACGGACATAAATCTGTATGAGAACCACATCTTTTTCAGCAGTGCAAATCCTGCGCACATGGAGCTTACACCTGCAATGACCGTTACGTTTTCAAACTCTTTCGTAACGAACCGCGCGAGGCTGAAGAAACCGGCGTCGCCTGATACCAGAACCCCTATCTTTATGTGAGGGCAGTTTTTTATGAAGTTGATGCAGTCGGTTTTCATGTTGACGGGAACGTAGTGAGGTTTGTGCTTTGCGAAGGTCTCCACTGCGTCAGTCATTCCGATTATGAAATCCTGCGCTTCAATGGCTTTAAGCCCTCTGACTGTTATCATGTCGCGGTCTCCGGGACCGACGGATATTACTGTGATTTCAGAGTCTTGCACCTTTTTCTCCTCCGTTCATGTCATAGAAGATAACAGAAACGTGCGTAAAACCGTAGTCCTTTTCTATCTTTTCCGCAAGCTCTGCTGCGATGAATGATAGGTCGATATTGACGGAGGTCAGTATCTCCTCCACGGTATTGAATTTTTCTTTGAGTCCCAGCCTGCCCGCCAGCCATTCGGTAGCCATGGGTGAATTTTTCGAATGGGTGTTGTAATAACCCATCAGAATCTTACAGAGTTTCGCAGGGTGCCCCGCAACGTATATTCTGTGAAAACCCTTCCGTGCAGCGTGTTCAAAGGCTTCGTGCGCAAAATTACTCATCAGTATCACATGGATATGCGGATATTTTTTCAGGAAATGCTTTTCGCCAATCTTGCCTGGAGTGAGGCAAATCGTCTCCTTGCGCTCCGCCGCCGCAACGTCTGTCTCGCATTTTATGGTCTCTATGATGGCTTCCACGCTCATAGGGGTTACTATCCCTGTCGTGCCGATTATGGATATACCGCCCACAACTCCTACCTTTTCATTAAAGGTGTCTTTGGCTATGCGTTCGCCGTCAGGTGCCCATATTGTCACTTTTGCGCCACTGCCGCCCAGAAGTCTTTTCAGATTATCTTTAATCATTTTTTCGGGTGCCGGATTGATGGCGTATCTGCCAACAGGCACCTGTAGTCCTTTTTTTGTAACGATGCCGATACCCTGACCGCCAGTGACCTCCACCTCTCCGGTGTCGTTAAGTTCGCAGTCGGCGTATATCCGCATCCCGTGGGTAGCGTCAACGTCGTCACCTCCGTCCTTAACGGCATAGAAAAAATCGATGTCCCGGTGGACCGGTATGTGTACAGAGGTGTTGTCCGGCAGAAATATATCGACAGTTTCTATAATGCGGTTTGACAATTTAAAGATACAGGATGCCGCCGCCGCGGCACAGGCTGTTGTTCCTGTGGTGTAACCATTTCTCAATTAAGATATTCTCCGTTAGTTTAAAATCTGTTTACTAATTTTATATAAACAAATAAAAGTGTCAACAGGTGCTTGAAAAATACCAGAAATATGCTACAGTCTTCAAGAGGATAAATAAGTATGAAACCTGAAATGATAGTAGCTCTGGATTTTGACAGAGCAGATGCTGCAAAAAACATTGTAGACATGACGGGCGACGCCGTCAAATGGTATAAGGTAGGGCTTGAGCTGTTCGTTGCAGACGGCAAGAACATCATCGAATACCTGAAGAAAAAAGATAAAAATATTTTTCTCGATCTGAAATTTCACGATATTCAAAACACTGTTGTGTCAGCGGTGCTTGCCTCTCTTCAATATGAGACCGACATGGTAAATATGCACACACAGGGCGGCGGCGAGATGATGGCTTCCGTTGTGGAGCGTGTTTCTGAGCACTGCGCAAAGACAAACGTCAGAAAACCTCTGCTTATCGGAGTCACCCTGCTTACAAGTCTCGATGAAAAATATATGCAGTCTATGAAGATAGGCTTTGACAGCTCCAAGGATTACGTTCTGCATCTTGCTTCTCTGGCAAAACAGAGCGGGCTTGACGGGGTTGTTTCCTCCGCAAAGGAAACGCCTTTCATAAAAGAGACCCTCGGCAGAGATTTTATCACCGTGACCCCCGGCATCCGTCCGGCGGATGCATCAGTTGATGACCAGAAAAGGGTTGTCACCCCGAAAGACGCAAAAAATATGGGTACTGATTATATAGTTATTGGCAGACCTGTAACGCAGGCGAAAGACCCTGCTCAGGCTGCGCTAAAAATATTGGAGGAAATGAATTGAACGCAGAGCAGGTACTGGAACTTTACAGAAAACACAACGCACTTCTGGAGGGACACTTTCTTCTTTCCTCCGGTCTCCATTCCGATAAATTTCTTCAGTCGGAACTCATCATGCAGCACCCCTATGAGGTTGAAGCTGTCATAGCCGAGCTTGTTGAAAAGCTCTCCGGCGTTGAGTTCGATGTCGTCGTAAGCCCCGCCATCGGCGGAATCCGCTTTGGATATGAGCTTGCGCGCCAGATGAAAAAACGCACTCTGTTCACCGAGCGGGTGGACGGGACTATGATGCTGCGCAGAGGGTTTTCCATTGCGAAAGGCGAAAAGGTGCTTCTGGCTGAGGATGTTATAACCACAGGAAAATCAACTAAGGAATGCATCGACGCCTGCACGGCAGCCGGCGGCGAGGTTGTCGCTGTTACCTGCCTTATAGACAGAAGCGGCGGAAAGGCGTCGTTTGATCAGGCTTTCATACCCCTTGTTCAGCTGGATGTGCAGACCTATGACCCCGCTGTATGCCCCATGTGCAAAGAGGGCTCTCCCGCATATAAACCAGGCAGCAGAAATTTTAAATAATTCTTTTAAAAACAACCGGAAATATCTGTCTCATCAGGCTTATATTTCCGGTTTTCTGTATTTTTCTAAAAACAGCGGATATTATTTATGCATGTTAAGAAATTTCTTATTTTTACGAAATTATTTTTGTGATATAATCCATCTCTTTTTAAGGCAAGTGCTGCTGAAACACAATTCCGGGGATATTGGCATTGGAAAAACTGGTAAAGTTTGACAAATTTATATCTATAAACCAGAAACTGCTGATAGAGGTTAAAGTGGGGGATTATGCCGGGATCTTTGATTCCCGCATAGATGATATAGCTCATAAAGAGCATATTATGGTTTCCATGCCCACAGACAAGGGCAGAACGGTTCCCCTTGCGCCTAATACCCGTCTGCACATTTCCTATGTCATGGACATGGGCAGGTTCAGTTTTAAGAGTATAGTTCTGGACAGGCTGAAAAACGGCGCTATGATGCTTTTAAAGATAGCCTATCCTGACGCGGTTTTCCGCGAAGAGCTGCGCGCCTTTTTCCGTGTCGATACGCGACTCAGTGTTAAGGCTATGGTTCCTGTCAAAAGAGACGATATATGGCTTGAGAAGCTAATCGAGGCGAAGGTTACGGATATGTCAGGCGGCGGGCTTAAAATGTTTACCGACATTCCCGTTGCAAAGGATGCTACAATAGAGATATATTTTCTCGGACAGATAGAAAAGCTGGAACAGGTAAAAGCGCAGGTTATGCGCTGTCGCGCCATTGAGGGCAAGTTCGAGATAGGTGTTAAGTTTGTGGACATCCACCAGACCGACAGGGACAGGGTTATCAAATATGTCTTCAAACGTCAGGTGGAACAGCGAAAGCTGTTAGGCTAGGAGGAGCTTATATGGCATTTAACAGCGAAATGATCATTTTCGGCGAAAAGAATGTTGAAGTTCTCTACCCCATGCACGAGATAGACTCATACAACGGGGATGAGATGAAAACCCATATCCGCTCCGGCATCGACTCCTCCGACGCTGTTATAATCAACTGCTCCAGAGTTACATACCTGAACAGCAGCGGTCTGCGCGAACTCATCCAGATACTGAAAAATATGCGCGAGGTCAACAAGCCCCTTTATCTTACGGCTGTGAACGACGAGATTATGAAGGTTTTTAAAAGCACCAATCTTAATCGTCTTTTTAATATACACGAATCAAACGATGACGCGATGCGTTACATCATCTGAAAAAAAGGTATACCTTGACCGAAAAATTCTATATCGATTCCCACTGTCTGGAAGGGCTTAAAGATTTCGCCGTGTCCATGGGCTTTGAAAAGTTCCGTGGCGACCAGATATATAAGTGGATACACAACAGAGGCAGTGAAAACGTTGCCGAAATGACAGATCTTTCCGCGGTTATCCGTCAGAAACTCGGCGAAGTCGCCGCGTTCACCGTTATGGAGCTTGTAAAGGCGCAGCGCTCGGAGCTGGACGGCTCCGTCAAGGTGCTTTTCAGGCTTGAGGATGGCGAGCACATCGAATCTGTCATCCTTAACGACGGAAAACGCTACACCGCCTGTATTTCATCGCAGGTTGGCTGCCGCATGGGATGCACTTTCTGCTCGACGGCTTCAATGGGGCTTAAACGGAATCTCACCGTCGGCGAGATACTGAAACAGGTGAAACGCCTGAACGAGCTTCTTGCGGAACAGGACGAAAAGCTCACCAACCTTGTCTTCATGGGCATGGGCGAACCTCTGGACAATATAGAAAACGTTCTTGAGGCGCTCAAGGTACTTCTGGACGACAACGGATACGGCTTTTCCCACAGAAAGATAACAGTTTCCACCTGCGGAGTTACAGACAGCATAAAGAAGTTGTTTTCCATTGACACCCCCGTTAATCTCGCGGTGTCGATAAACGCGTCCACTCAGGAAAAGAGAAAGGGCATCATGCCCATATCCAATAAATTCCCACTCGCCGAGCTGGTTAAGACATTGAAAGAACTGCCCATTCAGAAGCGCAAAAGCGTTACTATTGAATACGTCCTTCTGAAAGGCGTTAACGATACCATTGAGGATGCGCAGAACCTTGCGAAACTCCTTAAAGGTCTTGATAGGCTCAAGGTAAATCTTATATTGTACAACGCGGGAGCTGAAAAGGAGTTTAAAGCACCTGACCAAAAAGATGCTTTAAAGTTTCAGCAATATCTGATAAATAACAGGATAGGCGTTTTCATAAGAAAAAGCCTCGGAAGCGATATCGACGGCGCCTGCGGTCAGCTGCGGGCAAACTATTCGAAAAAAGGTGGGAAAGATGGCGGAAAAACTCCCTGAAGAGGGTATGCAGGCTCCTGATTTCAGCCTTGAAGGCGACGACGGAAACACATATAACCTTGCTTCGTTCAAAGGAAAAAAACTGGTTCTGTATTTTTATCCGAAAGACAATACATCCGGCTGCACAAAAGAAGCCATAGCTTTTACTCAGGTAAAGGATGAGTTCGGCGGAAAGAATGCGGTCATAGTCGGCGTAAGCCCCGACAGCATAAAAAGTCACCTGAATTTCAAAGAGAAACATTCACTCGGAATACTCCTTTTAAGCGACCCAGACCGTGCAGTTGCCGCGGCATACGGCGCATACGGCGAAAAGAAGATGTACGGCAAATCCGTTATGGGCATAATCCGCTCGACGTTCGTTATAGATGAAAACGGGAAACTGGAAAAAGCGTTCCGCAACGTAAAGGTTGACGGACACGCGGAAAAAGTGATGTGTGTGCTTTGATGAGTAGTGAAAAATTTGAAGATAAACTGAAAAAACTGGAAAATATCGTCGAACGGCTTGAAAGCGGCGAGGTGGACATAGAGGAAAACCTCAAGCTGTTTCAGGAGGGCATGAAGCTGGGCAAAGAGTGCCGCAAAATGCTTGACGACATAGAATCAAAAGTCAGCCGCGTGCTTTCCGCGGATGGCGACGAAGTAAAAACGGAGCAGTTTGATGAGCCGCTTTGATATGAAAAGCTACCTCGGTTTCTGGGGTGGCAAGGTAGAGGATTTTTTCGAGGGCTATATGCAGCCCCATGACCCGCATACAAAAAACCTTATGCAGGCAATGCGTTACAGCCTTTTTGCTGGCGGAAAGCGTATCCGTCCGGCGCTGGTTTATTCCGCATACGGAATTTTCGAGGGCTACTTCGACAAGGTAACTCCTTTTGCATCGGCAGTGGAGATGCTCCACACCTATTCGCTGATACACGACGACCTGCCAGCAATGGACGACGACGACTTCCGCAGGGGCAAACCCACGAACCACAAGGTGTTCGGCGAGGCGACAGCGATTCTTGCGGGTGACGGGCTTCTTACGAAGGCTTTCGAGATAATGTGCAATAAAGAGCTGAACCCCGACGTTACGCCGGAACAGATGCTTGAAGCGGCGTATAAACTTGCCGATGCCACAGGCGACAAAGGAATGGTGGGCGGACAGATAGCCGATATGGAAGCGGAAAAAGGCTTCTTTGACGCGGCGGCAGTGGATTTCATTCATACCCATAAAACGTCCAGACTCCTTGCATACAGCTGCGAACTTGGAGCTATCCTCGGTTTCGGCACAGAAGACGACAAAAAACGCCTTTACGAATACGGTATGCGCATCGGGCTGGCGTTTCAGATAGTTGACGACATACTTGACATCACCTCAACAACGGAGGAACTGGGCAAGGATGTGGGCAGCGACGTTGAGAACGGCAAAGCCACTTATCCTGCTGTTCACGGCATAGAGGATTCACACCGCAGAGCTGAACTTCTCATTGAAGAGGCTTTGCAGATCATTTCCTTTTACGGAAGCACGGCAGATCCGTGTCGCGAGATTGCTAAATATATAATTGAGAGAAAGAACTGATATATGACACTGCTTGACAGACTGAACCTCCCGTACGATCTGAAAGTTTTGAGCTATGAACAGCTTGACGAACTTGCACAGGACGTTCGGGACAAAATAATAAACACCTGTGCGGTTTCCGGAGGGCACCTTGCGCCCAGTCTCGGCGTTGTGGAGCTTACCATCGGGCTGATGAAGGTTTTTGACCCGGAAAACGACCGTATTGTATGGGACGTGGGGCATCAGTCTTACGCTTATAAGATACTGACAGACAGAAAAGACAGATTCAGCACCCTGCGCCAGTACAAAGGCATATCGGGGTTTATAAAACCTGCCGAATCAAAATATGACGCGTTTGGCGTAGGACACACCAGCACCTCCATATCCGCAGGGCTTGGTATGCACGTTGCCGATGAGATTATCGGCAGAAAACGTAAGGTGGTTTCAGTTATCGGCGACGGTGCCATGACTGCCGGAATGGCGTTTGAGGCGCTGAACAACCTCGGACATCTGGACAAGAACATGATTGTGGTGCTGAACGACAACGAAATGTCTATCAGCCCCAACGTAGGCGGATTTTCACATTACCTGTCGAATATGATGACGGGTAAATTCTATACAAGGGTACGAAAAGACGTTCAGGAATACCTCGCAACAAAACCACTGGGCAACCGTATCCTCCACCTCGCCAAAAAGATGGAAGAGGGGATGGTGGGTTTTTTCACTCCCGGTATCCTGTTCGAGGAGCTTGGGCTTCGCTATGTAGGACCTGTTCAGGGGCATAAGATAAAAGAGGTGGTCCGCGCTCTGGAAAACGCCCAGAACGTCGATGGACCCGTTCTTGTACACGTCATGACCCGAAAGGGCAACGGTTATGAACCTGCCGAGCAGAACCCGTCAAAATTCCACGGCGTAGCGTCTTTCGACATCGCCACCGGTAAATCCGTTAAGCTGGGAGGAGCAAAATCCTTTACAGACATATTCGGAGAGACTCTGGCTGACATGGCTGAGAAGAACCCGCGGATAGTCGCCATCAGCGCTGCCATGAAGGATGGTACCGGACTTAACCTTATGGAGTCGAAATTTCCCGACAGGGTTTTCGATGTGGGTATTGCCGAACAGCACGCGGTGACGTTCGCCGCCGGAATGGCAATTTCCGGCATCAAACCTTTCGTAGCAGTCTATTCAACGTTTGCCCAGAGAGCATACGACCAGATAATTCACGACGTGGCTTTGCAAAACCTTCCGGTTGTCCTCTGTCTTGACAGAGGCGGGCTTGTCGGTGCGGACGGACCCACTCACCACGGCGCATATGATATTTCATATCTGCGCATAGTGCCGAATTTTACAGTTATGCTCCCCAAAGACGGACACGAGCTTGAAGCGATGCTCAGGATAGCCGAAAAGATGGAAACTCCGGTCTCCATACGCTATGCAAGGGGCAGCGCAGGAAGTTATGACGATATACCCGTAACGCCTGTTGAACTTGGCAAACCGGAGATAATCGGCGGCGGAAAAGACGTTGTGATCTACTCCGCAGGGCACATCTTCGACGAGGCATATAAAGTTTATCAGACGCTTGCAGAACGGGGCATAGCCGCAACACTTGTGAATATCCGCTTCCTGAAACCGCTGGACAAAGATATTACAGCCAATGCCGCGCGCGGCGCGAAACTGGTTGTTACTGTTGAAGAGGGCAGCGTTAAAGGCGGTGCAGGGGACGAGATAGCCGATATCCTCATGGAGAAGGGCGTTCTCGTTAAAATAATCAAGCACGGAATACCTGACAAGTTCATTGAACACGGCGACCACAACAGCCTCAGAAAACTCATACAGCTTGACGCGGACAGTATTCTGGACAACATCTCCAGAAACCTCTGATAATGCAGAAGCCAAAAAAAGAACGTATTGATACCCTTCTGGTTCAGCTGGAACTGGCGGAGAACACGGACGAGGCAGCAAGATACGTTATGGCGGGTCTCGTTGTGGCGGACGATCACAGGGTGGACAAGCCGGGGCAGCTTTTTGCTGCGGACAGTGTTATAAGGCTTAAAGCGCGCAATAAATTTGCAAGCCGCGGCGGACTGAAACTTGAGAAGGCTGCGGAAGAATTTCAGATAGATTTTCAGGGGAAGACAGTAATAGACATCGGGGCATCCACGGGCGGCTTCACCGACGTTGCACTTAAAGCGGGAGCGGCGAAAGTTTTTGCTGTGGATACCGGAAAGGGACAGCTTGATCCCCGTCTGGCGCGTGACGAACGCGTTACGGTTCTTGACGCAACAAATTTCAGAACAATTCCTTACGAAACTATAAACACTAAGGCGGACATCTTCGTCTGCGACGTGTCTTTCATCTCCCTTTCAAAGATAATCCCCGCATGTGTGCAGTTCTGCACGGAAGATTCTCAGGCAGTTTTTCTCATCAAACCCCAGTTTGAAGCGGAAAAGAACGAGGTTGGCAGGGGTGGCATCGTCTTTGACAGGTCTGTGCACGAAAGGGTGATAAGGCAGGTAATTACATGGGGCGCCGAGAGCGGTTTTGCCATGTGCGGACTTTGCACGTCTCCAATAAAAGGTGCCAAAGGAAATATTGAATATCTCGTGTATTTTCGGTACAATGTTCAATTAGCCGAAACGGATACCGAACGCATCGTCAACAGGGTGGTGTATGAAAACCATTGCTATAGTCGCCAAACCCCACGGTGACCGTGTGCGCCCGCTTCTTGAGGAGATGATTACATTTCTGACGGAGCACGGCGTTACCATTTTGAAAGAGAAACGCACGGCAGAGGTGCTGGGCGAGAAAGAATATAATACCGACAATGAGATAAGGGATAAATCCGATCTTGTCATAGTCCTTGGAGGCGATGGAACGCTCATTTCTGCCGTGCGTATACTCGGCATGAAAGAAACTCCTATTCTGGGGATAAACCTTGGTAGGCTGGGATTTCTTACGGAGACAAGGGCATCGGATGCCATCCACTCGCTGAAATCCGTTCTGGACGGTGATTACAGACTGGAAAGGCGGATGAAGCTACATTCTCATCTTCTGGAAGATGACGAGAAGGTTCTTGAAATCGACGTGCTGAATGACCTTGTGATAAACAAATCAGACGTTGCGCGAATCATCGAAATGTCATTATACATCAACAAGGTACTGGTGAACGAGTACAGGGCGGACGGACTCATCGTGGCGACCCCGACAGGTTCCACCGCATACAGCCTGGCGGCTGGCGGTCCCATTGTTCACCCGAGCCTCGAATCGATGATCATAACCCCCATCTGCCCGCAGGGGCTTTCAAACAGACCCATAGTCATTTCCGACGACAGTGAGATTGAGATACGCATAAAAACGGGCAACGAGCGGGTATCCATAACGTACGACGGGCAGATTTATCGTCAGCTCGACACGGAAAAAACCATCACAGTGAAGAAAGCGAGTACGTATACGCAGCTTATCGTGCCGAAAGATAAGAACTACTACGCGCTGATACGCGAAAAACTCGGCTGGGGCGGTGTACAGTGCTGAGTATGCTTAGGGTTGAGAACCTTTCGGTGATAGAGTCCGTTTCGGTGGAGTTTACCGAAGGGCTGAACATCATAACAGGTGAGACAGGCGCTGGTAAATCCGTATTCATAGGCGCGCTGAGCCTCGTTCTTGGCGCCAGGTTCAGCAGGACGCTGTTTCGCGACCCGGAAAAAAAAATAACCGTCGAGGCTGAATTTCTCGGCGCTACGGATATTCCTCAGGAGCTTGCGGAACAGTTTGAAACAGAAGACGGAATTATCATCCGCCGCGAGATAGACAAGGCGGGCAAAAACAGAATATTCATAAACGGACGCATGGCGACGGTTGAACAACTGCGCGAGCTTACCGCATCATTCTGCGATATTCATGGACAGCACGAGCACCAGCAGCTTCTGGACAGCGCAACACATATGGGTTTCATAGACAGCCTTGTGCCGCAGGAGCCGAAAGACGTCTATGCCGAATGTTATAGCAGGTACAGGGAGCTTGTTTCCCGCATCGCAAAGATAAAATCAGACAGACAGCTCTTTCTGCGGGAAAAGGATATGCTTGAGTTTCAGCTCGGCGAGATTGACGAGCTGAAGATAAACCCCGAAGAGGATGCAAAGATAGACGACAGGATAAACGTCCTGACCAATCTTACCAAGATACTTGATAATTCATCGAAATCATTACAGCTCCTCCGCGACGGGGAGGTTAACGCATACGAACTTATAACTTCCGCCGCGTCGGCTCTGAGTGGTATATCAAAATACAGCGACATAATTAATAAGGCGGCTGATCAGTTGTCCGAGCTGACATATCTGCTCAACGATATCATGACGAACGTCGAATCCGTTGCCGACGCCGCAGAGGCGGATCCGGACGAACTGGACAGGCTTGTTGACAGGAAATATAAGCTCCAGAACCTCATGAAAAAATACGGACCGGAGCTTGCGGACGTGTACGCTTTTGCGGACAAAGTGCGCGGTAGACTGAACGAAATGGGTTTTTCCGAAGACAGTCTGAACAAGCTGGAAAAGGAGCTTGGAACTGTTGCCGGAGAACTGCACAAGAAAGCGGAAATTCTCAACGCCGCAAGGCGGAAAGCAGCGAACTTCATTGAAAATTCCATAGTTGAAAATTTAAATGAACTGGAACTGAAAAACTCTGTCTTTAAAGTAGTATTTGAAAATACAGAAGATATGGATGCGTCCGCAGGGCTGAAAGCGGAGTTCCACATCAGCACCAACAAAGGTTTTGAGCCGGGACCAATACAAAAAGTGGCTTCCGGAGGCGAGATTTCACGCGTTATGCTTGCCATGAAAGAGGTTTTCGCCGAAAAAGACAGGGTGCAGACTCTGGTTTTTGATGAAATCGACACAGGAATCAGCGGTAAAACGGCGAAACAGGTTGCCGTTAAGCTGAAAAAAGTGGCGAACGCAAGACAGGTGATAGTTATCACCCACCTGCCTGTGGTTGCCTGTGCAGGTAGAAAACACCTGCACATCACAAAGGCGGCGGACACCGGACTTGCGAAAACAGAGATAAACGAGATTGACGGGAATAAACGGCTTGCGGTGCTGGCACAAATGATAGCGGGTAACGATACCCCTTCCGCCGTTGCGCAGGCAAAGGAAATGATTGAGGATATGAGGAATGCTTGACGCTTTTGTACAGTTTATTCTGAACGCCGTGCACAACATGGGTTATGCCGGGATAGTTATCATGATGGCTCTCGAAAGCTCATTCGTCCCTTTCCCCAGCGAAGTCGTCGTTCCTCCCGCAGGATACCTTGCCGCACAGGGCAAAATGAATATCTATCTGGTCGTTATAAGCGGAATCACAGGTTCCATAATCGGTGCACTGGTGAACTATTACCTCGCAGTGTTCATGGGCAGAGCACTTCTGGTCAAATACGGCAGATATCTTTTTATGCCTGTTGAACGTCTGAACAAGATGGAAAGCTATTTCAAAGTGCACGGGGAGATAACCACTTTTGTGGGGCGTCTCATCCCCGCTGTCAGACAATACATCTCTTTTCCCGCCGGACTTGCCCGTATGAATATGGCAAAGTTCATATTTTTTACTTCATTGGGCGCAGGGATATGGGTAGTTATTCTCGCCGTACTCGGATATTTCGTCGGAAATAATATTGAGCTAATCAAATCAAATTTACATCCGATTACTATAATTACATTGTGTGTCTTAACAGTGGTGGTTACTTTTTACATTATTTGGCACAGAAAAAGGAGGAAGAATGCATCTGCGTAGGGTTTTACTGGTTTTGACGCTGCTCGTTTTCACGATTTTTTCAGCAAACGCTTCAGATAAAATACATAAAATTCAGACAGGCGAAAGCCTTTTCACAATATTTTCCGACAGGCTGTCCGCCGCAACTATCCTTAACCTTGAAAAAGAGATAAAGAGGCTCGTACCCGACTTTACTCTGCGGATCGGCACAATCGTGAAGATAAGCCCCGCGTCTGTAACACTTTCTCCGGACAGTCTTACGGATATCTCCGTTAAGCTGCTGGATGATGATTTCGATATTAAGGTGACTAACCACCCAGTGCATACGGTCACTTCCATTGCACACGGAGTGGTTGAATCAAGTCTCACCGACGCGATGGCTAAAGCGGGCGAAGGGATAGAGCTTGCTTTTATGCTTGCTGACATATATGAGTGGGAGATAGATTTCTTCCATGCGCTGCGCAAGGGTGACACGTTCTCCGTTCTGGTGGAGAAAAAATTTGCCAAGGACAGGTTCATCGGCTACGGTAAAATACTTGCCGCAGATTTCGTGAATCAGGGCAGGTTCCTCCGCGCGCTGTACTATGAATACAACGGCGTTAAAGGCTATTACGATGCAGACGGCAAATCACTTAAAAAAGGTTTCCTCAAGGCGCCTCTCAAATTCACAAGAATTTCATCAACATATACAGGAAAAAGACTCCACCCAGTTCTTAACAAATACCTTCCCCACCACGGCGTTGACTATGCCGCACCAGTCGGCACTCCCATACTCGCCACCGCGGACGGAACTGTGCTGAACAGGGAATATAACCAGTTCAACGGTAATTACGTTAAGATACGTCACCTGAACGGTTACGAAACGCTTTATCTGCACCTTTCAAAATTCGCGAAGATAAAAAAGGGTTCTAGAATTTCTCAGGGTAGCGTGATAGGATACGTCGGATCAACCGGTATCTCTTCTGGACCGCACCTTGATTACAGAATCAAACAAGGCGGAAAATTCCTTAACCCGCTGACCTTTACATCGCCTAACCTCAAACTGCCCAAAGCACAGAGAGAAGCGTTTAAAGAGGCTGTTAAGCCTCTTGTGGCTAAGATAAACAATGCATACGGACGAGATATCCGGTTCAGTTTCCTGCGCGACGCAAGAGTGCGAAGCGACGGAAGTATGATGTAGCTATAAAAAAGCCGGTCTCATGACCGGCTTATTTGTTTCCGTATAAAATCATCCAGCTTCTCTTTAATACCCTCAAAACCGAACTGCGACATACAGGGTATGTCGGGTGAGATGCGACAGACACTTTTCAGACACGGCTGGCAATCCAGTCCTGCGTTGGCATAGGTATGCTGTGGGGACGGGAACACCCAGTGGGGTGACGTAGAGCCTATCACTATGAAGGTCGGTACGTTCTGCGCCGTTGCTATGTGATGTGGTGCCGAATCGTTACCGATGTGCAGTTTCGCTTTGCCGAGCACCGCTATGAACTCTGAAAGTCCAACCTGCGGCATTAGAAATATATTCTCAGGCAACGTGTCTATCCTGTCTGTGATATAGTTTTTTTCTCCGGGTCCATAGGTGAGAAGCACCTTCGCACCGTATTCTTTAACCAGATATTCGGCGGTATCCATGAAATGTGTGAATTTCCAGCGTCTCGTATCCCGTTTGTGGGTTGGGGATAGGGTCACAAGAAAATCTGAACCGGTTATTCCGAAAGATCTCAGTATCTCATCCGCATTGGCACTTGCCATGGCTGATGGGAAAACCTCCGATTTTGCATTCAGCACCGCCGGGTCAAAGTTCTTTATGAACGGTGCCGCCAGAGCCAGTTTTATCACACCGGGGCAGCCGTCGTACATCTTACAGGGAGTGTTGTAAAAGAATTTGCGGGGTGAATTGCCGTAGCAGACTTTATATTCCGCTCCGCTCAGAAACGAGATGTAAGCGGTGCGCGGGTTATTGTGAAAGTCCAGCACTGCGTCATAGCGGTTTCTGCGTACCTCTGCTATGATGCGCGCCATCTCCTTTATTCCGCCTTTGCGTTCTGTCGTCAGTATGCGGTTTATGTGCGGATTGTTCTCAACGACAGGCTTGTTCGCTCTGAACGTGAGAAAGTCTATCTCTGCGTCGGGATGGTATTTTTTCAGTTCTCTTGGGATGTGGGTGGTTAGCACCACGTCGCCCGTCTGATAAAGCTGTATTAAAAGAAATTTCATTCCGCCTCCGATGAAGAGGAGAATATCAGATGAATTGAAAAAGATGAAGAGAAAAAGGTCGTGTGATTTCGGGAATATCAGGCGATTTCGAGTTTTTCCGGTTTAAGTCCCATACCGTCGCCGAGACCGAAAACATACCATTTTAGTTGCTCATCAGTAAGATCGCTCGCAAGGGTGAAAACGTCCGCCTCGTTCTGACCTTTCAGTACAAGATTGTATGTTTCGCCTGTCGGCTCAAGTTTTTTTTCAAGCAACAGGGTTATCTTTGTTTCTTCAATATTCTTGTTAATGTGTCCCAGAACGGAACAAACATTACTCATGAATTCCATCGAAGGTTTCATCATGCACCTCTGTTTTTATATACTAATGTATCGGTTCATTTTTATCAATGTTTAGTGGTAAAAGATGTTTTGCGTAAAATAATTTTATGTTAGATTATGAGCAGTATAGGTTATGGGGGACTTGGTGAAAATAGCTTTTGCACAAAGAAAGATTCTGGGACGCAACGGTGCTTCACGGATCATCGCCGAACAAATGCGCATTTTCGGCGAAAAAGGACACGATATCTACCTTTATTGCGCCAGATGCAACAGAGAGGCTATTGGCAGCGGGATACGTGTTAAAACCTATTTCTCCCTTCTGCCTGGCAAAGAGAAACGCAGGCGAGGATATGCGGAGGGTTATGAAAAGTTCTGCCGCAGAAACGGTATAGGGCTTGCCATCGGCAACGGAGACACGGTTTTTCAGGACGTGCTTTTCATGCATAACATGCTGGAGGCTGAACACCGCATAATTAAGGGCGGCGAAGGTTTCCGCGAATCGCCCATCTTTCAGATACACGACCGCATCCTCACCGAACAGAAATATAAGGTGCTTATCTGTAATTCACTGATGATGCGTGACTATTTCACCGAAAAATATAGTCTGGACAAAAGCCGCGTTCGCGTGCTCTATCCCGGATATGATAATGAGGTATTCAACACAGCGGACGTGAAAAATTCGTCCATGGTTGTCCGCGAAAGGCACGGGGTAGACAGGAAATATACTCTGGGCTTCATCTCGTCCGGAAACCTGCTTAAAAGGGGCGTAGACGTCCTTATAGACGCAATGGGGATGCTTGAAAGTGGTCTTTCGAAGTATATTTCGCTGTTGCTCATAGGAAAGGACGACAAAATCGAAGATTATAAACGCCGCATAAACGAGGTTAACCCTGATATTCAGGTGATAGCCGTCGGTTCTGTTGATGATATTGCAAATTATTATAAAACAATCGATATTCTGCTGCACCCGGCACATATAGAAGAGTTCGGCATGACCCTTCTTGAGGCGGCGGCGTGCGGGGTTCCTGTGATAACTTCGAAAATGACTGGTTTTTCAGAGGTTCTGCGCGGGGATGAGCGGAAATTTATTATGGAACGGTCCGACGCATCCGCTTTAGCGGAGATGACGACTGTGCTTCTGAACGATGCCCACACAAGGGCTGTCATAGGGGCAAGCTCCGCGATAACCGCCATCAATTATTCATGGGACAGATATTTTTCTAATCTTTTCGAAATATACGAAGACTTTTCATTGTTGCGCTGAATATATTAGTCAGAATAGACAGGTGGAATAACCCGCTTGTCACCGATGCCTGATCATTCTGCCATGACTCGGAAATGTACTCCTGTGCGTCTGCATACTGTCTTTTTTCCAAAAGCAGGAGCATATTGCGACGAAACATGCGCGAGAGTAGCTCTTTGCGCAGCTTTTCCGCTCTTTTTTTCTCTCCGGTTGCTGATTCAACATAATTCATGACATCAATAACACAGTCTGTCTCGTCCAGCATCGCATCAATGTCCGGAATCTCTTCTTCTCCGGTTTCGTACCTTTGTACAAGGCTTTCCGCCGTATAGACCAGATTTCCCTCTGTCATAGCCAGTATCACAGCGGCAGAGGCGAAACAGTCAGGTTTCTCCGGCAGCCCCTGAAACAAAGCAGACATTACCACATCCCTTCTTATCAGTATGTTGGTGAACCTGCGGAAAGGAACTTCTGTAAATACGTTGAAAAGATAATCGGTACCTTTGATGTATTCCGGCATGTTGTAGCTTGTGCGCTCTTTTTTGCCATCCGGAGTTATGGTTACGAAAGAAGAGAAGGTCATGGTGATCCCGCCGAAGGTGTCGGACTGCTCAATGCGCTTTTCAAGAGAGTTTTCGGTTAGGATTTCACAGTCTTCAAGAAACCTTACCCACTGGGCGTTTGACATATCCAGCAGACGGACGCATGATGCATGGCGGCTGAGTCTCTTTTCCGGTTTAAAATAATAGAGCCTTTCGCAGGCATATTTAAGAACGATTTCATGCACTGCGGTGCTGCCTGAATTGTCGCAGACTACCACAGACGAAGCCATACGCTGGTTAAGCGCTGATTTAAGGCACTGTTCGAAATGTGCAGATCCGTATGCGGAAATCAGAATATCCGCCTTTGTGTTCTCCATCGTCTCCCCAAAAAAATTAAGCCTCCGTATCTTAACATACGGAGGCTCTGTTTATAAGTGGAAATTGTGTGGGGACAACGTGATTATGAACAGTGGGAATATCCGCATGAATAGCAGATGTCGCAGCCTTCCACATGTTCAACAGGACCTCCGCAGTCGGGACATGCTCCGTTTTTGACTTTTATTCCGTCCTGTTCGGCCTTCTCTGCCTTTTCAAGGAGCTTGTCAACAGTGATGCTGTCGTCCTGCTTGCCGCTGACTTTTATCTCGGTGTTGTCGCGTATCGCCTGCTCGAGCGCTTTGCCAACTGCATCGGAGCAACTAAGCACTGTGTTGGGTCCGAAACCGTATCTCATGTGGCAGCTTATGCCTTTGAGCTGTTTGATAACCCTGTCGAGTTCGCCGCCGCTTCTCAGGTTTATTGAGATGAGACGTCCGATAGCCTCGCACTGGCTCTGTGCACATCCGCCCGCCTTGCCCATGCTTGTGAATACTTCGAAAGGTTTGCCGGTTTCGTCCTGATTGATTGTGACATAGAGCTTTCCGCAGCCTGTCATCATCTCAACCGTACGTCCCACCAGAACTTTCGGTCTTGGTTTGGGGGCAAACACACAGGGTTCCTGAGAAACAGCTTCGGCTTTTGCCTCTTTGTCTTTTGTTCCGACGTTGAGAACCTGACCTGTGCGGCTTCCGTCTCTGTATATTGTTGTTCCCTTACAGCCAAGGTTGTAGGAGAGCAGATAGGTTTTGCGTACGTCATCAACCGTTGCTTCGTTGGGGAAGTTAACGGTTTTACTTACTGCGTTATCAGTATATTTCTGGAACGCAGCCTGCATTTTTGTGTGCCAGAAGGGGGTTATATCGTGAGCAGTTACGAATGCATCCTGCCATTTTTCCGGCACTGAATCCACGCCGTGCAGAGAACCTGTCTCAGCAACCTGCTCAAGAAGTTCGTCTGTAAGGAATCCCTCTTTCTTAGCCACTTCTTTGAATATAGGGCTGACTTCAACAAGTTTGTTGTTGTCCATTACCTGTCTGTAGAAGGCGATTGCGAAGAAGGGTTCTATACCGCTGGAGCATCCGGCGATAATGGATATTGTTCCTGTGGGGGCAACTGTCGTGATTGTTGCGTTGCGCATATTCTTAAAGCCCTTCGCAGGGTATACGCTGTCTTTGAAGGTGGGGAAATCTCCTCTGATAACAGCGAGTTCGGCAGATTTAACCCTGCCTGTGTCGCGGATGAACTTCATCACCTCTTCCGCAAGTTTAGTCGCCTCGTCGGAGTTATAGGGGATGCACATAAGCGCCAGCATGTCTGCCCAGCCCATGAGACCCAGACCTATCTTGCGGTTGCGCTTGGTCTGTTTGTCGATCTCAGGAATGGGGTATTTATTCATATCTATTACGTTGTCGAGAAAGTGCACGGCAACGGCGATTGTCTTTTCAAGCTCTTCCCAGTCAATCTTTCCGTCTTTAACGAATCTGCCAAGGTTTATAGAGCCGAGGTTGCATGATTCATAGGGCAGAAGAGGCTGTTCACCGCAAGGGTTTGTGCTCTCCATTTCGCCCTCTTTGGGAGTGGGGTTTTCGGCGTTTATCCTGTCCAGATAAACGATGCCGGGGTCGCCGCCCTCCCATGCGAGCTGAACCATCTTATCAAATACGTCTTTCGCTTTGAGTTGTCCGGCAACAGCTTTTGTTTTGGGGTTTATAAGGTCATATTCGGTGTCGTTTATGACAGCCTGCATGAATTTTTCAGTAATGCCCACGGAGAGGTTAAAGTTTGTGAGCTTTGTTTTGTCCTCTTTTGCGTAGATGAAGTCCATGACATCAGGGTGATCGACGCGCAGTATGCCCATGTTGGCGCCTCTGCGTGTTCCGCCCTGTTTTATGGTTTCAGTCGCTGCGTCAAAAACTGTCATGAAAGAAACAGGACCGCTGGAAACGCCTCTGGTGGTTTTAACAACGTCGTCTTTCGGGCGCAGGCGTGAGAATGAGAATCCTGTTCCGCCGCCTGATTTATGTATGAGAGCTGTATTTTTAACGGCTTCAAAAATTCCTTCCAGAGAGTCTTCCACGGGAAGAACGAAACAGGCGGCAAGCTGCTGAAGCTCGCGTCCGGCGTTCATAAGTGTGGGTGAGTTGGGCAGGAATTTAAGATTGACCATCTGGTCGTAAAATTCTTTTGCGGAGGCAAGTGTATCTGCGTTTTTGTCGTAAATTTTATCAGCTTCTGCAATATTGAGAGCAACTCTTCTGAACATGTCTATCGGTTTTTCAGCCGGTTTTCCGTTGTTATCTCTTTTAAGATAACGTTTTTCCAGAACAGTGATGGCATTTTGGCTTAACAGCGGCTCACGAGAAAGCGCTTTCTCGATGTCCTTGAGACTCATATTTCCTCCGGCTCTTGTTTTTTAATGAGTAATGTTATATGCAACTAAAAACTTTGTAAAGTCTGTTTTATGCGACTATGTAAATTTCTCTAAGTGATTGATGAATTGATAAAGTATTGATAAATAAGGTAGAATGTGTCATATCAAAATCAATCAATGTTATACAATGGCAAGGGTTTAAAAAATAGACGTTCTGTTTTCAGGTTCGAAACCCCTGCTGGATACAGACTTTTAGCGTGTTGATTTTCAGTATTTTTCTGCCAATCCTGCAAGTGTATAACTTTTAAGCATTTTAATGAGGCTGTCCTGAATCTCTGTCCACATGATGTGTGCGGTGCAAGAGTGCACGAGATTACAGAAATCGTCGTCGAAAATGCATTTATTAAGGCTGAGTTCGCCTTCGATTGCGGTTATGATATCGTATACGGTAATCTGTGCTATATCTTTCGATATTTTGAATCCGCCTTTTTTTCCGCGCTCTGAGGAGAGTATTTCAGATTTAGCAAGGTTTTGAAGTATTTTGCCGAGAAAGCTGTCGGGTATGTCACATTCTGTCGCTAGTTCGGAGCGCATAAATGTTGTTCCGGTGGGCTTATGCGCCATATGAATTAGCGCTCTTATAGCGTAGTCGCTTGCTCTGGTGACTTTCATTTTTTCTCCTTTGAGAATAATATTAATAAGATGCTATTTGTATAAATATACCCTCAGAGCGTGTTATTTGCAAGAAATTTATGCTTGAGACCTGTGTTAACGGGGTTTAAAAAAAATTTAAAAAAAGTTCTTGACATCTACCCTGTTTTACGGAATAATTCCGCTCTGCTTTGCAGGGGTATAGCCAAATTGGTAAGGCATCTGGTTTTGGTCCAGTGTATTGTGGGTTCGAGTCCTGCTACCCCTGCCATTTTTTTTATCTGAATTTCAGTTCTTTGACAGTTAAGTTTCTAAAACTAAATCAGACTGCTTCAGGCTGAAGCCTTCGCAGAGACTTCAGAATGTCATCGCGATGAGCCGTCGGCGACGCGGCGATTTCATTTATGGATTTGTCAAAAATCTGAGAAGGTCTAAAATGAGAAACTTACCTCGTATTAACACACTTGTTGTAAAGGTCGGAAGCAACATCCTCACGCAAAAAGACAAAGGGGTAAATCTAGAATTTCTCTCCTCTTTCGTCAGTCAGATATGCGAGATAAAAAAACAGGTTAAAAATATCGTTATAGTGTCCTCCGGTGCGGTTGGCGCAGGGTTTAAGATTCTTGGCTTCAACAGCCGCCCCACGGACATAATAGACAGGCAGGCGTGTGCCGCAGTCGGTCAGGCGAGACTGATATGGTATTACGACAAAGAATTTGAAAAGTACAACGTCATTCCTGCGCAGATACTTATCACTAAAGATGATTTCGCGAACCGAAGACGCTATCTGAACGCCAGATATACAATCCGCAGATTACTTGAGATGGGGGTTGTTCCAATTATAAACGAGAACGACTCAGTTGTTATTGAAGAACTCAAATATATTGAGAATTTCAGCGACAACGATAATCTCTCGGCTCTTGTGGGCGGGCTTATCGGTGCGGATATGCTGCTTATTATGTCTGACGTTGACGGGCTTTTCGACAGCGACCCGACGAGCAATCCTGACGCAAAGCGCATTGATGAAGTAAAATACATCAACGAAGAGCTTTTCAGTCTTGCAGGAAGCTCCGTTTCCGGAGTGGGCACCGGCGGTATGAAGTCTAAGCTCACTGCGGCTTCAAAAGCACTGGATGCTGGTTGCTGCGTGGGTATTATAAACGGACGTAAGCCCGGCGCCATGCTCGATTTTCTGCATGGAGCGGACATTGGCACCTATTTCAGCCACACTGAGGACGCTCTCTCCCGCCGTCACCACTGGATAGCCTATGCGGCAGGTGTTACAGGCATATTGAAACTTGACAAAGGGGCTGTGAACGCCCTTATTCATAAAAAGAAATCACTGCTCCCAGGCGGAGTCATTTCTGTTGAGGGGGATTTCGAGATGGGCGACGTTGTTTCCGTCTGCGATGAGGACGGAAAAGAGATAGCCCGCGGAAAGGTCAGATATAGCAGCCTTGACCTTAACAGGATAAAAGGTAAAAAAACATCTGACATATTTGATATTTTGGGTTATAAGTTTACAGACGAGATAATCCACCGTGATGACCTTGTCGTCATCAACATCATCGGAGACTGATTATGCTTGAAAATATGCTGAAAGCCGCTAAAGAAGCCTCATATGAACTTATGAGCAAGCGCTCAGATATTAAAGACAAAGCATTAGCTGCCGTTGCTTCAAAATTGGACAACAGTCGCGAACTTATTAAAGCGGAGAACGCAAAAGATATCGAATACGCAAAATCAGCAGGACTGTCGCAGGCAATGACAGACAGACTGATTCTGGACGACAAGCGTATCGATGCGATGATAACAGCCGTTAACGAGATAAAGGCTCAGACCGATCCAGTTGGCAAGGTTGTTGAAGGTTACAGACGCCCAAACGGTCTTTACATAACAAAAGTGAAGGTGCCTCTTGGCGTTGTGGGGATAATCTTCGAGTCCCGCCCCAACGTTACCATCGATGCTGCTGCGCTCTGCCTGAAATCGGGCAATGTGTCCGTGCTGCGCGGCGGAAAAGAGGCGATAAACTCGAACAAATGCCTTGGCAGACTCATGAAGGACGCTCTTAAAGAGACAGGGCTTCCTGAAGCTGCCGTAAACATAATAGAAGACACAGATCGCGCCGTGGTCATGGAAATGCTCAAGGCTAAGGACTACATAGACATCATGGTGCCCAGAGGGGGCGCCAGTCTTATAAAGTTCTGCACGGAGCACAGCCTTATCCCTCTGGTGAAGCATGACGCCGGCATCTGCCACGTCTTTATTGACGAATGGGCAGATATCGACATGGGCGTCAGTATCGCCGTAAACGCGAAATGTCAGCGCGTCGGCGTATGCAATACGATGGAGACTCTGCTGGTTCACAACGCTGTAGCTTCAAAAATTCTGCCGCTGCTTGAAAAGGCATACGCTGAATACAACGTGGAACTGCGCGGATGCGAAAGGACGCGGAAGATAATCAAATGCGTTCCGGCAACGGAAGAGGACTGGCGGACAGAGTATCTGGACTACATACTTTCCATAAAGGTTGTGGATGGTCTGGACGACGCGGTTAATCATATCAACAAATACGGCTCACAGCACTCTGAAAGCATTGTGACCGAAAACTATACCAACAGCGAAAGGTTTCTCGACCGAGTGGACGCTGCCGCTGTTTATGTAAACGCTTCAACAAGATGGACAGACGGAGGAGAGTTCGGGCTTGGTGCGGAAATCGGCATCAGCACGCAGAAACTGCACTGCCGCGGACCTATGGGTGCCGACGACCTTACCACAACTAAATACCGCATCTACGGAAGCGGGCAGATAAAGTAGTGAGGATAGGGCTTTTCGGGGGTACGTTTAACCCCATACACGTCGGACATCTTGCGCTTGCAGAAAACGTTGCGGACAGCTTTTCGCTGGACAGGATGATATTTGTGCCTTCGAAGGTGCCGCCGCATAAGACTAAGGGCGTGATTGCCCCTGAACTGCGGCTGCGCATGGTTCAGCTTGTTGCCGCGGGACTTGGCGACCGGTTTATAGTTTCAGATTTCGAGATACATGAGGAGGGGGTATCCTTTACCCTCAAGACTCTCAGGCATTTCAGAAGCGAATACCCAGACGACGCGATATTTTTTGCGTGCGGAACTGATATTTTCGCCTCTATCGGGAGCTGGTACGAATACGAGGCACTTTTCGACTATGTGAATTTCATCGTGGTCAGCAGATCCACAATGAGTTTTGAAGACCTTTTAAATACTATTCCTCAGGCGCTCCTTGACAGAGTTGTCGATGCGGATGAATATAAAAACGAGAAATCCGGCAAAATAATATTATACAGAATGCCGGAGGTTGATATATCAAGTACGGAGATACGCAGTATCCTTGAAGAGAGCTACCGGAGGGCAAATCTGCCCGAAGGTGTTTATGAATATATCGCCGAAAACAGATTATACAGGGGAAACGAATGACAAGAACAGCTCTGCTGGACGATATTCTGAAAGAGATGACCGATCGCAAGACCGAGAACATTGCATGTTACTACATAGCGCCGAAAAGCAGTATTTCGGACTATATAGTTATCGGCACGGCGACTTCCGAGCCGCACGTCAACGCCATTGCGGAATACGTTCTGGAGAAGATGAAAGAGAAGAGCATCCGTCCTTTCGCAGTTGAGGGGCAGGGACGCTCGCGCTGGATATGCCTCGATTTCGGCGAGGTTATGGTGCATCTGATGTGCAGGGACGAGAGACAATATTACAATCTTGAGTCTATCTGGGGCGGATGCGAAAAAGTGGAGATTCCTTACGACTGAGAAATTCATGGGACTGAATATAGTCCTTTTCGAACCTGAAATTCCCCAGAATACCGGGAATATCGGGCGTTTCAGCGTTGCGACGGACAGCAGGCTGATCCTTGCGGGAAAGCTGGGTTTCAGCCTTGACGATAAATATGTAAAGCGTGCCGGGCTCGACTACTGGAAGAATGTGAACCTTGAGACCATTGATACGCTTGACAAATTCTTTGAACAATATCCCATCGGAAAACATCCCTACGCCTTTCTTTCAAAATTCGGAGAAAAGAACTACACTGAGATACCCCACGACGACCCGAACCTTATGATTATCTTCGGGCGGGAGACCAGCGGTCTGCCGGATTTCGTGCAGGAGAGATACGCGGAACATCTGTACCGCATCCCCACAACTGGAAGGGTGCGCAGTCTGAACCTTTCAAACGCTGTGGCGCTGGTTGGCTACGATATTCTGCGCAGAAGAGATTTCGGCGGTCTGGATGCTCACTGGATGGGACCTGAAACGGGGGAAACCTATGCTTAGAATCGGTCAGATTGACTACGCGAACGTATATCCTATTTTCCATCACCTTGAAAAAGAGAAAGGCTTTAAGCTGATAAAAGGTGTGCCGTCATATCTAAACACAGCAATCCGCGAAGGTGTCATAGACCTTTCGCCGTGCAGCTGTATTGAATACGCCAGAAATCCTGATAGTTATTATATAATTCCCGATATCTCCATAAGCAGTATCGACGAAGTGAAGAGCGTTATGCTGTTTTCCGATCTGCCCATTGAGGAACTTGGGGGGAAGCAGGTCTATCTCACGTCGGAATCGGGTACGTCCGTGATTCTTTTCGAGATACTCATGCGGGAGCGCTACGGTATCACCCCTGAGTTCACCAAAGAGAATAAGGAAGCACCCGCAAAGGTTTACATCGGCGATACGGCGCTTTTCGGATATTATAACGACACATCAAAACATATATATGATCTTGGTACTCTCTGGAAAGAGTTTACCGGACTGCCGTTCGTTTTTGCCCTGTGGATAATCCGTAAGGACACAGCGGATGCGAACCGAAAAGAGACAGAGGAGTTTGTAAAACTCCTTGCAGGCATAAAAAAGGACAGTAAAGGCAACCTCGCTTCCCTCATTGACCATTACAGGATGAAGGGGCTGACCTCGTACCAGATAATCGACTATTGGGAGATAATTAACTACGACCTTTCCGAAAATCATATAAAGGGGCTGCTTACCTACTACAGCCTTGCCCATAAGATAGGTCGCATCAAAAAGATGCCTTCCCTGAATTTTTTTGTGTGAAAAAGTTGTGTGTGTTTTATGGAAAAGGGAAATTAGCCTTTAAAAATTAAATGCAAAGTTGTATATTTTTGTTTGAACTTATAGATTGGTGGTCAGTCTAATAACCATACGATTCGGAGGAAATGTGAAAGATACGGCAATTATCGAAAAAGTGCTGGACGGCGATTCACAGGCGTTTGAAATGCTGATACTCAAGTATCAGTCGAAACTTTTCGCCACCTCGATGAACGTGGTGAAAAACAGAGAGCTGGCAGAGGACATAGTTCAGGAAGCCTTTATGAAAGGTTTCATGAAACTTGATTCTCTGAAAAACAGAGAACAGTTCTACCCGTGGCTTAAACGTATCGCACTCAACATCGCCCTTAATCATTTCGAAAAAGAGAAAAGGGTGATGGATGTTGAGACCGAGGACGATGAAACAAGTTTCTTCGAAAACATCGGAAGCGGCGAAAGTCCAGAAGAACTTACTTTGAAAGAGGAACTCCACAGATATGTCAGAAGCTATGTGGATTCTCTCCCCGACAAACTCCGCGTTGTCATTGTTCTCCGCGAGGTGGAGGACATGAGCTACGAAGAAATTGCCGAGATGATGAACATACCGCTGGGAACTGTCCGCAGCAGGCTGTTCAACGCCAGACAGATTATAAAAGACAGACTCATCAATCAGGGGTTGGCAGATGGAATGTATCAAATTTCATAAACTGATTTCATCATACATAGACGAAGAGGCGTCGTCTCTGGAGAGACAGGCGGTTGAAAGACACGTTGCGGCTTGCCCTTCATGCCGTGCGGAGCTTACAAACGAACTGCGCCTTAAAGATATGGTGAAGCTCTCATATGAAAAAACTGCGGAAATTGACCTTTCCAAAAACATTATGGCTATGATAGCACCCAAAGCTGCAAAGCCTGTTAAAAAGAAAGGCTCGCTCTATAAAAAATTCTCTGTTTTTGCGGCGGCTGTTGCGGCTCTTTTTGTTCTGGCTTTTGCGGCTATCATGACCATGGGTAATGAAGAAACTCAGGTTGCGGGCAATGAAAAGCTGGAAGAATACGTTATTGAGCACGTGGGCGCAGGTGTCGCGGACTTCAACGGGACACTCGCCACTGTAAATTATAAGAAATGATCAGATTTTTCCTGTTTTTCGGTATCCTGATATTTTCCTTCGAAATCTACGCCGCCGAACAGGTTTATTTTAAAGTGGCAGTGGACAACAGCACCTATACCGCCTTTATGGGCGGAAAAGCGGGGCTGGACAACACCACTCTGAACTATCTTGCATCAAAGATGCGGAACCAGCTGTTTAAGATATCCGACATCGACAGGGCATATTACGATATAGCCCAGCCGGTATCGATGCGCTTTGCGGGAAGAGACGTTCTGCAGTACGATCTGAAACCCAAAAACGCAGACAGGTTCAGGCATATGCTGATGGTGGATTCCACAAATGAGGTGGTTCACAAAGACGTGTACGACCCGTCGGGGAAACTGGTGTATTCGTTCACCATTCTGGAGCCGGAGGATTCTTCCGCAAAACCGGTCACTGCGGAGAGCGAACACGAGAAGACAAATCACTGTTATCTCGGTTTCTGTGTCGTTGGCAAAAGAATGTTGAAAGACGGTACGTCGCACATAATGCTTTCCGATGGTATAAACAAATTTTCAATATTCAGAAAGAGGGTTTCAGGTGAGGTTTCCGCAAGTAAAAAAATAGTGTACGGAAACTATGTAATGCGCAAAAAACAGGGTGACGACCTCTTCACTGTTGTCGGAACTATACCCTACAGCGCCATGCAGACCATGATTGAAAACTACTCAAAACTGGAGGAATAAGTATGAAAAAATTCCTGATACTGACGTTATTTATTATTTCAACTGTAACAGCCTTCGCCGCCGGTACGCCGGAATCATTCTCAGGCGTTTATAAGGCTACGAAAGACGCGGTGGTCAACATTTCCACCACAAAGGTTATGAAAAGATCCGCTCATCCGCCTATCAATGATGACGTTTTCAGACGTTTCTTCGGTGATGATTTCGGCGGAATGCTGCCCAATACGCCCAGAGAGTATAAAACAAGCTCACTCGGCTCCGGCTTTATCATTGAGAGCAACGGTCTCATAGTTACGAACAATCACGTTATTGAGGGCGCCAGCGAGATAATCGTTAAGCTCAACGACGAACATAAATTCCCTGCAAAGGTCGTGGGCAGAGACCCTCTGACAGACCTTGCGCTGATAAAAATCGAACCCGGCAACGTGAAACTTTCTTCACTGCCCCTCGGCGATTCCAACAAGGCTGAGATTGGCGATTGGGTTATAGCCATCGGCAACCCTCTCGGACTTGAGTGGACTGTCACAGCGGGCATCATCAGCGCCAAAGGAAGAGAGCTTGGCAGCAGCCCGTATGATAACTTCATGCAGACCGACGCATCCATCAACCCCGGAAACTCCGGCGGTCCTCTTATAAATATGGACGGACAGGTTGTCGCTATCAACACGGCAATCATTCCCTCCGGTCAGGGACTTGGATTTGCAGTTCCGGTGAATATGCTTAAAGAACTCCTCCCTAAACTGAAACAAGGCTCTGTTAAGAGAGGCTGGCTCGGCGTTTCAATTCAGGCTGTGGACGATAAACTCGCCAAAGGCTTCGGTATGAAAGACGCAAAAGGTGCTCTGATTGCGGATGTCACAAAAGATGATCCCGCCGACAAGGCAGGCGTTAAAGCAGGCGATGTTATCCTCAGAGTAAATGGTCAGCAGGTTTCCGACTCAAAAGATCTCGTGACCCTTATAGGCTCATTCAGCCCCGGACAGACCGTTACTCTGGATATACTGCGCGATAAAAAAGAGCTGAAAATACCGGTTAAGCTGGGTGTCAGAAAAAGTCAGGACGATGAGGACGAACCCGCAGGCACTCCCGGAGCAACCATATCCGTTGCGCCGCTGAACAGGGGCGAAATGGCAAAGCTGAACCTCAAATACGGCGTCAAAGTTCTGAACGTTGACGAAAAGAACAACGCATATGAGGCTGGTGTCAGACCCGGTATGATAATCCTCACCATCAACCGCGAACAGGTGAGAACAACAGCGGAGTTTGTTGCAAAATACAATAAGATACCCAAAGGAAGCGTTGTCGTATTGCAGATATACGCATCCGGCAGAAGCAACTTCATAGCTTTTGACAAAGAATAACAGAACACGCATATAAACAGAAAAGGCGCACCCGGAAGGATGCGCCTTTTTTTGTCCGCCATATGTAGTGTTTTGTGTTCAAATATCTAATATAAATAGATTTACACTTTGGATTCTCCTGTCATAATTTTCTTATGAATAATTACGGAATAAGACTGAAAGCGGTTTTACATGCCAAAGGTGTTAAACAGGTAGAGCTTG
The DNA here is from genome assembly GCA_002452405.1 of Deferribacteraceae bacterium UBA6793. GTDB lineage: Bacteria > Chrysiogenota > Deferribacteres > Deferribacterales > Geovibrionaceae > Seleniivibrio. The sequence goes on along the minus strand of DKFP01000002.1, from coordinate 86,490 downwards.
CTGAAGCAGTGGGCAGCAATCCTAAGAATATCAGCAGCTACATTGCAGGACGATCGGAACCTGCCCTTGATACAGCAAATAAGATTGCGAAATATCTTGACGTACCTATTGATTATTTTCTTGGGAATGTTTCTTTGGAGAATTTAAAGTCTGATTATAATTTAACGCAAGCAATAGACGAGCTTAGAAAAAATCTCTCGGATGATGTGTGTGTGATTATTGAACTTGCTGTTTTGCTTAAAAATGCAGATATCAGGAGGATTATGGATATTGTTCGGAGCATAGATAACGCCGGAATAAAGGAGATCTTAAAACAGGCTGAGAAAGAATATTTTATTCATCTTTATCAAAAATAAAAAATGTTGTATTTTTTAATCTCAAAAAAGTAGATAATTCTGTTGAAATCCTATTGTAAATATCCTAACATCAAATATGAGCACACTGAAAGCTATTTTCATATGGTTGAATGTGGTGCTCTAAATAATTATTTGTTGAGGTGGTGTTATGAATTACAAAGAATTTCTTTTTTCAAAAGAAGGCAGAGCCAATAGGAAAGCTTTATGGGTTGATTTTTATTTAAAAATTGCCTTGCCGATAATGGTTGCAGGCTTGCTTTTGGATATGATTTTTGAAATGGACAAATTTATTATCCTCTCTCAATTCATCATTCTTATACCTTCTGTTACAATTCAGGTCAAACGCGCTCATGATAGAAATCGTCCCGGATATTTTCTTCTGTTATCATTAATTCCTTTAGTGAATTTATGGGTTATTGTTGAGATATTTTTTCTGAAAGGAACATCTGGTGTGAACAATTACGGCGAAGATCCTCTTGTATCTGCCGTCTCAAATTAACTTAAACCATCGGTATCTGTATGAAAAATATATTAATATTATTTGCCGCGTTAATTCTTTTAAGCTGCGCACCAAAAATTTCAACTGAAGTTATGATGCCTGCTAAATCACCTGATGCGACCAAGCTGAGACGTGTTATAGTTTTCCCTTTTCAGGGCAATTATGGCAAAAATGCTACTCCGGCTGTAGAAAATGTACTCAGTTCTGTTTATATCTCAGGAGAAAGGTATTTCACTTTGCTTGATAGAGAAAACTTAAACAAGCTGATGAAAGAGCAAAAATTTCAGATGAGTGCTGCTGATATGGATACTATTGTCCGGTTTGGAAAACTCATTGGAGCCGAAGGCATATATACAGGAACTGCTAATAGTAAAGTTGACGGCAACAGATATTTTGAGCAACGTACAAGATGTTCGAAATCTGGAAAAAGTTGCTGGGAAGTAAAAGTAGCGTGTTTAAGAAAAACAGCCGAGCTTGTTCTTGAGCCTAAACTCGTTAATGTTTCCACCAGTGAAATTATGTATGCCGACAGCATAATGCGTAAAGCCGAGGATTCAAAATGTGATGATGATTCATATGCGTTGATGTCTGACAATGAACTCAAAAATAAAGTTTTTACAGAGGCTATTGATGAGTTCCGCAAAAACGTAGCACCTTACGGATTAACTATGAAACTTGAGATAATGACTGATACGGACGGTATTACGGATAATGAAGCGAGAAATATGCTTAAAGTTGGTGTTGAGTTCGCTGAAGCAGGTAGGATTGATAGAGCCTGTGATATATGGAGTCATGGTTATACTGCTAATCCTTCATCTTTATCCTTAACCTATAACATGGGGTTGTGTCAGGAAGTTTCAGGAAATTTTAGTGAAGCGCTGGGGCTTTATCAGAAGGCAGACTCTCTTACCTCTAAGCCTAATAAAATGATTGGGCTTGCTTTGACCAGAGTGAGTGAAATGATGCAAAACAGCAATGCATTGATGGAGCAGATGCACCCATAATAAAGCTGAATAAGTTCATAATTATATTCAATACTAAAAGTCTATTGTTTAGTCAATTATCGTTATTGAAAAGGTTTAACAGAGGTATTTATGCGGTATATTAGTAAATTAGCGCTTTTAATATTTGTAATTGTATGCAGTATGGGTTTTACAGATAACAATGTCAGAAAAGTCCAAAGATCTACGTTATCACAAAATTCTACAAAAACAGTTAAAGACACGCTTGAATTGATATTTACGGATTCAGACTGGCGATCAGTAAAAGATAAAGGTGAGTTAAAAGTTTATTATTCAGGTAAAGTTAGTAAGAAGATGCGCGCTGATTTGGTTAAACAGATAAAAAATCGTGGACTAAGGGGGATTTATTATGACGATTATGTTTCGTTGAGAAAAGAGTTTGATAAACAAATGAAACCTTACCAGGATAAAAGAGATGCATATGAAGCCAGAGTCGGGGAGTTTCGGACGGCGCAGAACAAATGCAGTGAAGTGAAATGTGTTATAGATCGTCTTGATAAGAAGTGGTGTGGTTTTCTTCCGGATACAGATGAGGAAGCAGCCGTCTACGAAAGACTAAGCAGGAGTGAACTGGAAAATCTCAGAGACGAGATCTGTGATTTATCAAAGTATGATGATATAAATGAGAGTGCCAGAAGTGCATTAGAGAATGAATATCAGAAGAGATGGGACATTATTGAAAGGAATATTTTAGATAATTATCTGAACCGCACTTTTAGTGTTAGCAGCCATGTTTATATTGAATGGGTCATTATGCCAAATAGCGGAGAGAGTAAAATGAAATCATTTAGATGTGAGCATTTGAAAGGAGATGCCTGTGACCTCGTTTTTATGTATTTTTTGATGTCTTAAAATTAGGAACATTTGAGTAGTATTTTACAAATTCTGAATTGGAGAAATAATCATGACGAAAGAGCAAAATCCTGGATGTTTATCCTCGTTTTTTGGATTAATCATCCTCTTTTACATAATATATGTTCCGGTCTATTTTTTTGTTATGAATAATGAATTAGATACTGCTAAAGAAGCGTCGCTGGAAACTGTTCTTCTGGGACCCCTTGTTGTCGGTTCAAAATATGCTCCTGAAGGTAAAATTGCACTTGATGAGGCTGAGTCTTTAATAGAATCAAATTTCGATTATATCAAGTCGGTGGAGCATGTTGACCTTTATGAAAGTCTGGAGGAAGTTCTGGAAGATAACGGGAATGTTTCAAATCTGAAATTTTCAAAATACAAGGCTGATAAGGATGCCGTTTTCGTTGTAACTTCATTCAATTTAAAAGATTTAGGGAATGTGAGAATCATAAGTGTATCGACTGAAAAAAAGTTTATCAAAGTTCAGTCTGCAAAATTTTTGGGTATCGCTGAAATTAAAGTTAACGACAGACCAGTGAATAACAGCAGTCTTTTTGTTGCCAAATATATTTATGGTCTGAAAAACGATGGGTTCAAAAGATTTGAAGAGATTGCTGAGAATCTCTTCTGATATAAAGTGAAAAATAATTGAGGTGACCTATGAAAAAAATAGTTATAACTTTGATTGTATTTTCTTTCTTGTCTGCGTTTGCAGATACTGCACATATGAAAGAGAAGGGCGACGTTTTTACAGATAACTGTATTGGACAGAAAATAATTTCTCCAACAAGATTTGTAGCAAAATGCGAGGATTCCGGAATAATTACTGTAAAATTAAAGTTTCTGGCAGACTATGCAAATACCTATGGTTTGTATCTGAATGATCTTGCGGATTTTGAGGGTGTTTCAGGCGAGGCGATTATAAAAAGATATAATTCCGGCAAACAATATATGGCGAACAAGGTGCTTGGAAAAGATATCTGCATTCTGACAAACGGTTACAATCTTTATAGCAGTAACGGAAACGTTATGGCTATGGTTTGGGATGAAGAATGTAATAACGCACTTAATGCCCAACGTTCATTAAATTTTGATTTATTGAAAAACGGGGATGCGTTTATTTTAGGAATAAATCGAGTAAAATATTATAATTTAATGGAGCAGGATTTTATTAACCTATTAAAATAAACAGAAAAGGCGCACCCGGAAGGATGCGCCTTTTTTAATTAGTAGTAGCGACTTTCTTATACCTTGAACTGACCAGTAAGCACCATAAGGTTTTCCGACTGTTTTTCGAGATCAGAAACTGTTCTGCTTATCTCCGCCAGAGCGTGTGTGCTCTGCTCAATGCCCGTTGAAATCGTCTGTGCGTTGTCGTTGATATTTTCAATCGCCTGAACCTGTTCTTTGATGGACGTTTCAATCATATTGTTCATGTTGCTCATTTCGTCCACGGAAGACACTATTTTGTCGAAGAAGGTTGCTGTTGTGAGCATGGTTTTAACACCTGCATCAACCTGCACAAGCGCAAGCCCCATGTCGTCGGAAGCCCTGTTCGATTCTTTCTGAAGGTTGCCTATAATGCTGCTTATCTCACCTGTGGCGCTCTGTGTGCGCTCTGCCAGTTTGCGTACTTCGTCGGCAACAACCGCAAATCCGCGTCCGTGTTCTCCTGCTCTTGCCGCTTCTATTGCCGCGTTAAGTGCCAGCAGGTTTGTCTGGTCTGCAATATCGCTTATAACGTTCAGTATAGCGTTTATTTCCTGTGATGAATCCGCGAGGTTGCGGATGGTAGTTCCGAGTTCGTCCACCTTGTTTTTTATCTGCTGTATCTCGTTTACAGCCTTATTAAGCATTTTGCTGCCTTCGTTGGTGTTATTGGCAGTTTCGTTTGCAACTTTAAGTGTGGTGTCGAGGTTATCGTTGATAAGCGATGAGGATGCACTCATCTCCTCTGTTGCGGAGGCAACGCCTGTGACCTGTGCCGCCTGGTCACTCATTGTCATGGAAAGTTCTTCCGTTGCCGCGGCAAGTTCCGTGCTGCCGGAGGCGACGGACTGGGCGTTCTCCTGAACGGTGGTTATGATGTCGCGCAGTTTGTTTATGAACTGGTTGAAATATTTTGAAAGCTGACCGACCTCGTCGTCAGATGTGACAGGAAGCTGTTTCGTAAGATCGCCCTCGCCGGATGCTATCTCGCGCAGAACGTCTGCCGCCGTCTGTATCCCTTTGGTCATTTTTCCTGTCATCATCATAGCTACAACCACAGTTATCACCAGCGCCACTGTGGAAATGCCGAATATACTGAACAGCATGGTTTTAATGCGTGTCTTTGATTCGGCTTCAAGTTTTGCAACTGCCGCGTCTATGTCATCTATATACACGCCTGTGCCTATCATCCAGTTCCAAGCGTCTATTTTAGTAGCGTAGCTGAGTTTCGGGACGTCTTTTCCGACAGAAGGTTTCAGCCATATATATTCAACATAGCCGCCCCCGTCGCTTTTTGCCTTATCCAGCATCTCTTTGATAAAATAAACGCCATTAGCATCTTTTGAATCCATCAGGTTCTTTCCGACAACAGCCTTGTTCGGACCCACGGTAAGTGCTGTTCCGTCGAAAGTGTATGTGAATATGTAGCCGTCGCCTGCGAAACGGATACTTTCAAGAATAGCTTTTGCCATCATCTGCGACTGTTCGGCGCTGAGTTCTTTGTGGTTAACAAGCGGATGCATTGCGGTCAGAGCTATGTCCACGTTGTTTTTCAATTCCTCTTTTTTGCTGTTCATCAGCTTTTCGCGTTCCATGGAAATCTGCTCATCCGTAGCGTTTTTCACATCTCTGTACACTGTGAAAAGAATTATGCAGGTGACAGCGAGTAGCGGAATCATAACCAGCAGTAAAATTTTTGTTTTTACAGATTTCAGCATACGGGTCTCCTTATGCATTAATATACAATTATAACGGTAAATTTAATCTTCTGAAACAAAAGTTTAGTTTAATGATTGACGATAATAATACTCTTTAAGTATTATTTAGCACACAAAAAACGTGTTTTCAATAGTATAAATTCATAAACGAACTAAAAGTCATTAAAAATATGTACCCTTTGGTTGGCGTGTTGTAAATCGTTTTTTGTATTTAAAAAAAATTTTTCTGCGCTTATTATATACTTTGAGGTGATTTATGCGAAAAACGCTTATTCTTGTTCTGGCTGCTGTTCTGTTTTCAGCCACGGCATACGCATTTAAAGGTGCTGCCGTGTACGTTCCTGTGTACTCTCACATATACACAGGGGACAAGGAAAAGCCTTTTCTGCTGGCGGCTACTGTGAGCATCCGCAACACAGATATGAAAAACCGTATAACACTTCTGTCTGCTGACTATTACGGTTCAGACGGAAAACTTATTGCAAAATACGTTCCGAAAGCCGTCACGCTTAATCCGCTTTCGTCTGTCCGCTTCGTGGTTAAAGAATCCGACACCGCAGGAGGCTCCGGCGCAAGTTTTATAGTCAGATGGAAATCATCGGCAGACGTGACCGACCCGGTCATAGAGTCCGTTATGATAGGCGCTAAGACGCAGCAGGGGATATCTTTTACATCCAGAGGTGCTATCCTTTCAAGGGATTGATGGTGATACGCGGTGCATTCTGCATCCCGTAACCGTCGCATTTCGTCGTTGTCCTCAATAAAATCTTCCTCACATACTTCAATGTATGCTCGTCGATTTTATCTCGTCCGCCTAGAACTGCTTGGTTATGGAAAGCAGAGTCACATAAGCAGAAGCTGGAGTTGACATTTTATACAAATCCGTATGTTCGCCGCCCTCTCCGTCTCTGCGAACCCCATAGGGGGGAAGCAGTCTCATCCTTCCGTCAGTGTGGCGTTACTCATGAAAATATTTTCGGGCACAAAAAAAGGCAGCCCGAAGACTGCCTCTTTTAATATGAAGAAAACGATCTTAGTTGTACGCTTTCTCTCCGTGCTGATTGACGTCCGTACCCTCTGCCTCCTGTTCAGGTGTGACCCTGAGTCCGATAGTGGCTTTAAGAGCATAAGCAATAACCAGTGTAACTACGAACGAATACAGACCTGCGGAAAGAACGCCGATCGTCTGAATACCAACCTGTGCAGCGTTTCCGCTGATGAGACCTTTGCCTTCGATAGCAAGTACGCCTGTCATTATCGCACCGAAAAGACCGCCCACGCCGTGGATTCCGAAAACATCCAGAGAGTCGTCCAGTTTCAGTTTGAATTTAAGTCTGATTGCGTAGCAGCAAAGCACGCCGACAAGAAGTCCCAGAACAAGCGCACCCCAGGGAGCAACAAAACCTGCTGCGGGTGTGATTGCAACGAGACCTGCAACTATGCCGGATGCAACGCCGAGTGCGCTGGGTTTGCCGTGTGTCCATTCAATGAGCATCCAGCTTACGCCTGCGGCAGCCGCTGCTATCATGGTGTTGGCAAATGCAAGACCTGCGAGAACGTTTGCGCCGAGAGCTGAGCCCGCGTTAAACCCGAACCAACCGAACCACAGAAGACCTGCGCCGATAAGTGTTTGTGTCAGGTTATGCGGGATGATTGCCGTTTTCTGGAAATCCTTTCTGTTGCCGAGCACTATTGCAAGAGCAAGAGCCGCGCAACCGGAGGAGAAGTGAACCACGGTACCGCCTGCGAAGTCAAGCGCGCCCATTTTAAACAGCCAGCCGGAGCTTGCCCACACCCAGTGTGCAACGGGGGAGTAAACCACGATGACCCACACAACCATGAAGATAACCCATGCGGAAAACTTCATTCTTTCAACGATAGCACCGGAGATAAGTGCAACGGTGATTATCGCGAACATACCCTGAAACATTGCGAAAACCGAAAGCGGAATTGTACCGGAGAGCGCCGTCATAAAGTCGCCGCCCAGCATCAGATACTGCATACCGCCCACAAAAGGGGATTCTGTTTCGCCGAATGCCAGTGTGAAACCGATTACCGCCCAGACAACGCCCACAATAGTGAGTGCTGTAAAGCTGTAAAGGAAAGTGGAAAGAACGTTTTTTGCCCTGACCATACCGCCGTAGAAAAGTGCGAGACCGGGCAGCATGAGAAGAACGAAAGCGGAAGACACAAGAAGCCATGCCGTGTCGCCTGTGTCAAGCGTAGGAGCCTCGTCGGCAAATGCCGCAAAGGACGAAAGGAGCAGAAGCGTTGTTAGCAGTGATTTTTTCATATTTGTCACCCCGTATTTTAATCAGTGAGCTTATATGCAAACTGCGTGCCAATTAAACAGAAACTGCTGGATGCGCGTTTGTCATAATATTAACATCCCATATGGTCATTATATCACCACCATGTGGTTATCTTTTAATCATATGTCTGTCTGATGAACTAAATTGTATTTGGAGTTGTCTAAAACCGGTAAATATGATAGTTATCTTTGTTCATATTTATTGAATAATGAAATGCCAGCAGGATGCCGGATGGAAAAAATATCATACGTGATACCAGTTTATGACGAAGAAGACAACCTTGACCCGCTTTATGAACAGATAAAAAGTGTTTGCGCAAAGGTTGGCGGCGAATATGAGATAATATTTATAGATGATTACAGCAAGGACAGAAGCCTTGAGATAATTAAGTCGCTTGCGGGAAAAGACCCATGTGTCAGATATATAGCTTTCGCAAAGAACACAGGTCAGTCTGCCGCTCTGTATGCCGGGTTTCAGCACGCCACCGGTGATATTATAATCACTATGGATGCAGATCTGCAAAACGACCCCGCAGACATACCCGAAATGCTGAAACTTTACGGCGAATACGATATGGTGAACGGCTGGAGACACAACCGCAAGGACACCCTTTCAAAGCGTCTTGCAAGCAAGCTCGGAAACAAAATACGCAATGCAGTGATAAAAGAGGATATCCACGACACCGGATGCTCGCTGAAGGTTATGCGTGCCTCCATGCTTAAACGCGTCAAAATGTACAAGGGGCTGCACAGGTTCCTTCCCGCCATGATGCGCATGGAGGGTGCGAAGGTCGTTGAGATGAAGGTCAATCACAGAGAGCGCTATTCCGGCGTTTCAAAATATACGAACCTTAAAAGGGGCTATGAGGCTCTTTACGACCTTATATGTGTCCGCTGGATGCAGAAGCGTTATCTTAACATAAGCATCAGAGAGAACAATGTCGGCTCTTAATCCCTCAGTTCTCAAAACCGCGCTTCTTGTGTTCGGATTCGCCGGACAGGTGCTTTTTTTCATGCGGTTCATACTGCAATGGCTCTATGCGGAGAAATATAAAAAGAGCGCCGTGCCCATGTCTTTCTGGTATTTCAGTCTGGCTGGCGGTTTTGTTCTTCTCACATATGCGATACTTGTTAAAGACCCGATCTTTGTTCTGGGTCAGTCCACAGGTGCCATAATTTATCTCAGAAATATCTCTCTGGTAATGAAAGAGAGAGGAACCAGACCCCGTTCGTTCGGGTTCTGGATGGTCATCATGCTCCTTGTTTATTTCGGAATGGTAGGCTTTGCCGCATACTATTTTCCGGATGTGGCAAACAAGGACAAACCTCATTACACAGGTTTTGTATTTGCGGTGGGCATCATCGCACAGGGTATGTTCTTTCTGCGGTTTCTTGTTCAGTGGATCATGTCGGAAAGAGCAAAAAAGAGCGTTTTCCCCGTTATGTTCTGGTGGTTCAGTCTTGGGGGCAGCGTTCTGCTTTTAATATATTCAGTAATGGTACACGATGCGGTGTTTATCGCCGGACAGAGTGTTGGAATTTTAATTTATGTCAGAAACCTATACTTCATCAAACTTGAAAAACAGTCTCAGCCTGATTGAGGACACGAGATTTTACATCTTTCTGGCGCTGTATTTCATAGCTCTGCTGCTTCCGGCATATTGGCTGGACATTATGGAAACGACAGATGCGCGCTATGCCGAGATTGGCAGGGAGATGCTGCGCAACAGAGACTATGTTACCCCTTTCTATAATGGTATCAAACACTTCCATAAACCTCCGTTTACATATTGGATGACTGCTCTTGGGCTTGACATTTTCGGTGTCAACGGTCTGGGCGCAAGATTTTTCCCCGCTGTTTTTTCTGTTATGACATTAATATATACGCGCAGAATGGGTTTCACCCTCACAGGCGACAGGGACAAGGCACAGCTTTCAGTGCTTATTCTTGCATCCTCTCTGCTTTTTCTGATAGTCAGTCGTGTCATTTCGACAGATATCTATCTTACTTTCTTTACGGTTGCCGCGCTTTGTTATATGTTCGAGCAGACATACGGCTCCAAAACGTTTAAAAATGCACTTCTGACAGGTGTTTTCTTTGGTTTGGGATTCCTTACAAAGGGTCCTATCATCTTTCTGTTCACGCTTCTGCCTTTTCTGGTTCTCTGTTTTTTCGACAGAGACCACAGAAGGGCTTTCGGATGGCTGGACTGGCTTATAATGCTTGTTATGTTTGTTATCGTTGCGCTGCCATGGTATATCGCGGTGGTGATGGCGAACGACGGACTTCTGAGATATTTTCTGTATGACCAGACAGTTGAGCGCGTTGCCGATGCGGAGCGGTTCAGCAGGTCTCAGCCGTTTTATTTCTTCCCTCTGGTCATTCTGGGAACTTTCCTTCCTTGGCTCTATTACTTTTTTGCAAATATCCGCAACAGTAATTTCGTTAAGGGCGGCTGGCATATCTATCTTTATGTGCTTGTTCCGTTTATTGTTTTCGAATGTTCTGCCAGTAAACTTGCGACATATATTCTTCCTTTTTACCCTGTAATGGCTGTGCTTGCATCGGGAAGGACGGAACGACCTCTTATTCCGAAAACCATAGGTTATATTTTTGTGGTTCTGGGTGTGCTTACGGCTCTCATTCCTGTTTTTGTGGATCATCTGCGCGAGTTCTGGATGTATATTGCCGGCGGAGCCGCTGCCTACGTTTTCCTCATCACCACTCTGATAGAGAAGAAATGGTTCCTCCGCAGGTATCATTTCTCGGTTTCTGTATCTCTTATACTGCTTACGCTTCTCATATACGGCGGCATGACCTTTGCGGGACCTTATATAAAGGGATACAGGCTTTCCGGTGAGGACATTAAAAAGTTCGATCCGCAGAGCAAATACGATATAGTTATCTACGGCGCCTTTACACCCTCTCTCAGCTTTTATGTTGACAGGGTTGTGCCCATTGTTTTCGGTAAGCGGCGCGAGGTTCAGTTCCAGCAGTACGACGAATATAAGAACGTATGGATGAATACCAATGACGAACTGATAGACTATCTTAACCTGAGGGACGAATATATCCTTTTCACTTACAGAAAGAACGTTGACCGCTACATAGCGCTGACAGGGGACAAATGCACCATTTTCTCCGACAGGGGGGAGAAGAAAGTGGCATATTTCTGTAAGAAGGGAACCAGACCCGGACATGAAGTTCGTTCCGCCGACCTTTACAGATATATACCCTGATTAAACTGAATTGGTTTGACATTTCGCTCCTGTCTTGTTAAGTTTTTCTACCGCCACAAAAGGATTGGAGCGTGCTATGATCTGGAACCAGCAATATGAGACCATGCCGCGGGACGAACTGCGGAAACTTCAGCTTCTGAGACTGAAACAGCTTTGCGAAAACGTTTACCATCGCGTACCGTTTTACAAAAACGCGTTCGACAGGGCAGGCGTTAAGCCCGAAGATATCAAATCTCTGGACGATCTTCAAAAACTCCCTTTCACATATAAACAGGATATGCGTGACAACTACCCGTTCGGTATGTTTGCCGTTCCGCAGGAACAGGTTGTGCGCATACACGCATCCAGCGGTACCACAGGTAAACCCACAGTTGTCGGGTACACCGCAAGAGACGTTGACACATGGGCGGAGCTTATGGCGAGAACAATGTCCGCGGCAGGCGTGGGCAGGGGAGATATCCTACAGAACGCCTACGGCTACGGTCTGTTCACTGGCGGTCTCGGTGCACACTACGGCGGCGAAAAGATAGGCGCATCCGTTATCCCCATTTCCGGCGGAAACTCAAAGAAACAGCTTATGCTGCTGAAAGACTTCGGTTCAACGGCTATTTCATGTACCCCAAGCTATGCTCTCAGCCTCTACGAAACTGCTGTGGAAGAGGGCATAAATATAGATGAACTGAAACTGAGGGTCGGTATTTTCGGTGCGGAACCCTGGACAGATGCCATGCGTCAGGAGATAGAGGCGAAGTGGAAGATAGACGCGCTGGACATCTACGGTCTCAGCGAAATAATAGGACCCGGTGTCGGTTACGAATGCGTTGAAGAAAAACGCGGAATGCACATCAGCGAGGATCACTTCATCGTTGAGACCATTGACCCCAAAACGGGCGAGGTTCTCCCCGCAGGGGAAGAGGGCGAGCTTGTTTTCACCACTATAACAAAAGAGGCGATCCCGCTCATCAGATACCGTACGCGCGACATTACGAGCCTGATAACAGACCCCTGCAAATGCGGACGTTCGTCCGTGCGTATGCAGAAGGTAACAGGCAGAAGCGACGATATGCTCATCATCCGCGGCGTGAACGTGTTCCCGTCACAGGTTGAGGCTATCATAGTCACCAAAAAGGAACTTTCTCCGCACTATCTGCTCATTGTTGACAGGATTGATAATATGGACACTCTTGAGGTTCAGATAGAGCTTGCCGAAGGCGTCTTTATGGATACCATCAGCCGGCTTCAGGAGCTTGCAAAAACTGTCGAAAAAGAGATCAAAGACATGATAGGTGTCACCTGCAAGGTGCGCATCGTTGAACATAAAACCATAGCCAGAAGCGAGGGCAAGGCTATGCGTGTTCTTGATAAAAGAAAGCTATGAGAGGTGTAATATGAAACTTCAGCAGATTTCAGTTTTCATCGAGAATCAGTCCGGAAGACTTTACGACGTAACAAACCTTCTGGGTCAGAACGGAATAAATATCAGAGCGCTCTCTCTGGCAGACACATCGGATTTCGGGATTTTAAGGCTCATTGTAAACAATCCTGAAAACGCTTATAAGATACTGAAAGACAACGAGTTCACTGTTGGACGCACAGAGGTTGTCGCTGTAGAGGTTAAGGATGAGCCGGGCGGACTGGCGGAAATTCTGGGTGCACTCAGCAAAAACGAGATCAACGTTGAATACATGTATGCGTTCGTTGAGCCGTCAGGCGGCAATGCTATCATGATATTCCGTTTCGACGAAACCGACAAGGCTGTTGAAAAGCTCACCGCCGCCGGTTTCACACTTGTTCCCGGAAATAAGATTTACGGGATATAAGATAGATTGCTTCGCTTCCGCTCGCAAAGACTGAGATGTCTCTGCGAGGAGGCATAAGCCGACGAAGCAGTCTTTTGTAGGGTACATAATAAATTTACGGACGGTTATTGATGCAATTTTTGTATTCTGGGCTGACCAGCGGGAGCATATACGGTCTGGTTGCTCTGGGGTTTAACATTATCTACAACACCACCGGACTGATAAACTTTGCACAGGGTGAGTTTGTCATGCTGGGCGGGATGCTCATCTATTCTCTGTTCTGTGTATTCGAGGTTCCGTTTTATACGGCTCTGCCGCTGACCCTTCTGGGATGTTTTATAATAGGCGTGCTTTACGAGCGTGTTTTCATCAACCTTGCCAGATACAAGACAGAGATAAACCTTGTCACGCTGACCATCGCCGCGTCGATAATAATGCGCGACGTCGCAATGCATATCTGGGGCAGGGACAGCCTGCGGGTTGACGATTATATTCCTGTTGTCAACGTACAGATGCCCGGCGGGGTTATCTCCAGCCAGAGCATACTTATTATTGCGGTTTCCATGCTTGTTGCGTGGGGACTGAACATGTTTCTGAAAAAATCTAAATACGGCAAGGCAATGCGCGCCTGCTTCGACGACCAGACGGCTGCCGAGACCTGCGGAATAAACGTCCGCAGCGTGCGCATAATGTCGTTTGCCGTTTCGTCCGCCATGGCGGGTATAGCGGGTGTGATAATCTCCCCTATAACCTTCGTCACATATGACGACGGCATTATGATAGGTCTTAAAGGTTTCGCAGCGGCAATACTCGGCGGTCTGGGCAATTTTTGGGCGGCTGTTGCCGGCGGACTTCTGCTCGGCATATTCGAGAGCTTTTCCGCAAGCGTGATACCCTCCGGTTACAAAGACGCAATGGCGTTCTTTGTTATACTGCTGATACTTTTCTTTAAACCCGACGGTCTGTTCGGACGCAAAAAGGCGACCAGAGTATGAAAAGGCTTAATTTCTCTTTCATAATCCTGATGGCTTGCGTTCTTGGCTATATCGGCACTCAGGTTTCAAACGAATACTACATAGGCGTTGCTACGCTTCTTCTGATACATGCGGTGAATGCCACGGCGCTCAATATCCTTTTGGGCTACACCGGTATCATATCGATAGGTCAGGCGGCTTTTTTCGGGCTGGGTGCATACGTTGCGGCAGTGCTTTCCACAAATTACGGTATCAATCCGCTCCTTACCATGCCTGTGGCGGCGGCGGCAGCTTTTGTTGTCGCATATGTTGTGGGTTCACCGATACTCAAGCTCCACGGTAACTACCTTGCCATGGCAACGCTGGGTATGGGGATGATCCTTTATATTTTCATGAACGAGATGGATTTCATAACAGGCGGTCCTTCCGGTTTCGTGGGGATAGGCGACATAATAATCGGCAAATTCGATCTTGCGGACGAAAAATCATTCTTTGTATTTATGAGCATCGTGTTTATGGTGTTCCTGTTCATCTGCGAGCTTTTCGATAAATCGTTTCTGCACAACAAGCTCAAGTTTATTAAAAATTCGGAGAGCGCGTGCAGAAGCTACGGCATCACACCTGCCAGAACAAAGGTCATGGTGTTTGCGTCCATGGCGGCGCTTACGGCTTTCAACGGCGCGATATTCACCTTTTACACCCACTTCATAAGCCCCGTGTCGTTCAGCTTCAAATATTCGGTGGAGCTGCTTGCAATGGCGACGGTGGGCGGTCTGGGATACATCACAGGCGGTGTTATAGGCGCTGTTCTGCTTGGTCTCGTGCCTGAGATTTTTTCGGCGTTTGAGGAATATGAGATGATAATCTACGGCGGTCTGCTTGCCGTTGTCATAATGTTCCTGCCGGGCGGGATAGCCGGAACTCTGAAAAGGCTGGTGAAGAGAAATGCTTGATATAAACAATATCGGAGTCAGCTTCGGCGGCGTACATGCGCTCAGTAACGTAACTTTCACTATGCCCGACAAGGGCATATCTGCACTTATAGGTCCAAACGGTGCGGGCAAAACCACGCTTTTCAACGTTATCACAGGTTTTGTTACACCAAAAGAGGGTTCGGTAAAATTCGGCGGTGAGAACATCACTGGATGCAGGTCGGAGCAGGTGTTTCTGAAAGGGGTATCAAGAACCTTTCAAAACCTGAATATCATACCTGAACTGACCCTGCGCGAGAACATGTATCTCGGTTTCATCGGTAAAGAGAAACCGTCGGCTCTTGCCACTATGATGCGGGTAAACCGCGGATACTGGAAAGAGACCACAAATCGCATCAACGAATGTCTGGATTTCGTGAACGTTACGGAATATGCGGATATGACGCCGGGCAGCGTACCCTACGGCGTTCTGAAAAACTTTGAGCTGGGAAGGGCGTTCATGTCCAACCCGAAACTGCTTCTGCTGGATGAACCTGCTGCCGGGCTTAACCTTGCGGAGAAGGAGAATCTGGCGGACATGGTGCGCAAGATACAGTCCATGGGTATATGTATTCTCATGGTGGAGCACGACATGCAGTTCATTTCATCGCTGGCGGACTTTGTTGTGTGCCTGAACTTCGGTCAGGTTATCGCAACGGGAACCTATGCGCAGGTGCGGGAGAACAAGGAAGTGCTGAAAGCGTATCTGGGGGATGAGGATGCTTGAGGTAAAATCTCTGTCTGTTTCATACGGCGCGGTACAGGCTCTTTCCAACGTTTCGGTGCACGTTGCGCCGGGCGAGTTCGTTTCCCTCATAGGGAGCAACGGAGCCGGAAAAACTACGCTGCTTAACAGCATAATGAATATTATAGGCAAATCCAAAGGCGCTGTTACCTTCGATGGCAAAGAGGTCACGAAGATGAGAACGCCCAACATCGTTACGAAGGGAATGGCTATCGTGCCGGAGGGCAGACGCATCTTTTCCAACATGACGGTGCGGGAGAACCTTGAGATGGGCGGTTTTAAACGCCCTGCGGCTGAGGTTAAAACGAAGCTGCAACAGATGTTTGAGCTTTTCCCTGTTCTTGAGGAAAGACAGACACAGACTGCCGGGATGCTTTCCGGCGGAGAACAGCAGATGCTTGCGATAGGCAGGGCTCTTATGACCTCGCCGAAGCTGCTGCTGATGGACGAACCGTCAATGGGGCTTGCACCCCTTGTCATAAAAGAAGTTTATGAAAAACTGAAGGTTCTGGCGGCGGGCGGGCTCACCATCCTGCTTGTTGAGCAGAACGCAACCATGGCGCTGAAATATGCCCAGCGGGGCTATGTTCTGGAGAACGGACGTATAATTCTTCAGGGTAGGGCGTCCGAGCTGCTCGGCGACAACGAAGTTAAAAGAGCATATCTCGGAAAGGAGTATAAGGAAAAATGGGAGAGATGAAATTCTGGCAGAAAGACGAAGAGACGATGCCTGTTGCACAGAGGCAGGTTTTTCAGCTGGAGAGACTCCAGACGACCGTTAACCGTGCCTATGAAAAGGTTGACTTCTACCGTAAAAAATTTGACGAACTAAAAATAAAGCCGGATATCATCGGTGAGCTTTCCGATATATCCAAACTGCCGTTCACAACGAAACAGGATCTGCGCGACAACTACCCATACGGCATGTTCGCAGTACCCCTGCGTGATATAGTGCGCATCCATTCATCAAGCGGCACCACAGGCAAACCCACAGTTGTGGGCTATACGGCAAGTGACCTTCAGCAGTGGAACGATCTGGTTTCAAGAATCATGGTCGCCGGCGGGGTAAGCCGTGAGGATATTGTACACGTCTCCTTCACTTATGGTTTGTTCACAGGCGGATTCGGACTGCATTACGGAGCGGAGAATATAGGCGCGTCCGTTATACCGGTTTCCAGCGGCAATACGTCAAGACAGCTTGCCATTATGGAGGATTACAAGAGTACCGTTCTTGTCGCCACCCCCTCGTACGCTCTGCACATAGCAGAGATGATGGACAAGGCGGGCATTAGCAAGGATAAACTCAGTCTTAAAATCGCACTTCTGGGCAGCGAACCCTGGGGCGATAAGGTGAGGGCGGAGATAGAGGAGCGTCTGGGTGTTCAGGCGTTCGACAACTATGGTTTGTCCGAGCTTATGGGACCCGGCATCTCCGGTGAATGTGAGTGCAAAAGCGGTCTGCACATTAATGAAGATTTCTTTTACCCTGAGATTATAGATCCGGCTACTTTGCAGCCTCTGCCCCTCGGCGAGAAGGGCGAACTGGTGCTCACGACGCTGAAACGCGAGGGTATGCCCCTTATAAGATACAGAACACGTGATATAACAAGGCTTTACAGAGAAGAATGTTCCTGCGGCAGGACGCTCATAAAGATGGACAAGGCGAAGGGAAGAACTGACGACATGCTCATCATAAACGGTGTGAACGTATTCCCGTCGCAGGTTGAAGAGGCGCTTTCAAAGGTTGACGGAGTATCGCCCCACTATATGATATTCGTCCGCAAAAAGGGCGCTCTTGACGAGATGGAGATAAAGGTGGAGGTTACGGAAGCCATCTTTTTCGACGAGATGAAGAAACAGAAGAAACTGCTGGAAGATATCACGGCGCAGCTTGCCAAGATACTGCTGTTCAAGCCGAAAGTTAATCTCGTTATGGGGCAGACACTGGAAAGGTTCGAAGGCAAGGCGAAAAGGGTTGTTGATGAAAGAAATATCTGACAGAAGTGCCAATTTCTTCTATGAACTGGGCATTTTGCAGACCATGAAGCGTTCCGGTCAGGACTATCTGGGTTCCGGCACACAGTCAATAGCCGACCATATATTCCGCACCGCTATGATAGGTTTCACCATGGCGAAGATGATGCCCTGCGATGCCGATAAGGTATTGAAAATGTGCATGTTTCACGATCTTGAGGAGTCCCGCACGGGAGACCTCAACTATCTTCAGCAGAATTACGTCAACTCCGACGACGAAAAAGCTCTGAACCACGTTATTCACGGGCTTCCAATCGAGGAGGATGTCAACACCTGTATAGATGAATACGCGGCGCAGCAGTCTCTTGAAGCACTGATAGCGAAAGACGCGGACACTCTGGAACTTATCTTTTTTCTGAAAGAGCAGCTTGACAAAGGCAACAGTCAGGCGGAAAATTGGATAAGGGCTTCCTCACAAAGACTTAAAACAGACATCGCAAGAGAGATAATGCAGTCATGTCTTGAGCGGATGTACTATGAATGGTGGTATAGCAAAGATGAGAACTGGCGGCGCGGCAGTAAAAACTGGTAGTAAGCATCCGTCACCTCTGCACACGGCTGCGCTTTGCGTTCGGCTGGTGTTTTTCAGCGAAAAGGCGCTCTATTCCGTTTTTCTGAATAACGCACATATGTTCAATCTTGCCTGTATGTTTGTGGTAACTCTGTTCATCCCTTACAGGGACATGGAGGGAAAGGTGGCGCCCGCAGGAGCGGACGGCATACTGGAAGGAGTCGTGTTCTCCATGATATTCATAGGTCTTCTGGCGCTTTATCTGCCAAAGACCATGCCTGTTTTCCTAGGTTTCCTACGGGTGATGCTCGGCTTTGAGATAATGTCCCTGTTTCTTCCGCTGAGTTTTCTGGTTCCCCCGCAGTACCTCAAAATATTCCACACCGTATTTCTTGCGTGGTATCTCAGTCTCGTCGTATATGCTTATAGCCGCATACGCGGGTTCGGGTATGTGCGTTCCACCGTTATAGTTTTTCTGGTGTTCATCTTCCTGATGTTCATCCCCGCTCTTTTTGCCTGATAAACATTTGACTTGCTAATTATTTAATGCAGGAGTATATTTCACTGACCAAAAAGAGAGGTGCAGAAAAATGATTGTATCGCGAATTAACAATCTTTGTGACTAAGAATCGAAATAGTTTAACCCTCTCATCGTAACCGTTTCAATTTTTCAGATCACATTCAAGGCAAACCAGCAACAACAATTTAGAGCCTATCTCGTAATTGTTGACGTATTTATCTTAAAATGAGATCGCGTCGTAACTTCGTTCCTCGCGAAGACGATTCTTTCTCCACGTCTCTGCGAACCCGTAAGGGTGAAGCAGTCTCATTATTTGATATGCGTTATTTTTCACGGGATACGCTCAAGTATTCTTATTAGGTGCAGTTTTGGAAACTGATAATAATTCTGTCGTCCATGCCAAAAGCGGAGGCGTTGGTGAAATGATTGCCATTGCCCTGCCGATGGTCATATCCAACGGATGTGAAACCATAATGGTTTTCACGGACAGACTTTTCCTCTCCCGTCTGGGAGCAGAGCAAATGAGTGCCGCCATGGGGGGCGGTCTGTTCATGTTTACAATGATATCCTTTTTTATCGGATTGCTTGGGTATTCGGCGGCTATCACAGCGCAGTTTCTCGGCTCCGGACAGAAGGAGAAATGCCCGACGGTGACCTTTCAGGCAGTGCTGACGGCTGTCTGCGCATATCCGCTGATACTTCTGCTGTTTATTCCGTTCGGGCACTATGTGTTTGATGTTTCGGGGCTTTCTCCCGTTCAGCTGAAATACCAGTATTCGTATTTTGACATTTTGATGTACGGAAGCGTTCTGATGCTTGTCCGGTCTGCGTTTGCGGGCTTTTTCATCGGAGTGGGCAACACCCGCGTGGTGATGTTCTCGTCCATCGCGGCAATGGTGCTTAATGTGGCATTTAGCTACATTCTGATATTCGGAAAGTTCGGCTTTCCTGTTATGGGCGTTAACGGTGCGGCATATGGAACACTGTTGGGTGGGCTTTGTGCTCTGATTATCCTGATATACTCATATCTGCGATATGCAAAGTGCTTCAACCTGAACCTGAAAGCGACATTCCTTTATGACCGAGAGATACTGAAAACC
The DNA here is from genome assembly GCA_002452405.1 of Deferribacteraceae bacterium UBA6793. GTDB lineage: Bacteria > Chrysiogenota > Deferribacteres > Deferribacterales > Geovibrionaceae > Seleniivibrio. The sequence goes on along the minus strand of DKFP01000002.1, from coordinate 66,626 downwards.
CTTATTAAATATGGTTTTCCCGCCGGTATGGAGTTTGTGCTGGGACTTGCGGCGTTTACCGCCATGATATTCATGTTTCATGCACGCGGAGCAGAAACCGCCGCGGCAGTGACAATAGCGTTCAACTGGGATCACGTTGCCTTCGTACCCCTGATGGGACTTGAAATGGGCGTCACCAGCATATTCGGAAGATATATGGGTGCAAAACGCCCCGATATCGCCCACAAGGCGCTGTTTTCCGGCATAAAGACCGGAGTGTTCTACTCAACAGCGGTAACGTTCTTTTTCCTGTTTTTTCCGGGAATGCTGACGGATGTTTTCCGTCCGGCGCATTACGACCCGGCATTTGAAAATTCAAGGGAACTTGCCGTGTTCATGATACGCACGGCATCGATATACGTTGTGCTGGAATCGCTTATAGCGTCCTGCGCAGGTGCTCTGCGCGGAGCGGGCGATACGTATTTCGCAATGCTGATAACCGTGGGCGGAACGTGGCTGGTGGTTTTCGCGGTATTTGTGAGTCTGCACGTTATGCACATGTCCATGCACACGGCGTGGCTGACAATGGTGCTTACATTTCTGACGGTACCTTTGATGCTCATCCTCCGTTACCGAACCGGGAAGTGGAGAGAGATAAGCGTTATCGGCAGTCCGCAATAAGTTTGTTTATAGTTTCGGGAGAGGAGGGTCTTGCGAGCAGGAACCCCTGAATATCGTGGCATTTGAAGCTGCGCAGGGTGTTCAGCTCGTCCTCCTGCTCCACTCCTTCCGCCGTAACCTTGAGGTTGAGCGTTTCCGCCATGGCTATGATAGCCTGAGTGATGGCGGCGTTGTCCTTGTCGTTCATGATGTTTGTAACGAACGAGCGGTCGATCTTCAGCCTGTCTATTGGGAAGAAGCGCAGGTAGTTCAGCGAAGAATAGCCTGTGCCGAAGTCATCTATGGAGAGTTTCAATCCCAGTTTTTTCAGTTCTTTAAGGGTACTGAGAGTTTGGTCAACGTCTGTCATTAGCACGCTCTCGGTGAGCTCCAGCTCTATACAGGTGGGGTCAACACCTGTTACTTTGAGTATGTTTCGGACGCTGCTGAGGAAATTTTTCTGTTTAAACTGCACGGCGGAGATGTTTACCGACGTGACAAGTTTCAGCCCTGTAACGGTTTCCCATTCTTTTGTCTGGAAGCAGGCACGAATCAGAACCCATTCGCCGATGGGCAGGATGAGTCCTGTGTCCTCCGCAAGAGATATGAAGCTGGATGGCGGCATGATACCTTTTTCCGGTTTATGCCAGCGCAGAAGAGCCTCAACTCCGAACATTTTTCCGGTCTCTATGTTATATTGGGGCTGGTATTCAAGATAGAATTCGTCTCTGTCCATGGCATGTCGAAGGTCGTTCTCCATGATGAGGCGATACATGACTTTACTGTTCATGTCGTTTGAGAAGAACTGGAAGTTGTTTCGTCCCTGTTCCTTCGCCTGATACATAGCCATGTCCGCATTTTTGAGGAGCGTTTCGCCGTCCTGCGCGTCTGTCGGGAACATGCTTATCCCGATGCTGAGGCTCGAAAAAAGCTCATGCCCGTTGACGAACTGGGGGCGGGATAGCATATTCATCAGTTTTCCGGCGATATGGCTTACTGTCTTTTCCTCAACGTTGGTGAGGACAATAACGAACTCATCGCCGCCGAGCCGCGCAACTGTGTCGCAGGAGCGGACGTTTGTTTTGAGAATATTCGCTATGTTTACGAGGAGCTGGTCACCTGTTGTGTGCCCCAGCGTGTCGTTTATGGTTTTGAAGCGGTCTACGTCTATGAAAAGTACGGCGAAGATCTCTTCGTTCCGTCTGGAATGCTCAACCATGATGCTTATGCGGTCTATGAGAAGCTGGCGGTTCGGCAGTCCGGTCAGCGTATCGTAATATGCGAGGCGCTGTATCTTTTCTTCCGCTTTTTTCCGTTCGGTGATGTCCTGAATGGTGCCTACGATAGCTTCCGGTGCGCCTTCATGGTCTTTCAGCAACGCTTTTGAAAATATAACGTTGCGTTGGGTGCCGTCGGGCATTGTAACCATTGTTTCATAGGGTTTAAGTCTGCCTGTGCCCAGCACCTGCATGTCAGTTCTGGCACATTGGAATTTCCAGTCGTGAGGAGTAATCTCACGTACTGTTCTTCCGTATAGCTCTTCTTTGGAAAGTCCGATGTATTCCTCGAACATCTTATTGCAGCCTATGTATTTTCCGTCGGGTGATTTGTAGAAGATTGGGTTTGGGATTGAGTCCATCATAGATTGCAGAAAGCTGAGTCTGCTTTTCAGTTTTTCCTGTTCGGAAATATCCGCAAACTCTATTATCAGCGTGGTTTTGTCCGCGGAAAGAGACTTTATGCGCACGTCGTAAATGGCTGTTGTGCCGTCAATTTCAAACTCACGCCTGAAGGTTGTTTTTCTGTCAACCGAGAGCCTGAAACTGTCTATTTCGCTTTTAAGCAGCGAGATCATGCATCTTTTACCGAAATGGTTGTGCGCGGCGCTGTTCAGCCGTGCCGGAGTGTCGCCCTCAAGAAGAACAACAGGGTCGGACATATCTTCAAAAATGGTTTTGAAATTGTTGGAACTTAAAATGTCAGTCTCCGCAAAAATAATAATATATTACATTAACAGCTTTCTCTTGGATTTTCAATAATCTGATTTTATATGTGGTAAAATGAACTAACGGATAAAAAAAGTGTATTTTGACATTAATTCTTTATTCTGATTTAAAAACATGTATAATATGTTTTAAGACAATAGTTTTATAAGAAGGCAGCAGATGGATTCATTGGAAAAGCTGAAAGAGTTCAAAGTTCTTTATGTTGAAGACGATGACATCACACGAGAAATGGCTTCAAGAATGATTTCAAAATATTTTAAAGACATTGTTATCGCAGCCGACGGCAGGGAAGGACTCGAAAAGTTCTCTTCCGAATCGCCAGATATTGTCATTACAGACCTCTCAATGCCGGAAATGAGCGGTTTTGAAATGATCTCCCACATAAGAAAAATGAACCACGACGTTCCTATCATCGTAACCACTGCCTACCGAAATGAAACCGAGTGTCTTGAAGACGTCAACGCCGTTGTATTCAAACCTGTGAACAAAAAATTACTCCTTCAGGCAATATCAAACCTTTACGATTGATTTTTCGTGAATTATAGCTAAATTTTAGCTGTATAATAGTTTGATTTTTGACTATTTTGGGGCTATGATATTTTGTTCTGATTATTCAAGAGTTAACGGTGTTAGCGCTAAGTCAGAATTATTTTTTTCAGGTGGGTTCTAATGAATTCAAAGGTTGAAGTTTTTAAAGCATTGGGAGATAGCAACAGACTGAGAATAGTCTGTATGCTGGGTGTTCGCGATCTGTGTGTTTGTGAGATAAATGCTGTTCTGCACATCTCTATGTCCACCATCTCTTCCCACTTAAAAGTGCTTCGTAACGCAGGCATTGTCACTTCCAAAAAAGACGGCAGATGGATCATCTACAGTCTTAACAGGAAAGACAGCTTTGTTGCGGACATTCTTGACGTTACTGTTGGTGGAATGAAACAGGACGAAACTGTGTCTCAGGACACCCAGAAGCTGAAACACATCAACCCCAAAAACTGTTCGGAGCAGTAATTTTTTAAAAAATACTGGCAGAGGTTGAATGAACAGACGTTTGTCGGGCAGCGGCATAGTTACATTGGCGGGCGGTTTACGCCAGGGTGATAGTGTCGTTTTTCAGATGGAAACACCTCAAAGCTATCTTCAGATAGCGGAAACATTGATTTCCGACATGAGAGGCTATAACGGAAAATTCCATTTTATCAGCTTCTGCCGGGATTTGAATCAGGATATCTCCTCCGATAATCTCACTGTATTTTATGTAGATCCGACTGCTGGGTTTGAGCATTTTGTCGAGGAATGTTCCAGATATGTCCTGAACGTTGATGACGGGGACATAATACTCATGGACTGCCTCACGGGGCTTATGGGCTATTGGGGCTCCGACTGGCTGATAGGTTATGCATATCAACTCATCATGGATTATGCCAAGATGAGGGCTCTTACAACTTTCACAGCCATGCAGAGGAAATGCCACCGTCAGTTCACATCCAAAAAGATAACCGAGGTCGCCACAGTGTCGGTGCGCGTTATGCGTGACAACATGGGCAGATACTGCCTTGTCCCGCGAAAAGCGAAAGACAGACACTCCGCGGCGATGTATAAACCATACATTATGGAGCCGAAAAAGGGCGTGCGTCCCGTACAGGACACTCTTGAGGCGCTGAAAATGCAGAATCCGCCGGACAGACGGAGCGATATGCAGTATTTCAGTTGTCTGGATAACCTGTTCCTCGGAGACGAGAATGCAGACGGGCAGGAGGCGGTTGACAGGCTCTGCCGTGTCCTTCTGGGGATGGACGAGCGTATACTGGGGCTTGCGGCGAAGAATTTCACTCTTGAGGAGATGAAGATAATCCGCAAGCGCACCATCGGTTCCGGCTTCATAGGCGGAAAGGCGGCGGGTATGCTGATCGCCAGAAAGATAATCCGCGAAAAACTCCCACATCTTCTTAAATATTTTACAGAGAGCGACGACAGTTTTTTTCTTGGCGCGGACGCTTTCTATACCTTTCTGATATACAACAGCATATGGGACGACTATGTTTCGTTTTCCCATGAGCCGGACGGCAACAAGAGCAGAAGGCTGCACAGGCTTGTTATGAACGGCAAGATGCCTCCTGAGATACTTGAGCGTCTGGAAGATCTTGTGGACTATTACGGGCACTTTCCAATCATTGTGCGTTCAAGCTCTTTGCAGGAGGACAGCTTCCGCAGCTCCTATGCTGGGCGATACGAAAGCCGTTTCTGCATCCTTACAGGCGATGACTCACAGATGCTCGCCCAGCTTGCCGACGTAGTAAAATCAGTATTTGCCAGCACCTTTGCCCGCGAGATGAACAGCTTTAAAAAAGCAACGCGCCTCCACAACAGAGCTGATGTTATGTCCGTCATGATACAGCGGGTGTCAGGTGTCTATCAGGGAGATTATTTCTTCCCCCATGTGGCAGGTGTGGGACATTCATATAACTCGTTCGTATGGGATAAAAAGATCGACCCCGAATCGGGGCTTTTGAGGTTGGTTGCCGGACTTGGAACAAGGGCTGTAAGCCGCTGCGGAACTGACTATGCGCGCATGGTGGCAGTGAACAGACCGAACGACAACCCGATGCCGGGCGCTGAGAACAAGCGCGTATACAGCCAGCGGTGTATCGACGTTGTGGATACGGTTGCCAACAGGATACGGGAGATAAAGCCTTCGGATATTAATCAGGGAACGTTCAGACCAGCCATGAACATAATCGCGTCAAGAGATTACGAAAGCGAAAAGACGGTGTACCGCGCAACGGGCGCGACGATCTATTCGTGGATGGTTGATATGGACTATGTAATAAACAGGACATCGGTTGTCAAAACGCTTTCCGAAGTGCTGAAAGCTCTGGAAGCGGAATACAGCAGCCCTGTTGAGATAGAGTTCACCATCAGCTTTCAGGACGAACAGCAGTACCTTATAAATATTCTTCAGTGCAGACCGGTTCAGGTACAGAGGATAAGCGACGAGGACAACCGCGCAGGAAGCGGCGAATATACAGTGTTCAAGGCTAAGGGGACCTTTCTCGGTGGTAACAACTCCATACTCATAGATACGGTGATTTATGTTAACTGGGAGGAATACGTCCTCCTGCCGCCGGACAAGAAAAAGGAGTGCGCAAAGATAATCAGCGTCCTTAACCAGCGGATTAAAGAGAGGGGATACAGCAGTATGCTAATGGGATACGGCAGATGGGGTTCCAGCGTGACCTCATTGGGTGTACCTGTGAGTTTTTCAGACATAGACGGAATGCAGGCTGTCGTTGAGATAGGCAGGATAGAGCGTGGGCTTGTGCCGGAAATGTCATACGGAACGCACTTTTTCCACGAGGTTGTGGAATCGAAAATGACCTATATCTGTGTTCTGGAAGATAAGAACAATTTTGTGATGGATGACACAATCCCTAAGGCTGTCAATATGATAAGAAAGGCTGTTGAAGAACCTGAAGGTCTTGAAAAAGTCATAGGCTACTTCAGATTCTCCAAAAAACCTTTAAGGCTGGTAACGGATATCCGCACACGTACAGTGGCGATATATCGTGAGATTCAGCCTTGGTATTATTTACAGTCGCAGCCGCAATCGCCCTCTTCATCGTCTTCACAGCCGTTGAGCTGATCTGTGTCGATGAGTGCAAGTTCGCCGTTTGTGATGGCGATGCCTACTTCCATACAGTTGTAGATAAATTCCTCAAAGCTCATTTCGTTTGCTTTAGCAGCTTCGTTCAGCTCTTCGAACATTGATTTTTCAAGATTGAACGCGAAGCTCATCATTTCTTCGGGAGTCGCGCAGCCGTCGCTTTCGCAGCCGCATTTTTCTTCCTTATGGTTGTTTCCGCCGCAGCAGCCCATAGTTTCACCTCATTTTTTTGATTATATGAAAATAACACAGGTTATTTTATCACTGATTTGTTGACTTGCTTTTATAAAGCCTGCCTCATACAATATGAATAACCAGAGTAACTGCAAGGTTTTTATCAGCTTTTGAATCATAATGCAAACAAAGACTTGTAAAAACGGTGGACAATGAAACTCGCTATTGCACAGATACCACACGGGCGGGACAAAAAAGAAAATCTTGATAAGATATTATCCGTGATAGCCGCGGCTGGAAATGACTGCGACCTGATACTTTTTCCGGAAACATGTATGGGGGTCGCGACTGATGCCGTTTCTCTTGCGGACATGGCGGAGGATATTGAAAACGGTACGTTCATTAAAGCTGTGCGCGCCGCCTGTGCCGAAACCGGCACCCATGCCTGCGTCTGCGTATGGGAGAAAACTGATACCGATAAAGTATACAATACAGCAGTTGTTATCGCACCTGACGGCGGTACGAAGTCTGTATACCGTAAGCTGCACCTGTTTGACGCATTGTCCGTAAAAGAATCGGACGATATGATTGCCGGAAGCTCTCTGCCGGAAGTTTTTGATGTCTGCGGGATAAAATGCAGCCTCGCTATCTGCTATGACCTCAGATTTCCGGAGGTTTTCCGTGCGTCTGCTCTTGCCGGAGCGGAGCTTTTCCTGATTCCTGCGGCTTGGTATGCCGGGGAACATAAGGTGGGGCATCTTAAAACCCTTTTGGCAGCAAGGGCTCTGGAAAACACTTCATATGCCGCCTGTGCGGATATCTGCGGTGGCAGTTTTTCCGGTCATTCCGCAGTGTATTCTCCTTTCGGACTTTGCAGAGCAGATGCCGGTACCGGCGACTGTGTATTATTTGCGGATATATCACCGGAGGAGTTATCGTCTGTCAGGGGTGTTCTGCCCTGTCTGGAAAACCTTTCCCCTATATTCAGAAAAATATAAATTTATGCTTGATAAAAACATAAGTTCTGTTGTTTCAGCGCCTTTGCTTGTATATACTGGTTTCAGGTGAGCAGGAGTACAATGGAGGCGCGCAGTGTTTAAGGCAAGGCTTGTTATAATATTAATTTTTGCTTTATTTATAATTTCTTGTGGTGGAGGGACGACAACTTCCAAGAGCAGATATTCAGCAAAAGTCAATCTTCAGTTCGAAAAATTCAGTAAATCTTCCGGCGGCGTGACGAAAAGGATGCAGGTCGGCAGCACGCTTATCAACTCTATACAGATAGGTTATGACCATGACACAGAGCATTACGCGACTGAGGTCATTCACAACGTTGAAAATAATGACGATATTTACATAAACGGTCTTGAACCGGGCGAGGAATACAGCTTTTATGTTGCTGCATATGACCCTGACGGCACAATGGTGTGTATGGGGGGCGACGACGCTACGATAATCCCCGGTGAGGTGGTGGACGTTAACCTCACATGTACTTTCAGAGACCTGAATGCAGTTGAAAACCTCGTGTTCAAAACAGCTTCCGCAAGCGAGGCGGGAACGCTTACTCAGGTACAGGCGGAAGAGGTTGTTGCGGAGAATTTCGGAATTAAAGACGGCATGGACAGAGCCGCTTTCATAGCGAACATGATTGAACCTTACGAAAGTGATTTCAAATTCGATCCTGATGTGACCCTTTCCGGTGTGGAACTCGTCCGCTGGGACAGAAAAGCTGTCGGGAAACCGACAGGCAGAAACGACGGGACAGTTGTCAGCGGAGCAGGTTATTTGTTGAAATTTGTATATTCCGACGGAACGGTTGATTTTGACGATGTCACCTTCGTTTTAGAGAACGACGAGTGGAAGATGGCCGGAAACAACGCACCGTATGGTTTTAAAGTGCGGCACGCGGCTGTTGAGATAATGAGCGACACTCCGGAGACAATATACGGGCTTGACGTTTATAAAAATCATGACGATGGTTTGGAAAACATAAACGGACTGTCGGTTTCCGGTAGCGGCATAGAAACGACTGCTTTTTCCAAAGTGTTCGACCCAGATACCAACGACATATTTATGCGTCGTAATACACCATATGATGCGAACGCGACTATGCCTGACGATATAAACTACTCTCTTATAAAATACAGCGGTGACGTTACAAGCGGTTCATCCGTGCAGTTTGAAGCTGAAAACGGTCAGGAGGTCTTAACAGAGTCATACCGCATCCGCGGCAGCCACGATTTTGACGCACCTGACTTTACTGAAAAACCTCTGGTGACACCTATGAAGAGTGCTGACAAATATTCGTTTTTTGTCCAGCTTCCTTCATGGGCTGTGCGTGCAGAGGTAAGGTATTTCCTGTATGCAAACCCCGGGCAATCAGAATATAATTCAGGGTGGCTTTCACTGCAAGACCCGTCGTTTTCAATAGATTTGAGCGAACTTACCATCCCTTATGTTGAAGACGGGTATTTCATTTTCAGTTTCTACGACGAGAACGACAGCGTATACACCGTCTACATGCCGTATGCTTATTTTAACGCATATGCCATAGAAGGTGAACTGCCTTCCGAACCTTTTCCGGCGTTCGGCAGTGGCTTCGGGAGCAGCTTTTACCGTAGCGGAGATGGAGCATTGACTGTAACCGCTATGCACTATTATCCGGTGTTCACAGGTTTTATGGCGGCTGGATTCACCTATTCAACAACTTCCGACTATACAAACTATAACCCTGTCGTAATGAAGGGCAACGTTACGCCTAAATTACAGAAGATGATAGCTGCAATAGTGAATATTCCTAAATATGACATGGGATTATACAACGTTAAGGTAATAACTGTTTCCGGAGGGGAGATGCTTCTTACCGCCGGAATTAAAGACACAAACAAAGTTGTTATAATGCGTATATCCGCTGACCTTACCACTATCAAATGGATAAACACCTATTCAAACGGAAGCGACGGGACGAGCACCGAACCCTCATTTATTGCTATGGATCTTATCAATGGTTCAACACAGCTTGCCGTTGTGCTCAAGGGTGTGAAGAATGGAGTGGAATGCGTTAATATTATCAAGGTTTCCGCAACCAGCGGACAGGTAGTCGCTGCTGTTAACCTCAGCAATACTGTTGCGACCAGAGAGGTTAAACCCGTTGGTATGGACGTTCTGAAAAGCAAAAACAGAATAATTCTGCTGACTCAGCGCGACGTTACGGTTGATAAGCGTACGTTCAAACTGATAGCGCTGGATTCTGATTTGAATATAGTTGCCAACAGCGCATTTGTAATAAACAGATATGTGGCTGAACCGAAACTGGTTGTCAGCAACTCCACAGACAAAATATATGTAACATATACGGAGAAACCAGCGGAGGGACTGAGTTATCAGCCTGTTCTGGATGAGATTCAGCACAATCTCAGTACAGACGATACTGTATATGCCTTCGGAGCTGTGAACCATTATGTTATGGTTCCTCAGGACTCTCAATACACATTTGATATCGAAAGAACCGAGATAATGGACAGTCTGGGAATGCTGTATCTGTATTTTGAGGGCGTTTACCACGGAGCCACGACAGAAAGTTACAACGGTCTCATGGGTATAGATATGAATGCCGGAAACATTTCATGGTTAAGAGGTATTCCGGGATATGCCACCACACAGACCGGTTTTGCCATGTCTCCGGCACCTGATTCGTCTGTCCTTGTTTCCATGGGTGACAGGATATACAATATCAGCTCAGCAGGACAGGCATATGGTACAGGTCTGCTCAATCTTGAGAACATGCTGGGACTTACTCTTGCCGCCGGAACCTCAAGCTCCGGAAACGACGTCACGGGCACTCCGTTTGTGCCTGCCGTGAATGCGGAAACGGGGGACAACACAGCCTTACCCATGCAGATTATCAATATTAAAACAGATATCATGATAGGCAACTGAGATTTAACATATCACTTCAAAGGGATATATGTTTGCACATATGTCCCTTTTCTTTATTGTTTAACAGGTTTAACAAATATTGCATTAATTTGACATTAATTTTGGAACGAATGTGATATTGTGCATTATTAAGTGACGGATAACGTCAAAAACCATGTGTTCTTAATGATGCGGAGTTGATACGATGGCTAAGAAGTCCTTTGAATGTAAAGACTGCGGTGCTAAGATAACTGTTAAACAGGCTGGCGCAGTACGCTGCGACAATTGCGGCGCGATCTACAAATGTTACTTCGAAATTAAACATGAATCCAAAAAGAAAGTAATCCCCAAACAGGTGGCTCAGGAAGAGAAGCAGAAAACAATGCTTCAGTTCTTCGATAACAAAACTGCCTGACAGGCATGAATATCACGGTTCATCACTGCAATGCCGTGATGAACCTAATGTTCTTCTGGCAAATTCTGTTTTTCATTATAGCGTCTTTGAACAGTTCAAAAGTTTTCATCTCTTCCGCCTGACTTAACTGTCTGACATCATTTATTTCCTCAAAATTTTCGATCACGGTTGAAGCGACTTTTACGTCGAGTTTTCCGCCGCTGACCATCTCATGAATTATCTGGGCAACCTTTCCTTTGGGCATGGAGCTTCTGTAAGGGCGTTCCTCTGTCAGCGCGGTAACAATGTCCGCCAGCGCGAGGATGCGGCATCCGATATCCAGCTTGTCGTCGGAAAGGTGGAAAGGATAGCCCGAACCGTCCAGACACTCGTGGTGGAACGCAGCCCAGTTTTTTATCTTGTCGAATATCTGAAAGGTATTCAGAATCGAATAGGTGTAATACGGATGTTTGCGCAGGATGAGCACCTCTTCCTCTTCCAGACTGCTCTGTTTATAGAGGATAGAGGAGGGTATTGCCAGTTTGCCTATGTCGTGGAGATATCCTGCTATCATCATGGATTTGCAGTCCCGTTCCGCAAAACCCAGCTTCTCGGTTATCAGCTTTGCAACGGCGGCAACACCTGCGGAGTGGTTCGCTGTGAAAACACAGCGGAAGTCTATGATGCGGCTTAAAAGTTTTGCCATCTCCAGGATACTGTCGATATTCATGTTTATGTGTGAGAAGCGGAATTTGTATTTAAGCAGTTTATATTTCTCCTGCTCTTCGATGTCGAACCAGAAGGATTCCTTTTCCGCCAGTCTGTTGAACGCTGCGAGATGTTCGGGGTTGAACTTTGTTCCGCCGAACCTGTTCACGTTCTCTATTATACTGTTTTTTTGATCCAGAGACGGTTCGGAGCGGTTCAGAAGAACGTCTATCCGGTCTGCAAGATGAATGACCATCGCACCGTTAGGGATAACCTCGTCGCAGGTTTCTGCGAGATGGTTGATTTCTCCACCGTATGGCGAGTGGTGATATTTGACCAGAGCGGGCAGTTCCGGAAACAGCTTCAGGCAGGTCAGAAGGTGGGAGCCGACTATGGCGTGACAGTATTCCGAATCGCCCTTCTTTTCACTGGTGTCCGCCAGTTCAAGAAATTCATTCTCCATAACGACGCCGATGTCGTGTATAAGCGATGCAAGCACAATGTTTTCTACGTCCTTTTCCGAGAGTCCGGCTTCCGAGGCGATGCTTCCGGCTATGAAAGCGACACGCTGGTGGTGGTTGTTTATCATTGGGTTAACAAGGTCCAGAGCCCTTGAAAGGGCGTAGGCGATGTCGAAGGAGGTCGTGACGTATATATCGAAAGGATCTGAATCCAGCTTATGATTCATTGTTTCTCCCGTGTGCAAAAAAACGCATACCGCAGATAAAAATAATAAGTGCTTCCGATGTTGAAAATAAACTTGGAATAAGTTAGTATAGCAGGTTAATCGGTATTGTGAATTAGATTTTTCTTTTCAGGAGTCAAAATGAGCGAAAATCGTATCAGGGTGCGCTTCGCACCGTCGCCCACGGGCTATCTGCACGTTGGCGGCGCAAGAACAGCCCTTTTTAATTACCTGTTTGCAAAAAAAACAGGTGGAACGTTTATTCTTCGCATAGAGGATACAGACAGAACACGTTTTCAGGAGGATTCACTCAAAGAGATATTCGAAAGCCTGAAATGGATGGGTATTGAATGGACGGAGGGTCCTGAAAAGGGCGGAGACTTCGGTCCATATATCCAGTCTGAAAGGCTTGACATATATAAGAAATACGCTCAGATACTCTGGGACAGAGGACAGGTTTATCCATGTTTCTGTACACCGGAGCGTCTGGAAAAGATGCGCAAAGAGAAGGAATTGCGCAAGGAACAGCACGGCGGATATGACAGAAGATGCCGCGAGATACCCAAAGAAGAGGCACAAAAACGCATAGATGCGGGCGAACCTTACGTTCTCAGGCTGAAAGCGCCGCTGGAAGGCAGTATAGCCTTCATTGACGGCATACGCGGAGAGATAGAGACCCCGGTTACAATGGTTGACGACACCGTGCTTATGAAGACCGACGGCTATCCCACGTACCACCTTGCAAGCGTTGTTGACGATCACCTGATGGAGATATCCCACGTTCTGCGCGGCGACGAATGGATAGCGAGTACACCACGCCACATCCTGCTCTATAAGGCATTTGGCTGGCAGCCGCCGGTCATAGCACATCTCCCCGTTATCCTTTCCCCCGACGGCGGAAAACTGTCCAAACGTAAAGGCGCGGCTTCGGTGATGGACTACAAACGCGCGGGCTATCTGCCGGAAGCACTTTTGAATTTCCTTTCGCTTCTTGGCTGGAACCCCGGCGACGACAGAGAGATCATGAGCGTTGAGGAGATAACCGAGGCGTTCGATATGAACCGCATCTCAGCGAAACCTTCAGTTTTCGACGAAGACAAGCTGACATGGATGAACGGTCAATACATGGAGCATTACGATTCCGCAAAACTCCTTGCGGATGTTGAACCCATGTGGGCTGAAAAGGGTCTGCCTGTGGCTGACTTTCCTTCTGAATACAAAGAGCGTGTGGTATCGCTGTTCAGAGTGCGCTGCAAAAAGGTCACTGAATTTGGCGATAATGGCGGCTATTTTTTCAAAGATCCTGAAGATTACGACGCGAAACAATCAGGCAAGCAGTTCACAGCAGCTGTTAAGCCCGCTTTCGATAAGATAGCTGAAAAAGCAGACAGCGTTGCCGTATGGAACAGAGCCGCTCTTGAAGAGCTTTTCCATGGCATAGCTGACGAACTTGGTATGTCCGCAGGAAAGATAAACCCCGCTGTAAGACTCGCCGTGACAGGCGTTGGCGGCGGTCCGGATCTGTTTGACATGCTGGAGCTTATGGGCAAAGACTGCGTTAAACGCAGGGTTGCGGCGGCGTCCGCATGGATAGAAAAAAACGTTTAAAGGATTAAGCATGGAAGAAGAAGTATCCAAACCGTCCAATTTTTTGAAAAATATCATCCGTAAGGATCTGGAAGAGGGCAAGAACGATGGCAGAGTCCACACCCGTTTCCCGCCGGAACCAAACGGATATCTGCATATCGGACACGCAAAGTCCATCTGTATAAACTTCGGGCTGGCGCGTGAGTTCGGCGGCAAGTGCAACCTGCGCTATGACGACACAAACCCCGTTAAAGAAGATGTGGAGTACGTTGACTCCATCCGTGAAGATGTGCGGTGGCTGGGGTTTGACTGGGAGGACAGAGAGTTTTATGCCTCCGATTATTTTGAATTTTTCTATGAATGTGCAGTAGACCTTATAAAAAAAGGTAAGGCATACGTCTGCGAGCTGAATGCCGATGAGATGCGCAGAACACGTGGTACACTGAAAGAGCCGGGCGAAGAAAGCCCGTATCGCAACAGAAGCGTTGAGGAAAACCTCGACCTGTTTGACCGCATGAGAAACGGAGAGTTCGCCGACGGCGAAAAAGTTCTTCGTGCTAAGATAGATATGGCATCGCCTAATATGAACATGCGCGACCCGGTTATCTATCGAATCGCGCACGCGCACCATCACCGCACAGGTGACAAATGGTGCATCTATCCAATGTACGACTTTGCACACGGGCTTGAGGACTCGCTTGAAAAGATAACGCACTCCATCTGTACGCTGGAGTTTGAAGACCACAGACCTCTTTACGACTGGTTTCTGGAAGAGCTTGGCGTTTTTCATCCGCAGCAGATAGAGTTTGCGAGGCTGAACCTCACATACACCGTAATGAGCAAAAGGAAACTCCTGACGCTTGTTCAGAAGAATTTCGTTAACGGCTGGGACGACCCCCGTATGCCCACAATAGCCGGACTGCGCCGCAGAGGCTTCACCCCCGAAGCGATAAGAAATTTTGCCGAGATGATAGGAGTTGCCAAAAGCAACAGCCTTGTGGATTACGGTCAGCTTGAATACTGCCTGCGGGAAGATCTTAACAAAATCGCACAGAGGGTAATGGTTGTCACAGATCCGCTTAAACTGGTCATAACCAACTATCCTGAGGACAAAGAGGAATGGCTCGATGCGGAAAACAACCCTGAAAACGAGGCGGACGGCTCAAGACAGGTTCCTTTCTGCCGCGAAGTATACATTGAGCGGGACGACTTTATGGAGAACCCGCCTAAAAAGTATTTCAGACTGTCGCCCGGACAGGAAATGCGACTTAAACACGCATATTACATAAAGTGCGAAGAAGTCATAAAGGACGCCGACGGCAACATCGTCGAGCTTCACTGCACCTATGACCCCGCGAGCCGTGGCGGATGGACGGAGGACGGACGCAAGGTGAAAGGTACTGCCCACTGGGTAAGTGCCCGCCACTGCATCGATGCGGAAGTCAGGATGTACGAGCATCTTTTCAGCACTCCGAACCCCGACAAAGCACCGGAGGGCATGGACTTTACGGCGAATATCAATCCCGATTCGCTGAAAGTTGTGACCTGTCTGGCGGAACCTTCGCTGAAAGACGTTGAACCGATGCGGAAATATCAGTTTCTGCGCGTGGGATACTTCACCGGCGATAAGGACTCGAAACCCGGAAAGCCAGTGTTCAACAAAACCGTAGGTTTAAAAGACAGCTGGGCGAAAGAGCAGAGTAAGTAAGAACTTCTTAAATGAAAAAATAAAGGCGGAAAGCAAAACTTTCCGCCTTAGGTTGTTGACAAATAATAAAAAAGACTGGATTGCTTCGTCCTTTCAGTCCTCGCAAAGACGGAAGTTGCTGTCATTGCGAGGAAGCCACAGGCTGACGCGGCACTAGCCAAAGGCTGTACGAAACAGCTTTAGCTGTGAACTAATCTCATAGAGTTTTAACCGATTTGTAATCAGTCAGAGGCGGAAAGCAAAACTTTCCGCCTTTTTTAATGATTTAATTGCTGCCAAATATGCTTGCGCCAAGTAGCGGTCTTTCAACCATGTTATATAAGCTGCTGCCCAGAACAGTGGCGTTCATATCGGTTATCGCGCTGGTGTTGTACGTTATTATCTGGCTCGGAAGACTGACGGACGTGGTTTCAAATGAAAGCCTGTCGTCAGCATTTTCCAAATCAGCGTCACTTACTTCCCCATCCACATTCATGCTCATTACCATACCTGTATTGACGATGAAAACGGAAGATGCCGCCCCTGCATACAGATGGGTATCGAAAAAGATCCCGCCTGGAAGAGTGTAGACCCAGTTGAGTCCTTCGCCTGAGGTGACAAAGGCGGACTCGGAAAGCTGGGCAATGGAGTGGTCATTTATCATAATCTGTGTGTCTCCGGACATTACGCCTGAGGTAAGAATGTAATAATAAATCAGGTTTTCCGTTTCAGATGGTGCTTTTGTTACGGCTATCTTAGCCTTGTATTCCGTGTATGAGGAGTCTGTATCCTCAAGAGCTATCATGGAAACGGAATTGATGTTGAACGAGCCTGTGTTGAAATCGGTGGAAATCTCCGCCGCATAAGCGTTTGAATAGTCCTCCGGCACAAGCGAGAGGTAAATTTTACCGTTTATTCCTACGGACATATCCACGAGATCCATAAGCGAGTCGTCTGCACCGTTGTCAGCGATTACATTGACGATATTCTCATAACCTTCATAAATCTCCTTGGACGACTGGTATGCGAGAGAAGAGTCAAGCGCGATCAGAGAGAGCGTAGTGTGGTTCTGTGTGTCCATTGCGTATGTGTAGGCAAGGACAACAACAGTATCGTACGGTTTGACAACAGCCAGTTTAAAGGGGAGTACTCCGCCTTCTGTATTTGTGACATCTATGAGGTTAGAGTTCATAATGCTGCCATCCGATGATGAAACTTTCAGCAGCATGGTGTTTGCGTTGTATGAGTTAGAATTGTTTTTCCCTTTTATAAGAAGCACGATATCGTTCGTTGAGTCTGCATCGCCAGAGGAATCGGAAACCAGAGCCGCATCAATGAATTTGTGAAACTGGTTATAGTCGGTATCGGCGCTCTGATATTTTTTTATCCAGCTAATGCTGTCTCCGCTTGAACTTATCTTCATCAATGTGACAAAGCGTCCGTCGATGTCATAGTTTCCGGCAACGATGTATTGTGTTCCGTCCGAGGCGGTGAGCAGCTTGACTCTGGATACAGTGTTTGCAGAGTCAGGGTTCACATGCTCAATGGAATATGCGTTCAGAACTTTGCCGTCGGCATCGAAGTTAGCCAGAAGGGGTTCATAGTAACCGTTAAAATCATTATAACCGGGTGAGAGAAGATCGGTAGCGAGAAGTGCGGAGAACGAGTTGTCCGCATTCTTTTTAAAGTCTTTGAATGCGGTGCTGAATAAATTTTCCTGAATCTCATCGAATATGTCGTAAATCTTGTAATATCCGTCCACGATAACGTCATCGTCGCCGTCGTCACCGCCATCGCCGCCTCCGGATGTACATGCCGTTCCGGTCACCAGTCCAAGATTATCGAACGAATAGAAGGTTGCAAATGCTCTGCCAGATGGGTCATAGGTTGTGAGTTTCATTTCTCCGTATGTCTGTGTCGCCGGGATGATATCGCCGAGGTCAACTGATACGGTGGACATTGTGAGCGGCACTCTGCCCTTAATGATATGACTTGTGTTCTGGTTTGAGACAGTGAAAAACTGTATCTCTGCCCAGCTTGGTGTGTAAGCGGTCGGCAGTGTGACCGTAATGTTCTTCGTGCATGTGTTGCCCGCCGCAACTGCCGCAGTGGGGAATACGTTGCCGCTCATGTATGAGGACGTTATACCGTCGCCCCGAATATACAGCGTTTCAGTTTTGGATCCGGAATTGCTGTCTGTAATGGCAAAAGTGAACGGATTGCCGTCTTTAACAGCGGGTGCTCCGGTGTACATGGTCATATTTTCGTTTATCTCATGAAAAAAGTAGGAAGTGGAGGGTGAAGCGAGTTTTGCGTAAAAGAAGTTCAGACCTTCCGACATAACATAAGCGGAGCTGTTTATTCCGTTGCCTGTCATATTGAATGACGTTATGTTCTCGCTGGATATTGACCCTGCACCGACTGAAATCCCCGCCACCTTAACAGGTGTCGTCTGCCCGCTGGTACTGAAAAGCTGTGCCGCCTGATTCTCTATGGCGAGGTCGTAATGGTGTCCGTTACCTGTAAGTTTCCATTCGTCGTTAATTTTCGCAGCCCACATCTCTTCGAATTTATACGAACCGTCGCTGTATATGTATTTAACTTGTGCGGTGGCTGTGTCCTCAGAGGTTTTCGATGAGGTTTTCATCTTTGCTCTGGGCAGTTTCATCCTTGGGTTGAGCATCTGAACGGAAATAAGGCTGAGTCCGTTGCTTTTCATCTCCGCACGCTTCGTAACGAAATCTGTTATAAAAGTGTTTCTGTCCATACCGTTGAAAATACCGAAATCACTTTCGTCCGCGACATAATCTTCCATAGCCGATTCGGACAATGTGTCGTTGATAACCTTTGATTCTATACTGAAAACAAAGTTTTCAATGGCATATTTATCCTCGAACGAACAGGTCAGTGTAAGGTCGGAAACGGTATTGGGTACAATGGTCAGTGTGTCGCCGCCCTGACAGACAAGGGTCTCCGTTCCGCTGAATGCGGAAACAGTGAAACTGTACTCCTTGCCGGCTTCAAGGTCAGGTATGGTCACGGACGACTGGTTTTCCGCCTCGGTGGTGACATCTATTGTGGTCTGTGTTTCGCCTGTGGGTCCGTAGCCTATCAGAACCTGAGATATGCTGGTGTTGCCTACAGTAAATCTGGGATTAGTTTTGGTCTTCTTTTTGGAGTTATTCGGCAGCTCCAGTTTAATTTCTATACTGGTATTTTTGCTTTTCGAGGTAGTTGTACCGCCTCCGCAAGAGAAGAGAAAAGCAGTTAATGACAAAATTATAAAAAGTTTAAGGTATCGCATAATACACCGTAATAATTAGTATGTGAAATTATGAATCAAAAAGGTAAAAATAACAATAGAAGTAATAGGTTTAAATTGTAAGAAATCTATCAACCACCCGCCTGAACAGAAAAAGACGTATATTTTGAACAGTCCTCTGTTTTTTTGGACAGTAAAAAAAGCCCCCAAACTTTCGCCAAAAGGCTTTTTTTATTGTGTCCAAATTTAAAGAACAGTTCAGATAACCGCCTTTTTTGTTTTATCGGTCCGATAGCAATGAAAGGTCTTATGAAACGTTCCACATTTTACAGCCTGATAGAGCATCAGTCCTGATATGCGACAGCACTTATTTCAATTAATTGTGCAGGAAATGCAAAATGCGGCACTCCTATAAGAGTTCCGGCAGGATGGTGGTTTCCTAAGTATTCTTTAAACAGCCTTATGGCGGAATCAGAATGTTCCACGGCATCTGCCAGATAAATTTCCACATAAGCGATGTTGGATTTAGTGATACCAAACTCCGATAACACGTGGTCAAGATTTTTAAATGTCTGGCGAGTTTGCGTTTCAATGTCACCTTCGCCAATAAATGTGCCCTCTGAATCATGGGAAAATTGCCCGGAAATATAAATCGTGCCATTCACACTGTATGCTTGTGAAATGCCATGATCCCAAAGATTATGGTTGTAAGTTTTAATATTAGCCATTTTCTCTCTCCTTTACTTTGAGGTAAATTTAGTATAACAATGCAGAAAATAATAAACAGTACGCACTTTATTAATAGGTACTATTAAAAAGGATAGTGTCAGTTATGGGAATGGCTGCATATAAAGGTCAGGTGAAAAATATCCAGGATACGCCTTTCGGGTACACCTTGTCAGTGATTGGCGGTAAGTGGAAAATGGTTATAATATACCTTTTAGCAGAAAACCAGCCGATACGCTTTAATGATCTGAAAAGGCAGGTCGGCTCGATTACCTTTAAGGTATTGAGTTCGCAATTGAAAGAACTGGAATCAGATGGTTTGGTAGAACGAAAAGAGTATCCTCAGATTCCTCCTAAAGTTGAGTATCGTTTGACAGCTAAAGCAGAGACGCTTTTGCCTGTTTTGGAAGGCTTATGTGAATGGGGAGCAAACAATCAAAATAAATAAGCTGCCCTGCTGAAAAGATAGCGACTTGGAACTAAGATAAATTAACAATAAAAGCCGGGTTGTTGGCTACTTGAAACGGTTAATAATGCCTGTTCCGATAGAAAAAAAGCGGAGGTTTCAGCCTCCGCTCTGTTTATTACTTACCTGATTTCAGCATATTCCAGTATTTTTCATAAACCTTGATGGCGTCGCCGACATCAAGCTGAAACTCACCCTGTTTGATGATACTGAGCGGAGGATAAATCGTCTGGTTTGTGCGCACGGATTTGTCCAGAAGCGCCACGCCCGCCTTGTTGGGGCTGGGGTAGCCCACTTCTTCGCTTATCATTTTAGCAACTTCCGGTTTCATAATGTAGTTGATGAATTTATGCGCGTTCGCAACGTTTTTGGATCCTTTGGGTATGCACATGCTGTCCACCCAGAAGATAGCTCCCTCTTTGGGGTAGATATATTTGATTGAAGGGTTTTCCTGCGCAGCGGCATACATTTCACCGTTGAATGTCAGACCGAGGGTCACTTCGCCGTTGATGAACGGTACCTTGGGCGAATCGGAGTTGTAAACACGCACGTTTGGGCGGAGTTTACGCAGAAGCTCATAGGCTTTTTTGATTTTTTCGGGGTCGGTCTCGTTGCCGGAATAGCCAAGTATCCTGAGCGCTATGTGGAAAACTTCGCGCAGGTCGTCAGTGAGGATAACCTTACCTTTATATTTCGAATCCCAGAGGATGCGGTAGGTGTTGGCTTTTTTTGCGTCAACAAAATCAGAGTTGATGGCGAGTGACGTTGAACCCCAGAGATATGGCACGCTGTATTTGTTGCCCGCATCGTATTCTTTGTTGAGCAGAGACGGATCCATATTTTTGAAGTTAGGCAGGAGCTTTCTGTTAAGAGGAGTGAGAAGTCCTTCCTTCTGCATCCTGTTCACATAATAGGTGGACGGGAAGATAACGTCATACCCTTTGCCGCCGAGCACTTTCACTTTTGAGTACATCACCTCGTTGCTGTCATAGGTGGTGTAGATAACCTTTATGCCCGTCTCTTTTTCAAAGTTGCTAAGAACCTGTTCGGGGATATATTCCGACCAGTTGTAGACATAGACCACCTCTTTGGCGAAAGCTGAAGATGCCAGAAGACAAAGAAGGATAGCAAAGAACAGTCTTTTCATTTTCTCTCCCTGTTAAGTATTTGAGATATCATAACTATCACAAGCGACAGAGTGAACATTATGGTGCAGAGCGCGTTCACCTCAGGCTTAACCCCCAGTCTGACCATTGAATAGATGCGCAGAGGCAGTATTTCAAAGTCAGGACCTGTTACAAAGAAACTTATGATAACATCATCCATTGAAAGTGTAAACGCCAGCAGCCACCCCGCAACCACAGCGGGAAGCATCATGGGGAAAATGACGTGGCGTACCGTTTGAAATTCCGTTGCGCCAAGGTCTCCCGCCGCGTCGAAGAGGTTTTTGTCAAAACCCTTCATACGGGACATAACGGTTACGGCGACGAACGGTATGTTGAACGTGATATGCGAGAGCAAAAGGGTGATGAACCCCGGCTCCATGTGTATCGTGACAAAGAGAATCAGAAGGCTGATACCCATCACGATGTCCGGCGCCATCATAAGGATGTACACCAGAGACATTACAGCTTTCTTACCCTTAAAGGTGTATCTGTAGAATGTGACCGCAGCCAGCGAACCGATTATGGTTGCGCAGGTTGCCGATAGCGTCGCCACAAGAACCGAGTTGCCTGCGGCTGTCATAAGTGAAGTGTTGTCCAGCAGGCTCTGGTACCATTTAAAGGTAAACCCCTGCCATGTAGTGCCGAATTTGGACGCGTTGAACGAATAGACGATAAGCACGAAGATCGGCACATACAGGAAAGCATAAACCAGTGATGAATAACCTATTTTAAGTGTACGCATCATATGGCTTCCCTGCCTGTTTTCTTAGTGCTTCTGTAATAGATGTATATGATGATGAACATCAGAACCGTGAGTATCATGCTTGCAGCCGCGCCCATGGGCCAGTTACGGGTAAGCAGGAACTGGTTGCGGATAAAGTTGCCTATGAGAAGGGATTTTGCCCCGCCGAGAACGTCTGATATGTAGAAAAGGCAGAGGGTCGGCAGAAAAACAAGCATACTGCCGGCTATCACTCCGGGCATGGAAAGGGGAAGAACTACGTGCCAGAAGGTTCGCATACGTCCGGCGCCGAGGTCTTTTGCCGCCTCGACGAGTTTGCCGTCCAGCTTTTCAAGTACAGCATACAGCGGCAGAATCATGAACGGCAGCAGTGAATATACCATGCCGACGAGAACCGCAGCCTCGGTGTACATCAGTCTGAGCGGTTCGTCTATGATGCCTAGCGCCATGAGTATGCCGTTCAGCACTCCGTTGGTCTTTATTATTATGATGATTGCATAGGTGCGTATCAGCGAGCTTGTCCAGAAAGGGATTATGATAAGCACCAGCAGCAGGCTTTTGAATTTTCCCCTGTATTTTGAAAGGTTATAAGCAAAAGGGTAGCCTATCAGCAGGCATAGAGCTGTGGTTACGAACGCCATCTCGAAAGAGTCCGCGAGCACTTGCAGAAAGAGCGGGTCGAGTATGGCTTTATAGTTGCTCAGCGTGAAAACGGGTGAAATCTCACCGGGTGTGTTGCTGGTCATGAAACTGACAGCCAGAACCATCAGCGTTGGCACCAGAACCAGAAGGATGAGCCAGACGGAGATGAGTGTTATGGAAAAGGTTTTAAAACGGTTCTTTTCAGTCATCGGGAAGCAGTACCTCCCAGCCGTCAACCCATTTGACGGCGACCTTTTCACCGGTTTTATATTCAAATTCGGGGTCATCTTCGTCGAAAAACTCACTCGCCATGATAACGGTACCGCTGTCCAGACGGACGATGGAATCCAGAGTTGCGCCCTTGTATGTGGTCTCTTCAATTATTCCCTGAAGCGGATAGTCGCTGTCCGCGTCTTTAATATGTTCAAGTCGGATGTCTTCGGGACGCAGAAGCAGTTTAACACTGTCGCCCTCGACATACGTGTGTTTCTTGGTAAGACGGCACTGTCTGCCCTCAACATTGGCGCGCAGTTTGCCGTTTATTGTCTTTTCAATTACAGCCTGCAAAACGTTTATCTCGCCCACAAACTTTGCAACGAACATGTTTTTCGGGTTTTCATAGACCTCTTTGGGCGACCCGTCCTGCTGTATAACTCCTTCGTTCATAACCACCACACGGTCGGACATGGAGAGCGCCTCTTCCTGATCGTGTGTAACGAAGACAAAGGTGATGCCCAGCTTACGCTGAATATGTTTCAGCTCGGTCTGCATCTGTTTGCGGAGTTTGAAGTCAAGTGCGGAGAGGGGTTCGTCCAGAAGGAGTACCTTGGGGCGTTTAACTATCGCTCTTGCAATAGCAACTCTCTGCTGCTGTCCGCCTGAGAGGTTCTGAGGCATACGGTCTGCAAAGTTCGCAAGCATAACCGTATCCAGCGCCTCTTTAACACGTTCTTCTATCTCTTCTTTCGGAACTTTGCTCATTTTAAGCCCGAAAGCCACGTTGTCAAATACCGTCATATGTGGGAACAGAGCATAGCTCTGGAAAACAGTGTTCACCTCTCGTTTGTTCGGAGGGATATTGCTGACGTCTTTGCCGCCAATGAACACTTTGCCGTAGTCCTGAGTTTCAAGACCGGCTATGATGCGCAGAAGGGTCGTCTTCCCGCAACCGGACGGTCCGAGAAGGGTTACGAACTCGCCGTCTTTGATGCAGAGGTCGAGGTTGTGCACAACCCCGTGTCCGCCGAATGATTTTGAAATGCTTTCCAGTCTTACTATGTCGTTTGCGCTGCTCATTATCCACCGAAAAAAATAATCTGTACTTATAATACAAATAATACGTAGCAGTCTATAAAAAACTGACCGGAAAAACAATAAATCACAAAATTATGACAAGAGCGCTATTCAACTATACCGACAATGCCTTTAAGGTATTCTGATTCAGGGAAAAAAGGGTTTATCGGGTGGTCGCCGCTCTGTGAGAGAAAACCTGTTATTCTGAGGGTTCTTCCTGCGTCTTTTGCAGCCCATGCGATGGATTTTATAAAATCTTCTCTCGAAACCCTGCCGGAACAGGAGAAAGAGAAGAACATCCCGTTGTTTTTCACCTTTTTAAGCCCCAGCATGTTCAGGTCCTTATAAGCTCTCAAAGCCTGTTCCACAGCGGATTGTGACTTTGCCAGCTTCGGCGGGTCGAGGATGACTATATCGTGTTTTGCAGAATCCGCGTTTCTTTCGCGAAGATACTCAAAAATGTCCGCTTTTGTTGTTTCCGGAGCGTCAAAACCGTTCAGCCGGAAGTTCTCTTTCAGGTTTACAAGGGCGTCTGCGGAGGAATCCACGCTTGTTATGCGTTTGGCTCCGTTCGCAGCGGCATTAAGAGAAAATCCGCCGGTATAGCAGAAGCAGTCCAGAACGTCCTGACCGCTGGCATATTCTGCCGCTATCCTTCTGTTTTCGCGCTGGTCAAAATAATATCCGGTCTTCTGACCGCTTTTCATGCTGGCGGAAATTTTAAGCCCGTTCTCTTTTATCAGTATACTGTCGGGTGTTTCGCCGTGGATGCATTGTTCCTGATATTTTATCATCTCTTTTTTTGCGAGTTCGTCGGCAGGTCTGACGTATATGGAAAGGGGGCTTACTATGTTGATGAGCGCATCTTTCATCATAGAGAGGTAATGCACGGCGGAAGCTGTGTTCACCTGTAGGCTTATGTGACCGTTGTAGATATCCGCAACGTAACCGGGCAGTCCGTCCGCCTCGCCGTATAACAGGCGGAAACTGTCGGTTTTTTCGGGGTTTATCAGTCTTTTTCTCGCGGCAACCGCGCAGGAGAGTCTGCTGTTAAAAGTGTCAGCGCCGAAGGTCTCCTCTTCGTTCCATGAAAAGAGCCTTACGGCTATTGCGCTGTGTTCGCTGTAAAACCCGTATGCCACGAAACGCTTATCGGAATCGAGAACCATCACCGCTTCACCGTTTACAATCCCTTTTTCTGCTGAATGGATTGCGCCGGAAAACAACCACGGATTTTTATTTCTTGCCAGTTTGTCTTTGAATTTTTTGAGTGTTATTGTCTTCATTCTTCTATTGAACATAAAAGAACGGTTATTTCAAGAGCATAGTAATTTTGCTTGAAATTTATTGAATAAAAAGTAACAATTGTCAAAATAAACACAATTAATGATTATTTTTCCGGAGGCACAATGAGTCTTTCTATAAGGTACAAAATTGCTTTAATGGCAGTAGTTCCCGTACTTCTCACCGCACTGTTTCTCAGTGTTTTCACTTACTATCAGCTGAAAAAAATAGGTGAGTCTGAAATCGCGGATTTCAGAGAGAGTATGCGCAACGCAAAAGAACAGGAATTGAAACAGTACATAGATCTGTCTATATCATCAATTAAGGATATATATGACAATGCCTCCGCCACCGATGAGGAAGCGAAAGCCAAAGTTGCCGCGAAAATCCAGGAACTTAATTATGGTGCGGACGGTTACATTTTCCTTAACGATCACGATGGTATAGCCCTTGCAAACAGAGCAAAACCGGAAGTTGTAGGAAAAAATCTCATAGATATGCAGG
Source organism: Deferribacteraceae bacterium UBA6793 (assembly GCA_002452405.1). GTDB lineage: Bacteria > Chrysiogenota > Deferribacteres > Deferribacterales > Geovibrionaceae > Seleniivibrio. The sequence goes on along the minus strand of DKFP01000002.1, from coordinate 41,082 downwards.
ATAAAAACGGCGTATACATATTTAAGGAGCTTATAGACGCAGCGGATAAGGGCGGCGGATATGTCAGCTATCAGTGGTACAAGGCTTCCAAAAACACTGAAGTGGAAAAACTCAGCTATGCCGTTGGGCTTAAAAAATGGGGCTGGGTAATGGGTACCGGTTTTTACGTTGACGATATTCAGGACGCAGTCAACGCAAAAGAGGCTCACCTTAACTCTGTTATCAAGAAAACCATCTTTATTATCATGGGAATGTCCATACTGATAACCGCAGGCATAGTTATCGTGGCATTTATCCTTTCAAGTGTGCTTACAAAAAGTATCAAAGCTATTAATCAGTTTCTTAAAGAAGTGTCCGAGGGCGAGGGAGATCTTACCCGTGACCTTGCCGTTCTTTCCAGGGACGAAATGGGCGAAATGGCACAGCATTTCAATAAATTCATAGGCAAACTTAACGAGATTATCTCTATTGTCAAAGAGGGCTCTGAAAACGTTGCCTCCGCCAGCACAGAACTTGCCAGCACAACAGAAGAGCTTACGGTCACGTTTCAGGATCAGGCAAGTCAGGTTACTTCCGTTGCCAGCGCAACAGAAGAAATAAGCGTCACCTCACAACAGGTTATGCTGTCTATAGGCGAGGCGAACGATCAGGCTGCGAACGCTGAAAAACTCACCATAAGCGGGAAGGAACAGCTTTTAAGTTCCGTTTCAGAAGTTATGGGTATCAGGGAAAAAGTGGAGAAACTTGGCAGAACCATAGACAGTCTTGCGAACTCTTCGTCTGAAATAGGCAACATTACAAACGTTATCAACGATATTGCCGACCAGACTAACCTTCTCGCTCTCAACGCCGCCATCGAAGCGGCAAGGGCGGGAGAGCACGGACGCGGTTTTGCAGTTGTAGCAGACGAGGTCAGAAAACTGGCTGAACGTACCCAGAGCGCCACAAAAGAGATAGAGAATATCATAGTAAGCCTTCAGAACGAAACGAAGACAGCCACCAGCGACATGCAGGAGGCAACAAACAAGGTTGTTTCCGGTGCAAAAGCCATAGAAAATACTGAGAATGTTTTCGAACAGATAGTTGAATCTGTGGGAAGTATAAACGCGACCAACCAGACCATCAACAGCTCCATTCAGGAACAGGTCACAGCTATTGCCAACATCAACGAAAACGCGCAGGTGATATCGTCCGGCATTGACGAAAGTTCCAACGCTTTGGCGCAGGTGACAACAACCGTTGCCGATCTGCAAAAGCAGGCTGACGACCTTCATATCATGGTAAGCAAATTTAAAACCAGAGGCTAATTTATTCTCCGCACGGACAGTTTTTTATCTGTTTGTGCGGAGAACTTTGCATTTTTCACGAAAGAATGTTAAGATTATAAATTAACGCTCTTAATTTTTTTGCGCAGGGTGACTGATGAGTACGACTATTTTGGTTATTGATGACGATCAGGAAATTCTTGATATACTGAAATTGCTTCTCAATCTTGAAAAATACAACGTACTCACAGCGCATAACGGCATAACCGGTCTTTCTCTGGCGAGGGAGCACAATCCGGCTATGATCGTTCTGGATCTCAATCTGCCGGACATCGATGGTCAGCAGATATGCAAGATAATCAGAAGTGAACTCGACGTTCCGATTCTCATCCTTTCCGCCCGTGACAACGTTTCCGATAAGGTTGTCTGCCTTGAATACGGTGCGGATGACTATATGACCAAACCGTTCGAAAATATTGAACTTATCGCCCGCGTTAAAGCGATTCTGCGTCGTGCGGAGAAACCTGCAACGGTGCACGGGGACGACAGTGAAGATACCGTTTTCCACCATATGCAGATTGACAGAGCCAACAGGCAGGTATTCATTAAAGGTGAAAAGATAAGTTTGACCCCGAAAGAATACGACATCCTCGTCTATTTCATAGAAAAAGCAGGACAGGTGCTTTCCCGCGACACCATAGTGAACGACATATGGGGCAAAAACTCCATTTATTCGTGGTCGCGAAGCCTGGATGTGCACATTAAGAACCTGCGCCAGAAGGTGGAGATAAACCCTAAAAATCCGGATATTATCAAGACCGTTTCGGGCGTCGGCTATAAGATCAAAAAATGAAACTCACAGTTAAGCTGATCATCAGCATAACACTTGTGACCATTATCATAATACTTGCCATGACCAACGTGTTCATGGAAAGTCAGAAAAAGATTCTTTTGCAACAGGCACATACTCAGGCAAAGACCATGTTTGACATGATAGTCGTCACGCGCCAGTGGGTTGCCGAGAACAGGGATCAGATACAGCCTGTACCTGCCGTTGCAACAAAACAGCTTTCCACCTATGCCGCCCGTATGACCGATTTCCGCTTCCACATCACCAGTATGCAGCTTATCAATCCTGAGAATGCTCCGGACGAGTACGAAGTGCGTGCGCTTGGGCTTTTTGCGCAGGGAGCTAAAGAACACCAGGAGATAATCACTCTGGGAAAAGAGCGGTTTTACCGTTATATGGCGCCGCTTTACGTTAACAAGGCTTGTATGGAGTGCCACGACTATCAGGGGTATAAGATAGGCGATCTGCGCGGAGGTATATCCGTTACAATACCCATGAAGGCGCTTGAAAAGGCAATGGCTGTCAATAACCGAAACTATCTTATAACAGGTTTTGCCGCGTTTCTGGGCATAGTGCTTACCCTTACGCTGCTGCTGCGTATGACTGTTCTTAAAAACCTTTCGACCCTCACGGATGCGGCGGGTTCTTATAAGACCGGAGATTTCACGAAAAAAGTGAATATTAAGACCGGAGACGAGATTCAGGAGCTTTCTGAAGCGTTCGAAATGATGCGCCACAGTATACTTGAGAACGAGGACAGGCTCAAAGAACAGCTTGCACGTGTAACGGAACAGTACCGAACTGTTCTGGAAGTTTTGCAGACCAGAAACGACGAGCTGAAGAACATAAACAGCTTTAAATCAGACATCCTCGATTCTCTTGCGCACGAGCTGCGCACACCGCTGACAAAGATAATTTCCTATTCCGAGTTGCTCGTTGCGCAGGGGCTGGACTGCTCGCCGGATGTAAAGGGAAAATCGCTCTCTACCATAGCCAGAAGTGCAAGACTGCTGAACACTCTGTTCAGCGAGATAATCACTCTTTCGCGGCTGGACAGTAATCAGTATCCTTATCACTTTATGCCGCTGAACATCAGAAGGCTGGTTTCTGAGATTGCTGCGGAGCATGAAAAAGAAATTGCAGATAAAAATATCATGTTTGAAATAGAGATACCGGAAGAAGCCGTTGTTTATGCCGATGCGGAATCGTTCCGTCACGTTTTTGCGAACCTCATTTCCAACGCGGTTAAATTCAGCCGCAGCGACGGCTTTATCAGGGTGAGGCTGAAAGACATCGGGGAATACAGCGTGATAGAGGTTGAGGATTCCGGAGTGGGTATCCCGTCGGACGAGATTGAAAAAGTCACCAAACGCTTTTACAGAGCGACAAACGTTAAACGTGAATTTTCCGGTACCGGACTTGGTCTTTCCATTATCTCCCGAATTGTTGAGGGGCACAGAGGCAGACTTGAGATTGAATCGGTGCAGAACAAAGGCTCGCTTTTCCGCGTTTTCGTCCCAAAAGATCTTGCGGATGAAGAGTTCGCGGAGCACGACGCATAGTTGATTAAAAGTTAATATTTTAATCGTGCGTTCATGTTGTTATTTGAACTAAATTTCTTTATTATCAATGTTGTGTATGTGACATTCCCCGTGTTATAATTATTTCATGGCAGGCATAAGGATATATGACTTCCACGAAACAGTTTATTTATCCGTCATCGAATCCCTCAAATCCGGCGAAAGCGCAGGGGAAACTATGGAGCGGATATATCTATTGGCACAGCAGAGAGCTGCAAAGGACATTTCCGGACAGGAAGCGTCCCACATGCAGTGTCGCAGAGGGTGCAGCCATTGTTGCCGCGTCCATGTTCCCGTTTTGTGCCTTGAGGCGGACAACATCGCCGCATATCTTCTATCCTCACGTTCAGCGGACAGTCCGGAAGCTCTCAGAGAAAAACTCTGGAATATAAAGGTGCGCATAGCAGGATATGACGAGCAGGAGCGCATCGTTGCGAATATTCCGTGCGGTTTTTTGGGCGGAGAGGGCGAATGTGCCATACATCCCGTGCGTCCTTTGGTTTGCCGCTCGGTTACAAGTGCCGACGCCGAAGCCTGCCGACGCGCCATGACAATGTCGATATGCGAGGAGAACGCCTTTATTCCTATGAACATCACACATAAAAGCATATACGATTCCGCATTCATCGCTCTTGCAGACGCTATGAAGGATATGAAGGCAGACTGCCGCAGTTTCGAGATAACTGAGGCGGTGCTCCGCAGGCTGAATAAACAAATTGAATAACGCCTTTACAATGTTTATTTGACGTATCGCGTTTTAAAATATAGAATTAATTACGTCTCCTATTTTGTTAGCGAGGTATATAATCATGAAAAAGACAATCGGATTTATTGTATTTCTCACAGCAGTTTCAACAGCCCTTGCCGCGGCGGACGGAGCAGCTCTTTATGCCAAATGCAAAGGCTGCCACGGTACCGATGGTTCCAAAAAAGCTCTCGGAGTGAGCGAAGTCATCAAAGGTCAGCCCGCTAAGGATATTGAAGCTGATCTCATTGCCTATCAGGCAGGCACAGGCGGCGGATCGAAAAAAGCCGTTATGAAAGCTCAGGTGGCAAAAATGACACCCGAAGAGATTAAAGCTCTGGCAGATTACATCTCAAAACTGAAATAAGCGTATGATAAAGCAAACTTTAAAGTTTGCGGGTATCTTTCTGGCTATAATATGTTTTGCAGGTTCATTCACTGTCCGTCCGGCTTTTGCCGCGGATGGCGGGAAACCTATGGAACATATGCACCATGAGGATATGTCCGCAGAAGACGACACGCAGAACACACATGAACACGTGCACAAGGAACCGGCAAAGACCGAACAGGCAAACGTCGGCGTTACGGAGCATCTAGGTTCGACCATTCCGCTTGATCTTGAGTTCCGGACATCCGACGGGCGCACCGTCACCCTGAAAGAGGTAGTAGATAAGCCCACGCTTTTCGCACCTGTTTACTACAGCTGTCCCAACGTGTGCAACTTTCTCCAGTCGAGGCTTGCCGATATCATCCCGCAGATGAAGATGAAGGCAGGGGAAACATTTCAGGTTGTTTCCGTCAGCTTTGACGAGTTTGACACGCCTGCAACCGCCGCCGAAAAGAAGGTAAACTACATGAAGGCGGCGAACAGTGTTGTACCTGACAGCGGATGGATATTTCTTACAGGCTCCAAAGAGAATATAGACAAACTTATGAGTGCGCTTGGATTCCGTTTTCAGCGTAAAGACAGGGACTTTTTGCACCCTGTGGCTGTGATAGCTGTTTCAAAGAGCGGTAAGATAGTCAGATATCTTTACGGAACGGACATCCTGCCTTTTGAAATGACCATGTCGGTTGTTGAGGCGGAGAAGGAAACCCCCGGTCTGTCGGTCAAGAAACTGGTGGCATATTGCTTCAGTTATGACCCGCAGGGCAAGAAATACGTTTTCGATGTTATGAAGGTTTCCGGCATAATCGTACTTTTAGTTATAGCAATTTTTGCATCCTATCTGTTTTTTGGCGGAAAAAAGAGAAAAAAGCGAGGTTCGGATGAGCAGTAACTCTCTTTCATTCTGGGAGGATTCGGGAAACGGCCGCACAGGGATAATGGCGTGGCTGACAACGACCGACCATAAGCGCATCGGGCTTATGTATATGTATGTTATTCTGGCAATGTTCATCGCCGGACTGTGCCTTGGGCTTGCGATTCGTCTTGAGCTTATCGCGCCTGGCAGAACAATAATGGACGCGCAGACTTACAACACGGTATTCACTCTGCATGGGGTTATCATGATCTTCATCGTGGTCATCCCCAGTATACCCGCTGCTATAGGCAACCTTGTGCTGCCCATACAGCTTGGGGCGGAGGATGTGGCGTTTCCGCGTCTCAACCTGTTTTCTTGGTATCTGTATATTGGCGGTACCCTGCTGGCGCTTGTGTCTCTGTTTACAGGCGGCGGCGCTCCGGATACCGGCTGGACATTCTATGTGCCTTTTTCGGAGTTCACCACAACCAACGTCTCAGTGGCTGTCATTGCGGTGTTCATCCTTGGTTTTTCATCGATACTGACAGGACTTAACTTTATAACCACTATCCACAGACTCCGCGCGCCCGGCATGACATGGACGAAGATTCCGCTTTTCACATGGTCTCTCTATGCGACAGGCTGGATTCAGGTTCTCGCAACGCCTGTGCTTGGTATAACGGTTCTTCTGATATTTGCTGAAAGGGTGCTTGGCGTCGGGCTTTTCGATCCGAACAAGGGTGGAGATCCGATCCTTTATCAGCATCTTTTCTGGATATACTCCCACCCCGCGGTGTACATTATGATACTTCCCGCTATGGGCGTGGTTTCGGACATCATCCCTGTATTTGCCCGAAAGCCTATTTTCGGGTATAAGACCATAGCCTTTTCCAGCCTTATGATAGCCTTTGCGGGCTCGCTGGTGTGGGCGCACCATATGTTTACATCGGGCATGAGCGACACGGCGGTGCTTATTTTCTCGCTGCTTACATTCGTTGTCGCCATTCCTTCGGCTATTAAAGTGTTCAACTGGACTGCGACCCTTTACAAAGGTTCCATAACCGTTGACCCGCCGCTGCTTTATGCGCTGGGTTTCATCTTTCTGTTTTCCGTGGGCGGTCTTACGGGGCTTATCCTTGGTTCCGCTGGAACGGATATCCATGTACACGACACATATTTCGTGGTCAGCCACTTCCACTACGTTATCTTTGGCGGAACCGGCTTCGGCATGTTCGCCGCGGCGCACTACTGGCTGCCGAAATATTACGGCAGGATGTACAACAAAACGGTGGCTAAAGTAGCTTTTTATATTCTGTTCATAGGTTTCAATCTCCTCTATTTTCCGCTGTTCATCATCGGACTTGAGGGGATGCCAAGACGTTACTACGACTATCTGCCCCAGTATCAGGAAGGGCATGTGATATCCACGGTAGGTTCGTGGATTCTTGCCGTGGGCGTTATAATAATGCTTGTAAACCTCATCAGAGGCTTTACGAAGGGCGAAGAGCTGAAAGGGCGCAACCCTTGGGGTGCCGCTACACTTGAGTGGACGATACCCACTCCGCCGCCTCTTCTGAACTTTGACAAGGAGCCGGACACCTCCCGCAAGCCTTACGATTTTCAGGGGGTAACGCCGGATGAGTAACACACACAAAGACTACGCCGGCGCGAAGCTCGGCATGTGGCTGTTCCTGTTCACAGAGGTTCTGCTTTTCGGCGGTATGTTTGTGCTCTATGCGGCATATCTGCACGAATACAGAGCGGATTTCCATGTGGGCGGCAAGCAGCTTGACGTTTTCATCGGAACTCTGAACACGGTTGTCCTGCTTTTCTCCAGCTTTGCCATAGCGGCGGCGATAACCTTTATCCAGCAGGGAAAAAAGAAACTCGCAGTAAATTTTACATATCTGACGATAGCCTGTGCCGGCATTTTCGTCATAAACAAGACGATAGAGTGGCGGGCGAAGTTCCACCACGGCATATGGCCGGATTCGCCTCATCTGCGGGAGCTGTCCCACGGAGAGAATATCTTTTTCGGACTGTATTTCCTCATGACGGGGCTTCACGCCGTACACGTTATCATCGGCGCGATTCTGCTTTCCGTCATGGTGTGGTTCATGAAAAAGGACGTTATCAATCAGCAGGACTTTGTGAAACTGGAGAACGCGGGGCTTTACTGGCACATAGTAGACCTCATCTGGATTTTCCTGTTTCCCCTGTTTTATCTCGTGTTGTGAGGTCTGTATGAGCGAAAATCATGAACATAAACACCATATACTGAGCATTAAGACCGCCGGAATAATCCTCGGTCTGTTGCTGATTCTCACGGCGATAACTGTTGCCGTGTCACGCATTGACCTGGGCTTTATGAATGTTGCGGCGGCTCTTGCGCTGGCAACCACAAAGGCGCTGCTGGTCATATTGTTTTTTATGCATATGAAATATGAGAACAGATTTATGCAGGCGATAGTCTTTCTGTGTTTCCTGTTACTCGCCATCTTCATAGGCATGACGTTCTTCGATCTGGCATACAGGGGAGGCTGAGATGGACGCGACATTGGTTGATGCCGTCAGCAAGGTTGACACGGCATTTAAATTTATATTCGGGGTATCCTTCATCATCCTGTTCCTTATAACTGCTGTGACACTGTATTTCCTTTTCAGATACAGCAAAAAGCGCAACCCTGTTCCAGCGCAGATAGAGGGCAACCTCGTTGCGGAAATTATCTGGATCATTGTCCCCTGCATTATCGTGGGCGCTATGTTCTGGTACGGCTGGGTGGGTTACAAGGCGCTGCGTGAAGCTCCCGCAAACAGCTACGAGGTGAAATGCACAGCCCGAATGTGGTCTTGGAAGTTCGAGTATCCAAACGGAAAAACCAGCGACAAGCTGTATGTTCCTGCGGACACACCCATAAAGGTCGATCTTACCTCCGTTGACGTTATCCACAGTTTTTATGTGGCGGCGTTCCGCGTTAAGATGGATACAGTGCCGGGTATGCACACATATGTATGGTTCAACAGCGGCGAACCCGCGGAATATGAGATTCAATGCGCCGAATACTGCGGTGTGCGTCACTCATATATGCTTTCAAAGGTTGTCGTGGTTCCCAAAGACGAGTTTGACAAATGGCTGAACGCCTCAGCCTCTGCGGAAGTTCCCGACGAAGGCGAAGAACTGCTTAAAAAACACGGCTGTTTCGACTGCCACACAACAGACGGCACGGAGCTTGTGGGTCCCAGCTTCAAGGGTATCTACGGACGTGAGACTGTTGTCGTTGAGAACGGTAAAGAGAAAACCGTCAAGGCAGACGACGCATACCTTGAAAAATCAATTATCGAGCCTGCCGCGGATATAGTCAAAGGTTATGAGGATATGATGCCTCCCTTTGAGCTGACAAAAGAGGAACTCGGCAAGATAATCGGATATTTCAAAGGCGGCGGTAAACCGGTCGCGCAACCTGGAGCCAAAGGAGCGGAGATTGCAGAGCGCGAAGGATGCACCGGATGCCACTCTGTTGACGGAAGCGAGCTTGTGGGTCCCAGTTTCAAAGGACTGATGGACAGAAAAACCGCTGTGACAAAAGACGGCAAAAAGATGGAAGTGACCGCGAGCGTGGAGTATATCATAAGCTCCATAAAACATCCTTCCGAATATGTAGTTGACGGCTTTGAACCCTCCATGCCGGAGTATGAGACCCTCAGCGACGACGACATAAAAGCGCTGATAGAATATATCAGCACACTGAAATAGATGCGCAGTATAAAGCATCTTCTCAGAGTTAGATTATCATCAATGGTGGGCCTTTCCGCATTTGCGGGGGCCTGCCTTTCTTTTCACCATATCGGGCTTACGCACCTTTACGCTGTTTCTGCGGCGGTGTTTCTTTCGTTCGGCTGTTCCGCCCTGAACCAGTATCAGGAGCGCGATAGCGACAGGCTGATGAAACGCACGATGAAAAGACCTTTGCCGGGCGGTTATATCCTTCCTAAAGAGGTTCTGGCGCTCGCGATGGTGCTGATTCTCATCGGATTCAGTTTTATTGTATTAAGCGGCAGTCTGTGGGCAATAGCAATCGGTGTTGCCGTTGTTGCCGGGTATAATTTCGTCTATACTCCGTTGAAAAAACTATCGCCTTTTTCTGTTATGCTTGGCGGGCTGGCTGGCGCTATGCCCCCTGTGCTCGGCTACTGCATGGCAGGCGGAAATCCTTTCGATGCGAATATCTTACTTGTCACAGCAGTGCTTTATCTGTGGCAGACGCCTCATTTTGCCGTCCTTGCAGATATTCATGCGGAAGACTATAAAAATGCCGGATTCAAAACGCTGACATTTACCTACGGTGCGGACAAGAGCAGACTTTTCGTTCTGGTGTGGGCTTTCGCGTACCTTACGGCACTGCTTTTTATCCCGTTTTCAGGCATCTATACCAACAGTTATACAGCTGCGGCAAGCGTCGCCGCTGTTGTGCCGGCGCTTGTGTTCATATTTGGCTATGCGAAGAGACCGTCGCTCCGTTTCGGCTCACTCAATCTTTCGGCAATGCTCTTCTTTCTTCTCATCATCGGCGACAGACTGATGATTCATTAATCCTTGCAGTATAAAGCGTAACAGGCTATCATCTTTTTTCTGAAACAGCGGAGGTGCGTAATGAGCGCGAATGTCACTGATGTTATTAGGTGTCACCATGAGGCTGCGGAAAGATATGCCGCGGCAATGGAGGCGGCGAGGGAGAAGCATGAGTTTATCTCTGCCATGAAGAATTGCGCAGAGGAAATTAAGGCGCAGTACGCCGAGCTTGAGGCTGTCAGTGAAGAATACGCGGAGCTTATGACACTTGGCAGAGCCGGCGCCGAGCTTCGGGAGATGGCTGAGAAGACGGGGGACTGCTTCGGACGCAGAATATCAAATATCTATTCCAGAACCGCTATGTTTCTCACAGATCCTGAATTTAAAAAAGCCGAGCAGGAACTCTATAACATATTGACAGATAATCCTCTTTTTATGGGAGCCATGGAAAAGGACGGCAATTTTGACGCCGTTGCCCAGTCGTTCGCAAGCTCTGTGAACGCCATGGCGGAGAAGCTGAACGCTGAGACCACCGCCGTTTCCGATGAGCAGGTTGCGGAGCTTGAGGCTGTGCTCAGAGAGTTTGATTCGCTGGCGAAACGCTATGCGTCGGCTCTGGAAAAAGCGGAGACAGTGCGCAAGTTTGTAAATGCCAACGAACTTTTTGTTGAAGCAGTGAAAAAGCTGATACCTCGTATGACTTCCGTTGCCGACACGATGCGTCTGCTCTCGGCTAAAAACGCCCTTCCAGAATCCGTTTCAGAAGCGGGTAAAAGTCTGCGGAATACCCTCGGAAAAGAGCTTGGGGAGATACTGAAAGACAAGCGCGACCTCATGACCGACGCAAAGGTCAAAAAATCAGTTGAAAAGATAGGAAAACTGCTGGAATCGCTCCCGTTTTAGGCACCTTACATATAAATTATACCAAAGACTGAGACTGCTTCACCCGCTTATGTGTTCGCAGAGACAAAATTTATTTCCGTCTTCGCGAGGAGCACAGCGACAACGCGATCTCAACATTAATTTCGTAAAATGCTCTAAAAAACGTACCGGAAGAAGTTGATGGCGAGGATGCCCACAGCGAGGCAGAAGAGAAGCCCGCGCCCGGTTATTGCCGTACCTATGACGACCATTGCCGAAAGTATCTCTGCCACGGAACCCTTTATAATCGACGGAGCCGCTATTGAAACCAGAATCGCTATGGGGATGCTTTGCAGTGCATAGCGGAATCTTGGTGTCAGGCTCACCTTGCCGGCTATGTAAAAACCAAGAACACGTGTGAGATATGTTGCAGCGCCCATTCCGAGGATGGTCAGAAAACTAGTCTTGTCCATAGCTCACCCATGCTGTAAGTCCGCCTGCTATGCCGCCTGCCAGTATATACCATTTGCCGCCCACAAAATGCTCGAAAAGGCATGAAACTATTATCGCAACCACAACCACAGGAATATCCTTTCTGCCGCGGAAGCCGGAAACTGCCATTGTTATGAATACCGCCGACAGTGCGAAGTCGATACCCAGCTTTTCCGGAGAGGGGATGTATGATCCTGCCTGTCTGCCTATCATGGCGGAAGCCAGCCACAGGAAATAGAGAATGAATCCTGTTCCGGCAAGGTAGCCTATGCGTTCCGCAGAGCGCGCCATCTTGCCCATGGTCAGTGCCCAGCCTTCGTCCACCATAAAGAACAGACTGAAATAGCTTACACGTTTTTTTTCTTTTTCCGCATATGGATATATCGATGCGCCCATAAGGATGTGGCGGATATTGACTATGAAGGTTGAAAGGATTATCGCGAAAACCGGCAGCGGAGTGTTCCACATCTCAAGCGCCATTATCTGCGATACGCCCGCGAAAACCACCATGCACGACATAACGGTTTCCCATGTTGTGAGAACGCCCTGTGTGAGCATTCCGTATACGACACCGTATGCCGCAACGCCTATGGCGACGGGCAATCCTTCCTTTATTCCGAGTTTAAATGCCTGATAATTCGTATTCATCGGAGACGATTATATCTTTTTGTAATAAAAATTACATCAAGTTTTTATGATCTTTTTGAAAAAGCCAGCGCAACGCCAAGCCCCATGAGAACAGCGCCCGCCGCTTTGTTCAGATAGCCTGCGCCTCTGGAGTTTTTCAGTTTTTCACCTATCTGTCCGCTGAAAAGTGCACATGCGGAGAACACCACGAAGGTGCACATTATAAACAGCAGTCCCAGAAGTGACATCTGAATAGCGGGGTGTCCGTTCTGCGGTTTGACGAACTGCGGAAAGAAGGCGATGAAGAACAGCGCCACTTTCGGGTTAAGCACGTTCGCCGTGATGCTCTGTATGAAAACAGCCTTGGGGCTTAATATCTTAGTATCTTTTGCGGCGGACGTTCCGCCTTTGCTGGTGAATGTTTTCCAGCCGATGTAGATGAGATAGAGCGCGCCAGCGATTTTTATGGCGGTGAACGCCATTGCGCTTGAGCGTATTATTGCCGACAGCCCCACAATGGCGAAGGTGGTATGCGCGATGTTGCCCAGAGAGAACCCAGCCGCCGCCGCCATGCCGCTTTTGTGCCCCTGCGTAATCCCGCGGGTTATGACATAAATGATGTCAGGACCGGGGGTTATGGCGAGCAGGAGCGACGTTGAGCAGAAAAGGATTATCTGTGTGCTGTCGAGCATGGTTTAAGCCTCCGCAAGAACTCTGTGTGTTTTTTTATAATAGACCGAGGGGCGTTTGCCGACGTTCCAGTCAGCCTCTGCAAAGAGTTTTGAGCAGTCCGCAACGGACATGCCTCTGTTCTCTTCGGTTTTTTCATTCGTATCTCTGGGATTTGCGCCCACCTCTGCCCAGAAGAGGTTTGCACCTGCCGCAGCCCCCATAACGTTCGGCTCGTGGGTGCAGTTGCCCGCCACTGTCGCAGGTGTCGCTATTCGGGTAATGGCGACGATTTGTGCCAGACGCAGTTCAGAAATCATTCCATACTGCTCAAGATCAGAACCGGGGATGGTTATCCTGCGCATGGCTCCGCTGAAAGCGGGGTCAAAGGATGCCGCGAGTAGTATCTTTTCGGCTATCTCATCGTTGGTGTGTTCGGGTCCTACGGGTTCAACGCAGGTGCCGACGATAAGTCCCGCATCCTGAAACGCGCGGATTGATTTCAGGCGCTGTTTGACGGGTGCGTTGGTTTTGTCGCCTTCGCCCATGCGGATGGCGTGGTATGTGCCGTTATATCCGGCGGATTTCATTTTAACAGCCTGTTCAGGTGACATATCGCCCACGTTGGCTATCATGAGGGTTTCGGGGCGGAGTATTTTTCTGACTTCCTGCGAAATCTCTATAAATTTTCCGAAATCATAGTTTGCTGTGGTCATAAGGAAGACGGCGGCGTTTTCATCCGCGTTGTCAAAGCCTTTCGCATATTCAACAGCTTCCTGAACTGTGAGTTCCTTAGGTTCTTTGAATATTCCGTATTTTGCGGCGAACGCACAGAAACGGCAGTTTACAGGGCAGGGCGCAAGGTTAAGGGCGAACTGCCCGTGAACCTCTGCTGTGTTGCCAGTCAGTTCGCGGGAAAATCTGGCGCTTTCACCCATTAATAAATGTGCTTCCAGCGATTTCGGGTCTATTTCCAGCATTGAAACCACTTCCCCGTGGGTAAACGGTTCTCTGTTGCGTACTTTTTTGATTATGTCATGAACGTTCACGGATGCCTCCAAACAAACAAATAATTTTCAGAATATATTACATCACGCATCTTTACAATAGCGAATCAGCGCTTTTGTCAGCGCATCCAGCGGTTTTGATCCGATGTTCCACCTGTGCCAGTAAAGGTGCGCCTCAACGGTGTAAGGCGCTGCCGCGTCTTCTATCAAGCTGTCTTCGAAGTATCTGCGGCACTGCTGGTCGGGCATCATACCTATTCCGAATCCGCGCATCACGGCATCCAGATATTTTTCAACCGACGGGATGTAAAGACTTGGGTGGCTGACGTTTTCCATGCCCAGCGCATTGCGGAACATCTGTGTGTGGAGAGTGTCCCTCTCGTTGTAAATTATGACAGGCACTTTTTGCAGCGCTTCCGCAGTGAACCCGTTCGGGAACCACTCCATATGTTTTGCAGGCGAAACGTACATCCTGTATGTTGTTTTGCCGAGGTAATGCACGCTGCATCCCTGCATGGGTGCGCTTCTGGTGCTGATGCATCCTGCTGCCTCTCCGTTTTTCAGCATGGAGTGCGTCACCTCCTGATCGTCCACACGGAGTTTCAGCAGTATCCGTTCACGCTTAACCGTCTCCTCTACAGCGTCAAAAAACCACGTTGCCAATGTATCTGCGTTAAGCCCTATGCAGACGCTTGTGAAGCCGCAGTCCTCTTCGTGGCTGAGTGTTCTTTCAAGCTCATGTTCAAGTGAACGTACCTTGTTAAAATGTGCCATGAATGCTTTGCCCGTATCCGTCGGTGCCGGCGGGTTAGAGCGCACAAGGAGAACGGACTTTGCCGCATCCTCAAGCTGACGCACGCGTTGCGACACAGCCGACTGAGTTATAAAGAGTTTTTCCGCCGCCTTTTCAAACCCGCCGCACTCGACGACGGCACAGAAGGCTTCCAGTAGTTTGTAATCGTACATAAGTCAATATTAGCAAAACTTATGTATTATGAAAACAATTAATTTTACTTTTCATGTCCGATGTCATATGTTCTCTGACGAAAGGAGAGTAAAATGACTGCATTTGTAAGCGGATTTTCAACCGGAGCCGGACTGATTATAGCGATAGGCGCGCAGAACGCTTTTGTTCTGACCCAGAGCGTAAAGAGGAACCATCACTTCAAGGTGGCGCTGATATGCGCGATTTTCGACGTATTGTTCATTATGACAGGCGTTGCCGGAGTGGGTTCGTTCGTCGCTTCCAATCCGACCCTTATGAAAATTGCAACTTGGGGCGGGGCGGCTTTCCTTTTCTGGTACGGTCTTCTTTCTCTGCGGTCTGCATTTTCCGATCGCAGAATGGAGCTGAACGAAAAGACTGACACCAGTGTTAAAAAGACTCTTCTTGCCACTGTTGCCGTGACAGTGCTCAATCCCCACGTCTATCTGGACACAGTGCTTCTGGTGGGCAGTATCAGCGCAGGGTTTATAGGCAGCGGACGGTACGTTTTCGGACTTGGTGCGTCAACAGCCTCCGTAGTATGGTTCTTCGCCCTTGTTCTGTTTGGTTCCGCACTTGCAAGGGTGTTCGCAAAACCGATAGTATGGCGTATCCTCGATGGTGTTGTGTGCTGCACAATGTGGGGAGTGGCGGCTTCACTCATTATATAGTATAATGCCTTATGGATATAAGGCGTACTTACTCACTCAACAAAAGACAGGCGAAGGCGGGCAGAACGGTCTACTGGATGTCCAGAGACCAGCGCGCAAAAGATAACTGGGCGCTCATCTATGCCGCAGAGCTGGCAAAGGCGGCGGACAGCGCGTTTGCTGTGGTTTTCTGCCTTGCACAGGGCTTTCCCAACGGCAATTCATATCATTACAGATTCATGATAAACGGGCTGAAAGAGACAGCTGAAGAGCTTGAAGCCCTCAACATTCCTTTTTATCTGCTCATCGGCAGACCGCAGGAAGAGATTCCGAAATTCGTTAAATACCACAAAATTGATACGCTTGTATGTGATTTTATGCCGCTGAAGGTGCCTATGGCATGGCGTGAAGAGGTCGCGGCAGCGCTCGACATTCCTGTTATAGAGGTGGATGCGCACAACGTTGTTCCCTGCCGCATCGCTTCCGATAAGCAGGAGTATGCCGCGAGAACCATACGCCCTAAGATACACAGGCTTCTGGGTGAATTTCTTACGGAATTTCCGCAGATGAACCGACAGGAGGCTGTTTTTTCTGAGAGTGTTCAGGCGCCGGACTGGAAGAGGGCGGAGACGCTGTATCCGTATGACGGTTTGTTTCCTGTTATCGCCGGAGCAAAAGCCGGAACAGAAACGCTGAATGAATTTACAGGCGAAAAGCTGCCTTTCTATAACGAAAAACGGAATAACCCCAACTTTGACGCGCAGTCCATGATGTCCCCGTATTTTCATTTCGGACATATTGCTCCGCAGAGGGCGGCTCTGAACGTTCTGGCGGCGGATGCGCCGGATGCGGATAAAGACGCGTACATCGAAGAGCTTATCGTGCGGCGGGAACTGTCGGATAACTACTGCTTATATAATCCGTATTATGACAGCATCGACGGCGCGGATTCATGGGCGCTTAAAACCCTTGATGAACACAGAGACGACAGACGGGATTACGTCTATTCATACGAACAGTTTGAGCTGGTCGAAACTCACGACACGCTC
The DNA here is from genome assembly GCA_002452405.1 of Deferribacteraceae bacterium UBA6793. GTDB lineage: Bacteria > Chrysiogenota > Deferribacteres > Deferribacterales > Geovibrionaceae > Seleniivibrio. The sequence goes on along the minus strand of DKFP01000002.1, from coordinate 24,488 downwards.
TGGAATGCCGCGCAGAACCAGATTCGGCTGACGGGGCGTATGCACGGATACATGCGGATGTACTGGGCGAAGAAGATATTGGAGTGGACTGCTGACCCTGAAACAGCGTTCAGATATGCTCTTCTGCTTAATGATACATATGCGCTGGACGGGCGCGACCCGAACGGATATGTGGGCGTGGCGTGGAGCGTTGCCGGAGTGCACGACAGAGCATGGACGGAGCGACCCGTTTACGGGAAGATACGCTATATGAACCGCAACGGCTGTCGGTCAAAGTTCGATGTGGCTGGTTATATTGACAGAATAGATGAAATAAAAAATGGCGGTGGGTGACACCGCCTTTTCTGTTTTATACGGAGAAATGTTTCAGCATGGACGAAAGCTCCATCGCCTTTGCGTTAAGTGACGCGGCAATCTGGCTTACGTCGTCACCGGCATGGGTGTTGCGTTCTGAAAGGCTGTAAAGCTGCTGCATGATCAGGATCAGCTCTTTAGTTCTGGTGGCGATGAGAGTTGTTTTGCCTACGAGAGTTGCGGAGGTGTTCAGCGAAACCCCCAGATCGTTTTTCGTATTGTTTGCCAGACTTATAAGGTCGTTTGACTGGTCTGCGACACCCAGAATTTTTTTCGAAAGTTTATCCGTCTCTCTGCTTATGGACTCAACGCTGTCCACCAGCTCGCCCGTGGTTGAGTTTATGGTGCTCAGAGACGCCTGGGTTCGCTCGGCAAGTTTTCTGACCTCGTCGGCGACAACGGCAAATCCGCGCCCGTGTTCGCCCGCTCTCGCGGCTTCTATGGATGCGTTAAGCGCCAGCAGGTTTGTCTGGTCGGCAATGTCGGCTATCATGCCCAGAACGCTTGAAATCTGCGCCATCTGCTCGTTAAGCGCCTTGATGCGCTCGGAAAGCTCGGACTGTCTTTTGCTGTCCTGAACTATTGATGCGGAAAATGTGTTCAGGTGCACAGTAAATTCTTCAAGCTGCTTGTTTCCCTTTTCTATGACCTCTGTGGTGGTGACAGCCATCTCTTCGGTCATGTCCAGTTCTTTGCCTACCTCTGATGTGAGCTCTCCGCTCTTTGAAACAAGCTCCATCTGCTCGTGTATGTTGTTTGAAAGTGATTCCGCTGTGGATGAAAGCCTGATGCTTGACTCGTATGTTTCGTCGGCGTTGCGCATTGTCGATGATACAACGCGGTGAACCGTGTCTATGAAGTGATCTACGTATTTTGCCGCTGTGCCTATCTCGTCGTGACTCTTAACGTTCAGTCTGAGGCGCAGGTCGCCATCGCCTTCGGATATGTCACGCATCCTGTCTTTGAAATTATTTATGAAGCCTATCATTATCTTAGAGGCGATCATCAACAGAAGAATGGAAGCTATTATTATCACAGTGAAAAAAAGCTGCATACGGAGCATATTAGTGACCTTTGATTCAGAAGCCTCCTGAAGCATGGTCACAGCTTTGTTCATTTCAGTCAGCAGGGGCATATTGTTCTGCATGACGTAGTTGAGCGCTTGCTTGTCGCCTGTTTCAAGATATTTCGTGATATTGCCGGAGAACGTGTTCCACTCCTGAGCAACCTTTTCCAGCTGATTGTGCGCAGGATCGCCGACAGCATCTATGAAGACTTTTTCGCCTTCCGGATCGTTTGAAACAGGAACCTCGCCTGAGTTTATTAGCCCTTTAAGGGTCATATCAAAGTTTTTCACTGAACTGAGGATGCTCTTTTTGGCTTCCTCTTTCGAAACTACGCCAAGTTCGTAGATGAGTATCTCTTTGGTCATTTTCTGTGTGAGCATACGCTGACGACCACCCAGATTTACAATGAGTGCATCCTTTTCCTGCCCATCTATGACGATCCAGTTGGTTACAAAAGATGCTATTATGATTAGAAAAACCACGGAAGTGGGAATAAAGAGTTTTTGCATAATGCTTAACTTCATATAAAAACCTCTGTTTGTGTTGACTGGATGATAACAAAAATATCGACGCTTGTCCTCTAAAAAATGCGTTTTAGCCACCATACAAACTGGTAGCAGACAACGGAAACAGCATTTACAGGAATATTTAATAAAAAAGGATAAAAAATGTCTTATTTGAAAAATCCGTAGAAAAGTGTATATTAACACTCTAAGCGGTGAACAGTATGGAAAAATACAAAATATTTGTCGAAGGTATGGGGTTTGAATACGGAACCGTATGTGTCCCCTGCGTCTTTGCATTCATTGATGAAATTAAGAAAGAGAAGGGCATTTCAGAGGTCAGGTTTGTGATAACTGAAAAAGTATTTTATGTTTCTTCCGACGGTATCGGTGAGAAAAAGGCGCGCAAGCGCATTGAAACCGCTCTGGACAAAGCGGGGCTGAAACTGGGCAAAGAATTTCGCCTGTGTTCGCTCACGGTCTGCGATTGAACCTTTCCGATCTTTTGAAAGCGTAAACCTGAATAATTATAACCAGCACAAGAACTATTATGAACACAATAAATCCCTTTTCGCTTTTTCCGCCGGGTATGCCGCCGAGGTTCACACCGAAAAGCCCCGTGAGAAACGTCACAGGCAGGAAAACCGCCGCCATCATGGATATGAAATACATGTTTCTGTTTATCCTGTCGTTGGTTATAGCCGCGACCTCGTCCTGAAGAACGTAGCACCTGTTATCCAGCGCGTCCAGATCTTCTATGAATTTGCTTATCTTGTTTATGCACTCCTGAATACGCTGTTCCTGAGATGCGTCAAAAAGGCAGCCCTTTGCCGAAGCCAGTTTTGCAGCTGCGTCTTTTTGCGGTGAAAAATAGCGGGTGAAAGTTATCACTGCGCGGCGTATTTCGGATATCTGCCTGCGCTGATTAATGTCAGATTCATCGATTATTTTGTATTCCAGCTCATAAGTGCTGTCTTTAAGGTCGGTTATGTAGCTTTCCGCGCGCTCCGTGAGCAGTTCCAGCAGAAGGGTGACAAACTCTCCGGACGTCCTCGGCACATCGTCGGCTTTAAGAGCAGCCGCTATGTCTTCAACGGCGTGGCACTGTCGCTTTGACGTGGAGATTATCCTCTCAGGTTGAATAAAGAGCCGTATGGACACCATGTCGTGGGGATCCTGTTCGGTGTTCAGGTTCACGCCGCGCAGGTTCAGCATATATCCGTTCTGATAGAAAACAGTTCGGGGTCGGGTGTCCTCTTCCAGCAGGCTTTCGATGGCAAGCTGGTCAATGTTCTCCTGCTCATAAAGCCAGTTTTTGGTTCTTTCGCTGTCCGCTTCCATGTGCACCCACGAGAGTCTTCTTTTGATATTTTCCGAAGGATGAGTGCGGTCGGTGTCTATCCATCCGTTTGTGTCTGATAGTATAAAACTATATGTGATATATGATTTATCCATTGTATATTGCCTCAGATGTAGTATACCTGATATAGCGTAAGTGTTCTATATTATTTGGAGAGAAGGTTTCCATGTTCAGTTCATTCAAAATAAAAAATCCGTCACTTTATATTATATTTCTGTCTCTGATTGGAGCAACTCCGCCTCTGGCAACGGACATGTACCTTGCCGCCATTCCTAAGATAGCGGCGGACTGGAACGTTCACGTTTCCGTGGTGAACCTTTCGCTGGTGCTCTGGTTTGCTTCATTCAGCACGTCTCTGCTGCTTTTCGGTCCTCTTTCGGACAGGTTCGGGCGAAGACCCGTTCTGCTTTTCGGGTTATGGTTGTTTGTTGTGTCCAGTTTTCTGTGCGGGTTTGCCTCGAATCCGTATATGCTGATAGTGTTCCGCATTATTCAGGGTATGGGCGCCGCCGCGCCTTCCGCTATGGTGATGGCGATTTGCAGGGACAAATATGATGGCGCGGAACGTCAGAAGGCGCTGGCATATATCGGCGTGATTCTTGCCGTTGCACCAATGGTTGCTCCGTCCATCGGCACGATGCTTCTTGGGTTTGGTTCGTGGAGACTGATATTCTTTACTCAGGGCTCCATGGTGCTCATAACTTCCATAATAGCAATGGGATACGAGGAGACGGCGAAAGAGTTAACAAAAGGAAGCATGGTTTCGATGTTTCTGCGGTATAAGTCGTTGCTGTTCAACAGAGAATATGCTGCGGCTACCACAGTCATGGGGCTTTCAATCTCCCCTTTTTACGGTTTCATAGCTTTTTCCCCTATCGCTTATATAAATATATACGGACTTTCCGGTCAGCTTTTCAGTATCCTTTTCGGCATGAACGCTGTTTGTGCCATGGCCGGTTCATTTGCCAGCGCGAAGCTCTCCGTCAGGCTGAAACAGTCGCGTATGCTCACCGTCGGCTTTATAGGAGCCTTTGCAGGCGGTCTTTTTGTTCTGCTGTTCAACCATAATGGCTATGAGTTTTTCGCCGCAGGTATGTTCATTTTCGCATTTTTCACAGGTTTTAACAGACCTGTCAGTTCAAGCCTCGTTCTTGAGCAGGTGCGCACGGATATAGGTTCAGCTTCGTCGTTCATGGTTTTTTATCAGTTCATGGCGGGCGCTCTTAGCATGTGGCTGGTTACACTGCCCCACACAGACCCGCTGCGGTTTTACGGACTGCTCATCGCCTGTGTGTCCCTTGCTGTGCTTGTAATATGGCCGTTCCTGTTTATCTGGCTGCGCCGCAAGGGAAGAATATAAAGGGAACATTCACTTGTTAAATTAAGATTGAATCGGTATAGTAAGTTAGATGTTTATTTGATTTTTTGAGGTGCCGCATGACCATCAAGGCAAAACTTAACGCTTTTTTCGCTGTATTATTCGCAGTTTCCGTTTTTACCGCAGTATATCTTGGAATCAAACTGTCCAGTGCAGAATACGCCTCAAAGACGCAGGATGAGCGCGCGCGACAGATACTGGATGTTAACCACCTGAAAACCTATAACAGCGGTATCGCGCTGGCTGCTATGGACGTAATAGTTGATAAAGATTCGATGCAGATTGCTCCGGAACTTCTGGAGGAACTGAACACGTATTACAAAGAGATAGATGAAATGTCACCCGCCTTCCGATCGTATGCCGATAAGGATGAGGAGAAGGAAAACATAGATAAGATACTGTCACTTTTTGCGAAACAGAAAATAGTCATTGAGAGCGAACTTTTCAACGCTGTTAAAAGTGGTGCGGATAACGATGTGTTTGCCGCTCTTGACGATAAGATAGACGGCATCGCCAGTGAAAACAGCTCTGAGATAGAGCTTTTGATATCCTCCATAACAAACGAATATGAAATAGCTTCGGACATCAATAGAACAGCGGTCAGCTCGGCTGCATTCTGGGTTTACCTCACATCGATCTCTATAGCCGTTTTGTCCGGTCTGATATACCTTTTCGTGTACACTGCGGTTATCAAAAGGCTGTACAGCTTCATTCATATCCTGAAAGATTTCACAGGCGGCAAGGGCGACCTTACCCGTCGTATAGGCATAAAAACAAAAGACGAGATAGGTGAAATGTCCGGATATTTCGACAGCTTTGTCGGCAGTATTCAGGAGATCGTTTCCGACGTTAAAGAGAATGCATCGGGCGTCAGCGTCAGCGCGGAAGAGCTTAACTCAACCATGAAAAATATGACGGAAACCTTTATGGAGCGTTCTCGTCAGGTTGAATCGATAGCATCCGCCATCAGCGAGATAAGCGCCACCAGCGAAGTTATGGTGGACAACATACAGCAGGCTTCCGTTCCGCTGAACGAGGCTGTGGACAGCACAAAGGACGGAGCGGAGAAACTTGATATGGTGAAAAAAGGAATGGTGAGTATCACCCATTCCACAGAAAAACTTGCCGAAACCATCGAAAACCTTACGACCTCTTCCGGACAGATTGGCGAAATATTGAACGTAATAAGCGATATCGCCGACCAGACAAACCTTCTTGCACTTAATGCCGCAATCGAAGCGGCAAGAGCCGGTGAGGCGGGCAGAGGCTTTGCCGTTGTCGCCGACGAAGTGAGAAAACTTGCGGAGAGAACTCAGTCCGCGACTTCGGAGATAGGTTCAATCATAAGAACTTTTGTAGCCGATACAAAATCAGCATCCACCGAGATGGGCGACGCTGAGAAAAATATTGAGCAGGGCAGCAAACTTATCGAACAGACGGACTCGTCTTTCAGAAAGATTGTAGACGCTATTACCGACGTAAACCTCAGCATCGGTGCCGTACGTCTCGCCATCGGCGAACAGAGTGAAGGTATCCAGAATGTAAATGAAAATGCGGTTCAGATGTCCGAAGGGCTGGAGCAGAACGTAAACACCATGACTGAAGTGAACAGCACAATAGATCAGCTCGCGCAGCAGGCAGCGCACCTTAACACCATGGTGGAAAGATTCAGGGTGTAGATGAACAGATTTCTGAAGTTTTACAGAGCCATTATTATTATCGACGGAAACGGAGACACTGTCTATGCGGACGGGGTCGGCAGTCTGCTACTTAAAGAGACGGATGCCGGCGAAAAACTTAAAAACGCTGCGGACGGGGGGAAACTGCGTCTTCTGAAAGGCGGTCTGGTGTCGGACTATTCCGTGACATCCGAAAACGTCGGCGAAAGCGAGCACAGGCTCGTTATCCTTGAGAACGTCGCGGAGCGCGAACGCGCGGCGAAACTGATGTCTCTGGGTGAAATAATACCTTCACTTGCGCACGAGATGCGCAACCCTTTGACAGGTATCGGCGTTCTTCTGGACGATATACATGACAGGCTGACCTGCGCCGAGAATGAAAAGCACCTCCTGCGGATGGCGATAGCTGAGATTGACAGGCTCGAACAGATGCTCACCGATGTTCTGACATATTCAGGAAGCGATGTGCGCGCCATGGGTGATGAGGATGTTGCCGTTGTACTCTCGGAAGTGCTCATGCTTAATCATAAGCTGTGTGTCATTAACAGAGTTGTCGTGCACACCGAGATAGAACCGGATATCCCTCATATCCTTGCAGACGGCAGCAAGCTGCGACAGGCTTTTCATAATCTTGTGATAAACGCCGTTCAGGCTATGGAAAGTGGCGGAAATCTGACAGTGACAGCGAAAGTCTCTGATAATAAAATATATATTCATTTTGCTGATACGGGTGCCGGTATCCCCGAAGAGAAGCAGCACATGATTTTTGAGCCTTTTTTCACAGACAAACAGGGCGGAACAGGCATAGGGCTATCTGTTGTGCGGGACATAGTCCGCAGACATGGTGGCGAGATAACGGTTTCAAGCGAGGTGGGAAAGGGTACTGACTTTTGTGTTGTTTTCAATATAAAGTGATGGCGAAAAACCGCCATGTTCTTCTTGCTATATTTTCATAATCGCCTATACTTTATTTCACCCAATTATTCGCATGGATTTTTATATGGAAAAAATACTGGTTGTCGATGATGAAATATTTATTCGTGAAAATCTCGAAAGAACTCTGACGCTTAAAGGTTACGACGTTGCTGTTGCCCAGAACAGGCACGAATCAATACATATGCTGACAGAGGGCGATATCGACCTTGTTCTGCTCGATTTGAACCTCGGCAGGGACAGCGGCATTGATATCCTGCGTGAGATGAAAGAGATAGATCCTGAGATTCTTGTAATAATCATAACAGGTTACGGAACCGTTGAGAGCGCCGTGGAGGCGCTTAAAATGGGCGCTTACGACTATATCAAAAAACCTTTCAAAGCCGACGCCCTGCACCTTATTGTGCGTCTTGCTCTCGAAACCAGAAGCCTTAAAAGAGAACTGAAATCATTTAAAAGGGACGGATCCGTTCTGCCGGAGGTCGTAGGCGTAAGTCCGGCCATGACAGACGTTTTCATGAAGATTCGCGAGGTGGCGAAACACGAGACCGCGACGGTGCTTATCACCGGAGAGAGCGGCACAGGAAAGGAGGTCGTGTCCAGAGCGATACACAACCTTTCGCCGCGCAAGGATAAGCCGTTTGTGGACATAAACTGCGGTTCTCTGCCTTATAACCTTCTGGAATCGGAACTTTTCGGGCACGAAAAAGGCGCGTTCACTGATGCGAAGACAAGAAAAACAGGATTGCTGGAAGAGGCCGCAGGCGGCACTGTCTTTCTGGATGAGATAGGCGAAATGGACATGAACTTGCAGGTTAAGTTTCTGCGGGTTTTGGAAGAGAGAAAGATACGCAGACTGGGCAGCACCAGAAATATAGATATCGATGTGCGGATAATCGCCGCGACAAACAAAGACCTGCGGGTTGCGATAAATAATAAGGAGTTCAGGGAAGACCTGTTTTACAGACTGAACGTCTTTCCCCTGTCTCTGCCGCCGCTAAGGGAGCGTACGGAGGACATCGCGCCACTGCTCGACCATTTTATCAAAAGATATCGCACGGAGTTCAAAAAAGATATACGCGAGGTTTCCAAAGAGGCGCTGGAACTGTTCAAAGCATATCCCTGGCCCGGAAATATCCGCGAAATGAAGAATATTGTGGAGCGTATCTGTATCATGTACAGCAAGGAAGTGATCACTCCCGACATGCTTCCGCGGGAGATATCGGGTGAAAAACCGAAAACAGGGGCTACCCAGAACACTCTGCATATACCTCCGGATGGGCTTGATTTTGAATCAGCCATTGAAAATATTGAAAAACAACTGCTTTCCGAGGCTCTTGTTATAACGGGAGCCAACGTTCTGCGCACTTCAAAGCTGCTGAATATCCCAAGGGGCACTTTGCGGTATAAGCTGGAAAAATACGGTCTGGTGTGATTTTTTCGTTTAGACCATTTAGGTTAAATAATGGCGTATTTTAGAGAGAGATGACAAAATCAAACCAAGATGAGATCGCCGCGTCGCTTTTGCTCCTCGCGAAGACGGATTTTTTATTTATCTTCGCGATGAACGAAGTGACGACGCAGAACGACGATTCAAGCAGATTTTTGTTTATATGCGAGTAGTACAAGGAAGTATTTTGATTTCGACGGGGAGTGTACGCGAGTGTACATGACCCTAGAAATCAAAATACTGACGATGTAATACGACGCATATAAACAAAAAGAGGGGATATAAAAAAGCCCTGCCGGTATTGGAGACCTCAGCAGGGCGAAAAGCGGTTGATACCGCCTATGCATCTATTTATTTGTGGCTATTTGCTTTTTCTTTTTTGTCCTGTCAGCGGGCATTACGCCCGCCGAATACAAGACACTCCCCCTCGGCTTTCGCCGAACCCATGTTTAAATCTGATACCTATTGCGTACGTTTCAGTATGTATTAGAGCAATGCGTGTGCCAAAAATGTAAAATCCATGTATCTGTTTTGTAATTACTTGCTATACAAGAACTAAAAATATTAAGTCTATGTATATGGGCCATTTGGTGCTGACTTTTATGTGGCGAAAATCAGCCAATAGGCTTGTGCGACGTCGGTATGGTGGCTATTTTTCGCCAGTGAGTATCGTAATAATTATATATATCATTGCGAATGAACAATATTTTATATAATTCTGAGTGGATTTTATGAATATATGATTAATTAAATACGGGCATATGAGCTTTACTCAGGTGATTATTTCTAAATCTATTGTGAATATTCTGAAAATGATATAAAATTAAATCATAGTAACATAGTCAAAAGTTAGCTTTTTAATATATTCCGTTCCGTTACACGAAATGACGGTATGCCCGGAGAACGCTGGATGATTATTCCGGAAATTAAGAGCGTCAGAACGAAACTGTTTATTTTTGTGATGCTCACAATACTATTAATGTGCGCAGTTTTCGCAGTAACACTGTATTCTATGACCGTGTCCAATATCAACTGGCGTACGGCGTCCTCTTTCCGCACTTCATTTTCAGTTCTCAATGAAAAGATAAAAAGCCTTCAGGTTGACCTTCTTAAATACACCGATGTGATATCAGGTTCTGATTATCTTGGAATAATGGATTTTTCTACCGAAACGGGTCTTTACCGCGAAGCGTCGAAGCTGTCTGAGATGGCGAATCTTGGTAATGTCGGTGCGCTTGCCATTTATGACAGCGAAATGAAACTGCGCGTATTCGCCTTCCGCGAAAATGGTGAGTATTACGGCGGCTATATTGATTATGCCGGAAAACCCGTGATAATCAGGAATGGCGAAATTCTCAACGGTGCCGGCAACGTTGACTTTGTTAAAGTTTTTCTGGCAAATTCTAAACATATCCGCAGAGGCTACAGCTTCATAGATATTTCGGGAATACTTGCTGTGCAGTATGCCGCAGAGGCTGTCCGCGGCGGAAGCCGGATGACTGTTATGTCGGCTGATTTTCTTGACGCGTCCTTTGTGCGTCAGGTTGAGGCGGCAACGGGTATGGGATTCACGTATTACATCAACGGTTGGACTGTTTTTGACAGCACTTTCAGACCGGATACGGCGCATACAACGCTATTTCCTGAAAGTGTCACCACCGCCGAACGTATGCAGCGTTCAGACGGCATGAACGTATATTTTCAGAAATGGGTGATAGACGGCGATACCTCTGTGGATTTCGGGTTCTCAGCACACGATTACGCCGTGCGGGATATCCGCCAGAGTATTCTTCTTGGATTTATAATGATATCCTTTTTCGTGCTGGTGCTGGTGGTGCCAGTCAGTTTTTTCCTGCTGAATCTTGCTGTGACTAAACCCCTTAAAGAATTGCAGTCCGCTGTCCGCAAAGCGGAATCACTGGACTATGACCAGTTTCTGCCAATAAAACGCAGCGACGAGATAGGTGATCTGGTTTCGGCGTATAACGAGCTTATAAAGCGTATAAAGCAGCGCGAAACAGAGCTTGAGGATATGAACGGTAAGCTGAAAAACATGATTGAGCTTGAAACCGGTCTGCGCCAGAAAAATGAACAACTCCTGTTCGAACAGCAGAAATTTGTTGACATGGGGCGTATGGTTAATGCAATCGCGCACCAGTGGCGGCAGCCTCTGAATATAATAGGACTCGCTGTGCAGAGCTATGTTCTGGGGCAGCGGGAAGGAAAACTGGACATAGAGGAGGCGAACGAGTTTGAAGAGAAAATCATGACGATGCTTCAGCATATGTCCACAACAATAGATGATTTCCGTAACTTTTTCCGTGCGGACAAGACAGAGAAGCAGTTCTCCATCATTACAAGTATGGTAGAGGTGATAAGACTGATAAGCGCCCAGATGAAATACAACGGTATTTCACTTAATTATACCTGCCGGAGCGGCGGCGATATTTTCGTTTATGCGGAAGGAATCTGCGAAAACCCCGGAAAACTTGCTGACACTGCTATCGTAAGCGGATTTCCGGGCGAAATGAAACAGGCTGTACTTAACATCATACAGAATGCAAAAGATGCTATACTGAAAGAAATACGGGCGGGAAGGATTAATGAGGGTATAATAGATATAATCCTTGAGACAGACGAGAATGAAATAACTTTTTCAATATCCGATAACGGCGGCGGTATAGACGAAACCGTTATGGCGCGGATGTTTGAACCGTATTTCACTACAAAACAGAACGAGGAAGGCACCGGAATCGGTCTTTATATGACCAGAGCCATAATAGAGAACCATATGAAAGGCAGAATTTCAGCCTCAAACACAAAAGATGGCGCAATGTTTACCGTGGTTCTGCCGAAATTCACTGCCTAGGCGAGGAATTTTATGCGCAAAATGATTTTTTTGCTTGTGATTCTTTTACTTGCGAATTTTGCATATGCCGACAGGGAAAAAGTTTTTACGGTCGGGGTGAGGGCATACAACGGCGTTCAGGAAGCATATCAGATGTGGTCGCCTACACTTGCCTATCTTGAACAGCATCAGACAAAATATTCGTTTTATCTCATGCCTGTTTTCGGGTTTGAACAGATGCGAAGGCTTATGGAAACCGGGCAGCTTGACTTCGTTATAACTCAACCTGCGGAAGCCGTTATCCTTAAAGAGAAATACGGCGCACGCATAATGCTGACAGAACTTAAAGAATACAACGGGAAGACAGTTTCATATTTTTCATCTGCGGTATTTACCCGCGCAGACAGGAAAGATATCAACAGTTTCAGTGATGTAAAAGGAAAAGTGTTTGCCGGAATCGACCCCGAAGGGTTCGGAGCATATTGGATGGGGCTGAAAGAGATACGCGACACCGGACTTAAAGAGGGAAAGGATTTTAAGGTTCTATTCACAGGAACTCAGGACAAAGTTGTAGACTACGTGCTCTCCGGCAGCGCGGATGTTGGCAGCGTCCGTTCCGGAATACTGGAGAACATGGCGAAAAAAGGCAGAATAAAACTGAGCGATATCAAAGTTTTAAACAGTGTATCCGACGGGCTTCCTCTCCTGCACAGCACTAAGCTGTATCCTGAGTGGGCGTTTATGTCGGGTGGGAATATGGACGAACAGACCATAACGGATATACAGAACATACTGACCAATATTCCCCGCGATTCGCAGGTTCTGAAAGACAGCAACTACGCCGGATGGATAATGCCCGTTAGCTATATAAGCATATACGAACTGATGCGGTCGCTGGACATCGGGCTTTATGAGAAAAAACCATTTTTCGGCTTTGTCGATTGGCCTTTTTATCTCAAGATTCTGGTGCCCATCGCGTTCATATGGCTGCTGATACTTGGGTATGTAGGGTTTTCGGTATATAGAAAATAGTTTATATTGATTTAATTCCGCCATGGGAGTATGTTTGCGTATATTTTTTTATTGAGGGAAATATGCGTGGAATAATAGTTCTCATATTTGCAGTTTTTCTGTTCTCATTCAACCTTTTTGCCGAACCGCTGAAAACTGCTGAAACCAAAGATATAATCAATCTTGCCAAATCATTCAAAGGGAAAACCGTAGTGGTTTTCTGGGCGCCGTGGTGCCCTCACTGTATGCGGGAAATGCGTATGCTGAGAAACAGTCCTGATTTCATCAAAAAACATAACATACAGATTATAGGGATAACCAAACCTGCCGATGAAAGGTACGCTGAATCCACTATTAAAGAGGAAAAATTCCCTTTCAGATTTTTTACGGGTTCTGTGGCTCTGCATAAGGATATGATGAAGATTGACGCTGTACCCTACACGAAGGTGTATAACAGTAAAGGCGAAGCAGAGGACGATGAATACGGTTCTCAGACCCTTGAAGACCTTGAACTGATGATTAACTGAATTTGATATAAATACATTTCAGATAAGCGCCCTCGGGGAATCCTACCGGATGGTCGGGGGCGTTCAGCGTTCTTTCTATCTCTTTAAATCTGCGCCCTGAACGTTTCACACATTTGAGGACAGTATCGAAAAAAACGTCCGCACCAACGCGCGCCGAACAGGATGCACATATGAGTATGCCGTCGTTTGCTGTGAGGTTTAGCGCCAGTTTTGTCAGTTTTTCGTATGCCGACAGCGCATTGGGTACATCCGCCTGTTTCCGTGCGAAAGAGGGCGGATCTACGATAACCATGCCGAATTTTCTGCCATTGTCCGCAAGTTTTTTCATTGCTTCGAAAGCATCTGCGCAAAGTGTTTCATGAGGGCACGACAGGTCGGGATTCAGCGCAAAATTGCGTTTAGCCGCTTCCAGTGCCTGCGGAGCGATGTCGAGGCTTATGACGGACTTAGCGCCGCCCTTTGCAGTATAGAGAGAAAAACCGCCGTTGTATGCGAAGATATTCAGTACCTCTCTGCCTTTAGCCAGCTTTCCTGCTCTGGCTCTGTTATCACGCTGGTCGAGAAAGAAGCCTGTTTTCTGACCGTTCACAGGATCCGCTTCGAAGAGTATGTCGTTTTCTGAGAAAACCACTGCGCTGTTGACAGGCTTTCCGTAAAGAAGGCATCCATCGCTGTAAGCGTTCTGCGGTGAGACTGTGCGGGAGAGGCGAAGGATTATGGTAAGTGGGCTTATCAGTTCTTTGAATATGTCACAAATAAGCTCTAAATGAGGCATCCATGCAGCCGTGTCAAGTTTTATGACGAGAACGTTACGATAAACGTCCGCCACCAGACCGGGCAGACCGTCGTTTTCACCGTGGATAAGTCGGAAACCGTCAGTGAGCTTATCATCTATAAGATGCTGCCTTTTTGCTATGGAATTTTGTATGGCGGTTTTCAGCCACACCTCGTCTATGGTTGTTTTCGGTTTGGTTGATAGGATGCGTATGCGTATGGGTGATGTCGGGTCGTACAGCCCCAGACCTATAAATTCGCGTTTTGCACCGAAAATTGCGGCGATATCCCCTGCCTCTGCCTCCCGGCTGGTTTTCAGCACTGCGTCGGCGTACACCCACGGATGTCCTTTTTTGATGCTCTTCTCTGCGGCAGGGCTGACCTGAACCGACACTGCGGGTGCTATGGGCGGCATGTATTCTCCTTGATATGATGTTGGGAATATACAGGAAAAGAGGTTAAAAGACAAAGAATAAGTATCAGACTGCCGCGCTTGCGCTCGCAGTGACGGTTCAAGGTTTCAGGATGAAACCCGTGTAGCGAGTGAAACCGGTTTATCGGTTGAGCGAGTGGAACGTGAGCGGAGGGAGGCTTTTGCCGACTGTAGCGTTGACGTATTTTTTCCAAGGAAGGAAAAAATGCGCAACTTAATTAACACTGCGGGTGCTATGGGCGGCATGTTAGCTCCTTTATATGATAGGGAAATATACAGGAAAACAGATGAAAAGACAAAAGAATAAGTATCAGACTGCCGCGCTTGCGCTAGCAGTGACGGTTCAAGGTTTTAGGATGAAACCCGTGGAGCGAGTGACACCGATTTATCGGTTAAACGAGTGGAACGTGAGCGGAGGGAGGCTTTTGCCGACTGTAGCGTTGACGTATTTTTTCCAAGGAAGGAAAAAATGCGCAACTTAATTAACACTGCGGGTGCTATGGGCGGCATGTTAGCTCCTTTATATGATAGGGAAATATACAGGAAAACAGATGAAAAGACAAAAGAATAAGTATCAGACTGCTTCGTCGTTTGACTCCTCGCAGAGACGGGAGAAATTAAAAAGGGAGTGATGAAGGGGGTTATTCCATCACTCCCATAGAAGAGGTATGGGAAATTATGCCGCTATAACGGGCGACAGATTAATATCCATCCTTTTAAGTTCGTCAACTATAAGAGTCTCAATCTCGTCGAGCCTCTCTTCAACCTCAGGGCTGAGTTCCACAGAACTTTCCAGACTGGCAGGGATAACACCGTAGAATGTTATAGTTTCAGGCGCTTTTCCTCTCAGTTCGCTGAGTGTCAGCACTTCCTGAAGCCCTATCTGGTGGGGGGACATCTTTGCCGGAATTTTTTCCAGCATGATATCTTCTTTTTTGTAAACCCTGAGTTCGCCGGGTATTCCCTGTGCGTCGAGGCTGTCCACGATAATCACATGGGCGGTCTCCTCAAGTTTATGGGTGGCAAGAATACCCATAGTCCCGCCGTCATAGAACTCGACATCGTCTGAGGTTTCATATTTTTCATTCATCCTTTTAACAAGATGAACACCAAGCCCCTCGTCACTGAGAAGCAGATTTCCTGCTCCGAAGACCACCACCTGCATATTATCTAACCCTCACGTTTGTAATCTCTTTGCCCTCAGGGTCGATAGAGTGCACTGCACATGCTATACAGGGGTCGAAAGAGTGAACAGTTCTGATAACTTCCAGAGGTTTGTGTGCGTCCGCAACGGGGTTGCCCTTAATACTTGCTTCATAGGGTCCTGCTGCGCCGTTTTCATCTCTGGGTCCCGCGTTCCATGTTGAAGGAACAACAGCCTGATAGTTTTTAAGTTTTTTGTCTTCGATAACCATCCAGTGAGACAGGGTACCTCTGGGTGCTTCGTGGAAGCCAACACCCTGATATTCGCCTTTGGGAAGTTCTGTGTGGTTAGCGTAAACTGTGTCGCCTTTGGCATAGTTTTCAACGAGCATGTCGAGGTATTTAAGTGACTTCTCAGCCATGACAACAGAGCGGATAGCTCTTGTGACGTGGCGTCCCATTGTGGACTGAAGAGCGTTGACGCTGATGCCGAGTTTGCTGCATACGCTGTCAACAAGTGCTTTAACCTCTTTGTCGCCTGCCGCATAGGAAGCGAGTATCTGAGCAACCGGTCCAACCTGAACGGGTCTGCCGTCCAGTCTGGGTGCCTTGCACCATGTGTATTTGCCGTCGGGGTTGAAGTCTGTGTATTCAGGCTCAGTAACACCTTCGAAGGGGTGTTTAGGCTTGTCGTCTTTGTACCATGCGTGAGCTGTGGACTCAGTGATGCCTTTGATAAGTGCTTCGTCAGTGTGAGTTGTCAGTTTACGGAAGTTTTTAAGGTCTCCGCCGTGGATGATACCGCCTGACATATCGAATTTTGTCATTTTGCTGTCAAGGGGGAACTCAGGCACAGCGAGGTAGTTGTCCACGCCGCGTCCGTATGTGAACCAGTCTTTGTACAGAGAGCCGATGGTCACAACGTCGTTGAAAAGAACTTCTTTAACGAAGTCTCTTGTTTCTGTCATGAGCTGTCTGAGCAGTGCGATACGCTCCATGTTGATTGCTGCTTCATTGTCCATATTGATGGCTGTCGCAACACCGCCGAGGCAGAGGTTCTGAATGTGGGGGTTCTTTCCGCCGAGGATAGCAACGGCAGCGGCAGCTTTTTTCTGATAGTCGAGTGCTTTCAGATAGTGTGCGGCAGCCATAAGGTTAGCTTCGGGCGGAAGTTTCATTGCGGGGTGTCCCCAGTATCCTGAACCGAAGATACCGAGTCTGCCTGTCTGAACGAAGGCAGTCAGTTTTTCTTTAACGGCTCTGAATTCAGTTTCGCTGTTGCCGGGCCAGTTAGAGATAGACTGGGCAAGCTGCGCTGTCTTCTTGGGGTCTGCGGAAAGAGCTGAAACTATGTCAACCCAGTCCAGTGCCGACAGGTGATAGAAGTGCACTATATGATCCTGTACGGAGTGCTGTGCGATGATGATGTTACGCACGAGCTGGGCATTCAGGGGTACTTCAACGCTAAGTGCGTTTTCAAGTGAGCGGATAGAGCTGATAGCGTGTACAGTGGTACAAACGCCGCAGAATCTCTGCGCAAAAACCCAAGCGTCTCTGGGGTCTCTTCCCTGAAGAATTTTTTCGATACCTCTCCACATCTGTGCGGAAGACCATGCTTTTGAAACCTTGCCTCCCTCCACTTCGAAGTCAATGCGGAGGTGTCCTTCAATACGGGTAATGGGGTCGATTGTGATTCTATTGGACATCTTCGTTTTCTCCTAAAAAATTAATGAGCCTTCGCTGTTTCCGCAGATGCTTCGTGTCCGTGAACCTTGGGCATGATGGGGAACAGTTTTACAAGAACCATATAGCCGAGTATCTCGAAAGCTACGAGACCGATGGTGATAAAGAACTCCGGCAGTGAAGGGAAATAGCTCCAGTTGCCGTGGGGTTTAAAGCCTATCAGATATACGTTGAAACGGAACCAGCCGCCGCCTATCAGAAGGAACATAGCTGCGATGAACACCATTCTGGGTGATCTTCTGTACTGATTCCACATGAGTATGTACGTACCTGTGAGAATCAGAAGCATTTCAGCCATGAACATCCATGAGTAGAAATCCCCGGCGAAAGCCGAGCTGAGTTGTCCGCGGACATAAAGGTCAACAAAACGGACTGTCAGCCATATGCCTGTTACATAAGGTATAATTTTTGAAAGCTGCTGTACCTCTTTTTCGAAAGGTCTTCTGAATGCCATCGATGAAGCGAAGGATTCGAAGATGACCGTTGCATAACCAATGTAAAGAGCGTTGATTATGAACAGCAGAGGCAGAAGTTCCGTGTGCCATATGGGATTCAGTTTCGACCCGGCGATGATCATCATCGAACCGAGAGAAGACTGGTGCATAGAGGGCAGGGTGATGCCGAGAATAACTATGAATATCAAAACTTTGTCAAGTTTAGGATAGATTATCATAGCGTAGTGTTTCAGTTTCGGGAATCTGTTGTCCTTCATATGGATGAAGCGCTCAAGTATCGCGGGCAGAACCTCGATGATAAGAACCACGTTGTATGCCATGATACAGACCGCAACTTCAAACATTACCGAGTTCGGCTGCCAGCGTGAAGGGATGAAGAAGCTGTATGCGTTCCAGTAACGACCCACGTCAACCATAACGGACATACCGGCAAGCATGTAGCCGAACATACTTGTAACCAGAGCCGAACGGATAAGGGGGTGATATTTCATCCTGTTCATGATGTAGATGACAAGCGCCATTGCATAGCCGCCGCACGCAAAAGCTGTGCTGGTTGCAACGTCATAAGCGATCCAGATACCCCAGGGGTAGCCGTCCGACATGTTTGAAACGGCGCCGATACCCATCACAAATCTGTATGCGATGAGCAGAAAGCCGAGAACTGTAAAGAAAAGAAGCACATAGAAGGCAGGAGTAAGGATTTTCGCCCTATGTACCATATAATCATTATGATTGCCAGCCATTAGTGTTTACCCTCCTTCTCTTCTTTCTCCTTCTCAAGTTCATGCTCGATTTCAACCTCAAGCTCGTGTTCAAGCTCGTGCTCGTGTTCAACCTCTTCAACAGATTTTCTGTTGCGCAGCGCCACGAAAGCGAGGAAACCGTACAGTGCAACGGGGGCTATGAAGCCTTTGTAAACTGTGTGCTGAACGTGCTCGGACATAAGAGCGGCAGATTCCTGCTCAAGCTCCGGAAATCCGAGATTGTTGAAATCTGTTCCCGCAAGGTAGATAACGTTTGTTCCGCCGACTTCAAACTCGCCGTAGATATGTTCTTCATATTTTCCGGGGTTTGCAGCCTGACGGCGTTTTGCCTCTGCCAGAAGGTCTTTGCGTTTGCCGTAGATAACAGCATTCGTGGGGCAGACCTCGCAGCAGGCGGGGATGTTTTTAAGTTTCAGGTTGGTAAATTTGCAAAGGTCGCATTTTACTATCTTGGGGAATGTCTCCGGCCATTCGAATTTGGGAATGTTGAACGGACAGGCAACCTGACAGTAACGGCAGCCGATGCAGATGTTTTTGTCATAGAAAACGATACCTGTGCCTGCTTCTTTCTGCATCGCAGAAACGGGACATGCGGAAACGCATGACGGTTTGATGCAGTGCATACACTGGTATTTTACATAAGCGTGCTTTGTGGGATCCTGTTCATCTTTGTAAAGTTTGATGATGTTCCTTGTGCGGTAGTCAAGGTCATTGGGAGCGTCCCATACCCTGTCGCTGTCGCCGGGCATAGGTGCTGCCGCCATGTCGTTGACCTGCTTGCACTTTGAAACGCACGCCTTACAGCCGACGCAAAGTGTCGAGTCATAGAACATGCCTACGGCTTCGTCATCGGCTTTGATTTCTTGCTGCGCGGATGCGGAAAGAGGAGCAAGCATAAGCGCTCCGCCCGCGGCGGCAGTCTTCAGGAAATCACGCCTTGTTTTCTTCATCATCCCCTCCTTTAGGCAGCTTGTTCGCCATGATTGCACTTGCGGCAATCGCAGCACCGGCTACCATACCGATAACGCCGGTTGTGACCGGATCAGCACCTTTTCCGCGGGGTGCGGGATTGGCGTTGGGGTAGAAATCGGGCGGAGTGATCTCGTGAATCTGTGCTTTGTCATAGATTGACGTGTGGAACATAACGTCGGGTTCTGTACAGCCGATGCAGGGGTGACCCATGGAAACAGGCCATACGCCCACGTCGTTGAAACGCTGTACGGAGCAGTTTGCAAAAGTAACAGGACCTTTACAGCCGAGTTTGAACAGACACCAGCCTTCAGAGTGACCTTGATCGCCGAACTGTT
The DNA here is from genome assembly GCA_002452405.1 of Deferribacteraceae bacterium UBA6793. Lineage (GTDB taxonomy): Bacteria > Chrysiogenota > Deferribacteres > Deferribacterales > Geovibrionaceae > Seleniivibrio. Next base: position 4,759 of record DKFP01000002.1, on the reverse strand, counting down.
CGGCAAATCTGCCCGCATCAAAGTGGGGTCTGCGTTCGCAATGCTCGTGTATTCTTCTGCCGTATGCAAACTCAGGTCTGCCGAGTTTGTCGAGTTTGGGCAGTTTTTTGAATGTCAGATAGTAAAGGATTGTCGCAAGCAGGTTATATGGGCTGGGAGGACATCCGGGAACGTTTATCACGGGTTTGTCCTTAACAAGGCTTGCAGCCGATACAGCCTGTGTGGGGTTGGGGTCTGCCGCCTGAACACCGCCGAAAGATGAGCAGGTTCCGATGCAGATAACAGCAGCAGCGCCTTCTGCGGCGTCTTTAAGAGAATCGACAGCTGTTTTGCCTGCAACTTTGCAGTAGATGCCGTCTTCTGCAAGAGGAACCGCACCCTCAACAACGAGGATGTATTTACCCCAGTTTGCTTTCATGCTGTCTTCAAGTGATTTTTCAGCCTGGTGACCGGAACCGATCATCAGTGTTTCGTGGTAGTCAAGTGAGATAAGGTCGAGGATAAGCGCCGCAGGATCCGGATGTCCGGAGCGGATGAGGGATTCGGAACAGCCTGTGCATTCCTGAAAGTGAAGCCAGATTACAGGCGGTCTGTTGTCCGCTGTGGCCGCCTCAGCAACCTTTGTGTGCATAGCGTAAGGAAGACCCATCAGAGCGGTCAGACCTGCGGTAAGACGCAGGAAATCACGTCTGTGGAGCCCTGTGCTGAACAGAGTGTTATCAGACATTTTAAACCTCAAAAAGTTAAAATTAGAAAATCTGAAACGTAAACAATAATAGGTGTCTTCAAACGTATGCAAATAATGAATGGGTCGGTCTGTATAATGTGTTTGTGACCGTTAGTATCTAAATACATACAAAATATTTAAATGCAATAGACGATTCTTAGGTGATTTTTTTTAAAACACCGATTCAAACAGTTTTCAAAAATAGCGAAAGTGTAATTTTTGATTTTGGATGTTTTTCGTCAAATTCATATCTTTTAAATATGTAATCATTCAAATCTGAATATTAACAATGCTATGTCGTCTGTTGTTTTTATCATATGCTTTAATGTAATACTATTTATGCATTAGTATGATTTGCATGTGTTCAAAATAGTTTGTTTGAAAAAATATTAAAAAAACATTGTGTCTCTGGAAATTAAACATTGTTTTATGAGGATGTGCTGCGGTTTCCGGTTTTTTCGTTCTTTTGTATGCCGTTTCCTTTCCGTGGTTCAAAATGATCGTATACCGTATACAGTATCCGCAGGTTTCAGGCTTAGATTCTCAGGCGGAAAAACGACAGCGGTATTTTTATAATGCCGTCTGTTTTTGCAGGATAATAATGTTATCCTAACCTCTGTGATGCCCTAACGAGGCGGGCAGAAGGTCTGCTGAACGCATACGCAGAGCCAGCGCAACTGTGAGCGCTCTTGTGGCGATGCGCAGCATTTCCTTCATATCAAAAGTTCTTTCGATGCGGACAAACGCTTTGTCTGTAAGAGATTCGAACTGCCAGAGAGATTCGGGATTTTCAGCGGAAAGCGGATATATGGTATAGTCTGTTCTCAGACAGTTTTTGCCACCGGCTTCCCATACCCTGAAGCATTGTTTGTGGAAGAGGTAATCGAAAACAAGCTGAATGTCTGTGTCTGTGATATCGGCGCTGTGGTTTATCACTCCGCCTCCTATCCTGACGGTATTTTGCGTGTTCATCATTGCTTTAATATCGGTCACTGATGTTAAAAATCAATGAATATTTTGTACTGAATATGTCTGATTAATACAGCCGGAGCACGTCTGCCCATTCAGTTCTTATGCTGTTCTGGCGCAGGAAAAGCCTGTAACCGTAGAGAGTTTCGCTGAGAATTTTACGGCGCACAGGAAAATAGATGCCTGCTCCTTTAAGTGATGAATTTATTGTGTAAGTCTCTGTGAAGACGCCTTTATAGTCTATTTTATACGCATCCAGAAGTCCTTTGAAATCCCCGTTTATACCGAACAGCGTAACTGCGCTTTCCGGCAGCCTGTTGTAAGGGCGTACACCAGCCGTTTGGACCTTTTGATAGAATAGACCGACCGTTCTATTAAGCTCCGATCCGGTTTTTGTGATGAACACAGTGAGTGGTTCAGTGCCGCTGTCGTATGATACTTTATAGCCGTTCAGGTATGCCCGCGCCGCATCTTTTGGGGACACGCCTTTATGTTTCGCGAAATACTCCGTAAATGTAGCATAATCGTTTCCGCTGGCGGGCAGGGTGGTGGATGCGGAGACTATATATTCTGCCGTGTTGTTAAGCACCAGAAGGCTTTCGATGCTGCCCATGTAGCACATGTCAAGCCCCAGCACGTCCGGTTCTATGCCTTTCAGAGCGGCTCGTATCTGCAAAGCGTTCAGGGAACCTTTGTCGTTCATATAGGGCGGTACGCCGTGCGCCGTTATGGAGTAGAAATATCTGTCCGCGGGGTACTTTTTGCGTACATAAGAAAAGAAGGCTTTCAGGGTATCTATATTGTATGAATCTTTGGAAATGCCTGATACATTGATGAATCCGTTGCAGTCGGAAACATAGGTGATATCTTTCAGGTTCGACCTGTCGTCGCTGTTCTTTTTGCGGTCATGAAAAAAGATGATATTAGTGTTTTCAGGCTTGTTCCGGCATATCTCCTGAGCGTTTTCCTGTTGTTCCCGATAGAAATTCACCCCGTCGGCAAGATAGAACGCCAGCGTCCAGCTTTCGGCTGCGTATGCGGCGGAGAATAACGAAAGAAGAAAGAGTACCGTCAGAAACTGCTTAATCTGTTTTGTCCTGATACGCGCTGTCCTGCCTGTGTTCGTCCAGTGAGTTGTGTCCGTATGCCGTTAGCAGAAGCGCAATACACAGCAGAAAAATCTTCATGTAGACCATTGGCTTAAAGCTGTGCGCGCGCAGTTTTTTCATCCTCAGGGCTATGCCTGTGAGAGCTGTTGCCGCCAGCAGAAGAAGTCCCGCAAGAAGCACCAGCGGGCGCTTGTCCGTTGTGAAAAAGTGCACCAGCAGAACGGCGAACAGAGCGGGCGTAATGTAGAAATGCAGCTTTACCAGCAATTGACGTTTGATGTTCACTATCCCCTTTATCTGGGCATATTGAAACACCGCCATGCCGAGGATTACAAGACATACGATTATCGTTACCGAAAGCGAACCTGTGATATCATGCAGTTCTCTCATATATCAAATACCTTCACCATATTTGTAGAGCCGCGTACGCCGAGTGGCGTTCCTGCGGTTATTATTATTCGGTCGCCTGATTTCGCCAGTCCCTTTGCAACGGCGAACTCCGCCGCATTGGCAAAAAGCTCGTCAATATCCGTGAAACCGCCGCAGTGTCCGGGAGTCACCCCCCAGAACATGTTCAGCTTACGGTATGTGTGCTCGTTGGGTGTCAGTCCGAGGATGGGGCATACGGGGCGGAAACGTGCAACGGAGGAGACTGTGAAGCCGGATTCAGTGTAGGCAACGATTGCCTTGGCGCCAAGGTCTTTCGCAAGCCAGCTTGCAGAGCGTCCCACTGCCCATGAAACTGATTTTGTGTGAACACCGTCGGATGAGCTGTCCACGCCCATTTCGTAGTTGATGTGTGATTCGGTCGCCTCCGCCAGCTTGTTCATGACGTTCACCGCCTCCACAGGGTACGCGCCGGAAGCTGTCTCTTCGGAAAGCATTATCGCGCATGTGCCGTCGAACATGGCGTTTGCAACGTCGGTGCACTCCGCACGGGTCGGGCGGAAGTTGTCCACCATGCTTTTCAGCATCTGGGTAGCGGTTATGATTATCTTGCCCTCTTTACGGGCTTTTTTGATTATCTGTTTCTGTATGACGGGCACGTCATAAAGCGGCATCTCCACGCCGAGGTCGCCGCGGGCAACCATTATTCCGTCCACCATAGGGAGTATCTCGTCGATGTTCTGCACCGCCTGCGGTTTTTCTATTTTGGCTATAAGCAGCGGCGGATTGGACTGTTTCGCCAGTATGGAGCGTATCTTAACGAGGTCTGCCGCCCCGCGCACAAACGACAGCGCCACCGCGTCAACGCCTTTTTCAAGCCCGAACATGAGATCGGCGCGGTCTTTATCTGTAAACGCAACTATGCTGAGGTTTGTAGAGGGCATGTTAACGCCTTTTTTTGTGAATGCAATCCCGCCGTTCAAAATGCGGCAGGTGACGATATGTCCTTCAATGGCTTCGACTTTAAGCTCCATCGCTCCGTCGGCAAGGAGCACTCTGTCTCCTACGCTGAGGTCTTCAGAAAGGTTCGGATACTGCACGGGAAGAATATTTTCACCCGCGTGCTCTTCGGATGCCAGCTGGCAGGTTTCACCGGATTTCAGCGCAACGCCCTCCGGCGGTAGTACACCCAGACGTATCTTGGGACCGCATAGGTCTTGCAGAATGGTGACGGCGGCACCTTTTTTCGCGGATAGTTCGCGGATGGTGTCTATCATTTCTCCGTGGGATTCGTGTGTGCCGTGGGAAAAATTAAGGCGGGCTACGTTCAGCCCCGCATCTATAAGCTGTGAAAGGGTTTCTTTATCGCATGAAGAGGGTCCGATGGTTGCAACTATCTTGGTTTTTCTCACTTTTGTTCCTCCGAATAAATCATACCATAAGCATAATGTATGCGGAGGAATTTACAACCTTATTTATGTGAACAGACGGGGCAGTCGGGATTGCGCTTGAGTTTCGGCATGACCGTGCGCATTTTCATGAAATCTATGTGCATCATGCGCCCGTT
>DKFP01000003.1 GCA_002452405.1 Deferribacteraceae bacterium UBA6793 | reverse complement strand
TGTTCTGCTTGCATCTAAAGACTAAGTATAAAACCTCTATTCGTCTTTGCGAGGAACATCGTGACGACGCAATCTCACACTCACAAATAAAAAGCCGCCTCGTATAGCTCGTTTCCAGCCAAAAAGTTTATCACTACGTCCTTCTGCGTCAGCTTCCTTTCGCTCACATCTAAAGACTAAACCGAAAACCCGTTTCCGTCTCTGCCAGTAAAACTGGTGGATTTTATCTCAAGCAGAATTCTTAAAATATTGATTTTAAAGTGTAAAACAAAAGAAGAAATTACGTTTAAAAAATATTAAATAAAAGGGCAATATAAATATTGCCCTTATTTTGTTGATAAACCGGTTAAAACACAATGAGAACAGTTCTCAGCTAAAGCTGTTTTGTTCTGCATTTGTCTTGACTGTGTGACTCGTTAGTTTTAGTTAAACTACAGCAACTTGAGTATTTGTGAGAACTGACTGGAGAATGCAATCCGGTCTTTTATCTCTGTCATCAGACAGAGATAAATATGCAAAATTATCCTTTTTCCTATTTTCTTTTTATTCTGACCACCCATCCTTTATCTGTATGCCTACCATCTACTGATTCCCAAATCAATGCATAGACAGGTATGTTAGGGTACTTATTTATAAAATTTCTTATAGAGTTATATGCTGAAGTGCTAAAAGTCAGTTTATTTTGGTTTCCTTTAGTCATTTTATTAAATCCAAGTGTAACATGCTCTATAAAGTTAATTGTATCGTCACTGTCAATGCATGGATGTTCGAAAGGCACAAGACCGACTTGTTTCCATCCGCTAATAGTTGAACCCAAAGAAAATTTTAGTGTTCCATCAATATCATACTGAAGAATAAGTTTATTAAAATCATCTATAGTTATGGATTTTATATCATTAATATCGGTAAGAATAGCAGCATTTGCCTTGCTGGCATTAAGCACGCTCATCATTGATGTACCGTTTGCAAATACAGTACAGAAATTGACGTTTTGTTCCGGTGAAAGTAGTTTAGTTCCTTTGTATAAACCATCATATTCGAAAGCAGACAGATTTAATGAAAAGCAAATCATAGAAATTGAGAAAAATAGAACTCGGAATTTCATAATACACCTCATAATTAATTTTAAGCTACTGTGATTTGGCAAATATAAAAAACTTCGCTTAGCACATGATTTATAATAGATAAATCTCAGTAAAAGCATAATGTGATTTTTAATGTGAATTTTAATAAAAAGTACGAAAAGAATACTTTAAAGGAATAATTAGGTTGAAAATTAAATTTAGAAATCTTAGCGGTGATGAAAATGGACATAAATATAGTGCGGAAGTGAGGGCGGTATCCTCCGGAGAGTAACTTAAAGCGAAATTATTATATTTTGTATCCTGATCATGGCAAATACGATTAGAAAAAATTTACGACCAGACTTAGTAACAAACAGATACCCTTTCGGATTTTTTAAATCAGCATTAAAACAACACTTCTGAGTCAGTCATAAAATATGCATATTTCACACTTATTTATCACATTATGTTTTCCCTTTATAGGCATGGAGTATTGGTTTAAATTTCCGATATATAAGTATGTCAAGGAGGAGCGTATGGACTTAACAACACTTGCGATGGCGGGAACGGTGCTTTCAGCCGGAAAGATACTTTATGAGGTTGGTTCTGCGGTCGGAAGTATGTTTTCCGACGACGAAGCTGAAGAAGCAATGAATACGGCTGTTCCATCTGTTTTGAGCGGGCTTACGCCTGAGGGGGTCAACAACGCAGTTGAAGGTAATGAAACCGGCTCTGTATTTGATTTCAAAGCGTAACGACATATTATAGCCGGAATTTCCATACGACCTTAACACATTTGAAAAGCTCTGTTTAACCCTTTCTGGCACCTTAATTGATATTCTCCGTATTGAAAGATAATACGGAGCAATCGCATGAAGAATAATGAATTTTTTGTGGTGATGATCTCAGCGCTGACATTGTGCGGATGCGTTACGACAGCCAAATATGATAACGACGCCATAGCAAAAAGCTACAAGCATGAAGTCGAGGAATTTGGCAAGGAAAAGAAGGCGCTTGCCGCAAAGGATGCCACCCCTTCGCTATGGACAACCGGCGGCAACAACAGCAGTCTTTTTCTTGATTATAAAACCAGAAGCATCGGCGAGATAATCACCATAAATATTATGGAATCGTCCTTCTCAACCAATTCAATTGATACCAATACATCAAAGGAACAGAGCACAAACAGCGTAGCCAATTCCATTTTAGGTATACCGCTGAGCAAGTATAACACTAAAGCGAATGCAAGCAGCAAATTTAAAGGCGGCGGCAAGCGCAGTAAGAGCGACTCTGTGACAGGAACCATGTCTGCAAGGATAGTTGATATAATGCCTTCAGGCAATGTTGTTATGGAGGGGCATAAAGAGATAGTGGTGGACAACCAGCAGCAGGTGATCACCCTCAGCGGTATAGCCAGACTGAGAGATATCTCTATGGATAACACCATAAACTCCACCGACCTCGCCGACACTAAAATATCCTATAACGGTCAGGGGCAGCTGAGCCTTGCCAGCGTGCCGGGTTGGCTTCTGTCAATTCTGGGCTGGATATCACCTTTTTAAAGCATATACGTCCCGTCACTGCTGACGCTGAAAAGGTCAGGCGGAATTCAATTCTGTCTGACCTTTTTTTATGACCGGTGCCGAATGTGAATAAATTGTATAAACTACTGATGTGTGTGGAAAATGTGCTTAGAATAAGGAGGTCATTTTTTCCTGCATGGAGGTAAATATTTCCTTTATCATAATATCTGAGAATAAATAAAAGAAAGTAATTAATGGCATGTATGTTGCTCTTATATAGTCATGAAGAGGAAAGTAAGTGATTGTGAAGAAAGGATGTATTCTCTTTGACCAAGAGATGTGCATATAAAAAAACAGGAGGACAACATGCAAGTAGCAGGTTCAACAGCTTCTGCTGTAAATCAGGTAAGAGAAATAGGCGGTAATCAAAACGTGAAAACGGCTGCGGCTCAGAAGGCGCCCGTTCAGGAGTATGACAAGTTAACACTGTCTGACAGTGCAAAGTCAATGGCTGCGGCTCAGAAGACGAAATAGTTTTTCTGACAGATATCTGAAAAAGCCGCGGAAAAGCACAGAAGAAGCAAAATCTGACCTCTTTTCTGCGGCATTCTGAAACAATTGAAACTGCCTTTATGCAGTCAGTCATGAAACCCGTTTGCAGGAGACCGTGAAGGTGTGTCCTGCATACAAAGACAGGAGATAAAATGCAAAGGTCACTATGGTCGGCGGCATCGGGCATGACCGCCCAGCAGATGAACATCGACGTACTTTCAAACAACCTTGCGAATGTGAACACTGCCGGATTTAAAAAGTCCAGAGCATTTTTTCAGGACCTGATGTATCAGGAGCTGAAGGCCGCGGGTACATATTCCGCCGCCGGGCTTTCACACCCGACAGGGATAGAGATAGGTCTGGGAACAAAGATATCCGCGGTGGAAAAGGTTCATACACAGGGCAGTCTGCAAACCACGTCGGTTGAGACAGACGTCGCTATTCAGGGAAAGGGGTATTTCCAATTCAGCCTTCCCAACGGTGATATAGGCTACACACGATCCGGCTCATTGAAGATAGACGCAAACGGAAACCTTACGAATGAGAACGGGTATCTTCTGGAACCTGCGGTAACGATTCCCGACAACACATACTCCATATCCATCGGAGAGGATGGAACTATAAGTGTGAGCATAACCGGGGAGACCGAGCCGCAGGAGGTCGGGCAGATTGAGCTGGCGAACTTCATAAATCCGTCTGGTCTGAAATCCATCGGAAGGAATTTCTTTATGCCGACAGGAGCCAGCGGAGAGGCTGTCACAGGTGTGCCCGGAGAATCAAATTTCGGGTCGGTTGAACAGGGGACTCTTGAGATGTCCAACGTCAGCGTTGTTGAGGATATGGTCAACATGATAACCGCGCAGCGGGCATATGAGATCAATTCAAAGGCGATTCAGACGTCGGACGACATGCTTCAGATACTTAATAGCTTGAAAAGGTAAAAGATTATGACAAGGCTTCTGTTCCTTATTTCCATGGCACTGATGTTGAGCGGATACACATATATAGGCAATGAGATACTCATAGATTCCGAGTGTATAAAGGTGTCGGATGTTTTTGCGGGGTCGGATATCGAGGAGAACGTTGTCTGCGGACTTGACTACGGTCAGGTGAAAATAGTCAACAGGCTGATGAGTCAGTCTCTGATATCGAAATACGGTCTGAAGGGAGAAGAACCTCAGGAAGTCGTTTTCAAGAGAAAGGGCGTTCTGCTCACAGAGGAAAGGCTCAGGGCGGATATGAAAAATCTGCTGGCGATAATGTATCCCGACATGGAGATAGAGATAGAGGCGGTCAGGTTGGGCAGACCTTATTATCTGCCGGAAAATATGCAGTACAGCATCGACATTCCGAGAAACAGATTCGGTAACATCTCAGTAACTCTGGACAACGGTGCAAGGAAATACACATACAGCGTTTCAATAGTTGCGTATGCGGAAGGGTACGTTGCGGTCAAGTCAATTGAAAAGGGCGAGCGTCTCACAGAGAGGAACGTGAAACGCAAGAAAATGGATCTGTTCAGAGCGCGCGGGGAGCTTTTACACAGCATAGAAGGTTATTCAGCGCGGACAGGTATCGCCGCCGGAAAGATAATCACTGAAAACATGGCGGACAAGGTGCCTGATGCGGCGAAAGGGACTCCGGTCTATTTACTGCAAAGCGATAAGGAAGAGCCGAAAGCAATGACGGGTACCCTTCTTGAGGACGCGTATCTCAATAAAAAAGTACACGTAGTTAATATCAACAGCGGAGCGATATTCATCGGGACCTATGTTGAGCCTAAAAAAGTGCTTCTGGAACAGCAATGAGGGTGTTCAAATGAAAAGATTATTACCTGTTCTGATATTTTTTCTGTTCGTGCAGAACGCGCATTCACTGGTTAAGATAAGGGATATATCGAATGTGGAAGGTCTGAGGGACAACCAGCTTTTGGGCTATGGGCTTGTAGTCGGGCTTAATGGCACCGGCGACAAGAGCGGAACTGCTTTCACAACACAATCTCTTGTAAACATGATGGAGCGGATGGGCGTATCCGTTTCAAAAAACGAGATTAAAATAAAAAACGTTGCAGCCGTGATGGTTACTGCAAAACTTCCTCCCTTCGGCAGATCCGGTTCAAAGATGGACGTTGTGGTTTCGTCCGTTGGGGATTCGAAGAGTCTTGAGGGCGGTACCCTGCTCATGACGCCTCTCAGCGCGGCAAACGGTATGGTGTACGCAGTCGCGCAGGGACCGATATCTGTCGGCGGAATGAACGTTGCTGAATCGGGTGCTAAAACAGTGAAAAACCATCCGACTGTCGGTATGATACCAAACGGAGCGATAATCGAACAGGAAGTCCAGTATCAGCTGAACAATAAGAACATTGTGCTCAATTTTAAGGATAACAACCTGTCAAACATTGTGAAAGCGGAAAGCGCCATAAACGGTATGATGGGGTATAAGGTGGCAAATATAACATCTCCCTCGACACTGGTCATAAGCGTTCCGGAGGGCGAACAGGGCAGTTTTTACAGCTTTATGGACAGAGTGCTCAACACAGAGATAGAGCCTTCAAACCTTGCCAGAATTGTCATAGATGAAAGAACAGGAACAATCGTTATGGGTGCAGACGTTCGGGTTAATACCGTCGCAGTGTCCCACGGCAACCTTACGATAACCGTTAAGTCTACAGTTGATCTCAGCAGGGAAAAGGACGCGACAGATGGTAAAGCGGTTAAGACCGACGTGGGTGTTGACGAGGAAAAGGGACAGCTGATGGTAATCCCGGAAGCCCTCAAAATAAGTGACCTTGTAAAAGCGCTCAATTCTATCGGAGTAACCCCGCGGGATATGATATCAATATTACAGGCTATAAAATCCGCCGGTGCACTGCATGGGGAGCTCAGTCTCATGTAAAGTGCCTTAATTGCCGCAACGGCGCACTGAATTTCGGGGCGCCGTTCGGCAATGCTGCCGATTGAGTTGTAAACGGACAGATAAAAGGCTATTATTTCAGAAAAAGAAAAGGATTTATTATGAAATACAACCTTTCCATACCACACCTCAGCGACGATAAAAGGGAACTGAAATATATTGCAGAGGCTATGGAGAACAGAAATATCGGTTCGGTCGGCAAGTATATTCCGGAATTTGAGTATGCCGTACGGAAACTCACAGGTGCGAAATATGCTCTGGCTGTAATAAACGGCACGTCCGCGCTTCATCTCGCTCTGCTCGCAGTCGGAATAGGTAAAGGGGACGACGTGCTCGCGTCAACCTTCACATATATAGGTTCCGCAGCGCCGATAGCATACGTAGGCGCAAATCCGGTATTCATCGACAGCGAAGAGAGCACATGGAACCTCGACCCGAACCTCCTTGAAGATTTTCTGAAAGCGCGCAGCAAACGCCCGAAAGCGCTCATTCTTACACATATCTACGGACAGCCGGCGAATATGGACGACATAATAATGGTTTGCGGACGGTTTGGCGTGATGGTTATCGAAGATTCGGCTGAGGCGATAGGCGCCTCATACAACGAGAGACAGTGTGGAACTTTCGGCACAGCTGGGATATTTTCGTTTGCGGGCAACAAGCTGCTGACCTCAGGCGGCGGCGGTATACTGGTCACAGACGACAAACACCTCATAGAAACAGCATCCTATTATGCATCCAACGCCCGCGAGCCTATGATGCACCACGAGCACAACAGTATCGGATATAATTATCGCATGAGCAACCTGCATGCGGCGGTTGGGCTTGCCCAGATGGAGCTTGCGAATGAACGCATAGCGGCGCGAAGGCGCATATTTGCTGAATACGAAAAGGCTTTCGCAGGCGACGGACGTATAAAACTGATGCCTCAGCACAGTAAAGCAAGGGGCAACCGCTGGCTGACTGCGGCGCTTTTCGATAGCATTGAGCCGAAAAAACTTATGGTGAAACTGGCAAATCAGGGGATAGAGACCCGTCCTCTGTGGAAGCCTATGCACACCCAGCCTGTGTTTGCTGATTCGGAAAAATATGTAAACGGAGTTTCTGAAAGGCTGTTCGGTATGGGGTTGTGTCTGCCTTCGAGTTCGCAGATGACAGACGAACAGGTGCGTGCTGTTGCCGCAGAGATAATCGGGGTTCTGGATATCACCGGCTGATTTGAAATTCTGACAGCAGGTCGTCCATAAACCGTTTATCGCTTTCGTCGTCGTTGTAAAAGAAGAATTTACCGTATGCACGCTGAACGTCCAGCAGAGAGGTCATGAATGTGTACTCTGACTCGATAAATCTCTGCTGCGCAGTGAAATGCTGCATGATGAGGGCTTTCGATTCAGAATATTTTCTGAGTTTTGGAAGTTCCTGAAATTTTTCCTCGGCTTTTTGAAGGGCATCCTTTTTTAAGGCATAATCGCGTCCTGCGAGCATCGCCTTGTCCACGACCTGTGCGACGTTTTCTTTGACCAGTTCTTTAATCTGAGCTTTTCTGTTGAAATATGTCAGCAGTTCCGACTGTTTTTCAGAAAGCTCGTTCTGTTTTTTTGTGCCGTCGAAAAGCGGAATTGTGAGTTTAAGGCTCATGTTCCACTGGTTTTCGTCCAGCGTCTTGAAAAATTCCGGATCTGTCTGATCGCCTTCAAAATATCGAGTGTATTCCCCGGTAACGCTGACGTCCGGAACAGAGAATTTTCTCTGGGCTGAAAGAATGTCACGTCTGTTAATCTTTATAAACTCGTCCAGAGCAAGAAGCTGGGGCGAAGATGCCAGCGCTTTTTCTGTGAATTTTGAGATGACGGTTTCCGGGTTGACACCTTCTGTGGAGAACAGGAGTGCCAGTTCAGTGTTTAGAGGGGACGCGAAAATGGACGAATATGGCAGAAAGGAGTAATTCGCGATGTCCTGTATTTCGGTCACAAGCGTCAGATCGCTCAGCACAGCTTCGAGGGACTGCCGTTCTGCCGGGGGGGCAAGGCTGTATTTCTGCTTTATCTTAAATTTTACAGCGGCGGCGGTAAAATGTCTGTTGGCGTCGGCGTATGCGTTCAGCAGGGCACGGTATCTCAGCACGTTACAGTATCTTTTTGCGGAATCGGCTATCATATCCATACGCAGGACCTCCGCAACCAGTCTCTGAGCCTTCGCTCTGTTCTCGTTGGTGGACATGGCTGCGAGTTTGGAATCGGAGAAGAGAACCTGACTCAGACGTACCTTTGCGCTGGGTACTTTATAAAGCGGTATATCTTTGAAATCGTCTCTGGATTTGTCTGCGGAACTCATTGTCGCGGACGCCCGCACGCTGGGAACAAAGGTGTCCAGCGCCTCGTCAATTTTTTCAACTGCTGCGTCTCTGTCCTGTTTGACAAGGTTATACTCCGCGTCCTGCGCAAGGGATGCGTCTATGACGGTTGTCAGTGTAAGAATGTTCTCCTGCGCGGAAATCATGAGCGGCATCAATAAAAAAATAAGGACAGCAAAGCGCCTCAATATCTCCTCCTGTCTGTGTCTATGAATATATTCGTCATGATTGTGAAACTGTCAAGCACGTTCAGGGGAAAAAGCACATTGCGCATAAAAAAAACTGCATGATATTATATTTATAGGAGAATTTTATGTTATCGATGAATTATACTTTTCCGCTGCTGAACGGACATATGCAGGACCTTACGGAATATGACGGTAAGGTCGTTCTCGTTGTGAACACTGCGAGCAGATGCGGTTTCACTCCGCAGTACGAAGGTCTGGAGGAGATCTACAGACAGTTCAGGGACGATGGATTTGTTATCCTTGCGTTTCCCTGCAATCAGTTCGGCGAACAGGAACCCGGAACGGCGGATGAGATAGAGAATTTTCTGGAATGTAATTACACCGTGACCTTTCCCGTGTTTCAGAAAGTCGATGTAAACGGTGAAAATGTGAACCCTCTGTTTAGAGAGCTGAAAGAGCTGGCTCCGGGAACCATGGGAACAAAAGAAATAAAGTGGAATTTCACGAAATTTCTCATAAGCCGCGACAGAAACCGCGTGCTCCGGTTTGCATCCACAAGGACGCCGGACAGTATCCGCGGGTATATTGCGGACGAGCTGATAAAAATATAAAGCCGGAACAGAAAAACTGCTCCGGCATTTTTTTAAATGGTGGTGTACAGCTCGTTCCAAAGACAGCGGTGCTGTCTCAAAACTGCTGTCAATAGCGGTTTCCGCCGCCGTATCCGCCGCGTCCTTCGCGGGGGTTGGGTCGTCCGCCGCCTCTGGATCTGTCTCTGTCTCCGCTGGAGCGTTCCTGTCTGGGGCGCGCCTCATTAACAGTAAGGGGTCTGCCTATGAAGTCAACGCCGTTCAGTTCTTCGATGGCGGCTGCCGCCTGCTCATCATTTGCCATTTCTACGAAAGCGAAGCCTTTTGAGCGTCCGTTTTCGTGGTCTGTGATGATCCTCACAGAGCTTACATCGCCGAAGGATTCGAACATGTTGCGCAGTTCGTCCTCAGTGGCTTTGTAAGGAAGGTTTCCAACATAGATGTTCATGATACTTCTGCTAGTCCTATAAACTTATTTCGCCATGCCATTCCAATCGAAAACCGGTCATGGCGAAAGTTGAGCGGTGTCCGATCTCTGCCGTCCCCTTGGGGGACGAATTCCGGTTAACGGCTTTAAACCCTCTGCCTGTGGCAGTTTGAGCAAAATGACCGTATCATAACGAAAAAGTAACAGAGAAATTTACCGTTCGCAAGTTTATTTGGGCAGACCGCAATCGGCAGTCCGCCCGCAAATAACGATGTTAGGAGAGATTCACTTTTCTGACAGTAATTTCGTCTCTTTTAACGCCTCTGTAATATTTGATGGCGGGCTCACCGAAAAGCAGAGCATAGGAGACCTGCATATCGTCGTCTATGCCGATGTTTGTGAGTATTTCGGGAAATGCAGCTACCAGCCACATAACAAATCCCGCCCATACTGTACCGATGTTGAGTGAACCGGCGGCGAGTTCCGCATAGCTGAGGGCAATGAAGCCGTCGGCAACAGGGGTCGGTGCGGATTTCGGTGTGACAGAGAACATTATGTGGGGCGCGCCGCGGAAAATGATGTCCTTTCCGTTTCTGAAGTGCCTTGCCATAACGGCGAAAATGGCGCTGTGTTCGTCCAGTCTGCCCTCTTTGTCCGCCTTTTCAATAATGGAGATTACCATTTCTTTGAATTTGTTCATCTGCTCTCTGCTGTCCACAACAACAAGCTGCACCTGATGGTCATTTTTACCTGTGGGCGCATTTGCGGCGGCTTTCGCTATTTTGTCCATAGTTGCCGCGTCCACGTCCGCGTTTTTGAAACGGCGCACGGAGCGTCTTGTGCGGATAAGAGCATCAACCTGTTCAAAGCCCGCTGCTTTGTCAGGGCTTACGCAGGTTTCCGGATCAACGCCCAGAATGGATACAGCCGCCGTGGGGCATATCGCCAGACAGTGCTGGCATTTATAACATTTTTTCTCATTTTCGGGCTTTATAAAGGGTATTCTGTCCTCAAGCTCGATGATCATTGCGGGGCAGTCTGTCACGCAGGCTCTGCATGATGTACATTTTGATTCGCTGACAATAAAATTTAACATATATTACCTCGTTATATCCCGAATGCACGCTCAATCTCGGCAGGCATTTCGGGTCTTCCTTTGCTGTTTACGGCGGTTCCGGTAACACGTCCCTTCAGAACAAGTTTGCCGTCGGATTTAAAAATGTCCTGTACGAAGGTGAAACGCAGCTTCGATTCCCTTTCAACGTCCACGCAAACCCTGAACAGATCACCGCTTTTCAGTGACGCTTTGTATTCAAGCTCCGCACGGGTCACAACCATGATTATGCCGCGCGCGGTCATCTCTGCGAAATCTATGCCTATATATAGTGTGCAGAAACTCGTGGCGGGCGTGTTCGAGATAGTTCATGTAAGTGGCGTTGTTGACGATACCCTCCATGTCACATTCGTAATCTCTGACTTTGAAATCAAGACAGAATTTATAATCTTTCATCTATCCTCCTTTTAAAGCATTTTCGAGCGCTGGAGAAATTCTTCCCGTATATATGAGATAAGAGTCTGCGCCGATTGTGAGCGCAGGTTCTGTGTTGTTACTATGGACAGAGTGTTGTCCGGAAGCTGCGGCATGTCCGTCAGAACATTGTACAACTCCTCTTCGCCCTGGATACGCGACATGCCCACCGGAGAAACTGCTATCCCCGCACGGACGGCGGAAAGAAGCGCGAAAACGCTGCTTGCCACGAATGATATGCGATAGGGGATGCCGGAGGCTTCCAGAGCGTTTATGCTCCATCTTCTGATGTGGCATCCTTCCGGGTAGACAGCGAGTGGCAGCGGTTCCATACGGGTTGCTGCTCTGCATCCGGACGCGACCCACACTATCTTCTCGGAATATATCTTTTCATAGGGTTCCGGCATATCCGCACAGATTGCTATGTCCAGATCGCCGCTGTCTATCCTGCGGAGCATGGATTCTTTCGTCTGTGTGGAAAAATCTATTCGGCTGTTGGGAAATTTAGCATAGAACCTGCGCAGCGCATTAGGCAGAACTGATGATGCGTAAAGCTCAGGCGAGCCGACGCGGATGTGGTCGTGTATGTCGGGATTTGCCAGAACACAGAGAGCGTCGTCATGGGCTTTCAGAATACGCACAGCGTGCTCAAGCAGCCGTTCGCCCGTGGGACTTATGGTGAACCTCCTGCCCTGCTTTATGAACAGATTTCCCGTCTGATCCTCCAGCCGTTTCATCTGCATACTCACAGCGGACTGGGTCATGTTGAGAATACATGACGCCTTGGTATAACTGTTCACTTTGGCAACAGTGACAAAAGTTCTTAACAGGTCTATAGATAATTCCATCCATCACCAAATTTGATTAAAAATATAAAATACATTCACTGTACTGATGCATCGTTATACAGTAGAAATATTGAAATTGCAACAGGAGGTGTGCTTATGCAGTCACAGTTGGAAAGAAGAGAGGAGCTTTTCGGGCTGGCAAAACAGATGCGGTCGAAGTTGCCTGAATTTGAAAAGAACATCATGGCAAACGATGCTCTGGTTTACGGAGACGGTGCTCTGCCTGAATCGGTTAAAAGGATGATGGCGATGGTGGGCGCTCTGGTGAGCAGATGCGAGGGGTGTATCCTGTCCCAGACCATCCGCGCCATAGACAGCGGCGCAACGGCTGATGAGATAATCGAGGCGTGCCACGTAGCCATGATGATAGGCGGCACAATGGCACTTGCGGAGAGTACCCGTGTTCTGGCTCTTCTGAAAGAAAAGGGAATGATAGAGTGATAATAGGGGCGGTTTTTGCCGCCCCTTGCCTTTTATATGTATTTTGCAGCCTGTTCAAGGGCGTTGTCGATGTGGGGGCATATGTTCTCCCGCCCTATCTTTTCTGCAAAATCAGCCTTTTCGAATGTATGCATGAGTGCGGGGGAAACACCGGAGAGTATCAGGCGGATTCCTTCGCTGTCAGATTTCTTCAGCACCTCTTCCAGAGCCATTATGGCAGTGGCGTCAACGAACGGCACCGTACGCATACGCAGAATGATTACCTTTGGTTTTTTCTTTACAATGCGCAGCGTATCCTTGAACTGGTTAACCGCACCGAAGAAGAACGAGCCGAATATCTCGAATATCTCCACTCCTTCGGGTATCCTGTCCTTGCTGAGCACGTCGTGCGCCTCGTATTCTTCGTTAACCTCTTTGCCGAGATTTTTAACCTCAGTTGCCACAGCCATGCGGTTCATGAACAGCAGAGCGGAGAGGACAACGCCCGTTTCAATGGCTACCGTAAGGTCGATAAATACTGTCAGCAGGAAGGTGACAACCATTATAAGTATATCCGCCGGAGGGCTTTTCAGCAGCTTGAGGAAGTGTCGCCATTCGCTCATGTGATATGAGACCACGATGAGCACCGCCGCAAGGGTTGGCATAGGGATAAGTTTTGCCCATTTGCCGAAGAACAGCAGGATAAAGAGCAGTGTGAACGCGTGCACCATGCCGGAAACCGGAGAAGTTGCTCCGTTCTGAATGTTCGTCGCTGTTCTGGCGATGGCTCCCGTTGCGGGTATGCCGCCGAAAAGGGGCGAAAAAATATTCGCAACGCCCTGACCCACAAGCTCCATGTTGCTTCTGTGGCGGGTGGAGGTCATACCGTCGGCAACTACGGCGGAGAGAAGGGACTCTATCGCCGCAAGGAGCGCTATCGTAATGGCGGAAGGAAACACCGCCGTTATTATATCGAGGTTTATTGTCGGAAACGCAGGAAGGGGAAGGGAGGAAGGAACATCGCCGAACTGTGTTTGTATGGTGTCCACGGGGACGTTGAATATGGTTACTGCCGCCGTGGTTATGATTATCGCGAATATCGAGCCGGGTATCTTTTTGGTGAATTTCGGCATTATGATGATAATAGCCAGCGCCGTAACCGCAACTGCAATGGAATAGGGGTTGAAGGTGGACGCGGATTCAATATATGCCTGTACCCTGTGTACGAAACTTGCGGATGCAGGGTGCGCATCCAGCCCGAAGATATCTTTTATCTGTGTTGTGCCGATGATGAGAGCTATGCCCGATGTGAAGCCCACTGTCATGGGGTATGGAATGAATTTTATCACACCGCCGAGTTTAACTGCACCCATGGCAACCAGCATCAGCCCCGCCAGCATCGTTGCCACAGCAAGCCCGTTGTAACCGAATTTCACCACTATTTCGTATACCACAACGATGAAGGCACCTGTGGGACCGCCTATCTGTACGCGGCTTCCACTCAGAAGACTTATAACAAATCCGGCTATGATGGCTGTGAAAATCCCCTGCTCCGGCTTAACTCCCGAAGCAATGGCAAAAGCGATGGCGAGTGGCAGTGCGACTATTCCGACGGTAACGCCGGACATCGTGTCCTTCATAAGACGTTTTGAATCGTAACCTTCTTTGAAACAATCATAAATTTGCGGGATTAAACGAGAACTCATCGGATAAAAACCTCCCTATCCGGATAATTTCATCGCTTGGGTAGAAATCGTGGGGTCGGATGGCTTTAAACCATAGGTTAAATTTACTCGGCTAAAGTCAGGTGGCCTCAGATAGGTACCAAAACGGTAATCATATCTTTGACGTTGTGAAACTTAGATAAATTAGTAAAAAGATGTAAAATATGCAAGTAAAATTTATACCTGAAAAATTATAAACGTTTTTAACTGGAATAGAATGGTTGTTTTAAAAATTATGCTGTCAAAATACCGTCGTCTTGCTATAATGCGTTCATTCAAAAGGTTTAAGAGGGCAATATGGACAGAGTTACTCTGGCTGTTGGCGGCGGGGGAGCCTCCACTCAGTCTTTTATTTCGGACGTGATATTTTCAAAGCTCGGCAACTCACTGCTTAAAAAGGCGGCCGACGCTGCTCTGGTGGAGACTGCCGGCAGAACCGCGTTCACCACGGACAGCTTTGTTGTGCGTCCTGAATTTTTCCCCGGAGGCGATATCGGGAAGATAGCCATTTGCGGAACAGTGAACGACCTTCTGGTTTCCGGAGCGATACCGGAATATCTGTCGTTTGGGCTGGTGATACCTGAAGGCTACCTGCTTAAAGACCTTGAAAGGGTCATAGACAGCATGGCGGTTACTTGTGAAAAGGCGGGTGTGAAGATCGTCTGCGGCGATACTAAGGTGGTTGAGCGGGGCGCTCTTGACGGTCTTATTATAAATACGAGCGGAATAGGAAGGTCGGTGAATGATTACACCGACTATGGAAATATAAAAGAGGGTGACAGGGTTATCCTGACATCTGATGCGGCGCGGCATGGAATGAGCGTTCTGCTTGCCAGAGGCGAACTCGGTTTCGACGGTGGAATAGATTCCGACTGTGCACCGCTGAACGACGTTTTCGATGCGGTTCGTCCGTTCGATGTGTCGTTTGCAAGAGACGCCACACGTGGTGGTATAGCCGCGGTTTTAAATGAGATAGCGGCGATGTGTGGAGCGGGCTTTCTTATGGATGACGACAGTATTAACGTCCGGGAGAATGTGCGCTACCTCTGCGACATGCTGGGCTTTGACCCATTGTCGGTTGCCAACGAGGGTTTAGCTGTTATAATTGTCAGAGAGAAGGATGCTCAGAAGGCGCTTGATGCGCTGAAAAAGACAGAGAACGGTGCGGGAGCGGCAATAGCCGGAACCGTCACCTCTGACGGCAAGGTCGTACTGAAAACCTCCATCGGCGGCAGAAGATTCATAGAAATGCCTCGTGGTGAGCTTTTGCCGAGGATATGCTGAGGTTTCAGGAAGAAACCCGCTTGCGTGAGCGAGTGAGGCTTAGCCGAAATGAGCGTTGGCATATTTTTTCCATGGACGGAAAAAATATGGAGTAAAAGTGATAAAGGAAATATTATGATAAAGATAGACTGGGAAAAACAGAACGGGTTAATACCCGCCGTCGTTCAGGACGCGGAAACCAAGAGTGTGCTGATGCTTGCGTATGTCAATGAAGAGGCGCTGAGGCTCACTTTTGAGACAGGCTATGCTCACTACTTTTCCAGAAGCAGAAACGAACTGTGGAAAAAGGGCGGCACTTCAGGGCATGTTCAGAAGATCGAACAGGTGCGTCTGGACTGCGACGGTGACACTCTGCTTTACATCGTGAAGCAGACGGGACCAGCCTGCCACACAGGCGCAAAGAGCTGTTTTTTCACTGTGCTTGACAAAGCAGGAGACAACTGAGAATGGCGGAACTGCTTTTAGGGGTGGATGCGGGAGCTTCTAACCTCAAGATAGTCGAACTGAAAGAGAAGAAGGGGCAGTACAGCCTCAAAAATATATTTCTGCGCCAGATGCCTGCGGGTGTTATTGTTGACGGAACCGTACTGGACCACGGCGCGGCGGCACACGTTATAAAAGAGTGTCTTGCCCATGGGAAGGGCTTTACAAAAGATGCGGCACTGGGTATGCGCGGACGGGACGCTGTTGTGAAGCGCATGGAGATAGCGTGGAACGGAAAAGGAAATTTTCAGGAGACGTTCGTATGGAACGCCGACCAGTATATAGGTATTCCGTCGTCGAAGGCGACATTCGATGCACAGCTTTTGTCATATGACTCTGAAAAGGGACTTGCGGATGCGGTCATAGCCGCCGCCAACAGGGACAAAGTTGCCGACTGTATAGCCATGGCGGAGCTTGCCGGGCTGAAGCCTGTCGTTGTGGATATCGAGGCGCTTGCTCTGGTGAATCTTACATCCGTTATGTTCGGGCGTAAGAAACATCCAAATGCTCTCATTGACCTCGGACACGACTGCACTAATGTCATATTTTACGAAAACGGTTTCGTGGATTATGTCAAATCCATCCCCAAAGGCTGCAAGTTTCTCATGGAGGAGATTGCGCAGGATATGGATGTTGAGCTTGAAAAGGCTGTGGAGATAATCCGCGATAAAGAGATAATGACTAACGACGTTGACGCGCAGGCGGCTGCCATGTCATTCGGCAGCAACCTCGGTGCGGAGATTGAGACCGCTGTGGAAACATATATGTCGGACAGACGCAAAGAACCCGTGGACATACACCTCTGCGGCGCGGGAGCGAACGTTAAGATGCTTGTTGACCAGATGGAGATAGCCATGCGGATGTCTCTGCCGGCTCTTAACCCCTTCGCTGCCATCGAAGTGCCCGAACAGATGAAACCCGTTGCCGACAGAGCGGGTGCGTGCGCGTTTGCCGTTGCTGTCGGACTAGCCATGAGAAGAGCATGAGTAAGTTTCTTCTGCTGGTCGTCGCGGTTTTGACTCTCTGCGGCTGCACCATAGGAGCCGGAAGTGCCAAAGTGATGTCCAAGATGGATATGATCACTCATATCAACATCAGGGCTGCACGGACAGTCGATACTCTCACAGTTGATTTCATCCATGACAGCACAACAAAAAAATTCACCTCAAAGATAGACGAATCCGGTAAAAACATAGTTATCATGACCGAAAACATCGGTGCGTATATGATGGACTATGAGCTTGCCAGCCCCCTTGTCAGCGTACGCTATGCGCTGACGGAAAATAATTACTATACAGTTGAGATGCAGCTTGCGCTGAAATGCAGCATGACCCGCATCGATACGGACAAAGGCTTCCGGCTTGTTTTCAAACTGCTTGAACCGGATTATGAAATGTCCGCCATGCAGACCTTTGGCAGCTGGGTGCGTCCCTACACAGCCGCGACGAGGCTTGCAGGTGTGAAAAACGGGAAATCATCCACCGTACTTACCTTCGACGGCGTTCCTGTATATTCCAAAGGGAATAACGGAAAGGCAAATTATGTTGACGTATACAATGTGCGGATACCTGCGGGGAACGTCAAATACGACGGCGTTATCTCCACCGCCATACTGGACGGCAAAAGCAGGATTATTTTCAGAAACGGTGCGGACATATGTATTGAGGACAGGACAATGACCGTCGGCAGAAGCTGTCCGGGTTATATGTCGCTGTTCGGTCTTCGCAAAGAGAAGAAGAACGGTAATGAGAAATTCATGCTCAGGCTCACCGGCAGACCGGAGATAACCGTTAAAACGGTTAAAGGTGTCACAGGGCTTGGGGTGAAGAACGTGCGGCTTTTCGGACAGGGCATTGTGCGGTTTGACGGCGACGCGGTTTTCAAGACCGAAGTGCGCGAAAGCGGCGGAATGACATGGATTGTTTTCGTCCACGACCCGGCGTATAAGTTCCGCAGATTTTTTTCATCCGGTGACGTGCTGAACTTAGTATTTTATAAAGGCTGAAAAATGAAGAAACTGAAACTGTTCATTATTACCGGAGAAAAGTCCGGCGACAACCACGCGTCCGCTATGGTAAGGGAGCTTAACAGACTCTGTGAAACAGAGCTGGCAGGCACCGGCGGTGTGGGGCTTAAAGAGCTTGGACAAAAACAGTTTTACGATATAAACGATATGACCGCCATAGGCATTGACGAAGCTCTGAGGAAAATTCCTTTTCTCCTGAAGGTAAGAGACAGGCTTATTTCCGAGATAAAGGCGGACAGACCCGACGCTGTTATTCTTGTGGACTATCCGGGGTTCAATCTCCGTTTTGCCCGTTATGCGAAGGAGCTTGGAATACCCGTTATCTTTTACATCTCACCGACATTCTGGGCTTGGAACTATAAAAGGGTGCATAAACTCAGACAGTTCTGCGACCTTGTGCTCTGTATCTACCCGTTCGAACCGGAGATGCTGAAAAAAGAGGGCGTGAACGCGGTGTACGTCGGCAATCCCATAAAAAAACAGCTGAGTTTCAGATGTGCCGATTACAACGAGTTTCTGGCAAAGGGGAGCTTTACGGGGGAAAAACCCGTGATAGGTCTTATCCCGGGCAGCCGCAGAAGGGAGGTGGAATCGCTTCTGCCCGTGATGGTGCAAACATCAAAACTCCTCCCGCAGTACGAATACGTTGTTGGAGTTGCTGATACTATTGACGAACAACGGGTTCGCCAGCTTATAAAGGGTACGAACATCCGCCTTGCGACCGGGCTTACCCACGACATTATGAAATATTCGCATCTTTTGTGGATATGCTCCGGCACGGCGACTCTGGAGGCGGCGATAATAGGCACGCCGATGATACTGCTGTACAAAACCGGTATGCTCACCTATGCGCTGGCACAGTTTCTCGTACGCACCAAATATATAGGGATGCCGAATATTATAATGAAAAAAGCCGTTATTCCCGAACTGATTCAGGGTGACGTATGCGTGCGCGCACTGGCAAAGTTCACCGATAAGATAGAGCAGAGCTATGACACCGTTAAGAGTGATCTTGCCTCCGTGGGCAGTTATTTCCCTGATACGGACTCGTCCGCAGACACTGCCGCGGAAATTTATTCCTTTCTCAAAGATCGTCCTCAAGGAAATTAATTCCTCAGCTTTTTGAAAAGTCTTTAGTTATCAATCACAGCTGTATTGGCATGATATTTTCTATCCATTTGACGGAGGTGTCTAATGGAGAATCTATCAATGTTAAAACTTTTCAACTCGGTGCTGAAATCGGGCATGACGCAGTCAGGCTCTTCCTCCTCCGCATCCGGTTCCTCATCATCGGCATCGGAAAGCGGAAAATCCGGGTTTGAAGACGTTTTCAAGTCCTATCTGGACAAGACAGGCTCCCAGCAGAAGCCCACTGTGGTGAAAACGGATACATCTGCACAAGAGACGCAGAACACAGCGGCATCGGACACGACAGAGACAGTAAAAGACGCGGAAACACCTGAAAAGGTGATAGATAGCCTTAATATAAGCGAAGAGGCGAAGACCGAGCTTAAAAAGCTCCTCGCTGACGCCGACACACAGGAAGAGGCGGACGCTTTTGTTCAGCAGCTTCTTACCATGCTCCAGCAGGCGGGGATGACCGTTGAACAGGTTGAAGACGTTATGACCGATCTTGCGTCGTCGATAATCTCTCCGGCTGAAGGCATACCCCAGACGGCTCCTGTGGTTCTGGAATCGGTGCTCGATTCCATAGTCAAAATTCAGGATTCCGGACAGGAACCCAAAGCACTGTTTGTAATGCCTGAGAAACAGCAGGAACAGAAGCTGACAGTTGTTGACGAATCGGCGAAGAACAGCCAGCAAGAGTCTGATAAAACCGGGGCAACTCAGCAGAATTCTGCACAGCAGCAGACACCCCAGACAAAATCAATGACAGAACAGCAGGCGGCTCAGGCAGCGGAAACACCGGAAACGGCGGAAACCGAACCGGAGGTGAAAACCGCCGTTCAGACAACACAGACGGAGACAGCCGAAACTGAAGAGAACGTTATAGACCTCGCAGCAAAACGCGTTGAGGCGAAGGCGGATACTCAACAGCAGGGCACAGGCGATTTCATGGCGAAATCACACATGACCGAAAAAATTATCACGACCGAGATAAAGATTGAAAAGCCGCAGGACATAATGAAATTTGCGGAACTGGTCGAGATAGCCAAATCCCAGAATGCCAGCAGGATAAACGTTCAGCTGAACCCTCTGGAAATGGGTAAGGTGAATATAGAGCTTACTGAGCAGGCCGGCAAGGTTACGGGCAAAGTAACCTTCGAATCGGAAACGGCAAGAAATTATTTTGCAAACAACATGGACTCCCTTAAACAGCAGCTTGCCGACAAGGGCGTGGTAATTGAAAATCTTGAGTTTCTTTTCAAGGATTTCGATCATCATGAGTTTGCAGGATGGGACAACGGACAGAAGAAAGGCGGAACATCATCAGGTTCCGGTTCTTCCGACGGCACAGCTACAGAAGATGAATCGGCTCAGGAAGAGAACGATTCTGTAATATATGCCTGAAAACAGCAGGAGATAGAAAATGATAGTCTCAAGCGGAAGCGTAAACACGGATAGATACGATACTTCGAAAATGGATATTGACAACGACCACGGGTCTCTTGACCAGTCCGACTTTCTTAATCTGTTCGTAACACAGATGCAGAATCAGGATCCGACAGAGCCTATGGACAGCTCGCAGATGCTTCAGCAGACGGCGACCTTTTCGCAGGTTGAGAGCATGGCGAACATGAACGAGAACATGGAAAAGATATTGGATGTTCTCTCCAGTACCTCCGCTCAGTCGCAGATGGCGTCTGCCTCCAACTTCATCGGAAAGGTGATGGAATATGAAGGTAACGACACCACTCTGACATCCTCCGGCGCGGCAATATCTTTTGAGGCTTCCAAGGTTCCTGCGAAGACAACGGTAACAATCCGCGATGAGGACGGAAAATATATCCGCACGCTGACACCCAGTGTAAACGATACCGATAAGGTATTTCTTGTCTGGGACGGCACCGACTCGGCGGGCAATAAGATGGATGTCGGTTCTTACACCTTCTCCGTTAAGTCCTATGACGCAGACGGAAAGGATATAGATGTCAAAACCTATTCGAACGGACAGGTTACAGGCGTTGCGACGGATTCAGGCAAACTTATATACGAGGTAGACGGTTCATACGAGGTGGCAGCCGAGGATGTTATTTCCGTCAGAGAACTCACTAACTAACGAGGTGCGGATATGATGCGATCACTCTATTCAGCCATCAGCGGTCTGGGTGTAAACCAGCAGGCGATGGACGTTCTTGGTAACAACATTTCAAACGTTAACACAATCGGTTATAAAGCGGGCAGAACAATATTTCAGGATATGCTCAGCCAGACCATATCAGGCGGAACGGCGGCAACAAGCTCTGTGGGCAGCACAAACCCTTCACAGATTGGTCTTGGTTCGGTTCTGGCAACAGTTTCCAATATCTTTACGGACGGTACCAACAAAACCACAGACGTTGACACCGACCTTGCTATTCAGGGCGACGGTTTCTTCATCCTTGAGGGAAAATCCAACAACGAATTTCTCTATACCAGAGCGGGCGACTTCAACTTCGACTCACTTGGCAACCTTGTTTCCGCTTCCGGCTACAGTGTTCAGGGATGGATGGCGGATCCCAAAACAGGTGAGATAGTTACCGACACCAACACTCAGGACATAGTTGTCGGAACGGATTATCAGGCCGTTGAAGCGAAATCCACCACAGCGACAACGGTTGCGGGTATCCTCAGTACAGACGCCGACCCCAATGTGCTTGAGTTCCCCACGCTGCTCCACAGCGCGCAGGCGAGCAACAGCATCTTTTCCGTATACTCGTCAAACGGCGTTAAGATGGACGTTTCCGATGAGGAACCTATCAAGATAAAGGCGCACGCAACAGGTCTTACGGATATGAGCAATATCTATAACGATACGGACGTGAGCCTTGGAGTCACTTCAACAACCAATAACAGTCTTCTTGTTTATATCAATAACACGGCAGAAACCTTTACATACGGACCCACAGGCGACTTCTCCACCATGGGCGAGCTGGCAACGGCTCTTGAAACAAGACTTAACACCATAGCGGGTGCGGCTGACTTCACAGTTTCCGTTGCAAACGGTAAGTTAAGCGTTGCCAAGACTGCCAACGCGGGCGCAGCGGTTACCATCAACTCGTTCAGCGGTTCCGCACGTCTTGCAGTTGCGCTCACAGGTCTTGCCGGAACATACGACGACACTTCTGATGTTAAATCCAGCGCCTCAATGTTCTATGAGAACACCATCTATGCAGGAAGAGATTTCACAACCCTTTCCGAACTTGCTGCCGAAATTGAATCATCTATCGACGGAAACGTTCTGGGCGGAGCGGACTTCACCGTAACATACGACGACGCCACAGGACAGTTTGTCTATTCAAACACAGGAACGGGTACTGCTCCCGATCTTACAGGTTTTTCATTTGATAAGGCATACAGCGGAACCGATTTTGAGCTTAACATGGTTTCAAGTGATCCGCTGACGGTTGCGAAGGGTGCGGAGGGCAGAAGTATGACCTTCCTCAGAGAGGCGCAGGATACTGACGCGCTTATCAATCTTTACACCAGCAACGGTTCTCCCATTGGTCTTACGGATGATGCGGTGATCCAGTTCACTTCCGGAATAGGCGGCGAAAATCTCACAGGTACAGGCTCCCAGCCTGTTTACTCCACAGGTACTGACGGTATCGTGGGTACTGCGGACGATATTTATTACACTTTGCAGGATCTCAGGGTTGCCATGGCTGATTACCTCGGATACAGTTCATCTTCCGAATCGGAGCTTGGGCAGCACGTCGGCAGTTTTGACGACAACGCCGGAAAACTTGTGCTGACATCAAACTCAGGTATCCCTAACGCAATCGATTTTGTGAAGTTTGAGATACTCGGCAGCGGCAACTACAGCACTTTCTACGACTATTACGACTACTCCACGACACAGAATGCCACTGGCGGTGTTGTGACAACCTCGCAAACCATTTATGACGCGCAGGGTAACGAGCACACGCTTAAATATAATTTCGAAATGGTGGACGCCATCGACAACGTATGGAAACTCACCGTGAGCACGCCTGAGGTCAATTCCAACGTTGAGTTCAACGAGTCCACAGGCGACAGTGTGTATCTTCACTTTAACTCAAACGGTTCGTTCAACTATATGGCGACAGAAGCGGGAACAAGGATTCCTTCGCTCTCGGCCAACTTTGACCCGAAAAACGGTGCAGGCGTTATATCCAACATCTCCATAGACCTTGGTACGGCTTCCATGTTCGACGGCGTATATCTCTCCTCCGGCGACGGCGGTATTGAAAAAACAACTCAGGACGGATACCCCACAGGTTCTCTTGAGGATGTTCTTTTCAACACTGCGGGCGAGATAATCGGTTACTATTCAAACAACGAAGTTGTTAAGCTGGGTCAGATAGCTCTGGCAACCTTCACAAACCCTCAGGGTCTTATGAAAGTGGGCGATACCACATTCAAGTCAACAACCAGCTCCGGTGATGCCTCCGTAGGTACTCCCGGAACAGGCGCAAGGGGCGACATAGCATCCGGAGCGCTTGAAAACTCCAACGTTGACCTTTCCAGCGAGTTCGTGAACATGATCACCACTCAGAGAGGTTTCCAGGCGAACTCAAGGGTTATCACAACATCCGATGAGATGCTCCAGGAGCTTCTTTCACTCAAACGTTAATCAACTGATATAAAGGCTGCGGGGGTACGCTCCGCAGCCCTTCCTTAATCACCATTTCACCATTATTTCTGTTGACTGTAATAGCTTGAATCCTGTATCTTTATAATAATTATAAAACTGTCCTGAAAAAGCGGAAGACGTTCGTTACATCTCGGAGAAGTTATGGATATAGCAACCATTGTCGGTCTCTTGCTTGCTTATTCTCTTGTTATTGCAGCGCTTCTTATGGGTGCCGGTCTTGCTCCCTATGTCGATATCCCGTCGGTTCTTATCGTTATAGGCGGTAACGCGGGTATCATTATGATGTGCGTTCCCATGGGCACTTTCCTTTCTTTCGGAAAGGTGACTATGAAGGCGTTCAAATACCAACTTGACGATGCGCCCAAACTCATTGCGCAGCTTGTGGAATTTGCCGTTAAAGCAAGACGTGACGGTATCCTCTCTCTGGAATCAGCAGGAGATGAGGTAGCCGACGAATTTCTGAAAAAAGGTATCAGGCTCGCCGTGGACGGCACAGAGCCTGAGGTTATAAAAGGCATTCTGGAAACAGAGCTTAACTATATGTCCGAGAGACATAAAACAGGAGCATCGATACTCGGTTTCATCGTAGATTACGGTCCCGCTATGGGTATGATAGGTACCCTTATCGGTCTTGTGGCGATGCTTCAGTCAATGGATGATCCCAGCTCCATCGGTCCCGCCATGGCGGTTGCGCTGCTTACAACGTTTTACGGTGCGATGATGGCGAACCTTTTCGGCGGACCTTTGAAGGCGAAACTGGAAGGACGTTCCGCACAGGAAACCCTTATCAGAGAGATAATGATAGCAGGCATAATGGCGATACAGGCGGGAGACAACCCCCGTATCGTGGAGCAGAAGCTGAACGCTTATCTGGCTCCCAAGGAACGTAAGTCACAGTTTGACTGATATTTCCGGAGATTTATTAAATGGGCGAAAAAAAATGTCCCGAGTGCAAACCGGGCGCTCCACTTTGGATGTCAACCTTCACGGATATGAACCAGCTCCTGCTGACGTTCTTTATCCTCCTGCTCTCCATGGCGTCCATGGATCAGAGAAAGATAAAGGTTGCTCTCGGTTCGCTTCAGGGTTCTCTCGGTGTTCTTAAAGAGGGTTCTCAGACGGAATATACGAAAGATGACATCATGTCGCGAATGTCCTTTGTGAAAAACGTTCAGTCAATGAAAAATAAATTAAGCGAAAATGTTAAAACATATGCGCAGCAGGCAAATTTGCAGCAGAATATAACAGTTTCCGAATCCAAAAAGGGCGTCGCGGTGCGCATTATGGATTCGGCACTTTTCGAGCCGGGCAGCGCAATTATTAAACCTGAGGCGGGACCTATACTGGACAAGTTTGCAGCGGTTATAGCGGAATCACCGTTTAACGTTGTTATTGAAGGTCACACAGACGATCTGCCCCTTTCTACGGCGCAGTATCCTTCCAATTGGGAGCTTTCAACGGCGAGAGCGGTCAACGTTGTGAAGTATTTTATCAGTAAAGGTGTCGATGCACAGAAGCTCTCTGCTGCCGGATACGGGTCTTTTCACCCGGTTACCCCTAACATAAGCCCCGAAAGCAGAGCGAAAAACAGGCGTGTCGAGATCAACTTTGTCAGCCCGGAACTGGCGGAATCCAACAAAAATCTGTTTGATGCCGAAGAAGAAGCTCAGGCAACACAAGGAGGAAGATGATGGCAGCTGAAGAAGAAAAAACCGCCGAAGAGGGCGCGAAGAAAAAGAAAGGCGGAAAACTCAAACTGATCATCATCGTCGTTGTGGCGCTGATAATTCTTGGCGGGGGCGGATTTCTCGCCTATAAACTGTTTCTGGCTCCTAAAGACGAAACCGCAGGCGCGGAAGGTGCTAAAAAAGAGGCTGTTGCGGCTCCGACAAACGAGGTCGGAACTCTTTATCCTCTGGAAACTTTCATCGTTAACATGGCGGATAATGACGGTTCCAGATACTTGAAAGTCACTATACAGCTTGAACTGGATAATACGGAAAAGCTGAAAGAGGAACTGGACAAGCGCGTCCCGCAGCTCAGGGACGCCATTCTGACAATCCTTTCGGCAAAAACATATGAAGAGGTCAGCTCCGCACAGGGTAAGCTGATTCTTAAACAGGAGATACTGCGGAGGCTTAATTCACTTCTGCCGTTTGGTCAGATAACAAACGTGTATTTCACAGAATTTGTTGCGCAGTAAACCATATGAGAGATACTCACATAGCAAAACAAGAGTTCGGCGAGGTTCTTTTTGATATCAAGGTGGAGCTTGGACGCAAGATGGTGAAAGTGCGGGATCTGCTGGGATGGGAAAAAGGAACCATTCTTAAATTTAACAAAACGTCCGGAGAGCCGGTGGATTTCCTTGTGAACGGAAAACCTCTTGCTCTTGGCGAGATAATGGTTCTGGATGACAAATTTGCCATCCGTATCACAGAGATACTGGACAAACAGAAACTTACCGAGATGTATAAAAATGGCATGTACCGCTAGATATATCCTCATTGCTGTCCTGTTTCTGTTCAGCTTCAGCGCGAACGCAGCGCATCTGACATACGAGATAGACGATGCAGGGCTGAGAATACAGGTAGATTTTGAACAGGGATATTCAAATGTGAACACCCTGAAACTGGACAAGAGTTTCGTTGTCAGCTTCGAAACACCGGAACCCGTCGTGTTCAGCCAGGAGTTCTGGGATATGCCGGTTGAAAAGCTGTTCGTAACCTCCGACGACACCAGAAAGAGGCTCATCACCGATTTTGCAGGAGAGCTGGTGGTTCCGGAGATAGTTTCGCAGCCGAAACTGCTCAAGATAACCTACGCATTTCCCAAAGTGCAGACTGCGGATCCCGTTGTCGGTACACAGGCATATGCCCGCATGATATGGGGACTGCTTATCATTCTGGCGGTTATGCTGGGCATCTTCTGGGTTTTCAAAACCTATTTCAAAAGGCAGGTTTTCACCGATATCCCAGGCACAGGAAGATTGCTGGGAAAAGCGGACATAGACCTGCGAAAAAGCCTTTATTTCTATGAAATTGACAATAAAATATACATTCTGGGAGTTACGGACGCCTCTATGACGCTCATCGAAAAGGTGTCAGACGAGGATGAAGTGACCCGTATCAAATCGGGATTCAACAAGAAAACCGAATTTGTTAACTATATGAAGTTCTTCAAAAAGAACCCCGGAGTAAAAGACGAGGTGGAGATTTCCAGAAACTCCATTTCGGAGAGGTTGAAGTCATTAAGAAAACGCTGATAGTCATAGCATTACTTCTGATACCTTTTACCGGAGTTCTGGCAGCGGATCCCGTACCTTTTCCGGCTTTCCGCTTTGGCATGGAGCAGGCGGCAGGTCCGCAGGACGTTTCCGTCACTTTGCAACTCGTATTTTTTCTGACGATAATTTCCCTTGCACCCTCGATACTTATTCTTATGACCTCATTCACCAGAATAATTATAGTGTTTTCGCTTCTGCGTACAGCTATGGGTACGACGACGGTTCCGCCCAGTCAGGTGCTGGTGGGGCTGGCGCTGATACTCACTTTTTATATCATGCAGCCGGTTTTCAACGAGGCATATACGAAAGGCTACCAGCCTTATATGGCGGGTCAGCTTACGTTCAGCGAGATGCTGACGCAGGCAAAGCAGCCGCTGCGGAAATTTATGCTTAACAACACAAGAAAAAAGGATGTACGCACCTTTATCGAGATAAGCAATCAGCCCAGACCTAAGTCCGCAGCCGATATACCGGATACCGTTCTGGTGGCTTCGTTCGTTGTAAGTGAACTCACAACCGCCTTCCAGATGGGCTTTCTGATATTTCTTCCGTTTCTCATTATCGATTTTGTCGTGGCGAGTGTTCTGCTTGCCATGGGTATGATGATGCTGCCTCCGGCTATGGTTTCGCTGCCGTTTAAGATAATGCTGTTTATACTTGTTGACGGATGGGGACTCATCGTCACCTCTCTTGTCAAAAGTTTCTGGTAATAAACTATGACACCCGATTTAGTTATCGACATGCTTACGAAAGCGCTCCAGCTTTCCCTGCTTATTGCGTCCCCGATGCTCCTTTTCGGTCTGATAATCGGTCTGATAATCAGTATTTTTCAGTCCGTCACACAGATTCAGGAGATGACTCTTACGTTCATCCCTAAAATAATCGGAGTCATCGTGGCTGTGATGCTCTTCGCACCTTGGATGCTGGATCAGATAATGACATATACAATCCAGCTTTTCAGCAATCTCCACAACTACATAGGTAAGTGACATGAGAAACCTTGTCCTTGCGTGCCTGCTCCTTTTAACATTCGGGGCTTATGCCGCGGACAGGGCGGTTGTGCGTATGCCTGACACCCCTGACGATATGTATTCATCAAGCCATGCTCTGGTCATAGGCGTTTACGACTATAGCGGGGGCTGGCCTAAGCTGCCTGGGGTCAGGCAAGATACGGACGCTGTTTCAATGGCTTTGAGCGCTCAGGGATTCAATGTCAGACGCTCTGTAAACCCTACCGCCTCAGAGATAAAGACCGCAGTTGATGATTTCATTTCCAGATATGCGGGCGACAGGCGCGCGCGGATATTGATATACTTTGCCGGGCACGGGCACACTCTGAACGGTATGGGGTACGTTGTCGGTAAGGACGCGAAAGACCCGTCGAAAGACGTTGAAGGGTTCAGGAAAGGTGCTCTTTCCATAGATTTTTTTGCAGAAAAAGCAAAGACGATGGATTCCAGACACGGACTGTTTGTTTTTGACAGTTGTTTTTCAGGAACCGTCTTCAAAACGCTGCGCTCAATACCGGATTTTAAAGCTGAGATGCTTGCAAGACCCGCTAAAGAGTTTATAGCCTCCGGAACTGAAAGCCAGCAGGTGCCTGACGACAGCGTCTTCCGCAAGCGGTTCATAGACGGTATGAACGGTTATGCGGATGCTAACGGCGACGGTCTGGTAACCGGAAGTGAGCTGGGGCAGTTTATCCAGACAGAGGTTTCCGGTCTTTCTGCCGGAACACAAACCCCTGTTTACGGAAAACTTTCCGGTAACGACGGGGAGTTTCTGTTTTTCAGGGGAAAAGAGCAGAATACAGCGGTCTCTCATGCTCCGGCCGCAAGCGGAGAGCGGGAACAGCTGCTCGCTGTGATACGCAAAAGTCCGGGTTCAGTTGAGGCAAACAGTGCACTGAAAAGACTGCGTGAGATAGACGATACACTGAAAAACCAGCCCCCCGTGACTGCACCTGAACGCAAGGACAGGGTGACTACGGTCACTTCGACAGTGGTATATAAACGTAACGATACGGACTATCCTTACGTTGTAATAGCGCCGGTCACAGCATATGTCGGCGGACACAGGATAACCGCTGCATTCTCTGTTGAGGCGGCAAACAGCAGCGCATACAGAAATCTGATGAACAGGAAAGAGATGCTCCGCTCCGTTATGGGGCATAAAATAGAGGATGCCGGAATTAACCGCAGTGACAGCATGGCTGATGTGCGGCAGAAGGTTAAGGATGCCGCGGCAAAGGCGATGGACTTTGCGTGTCCCGCCTGCGGACGCTATGCGCCTGTTCTGAAAGGTCTGATGATAAAATAGCTTGAAGATGCAAAGATGGGATTGCCATGCCCTATGTTCGCAAACGCTGGAGCGTTTCACGAAAATAATGGCGTATTTTAGAGCGAGAGCACAAAATCACACTAAAATGAGATCGTTTCGGGCATTATTCGACAACTAAATTGAATATGGACTCATACAGCCTTCGGCTAGTTAGTCCTCGCGAAGACGGAAAAAAAGCCGTCTCTGCAAACCCTGTAAGGGTGAAGCAGTCTCGTCTTTCAATATGCGATATAACTTACCTAAAACGTTCTATTTCTTTTCTGACAGATACTTGGCGATAGCCTTTCTTTCACCGCCTGTAATATCCATTCCGAAATTTTCCATCCGTTTTATGGTGTCCAGCCACTGCTCGTAGGTCTTTTTATTTTTCAGGGCGAGTTCGGAACCGTGGCATCTTGAGCATTTGGAGAGGAAAAGCTCGTCTGCGGGAGTTTTGGGGGCTGATTCACACGAGATGCACAGTATTGCTGTGAACATTGCAAGCAAAAGGATTCTCATTTTTCACCCCTTTTGATGGATTTGATATATTCCGCTGTTTCAGCCGCCGCACCGTCGGAAACTATCCGCGCGGTTATCTCGTCGTTGTATTTCATTGCGCTCACTGTGTAGTTGTGACTGCCTATATAGGTTATCCTGCCGTCGATAACGGTAGTTTTTGCGTGCAGGCGTTTCTTTTTAGAATCGTACACAACCGTAATACCAGCCTGTTTCAGCTCGTCTCCGGTTTCATGGTTTATTTTGCCTGTGATGTCCCTGCTGTTGGAATCGTCCATTACAACGTATATTTTAACGCCCTTTTTAGCCGCTTTGACGAGTGCCTGCTTGATTATCTCTGTATCGCCCGGTTTGAAGTCCGACGTTTTGAACATATATATTGCCATGTATATAGACTGTTTGGCGTTTGAAATATCGTGCACGAATATCGGCAGAAGTTCTTCGTCGGTGAGGATAGACACGGAGGATTCGTATTCCTTCATGTCTGCCTTCAGATTTGTATAAACGAACAGGGAGGCAAATATGGCTAATATCGAGAATAGTTTAAGCCAAAGTTTCCTGTATTTTCTTCCAAATATCATCTTTTCCCTTTCCTGTGAGAGAGCTGAAAAGTACGAAAGATTCCCGCGGCAGGTTCAGCTGTTTGCTGATAGCGGCGAGTCTGCTTGCATTCTGGTTGTTGGATTGCTTGTCGCATTTCGTGAGTGCGATTATGGTTTTCAGGTTATAGTGGCTGAACCAGAACAGCATCCCCAGGTCGTCCTCGTTCGGGTCGCGCCGGATGTCGAGGATAAGCACGCAGACAGCGAGCTGGCGGCGCTCTGTGAGGTAGTTCTCAATGGTTTCTCCCCACTGTTTTTTCTCTTCTTTGGATACCTTTGCATAGCCGTAGCCTGGCAGGTCAACCAGCATTATACTGTCCTGCACCAGAAAGAAGTTAACCAGGCGGGTCTTGCCGGGTGTTTTACCCACTTTTACAAGTTTGCGCGTGCCCAGAAGCGTGTTTATCATACTGGATTTGCCCACGTTGCTTCGTCCGCAGAATGCAACTTCAGGAAATTCAGTAACCGGGTATCCTTTCGGTTCCTTCGCGGAAGTTATGAACTCAGCCTTCATGTATCACCCCTATCTCATGCAGAAAATCCATTGTGCCGAAATCGAAATCGAACGAAAATCCGGCGGCGTTTTTGTGTCCGCCCCCACCGTTCTGTTCGGCGAGTATGCGTATGTCTACAGCCGGACGGGAGCGCAGGGAGACTTTGCGCCTCTGCATGTTTATGATGATAACGTAATCCATTTCCAGTTCTTTTATGATGTGGTTCCCAAGCTCAGAGCTGTATTCCTCGGCGAAGACCACGAAGAGGTCAAGCCCTGCCATGTCTTTCAGAGCGAAGCCTGATTTTGCAGCGGAGTGGATATATTTGTCTCTCCGTTCGGTTTCAAGTTCGACAATCAGCTGTTCGTCGGCGGAGAAGCCGCTGTATGGTCTTCGTGAGAATCTTTCCATATAGCGCTCAACACCCAGTTTCATGAACAGCATGTTCATCTGTAGGCTGTCTTTGCGTTTCAGGTGCCACATGTCGAAATCGTTTACGCACTCTGCAAGCTCGCGGTAAGGCTCAACGTCTTTTCCCATGTCTTTAAGCCACTCGAAAGTAAGCAGTGTTGCAGATTTCTTTATGTTGTGAATGCACTCTGTCATTTCCGTAAGCCAGACGGAGGATTCGTGGTGGTCGATGATGATCATCTCTATTTCGCCCAGAAGTCTTTCAAAAGCTCTCTTGCCGGGCGACATGTCGGTGATTAGTATCCTTTCGTACTCTGCTGTGTTAATTTC
Source organism: Deferribacteraceae bacterium UBA6793 (assembly GCA_002452405.1). Taxonomy (GTDB): domain Bacteria; phylum Chrysiogenota; class Deferribacteres; order Deferribacterales; family Geovibrionaceae; genus Seleniivibrio. The sequence goes on along the minus strand of DKFP01000003.1, from coordinate 21,442 downwards.
GGCGAGTACCTGATCTATCTCGTTGTAATTACAGAAAATATTATCGACTTCCCGAAGAAATTTTTTAGTCAGGACGCCGCAGGAAACGCCGTCCAGATCGTTGTGTGAAATGTGTAAAAGCATCTATTCCCCGATTATTTTAACAAGAACTCTTTTCTTTCGTCTGCCGTCAAATTCGCCGTAGAAGATGCTCTCCCACGGACCGAAATCCAGCTTTCCTTCGGTGACGGCGACCACTACCTCGCGCCCCATTATCTGGCGTTTGTGGTGTGCGTCCCCGTTGTCTTCTCCTGTGCGGTTGTGTCTGTACAGGCTCAAAGGCTCGTGGGGAGCCAGTTTTTCCAGCCAGTCCTTATAGTCCTGATGGAGCCCTGACTCGTTATCATTTATAAAAACCGAGGCGGTGATGTGCATGGCATTCACCAGACACAGCCCTTCTTTAATTCCACTTTCGCGGAGACATTCCTCCACGTCGCGGGTGATATTGACAAATTCCATCCTTGCGGAGGTATTGAACCATAATTCTTTTCTATATGACTTCATAGAAATAAACTAACAGGAATCGCTTATTAATGAAAGTTTATTTTCTGAAAAACAGGTTCAGTATGACGGTGATAACGATGCTTATGACTATTGATGTCACAATTGGAAAATGGAACGAGAAATTCTCGCGTCTGATGTTGATATCGCCGGGCAGGCGACCAAGGTTTATGCCGCCGAATTTGGACAGCAGGAGCATTATAGCTCCCGCTGCCGCAATTATTATTCCGGTGATTATCAGAAATCTTGCGATATCGTTAGTCTGCAAGGATTAAGCGCCTATCTGGTAATATTCAAAACCAAGTTCCGCCATCTTCTCTTTTTTGTACTGGTTGCGTCCGTCGAAGATAACGGGGTTCATAAGCGATTTTTTTATCTCGTCGAAGTCAGGGCTTCTGAACTCTTTCCACTCAGTTATGAGTATCATGGCGTCAGCTCCCTGAAGCGCTGTGTATTTGCTGTCAACGTACTCAACTGAGTCGTTGCCTTTCAGATAGCACTCTTTCGCCTCGTGCACTGCCTTGGGGTCGTATGCTTTTATCTTTGCGCCGAGAGCGGTGAGCTCGTTTATGATGGTGATGGATGCCGCCTCGCGCATGTCGTCCGTTTCAGGTTTGAAAGAGAGTCCCCATACGGCGAACGTCTTACCTTTAAGGTCGCTGCCGAAACGGTTTATCACTTTCTGAACGATAACCTTTTTCTGGGCGTAGTTCACTTCCTCCACAGCGTCGAGTATCTTAGGCTCATAGCCGTTGTTCTTCGCTGTGCGGATGAGTGCCTGCACGTCTTTGGGGAAACAGCTTCCGCCGTAACCACAGCCGGGATAGATGAAGCTGTAGCCTATCCTTGAGTCGCTGCCGATTCCTCTGCGCACCTTGTTAACGTCTGCGCCGACCTTTTCGCATATGTTGGATATTTCGTTGATAAAGGATATCTTTGTTGCGAGCATGGCGTTGGCTGCGTATTTGGTCATCTCCGCGGAACGGATGTCCATGGCGATAAATCTTTCGTGGTTAACTGTGAAAGGAGCGTAAAGCTCGCGCATAACCTCAAGAGCCTTGTCGTTGTCTGCACCGACAACAACCCTGTCGGGTTTCATGAAGTCTGCCACTGCCGCACCCTCTTTAAGAAATTCGGGGTTGGATATAACGTCGAAAGTGAGATTGCTGCCGCGTTTTTTAAGCGCCGCCGTGATGGTTTCCTGTACCTTATCCGCAGTGCCAACGGGAACTGTAGACTTGTCAATGACATACATGTGTTTGTCCATGTGCTGACCGATGCTGTCCGCAACGCGCAGAACGTATTGAAGGTCGGCGCTTCCGTCCTCGCCCATGGGTGTACCCACTGCGATGAAGCAGATGTTTGATTTTTCCAGCGCTTCTTCAATCTTCGTGGTAAAGGTGATGTCGCCGGACTTCACGTTGTTAAGGACAATGGTGTCAAGACCGGGTTCGTATATCGGAATTATACCGTTTTTAAGGTTCTCAATCTTTTTTTCGTCAATGTCAACACAGACAACTCTGTTGCCCATCTCCGCAAAACATGCTCCCGTGACCAGACCCACATAGCCTGTTCCTATTACGGCAATATTCATTTAATATCTCCTTGTCTTCTTAAAAGATCATCAAAGTAATTTATTGTGTGTTTCAGTCCTTCTTCAAGGTTTATTTTAGGTTCCCAGCCCAGTTCCGCCTTTGCAAGGGTGATGTCGGGTTTGCGCTGCATGGGGTCGTCCTGCGGCAGCGGTCTGAAAACAAGCTGGCTGCTGCTGCCTATCATATCTATAACCTTCTGCGCAAGTTGTAAAATTGTAAACTCGCCGGGGTTACCGAGGTTTATGGGTCCTGTTAAGCCTTTTCTCGAACCCATCATACGGATGAATCCTTCAATGAGATCTTCGCAGTAACAGAAACTGCGCGTCTGGCTGCCGGAACCGTAGATGGTGATGTCCTCATTTTTCAGCGCCTGAACAATGAAGTTGCTGACAACGCGCCCGTCGTTGGGGTGCATTCTCGGACCGTATGTGTTGAAGATCCGCACAACTTTTATATCCACGCCATGCTGACGGTTATAATCGAAAAAGAGAGTTTCGGCACATCGTTTTCCTTCGTCGTAACAGGCTCTTATGCCTATAGGGTTGACAGCGCCGCGATAGCTTTCCGGCTGGGGATGCACTTCCGGATCGCCGTATACTTCGGATGTGGATGCCTGAAATATTCTGATTTTAAGCCTTTTTGCCAGCCCCAGCATGTTAATTGCGCCCATGACAGAAGTTTTGGTCGTTTGTACCGGGTCAAACTGGTAATGTACGGGGCTTGCGGGGCAGGCGAGGTTATATATTTCGTCAACCTCGACATAGAGCGGGAAGGTAATGTCATGGCGGAGAATTTCGAAATTTTTATTATCCAGCAGGTGTTTTACGTTGTCACGCCTCCCTGTGAAAAAGTTATCTACGCAGAGGACTTCGTGTCCGTCTTTTAAAAGTCTGTCACAGAGATGACTGCCAAGAAAACCGGAACCGCCGGTGACAAGTATTCTTTTCATTTAACCTTCCGCATTAGAGTTTAAAAAAATAGTTTAACACAATCGGACGATTTTAAAAAGGGGTGAAAAGAAAAGGGGCGGGTGAAAAAACACCCGCCACAGACTGATAACAAACAACTAAAAACCAATGAGATTGCCGCGTCAGCCTGACGGCTTCCTCGCAATGACAGTTACTTACGTCTTTGCGAGGACTGAAAGGACGAAGCAATCTAATCTTTCTTAGCTTTTGTCAACAACCTGAGGCGGGTGAAAAAACACCCGCCCGATATGTTAAGAATATTTGTATCTGCTTGTTTCCTCTTCAAGCACATGTCCGTCGGTGCTCAACTCGGTGCTCATCTCTGCAAGAACCGAAGTAGCCTGAGTTATTTCGTCGATACCGACGGAAACGTTCTGAATCGCCTGTTCCATCTGGGAGATTGCTGCCGCCTGCTCCTGCACTGCGGAAACAACCTGCGATATGTTGTCGGATGTCAGTATCGAGTTGTTTTTCGTGAGCTGCGCCATTTGTTTCAGGTCGCCCATGAATTCCGAAACGCCGCTTATGAGTTTAATATTCTGCTCAACGTTTTTAACGGCGCCCTCCACCTGTTTGTTGTTCTGGTTTATGATGTCCGAAATCTCTTTCACCGATGAAACCGTACGCTCTGCGAGTTTTCGCACCTCGTCGGCAACAACTGCAAAGCCTCTGCCGGCTTCTCCTGCCCTGGCAGCTTCGATTGCAGCGTTGAGCGAAAGCAGGTTTGTCTGGTCTGCGATATCGTTTATCAGTCCCAGTATGTCGTACATTGATTCGGAATTGCTTTTAAGAGTGTTAATATTGTCTATCAGCAGTTTGCTGGAGGATACCATATTGCCTATTATCTTTTCGCCCTCCTGAGTTTTGTTCTCAGAGTTTTCAGCATATTCGCGGCTTTGTTTGGCGAGGTTTTCCGTCTCGGTTACTTTAAGCGCAACGTCCTCCACTCCTGCGTTTATCTGGTGCATGGCAGTGGATATCTGGGAAACTTCCTGATTCTGCTGGGTGATGTTGGCGCCCAACTCTTCCGTTGAGGAGGAGAGAGTTGTCGAGCCGAGGTTCAGCTTGTCCGCCGTTTCCCTTATGCTTTTAAGGGAGCGGGCGAGCTTTATTATCATGGCGGAGTTGTATTGTGTCAGTCTGGAAAATTCGTTGTCGGCTTTCAGTTCTTTCCGGTAGTATCCGCACTCGTCGCAGGATTTAAGTTCGCCGTTTTTCAGTTTGATGCACTGTATCTCCATGCCGAAATTCGGGGCTTCGCTGCCCACCGTCAGGTAGCATGGCTCACCCTCAACTCCGTATGCGGTGCAGTTTTTATCGTTACACTGCATATGGTCGGAGCAACATGCGGAAAACCCCGGCGTGCCCTCATATTTCAGGTCGCCCTTTGCAACGCTTACGAACGAGCCGAGCATCTTTTCTATGCTGGCTTTGAACAGGCGCACTGTCAGCACTGTGGATAACAGCAGAATCGAAAGTCCGCCTATGCTTATGAACAGAATGTTCCGCTCAACCATACGGAAGGATGCGAAAAGTTCGTTGACCTCGTATCCGGCGGCGAGTATCCACTTCTTGTCTGGCAGGAAAGAATAGTTCACTACCTTTGTTTTCCCGCTGAAAGGGTAGGTTATCGAACCGTTTTTCTGTTCCAGCATTGTCCGGATAAAGTCATATTTAGCTATGCTTGTGCCGATAAGCTGGTGATTAACATGGAAAAGCACATTCCCTTTTTCGTCCAGAATGAAAAAATACCCGTTTTCGCCAAGTTTGTTTGAATCCACAAACTTGGTTACTTCAGAATACTTTGTGCTTTCCGTTGCGTCTCCTGCCAGAACTTCGGTTACATAGTATGTAAGAATACGGTTCATCTCTGCGGAGCGCATCTGGGCGATGCCTTCAGCATTGATGTTGTTGTAGTGGCGGGTCATCATGATTATGACCGTAAAGATAAGGATAGAGATAAGCGTGATCGGCAGCAATAGCTGCAAAGACACGCTTGTCCTGCGCGTGAAACTGCTCATGGTTGCCTCCAAATAAAAATATCCGGTGCGTGCGTAAAAAAATCGCCTAAATAAAAATAAAAGAGGCAGCTTTTTGTGTTTTTCAGGTTCTGCATAAGTTAATAATTTAACAAGCGAACCATATATTATAATAATGTCATACTTGCAATTATATTGTCAAACGGAAAATATAGAAATCGACGATAGCTATTTGACAGGTGTCAGGGCAAGGGTATGATGGAGTTTATCTTTTTATTTATCTGACTGATGTATCTGTCTTCTTCGCTGTATATACACCCGCAGTACGACTGGCGGTACATGTTTCTTTCCTTCGAGCAGTCGATGCCCTTTTGCCACCCTTCGCGGAAGTCGTGATAGAAAAAATCTATGGCATATTTTTCCGACATTTCCAAAGCTATTGATTTCATAAGTTCGTGGTTCTGGTACCTGCTGTAAAAAAGCGTACTGGTGAACGCGTCGAACCCTTCATATTTGGCTTTTTTTGCCGTCGCTTCAAGCCGCACGGTGTAGCAGTATGTGCATCTGCCGCTGATGTCGTGTGCGACGTTTTTCGTGAACTCCCCCAGCCCGTAAATATTGTCTGTAAAAAGCGGTATATTCTCTTCGCGATCAAACTGCGCAAGGGTTTCAAATCTTTTGAAATATTCGGTGGCAGGGTGAATGTTCGGGTTGAACCAGTACCCTGCAATGCTGTGTCCCATGCCCTTTAATACCCCGACAGGGTAAACCGAGCAGGGACCGCAGCATTGATGCAGAAGTATATTCATTACATATCCACTTGTGGCAGATTTTTAAGTGATTCCTCTATGGCTGCTTCGGGATATTCGTAATCCTCCAGCTTGCCTTCGAGGTACTGGTCATATGACGCCATGTCGAAAAATCCATGACCGGACAGGCAGAAGAGCAGAGATTTCTTTTCACCCGTCTCTTTGCATTTCAGTGCCTCAAGAGCTGTTGCAGCTATGGCGTGAGCAGATTCCGGTGCTGGGATTATGCCTTCTGTTTTTGCAAATAGCGTTCCGTATTTAAAGATGTCGAGCTGTCCGACACTGCGTGCGCCCACCAGCCCTTTGTCCATAAGGTTGCTTACAATGGGGCTGTCGCCGTGGTAACGCAGACCGCCCGCGTGTATGGCGGGTGGCATGAAGTCGTGACCGAGGGTGTACATTTTAAGGATAGGCGTGAGTTTCGCCACGTCGCCATAGTCAAAAGCGAATTTGCCTTTGGTGAGCGTGGGGCATGAAAGTGGTTCAACAGCTATGCACTCAACCTTTTTACCGTCCATCTTGTCTTTTACGAAGGGAGCCGCTATACCGCCGAAGTTTGAACCGCCGCCGCATGATGCGAATATCATGTCGGGGTAGTCGCCGCCAATCTCCATCTGTTTCTGCGCCTCAAGACCTATTATGGTCTGGTGGAGCAGAACGTGGTTGAGCACGGAACCAAGCGCATAGTTGGTGTCCTTGCGTGATGCCGCTTCTTCCACCGCCTCGCTGATGGCGAGACCGAGGGAACCGTTAGAGTTCGGATCTTTTTTCAGCGCTTCGCGTCCGGCGTTTGTCATTTCAGAGGGGGAGGGGATAACCTCCGCGCCGAACAGGTTCATGAAGGATTTTCTGTAGGGTTTCTGGAAATAACTGACTTTGACCATATAAACCCGCAACTGCATTTCGAATATCTGCGCGGCGAAAGAGAGGGCGCTTCCCCATTGTCCGGCACCCGTTTCCGTTGCGAGACGGTTTATGCCGCATATCTTGTTGAAATATGCCTGGGGAACGGCTGTGTTGGTCTTGTGGCTGCCTGCGGGTGAAACACCTTCGTATTTATAATATATTTTGCATGGCGTGCCGAGCGCCTGTTCCAGTCTTTCTGCTCTTATAAGGGGAGAGGGACGCCAGATTGAGAGTATCTCAAGGACTTTTTCGGGTATGTCGAACCATGCCTGCGGACTCATCTCCTGTTCAAGGAGCGGTTCGGGGAAAATGGCTGTCATCTCTTCGGGGGTGACGGGTTTCCCTGTGGCGGGGCTGATGGGCGGCGCCATGTCCGGCAGTTCCGAAAGGATGTTGTACCATTTTTTTGGCATGTCGGCGGGGTTGAGATATATCTTTTTCACACTGACCTCCGTTTATTATTCCCGACGATTTTAATTTATTTATGTGTTTAATTCAATAGAGTTTGCCCGCGGTTTCGTGGTATTTTATTTATGTGAGGTGAAATATGAAAAAGGTGCTCGTTATACTTGCGGACGGATTTGAGGAGATTGAGGCGGTCACGGTTGTGGACATCCTCCGCAGGGCTGAGATAGATACCGTCACCTGTGCGCTGAAAGAGGGGCTTGTTGAAAGCGCCAGAGGTATGCGCATGGCGGCGGACACGGAGATTTCTAAGATAGACGCGAATGAGTTCGATATGATAGTTCTGCCGGGCGGTCTTGTGGGTGCAAAAAACATAGACGAAAACGAGGACGTTCAGAATATAATAAAAAAATATATGCGCGAGGAACGGTTTATAGCCGCAATCTGTGCGTCGCCCTATATGCTCGCCAAGAGCGGACAGATAAAGAACTGCATGATGACATGCTACCCCACGTTCAAAGGGATAGTGGAACAGCTCTGCGAATATCAGCTTGCCGAGGTGGTTGTGGACGAGAATATCATCACCAGCCGCGGTCCTGCCACTGCTCCTGAGTTTGCGTTCACCATTGTTGAGCTTCTGAAAAGCGAGAACACCGCACAAAAACTGCGTGAAGGTATGCTTTACGTGTGAGATTTGCTATTCGTGGATTAATATTGACATGTTTGAGTTTATGGATATAATAATGTTATATACCGCCACTGCGTTGCGAAACTTCGGGTTTACCTCGAAGAACCGTATATTACGGGTTCTTTGAACTAGCAAGCAGGGCGGTTATTTTTTTAACTTAAAATCCCAGAAACTGAAATGTCTGTTCGATTCGTTTCGGCTGAAAGATATTTCTGATTTATCTCTGATATACTCCGCCAGTTTCTTTTTATGGTGCATTATAGTTGAATCTTCAAATTTATTATTTTTTATGAAGCAAGCTGCTCCAAGAATCAAATCGTTCAGCTGAATATGGATACACTGTTTTGAGTCTCTGACTTCAATGCTTCTGAAAGGTTTGTCAGATATCCTGTATTTCTTTTTTATACTGGCGTTCAAAATTTCTCTTAGTGTTGAAAGAGGATATTTTGTGGTTCTTGAATCAAGTCTGATGTGAAACTGTGTGTTATTTTCCTTTGAGTAGTGTGGCTTTCCAAATTGATGCAGAAGCTGTTGCATATATAGTTTGTAAAATCCAAGTTCAGGGTCGCCGTTATTATATTTTTTGTGATTCAACTTACACATCTCTACTGCAAGAAATTTGAAATGAATCCTGTCTTGCTCAACGAAAGAGAAAATGATATCTATGAAAGCCTTATACCTTTCAAGATTTCCACTTTTCAGGTTCGTCCATTTTACTTCATGTTTTAATCCGTTATTACTTTTAAAATCCAGAAGTTGATTTTGTATATCTGTCTGTGTTTTTAAATCACAGATAAAACCGCCGTATAGCATGAAATTATCGTTGGTGCATGATTCGTCACAGAATATATACAAATTCATAAAGTAATGTCCTGAATGTTTATTCAGTAATTATTCTATTCAAGCACATGGATTTTGTCCAGAAATTTACTAATTAGCACGCGTTTTGCTAACACTCTGTATACGAGGTGCAGTTATGAACAGTATATGGAGCGTTAAAGAGACTGAAAACGACGGTAGCGTTCAGTTTAAAAAGCCGTCAACTGTCTCTGAACAAGTGGATTTTACACTTATGATGATGAATATGTCCGACGTTTCGGCGGTGGAACAGTTTCAGGCTCTGGGGGATGGAAATTCCCTCACAGAGACACAACCACTTCTTCCCACACGTCAGAATGTGGAGGAAATTTCCGCCTATATGGAGGAGCAGATCAACGAGGCGTTCAGAAGAGCGGGAATCAGCACGGACGAAGCCGTAACTTTTACCGTGGGTTCGGATGGCAGTCTGAATATCACAGGAGACAGAGAGGACATAGGCGAAATTCAGGAGCTTTTCGAAGGCAACCCTGAACTTTCAGAGGATATGACAAACTTCATCGGGCTTGCTTCTGCTATGCCCAAATTTGAACGGTCTATAGAATTTCAGATAAAATATGAGAACGCCGACAGCAAAAGGGAGATAGACGCGCTGCTCAAAGAGTACGCCGACCTGTTCGACGGGGAGGAGCACTATGAATCCACCTTTGCTTTCGACACCGGCGGAATGAATATTGACACGACTTTTACCGCATAAGCTGAGACTGCCGCGTCAGCCTGCGGCTTCCTCGCGGAGACATCTTCTGTCTCAGCAAGGGGCACCGGCGACGCGGCGATCTCTATTTATTTCTTTATAAAAGCAGTCAGTTTTTCGTAATCGGGTGCGTTTGTTGCTTCGGGAACTATCTCCGCATAGGTGACAACGTCGTTTTTGTCTACAACGAAGACCGCACGGGCAAGCAGGCGGAGTTCTTTTATCAGAACGCCGAAAGCGGTTCCGAATGACGCTTCTTTGTGGTCGGAGAGCGCAACTGCCTTATCTATCTCCGCCACTGTGCAGAATCTTTTTATGGCAAAAGGAAGATCCATGCTGATATTGAGCATTACGATGTCGTCGCCCATAGACGCAACCTCTGTATTGAGTCTGCGCAGTTGGAAGTCGCATACGGGCGTGTCCAGCGAAGGGGTAACACTGATAACTTTCGTTTTGCCTGCGTAATCTTTAAGTGAAACGGGCGCAAGGGTCTGGGATACAACTGTGAAATCGGGTGCTTTGTCGCCGACCTTAACTTCGCCGCCAACAAGCGTCATGGGGTTACCTTTCATGGTAACGATGCCGGTTCTTTCCATATAAATCTCCTTGATTTTGGATATGCATAATTATACACTATTTATATCCTATAATGACAGTTAAAGGGTGTTTTTTGTTTACAAACATTTCCAGAAATCCAATTGTGTAATGCGGACATAGGTTTAAAAGACTTAGAAGTCTTTTGCGCCCACTTGTCCGTTCCTTAAAATCCTTTCAGTACCACTAACTTACGAATATGGAGATTGGAAATGAATAATAAATTCAGAGTTATCTTTGCGTCCAGAGAAATATATGAGCTTAAAGGCGGACATCGCGCCGTGCTCTCCGGTAAATTCAGAAGCACGGCGGAAAGCCTTCCTGTTGTTGGCGATATGGTTTGTTGCGGCGATGGGTATGTCATTGAAAGCATTGAGCCGCGCAAAAGCGAGCTGAAACGGAGCAGTCCGTCCGGCGGGGCGGGGATGCAGATTCTGGCTGCAAATGCAACGCACCTGCTCATAGTCATGGCTATGGGAGCAGGTTTCAGCATACGGAGACTTGAACGGTTCCTTGTGCTCGCCGTATCTGCGGGTGTGCAGCCTGTGGTTGCGCTGACTAAGTGCGATCTTCTTAATCCGGTTGATGCCGCCGTGGCGGAAAGTGAGGTTCGCGATGCGGCGGATGTGCCCGTGTTCTGTACCAGTACAGTTACCGGAGAGGGGCTGGAGGAACTTGCAGGATATTTTTCCGCAGGGGACATTATCTGCCTGACAGGACTTTCCGGCGCAGGGAAGTCAAGTCTGCTGAACGAATTGTGCGGGTCTGCACTTGAAACGTCCCATGTGCGGGAAAGCGACGGCAGGGGCAGGCACACCACAACGGCAAGACATTTCATAGAGTCTGAGAGAGGTTTTGCCTTCATAGACACTCCGGGGCTGCGGGAAGTTGGCATAGGTGCCGACGCCGATGCAGTTGAGGAGGTGTTTGACGATATCGTGCAATATGCGAAGATGTGCCGGTTTTCCGATTGCACACACACCGACGAGCCGGGCTGTGCCGTACTTGCCGCTATTGCTGACGGGCTTTTGAGTGTCGACAGGTTGAAAAGTCTGCATAAGCTGAAAAAAGAGGCTGCGGCAAAGAACGAAGCGGAACGGAAGGTCAGGGACAGGAACCTGTCGAAACTTGTGAAGCAGGTGACAAAACTTAAAAAGAGATGATACAACGCCTCCCCCGCCTGTGCGGAGGAGGCTTTTTTTCTTAGCGGTATTCTATGAAGTTTCTGCGCATTTTATCTTTGTCAACGCCGAGAACGTCAAGGAACGCATCCACAGAGCCGTATTTTGATTTGATGTCTGCAAGGAATGTTTCGATATAAACCTGCTCAACACCAAGGAGCGGAACGAGTCTTTCACCCACACCCGCGCCGTATTGGGAGTCCATATAGGCGACTGTTGAGCTGATGTAGTTTGCAAGATAGTCGTTTGATTTCATGAAATCAGCAACCACAGTGTCTTCGTCAACACCGAGAGAGAGCAGAACCAGAGCCGTTGTCATGCCTGCTCTGTCCTTGCCTGCGGTGCAGTGCCAAAGGGTTGTGTTGCCTGTTTCAAGAAGGTCAAATATCTTTTTCCAGCCCTCTATCTTAGTGTCGTCGATGACGTAGGTCTGCATCATGTACTCTTTCGCATCAAGAGCGCCGGACATAATGTCCGCCATCATCTGATTTGATGCAGAGGACGAGAGGTCGCCGTCGATGAGGGAGATGTGATAGGATGTAATGCCTGCGGGCAGTGTATCCGGTTTTTCTGTAGCCTCTGAGTCGGTTCTCAGGTCTATGACCTGTTTGACGCCGAGTTTTGTCATTATCTCTTTGTCCGCGTCAGTCAGCGCCGAAAGCTCGCCGGAGCGCAGCAGTTTCTGATATTTCACAGTACCTCCGCTTTTGCTTTCGTACCCCCCGAGATCTCGCATGTTGTCTTCGCCTGTAAGGGCGATGTGATTACCATAGCTGCTGTCCGATACCGAATCATCGGAATCGGAACAGGCAGTGAGTGTGGCAATAAGTAAAAGAGCCAGCAGCAGGAATCTGAATCTCATGAGATATTGTCTCATTCTTGCCTCCATTGGAAAAATTGTACGCAAGTTTAATACGTCAGTTTGAAAGAAGTGTTAAGGAATCTGAAAATAAATATCAGAAACAGTTTAAGTTCGTGCTACGTCGGTCGGATATAGGCGGTTTTAAAACAAAGTAAATTGTGATATGTTTAGATATGTTTTAATCTGAGGTGTTTTATGCCGAACGTTACCAGAATCACAGTTTCCATAGACGAACCGCTTTTGGAGCAGTTTGAGAAATTTCTTGAAGAGAACGGATATCCCACAAGGTCGGAAGGGGTCAAAAGCATAATGCGCAAAGCCCTGATAGAAAACGAGTGGCAAACGGGACATACGGAAGTTGCCGCCACAATAAGCATGGTCTACGACCACCACAAAGCGGGAGTGATGCAGAAGCTCACTGATATTCAGCATGATTTCGGCGAACTTGTTGTCTGTACACAGCACGTTCATCTTGACCATCACAACTGTATGGAGGTTCTTATTCTGAAAGGTCTTGCCTCAAGGATACAGGCTTTCCACAACGCTCTGAAATCCGTCAAGGGGCTTAAACACTGTGCTCTCTCCGCCGCAACGACGGGAGAGGACATTCACTGATTTATAAAGATATCGGCAGCTTCTCCGGCAAGCTGTTGACGTAATTTTAAATGTTCGGGTGAATCTGTTGCGATGCGGACGGCGAAGTAATATGTTTCATCCGGACATTCATAATATCCGACATACCAGCCTGAGCGGTCTTTCGTTGCCCATCCTGTTTTTCCGTATTGAGTACAGCCTTTGAAACTGCCGGAAAGCATCGCATCCTGAACGTATCTTACTGCCGCCTGATTCAGACGGAAATAATTCGTATTGAATTTATACAGGAAATCTATTTGCTCAACCGGGCTTATCCTCAGGTTGCCGATGAGCCAGAAAGGGTATTCGCCGGATATGTTTTTGTTGCCGTAATTGAAAGCTGAAACGTATACATTAAGCACGTCCTGCCCAAGCCTGTGCCCCGTCTCTTCAAAAACCCACACGGCGCTTGTTTTTATTGCATCTTTCAGCGTCATGTCGCGGTTCCATTCATCCCTTCCGCGGTTTTTCCCGTCCCATTTAAAAACGTCGTCAGGTTTTATGATTCCCGAATCCAGAGCCGCCAGAGCGTGCGGGATTTTAAAAGTGCTGGCAGGAAGATATCCGGCTGTCGCTTTTTTAAGGTCTGAAACGTAGACTATGCCTTTGGATGCCGGATAGAAAGCGATAGCCGCGTCATATGGAGCGGCGATTTTTTTCAGGATGTCCGACTGTTGAATTTCGTATGCATTTGCCGTTGAGAAACAGAAAAGCAGAATTATTAAGTATTTCATAATAGTAAAAAGGGACTGCCGTTTTGCGGCAGCCCCGTAGGTAAAGTTTTTTGTTGAAACCAATGAGACTGCTTCGGGTTAAAACCCTCGCAGAGACGGGGTTGTCTTCGCGAGGAGCACCGCGACGCGGCGATCTCACATTTTCTAAAGGACTGTTATCTTCCCAGAAGGGGAAAACCGAGTTCCTCTCTGTGTTTCAGATAGTTTTCGGCGCATATCTTCGCCAGATTGCGCACGCGGGCTATGTAGCCTGTGCGTTCCGTAACGGAGATTGCGCTTCTTGCGTCCAGAAGGTTGAATGTGTGGCTGCATTTCAGGCAGTAGTCATACGCCGGAAGGGGCAGGTTTACTCCGTTCAGCCTTTTACATTCGTTTTCATACATATCGAATAGTTTGAACAGCATATCCGTGTCCGCATGTTCAAAGTTATGGGCGGAATACTGAACCTCGTTGGCGTGGTAAACGTCTCTGTAGGTTATCTTGTCGTTCCATTTAAGGTCATATACTGATTCCACGCCCTGAAGGTACATGGTGATACGCTCCAGACCGTAGGTGATTTCGCCTGAAACCGGTTTCAGGTCGATACCGCCAGCCTGCTGGAAATATGTGAACTGTGTAATCTCCATACCGTCCAGCCATACTTCCCAGCCAAGTCCCCATGCGCCTAAGGTGGGTGATTCCCAGTCGTCCTCAACGAAGCGGATGTCGTGTTCTGTCTTGTCTATGCCGAGCTGTTTCAGGGACTCAAGGTAAAGCTCCTGAATATTGTCGGGCGACGGTTTCAGGATGACCTGAAACTGGTAATAGTGCTGAAGTCTGTTGGGGTTTTCGCCATATCTGCCGTCTGTGGGTCTGCGGCTGGGCTCAACATAGCAAACGTTCCACGGTTCCGGTCCCAGACAGCGCAGGAAGGTTGCGGGGTTGAAAGTACCCGCGCCCACTTCTATATCGTACGGCTGATACACTATACAGCCCTGATCAGCCCAGAATCTCTGAAGTTTCAGTATTACGTCCTGAAAATACATTAGCTTATCTCCGTTATTTCTTTGCTCTGGCGGCGTGAGCTTTCAGAGGGAGTGCGTGGAGCTTTATGAAGCCCACAGCGTCCGTCTGGTTGTATGCGCCTGAATCGTCTTCCATGGAAACAACAAGCTGGTTGTACAGCGAGTATTTGGACTCGCGTCCGATACATGTGACGTTGCCTTTGTAAAGTTCGAGTCTCACCTTGCCTGTGACAAATTTCTGGCTTTCGTCAAGCAGCGCGCGGAGGCAGTCCATTTCGGGGCTGTACCAGTAGCCGTTGTAAACCAGTGTGGCGAATCTGGGCATAAGAGTTTCTTTAAGGTTGATGGTGCCCGCGTCAAGAGTAAGCGCCTCAAGGTCGCGGTGTGCAGCATAAAGTATTGTTCCGCCGGGTGTTTCATACACGCCGCGGGACTTCATGCCGACGTATCTGCTTTCAACCATGTCGATACGTCCGATGCCGTGTTTTCCGCCTATTTTATTAAGCTCTTTCAGCATTTCTGCCGGAGAGTATTTTTTGCCGTTCAGTTTTACAGCCACTCCCTTTTCGAATTTCAGTTCGATGACCTCAGCTTCGTCGGGAGCATTTTTGGGGTCAACCGTATATTCGAACATGTCTGCGGGCGGACGTTTTGACGGGTCTTCAAGGATACCCGCTTCAAAGCTGATGTGGAGCAGGTTGTCGTCGGAACTCCAGGGTTTGTCCGCAGTCGCCTTAACGGGTATGCCGTGTTCGTGGGCGAAGTCCATAGCCTCTTTACGTCCTTTGATAACGTTGAAAAATTCGGGCATTCTCCACGGAACGATGGTTTTAAGCTCAGGGTTGAGAGCGGCGGCAGTCAGTTCGAAACGAACCTGATCGTTTCCTTTGCCTGTTGCGCCGTGTGCAAGGAATTTTGCACCTGTTTTTTCCGCTACCTCAACCATGCCCTTTGCGATGATGGGGCGTGCGAGGGAGGTACCCAGCAGATATCTGCCTTCGTAAACGGCGTTGAATTTAACCGCTTCGAAAACGAAATCTTCAACGAACTCCTCTTTAAGGTCGAGAGCGTAGAAATCCACCGCGCCGGATTTCATGGCTTTTTCTTTGATAGCCTCAACGTCGGGAAGCTGACCGAGGTCGGCGACGTATGCAACGACGTCGTAGCCTTTAAGCTGGAGCCATTTCAGGATAACTGATGTGTCCAGACCGCCGGAATAGGCGAGAACAACTTTATCTTTTGCCATTTTGTTCCTCCGAAAAAATTGTGTTTTCTATGAGAATGCCACGTCGCTTACGCTCTTCGCAATGACGTTTCTGCGAGCCGAAGGCGCGACAGTCTGTATTTATTTTCCGCCCATCACTTTGAGCATGATGGCTTTCTGGGCGTGGAGCCTGTTCTCCGCCTCGTCCCATATTATCGACATGCTGCCTTCAAGCACGTCCTCTGTGACCTCAAGCCCTCTGTACGCAGGCAGGCAGTGCATGAAGAGCGTCTCTTTTCCCGTTGCCGCCATAAGCGCCGCATTGACCTGATAGTCTTTGAAAATCTTTTTGCGTGCCTCTTTTTCGTCTTCCTGTCCCATGCTTGCCCATACGTCTGTATAGATGAAGTCCGCACCTTTAACGGCATCGTAGGGATCGCGCACCAGTTCTATTTTAGCACCGGTGGTTTCCGCTGTCTTCCTCGCTTCGTCATAAACGTGCTTTTTACACTCGTAGCCTTCGGGTGAAGCAACGCTGATGTCTATGCCGAACTTCGCCGCGCCGTACAGCCATGACTGAGCCATGTTGTTGCCGTCGCCTATGAACGCTACTTTGACGTTATAGTGCCCTTTGTACTCGTAGATGGTCTGGAGGTCAGCCATCACCTGACAGGGGTGAAAATCGTCCGTGAGACCGTTTATGACGGGTACGGATGCATACTGCGCCAGTTCTTCAATTATTTCGTGTCCCTTGGTGCGTATCATGATGCCGTCAACGTATCTTGAAAGGGTGCGCGCGGTATCTTTTATGGTTTCGCCTCTGCCGAGCTGTATGTCGTTTGAGCTGAGATAGAGCGGATAGCCGCCCAGCTCGTACATGCCCGTTTCAAAGGAGACCCTTGTTCTTGTTGAGGGCTTTTCAAATATCATCGCCAGTTTCTTACCCTCAAGGTGGTGATGGCGCACGTTATTTTTATTTTCCGCTTTCAGTCTGACAGCGGTCTGAATCATCTCTTTAAGGTCTTCTGCGCTCCAGTCTCTGAGGGTTAAAAAGTCTTTTTTCATATCACTCACCTATGCCCATTTCGGCTGCTGATTTCTTTATGAGCGCCAGACCTTCGTCAAGCTCTTCATATGTCACCGTAAGGGGCGGATATATTCTTATCACGTCGTTTCCTGCCGGAATGACGATAAGGTTGTTGTTCATGCATTTTTCTATAAATTCCTTCTGTCTGCCCGGAACTTTTATACCGGACATAAGGGCTGTGCCGTGGACGGTCACTTCCGTCTGATAGAATATTTCGTTCAGTTTGCCGATGAAATAGTCGCCCTTTTCGCGCACGTCCTGCATGAAGCCTTTCGCTGTCATAACGTCAAGAACAGCCATCGCCGCGGCACATGCCAGATAGCCGCCGCCGAATGTGCTGCCGTGGGTACCGGCGGAGAGATATTCCGCAACATCGTGGCGTGCCATCACTGCGCCCATGGGTATACCGTTGGCTATGCCCTTCGCCATGGTGATGATGTCCGGCGTTATGCCGAAGTGTTTGTATGCGAAGATGTCTCCGGTGCGTCCGAAACCTGTCTGTATCTCGTCGAGAATGAGCAGGATGTCGTATTTCGCACAGTATTCTGAAACCTCAACGAGGAAGTCTCTGGAAATGAGTTCCAGCCCGCCTTCGCCCTGTATGAGTTCCAGCATCACGGCTGCCACGTCGCCCTTTTTAACTTCGCTGAGAAACTCGCCGAAGTCGTTCTGTTTAATATGGACGAAGCAGTCCATCGTAGGCTCGAAGCCTTTCTTAACCTTTTCCTGTCCTGTGGCGGAAAGGGTCATATATGTTCTGCCGTGGAAGGAGTTTTGCAGAGTTATTACTCTGTTTCTCTTCCCTTCGTATTTTTTGTTTCCGTATATCCTTGCTATTTTAAGCGCCGCTTCGTTCGCCTCAGCGCCGGAGTTGCAGAAGAAAAGATCGCCACCGAAACCACATCGGCTCAGCCTGTCCGCGAGCTGTTCCTGAATGGGGTTGTGATACAGGTTTGACGTGTGGATGAGTGTTTCAGCCTGTTTCTGAATGGCTTTTGTTACATGCGGGTGGCAGTGTCCGAGGTTCACCACGGAGATTCCGCACCCGAAATCCAGAAATGTTCTGCCGTCTGACTCGGTAAGCCTTGCGCCTTCGCCCTTAACGAAGGAGAGAGGATACCGCGCGTAGTTCTGAAAAATTGCGGACATTTTTTACTCCTAAACAATGAGTTCTGAACATCGTACGGCACAGTATCCGCAGCATTGAGATCGCCGCGTCGCTGTGCTCCTCGCGATGACGGATAGCCGCCTCTGCGAGGGCTTGTCCCGAAGCAGTCTCATTATTTATGAGGCTGAGGATTCCTTAACCGAACGCTGTTCGGGAAAACTCTATTAAAAGCACATTTGCAATGGTAATTCAAGGATTTTTCCCTGTTGTAAACCCTACGCGCATAAAAATAACAATATTTTAAATTTTGGTGGTATAATTAAACATAAAAACATGTGTCCCCGTTATTTCGTTATGAGCCGTCCGGCTTGTTCCGGCGGCGAGGAGCTATGCATGATATCTACTATGTCGCCTTTAATGGTACTTTTACTCGCCTGCATTTCAGCGGGTGTGTGTCTGACAGTATATTTTACCTTCGGAAGGAAAAGATAACGGATGAAAAAAGCTGCGGCGAACTTGTTGCTGATCCTCTCGATTTCATACTTTGCAGTTATTTCGTCGTGGTACATCTGTTATTCAAATGACTTTTACTACCCGCTCGCCTATGTCACAGCTGACATAGGCGGGCAGATACAGAAGCGCGCGCAGTCGGACAGGAGATATACTATCTTCGCCTCGGCGGATTCAGGTCAGGGGATAAGCCTTTTCCATAACCTCCTGAAACGGATTGAGAATGGCGGGGAAGGGCTTGGGAAGCTGACCTATACTGACAGCGACGGTAACCGTCGTCTGTTTCTGGATTCCGCTGAGGCGGAGAGTCTTTCCGGCATGTCGGATATGTTGAATTTTGTTAAAAGAATGTATCGCCCGTTTCTGCTTCTTGTGGTGCTCGTCTGCGCCTATATGGTGACGGCGAAGGTGCGCACCTGTTCCTGGCGGCAGACAGCCCGCACATTATCGTATGTTTTTACCGCCTTCACGGCGGTTCTTTATTTTTACGGGTTTGATAAGTTTCTGAATTTTCTGCATAAATCAATATTCGGTGTGGATTCGGAATTTCTTTTCCGCAGCGGAAAGGGGCTTTTGTCGCTGATTATTCCTTATCCTTCGATGTACGTTTTTTTGTGGTGCATTTTTCTGATAACAGCATTGGGAAGTCTTGGTCTGTTGTATCTTGTATGCGGAACGGTGGTTAACGCTTTTATCGGTAAAAAGTATCTGTAACTTTTCCTTCGTCGTTCATTATCTTCTTAAATCTTTTATGCAGCAGATACCACTGGTCGGGATATTTTCTGATGATGTCCTCGTACACTTCGTTGACCCTGCGTGCCGTGTCGTAAATCCTCTCTTTCGGTTTCAGGCTCATGTCCGGCGATATACGGGGATAGATTATCATTTTGTATGATTTTTCGGTGCGTATCAGGAAAACCGGCTGTATGTCCACGTTCCTGCGGACTGCGAGCATGGGGATGCCTTTGATAAAGGTTGTTTTCTGACCGAAGAAGGGTACGAAAATACTGTCCTTCTGCACTGCCGAGTGGTCAAGGAGCGAACCGACGTTAATTCCGTTTTCCAGCAGTTCGGGAACCATCTCCGCTACTTGCCTGTGACCTATATGGATGAGGTTTTCATTCTCGCGCTGCCTCACAAGGAAATCGTTTATCCTGCTGTTCTTCATCTTTCGCCCGATAACGCCGCATTTTGTGTTGAACAGGATTGTGAAGTAGATTGCTGCCAGCTCCCAGCAGCCCATATGGGCTGTGATGAGGAAATAGCCTTTTGATGTGTTTATGGACGCGCCGGAGATGTACTCGACCTCGATATCTTTTGCCTGTTCTGCGGTTATCCTGTGGCTGTACATGGATTCGGCGAAGGTGGCAAAGCTGTGACGGAAAGAGCTTTTCGCAACGGCTTTCGGGTCTTTGACGCCGATAATTTCCGCGTTCTTTTCCGCTACTCTGCGGCGGGACGGGCTTAAATGGTAATAGAAAGTACCAAGCGCCATACCTGCGCGCCTCAGTGCATTCAGCGAAAAGAGGGACGATACGGCGAAAAGCGCCCTAACCAGCAGATACATCTGAAATAACTCCTTTTATCACTGCCATTATACCCTCCTGCTGCGCATCTATTTCGCTGAAAAAACCTTTGAAGTCAGCTGCGGGCAGGGTGGTTGTTATATATTTCGCAATTTCATCCGCACTGCTGACAGTGACGGCTGTTTTATATTTATCCGCAATAGAAAATATCTCTCTGAAATTTGCCATGTTCGGACCCGTGCAAATCTGTTTTTCAAACATTATCGCTTCGTATATGTTGTGTCCGCCTGTCTGATCCAGCGAGCCGCCGACGAATATCCTGTCCGCCATGGTATAAAGCTCGTCCAGAGTTCCGAACCTGTCTGAAACTATGACCTGCGTATCGGGATTTTGTTCCGTAAGTCTGCTGACCGTGAGTCCCGCCTTTTCCGCAATAATAACTACGTCGCCAACGCGGTTCATGTGGCGGGGGGCTATTACGAGTTTTCCGGCATATCCGCTTTTTTTAAAGGCATCGACGACGGTTTCCTCTTCACCTTTATGGGTGCTTGCGGCGGCGAATATTTTTTGTCCGGAAAGGTATGCATACTCTTTCGGTTCGGGCTTCTGTTTGCGCGCCTGAAATTTTATGTTTCCGAGGGTCTTTATGTTTGCAGAGGAACCTGTTACAGCGGCGAAGCGCTCAGTATCCTCCGGGCTTTTGGTAAAGATGGTTTCAAATTTTTTAAGCAGCGGTGCGAACACGAAGCTGAAACGCACGTAGCTTTTTGCGCTTCTGTCGGACATCCTGCCGTTGAGCATATAGAGTTTTGTATGTTTCGCCGCGGAGTTTATGAGATTATGCCATAATTCCGTGTCGATGGTTATGAGTGCCTTGACATTCATGTAGTGGATTATGTGTGCCACCGCCAGAGAGTTTTCCAGCGGAAGCAGAAATGCGTGACAGGGCATAATGAGGCGGTTTGCCTCCTGTTTGCCCGTTGCCGTTGTGGTGCTCACTATTATTTTAAGGTCGGGGAAATACGACTTTATCATATCTGTTATGGGTTTAAGACTACGTACCTCGCCGACGCTTGCGCAGTGGAACCAGATACTTTTTTCAGGAGGTTCGGGAAAGGTCACGAAGCCGAGGCGTTCGAAAAAATCTCCGTCCTCTTTTTTTTTCAGGGCGATGAGATATCCTATAGGCATCAGAAATGGGATAAGAATGAAAAGCAGAACGTTATAAAATATTTTTACAATTAGCACTGGTTGCGTCCATCATTTTTTTCTGCACTTCGGAAAGTTCCGCGGCAGTTGTTTCTTTGTCTGTTGATTCTGTAACATATATCGGCTCGCCAAAGGTAAGCGTTACGCGCGAGAAGGGTTTCGGTATGATAAAGTTGTCCCAGCTGCGTGTGCGCCAGAACCTTTTGCAGTCCATAAGAAGCGGGATCAGGATACAGTCCGCCTTTTTTGCAAGAAAGAGTCCGCCAGCCTTTACCTTGTATTTCGGTCCCTTTGGTCCGTCCGCTGCCATAGCTCCGTGCCAGCCGCTGT
>DKFP01000007.1 GCA_002452405.1 Deferribacteraceae bacterium UBA6793 | reverse complement strand
CCTTAACAAAATATCTTCTGTTCATGGTTTAGCTCCTCTTATTTATTTCTTTTCGGGCTGCGGAGCTTTCGGAACATTCTTCCCATGGCAGTCCGCGCAGTTATACTGGGCAGGCATAAGGGCTTTCTGCGGTCCGAACCATGTCACTTCTTCATGATAGTTGCCGTCAATCCATTCGTTCAGTGTCATAACCAGCTTATAAGCAACGGAAGCTGATACTCTTGCGCATCTGTCTTTACGTTCGGGGCTGCTGGTGGCAAATTTTGATTCCTTCTCCCACTTGCCGACGGAAACGTGGCAGAGGGGTGAATCGCTTACTGTATGCACGATGCCGTCAACGTTGGCTCTGGGTTCTTTCGGAACGTAGATGGGCATAATGGCGTGGCTGTACCAGTCCATGGTGTTGATTGCCATCAGAACGGAAGTTTCGTCCTTTGTGGGGGGACCGATGATGAGGCTGCAAACCATAGCGGCACCGTTCAGCGATCCGCAGAGTGTTCCCCATCCGCCGAGACCGCCTTCAAAAATTACGAAGGATTCGTCGGGAAAAGATTTATAAGGTTCACCCACCTTTTCCGCAAGCTGGCTGAAAATGGACATTACGACAGTGCCGCCGCAGCCCAGTTCATACCAACCGTTATATGCGAGTTCAGCCGTTTCAACGGGGTCGAGCTTAACATATGGCCATGGCCACTGTCTCATTACCGGTTCTTCGCCGCTTTTTGGTTCATCGTTTTTGTTTCCGGATTCTGCCGTGCCGGTTTCGGCAGTATCCGCAGATGCAATGCGTGTTCCCGCACTGCCAACAGCGATACCCACACCCAAGACGGCCGCCTTTGCCAGAATGTCTCTGCGAGTTATCTTTTCTTCCATACCTGACCTCCGAATAATGCGTTATATATCTTTTTATATAACGATGAGTGCGCAAAAAAAAGCACGGCTCTGAAAGACGGATAATGCCGCACCGATACGCACCGTTATGTGATTTATATATACGTTTAAATTCTGCGTCAACGTTATCTAATGCACTCCTAACTAAACGAAAACCGATTTTTTTCATAGCTTTGCGCAACGTTTTGAGCCATTTCATTTTTATCTTTCGTTAATAATTTTTAAAATAACGTACGAATAACAGTTCTAATATGAAACAATAGCGAGCATATGACATTTACGAGTCGTAGCGATAATATATAACTATTTATATAAATAATCATATATATCCTAAATAGCTGTCGCAGCAAAATAAGATAAAACATGTCGTTATTTGGTCGAAATAAAAGATATGAACCAGCAAGAAGGGCTTTTGCCCTAAAAAGAAAAGGAAGATCAGGTCAGAGGAATACGCACGGTAAACTCTGTGCCCACCCCTTCGGTGCTTTTGAACTCTATTGTACCTTTATACCTGTTGACGGCGATGTCGTACACCAGAGCCAGACCGTGTCCTGTGCCTCTTCCTATCGCCTTTGTCGTGAAACCGGGATCGAAAACGCGCTTATAGTCCTGTTTTTTGATGCCTATCCCCGTGTCGGCAATTTTAAGTTCCAGAAACTCTTTCGTATACCTTGTGGAAACTGTTATCCTGCCCTTTGTGCCGTCCGCCTCGCTCTTTTTCCGCACTGCATAGGCGGCGTTCACCAATAGATTCAGCATCATCTGCCCTATTTCGTCCGCGTAACACCGCAGAACCCCATGCTGTTTCGCAAGATGCAGTTCCATTTCGCAGTAAGGCTCCCATTTGTCACTGGTAAGCAGCACGCAGTTTTTTACCAGAGTGTCTATGAAAACGTGCTCTTTCTCTATATTATCCTTCTGGGTTATGGACGCCAGAGCGTTCAGGATGGCTGTCAGGTCGTTAAGATATTTTTCAGCTTCCACAACGTGCGGCAGAAGCTCGTTCGCCGCTATGGAACCGCAGCGGTTCGGGCACTCTTTCAGCGCCTGAATTGCGGATTTCAGCGTCGCCGTTATGTCCGCAGACGCAGCTCCCATCCGAATGGGAAGCCCAAGAGCTATCTCACCGATAGATTCAAGATGCTGCACATGTCCGAGCCTGCGCTCAAGCATTTTTTCACGGGTGATATCAAACATAATGATAAATCTGTGTCGCTGGCTCTGAAGCCATACCTCTATGCTGAAAACCCTGATGGGTATAGTGCCGCCAGAGGTTTCCATGATTTTTTCCTCGTTGCTTCCGGCTTTTTCAGCAAGCTCAAAAAGCCCCATGGGGTTAACGCCCGCATCATCATAAAAAACAGGCTCCTGCGCACCCTCATCCCCTTTCAGAAAGGGAAGCATCTCCTTAGCCTTGCGGTTGTACTCCTCAATGGTCTCTGTTTCCATGTTAAGCACCAGCGCCGCACCCGCTATGCCTTCAAGAAGGGCACTGCGGAAAGATTCGCTTTCAGCAAGCCTTATCCCCGCACTCTCTCCGCAGAAAGTCCGGAAACCCTTAATCGCGTATTCTTTATATTCGCTCATGAAACCAAGCTCGATGTGGTCGAAATACCGCTTCATAAAAGAGCGGCAGAGGCGGCAGTCCTCCTCGCAGGAGGTGTTCAGCTGAATAAGATCTTCGTATGACTGGCGAATATATTTAAAGATGCCAAAAAATATCACTACGTCCAGATTGCGCCGCAGAAACAGCCTTGCCTGCGCTATACCGAACTGTGCGTATGGGTCGCTGTTGAAATCCGCGTGAGGATGCAGTTCCGGCACATGAAAATACGCCACAGGCGTATCGGCAACCGGTCTGTTGAGCTGGCGCAAAGCGTTGACCAGCCATTTGTCCGTATCCGGCAGGTAAACGTCGTAGCCCTGCTCTTTCAGATAAGACATAATGCGCTTAACAAGCCACGATTCGCCTGCCAGCACCATCTGTTTCAGTTCCTGTGCCATGTCTGGATTTAAAGGCTGTCTCATACTAGACTTATACCACGTTTGGACATATTTTTCATGCATATAGCAAAAAAAAAGATATAACACGAACGTCACACTTATTACATTTGTAAAAAAATACGGACTGCTCTATAATATGCGCCGCATACGGAGAAAATATGAAAACAGAAAAATTCATTACGTCTTTTTTCATGCTCAATATTATTTTAGCCGTCATTCTGGTCTATTCCATGAAATCTGACGGCATCATCGCAGTCTTCGAAGATATTTTTTATTCTAAAAAAGTCTCGGCAGGGTACATGACCTTTTCGCCGGAACTACTTGGCAGTTCTTTCAAAAGGGACACCGAAGCAGACAGAAACGAAGGTTATAACCGAATCTTCTCGGAAACAAACATAGAAAGACGCTACCTGACGGGAATATCCGCCGTTCCGCCCGTTGAACGCTCCGGTCTGATAGTTAAGATAATGGGAAAATCGGGCGACGGTGTTTGTCTGGACGGAAAGGATATTGTTGAAAAGATAGATATGACCGAGCACCGAAAGGGCTGCTCAAAAGACTTTGCCGAGGTATTTTCCGTTCTGGCGAACTACACGGGACTCGAAACCAGATTAGTGAAAAACGATAGACACTACGGTGTTGAAATATTCGACGGTAAAAAATGGTTCTTCATCGACCCATATTACGCAGTTATCCCATTCGACGACAACTCCCACCCCCTCTCTTTCACAAACATGGCGGACAGAATATCGAAGAAAAGGCACGTCCGTCTTGAATGTATCGGCGGGAGCGACCACTGTTTCGCAGGAAAACCGACTGAAAGTCACCCGTATTTTACCGAAAGATCGGACTTTGCATCCGTGTATATCCTTATGGGAAACAATATTTTCGGAATACTGAAAAAAGAGGCTATCACGCCTTTAAAGCCTAAATTTGTATATACCTTCGCACCCTACCGCGAGGTTAAACCCCACTGGGCGCACCTTATCACTGACGCGGAGAATACGACCCATCTGCGCAAGATAGTCGTCAGCTTCATGATGCTGTGGATATGCCTGTTCATGGCAACAGACATTGTTTTCCCTGCATATTTCATCTATTCCAAACTGAACCGCAGGAAGAAGTAAAAAACAGTTTTAGACTATGTATCATCAATAATGTCGCATATCAAAGACTGAGACTGCTTCACCCCTTTGGTGTTCGCAGAGACGTATGTCTTTTCCGTCTTCGCAAGGAGCACCTGCGACGCGGCAATCTATCCTGCTCCTCCCTTTTTCAAAGGAGGGAGCAATATGAAATTGCATACATTAAATGCTCTATTTAAACTCCGCCCACACAGGCGCATGGTCTGAAGGTTTTTCCATGCCTCTGATATCATAATCTATTCCGGCGGCAACGCATCTTGACGCAAGCCCTTCCGTTGCAAGGATATGGTCGATGCGTAGTCCGCGTTTCGGTTCCGCCTCAAAACCTTTGCTTCTGTAATCAAACCAGCTGAAAAACTCTTTGCTTTCAGGGTGTAGTCCTCTGTAAACGTCTTTAATACCGCATCCGCACATCTTTTCAAACCACTCACGCTCCTCCGGCAGAAAGCTGGTTTTGCCCTCTTTCAGCCACCTTTTTGCGTTCTGCTCGCCGATGCCTATATCAAAATCCGTGGGAGCAACGTTCATATCACCCACCAGAACGACATCAGTACCTTGTGCACAGCAGCTCTCCAGATAGTTTGACATATCAGCATAAAACTTTGCCTTAGCAGGAAATTTAATCGCATGGTCCCTGCTCTCGCCCTGCGGAAAATAGCCGTTCACAAAAATGATATTATCATATGCACACATGAGCATACGTTTCTGTGCATCTTCGCCATCCGACGGAAAGTTCTTCTGTACCTTTACAGGCTCAACTTTCGACATAACGGCGACACCGTAATGGGTCTTCTGTCCGGTGAACTCCACGTGGTACCCCATGGCGTTTATATCCGCCACGGGAAACTCATGGTCCTGCACCTTAGTTTCCTGTAAACCTATTATATCAGGTGAATGTCTGTCGATTAGCTTCTGAATCTGATGAAGTCTTGTTCGTATACTATTGACATTAAAGCTAACTATTTTCATGATTATTTATTCAGCTCCATTATTTTTACTCTTCTTCCGTTGACGGTTTTCTCTGAAACGTCTGTGAAACCGTACTTTTCATAAAGACTGTGTGCACGCTCATTATCTGCAAAAACTTCCGAAGTTACCATATCCACATGCAGACAGTCAAAAGCATATGACAAAAGCGCGTCCATAAGCAGCCTGCCGACACCTTTCGTATCAGGCGATGCATAAATACCCATAACTGCGTTTTTATCCGTTATATCAGTAAAATATATACAACCAACAGGTTCTCCGTCCTGTCTGACAAGGAAATATTCCCTGTCGGTAGCATCACGAAGCGATTCGATGAAGGCAAGATGAACGGATTCTTCTATTGTATCAGATGAATACATATTGAACCTTATCCTCTCGTCGTTTCGCCATGAGAGGACTGTCATTTTATCCGCATAGGTAAGCTCCGTGAAATTTATCAGTTCCGTCATTACCTTATCACTCTGACAGTTTTAAACGCCTCTGCATATGCAAGCCCTGTACGCATTCCATGCCAGCGGGCGTTCAGCTCTATCCCTTCAACACTTCTGGGATGCGGAAAATCCCTTATTTCGGAAGCATAAAGAGCCATTGCCTCTTTCTTTTTCGCTATTGTACCGGATATGTCGAAATAGGTGTCCGGCGAAAAGCTCAGCGGATAGTTCCACTCAGTGGAGGAGAGTACCTCGAAAGAGTATATCTCTTTCACGGTTTCACTCTCCATGGGTCTGCAAGCCGTCAGCACGGCGTTGTAAGTGACTCTGTGGTCAACATTCAGGTCGTTGGCGTAGTGGGTGAACACCACTTCCGGCTGAATTTCATCCTTAACTTTAATCACCGCCTTCACAACATCCAGCAGGTCAACACTGTCGAACCTGTTGTCCGGCAGTCCGGCGGTAAAAACCTTTTTTATGCCTATCAGGCTGTTAGCCTGTTCCATCTCATTATTAAGAGCCGCGATTTCGTCCTTTTTTGCGGCGGCGTTCCTGCTGTCATCGCGACTGGTCTTGCCCTCGCCCAGAATCAGCGTGTACGCCTCGCAGCCCTCTTCTATCAGCCGCGCAACGGTGCCGAAACAGCCCAGAACCTCGTCGTCGGGATGGGCGGCAACTATGAGTATCTTCTTTGTCATTTTGCATCTCCGTATCTGTAAGGTTCTTTTCTCGGTATGGACGGACACGTTTTCACGTCTTCCGGTCTGTACAAGCCGCCGCAGCTGTCTATAAAAAAGCCTTCGTCCGTGCAAAAGGCGGTCAGAGGGTTTTCCCTGATATAAACTGCGGAGGTGTCCAGCCCTATCTTAGCATCATCCACATAAACATGGAAGAAACCTGTATGACCGAATATTATCTTTTTACCCCTTATTCTGTTCATATTGCTCAGGAAATCGTATCTGTTGTGGATGTATTTTTCCGTGGGAATATTTTCCGGTGCAATATCGTAACAGTCCGCAGGAAGCCCGCTGTGGCATATGAAATACTCTTCGGTCTCATAAAACTTCTTTAAATTATCAAAATATGCCCTGTAAGGCTGATATAATAGCTCGTTTACGGTATCCAACGTCATTTTAAGGTCAATAAACGTGCTTTTTAAACCGTATTTCAGCAGTTTATCCATACAGGAACCATCTTTCAGATAGGAAAGATAGTAATATTCGTGATTCCCCATGAGAAACACTGAGTTTTTCATGGTTATCAGCATATCAAGCACAGCCTTAGAGTCTTCGCCCTTGTTTATGCAGTCGCCAATGAAGACGTATTGCGGATTTTTATCAATATCGGCAATATTTTTCAGCAGCGATTCCAGTTTTGATATCTCGCCGTGAACGTCGCCGATAACAAATATCATGCTATCTCTCTGATATATTTTGAAAGTCTGTCGTAATATCTCATAAGTGGGCGGCAACCGTTATCCAGCCTGCCGCTGGTGAGATAGAACTTTGAATAACTGCCTATATGCCGTATATCCGATTCTGATTTAAGAAATTTTTTGATGAAAATGGCCGTTGCCAGAGGGTCGGTATCCTCGCCGTATGAAAAATTAAATATCTCATAACGCTTTTCATAAGTGTACGTGTGAATGAAAGATATCAGCATATGCAAAAGGTCGTCGATGTGTATCGTGCACCAATAGCCCATGTTTGTGAAATCCGGCTCGAATGGTTCTCCGGAGGATATCTTTCTGACAGCATTATGAATATATCCGCCGTGTCTGTCGCCGCCGTAAACACCGGGTATGCGCAGAACAGCTGTCGGCATGTTATGAAAACGCAGCATCTGTTCGGCGTACAGCTTTGAAAGCCCGTAACCGTGCATCGGTGCAATAAGCCCGTTCTCGTCCGTGGCGCCCGAATTATCAGGTGAATAGACGGTCATGCTGCTGAAATATATTATTTTTACATCCCGCTTTTTAAGCTCCGAAAGGAGGATATCAAGCCCGGCTACATTCGTCAGGAACGGTTCTTTCGTTATGTCCGCAGTTCTGTCGTAACTTATTGCCGCTGCAAGAATTATGCACAGTCCGACATCTTTGCCGTCGAGATATTCCATAACGGATTTGCGGCTCAGTATATTCATATCCGAGCTTGAAAGATAAGTAAATTCCGGTAATACCTTACGCATATGGCGACCTATGTATCCGCTGCCGCCGACGACAAGGGTTTCACTCATAAAAAACGCTCTCCGTGCGTCTTATCAGTCCGACGCTCTTAAATTCCGCAATATATGGCGCGTTTATATCTTCAAAGTGCTCAATATTCAGGTCTATCTCGTTAATTCCGCAGGCGATGCTGAGCACCAGCGTAGTTGAATATCTGGGGTTTATCTCGAATATATGCAGTTTTCCTCCGTCCTCTTTTAGCTGAACGTTGAAAGACCCGCACGGGGCGAAGATTTCAACGATTTTCCTGCAAAGCGATTCAATGCCATCGTGGTGCACTCCGGCGGCATGTTTCGTTATGCCCTGTTTCAGATAAACTATTTTCGGTACAACAGAAATCAGCCTGTTGATGCTGTTCGCCGTCACGCTCACCGTGTATTCCTGCCCGCCGATATAAGGCTGAACGAGCACCTCTTCTTTAGTATAGTTTTCCAGCACGAAATAGGCGTCAAACGCCGCCTGACTGCATATTTTCATGGCTCCGCGGCTGCCTCTGCCCGTTTTCGGTTTCAGAAACAGCGGAAACCCGTATGATCCGTCATATCTGTCAGCGGTTTCCGTAGGGATAACTGAAATTCCGCACTCTGCAAGGGCTTTCATCAGCTCCAGTTTGTCGAGGCACAGGCTCACAAACTCAGGCGCAGGCGCAAGCACCCTTACACCGCAGCCGGCCGCGACCTTGTGCGCAATAAGAATCTCTTCATCTATCAGTGGGATATAGTAATCAACGCCATCATTCTTTATTATGTCTGTCATAACCCGTGCAAAAGACGGGTCAACAACTTTCGGAACTATGCGGGTATCCCTTTCGGGATAGAGTTTTTTCACCAGCTCATTGCTGTCCGTCAGGATAAGGTCGTATTTTTCCGACAATACATCAGTAAGATACGGAAAAAGAGACCCGCCGGCACCGGAAATAAGCAGTTTTTTTCTCATATCATCTCCCACGTTATCCATTCATCCGCCTTTATATCCCTTTTTGCCGTTCTGCCAGTCACGATATCGCGAAACTGCGGCAGAATACCGTATCCGGGGCGTTTTATTACTATGTCGTCCTCTGTTATAACGCTGCCCTCCGCAATATCCTTTGCAGCTATGATGCTGCGGCGGAGGCTGAAATTCTCCTTTTCCTCGTCCCGCGCACCGTTCTTCATACCGTCGCCGGATGCCTGTTCAACGTCGCGTATCTTCTCTACCATGGCTTTCAGCTCGTCCGGTTCCATGGCAAACGGATGGTCGGGACCCTTCATAACGCGGCTCAGGGTGAAATGCTTCTCTATTATCTTCGCGCCCATGGCAACCGCCGCAATGGGGATATGGTCGCCCATGGTGTGATCGGAATAACCCGTGACACAGCCGAATGCACGAGCCATGGTATCCATTGCTCGCAGATTTGAAAGGTGCGCAGGTGCCGGATACAACGAAGTGCACTGGAGCAGTGCGAAGTTGCCGTTTCCTGTTCTACGGCAGGCGTTCACAGCGTTCTCTATATCGCCAATGGTTGCAAGCCCCGTGGAGAGTATAACCCCAAGCCCGGTCTTCGCCATGTATCCGACAAGGGTAACGTCCGTCATATCGAACGATGCGACCTTTAAAACTCCGCAGCCGAGAGCCTTCATCTCGTCCACAGATTCCCTGTCGCAAGGGGATGTGAAGAAATCTATTCCTTTGCTGTCGCAATATTTTTTCAGCTTTGCGTGCCACCCGCGGTCTATCTCAAGTTCCTTTATAAGTTCGTGGATATTTTTGTCATATTTCGAATGGAGCGGGGTATACACGGAGTAGTGGTCTTTCGCGCGGAAGGTCTGGAACTTCACAGCGTCACAGCCCGCCTCTTTTGCCCTGTCTATCATCTCAAGGGCAATGTTGTAGTCGCCGTTGTGGTTGCTACCTATTTCCGCAATCACATACACGGGGAACCCTTCGCCTATCTTTCTTCCGTTTATCTCAAAAACATTCATATTCCGCTCTCCGAAACTTTCAGGGTTATTTCCTCATATCTCCGCCGATGGGATGAAAGCTGCTTTAAAAAATCCGGCAGCTTCTCTATACTGTCTTTTTCAGCGCATAAAAAGCCTTTGGATTTCAGATAATTATATATTTCATGCTGGTTTTCTGCAACCTTTACGGCGACGAACGGCAGTCCCATGAAGACAGCCTCGTTCGCGGTCACACTGGCGGTTATCACGCCGAAATCAGCGGCAGCCATAAGTTTGCCTACGCTTTCCGAATCAACGTGCAGACTTACGCCGTTCTTTCCCGCAACATATTCCCTCAGTTCCTCCAGCCGCCCGTTTGCAGAAGTCGTAACCACGTCGGCGGTGAGTTCCGGAACCTTCGCAATCTGTTCCATAATGCTGATATTCATGTTATACGAGTCCGCGCCGCCCATAGCGACGAAAACCCTGCCTTTTATGCGCTTATAGCCCGCCACACGCGCATCTCTCAGCTCGCGACGCACCAGAACGTGTTTCATGCCGCATCTGAGTTCGCAGCCGTCCGGCACAAGTTCTTTATACCTTTCAGGGTCGGCGGACATATTCGGGCTTAAAAGCACGTCGCAGAAATGTTTTTCATAGTAATCGTCCAGACAGATAAGTCTTACGTCCGTAAGCTCCTTTATCCGCTTTTCGTAATCGTAACCGATATCGTAATTATCTATGACAAGCGTATCTGCGCCATGTTTTTTTATAAGCTGTGCAAGCTCCTCCGCACTGCCGCCAGACAGCAGTTCGAAAGGATAACCCGCCTCGGATATTCTGTGGTTTATGCTGCCTTCCAGTTCCCGCACGGCGAACAGAACATCGTCGAACTGCTCCGCCAGCACCAGATCGCGCATTATGTGCCCGATGCCCTTTTCATAGGACGAATCCGCCCTTATGATAACCTTAGCCATCTGCTCTCTTTATCGCCTCGAACATAAACTCCGCCCGCTTCCAGTCCTCCGGTGTGTCGATGTCCTGTACTAGATAGCGGGGTATCACCACTGGGATGCTGACTCCGCTGAACATAACGGCATCCGGATGCTGTTTCTGCCTGCTTCTGCATGTCCAGTAAAACTGCCCCGCGTCCTGATACGCTTCTTCCAGATCCTGACTGCGCACGGCATAGAACTCAGGGAAAAACATCTCAGCCCTGCCGTTACCATCAATTTTAAAGGTTCTCTGCACAGGAAAAGGCATGGTTGCGCATGAAAACGCGTTCACAGCATCGCTGTTTTTCAGTAATTCGTATCCTTTTCTGATGTATTCAGCGCGGACAAAGGGCGCTGTGGCGTATATTGTGCAGACGAAATCATAATCTTCGCCCTGATTTTCAAAATATACCGCGGCATGTTCCACAACGGCAGCGGTTCCGGTGAAGTCGTCCGCAAGCTCTTTCGGGCGCACGAAAGGCACTTCTGCACCGTAATGCCGCGCAACGGCGGCTATCTCCTCATCGTCCGTGGACACTGCCACGCGGGCAAAAAGTCCGCTGTTGACGGCAGCCTGAATTGAATAGGCTATCAGCGGTTTTCCGTAAAAATCCTTTATGTTCTTATGCGGGATGCGTTTGCTTCCGCCCCTCGCCGGTATCACAGCAAGCAGCCTATCCATTCATAAGCTCCATTACGGCTTCGATAACCATGTCCTGCTCCGCGTCCGTCAGTGAAGGATACATAGGCAGAGAGAAACATTGTTCGTAATAATCATCCATAAACGGAGTATATTCTTCTCCGTATCCAAGTGCCTTGTAATACGGCTGTTTATTTATAGGGATGTAATGAAGCTGAAGCCCTATGCCCCGCTCGCGCATTTTCATAAAAAACTCCGCTCTGGTAAGCGGAAGTTTTTCAAAATCCGCCATAGCGACGTAAAGGTGATATGATGAACGACCGTTATAAGTGTAAAGCGGACGCACAGCTCCGGCTGCGAACGCCGCATCGTAGCGCTTCGCAAGTTCCCTCCGCCGTGTTATGAAACCGCCCAGCCGCTTTATCTGTGACAGGCCGAGAGCACATTGAATATCCGTTATGCGGTAGTTGTATCCAAGCTCCTGCATCTCGTAATACCATGGATTTCTGTTGCCTTTTGAATCATACGCCATATCGTCGTTGAGGAATCCGTCGCGCACGATACCGTGGGTTCTCAGCTTTAAAACCTTCTCGTATATCTCTTTCGAATTGGTGGTGACAGCACCGCCCTCGCCAGTTGTAAGGTGTTTCACAGGATGGAACGAAAGCACTGAACAGTCAGAGGCTGTGCAGCTGCCCGCTTTAACGCCGCTGTCAGACGCTCCTATGGAGTGGGCACAGTCTTCAAGTATTTTTATATCGTAAGTCTCTCTGAGATATCTAAGTTTTGCCTGACAAACAGGATTGCCGGAAAAGTGCACAGCGTATATGGCTTTGATGCCGACGTCTTTTTTTATCATTTCTTCACAGAGGTCAAAGTCTATGTTGCCGTCCGGCGTTATGTCGCAGAAAACTGGTTCGCCGCCAGCGTAAAGGATTGAATTTGCGGTTGCAGCAAATGAGTTTGGCGTGGTAAGTACCTTGTCCTTTTCAGACAAAAGCGCGAGAGATGAAAGGTGTAAAGCAGCTGTCCCGCTGCTTACGACAACAGTGTATTGAGCTTCTGTGATGGCGCACAGAACTTTTTCAAATTCTGCTATCTTAGGTCCTGTCGTAAGCCAGTCCGACCGCAGAACCTCTGCAACGGATTCTATATCGTCATTGTCTACGCTCTGCCTTCCGTATGGTATGAATGACATTTACACCTCTTTAATAAGCTCCCTGAACTGATCATGGCTTAACCATTCGGTATTTTTTTCTGAGCTGTATTCAAAGCCTTGCGGCACTTTTTGTCCGGTTTCACCGAGCAGATTTTTTGAAAAATCCACTTTAAAGGCAAACTGGATAGTGGGAGTTATGACATAATGGTCGTTAAATTCATATGTAAGGTGTGAATCGTCCGCAGGGCACATGGTCTCATGGAGTTTTTCGCCGGGGCGGATGCCGATTATCTTTTGCGGAAGCTCAGGAGCCATGGCGGTCGCCAGCTCGGTCATGTACATCGAAGGAATTTTAGGAACGAATATCTCGCCGCCCTGCATCCTCTGGAAGTTTTTCAAAACAAAGCCTACGCCCTGCGCCAGAGTGATCAGAAACCGTGTCATTTTGACATCGGTGATGGGGAGTTCCTTAATGCCGTCGTTTATCATCTTCTGAAATACAGGGACGACAGAACCGCGGCTGCCTATAACGTTGCCGTAGCGCACGACTGAAAAGCGGCTTCTGCGTTTGCCGACGATGTTGTTCGCGGCTATGAAAAGTTTGTCAGAAGCGAGCTTTGTTGCGCCGTAAAGGTTAACGGGGTTTGCCGCCTTGTCTGTTGAAAGGGCAATAACCTTGTCCACATGGTTATACAATGCCGCCTGAATTACGTTTTCAGCGCCGTGTATGTTGGTTTTGATGCACTCCATCGGGTTATATTCCGCTGCGGGAACCTGTTTCAGCGCTGCCGCATGAACAACGTAGTCCACGCCCTGCATCGCCTCTTTAAGCCTTTCGCCGTCCCGCACGTCGCCTATGAAATATCTCATGCAAGGCTGGTTGAACACCATGGACATCTCGAACTGTTTCAGTTCGTCTCGGCTGTATATTATCACTCTGTTGGGCTGAAATTTTTTGAGCAGAATCTCAGTGAATTTCTTTCCGAAGCTGCCGGTACCTCCGGTTATCAGAACGTTTTTACCGTTAAACATCTTATACTCCCTATTCTTTAAAATAGTAGCCCATGGGAACCGAATATACAATTGAATTGTCTGACCGGATAAACAACAAAGGGCAGCCACTGCCATGACTGCCCCTTTTGTAACTCTTCTCTGTATATTTTACAGTTTTACTGATTCCGTTTTGCGGATGATGGTTACTCTTCCAGCTTCGAATTTTACTTCAACGGAACCGTAGAAATTTGTCTGGAACATCTCTTTAAGCATGTCGTTAAGTTGTTCCATCTGCGATTTATTATTATTGTTTTCTTTTTTCTGTACAGTCATTGCAGCCATAGTATTTTCCTCCAAAAACTACATTTTATAAGGCGCCCCAGCTTATTGAAGAAGCTGCATTGCCATCTGAGGTATCTGGTTCGCCTGAGCAAGCATTGAAACTCCCGCCTGCGCCAGCATCTGATACCTTGTAAATGTAGACATCTCTTCCGCCATATCTAGGTCACGTATCCTTGATTCAGCAGATGTCATGTTCTCTTCTGCCGTGTCAAGGTTTGCGATTGTGTGTTCAAGTCTGTTGACCTGTGCACCGATTGTCGCTCTTACGCTTACCACCTGCGAGATAGCTGCGTCGATATCCGGAATCGCAGCCTGTGCGAGATCCTGGGATACCATTGTGATGTTGTCCAGACCAAGACCTGTGACATCAAGCTGAGGAATACTTACGGCAAGTGTCTGCCCTGCGTTTGCACCTATCTGAAGGTCGGTGGAGTTGTCCACTATGTGCAGATAGAAGTTTTCTTTCGCAGCAGCGGCGTTTGTTGTGAAGTCAACCTGTTCCTTTGTGTTGTTCCATGATTCGTCAACACCGGCTCTGGAATCGAGAACTATCTCAACGCCGTCGATAATACCGTAAACTCTGTCGTTGCCTGTTTCGTCTGTTCCCACAAGCTCACCTGTGTGCGCGTTGTAAACGGTCACTTTGGTGGTGTTGTTGGTTGCCGCCTGAATCTGGTTCAGACCAAGACCGTTTATAAGGTCCTCGTCGCCGGAGAAAGCAAGCTGCCCCTGTTCGCCTGTGAGAGCTGTCTGGATGATAAATGTACCTTCAACAGCTTTGATACCGCCTTTCTGGTTTGCCAGAGAAACGTAGTCTACAAGGTGGCTGTTGACGTTGTTATTGTCGGAACCCATGCCCAGACCGTTCACTATGGCATCTGTAAGTTTAGATTCGAAGTCAGCGACTGTGTCGTCCGCTTCCAGATAAATAGTTGCGGATGTGCCGTTACCCCAGATTGTCAGTTCCTGTTTGTTAGAAAACAGGTTGTTTCCGTCGGAATCAGTAAACACTGAAAGATCTTTGAGCTTGGTGGTTGTGGCTGCCGCTTCACCTGCTCCGTTAACTTTCAGACTGAGATCTCCGAGGGTTGTTTTACCTGTGGGGTCAGGCGCACCATCGTTGCTGTCTTCCTTGAAATTGATTGTCATGTTTCCAAGGTCAATGTTACCTGTATCAGTGTTTATGCTCGCATAATAAACTGTCACACCGTTTGTATCGACAAAATTGTCGTTGTTGTTGTGAACAGTAAGCGATTCGGGGTCAAGGAACTTCATTGTGGGACCTGTCTGGTTCAGAGGACCGCCCGAAATTGTTATAGTACCGCCACCGGATGACGCAACGCTGCCTGCGGGGGCAGTGTGTTCACCGGAAAAGCTGAGCAGAACCTTGTCTCCGTCCTGGATATTACCGCTTACACCAAGATCCAATGTCAGGTTGAAAGCAAGTGTACCGTTTGCGGAATCCAGAAGACCTGTGGTGTTGCTTGCTGTGATTGTTACAACAGAACCGGTGGCGCTGATGTTGATAGTTTCCCATTCGCTGACAGTACCTGTCAGAGCGTTGATATATCTTATCTGCGCTGTGTAGGTTGCTGTTGTTCCGGTTGTGATATCGTCGTCAAACATTACCTCAATGTAGCCGGAGGATGTTGCTGTGGACGCCGCATCGGAACCTATGGATGATATGGAAAATCCGGAGCCTTTCTGCATGTATGAGCCAGTCAGTGTGACGGCAGCACTTGTAGTTGTCGCAGCGTCGATATCGCCTACGTTAACTGTGTAATAGCTTGTTCCTGTTGATGCAAGCTGGCTTGCATTTGTTACAGAGGCTATGTTTGTGTCGTTTGTTCCGTCAACAACTTCTGTCGCAATGGCGTCTGCGTTCAGGGTCATGATGTCTGTTTTGAAAATCTGGTTTGTGCCGGGTTTTGTCTCAAGGTTAATCTTGTAGTTACCCTCGGCAACCTCGTCTCTGATGATAGCTTCGATGCTGCTGGAGCTTGATGACCAGAGTGCTGTTCCGTCGCCGTTCAGAAGTTTTTTGGTGTTGAACTCAGTAGCAGTGGAGATTCTGTCGATCTCGTCTTTAAGCTGTTCAACCTCTTTCTGAATTTCGATACGGTCGTTTGATGTGTACACGCCGTTGGACGCCTGCACTGCAAGCTCACGCATCCTCTGGAGCATGGAGCTGACTTCTTCGAGTGCGCCTTCAGCTGTCTGCAACATAGAGATACCGTCCTGTGCGTTCATAGATGCACGTTGAAGGCCGGTGATTTGACCTCTTAATTTCTCAGATATTGCAAGACCTGATGCGTCGTCTGCTGCGTGGTTAATACGGAGACCTGATGAGAGTCTTTCGATTGATGTTGCCAGAGCCGTCTGGCTTCCGCTCAAGTGTCTTTGCGAGTTCAAAGACATGATGTTTTGATAGACTGTAAGTGCCATTCTATCCTCCTTGATTGTTTCAATAGAGGTCATGCGCATCCTTGCGCATTTTTCTCATCGGCACAATTTGATGAGTTCTTTAGGGGGAAAATAAAAATTTTTTAAAATTATTTTTTAAAGCACTGAAAATAAAGGATAAAAAAAATCAATAAAAAAGCCTCTCCAAATGTGAAGAGGCTCTGTATTTATGATGAAACGGCTCGTTGTTTACTTAAAGAGCCGCATTATGTCGTTGTAAAACGCGAAAAACATTACAAACATGAGAAGCGCCATACCGGCAAGGTTAGCCACCTCGCGCACGCGGATGCTCACCGCGCGTCTGGTTATCGCCTCTATAAGCAGAAAGAAAATATGCCCGCCGTCGAGAACGGGAATAGGCAAAAGGTTCAATATGCCGAGGTTTATGCTGATAAGCGCCATAAAGCCGAAAAAGGCAACCATGCCTGTTTCAGCCGATTCCTTCGCCATCTGTACTATCATGATTGGTCCGCCAAGTGAATCCGCAGGTACGACCTTCTGGAACAGTTTAACAACACCAGTAACCATAAGAACGCTTACATTATACGTCTGGGTAACACCCTGAGAAACCGCCTTAGGAAATGAAAGACTTACAACTTCGCTCTTCTCGCCCCGCATAACACCTATGCGCCCCACCTGAACATTTTCACCGAAAAGGTTCTTGTCGGTAACTGTTTGGGGGGTAACAGAGACCTCGAAAGTGCGTCCGCCCCTCTCTATGCCAAGTACGACTGGTTTGCCGCCCCTGCCCTGAACGTATCCGCTCATTTCATCCCAGTATCTCATACTGCGTCCGTCAACCGAGATTATCATATCACCCTTTGAAAGACCCGCCTGTTCCGCCGCAGAACCGTCTGTGACACCGCCCACCTCCGCAAGAAATCTCGGTGTGCCGTGCATAAAGATTGCGGAATAAATAACTATCGCCAGAACGAAATTAAAAAAGGGTCCTGCAAAAACTATCAGGAAACGCTGAAAAACGCTCTTATTGTTGAAAGCACGGTGAGCTTTATCTTCGTCAACTTCGGAATCCGGCTGTTCACCATACATCTTCACATATCCGCCAAGCGGTATCGCGGAAAGCGCGTACTCCGTTTCGCCCTTGTGCCATTTAAACAGAACAGGTCCGAAACCGATTGAAAAACGTTCCACAAGAACGCCTGTGTATTTTGCCAGAAGGAAGTGCCCAAGCTCGTGTATGAAAATTAGAACACCCAGAAGGATGACTGCGGAAATTATACCCATTATTTGTAAAACCTCTTAATTATCTTTTCCGACGCCTCCCTCGCCAACACGTCGGCGGCGAGAACGTCCGCTATTTCGGCAGGTTCTGAAGGCGCACATACATCCAGCACAGCTGAAATGACTTTTGCAATGTCGCTGTACTCTATCTGCCCGCCGATGAACTCCGCTACTGCAACCTCGTTGGCTGCATTCATTACTATCATAGGAGCATTACTGTCCTTTTTCAAGACCTCCACTGCAATCCCAAGGCAGGGATATTTCCCCATGTCCGGCTCAAAAAAGGTCAGACTGCCCACAGTCGCAAGATTCAGAGGCTTAACCCCTGATTCCATCCTTTCGGGATACGCCATGGCATAGGCTATTGGCGTGCGCATGTCCGGCTCTCCCATCTGAGCGATTATGCTTCCGTCGCGGAATGAGACGAAAGAATGAACAACCGACTGAGGGTGTATCACTACACTCAGCATCGATGGGTCTATATCAAAGAGGTATCTCGCCTCAATAAGTTCAAGTCCTTTATTCATCATTGTGGCGCTGTCCACGGTTATCTTGCTGCCCATTGACCAGTTGGGGTGTCTGAGCGCCTGTTCCACAGTGACATATTCCAGAGCATCCGCAGGGGTGTTGCGGAACGCTCCGCCGCTGGCGGTCAGCGTAACCCGTTCCAGAAATCTTTTATCCTGTCCCTCAAGACACTGGAAAATTGCCGAGTGTTCGGAATCTACAGGCAGTATCTTTGCCCCTGTCTTTTTCGCCGTATCAAACAGTATCCTGCCGGATGCAACTATTGATTCTTTATTGGCAAGGGCAAGGGTTATGCCCCGTTTCACCGTTTCATACGCGTAAACTGTGCCCGCCGCTCCAACCGCAGCCAGAAGCACCATATCGAGCCGTTCGTTGTCCATGATCTTCAGTATCTCGTTTTCGCCGCAAAGCACACCTTCGCAGGAAAGCCCCGTGGAGCAGAGATATTTCGCATCGAATTTCGCGCCCTGTTGTCTCAACAGTTCAAGGTTGCCGTTGCAACTGAGAAAAACAACATCGAATCTGCCAGGATTACGGCTGATAACGTCGAGCGCCTGCCTGCCGATGGAACCTGTGGAGCCGATTATGCCGATTCTTTTCATGGGTTACACTAGATATATAAGATAAAGATAGAGCACAGGCGCACCGAAAAGGAGTGAATCAACCCTGTCCAGTATACCGCCGTGTCCGGGGATAAGGCTCCCCGAATCTTTAACGTTGGCTTTCCGCTTGAACATTGACTCCACCAGATCGCCGATTATACCGGCGGTGACTACCAGAATACTGATAATTACGCCGTGAACCGGTTTGAAATCCAGCAGAAGCCAGCTATACACAACGCCAAGCGCCACGCCGCCGATATAAGCGGCTATAACACCCTCTACGCTCTTTTTGGGGCTTATCTTTTCATAGAGCTTGCGCCTGCCGAATCTGCATCCGACAAAATATGCGCTGGTGTCACTCATCCATATGAGCACTATAAGAAAGAAGATATACGCTCCGTGGGCGTCCATCTTCCTTAATAATATAATGAAAGAGAACATCAGAGGAGCGTACAGAACAGTTGTCAGAGTTCCGCCGATGCTGTCGAAAGTATCCTTTAGCGCATCTTCGGAGAACAGCTTCATTGTCATGGCAAGCAGTGCCGTAATAAGCAGCGCACCGGAAAAGAAGCGAACGTCCGCAGTGTATATGCCGTAAGGCAGCGATACTGCTCCGATATATGCCGGAAGACGAAGAACCTTTACGTTGCCCGCCTCTAGCATGTCGATGAATTCACGCGTGGAAAGGAGTATTATCACAAGCACAGCAAGAAAAAAAGCTATGTTGTCAAACTGATAGATGAAAACAACGATAGGCGGAATGGCAACAAGGGATGTCAGTATTCTTTTTTGTCTGTCGCTCACTTACCCACCTGTTCGTCCGTCATGCCGAACCGCCTTGCTCTGCCGGAAAAATCGGCAATGGCACGGTCGAGTTCCGCTCTGTCAAAATCCGGCCACAGACATTCCGTAAAGAAAAATTCGCTGTATGCCGCGCGCCAAAGCATAAAGTTGCTTATGCGCTTTTCGCCGCTGGTGCGGATAACAAGGTCGATGTCCGGTATATCCGCGTTATATAGACAGGATGCCATAAGCTCCTGTGTGATGTCTTCCGGTTTTATCTTACCCTCCGCAACCATCTGCGCCATTGTTTTTGCAGCATCCACAAGCTCGTTGCGTCCGCCGTAACTAAGGGCAATGTTAAGCACCATTCCGGTGTTCTCGACCAGAATGGAAGCGGCGCTCTGGGTTATCTCTTTGGTCTTAGGAGGCAAAAGGTCAAGTCTGCCAGAGAACACGAGCTTTATGTTGTTCTCCTGCATCCTGTCCAGTTCCTTTTCCAGATATTTCTGCAAAAGATCCATGAGAAAGCCCACCTCCTCTTTGGGGCGGAGCCAGTTCTCCATGGAAAAAGTATAGAGAGTGAGATAAGAAACGCCGATATCCGAACAATACCTTATAATATCTGTGACAACCTCTGCGCCGCGCTTATGTCCGAAAACTCTGGGCAGCCCTCTGGACTTTGCCCAGCGCCCGTTCCCGTCCATAATTATGGCAAGGTGCCTAGGTATTATTATATCAGCCACTAGATCTCCATGATCTCTTTTTCTTTCTCGCCAGTGATAACGTCTATTTTCTTTATAAAATCATCTGTGCCGGTCTGAATCTGCTCGATGAATTTTTTGCCGTCGTCTTCGGATATTTCCTTATCCTTTTCCATCTTTTTGATTCTTTCGTTCGCGTCGCGTCTCAGGTTGCGCACGGCAACTTTCGTATCCTCCGCAACTTTTTTAACGTGTTTAACGAGGTCTTTTCTGCGTTCCTCCGTAAGCTGGGGAACAGGTATACGGATTATCTTGCCGTCGTTTGAAGGGTTAAAGCCCATGTTCGCGTTCTGGATAGCCTTTTCGATGGGAGATATCATAGACGTATCCCACGGAGACACAGTTATCATTCTGGGCTCCGGTGCGCTCAGTGTCGCAACGCCGGAAAGGGGTGTGGGGGAACCGTAATAGTCGATTTTTATATTGTCAAACATAGAGATGGAAGCTCTTCCTGTACGTATCGTTTTAAGCTCATCTTTATAATGCTGGATAGTCTTATCCATCTTGTCTTTCATGTCTTTTACAACTGCTGCACCCATTGAATTATCCCTCCACGATTGTTCCGATCTTCTCGCCCATTACAACTTTTTTCATGTTGCCTTTGCCGTAGATGTCGAAAACTATTATCGGTATTTTATTGTCCATACACATTGTGATTGCTGTTGAATCCATAACCTGAAGCCCTTTGTTAAGAACGTCCATATAGGGTATGGTGTCGAATTTAACGGCATTTTTATCCTTTTTGGGGTCTGCGGTGTAAACGCCGTCAACCTTTGTGGCTTTCAGGATAACCTGCGCGTTTATCTCGGTTCCTCTGAGAGTCGCCGCGGTATCTGTTGTGAAATAGGGGTTTCCTGTTCCGGCTGCGAATATTACGACCCTATTCTTTTCGAGGTGTCGCATTGCGCGCCTTCTGATGAATGGTTCCGCTATCTGGCGCATTTCTATTGCAGTCTGAACGCGTGTGGGTACGCCCACTTTCTCAAGTCCGTCCTGCAAAGCCAGAGAGTTTATTACTGTTGCCAGCATACCCATGTAGTCTGCCGTAACCCTTTCCATATTTCGGGCTGTGCCCTGAATGCCTCTGAAAATGTTTCCGCCGCCGACAACAACGCCAACGTTGACGCCCATATCGACAAC
This sequence comes from Deferribacteraceae bacterium UBA6793, assembly GCA_002452405.1. Taxonomy (GTDB): domain Bacteria; phylum Chrysiogenota; class Deferribacteres; order Deferribacterales; family Geovibrionaceae; genus Seleniivibrio. The sequence goes on along the minus strand of DKFP01000007.1, from coordinate 65,950 downwards.
TTCCTTGATCTCGTTTACGATGAAATTAGCGGTTTTAAAGTCGATGCCATAGTCTCCGTCACCCATGAGAGCCTCGCCGCTAAGTTTCAAAAGAATAGTATTGTACTTGACTTGCACGGTTTCCACCTTGTTCTGTATTCCTTAATTATTACATATTATAACGTTTTAATCAATTCCTGTATTTTGAGCCTCACTATTTGATGGGCTTGAAGAATCTGTCGAACCTGTCATATGCGGGGTTCAGGAAACGGAGCATACTCAGCGGAAATTTTGACCACGCCGAACTGTATTCAGGCGTTTCCAGCGACCAGTAAATGAGTACCGCGTGCCCTTTTATTGCGCTTTTGTCAACAAAGCCCCAGAAACGGCTGTCGTAACTGTTGTCCCTGTTGTCGCCCATCATGAAATATTTGTCTGCGGGCACCGTGAACTGAGCGAAGTTATCCTTTGAGGAAAGCTCACCGGGCATTGGTACCATACCGTTGACCTGTTTATAGGATTCGGGCTGTGCCACCCCGTTAACATATATTGTTTTGTCTTTCAGCTCTATCTTATCGCCGGGAGTGCCTATGACCCTTTTGATGAAATCCTTTGAAGGGTCAAGTGGATATTCGAACACCACAACGTCACCCCTTTCAGGAGCTGAGAAGATATACGCAAGCCTGTTCAGCAGGATAAAATCGCCTTTGAGCAGCGTCCCCACCATGGATTCGGAAGGTATCTGATACGTCTGGAGCAGAAGTCCTTTTATGACCATGGCAATGACAACAGCCACCACCAGCGAATCGAAGAACGTGTCTTTTTTAGCTTGCGGCGCAGCTGATTTGTCTGTCTCACCCGCAGAATTTTTTGTATCGCTTATATCGTTTTTACTCATTTCCCGTCACCTAATTTAAGCACTGCAAGGAACGCCTCCTGCGGAATCTCCACGTTGCCGACGTTCTTCATGCGCTTTTTACCTGCTTTCTGTTTTTCAAGCAGTTTTCTTTTTCTGGTTATGTCACCGCCGTAGCATTTTGCCGTAACGTTCTTGCGGAACGCCTTAACAGTGGTTCTCGCAAGAATTTTGTTGCCAACAGCAGCCTGAATGGCGATATCGAACATCTGTCTGTGGATAACCTCTTTCAGCTTGTCCGCAAGGTCTCTGCCTTTGTAAAAAGCCTGATCCTTATGCACTATAATTGAGAGGGCGTCCACCTTGTCTTTGTTCAGTAGAATATCGAGCTTTACAAGCTCGCCACGTGCATAGCCGTCCATCTCATAGTCAAAAGACGCGTAGCCGCGCGAAACGGACTTCAGTTTGTCGTAAAAATCCATCACAACTTCGGCAAGCGGCAGGGTGTATTCAAGAATAGCCCTTGTCTTGCTGATGAATTTTATATTTCTCTGTGTGCCGCGTCTGGATATCAGAAGCTGAATCACTCCGCCGATGTATTCTTCAGGCAGAATAACCGTAGCCGCTATCACAGGTTCCTCTATAGAATCTATCTCTGTCGGATCAGGCATCCCAGCAGGGTTGTCAATTTCAATGACCTCACCGTTTCGCTTGGTGATCCGGTAAACCACTGTAGGCGCTGTACTTACGAGGTCAAGATCGAACTCGCGCTCCAGACGCTCCTGAATTATCTCCATGTGGAGCAGACCGAGGAAACCAATGCGGTATCCGAAACCAAGCGCGGCGGATGATTCCGCCTCGTATGTGATGGAGCTGTCGTTCAGCGACAGTTTTTCCAGTGCATCGCGCAGGTCTTCATAGTCTGCCGATTCAACAGGATACATTCCGCAGAAAACGACAGGTTTAACTTTTTTAAAACCGGGGAACGGAGTTTCCGTGGGTTTTCTGGGGTTTGTAACTGTATCGCCTATGTCGATTTCGCGGATATCCTTGATCGAGGCGGTCATAAATCCCACCTCGCCCGCGCGGATAACGTCGTTTTTCGTAGGTTTCGGGGTGAAATAGCCAACGGCATCCACGATGCGCTCTGCCTTATTTGACATAAACTGTATCTTGTCGCCCGCTTTCAGCTCTCCGTCTATCACGCGCAGAAGCACCACAACACCGAGATACGAATCGTACCATGAATCAACTATCATCGCCTTGAGCGGCTTTGCAATGTCACCCACGGGTGCGGGTATCTTTTTTACGATAGCCTCAAGAATCTCTTTTGTACCGATGTTCTCCTTTGCGCTGGCAAGCACCGCCTCGGCGGCGTCAATGCCGATGATATCCTCAATCTCCGCCTTCACCTTGTCAGGATCTGCACTTGGGAGGTCGATTTTATTCAGAACGGGGATAAGATCGAGTTCCTGATCTACCGCCATATACGCGTTCGCAATGGTCTGCGCCTCAACACCCTGTGCAGCGTCCACCACAAGCAGCGCGCCTTCGCAGGCAGCAAGGCTTCTGGACACCTCGTAGGTAAAGTCAACGTGACCGGGAGTGTCTATAAGATTGAGAACGTAGGTGTTTCCGTCGTCCGCCTTATAGTTAAGACGGATGGTCTGCGCCTTAACGGTGATTCCGCGTTCTCTCTCTATGTCCATGCTGTCCAGTATCTGGTCGCGCATCTGGCGCTTGTCCACTGCGGCTGTAAATTCGATAAGCCTGTCCGCGATGGTGGACTTGCCGTGGTCGATGTGTGCTATGATACTGAAATTTCTGATATTTTCGTTTCCCATGTAACCTCTTGAATAAGTGCGGAGCGGATGTATCCGCCGTTTGAAAACATACGGGTTAAAAATACCTTATCCCCGCTATAAAAGACAAGCAAAAAAATAAGACGGAATGATTTAGAGAGTTTTTCATGATATTGGACTCATTTAGTTAATATGAGATCGCGTCGTCGCCCCACTCCTCGCGAAGACGATTCTCTCTCCGTCTCTGCAACCCACCGGGCAAAGGCTGAATGAGTCCATCATTGACCTCACAGCCGAATACAGGCGCGGCAGTATCAACCCTCAAGACTGTCCAGACGGTCAAAAACGCGCTTCATATGCTCATCAACAGTACCTGTGTAAAATCTGCCGTTCTCTATATCAGACTGAACAGCTTCAACAGCACGGTCAAGCCTGCGCATTACGCGTTTCGAGAGTTTCAATATATACTTTGTTTCGATAGTAAAGGGTTCTTCATCAGGATACTTACTCATAAAACGCCTATTTAACGAGTGAGTTGACGGAGAACAGGGGTTCCATAATGGAAATGACGATGAAACCGACGATGAGACCGATAAACATGATGAACACCGGCTCTATCACCGATACGAATTTTGTGGTGAACTGTTCGGTTTTTCTGCTGTAATAAATATTTACACGCTCAAGAAGGTCCGGCAGGTTTCCGCTCTTTTCACCTGTTGCGGCGGCGGCAACAAAAAGTTCCGTAAAGAGTCCGCTCTGGCTTACGCTTTCGGAGAATTTCTTACCTGCGGCAACGCTCTCGGCGATATCCATAACCGCCTGACCTACATAGATATTAGCGATACCGGGTGCCGTATTGCGCAGCGCCTCCACAAGGGGCAGCCCCTCGCGAAGCTGGAAACTAAGAACGTGAGACAGCCTTGAAGCTGTGACGTCCTTAACTATATTCAGCTTGTAAAGCCTCTGATCTATATACATGCGGAATTTACCTTTTATGGCGTAAAACCTTGTGAACACGGAAACACACACCATAAAAAACAGGAAAATCAGCAGTCCGTAGTGCTGAAGCATATCCGAAGCAAACAGCAGAAATTTTGTTGACGCAGGTATTTCGGCTCCGGCACTTGCAAAGATGCTCTGGAGCTTCGGAACAACGAACGCCAGCATGAAACCCACGACACCCAACCCCATGGTAAGCACCACGGTGGGATATATCATTGCTCCAGTGAGTTTTTCGCCAGCCTTCTTTCTGTCCTCCTCAAACTTTGAGATATCCATGAGGACGGAAGCCAGCCTGCCCACTTTTTCCGATGTTCTGATAAGGTGAACGTAAAGCTCGCCGAATATTTTTTTGTGCGCATCCATTGCGTCGGAGAACTTTTTGCCGCCTGAAACCTTTTCACACATGTCCGTAAGGGTGGCTTTCATCTTTCTGTCGTTGACGGACTGCGCAGTTACAGACAACGCTTTTGTGAGCTGTATGCCGCTGGAAAGCAGTATGGAAAGCTGGAAGAACACGTCAGCCAGCGGTTTTTTTCTGAAAGAGATGGAAAATTTTGATTGTTTGTCCGTGGCTTCCTTAATGCCTGAGATAAGCAGCCCTTCGCCCATGAGTTTTGACAGAGCGGTATTTTTGCCCGATGCCTCAAGCCGTCCTTTGACCTTCTTTCCCTGTTTGTCTATCCCTTCATAAGAGAAAACAGGCATTACTTGGCACCTATAACGGCGACTATCTCACCGGCACATGTGACACCATCGGACACAAGGTCGTAACCGTGGTATACGAAAGGTTTATATCCGCTCTTCACAGCCTCTCTGGCAATTTCCGAAGCGTCCGCCTTGGCGTTTATCAGCCTGCGGATACCGTCGCTGACGGTAACCATTTCGAAGACACCCACCCTGCCTGCAAAACCTGTGTGCATACACTCGTCGCAGCCTACGGGTTCATATATGTGCTTGGGCAGTTTGCCTGCCGGTTCGAAGAACTCTTTAACATATTTTTCAGGTTCAACTTCTTTTTTGCAATGCGGACAGAGCTTTCTGACCAGACGCTGACCGATGACAGTAACCAGTGAAGAGGAAAGCAGGAAAGGTTCGACGTCCATATCCAGCATCCTCGCAACGGCTGTGGGTGCGTTGTTAGTGTGCAGAGTGGAAAGCACAAGGTGACCTGTCAGTGCAGCCTGAACGGCGGCGGATGCTGTCTCCTTGTCCCTTATCTCACCGATGAGGATAACGTCCGGATCCTGTCTCAGAAACGCCCTTACGGCGGATGCAAAGGTGATGTCCACGTTGCGGTTCACCTGCACCTGCGTAATCTTCTCCATGTGGTATTCCACCGGATCCTCTATGGTCATAATGTTTGTATCGTCGCTTATCATCTCCGACAATGCGGAATAAAGAGTAGTAGTTTTACCTGAACCTGTGGGACCCGTAACCAGAATGATTCCGTTGGGGCGCTTGATCGCCTTTCTGAAATCAGGCAGCATAGATTCCGGCATACCGGTTTTTTCGAGAGTAACCATTGTTTTGGATTTTTCAAGGATCCTGAGTACGGCTTTTTCACCTGTAACGGATGGCACTGTTGAAACCCTTATGTCAACGTCGCGGTTACCTATGCGGATATTGATACGTCCGTCCTGTGCCTTTCTGGTTTCGGCAACATCGAGGTCGGACATAACTTTTATACGGGCAATGACCGATTCCTGAAGACTTTTGGGAAATTCTCTGATGGTGGCGAGTTTTCCGTCGATACGGAAGCGCACGGCAAATCTGCCTGTGAGTCCTTCGAAGTGAATATCACTCGCGCCGGATTTAACAGCCTTGATAACAGTGCTGTTTACAAGTCTTATAATGGGCGCGTCGTCGTATGAAGCGGCAAGTATGTCGTCCGCTCCCTCAATATCCTGAATATCGCCCTGATATTCGTCCGCACGGGACGATTCCAGCGCTTCAAGAACAGTGAATATCCTTTGTTTATCAGCTTCTTCTGTTTCCAGTTTCTCGCCGGTTACAAACAGCAGATGCCTTGCCTTTGCAAGTCCTGCCGCACCGTTGTAAAGCATCACGGCACTTTCTCCCATCCGCTCCGGCGCAAAGTCAGCGCGGTCGGGGTATTTCAGATAAAACTCAACCAGTTTAGCGTAATCCATTACTTGAACTCGTTCCTGATTTTTTCATCAATCTGCTTTTTGAAATCCATTGATTCCTGGTGTTTGCTCTCTGTAAGTTTCTCAGCCTCTTCATGAGTGTTTATGATATGGGCGGAGATGAACACCATCATATTGGTTTTTTCGTAGTTAGTGCTTCTGTTTTTAAACAGCCACCCGATAACGGGTATCTTCGACAAACCGGGAATGGCCGAATCGCTTCTGTCGCTGTCGTCTTTCAGCAAGCCTGAGATTACCACCATAGAGCCGTTTTTCAGCTTTATCCTCGTTTTGGTGGAACGTGTAAGTGTAGTGGGAGAGGTCGAGTTGGCGGAACCTTCCGCAACCTTTTTGACCTCCTGTTCGATCTTCAGAGTGACCGAATCGTCGGAGCTTATCTGGGGAACGATTTTCAGCTTAACGCCCACGTCGTTGTATTCGTATGACTGAACCGGGTTGTTGTTAGAGTCGTATTTTGTGCTGGTAAGGAAGGGTCTGTTCTCACCAACGAACACCTCAGCCTCTTCATTGTCCAGAGTGAGTATCTGGGGGTTTGAAAGAATGTTGATGCCGCTTGCGGTCTTAACGAAGTTAACAAGAAGACCAATGCTGGGAAAGTTAAGTCCTTCATATGAAACAACGTCGCCCAGAACACCAAGGTTGAAGCCCGTGCTCAGAGATGATGCGTTGCCGTTTGCAAAGTTCATAAGGGTGTTGTCGTTGCCGACATAGCCGATGGTTCCGGCAGTGTTGCCGTTACCAACTGTTCCCTGCCATTCCACGCCGAATTTATTTCCGTTGTCCAGTGTGGTTTCGAGGATAAGCGCCTCAACGTATACCTGACGTCTGGGAACGTCCAGCTTCTTTATAAGTTCGTCTATCTTTCCGTAAAGTTCCTGATCGCCGAAAACGATGATGGAGTTGGTCGCTTTGTCGTATGATACGGATGATTTGACCTTCGCAGCGGTCTTACCGTCGGCGCCAGCCTGTGCTATTGTGCCTGTGAGGGTGTTGAGCACTTTGTCAACGTCCTCAGCGTTAGCGTTTTTCAGGTAGAAAACTCTGGGAGCGTTAAAGCTGCCGGGGCTTTTCGTATCAAGCTGCGCAACGATGGTGTTTATTCTTTCGAAATCACCGTCAAGTGAGGCGACAAGTATTATATTCGCATAGTCGTCCGCCACTATGACCGGATCGGTGGCGATTAGACTCTTTTTCTCCATGTCGGCAAAGAGTTTCGTCATCTTATCCGCAACGTTGCTGGCGGATGCATTCTCTATTTTGATGGAGCGGATGGTGAAGTTCTGTGCTCTCTGGTCGAGCTTATCCACGAAAGAGCGTATCTTAACTATTCTCGAAACGCGGTCTCTGACCACTATTGCGTTGATACTTTTAATAACTTCCGCATATCCGCCTTTGGATTTCATCTTGTTCAGAGCGTTTACGAGCACTCTGGCGTCAAAATTTTTCGGATGGATGACAGTGGTTATGAGAGCGTTTGCCTCACCCGTGCCTGTTGAATCATCGGCGTCCATGAAATCCGCCTGTTTGACGATCTCATAATAGTTGCCCCTGTCCACAAGCTCAAACCCGTTGGCACGCAGCGTGGAGGCGAAAATGTCGATAATATCGGATGAACGTATCTGAGTGGCGGAGTCGATGCTGACCTTTCCTTTAAGAGCGTTTTTGTCATAGACAAAATTTTTCTTGGTGAATTCTGAAACAAACGTAACAAAGTCCGTCAGCTCCATATCGCTGAAATTCACGTTAAATCCCGCGTTCGCCGTACCGACGGCAAAAAGCAGTATAATCAGTACAAACTTTCTGATCAGGTTCATCCTTTTATCTCCACATATATGGTCTTTTTCTGCTGTGCTCTTTCTATATCAAGCGTAAGGGCGCTCAGATTTTCCGCATTTGCAAGGGTATCAAAGAAAACGGTGGGGTTTTTCAGGTCTTTTCCGTTAAGCCGGATGATCACATCGCCGGATATAAGCCCCATCTGCACCAGAGCCGAATCGGGCTTCATTCTGGAAAGGCGGTAGCCGACAAATTTTCCGTCACGATCATAAGGGTTTATAGCCACTGACTTCATCACGGAGTTTATATTTGAAAGTTTTTCTATGACGGTTCGTCTTGGAATGGTCTTTCTGTCCACACCGCTCGGAACCGAAGATGCGGCTGCGGAAGGACTGTTCTGGTTTTGTCCCGCCATGGGATCTTTTATGTCGAGGGAGAGCTTGCTTCGCACTCCGTTCTGTTCTATTTCAACTTCTGTTTCGCCTGCGGATACAAGCAACACACCATCTTTCTCAAATCCCTGTCTGAGAACAAGGTTTTTGCCGTCCTGCTTTTTAAGGATGGCAAAAGATTCGCCTGCGCCTTTCAATACACCCACAAGTTTAAGTCCGCCGGCATCCTGTGCAGGAACCTGCTGCGTTCCGTCGGGGTTAACGGACGGTTCGAAACCAACCGCATCCAGAGTACCCTTAACAGAGAGCGTTTCCGCTTTAAAGATATTCTTCTGTACGATGAACTCCGTGCTGGGTTCGCTGCTGACGCTAAGACGCGCGCCTCTGCCCTCTGCGCCGAGAGAGATATTCGCAGTGGAGCGGTACTGTAAAAAGCCTGTTATTGCCCAGGCAATAAATACTCCTGCTGCAACAGGATAGACAATATAGTTATAATTAATTTTCATCATTCCGCTTTTTTCCGCATAGGTGCATGTGTCAGACAACCGCTGCATTGAGATTATATATACTATGTAGCAAGATTGCAAAGGAAACTCTTCCGGTTCTGTCATATAAAATGCCTATTATAAGCGATGGTGCGAAAACCATAAGCCCGTGTTCAGCTCCCCACCCGGCAATATGAACCACTGCAAACAAAACAGAGGTGAGAACATTAGCACCTGACACACCGAAAGCAATTGATGAGACACGCTTTTTAAGCCAGTTTTGAACAAAGCCGCGAAAGAAAATCTCTTCGGCGACAGGAGCGAAAACAAAAAAAACCGACATCATATAAAGCGAGGGCATAACAAATCTGCCTCCGGACAGCAGACGCAGCCATATCCAGAAAAAACCTAAAAAAATAAAAAACAAAAGCAGGGTTATGTCTGTCTTCTTATATGGCAGGAACATCTGTCTTAACCGCTCCGCTTGCAGAGACCGCCTCTGCCGTCTGAGCGAACCGAAGGCGAAGCAGTCTCATCCGTTTATTGCCTGTCGAGACAAATCATCTATTGAATCTGGGTGGTTTGTCAAATATAATAACACCTAAGATAAAACCGATTTGATTGAGGTGCAGAATGAAAAACAGTAAGGGCTTTACTATCATCGAGATACTGGTGGTGCTTGTCATCCTCGGTATTCTGGGAACACTTCTGGTTCCGAAAATTCTAGACAAACCCGACGAGGCAAGAATGACAAGAGCAAAACTTGATATCAAAGCTATCGAGGCGGCGCTCAAGATATACAAGCTGGAAAACAGCATATACCCCACCACAGAACAGGGACTTGAGGCTCTGGTGAAAGAAACCACAATAGATCCCGTACCCACCAGTTTTAAGAAAGGCGGATACCTCGAAGAACTGCCGAAAGACCCGTGGGGCGGAGACTACGTTTACAGAAGCCCCGGCGATGAAGACCGCGACTATGAAATAGTATGCTACGGAGCCGACAGAAAAGAGGGCGGCGAAGGCGTTAACGCGGATATAAAGAGCTTTAATGACAAAACAGAATAACACCTGCGGCTTCACTCTTGTGGAGCTTCTGGTTGTAATGGTTATAATGGGACTCGGATTCATCTCCCTGTCGCCCTCGCTGGCGGAAAAAACCGTTAAGGGCGGCGGGGACGAATCCTTTTTCAACGAGCTGATTCAGTCTCAGTTAAAGGCTGCGAAAGACCTTAACCGACAAGTGTTCATAAAGGGCACCGTAGGTACGGATGACCTCCTCCTTTCAGACGGCAAAACAGTCACAATCCCCCTCGGCAAAGTTGACAGCGTCAAGATCAATGACAAAAATATAAACGGCATTGAATACTATATATATTTCTATCCGGACGGCATCTTCGACGATTTTGAAATTGAAATTGCCAACGGCAAGGTTGTTCAGTCATACCCAATGCTCACAACGGCGGTTGTTAAATGAGCTGCAAAGGTTTCACCCTGATAGAGATACTGATAGCGCTGGCGATTCTCTCGCTCAGTATGCTGGGAATATACAGGCTGACGTTTGTATCCCTGAACGCTTCGGAATACTCTGTGCGCAAGGCATATGTAAACGAAGCGGGCTACCTGCGGGTTCTGGAACAGATGAATTACCCTGGCAGAAATTTTAACGAAACCAAGAACATGCCTGATGGCACAAAAATAAAATTTACAACCGAAGCAGGCAAAGCGCTCTATCCCGGAGTGGATGAAATCAAACTCACCTGCGAGGCGAAGGACGCAAAATCGGTGTACTACTATTATGAAGCGCAGTAACAGCGGCTTTACTCTGATAGAAATGCTTATTGCCCTTGTCATCTCATCCTTCGTTGTGATGGGGGTCTATTCGCTTTTCAACTCAGTTCTCGCATCTAAAGAGGCGGCGGAAAAGAGCAACAGGGCGAACGTCCTTCTGATATCGTCCCGAAAACTCTTCAAACCCGACCTTTTGCAGCTTTATCAGGATTCCCTCACCATTAACAACGCAGGCAAGAACGCCGTACTGAAATTCACCAGCCTGAACACCATAAAACTCGACCGCGCCATGCCCGTTGACATAACGTATTACGTGGACGACGACGGATGGCTCATACGCAAAGAGGAACAGACCGACTTAGGATATGAATGGGAGCTGAGGCTGCTGCCTGAGGTCACCGATTTCACTGTCTATTCCCACAACGGCTACCGCTTCACCGAAGACTACGACAGCACCGACACCATAATTCAGGTGTCTTTCAAATATAAGGATATACCCGTTGAATTTGTGGCGGGCTGCGGCTTCACATCAAAAGGGCTTACGAATGCGGCACAGTCGGCTTCCGGCAGCGCTTCGTCAACCGATTCATCGTCAACGGACATACCTGCTGATATGGCGGAAAACGAATGAGAAACAGCAAAGGCTCCGTACTGATCTTCGTTCTGATATTCATAGCGTTCGGTGCATCCGCCGCCATATACGTCTATGAAAAGAGCATGGAGAACTTTACAAACGTTTCCGACGATTTTTATGAGAACCAGTCCCACATTTATGCAATGTCCGCCGTGACCGCTGTTGAGCAGATACTTGAAGACGACGACAATTCTTACGATTCCCGCGAAGAGGACTGGGCAATGATACCCCTTACAGAGGTGCCATACGGAACTGTTTCAATATCCGTCACACCGATTAACGCAAAGATTCCTCTTAACGATATGGTGGAGAGCAAAAAATACGATGCCGAGCGCTTCAGAAAGGCGTGCGACGAAATTGTTGATGAAGAACAGATAGAAGACATGGACTGTGCGGAGATTCTCGACTATATAGACGCAGACAGCGACACTTCCGTCGGCGGTAACGAAAACGGAGGTTACGAATATTCCGGCATGGAGTTCAAGACAAAGAACTCACCCCTCGAAACCATAACGGAGCTCAGGATTCTCTCAAAAAATCCGGACAACTACAATAAGCTGATAAAATATTTTACGTCGCAGGATGACGGCAACGCAATTAACCTGAACTTTGCATCCGAAGCCACCATAAAAATGTTCCTTCCGGAGCTGGAAGACTATGCAGAGCAGATTGCAGACTATACAAAGAAAGACGAACTGAAAGACGTTTCGAACATACAGAAAGAATTCGGCGTTCCCTCGGACGTATATCTGAAGGTACTGCCCTACATCACCGTAAAAAGCACTTTATTTTATGTCAGGGTTGAGATAACCTTAAACGATGTTCCCCGTTTCTATCACGCCCTGATAAGCAAAGAGGGCACAAATACAGCAGTTATAAGATTTATGGCAGGTTTAGATGGAGACTACTACTAACACAATCCTTCTGACGGGCGGTTCCGATTTTTTTATTCTGACAGAAGCCGCGAAAACCCCTGTGGATCAGGCGGCTGTACTCTCTATGAAATCAGGATATAACCTGATAATTGACGACACCTCATTCTTTTACACCGGAATGGAGTTTCCGCAGGCGCCAAAAAGAAAAACGGATATGTTCATCCGCAACTACCTCTCGTCACAGTTTCCGGCGGAACTCACGTCCAACTTCGCATATATGAAAAAAGGAGACAACTTCCTTATATGTATGCTTAAACCCGACCTCACGGAAAACAGAAACATGATGTCCGTTTTGAACAAAGCCGGCAGAGTGACAAGCCCCATGGCAATCCGCTACGGCACAACGGAAACATTCGTACACACCTATGCCGACACCTCCATCCAGTCCGAGGACGGCATAATCACCCATATCGAAAAACAGGGGCAGAACTCACCGAAACCCACGCAGGTTCCGTCTTCCTCCGCCCTCACAATACCCTTCGTTAAAGCACCGAAAGCGGCTCTGGGCGAATATAAATTCCATATCATAGCGCTGGTTGTGATATACGCGCTCTTTGTGCTCGGTCTGTGGTTCCGCTACGCATATCAGGACAACAAGGCACAGCGGGCTGACGGAATGCTGAACCGTATCTACCAGCAGGCACACGTCGCCGACACGTCCGACCCCTATGGTCAGCTCAAGTTCAAAGCCGAAAAAGCTGGCGGCGGGGCATCGTTTGAAACTCTCGCAATCCTTGAGCAGATAAGCCGTGCGCAGTCCGAAAGGATAACGGCAAACTCAATAGACATCAAAAACAGAAGCGTGGTTTACGAAGGAGTAACCTCCGACTACGCCTTTATAGAGGATTTCCGCAAACAGCTTAAAAAAGAGACAGGCAAGGAGATAAACCTCCTTGACACCAAAAAGCAGGACGGAAACATCACCTTCACATTGAGGTTTCAGCAGTGAACAGAGATAAATTAACCTTAACAGCACTGATATGCGGGGTGATTTTCCTCGTATTCTACTGGACATATTCGGGTTTCAGCTCCGCAACGGCAAAGGCTGAGACCGCGTACACCGACACAATAGAAAAAACAGGAAAGGCTCTGGATTATTACATGCAGACGCTCAAAGCTCCCGTGCAGAGTCCGAAAGTTGAGGAAGGACTTCTCAGCTTCATAGAGACCAGCGCAGAGGCTCTGGGGCTTTCTAGCCGTCTCGGCGATATGAAACCTATAAACGTTCAGGGCGGCGAATCGGTCTCCTTCCGCGTGGACAGTGTAACAGGGGACGAAGCGGTCAGCTTCATCCGTATCCTCGAAGGCAGATCAAACATAAAACTGAACAGCGTTAAAATAAGCAAAAGATTTGATAACGAAAAACGCCTTAATCTTGTGATACAGGCCGAGAAATCATGAACAAAATCCTGATATCATTCGGCGTTTTTATTCTTGCGTTCGCAGCGGCGCTCTGGGCTTTTTTCCCCTTCGGGTCCTACATTGAGAACACAGCAGCAAAATCAGCAAAAAACATGGGGTTCCGCCTCCAATATGCAGGTATCGAATCCGGTATGTTCTCAACCAAACTGACGGGTGTGACAGTTAATGGGAATGAAATCGGAGATTTCACCTTTCACCATACGCCCCTGACCCTTTTCACAGGCAATATGAGCATCGACGTTAAGGGAATCTATACGGCACAGGCTAAGATTTCCGACTCGGATATGGAATTTGACGTTACAACCAGCGGCAGTGCTCTGGACTTCATCAAAGAACCGGTCAGCCTGCACGGCAACGTAAATGTTAAAGGCAATATAGACATCAAATCCGACACTTCGAAAATAAGCGTTAAAGCCGACAAAATGCTTATGAAAACGCCTCTGGGTGAAATGCCCTTTGAGAATATCTCAACCGACGTTGAGACCAAAGGAAAAATGATAACCATCAACCATCTGCGTTCATCCGACAAAAACGAGATGGATATGAAAGGCACCGTAAGACTGAACAGGCTGAATATCGTCAACTCCGACGTTGACCTCAGCGGAACAATTAAATTCGCCGGACAAAAACAGAACATCAGCATCAGGGGTGAGGTTGACAACCTGCATCCTGTTATGGGCGACAGCGGTTCACAAGCCAATGAGGATGAAGAGTAAACGGCACACAACATGCACGAATGGATGCAGTGGTGTGTTTACATAAATCCCGACATGGCATTAGAATGCTTCACAAGGAACGCAGAGACGCGGCGGCCTTGTCTTTTTACTGTTCTGTCATCAGACACGGACTTAATCCCAAAGCCTTACATAAGATTCTCATTTAAACAGTTTCAGGTATTCGCCGTAACCTTCCTTTTCAAGATTTTCTTTCGGGATGAAACGGAGTGACGCGGAGTTTATGCAATAGCGCATACCGCCTTTGTCTTGGGGTCCGTCGTCAAAAACGTGTCCAAGATGCGAATCGCCGTATTTGCTGCGCACTTCGGTACGTTTGGAAAAGAGTCTGAAATCCTCTTTCTCCGTTACCATGGACTTATCTATGGGTTTTGTGAAGCTGGGCCAGCCTGTACCGGAATCGAACTTATCCTTTGAGCTGAACAGCGGCTCACCTGTGGCGATATCAACGTATATGCCATCTTTGTGATTGTCCCAGTATTCGTTGCTGAAAGGACGCTCAGTGGCTTCTTTCTGTGTCACGTTGTACTGAAGCTGCGACAGCCTCTTTTTAAGCTCGTCTTCCGACGGTTTTTTATATTTCTGATTCACTTTCTTCTCCTGTTTTCCCCATGTGCGTTCGATGTACCCCGCCCTTCCGGAACCGACCTTATACCTGTCATAGTGGTCTTTATTGGTCTGGAAATAGTTCTGGTGGTAGTTCTCTGCCGCGTAGAACTTCTTTGCCGGCAGGATGGCTGTTGCTATAGGCATTTTGAATTTTCCGGATTTACCCAGCGCCTCTTTTGATTTTTCAGCAACCGCCTTCTGCTGAGGAGTTGTATAGAACACTGCTGTGAGATACTGAGTGCCCCGGTCTGCAAACTGCCCGCCGTCGTCCGTTGGGTCGATGTTCTTCCAGAATATGTCAAGAAGCCTTTCATATTTGACTTTTGCAGGGTCGTAAATTACACGCACAGCTTCATAATGCCCTGTCCTGCCTGTGGAAACCTGTTCATATGTGGGGTTTTCTGTTTTGCCTCCGGTATATCCGGCGGAAACGTCCTTAACGCCGTCCAGAAACGAAAATGGAGGCTCCATACACCAGAAACAGCCGCCTGCGAATATGGCAGTCTCATACTTCGCCGCCTGTGCCGCAGGGGCAATGCTGAACATCAGAAGCATCGGGATTATATATTTTGAATATCTCATACGCACCTCATATTAAATAAGATGGTTTTGAAATGAAAAAGTCACAGTCAAAATAATAATAAAAATTTGAGGACGTCATTTTTTTCATAACTTTTCTGTAACCATTTAGTTTGTCGTTCGTTATGAGAGTACAAACACCCTATAGAAACAAGGAGACACAACATGAGAAAAGTTATTGCAGTTTTAACAGTGGCAATTATGGTTATGGCATCCGGACAGGCATTTGCCGGCAAAGGCAGCATGGGAGGACACGGAGGCGGTCACGGACACGGCAGTTCATCTTCTTCAGGCGGTTCATCTTCCGGTGGTTCATCATCAGGCGGATCCTCTTCAGGTGGCTCATCATCAGGCGGAACAGGTTCCTCATCCGGAGCAGGAGCATCCGGCGGTCACGGTTCACAGGCCGGCGGACACGGTGACGGCACAGGTTCACACCCCGCGGACGGAACAGGCATGGGCAACAAATACAACTATGACGTGAACCACCCCGCAACTGACACTACGACTGACACTACTACAGATACAACAACTTCCACAGACCCTTCATTCTCAATGTAAGAAACATTTGGCGGGGGCTTCTGCCCCCGCTATAATAGAGCATATGAAACACAATACGGCACTGACGGATTTTTTTGAACAGAACAGGCAGAAACTTTTCGCCTATCTGATTAGACTTTCGGGGGACACCCACGAAGCTGAGGATGTCTTTCAGGACACCTTCATCAGATATGCGCAATCATACCCAGATCAGCAAAATCCGGCATTGCTCTACACCGTAGCAAAAAGCATCTTTCTTGACAGGCGTCGCAGAAACAGATTTTCCGAAATACCGGAGGGTTATGAACCTGCTGACGAAAAGAGTCCGGAAAGCATACTGATATGCAGGCAGGCTCAAAACAGGCTTAAAACAGCTATGAAAAGCCTGACTCAGGATGAGCGGAATCTGCTCTCAATGGCGGGTGCTGAAGGACTTAAATACGAAGAGATAGCACAGGCGGCGGGACTTTCCGTTGCCAATGTGAAAGTAAAGATACACAGAGCCAGACAAAGACTGAGGGCTTTACTGGAGGTTTCGGATGGATAACAGAGATATTCTTATAAGTCAGTATATCGACGACGAGCTGAGTCTTGAGGAAAAAGCGGAGTTCGTCAAAGAGATAAACAAAGACGACAATTTCTGCACGGAAACGCTCTCCATGCTGGACACGGAGATGCTTATGTCGGGGATGACACCACAGGCGCCTCCCCTTCCTGAGATAAAAACGGAACACAGACGAGTTTTCACTCCCGCATCGGTAATGTCTTTAACAGCACTGGCGGCATCGCTGGTAGTGGCTTTGAAGGTGTTCATGTTTGCACCTGTCCCGGAACAGCACACAGGCGGATACAGATTCGTCGTACATATGCCGGACGCGGGTCATGTGGCGCTGGCTGGCAGTTTTTCCGACTGGCAGAGCATAGACATGAAACCTGTGGGCGACGGATACTGGCAGGTGAACGTCCCCCTGGAAAAAGGTGAGTATACCTACACCTATATACTTGACGGAAAGACAAAAATAGCCGATCCTGCATCACCTGCAAAACAGGTGGATGACTTCGGAGGGGAAAACTCCGTAATAACCATAGGGAGCGATATCTGAGGATATTAACGGCACTGCTTCTGACATTTCTTACAGGCTGCGCCGCAGTGGAATTTAAAACGGAAGATTCTGTAATGAAAGGATATTTCCGTGTTAAAGACGCGAATAGCGTAGCTTTCTATTCGTCCGCGGACGGATTTACGAAAAAAGAAGCGGTGAAACAGGGAAAAATATGGACGGTGACGATACCTGAGAGCAGGGAGTTCACCTATTATCTCGAAAAAGACGGCGAAATATATCTGCCCGAATGTGATATGAAGCAGCAGGACGATTTCGGCGGCACCGTCTGCGTGTATCAGGAGGATTGAGATGAGGTTTTTTGCATTGCTTGTTTTGCTGCTGACAGCCGTTCCGGCTTTGGCTGATATATACGACAACCTTGGAAGGACGGCTGAAAAGAACGGCGCTGAAAAGTCACTTGCCGCAAAACTCACCGAGCGCACCAGAGCCGCGGGATACGCACAGGAGACGACAGCGGCTATTGAAAATGCGCTGAATGCCCAAATAGGTATGTCTGCAACACGGGTCAGCGAAAAAGTGCTGGAGGGCATTGCCAAAAAGGTTCAGCAACAGGCAGTGGCAAACGCAGCCCTGAAAGTTAAGGCAAGGTATGAAACGGCATATGCTGTGGCGAAACAAATGGGGCTGAAAGGCAAACAGGCGGAAAACACAGCGGATATCGCTGCGGATGCCCTGGCTGCCGGAGCGAACGAAGCATCCATGACAAAGACAGCAAAACGCCTCGCATCCATGCAGCAGGACAAAGAGAAATACGCAGTTGCCGTGATGGCTTTTTACAGGGACATGCTGAGATACGGTGTTAAAGAAACCAGCGCGGCTGGCATTGCCGACGAATCACTGGACAATCTTTCCGCCGACGAGATAAGCGAATACAGACACCACTTTATGAAAAACGCAGGCACAAACGCACAGAACATGGCGGAAACCATGCACAGCCATATTGAACACGGCAACTCCGCCTCGTCCATGGGTTCTTCCGGCGGACACAGCGGAAGTGAAGGACACGGTTCCGGCGGAAGTTCCGGCGGCTCCGGCGGTCATGGCGGCGGCGGACACGGTGGCGGTGGCGGTGGCGGGCACGGCGGCAAATCCAAATAACTCATAAGGGGTACGCGAAAGCGTGCCCTTTTTTTGTTTCCATTCAAAATACCTATTGCACTAATTTTATTCCGGAATATACTGACTGACTACTCAGTCAGTGAGGTGCGTTTTGACAAAAAAACAGAAGATTCTGCGCGAGGCGGCAAGGCTGTTTGCGGAGAAGGGGTTCATTGAAACCAGCACGCAGGAGATTGCCGAGGCGGCGGAAACCGCAACAGGAACAATCTTTTACCACTTTGCCACCAAAGAGGGCATCCTAAAGGAGATATACGTCAACCTCATAAACGAATATCTCGATGAGATGGCGCAGACCGCAAAATCTGCCGCAAACGGGCTTGAAGCTGTTGAAAAGATTCTTAGGATGCATTTCGCTTTCGCAAGAGACTACCGCGCCGAATTTACGGTCTGTCACAGGGATATGCCTGCCCAGATTGTCTTCGACGAAACACGCCGCGATACCATGCGCAGAAACACCGACAGAAGCATTTCCATTGTGAAGGAAGCCATCGAAAAGGGCATCGCCGACGGCTCAGTCCGACCCGACGCAGACCCTTTGAACGATGCGAAGCTCATAAAGGCGATGCTGCTTGGCACTGCCAGAATGACCCACCTTTCAGTGACAGAGTTTGACGACGCAGAAAAAACCACATGCGATTTCTGCATGTCTGCGCTCAGAAACAGAGGTACAGAATGATACGTTTTATTTTATTCATGCTGCTCATATTTCCGGCACTGTGCTTCGCCGGGACGCTGACCCTGCGGGATGCCATCGCCACAGGGCTTCAAAACAGCTACTCCGTCATGATACAAAAGAGCACAGCGGAAGCCGTGCGGGGCAACGTGACCGCTGAGGATGCGAAGTTCGATCCCGTTGCGGGCGCTTCAGTTTCAGCTGGAGGTTCGAACACGCCCACATCATACGCACCCTATAACATGGACTACCTGAAAGAGAGAAACCTCGCAGCAGCCGCGGAACTGGAAAAACTCCACAGAAGCGGTATGACAGGAAAATTCTCCCTTGAAACATCAAAATCAGGCACTAACAACCCGTACGAGGAGCTTGACCCCCAGTACAGAACAGTTTTTTTAATGAACATAACCCAGCCGCTCCTTAAAAATTACGGCAAGGATATCAACGCCACAGGGCTGAAAAATGCAGAGCTTTCATTCAAACAGGCGCAGTTTGACCTATACGCGAAGATGACGGAAACTGCGGCACAGATTGAAACTGCATATTACGCCCTTGTGCGTGCGCAGGATGTTCTGGTTCTGTCCGAAAAATCTGAAGAGCTGGCGAAAAACCTTCTGGATTCAGACAGAAAACGTTTCAACGCCGGCATAATCCCCATAACAGAGGTGCAGGAGGCGGAAACAGCACTTGCAGGAAGACGCGAGCAGACGGTTAACGCCCAGTCGGCTGTAAAAACGGCTGAGATAACCCTTGAAAACCTCATGAACGCTCCTGTCGGTGGACAGGCAGCGGACATCAGCCCGGCTTTCATAGCGCCTGACGAGGACGGATTTTATAAGATCGCACTAACCGTAAGCCCCGAAATCGAAAAGCAGCGCACCGAGCTTGAAAAACGGGACATCACAATAAGATATCTCAAAAATCAGGAACTTCCGGAGCTGGATGCAACAGCTACGCTGGGCGTTATAGGACTTTCCGGAAACCCCGTTACTCCGAATCATTTTGACGGCACCTATCATGATTCGCTGTCCGACATGACAGAGGGTGACGGTTTCGAATGGAAACTGGGCGTGAGCGTTTCATATCCGCTGGGCGCAAGGGGCGCAAAAGCCCGCACAGCGTCAGCATCCGCAGAAAAGATGCGTGCGGTCTACACGCTGAAAAAGCTGGAACAGGACACCAGAGCACAGATACGCACCGCCTCGACAGCTATGAAGAGCGGACACGACAGATACGACATCGCACAGGATTTCGTACGGCTTGCCGACGTGACCCTTTCGCAGGAAATGAAAAAACTCGGCGAAGGATTGTCGGACACCTTCCGTGTTCTGAAATTTCAGGAAGATCTGACCGATGCCAGAATACGTGCAGTAAACGCACTTTACGACTACAGAAAGGGCGAAGCCGAACTTTACAGATCAGCCGGAACGAGTCTCGACCGTTTCGGTTTCAAAACGGGGGAATAGATGAACGCCGAAGAATACTCCAAAAAACTTGAACAACAGGCGCAGAAACCTGCGAAAAAGAAAAAAACCATCCTCTATGCAACAATAACCATAATCGCGGTGCTGCTTCTGATACATTACACTCCGAAACTCGTGTATGCGATGCACCACGAAACCACCGACAACGCCTTCGTAAAGGGCGATATGGTGCCCGTCTCCCCTCAGATAAAAGGAAAAATATCAAAAGTTTACATTGAAGACAACATGCAGGTGCAAAAAGGGGACATCCTCTTTGAGATAGAGAGCGCCGACTACGCCATAGCTCTTGCGAAAAGCAGGGAAGAGCTGTCAGCGGCACAGGCGCAAATAGCTGCCATTGACGCATCCGCCGCACAGGCACGCGAAAATATCAATCAGGCGCAGGCGCTCCGCAACAAGGCGCAGTCTGAAAGGAATTTTGCCGATAAAGAACAGCAAAGATACTCCCGCCTTGTGTCAGAGAACCTTGTGTCGAAGAATTCATACGACAGCGTTAAGGCGAAAGCTGACGAAACAAACGCTCAGTCAGCCGCTGCCGATGCTTCCGTTAAAATTGCACTGGCAAATCTCGCCACTATAGAGGCAAACAGGAAAACGGCGGAATTTAAAGCCGCATCTGCAATGCAGGCTGTGAAAGCGGCGGAGCTTGACCTTGAACGCACCGTAATCCGAGCACCACGAAACGGGCGTATAGGGCAGAACAATGTTAAGGTCGGACGATTCGTCCAGCCCGGTCAGACTGTCATTTCCCTCGTTGGTTCGGAAAAACTCTGGATTGAGGCGAACTTCAAGGAAACACAGCTGAACCACATCCGCGTAGGTCAGAAGGTAGAGATAAAAGCGGATGCATACCCGGACATGAAGATAGACGGACATATTGACAGCATCCAGCCCGGCACAGGTTCGGCATTCAGCCTGCTTCCGGCGGAGAACGCTACGGGCAACTTCGTTAAAGTCGTTCAGCGCGTTCCGGTGAAAATACTTATAGATGGCGACGCTGGACTGCTTGTCCCCGGTCTGTCCGTGGAACCCAGCGTAAAAATAAAATAATATGGCACAGGCAAATAACAGGCTCATGATAACCATCACGGTTATGACAGGAGCGATCATAAGCGCACTGGACACCAGCATCGTGAACGTCGCCCTGCCCTATATGCGTGGCAATCTGGGAGCATCCGTAGAGGAGATAGCGTGGGTTTCAACCTCCTATATCCTTGCCAACGTTATAATTATGCCCATCATAGGGCTTCTGAGCGCCAGATACGGACGAAAAAATTTCTATCTGGTCAGCGTGGTGGTGTTCACCATAACCTCCATGCTCTGCGGAATAGCGTGGGATCTGAATTCCATGATATTTTTCAGGGTTTTGCAGGGGCTCGGCGGCGGTGCACTAATACCCGTTTCACAGGCGATACTGCGTGAGAACTATCCTCCGGAGAAACAGGGGCTTGCCATGGGCATATTCGGTCTCGGTGTGGTCATGGGTCCGGCTTTCGGTCCAACACTGGGCGGATGGCTCACAGACCATTTCTCATGGCCGTGGATATTCTTCATAAACCTCCCTGTCGGCATAATAAACATAATGCTGACAATGAAATATGTGGAAGACCCGCCCTATCTCCAGCGGAAGAAGGAGAGATGGGACATGGCGGGACTCCTTTTCATGGTTGTCGGTCTCGGTTCGCTCCAGCTTATGCTTGAGGAGGGACAGACAAAGGACTGGTTCGCATCCGATTATATCAGGATTCTGTCTGTGACCGCCGTCGTCGGGATGGCGCTGTTTATATGGCGTGAGCTCACGGCGGAAAAACCCGCGGTTGACCTGCGGCTTCTGAAAGACAGAACCTTCTGTACGGGAACCTTCCTTGGCGGGGTGCTCGGCATAAGTCTTTTCGCGTCGCTGTTCCTTCTGCCTATGTTTTTGCAGCAGCTTCTGGGATATCCCGCGTTCGACTCAGGGCTTGCCATGATGCCCCGAAGTGTGGCTATGGCTTTCTTCATGCCCATTGTGGGAAGGCTCTACACCATACTGGGTGCGCGTTTTCTCATAGCAGCGGGGCTTGCCATAAATGCGTTCAGTTTCTGGGAGCTTTCCACCCTTTCGCTGGACGTCGGCTATTGGGATATCTTCTTTCCTCAGGTCTGGCAGGGCTTCGGATTCGGCGCTATATTCGTTGCGCTGTCAACCGTAACACTGTCCACGGTGGATAAATCAAAGATGACCGATGCTTCGGGACTCTACAACGTCGTGCGTCAGGTCTTCGGTTCGGTGGGCATTGCGCTCTCCGCAACTTTCCTCACCCGCTACGAGACTGTCTACCACAGCTTTCTTGTGGAGAAGATAACCGCCGTGAACGACGCGGCTCAGAACCTTCTGTCGGGACTCGGCGGAATGTATTTCTCCGCAGGATATGATGCGGACAGGGCTTCAATGATGAGTATGCAGGCGGTTAACGGACTTGTGACTAAACAGGGGGCTATGATGGCGTTCAATCACGTTTTTCTGCTGGTTGCGCTGCTGTTTCTCGTCAGTCTGCCTCTGGTTCTGCTGCTTAAAGACGAAAAGAAACCTGCCGCGCCCGGTCAGGTACACTCGGATTAATGCGGCTTTAAAAACATCTCGTAAAGGGTAAGCAATATTTCAAAAACGATAAGAATAACTATATACCACTCGACACGCAGTGAATGGCTGTTATGCAGCAGCCCAAGCTGCGTTTCGGCGGTGGTGTTTATCAGCCTCAGTTTTTTTTCAAGCGCGTCGTTGCGCTCTTTGATCTCGTATTCATCCTCAAGACGGGCATAGAATTTCTCAAGTTCGGGGTGTTCCCAGAGCACTTCCGGTTTCTCATGCACCTCAACCCGCCCTATCATGTTCTGCTGCGCCATAAGGGTTGCGCCGATGGTCTTTTTCAGTGCCGCAGAGCTGACTTTGCCATGTGAATCGGTCATGAGCTTCTCCGCCACAGGCTCCGTCTCGCTGAAAACCTCTGACATGATGGATTCGTACCTTTCCAGCATGACGCTTTTTGCCAGTATATCGGCCATAACCAGAACATGTTCACGGGTGAGCGACTGTATTTTAGCCTGTTCGCTGCCCACCTCGTCCTTTCCGCCGCCCAGTTCAATGGAGATATCCTCGCTCTTCTGCACAGCGTGCGGGTTTTCCATGAACGGTTTCAGCTCGCTGAAAACATCCTGCCGTTCACGGTCGTTCAGCCCGACGGTTGCAACAACCCCGAAACGGAACACCACAACCCACTGGTTTTCTCCCAGCCGGAACGAAAGAGGCAGATGGCTGGTACGTTCGCCCAGCTCTATTCCTTTGGTTTTTATCTTCTCACACAG
Source organism: Deferribacteraceae bacterium UBA6793 (assembly GCA_002452405.1). GTDB lineage: Bacteria > Chrysiogenota > Deferribacteres > Deferribacterales > Geovibrionaceae > Seleniivibrio. The sequence goes on along the minus strand of DKFP01000007.1, from coordinate 42,501 downwards.
GGATGTAGCTATCATTGTAAGGCTCATACGCGCTTCCTTGTATATTGTGTCTCTGATACAATATACTGCTTTTAGCGGAAAAAATTATTAAATTTTTGTCAGGCTGTTTCCCGAGTTTTATTAAGCATCTTTTCAACAGTTATGAGCAGTTCCTTGAAATCAGCACTCTTCGCCAGCACCTGAACGTTATCGATTTTCGCCAGCGTGGGTTCCAGCTCTTCCGGCAGACGTGCCGTATAAACTATCACCCGCACCTTGTCCAGATATCCTTCCACACTCAAACTCTGCAATATCTCAAGCCCGTTCATGCCGGGCATACTGTAATCGAGAATGATAATATCCGGAACGAGTATCTTCAGGCTATGCCCCATTTCAAAGGCATTCGCAGCGGTGTTGACCGTTATCTGCGGAAAACGCTGGAACAGTCTTTTCATTGAATTGAGCATATTCGGTTCGTCATCAACGATCAGTACTTTAATACCGCTTGTCTTAAACACGTCCGGCACAAACCTTTCCTCCGAAATGAGGTAACTCTCTATGCCCGCAGCGGAAATATACGTAACCCCGTCTCTCTCCTCGGCGGTGAGTATGCCCTGAGAGATAAGTTCTTTCAGTTTCGCCGCCTTAATTCCCGTGACAAGCTCCACATACGACAGCTTAAACATTGCGCCTCCGTTATTTTCCTACGTTCCACACATCTGTGATGATGCGCACAGAGTTGCTGAGTTTCTCGGCACTCAAAACGCCGTAGCAGCACTGTTCAATAAACATATCGTCCGTAACCTCTCCGTTCTCAATAGCGGCAAGTATCCGCACCATGGCGGAATACGCAGCGGATATCACACGGTTTTCCTGCGAGACTTTTTCCGGTCTGCCGATATAGAGCAGAACTTCCAGTATTTCGAATGGTATATTGTAAAGGTCGAGGAAACTGCACGTTATTGCCGAGCTGCTGTCGTTTATGTACCCCATCTCTCTTTCCGCCTCTTCAAAACTACATCCGCAGCCTTCGGAAAACGCGGTGGTGCCGTAATATCTGTCCGGATGATAACTTAAAAGTATCACCTTACCAACGCACGAGAGTACACCTAGCGTATTTGAAACGTTCTTATTATATTTTTGCCCGCAGTGCACAAGACAGTGCTCCACAGCCTTATTAAGAATAAGCCCGTGGGAGAAGATACGCTCCAGCTCTTTCTCTATGCGCGGTCCGGCACCGAGTCCTTCAGTAATCTTATACATGAGAACTATCTCTTTCACAGTGCTCAGACCTATCATCAGAATAGCCTGCTCAAGCGTCGCGCTCCCTTTCCCGCTGTAAAAAACTGAATTGCCTATCTGTAATATCTTCGCTGTCAGCGACGCGTCTTTTTTGAAGATAGACGCTATATGCTCGATGGATTCACCGCTGCTGACTGCGTCGTCCAGTTCATAATATATTTTCGGTATGCTGGGCAGCTTGTCTATGCTGCTGAAAATGCGGATAATCTCTTTATCCTTCACATGTTTCATTGTTGAAATGATATGCAGCACCTTTCCCGCTATGTCATAGTCGCTCCACGGTTTTTTGAAATATGCCATAGACGTTCCCTTGCCGATGGCATAGGTCATGGCGTCCGGCTCCGCATAGCCGCTTATGACCGCGCGGAACATATCCGGATATTTCTCCTTAACAACCTCAAGAAGCTGTATGCCGCTAACATCCGGCATCCTGTAATCGCAGAGAAAGAAATCCACACTGTTCTCTGCCAGAAGCGACATCGCCTCCTGTGCGCTGTTTGCAGTCAGCACATTCACATCGCTACTGACAAAAAGCCTTCTGAGAGAAGAAAGAATGTTCGGCTCGTCGTCAACGATAAGTATAGTACCCTGCGTCTGCATATCACACCCCTCTGGAAAGCGGCAGCCGGAAGGTGAATACCGTTCTGCCCGGTTCGCTCTCAACATCGAAAAAACCCCTGTGCCTGTGTACGATAACGTCGTATGAAATGTTAAGTCCCAGTCCCGTGCCCTCGCCAACTGGCTTTGTTGTGAAGAAAGGGTCGAATACTCTCTGTACGTGCTCCGGCGTGATGCCGGGACCGTTGTCCGTAACCGAACAGACAGCCATATCGTCTTCCGTAAATGTTTTAACGGTGATAAGCCCCTCTCCACTTTTCTGCCCCTTTATAGCCTGAACGGCATTGAGCAGCAGATTCAGGAGCACCTGATTAATCTCTCCGGGGTTAAACTCGAAATCAGGCACATCACCAAAATCAAGCTCTATTGCGGCAACGAATTTTGCCTGCGATGAAACTATGGCAACGGTGGTCTGCACACTGGCATTAAGGTCGGAAAGTTTGAAATTTCCACCGTCAACCCGCGCAAAAGCAAGCAGGTTGTTGACTATATCCGTAACTCGCTTAAAGCCTTCGGAGGATTCCACGAATATGTCTTTTGTATCGTCCATGATATAGTTGATCTTATATTTTGATTTAAGCGCCGCTATCGCCTGTTTCATCTTTTCGTCGGCGGCGTTTTCAATCGCCTCCAGATAATTCCAGACAGAGATATTGTAGGTTCTGAGCGCTTCAAAGTTACCGGCAACAAAGCCGATGGGATTGTTAAGTTCGTGGGCGATGCCGGATGCAAGCTGCCCCAGCGCAGCCAGCTTTTCCTGACGGATCATAACGGAACGGGCGGCATAAACGTTTTCGCAGCTTCTGCTTTCCGCATCCCTGAGAAGTTCCTCAAGGATAACGATGCTCTGACGCCCCCTGCGCAGCTCCGTATAAGCGGTGGCAACGGACTGGGCGGCGCGCATATTTTCAGGACTTATGTGCTGATTGATAAGCGACTGTGCATAGGACTGAAAATCATCAGAGGATTCCGGTCCCGATTCAAGCATACCTATAAACTGAGCCATGTCAGACATTGCTTCGCTCCTGTCTGACAATTATAACATATCCGCGGAATTAAGCCATATCAGTAAAAGGTTTTCTGAGATTCGGAATGTTCGTGGAATTTTCCGCAGCAGACATGCTCTATGCTATGCTTGTCTTTGGGCTCATCGTTGTCTCCGCCACAGGAGCATTGCCTTACAAAAAGATAATATGTAATATAAATAACCGCTGATAAAACCAATGATATCAGTATAAGAACATCAGCGTCCATCTTTTACCTCCCGTGCATGATACAGATAATGATTATCATTATCAATAATTCCGTTTAATGTCAAGTTTAATTTTTTAAGAGACTTTAAGAAAGCGCCCGCTTGTAATACGGATGAAACAGGAATATGATTATCCCTCAGACTGATGACAAAGTTTTATAAATATGAGATTGCTTCGCTCTGCTCGCAAAGACGAAAGGAAAAAAAGTCTCTGCAAGGAGCTTAGCGACAAAGCAGTCTCATTGATTTAATAAAATCCGAGTTTGTCAACAACCGGAGGAATATGATTATCCCTCCGGAATATGAGCCCGAACAATTTGTTCTTGTTTAAGGCAGATATATCAGGTAATTTGATGATAACAAAACCGTGCGGAAGAGCTGATGAGCTATACTGAGTTTTTCGAGTTCAAAGAACACCCTTTCAGAATAACACCCGACGTGGAATACTTCTTCGCCAGCCCGAACCATATGGAAGCGTTGCAATCGCTGAAATATTTTGTGGATTCGGACGAAGGTTTCCTTGTGCTGACAGGCGAACCGGGCACAGGCAAAACTATCACTATGCGTAAGTTCATGAACGAACTGCCGGACACAGTGGAATACGCCTACGTTATGTTCCCATCCCTTGAGCCGGAGGAGATGTTCCGCGCCGTGCTTGAGGATTTCGGGTTTCCTATAGGGGAAAACCAGACAAAAAATACTCTCTTTGCCGGCTTCCGGGACTTTCTCACAGAAAAAAAGAGACAGGGAAAAAAGCCGCTTCTCATCATTGACGAAGCGCAGAACCTTCCTGCACGAACCCTTGAGGAGCTTCGCATCCTCTCAAACCTTGAAACGGAAAAGGAAAAACTGATACGCTTTGTCATAGCAGGACAGCCGGAGCTTGACTCAAAGCTAAACTCACCCTCGCTCAGACAGCTCCGACAGAGGATAACCCTCCACGTCAGCCTAGACTACATGGACTTCGACGATATGTCGAAATATGTTGCGTTCAGGCTTTCAAAGGGTGGCTTCCACGGACAATATCCGGACAAAAAATTCTATAAGAAACTCTATTCATACACAGGCGGAAACCCCAGACTGGTGAACCTCGCTATGGAACGCTCACTGATGGCTGCATACGTTGACCAGAACAAAGTGCTTTCAGGCAAACACCTAGATTCCGCTGCCGCCAGCCTTAAACTGGAAAGGAAAAAAAATAAAATGAACTCAAAATTCTTCCTCTACGCCGGATTTGCCCTGATCGCAGCTATATTTATCTCCGGCGCACTCTTCTATTACGGCACCCTTTACGGAAAACGTCAGGCGGAGATGATGCAATCAGTGCCTGCACCCGCCGCTGCTCCGATTCCCCCACAGGCACCTGCGGATAAACCAGCGCAGCCAGCTACGCCGGAACCCGCAAAACCTGCGGACACTGCACCCGTCGTTCAGCAGCAGACACAACCCGACCCTGTTCAAAAACCCGCAGTGCGCGAGATGCCCGCGGAAACCGTTCCCGCAGCTTCAAAAACGGGAATAGTCAAAGCGAATATACTAAACATGCGCGAAAAACCGGACATAACATCTGCTGTTCTGGCAAAACTGCCACTCAACACCAGGGTTAAGATTCTGCTTGAACGCGACGGATGGCTCAACATCAGCGTCACTATGAACGGAGCGGAAGTGACCGGATGGATATACGGACGAAACGTTGAGACCGGAAGCTGATTTTTTTTATTGAAAAATTCACTCAGAATTATATTATTTCAGAAAAATAAACTCTTAAAGGTGCAATATGCCTATATATGAATACTCATGCGCTAAATGCGGAAAAGTCACCGAGAAGCTGGTGAGCTTCAGCAATGCCGACGAACCTGTTGAATGTCCCGAATGTCACGGCGAAGCGAAAAGGATAATATCCTCCTCCGCTTTCCATCTGAAAGGCGGCGGATGGGCTGCACAGGGATACGGCAAACAGGCTTCTGCTCCGTCCTGCCCTGCTGCGGGCGGCGGATGCTGCGGATGCCCCGCGGCTAAATAACCGTAGCATACCCAATATTTTATGGCGCATTTACGTTAAAATGAGATCGCGGGCTGCGCTTCTCGCGAAGACGGTTCTATCTCCCCGTCTCTGCGAACCCGTAAGGGTGTAGCAGTCTGATTCTTTGATATGCCATAACTGTAATTAAAGTTGAAAATCAGGAAAAAGCCGGATCTTTTAAGGTCTGGCTTTTTTTGCGGATGCGGCAAGAAAATCTCCGAGAACCTTGTCAGCACGCGAGATATGGCGGCTGAGCCAGCCTCCCATAAATCTCTGTACCAGAAGCGGAAACGAATGTTCAGCACCCTTCGCTGCGTATTCGTCGATTATTTTCTGAAGTTCGGAGCGAAATTCCTCATGCTGAACGGCGTGACCTTCGATATCGTGGAAACGGTATTTTATCATGACCTTCTCTTCGGAAATAAGATGCTTTTCCGAATATTCGCCGAGAAAATCAAGGGCAAAAATTACATACTGTCTGCCTTCACCGTTTTTCATCGCATCGGAAAGTTTGTTCAGTTCAAAGATGAATTTCCTTGTACCGTTATCCATAAATGAAATGTTCGTACTGAACTCTTCGCCAAATACCGCCAATTTGAGCCTCGTGAAAATAATCGTTATTCTACATCAAACGGGTTGCATTTCAATACAAAAAATGTAATTTCTTATATAAAGCACATTAAGGAAATATGATGTCCACATTTGCAAAAAATAAAAAAGCCTTTTTTGATTACGAGATACTTGAAACCTTTGAAACCGGTGTCGTTCTTGCGGGAACGGAGGTCAAATCCGTTAAAGCCGGAAAGATAAGCATTAAAGAGGCTTTCGTTAAAATACTTTCAAACGAGATATGGCTTGTGAACTCCCACGTTGCCGAATATGAACAGGCAAACAGGTTCAACCACAACCCAACCAGAAGCCGCAAGCTGCTCATGAAACGCAGAGACATCGACAGGCTCATCGGGCGCATCAAAGAGGCGGGGCTTACCCTTGTGCCCATCTCCGTTTACCAGAAAAAACGCCTCGTAAAAGTGGAAATTGCCCTCGCCAAAGGTAAAAAGACACACGACAAACGAAACACCATCAAAGAACGTGACCTTCAGAGAGAACTCGGCAGGGATATGAAGATTAAATAAACTTCCCATTACGTCGCAATCGTTACGATTGAATCGTAACAATACTTGCTATTCTGCTTCAATGTGTTACATTTAAAAGCAGGAGTTTTGATATGCTGAGGAAAAACCCATTTCAACTTAAAGTGCTTCCGGTAGACGCTCCATTCTGCAACCGTGTGAAAGAATTGAAGGAACTTGCAGGATACGGATATTCCGGAACGAGCGCTGTTGTTTATTCACCCAGACGGGAAGGCAAAACTTCCCTCGTCAACCGAGTCCAGAACAGACTTTCTGAAGAAGGTTGCATTACCGTTAAAACCGACTTTTTCAGCGTATTTTCCATTGACGACATCGCATCCAGACTCGCAAAGGCTGTTTTTACTGAAACAAAACGCCATGAGTCATGGTATTTAAAAGCTATAAACACTATAAAATCTTTCCGCCCGGTATTTCAACCAGATCCATCCGGCGGGGTCTCCCTCTCCATAACACCGGCATCAGGAAAAACCGGCTTCGACCTGCTTGAAGATGTCATGAACTCCCTTCAACAGCTTGCCGAAACACTTGAACATCCTGTAAATATTTTCATCGACGAATTTCAGGAAATCGCAGACCTTAAAGAATCTGCCAAAATAGAGGCAACCCTGCGAACTTATATGCAGGAAACAAAAGCATCATTCTTTTTTGTCGGTAGCAGACGCAGGATTCTGTTCGATATGTTCAATGAAAAATCCAGACCTTTCTACAGAATGGCTGTAAACTATCCGGTGTATAAAATTGAACAAGACGAGCTGGCAAAATGGATTGAAGAACAGTTTCAAAATAACGGCGTAATCTGCGGTTCACTTTCAAAAGACCTTGTAAAGCTGGCTCACAGCCACACTTACTACGTTCAGAAATTAGGAATGCTCGCATTCAGCATCACCGACACTACTCTAACAGCAGAAATCCTGAAACAAGCCTATATCGATATGCTGGAAAGCGAAAAAACTGTTTTTGAAGAATCATATCTGAAGCCGCTTGCTCCGTCTCAAAGAAACCTGTTAATTGCTCTGGCAAAGGAAAACACAGCCAAGCCTCTGGCAAAAGATTATGTGAAACGAAATAACCTTCCGGCAACAAGTACAATTCAATCAGCTATAGTCGCTCTGCTTAACCATGATTTAATCCAGATGGAAAACGGAATATATACGTTGGTTGACAAGGTTTTTCAAGATTATCTCATAAGTACATACTAAACTTTTCCGTACCGTCTTAAAGCTGTTACAACGAGTTGACCAAGCGCTATGCCCGCAACGTCAGCAACAACGTCCTCTGCCGATGCGAAACGGAATGGCAGAAAGCTCTGCAAAACCTCAATGAACATGCCATAAGCAACAAGCCATACCCACAAACGGAATGCACTGTGATAAGCCTTATATCCGGCAACAAACAATACGGCGAACGCTGCCGCATGGTTCACCTTATCTCCCCAGTCAGGGTTCACCTGCGGAACATGGAGCGGAGTCACCGCAAGCCATGTTATTACCGCCAGAAGACTGTAGAATAACACTCTGAATCTGTTCATTTTTGCATCATACAGCATAAACGGCTATACAAAAAGCGCATTATCAAATAATATCGGATTATGAATATTAAGAGGGTTTGAAATGAAGATTCTGCTCACCGGAACCGCCGGATTTATCGGCTTTTATACAGTTAAGCAGCTCATTGCCGCCGGACACGAGGTCGTCGGGCTTGACAGCATAAACGATTATTATCAGATAAGTCTGAAATATGACAGACTGGCGCAGGACGGCATACGCAGAGAAAATATTCAGTACGGCAGACTTGCGCCTTCCGAAACACTGCAAGGATACAGCTTTGTTCAAATGAACCTCGAAGACAGGGAAAACCTTCACAAGCTGATGGCAGAGCATAAGTTCGACAAGGTTTGCAACCTCGCCGCACAGGCGGGAGTACGCTACAGCATCGAAAACCCCTACGCCTACATAGACTCCAACATCGTCGGCTTCATCAATGTTCTGGAAGGATGCCGCAACTTCAACGTTCAGCACCTCATATACGCATCCAGCTCATCTGTCTATGGAAAAAACACAGCGCAGCCATTCTCTACACACCACGGAGCAGACCACCCCGTGAGTCTCTATGCTGCTACGAAAAAAGCAAACGAACTCATGGCTCACACATACAGTCACCTTTATAAACTACCGACCACAGGGCTACGCTTCTTCACCGTATACGGTCCATGGGGCAGACCCGATATGGCAATGTATAAATTCGCGGAATTAATGCGATCCGGAAAACCGATCGATATCTATAACTTCGGAGATATGGAGAGAGATTTCACATATATAGACGACATCGTAGAAGGCGTGTGCAAGGTCATCTATGCAGATCAGAAACCCAACCCCAATTGGGACAGCGGCAATCCGTCGCCGGATTCGTCCGACGTGCCGTACAAAGTATACAACATCGGCAACAATAACCCCGCCAAACTGATGGATATGATAGAAATGCTTGAAAAGGCTCTGGGAATGACAGCACAGAAAAATATGATGCCCATGCAACCCGGCGACGTTCACAAGACCTATGCCGACGTTGACGACCTTATCCGCGACCACGGATACAGTCCGAAAACACCTCTGAGCGAAGGCATTGAACGTTTCGCAAAATGGTACAGGGAGTATTACGGGCTTTAACCCCTGTCGTAATCGTCCTCTGAACGGATGATATCGTCCTCTCCGGTGTACTCGCCGACCTGCGCCTCGATAACTATTAGCGGTATCTTGCCTTCGTTAGCAAGTCTGTGCAGCTCTCCCATCTTGATATAGGTTGATTCGTTCGGACGCACCATGGTGGTCTTGTCTCCAACAGTAACGGTGGCCGTTCCGCTGACCACTATCCAGTGTTCGCTGCGGTGCATGTGCCTTTGAAGACTGAGTTTTTTACCCGGCTTGACCTCAATTCTCTTTATCTTATAGCCGTACGTATTCTCCAAAACCGTGTAGGTGCCCCAAGGGCGGTATGCGGTCATATGGATGTTCGCAAGCTCCGGTTTGTCGCGTTTTATCTTCTGTACAACATCTTTAACTTTCTGGCTGGAACCTTTTTTACATATGAGAAGCGCATCGTCCGTATCGACGACTATTGTGTCCTGCACATCGATGGTGGCAACGTACTTGTTCGATATGATAAGATTGTTGTTTTCGTCGTTTATCAGCTCCGTCGAAAGCGAATCGAAGCTGCCGACATCGCTCCACCCAAGGTCGCTGAGAACCACTTTAAGGCAATTGCATTTCTCTATCACTGAATAGTCAATGCTGTCCTCAGGGATTTTCAGCATATCCTCCAGCCCGATGCGTATATACTGAGAATTTGCCGTGTTTTCAAGCGCAGCCTTGCAGCCGTCGTATATTTCCGGTGCGTATTTCTGAAGCTCCTCCAGAAATCTGCCCGCTTTAAAACAGAACATTCCGCTGTTCCAGTAATAAGTTCCGTTTTCCAGATAGTCTTCCGCCGTTTTGGCGTCGGGCTTCTCAGTGAAACTTATCACATCTTCGCCGTCAACCTCAATATACCCGTAACCGGTCTCAACATGGGTAGGCTTAACACCGAAAACAACTATATTTCCATCTTCTGCAAGCTCTGCGGCCCTCGCAACCGCCTTTTCATATGCGTCGTGATTCTTTATGAGATGGTCACTGGGGGAAACCAGCACCATGTCGTCATCTTTAAGGGTCAGACAGGCGAGAGCTATCGCAGGCGCTGTGTTTCTGCCCACTGGCTCCAGCATGTATCTGGTATCCTTGATGGTTCTCTTGTTCAGACCGGACGCATCCATCTGATCGTGAGCAAGAAAAAAGTGGTCAACGTTGGATATGATATAGAAATCATTACAGAATGCGCTGTTGCGCTCCAGAACAAGCTGGAAAAGAGATTTATTATTAATAAGTTTAGCGAACTGTTTGGGCATGAGGTTACGGCTTAAAGGCCACAGCCTCGTTCCGGATCCACCGCATATAACAAGATTTATCATTAACCTACCTCTGTCCTGTTTTCAGAAACAGAAACCGGATTCGTTTCTTTTTATGTCCGCCTGTACCATCATTGCGCAGAGCGCTTCCAAAGTGGTTTCGGACTGCCAGCCCAATAGTTTTTTCGCTTTTTCAGGGTTACCTATAAGCAGTTCAACCTCTGTCGGTCTGTAATACTTAGGGTCCACACGCACAACGGTCTTTCCGGTCGCTGTGTCAATACCTACCTCTTCGGCTCCGGCACCCTCAAATTCTATATTGCGCCCCACAACGGCAAACGCCATTTTTACGAAGTCTCTCACTGTCACAGTACGGTTTGTGGCAAGCACAAACGTATCCGGCTGCTCTGCCTGAAGCATACGCCACATGCCGTCAACGTAGTCTTTCGCATATCCCCAGTCCCGCTTGGCATCGAGATTACCAAGGCTCACAGACTCAACCTTTCCGCTTATTATCTTTGCAACCGCATCGGTTATCTTCCTTGTGACAAACTCAAGACCGCGCAGAGGGGATTCGTGATTAAACAGGATCCCGCTGCTACCGAATATACCGTAAGCCTCGCGGTAGTTCACCGTCATCCAGTGAGCGTACAGCTTTGCTATTGCATATGGGCTTCTGGGATAAAAGGGTGTGCTTTCAGACTGGGGTATCTCCTGAACCAGTCCGAACATCTCGGAAGAAGAAGCCTGATAAAACTTTATTTCAGGGTTGACAATGCGCACTGCTTCAAGAAGATGGAGTGCCCCCAGACCGGTTATCTGAGAGGTTGTTACGGGCTGTTCGAAAGATACGCCCACAAAGCTCTGCGCTGCGAGGTTATATATCTCGTCCGGCTTTTCCGCAGCAACCATGCGGATGTTGTTCGGCTGGTCGGTCAGGTCATATTCCACAAGTTTCAGCGACGGATGCCTGAGTATCCCAAGCTCCTCCAGACGCCAGAAATTTACCGAAGAAGTCCTTCTGTATGTTCCGCATACCTCGTATCCCTTGTTTATAAGATGCTCCGCAAGATACGCCCCATCCTGCCCGGTAATGCCGGTTATAACAGCCTTTTTCATATGTCCCCACAAATAATATAAAAACTACAGGTCTTTGATTGTACGTTAAATTCTGCGCCTTTTCAACAGCTCTTTAACACATCGCCCCCACAGAACTAAAGGGATTTTCTGTTGTCTTTTCATACAGAAGTATTAGTATATCTGTTGATGAAAGTACGCTTTCAAACCAACCGAAGGTGAAAAAATGAAAATGAATTTTATCGATTTGCAGGCTCAGTACAGGAAATATAAGGATGAGATCGACACCCAGATTCATCAGGTTCTGGATACATCCGCATACATCCTCGGACCCAAAGTGGCGGAACTGGAAAAAAACCTCGCCGAATTCACAGGCGTTAAACATGCCATCGCGTGCAGCAGCGGTACCGACGCACTCCTCCTTGCCCTCATGGCATACGACATCAAGGCGGGCGACGAGGTAATCACTTCTCCCTTCACGTTCATAGCCACTGCGGAAATGATTGCTTTCGTCGGTGCAACACCAGTTTTTGTTGATATAGACGAAAAAACATACAACATTGACCCCGCTAAAATAGAAGCTGCTATCACCCCCAAAACAAAAGCCATCATGCCTGTGTCCATCTTCGGACAGACACCCGACATGGATGCCATAAACGCCATTGCAAAGAAACACAACATCCCAGTTATCGAAGACGGCGCACAGAGCTTCGGCGCACTTTATAAAGGCAAGCGCTCTTCTGGAATGTCCGAAATAGGCTGTACGTCTTTCTTCCCCGCAAAACCACTTGGCTGCTACGGCGACGGCGGCGCTATCTTCACAAACAGCGACGCTCTGAACGAAAAAATGCGCATACTGCTCAACCATGGACAAACAGAGCGTTATGTCCACAGCCATGTCGGTATCAACGGCAGGCTGGATGCCGTCCAGGCGGGCGTGCTGAACGTTAAGCTGAAATATTACAAAGAAGAGATAGAAGTGAGACAGGCTGTTGCAAAACGCTACGCAGACGGTCTTAAAAACGTTGTAGTGCCATTCGTTGCAAAAGACTGCATTTCCGTGTGGGCGCAATACTGCATCAGAGTTAAAGATCGCGACGCGATGATAAAGAAATGCGGAGACGCAGGCGTTCCCACAGCGGTTTACTATCCGATCCCGTTGCACCTGCAAAACGTGTTCAAATACCTTGGTTACAAACAGGGAGACTTCCCCGTGACGGAAACCGTGTCAAAAGACATCATGGCGCTGCCAATGTCCGCTTTCCTGAAAGATGAAGAACAGAAATTCGTCATCGAAACCGTAAACGCATAAAACAAAGGCGGGGTTCATCACCCCGCCTTTTCTGTTTCAGTCTTTTATCTGCTTTCTTATCTCTTCCGCTATCTCAAGTGATGCAAGACCTGCATACACATCCGAAGCCTGCGTCTTCTCCCCTCTGCAAAGTTTCAGAAAATCCGAAAGCTCCGCCTGAAGAGCGTCGTAGAGTTTGACCTCCACAGCCTCATCTTTTGCCGTCAGCACCGCACCGCTCAGGTTCTGTTCCGCAGGGCGATGAACTTTTACCTCGCGCACCAGCAGGTTACAGTCGATGAACATGTCCTCGCACGCAACGTTTATTTGGCGGATGTGCTTCTCTGTAATACGGCTTGCGGTGATATCCGATACTCTGCCGTTTTCATGAGTCACAAGCGCGCGCGCATATTCTATAACGTTATTCTTCTGGTGCCCGTGAGCCGTCACCCTTACCGCGTTTCCGTTAAGCCCGAGCGCAAGGTCAATATCGTGTATCATAAGGTCGATAACAACGTCCACATCTGTGATACGCCCGCTGGCGACCTTGTTCGAACGATTGAACTCTGTGCAGATGATGCTTTCACTGTTCTGCATAACAGATTTAAGCGTCGCCACCGCTGGGTTGTATCTTTCGATGAAGCCCACCTGAATGTTCAGCCCTTTCTCTTCCGCCAGTTTAACAACTGCTTTTGCAGTCTCTGCGCTGTCAGTGAGGGGTTTTTCAACGAATATGTTTTTAACGCACTCCGCAGCTCGCTTTATGTAATCGAAATGAGTGAACGTGGGCGTAACGATAACAACGCCGTCCACCGCTTTCATATCCGCATCAAGATCTTCGGACACTTTCGCGCCGTATTGCGCCGACAGTTTCGCACACGCCTCTTTATCAACGTCGTAAATAAATGCCAATTCGGCATCCTTTAAAAGCATAATATTGCGCAGATGGTTCTGTCCCATCCTGCCTATTCCCAGAAGCCCTATTTTGATTTTATTTCCGTCCATTATTTACCCCATGTCTGTTTGTATAGTCGCTTATACTACCGATTTGATTTCAAATCACCTGTTTTTACATTATTATGAACCAATGGAATAAAACAACTACTCGATGTTTAACAAAACTTTATATGGTATTTATACCATATTGGAATTTTGTCACTACCATTTATGGGATCCATATGATATTATTGAGATATTCCATGTGTACATAACTTAGCAAGAAAATAAACAATCAGGGCAATTTAAATTATGTTATCAGACAGACAAAAAATATCTTTTTTTCTTCCTTTACTTGATATTATTTTTTTTATATTAATAGCTATTCTGAATAATTTTTTTACTGACAGTCCGGTACATTTTGTAACAGGGCTGATTATTTTTATTGTTTTATTAAATATTCTTGATTTTTACAACGACAACATACGAGGGAAAACGAGATTTTTTTTGTCATGTATGAGTTTTCTGTTGTCATACAGCATAATCATAATCCTTGTTCAATATTCATTCTTCAATACGGTGAACATTCAGAGATTCGGTCTCTTTTCACTTGACGCAACTTTTCTGGTCTATTTGTATCTCAGGGCTGTCATCATAAGAAAAATGCTCCGTAATACTGTAAGATATATTTACGTTGTAAAAAATGAGCACAGTGTTGAACTTGAAAACCTTATAGCAGAAAAAACTGCAAAACTTAATAACTGGATATATCAGGGAGCAACAAACGCTGAGCATATATGCAACATTGTCAAAAATCAAAATAGCGAAAACAATATAATTCTCATCAGTAAACTGTCACACTATAACGAAGAAGAACAGAAAATTATCCTGGAACTTAAAATAGCCGGGCATCTAATCCATACTTATGCTGATTTCAGTGAGATCTACATGAACAGAATCCCGGTGGAAAACATAAATGACGAATGGTTGATACTTTCAAGAGGTTTCGACAACATCTTTCAAAGCAACTACACAAGACTGAAAAGGGTTTCAGATATAATCCTCTCAATATTAGGACTTATACTTTCATCCCCTCTGACTCTTATTGCAGCGATAGCTATCAAACTGGATTCCAAAGGACCGATTATCTTTTCACAGACCCGTTCAGGAAAGGACGGAAAACCGTTCACGATTTATAAGCTGCGTACAATGCGGCAGGATGCTGAAAAAGATGGTGCAAAATGGGCATCAAAAAATGATAAACGTATAACTCAGGTGGGAAATTTTCTACGTAAAACAAGAATTGATGAAATTCCGCAGATTTATAATGTTCTTAAAGGCGATATGAGCTTCATAGGTCCCAGACCAGAAAGACCGGAATTTGATAAAGAACTTGCCAAAGAAATACCGTATTATATGCTGAGATATCTTGTTAAGCCGGGACTCTCCGGCTGGGCTCAAGTAAACTATGGCTACGGCGCAAGTGTTGAAGATTCTAAAATGAAGCTGAAATACGACCTTTACTATATAAAGAACTATTCTTTATATCTTGATATGATCATCGTCCTGAGAACGATTTTAATAGTTCTGTTCAGAAAAGGACGCTAAACGGTAATCATCCCATTTTTAACAGTAATTTACTGTAGAATTTATTCCCATATTTTTAAGTCTCTGAATCGGTGTTATGCCACCGATAGCAGTATTGGGTCTCTCATTGTTGTATGTCCATAACCAGCGTGTGGCATGCTCTCTCGTAAGCTTCCCCTGCTGGTTGACAGTTCTAAACTAGAGTTTCCCGCTTTTTCATCATATATTCTATCGGTGTCATGCCGTCAAGAGCATCGTGCGGACGCTCTTCGTTGTACTCAATCATCCACCAGTATGTGATTTCCCTTACCTCTTCTAAATTATCAAACAAATACAGATCAAGAACTTCAGTACGATACGTTCTGTTAAATCTCTCGATATAGGCATTCTGATTATGTTTACCAGGCTGGATATACATAATTTCAACTCCAGCATCTTCAGCCCAAGACACGAACTCTGCGCCTAAGAATTCAGGTCCATTGTCACACCGGATTGTCTCCGGTTTACCTCGCCACTCTATTATATGATTCAAAGAACGAACAACCCGCTCTGTAGGCAAAGATAAATCCACTTCGATATCTAAGCCTTCTCTGTTAAAGTCATCAAGGACATTGAACAGTCTGACACTGCGCCCGTCTCCTAGCTGATCATGCATGAAATCTATAGACCATACTTTATTTATAGTAGCTGGCTGTGATAACGGTTCGGTTTTTTCTCGCTGAATCCTTTTACGAGGCTTTATCCGCATATTAAGCTCAAGTTCACAGTATATACGGTAGACTCGCTTGTGATTCCAACTAAAGCCTTTTACGTTACAGAGATGGTAAAAACAAATTCCAAATCCCCAGTTCCTATTGTTATGTGTCTGACGAACAAGCCAGTCGGCGATAATTTCATTTTCCTCCGAAAGTTTCGGAGAATATCTATAGCATCCTTCGCTTATTCCAAATGCTTCACATGCCTGGCGAATATTTACGTGACCTCTGCCAACTGCTGATATGGCCATCTCTTTGCGCTGAGACGGCCTTAAAACTTTTTTTCCAGTGCATCCTTCAGAACTTCGGCTTTCAGCTGAGCTTAGGCATACATCTTTTTTAATTTCTGGTTCTCTTGCTCATGCTCTTTTAAGCGGGACATCATGGAAACATCCATTCCGCCGTATTTAGCTCGCCATTTATAAAATGTGGCACTGCTGATGCCATATTCTCTGCATATTTGTGGAACTGGAACCCCATTCTCGGCTTCTTTCAAAATCTTAAAAATCTGACTATCGCTGAATCTTGACTGCTTCATGGAAAATCTCCTCCATATAGTATAACGAGAAGATTCTACTTATAAATCACTTCTTTTTTAGGGGGGATTACCATTTTGCTCTTAAGACTTTGTATATTGCCCTCAGAAAATGTTTTTGCATCAGTCTGGCTGTGAATCTTTGGATTACATTTCTGTAAAACTCAGTTAATGTCAAAAAGCCTATATTCTTTAACTCTTTCATAAAAGAGAACTCTGCTAATGCATATTTCAAGCCGCCTCGCCTCTCCAACTGCGCATAGCCTGCCCGCATATTAACTAATGGTTCCTGAATATTATAAAAAACTGCTCCGTTCATGATCATTCGTACCCAGAGATAATAGTCCTCGAACCACAGCATATGTCTGTAGCCTCCGGCCTTCAGCACTGCAGACTTTTTATACATTGAAGCAGGGTGATTGATCCCATTGCGCATTTTGAAATATTTGACAATTTCAGAGTGTTTTTCCGGAACTTTTCTAGATGAAACAATAATATTTTCATCTGATTCAAACTCATTAATGTTACTACCACATATATCCACATCACATGTTTGAAAAACTGCGATCTGCTTTTCAAAACGTTCCGGATGGGCTATATCATCAGTATCCATTCTCGCTATCAGTTCGTTAGCACACACCTGTATTCCCTGATTAAGAGCATCGCCAAGACCGACATTTTTTACCAGAGAAACAACTATCAAAACCTCTCCGAGCTTATCCTGCCAGTCGGCAATGGTTTTATCCAGCTCTTCAGAGAGTGGTCCGTCTTTAACAAGCACAATTTCATTCGGTTTAATGGTTTGGTCGTCCCAAATTGAAACCAATGACCTGCTCAGAAAATCAGCTTTTTCCCTGCAGTAAACTGACATCAAAACAGAAAATTTCACTTATTCTCTCTCCTATAACTTCCTGTCATTGCATCAATCCCCTCTTTGAAATCATATTCCGGCCTAAAACTTAATAATTTAGCAGCTTCAGATATATCTGCATTAAACTTACTAATGTGTACGGTTCTTGTAATGCCAAGAGGATGGGTGACCCTGTGTCTGTCTGTTGAATCAAGAAAATTCAAAATTTCGAAATCATTTTTAACAAGTGTATACTGCTTTGCTCTTAATTTTTTCAACATTATCAGCATAGGAAGGACAATACCGCCTAGGGTTGTTTTGAACAATAGTTTCATGAGGATATTATGCAAAGGCTTGACATGAAATCCGTTGGTATTGGAACCAGAAAATGTACACTTTATGTTTTTGCCGGAAAGAGAGTTTAGAAAAGTCAGATGTCCTTCATAAAATTCTTTCCATGTAATAGGTTCCGAAGCCGATATTAAGACATTGATGTTGCGTTCCGTTGCCACACAGCTTTTATATATAGCCTGAGCAACGTCGTCCACATAAACAGCATTGCAAAGTCCATTACCTTCAAGGGGAAGAGATATTTCCCTTCCGACACAAGCATTAAGTGCAAATGTGGTCCAATTCCCTCCCAATCCGTAAACAATTGTTGGATACAATATGACTACAGAAAGGTCATTGGGCAGGTTTTTTCTAAGCTTCAACTCAACCTTGATTTTTTCTGCTGTGTAAGGATCTCTCAGCTTAGACCAAGGGCAATTCTCATTCAAAGATCCACTCAGCCCGGGATCAAAAACTGAAACTGTACTCAAATAAACCAGTTTCTTTATTCCATTGGCTTTGCAAGCTTTTATGACGTTTTTCATACCCTCGATATTGAATTGATAGCCATGATCAAAAGCTGCATGCACAAGAACGTCTGCACCATTAGTCAACCGCTTGATGGATGCAAAATCATTTAATTGAGTTGATTTACTATCAGACAAGATAACTTCATCAAATTTTTCGGAATAAAGTGCTCCGAATCTTTTCCCTATAAAGCCGCTACCGCCAAGTACTACTACTTTCATTGCATTCTCCGGATATGCTCAGCCAGTCTGCACGCAAAGGCTGATATTGTGAATCCATTATTAACATTGCCCGACGTAGTGAATATGGAGCCATCACACACATAAAGGTTTTCAGTACCAAAGACTTTAAGATATTTATCCACAACTCCCTTATCCGCACTATGCGCCATTCTTGCCGTGCCGACATGATGTGCTGCTGAAGTAAAAAATTTATTCCAGTTTATATCTTTAAACTCATGGGTGAAAATGTAGTCATCCTCGCCCAGAGCCTGTTCTTTCAAGAGTGTATACCATTTTTCCATAACTTCTATATCATGAGAGCTAACCTGCCAGTTTACTCTTGAAATAGGGAAACCCCACTTATCTTTTTTATCAGACAAGCCAACAAAACTGTTTTCAGAAGGTATCTGCTCTGTAACAAAAAACAGGTCAGCGTATTTATATGTAGTATCAAGAGAAAGCTTATAGGTTACAATCTGATAAATTACGTTAAGATTGGTCATGACCCTCCAAACATCTGCAGCTGTTAAACCTCCGTCTTTAAACGCAAGGAGCGAGAGCTTTATCTTCTCTGTTTCGTTGTTTACTCCTTTTTTAAAAGAAGGGCGCATGTAAAATGTATGGTTTGGAAATCCCATCTCTTTCTGCTTTTCCGGAGTAAGTTCAAGTCCAGTCTTGATTGCAATATCTGAAATATATCTCATTGCAGAATAAATATGTGCTTTCTGCCTGTGTCTGAACTGAACCTGACAGAGGTTCCCCATAGGATGGTCCATCAGATATTTACCAATATTCTTATTATCAATGCCTGAGTTAAGCAGCAACCTTGGGGTTTCCAGAGCTCCGGCTGAAACAATGAAAACATCAGCTTCAATAAGTCCAGTTGACCCATCGGCAAATCCAACAGTAAGCGATATTATTTTCCAGTTGGAATCAAGATTTAGTTTGAGTGCAGTAGTGTTAAGAATGGCGTGATATTTATCAGACTTTTCAACCAGAGGGATTATCTTATCTTTGAAATTAACTTCCGGCAATGGCTGCTGGAACATTTTGTTTTTCAAAACACCTCTGTTAAACTTCATATCATCAAGCTTTGCCTTAAGGTCTTCTGAAAGTCCTTCTGTATCAAAATATGCGTAATCTCTGACATTAAGCATTTCTGCTGCTTCAGCATAATAGGCTCTAAGGTCGTCCAAAGTTACAGGCCACCCGCTATTAGGTATCCACTCTCGCTCCTGAAAATCTATTTCGTCCAACGGAGAAAGAACTCCATGCCAGAGGTTGCTGGTTCCTCCGAGCTGAATTGATGTCGTACTCCTTAGACCAAACTGTCTCCCAACATTTTCGTAGCCTACGCTGTCACTGCTGCCGTTTAAACCGCCGGCCTCAACCAGAGTGAAACCGATTCCCTTTTCTGCCAGTTTAACAGCAAGGGATCCACCGGCAATCCCGCTTCCGATTAAACATATTCTTTGTCTGTTATTTGGTATTTTATCAATAATCATCAGAGCCCCCTTCTGTTTAGCTCATATTGTTTAAAAAGCAGTCCAGTCATAAAAAAGAAAGAAAACAGGATCACTTTTTCGGTAAAAACACTCTCTATATTAAAATTTTGAAATATAAAAAGAAACAATACTGCAGATATAAGCTTATTGTTATAACTACTAAGTGAAAAGAACATTGAAAAGAAAAACAAAAGTATTACTCCAAGATATATACCAAATTGGACACCAAATCTGTTGAACAACTCCAAAAATGTATTGTGGTAGTTTCTATTCTCAGATTTTCTAGGATCCAATTTGTTAAGTGCAAATCTATTATCAGTATAAAGTAGATAATTACCAAAAGGTTTTTGCATAAGATGCTCAATGCCTAATGCATTATAGTATAGTCTTCCCAGGCTACTTGTGTCGTATCGTATTGCTCTAACATCCGTATTGGTAAATACTCCAGATTTTACTGAAACGAAAATGCACGTAGAAGAAACAACGATAAACGTTGTCATCACAATAATTCTATTGAGCCTATTGAGACTATATGTCATTTTCAAAATAACAATCACTATAATTAATAACAAAAAAAGCGCCTGAGATTTACCCTGCGTAATTACTATGGAAATGTTTGTTATTAAAGCAAGTAATAAGTAAAAATAACTATCCGACTTTATATAAAGAATAACACAAAGAGCCGTAATTAAGTTTATATAAAGAACCAGGTTTGTAACACCATACGTCTCGGGATATGGTTCACCAAAAATTACAAACTCGTGCAAAACATAACGTCTTTGATGAGCCAATATCTGATTATACTCATAAAAGTTATAAATTATCAAAACTGCGACATATAATACAAGAACACATATAATGGCCTTTGTTACCCTTTCAATATCTCTAAAAGAAAAATATTTTGCTTCGAAATAAAAATACAACGCAAATATAAAGATAAACCCATTTCTAATAAACTCTTTAATATCATAATGGATCATTGCAGTATTAAAAAAAATCAGACAAATAGCTATGTATATCAAATCATTTCTTTTGAGAACTAATTTAAAATGACGAAAAAAGGCAAGTAAAGGTATAAAAGAAAGGATAAAGACAACATCCCAACTCTTAAATACCAGAAACATTACTGTAATTAGTATTATGCTAAAACTCTCTATGGAAACTTTCAAATCTGCTTCTCCAACTATTTTCAGATGCAATTTTTTGTCTTAATAACCTTTTATCTTCTGATTCAAATTTTGGAATGCTCTCTATGACAGATTTAGCGTCATCTTTAGTATAAACTATATTTATGATATCTTTCAGCTTTTCTATATCTGGCAAAGGTGTAGATATTATTGGTTTGCCAGTCGCCAGACATTCGAAAAATTTTGCCGGAATAATTGCTTTGGTAAAATCATTTATCACATATGGCAATAACAAAACATCAGCTTCTCTTATAAACTCAGGAAGCATTGAATACGGTTGCTGCGCAACAATATTAATTCTATTAGACAATTTTTTGACAGATGATTCCGCTATCGTTCCAACAATCGTCAGCTTAACATTAATCATCTCAGCAATAGAGTTGATAATCTCAAAATCCAAATCATCCCTTACATGACCGTAGTACAATATGTTAGTAGCAGTCTCTGCCTCACTGCCTCTGAAAGTTCTGCTAAAATGTTCATAGTCCACACCTGGTGATACCTTGATAATATTCTGCCTTGCTTTGCTATGCTTTTCATACAAATAAAAGGAGTCAGTTATCATTATATCCGACTCCTTTATAAGCCTGCTTTCATAATATAAGGTTTTATCTGTTCGACCAGGGTGCTTTTCAAAGTTTTGAACACAGTCATATATAACTTTCTTTTCGCTAAAACTATCTAATATGTCCAGAGTCGTTGACGTAGGCTGGTAGACATGAAAAATCAGTTCACCGCATACTTTAATCTTCAATTTAAAAAGCGGAATAAAAAAAAATCTGTTTATAAACCTTACAAAGCAACCGTTACCGGGAAGAAATATTGGGTTTAATATATTAACGCTGGTATCAGCAGAATTGGCAGATGAACTTCTGAATGAAGATAACAACCTCTTAAAAACATATCCTATTTCATTCAATCTAGGATATCGCATTCCAAGTCTGTTAACGTAATAAGTTCTGTACCCGGCTTCGGAATATAGACACGCAAAAATCTGATGTCTTTGCCACAAATAACTCCAATCTATTTCTGATAAAATTATGATGGTTTTCATCTAAACACCTGTATCAAATAATTCCAGGAAATCAACTCTGGGTATATCTTTCAGATTACCTCCAAGAGTTGCATTTACCAGTCTGACTTTATTCTTTTTAAGATTTAAGTATGCAGTCGAAAATGCTTTTTGCATACGATCTGTTTCAGGAAGGTGCCATCTTTTACCTGTACCAAAATACCTTTTATCAAAATGGTTCACATCATCAGAACACGATGTAAGCACTGAGCCCTTTTGCATAACATCATCAGGAATGGAATATGTAAGATCGACTCCAATAAGTATTATTTCATCAAAACCCATAAAAGCAGCCAATTGAATACTCATGTAAAGAACTGTTCCGCCCCAAAAAACTTTGTCAAGCGCATATGTACTAAAGAAAGGGAAAGAAACTGATTTAGGATTAACATAAGCTCTTGGAAAATTTACATAAATCGTATCTACATCAAATTTAAGTGTCTGTCGCAAATCAATTGGATAGAACTTTGTAACACCTCTTATAGCCTCGATCTCAAACTTATTATCTTCTGCAACAAGGTGATCCTCAACTGTAAAAAATGCTGGTTTAAATTCAATCTCTTCAAATTTAAGATAAAAAGAGTTGCTCACAAAAACATAATCATTTTTCATGAGATTAAGGTTCATTGAGTTAAGGCTTGGTCCGTTGCCAACAATGAAGCAGCGATGACCTTTAAATTTGTCTTTTAAGCCCTCTAACTTAGCTTTGCTCTGTTTTATTTCTTCACCTAACCCGAATCTCCACGCAATATTGTCGTATAACTCTATGAGTTTTTTCTTTCCTCTTCCTAAAGAGTATCTAAGAGAATAATAAAAGTTCATCAAAGCCACCTTTGAACAATAAACATGATTGATGATACAATGCAGAAAATAAGTACTGCCTGCAAAAATGTGCCAGATTCATTTTTAATAAAACTGATATTAAACTCCTTGTATGTCTTTCTAATCACATAAGGTGCAAAAAAGACCAGATATGATGCCAACATTGATACGGGGAAAGCATAAATCCCTATAGTATTTTGAAGAACAAAAGAGAATATGATCATCAGCAAGCCAGTAATTCCATTAGCTATATGCCATATAATAACGTTTGTGAGTGTATATAGTTGCAGATACATTGCTCCAAATCTTTCAACCAAAAATCCAAAACAAATCAAGACCCACAAATCTAGTGAAACAAAATCACTCTTTGAGCCAAGTATTGAAAGTAAAGGCTGAGCTAAAATTCCGATGGAAAAAAAGAAAAAAATGAAAACATAATACGATTTTTTCATCCCTTCCATTGAGTTTGCAATAAGCTCTTTTATTAAGTTCTGAGAATAAAGCTGTGTGTAATATGGTAATCTGGAGTAGAATGGAGCCTGCGAAAAACTGCTGGCGGTTCTGACTATCTGCAATGCAAGCATGTAGCTTGCGGCCTGTGCTGCTGTTTCAATTTTTGCAACAACCATTCCGCTAAGCTGTATCAATCCCATAGACATCATAACGCCAAAACCACTTCTCCAAGCTGTCGGCCAGATTATATTATAAACAATATCTCTGACCTCATTCGAATCTGAAACTGAATGACCAAAGGTGTATTCCTTTTTCAGAAGATACATATTTATAAAATAGTTAATAATCTGCCAAATATAGTATGCCAGTATTCCGAAACAAAGTGAGTGAGTCAGATATACTGTACAAGCAGAAGATACAACGGCCAAAAAGGACGTTACCATCTGCCAACGCTGTACCAGAGCTATCCTATTTATCCCTTGAAGAAAAGCGACAAGACTGTTCGCATAAAGATTGAACGATGCAATAATAATGACTGCCAACCAGCCACCCCATGCACTCGTTGGATGTGTCGAACGGTTCATCGGTTCGTAAACCATGTAGCTGCCAAATGAAACAGCCAACAAGCAGGAAACTATGGCCAACCAAAGATATACGGTCCTCGTTGCAAAATATAATCTATCTATACTTTCACGATTAACAATACCGTCAGCAATCTTGTTGTTTCTGATATCTTTTATCTGGTTGATATTTAATCCGCTATAAGCGTATGAAAATAAGCGGGAAAAAGTGGGAAGAAACCCGAAATCTATTAAAAGCTGTAGAGAAACTACTGTGAAGTAAAGATACCAGATCACCACATCTTCTTTTGAAAATGTACGCAATACTATAGGAATCAAAACCACCAGATTTGATGATTTCGCAGTCAGATTCCCCCAGGTCATAAAAATTGGGGAATTCCAAATCTTTCTAAACAAAAGGTAACCTCTCTAATGTATCTACACTACTGCTATTTTTCTTTGTTGAATGATTCCATCGCAAGGGTAAAAAAGATCGCCATAAAGCAGCTAATGAAGACACTTAATATAACTATCAGACTTCTTCTGGGTTTTATTTTATCTAATTCATCCGAAACAGAAGGCTTAACAAGGACATCAAAACCATAGAATTCTTGAGCCTGAGAGAGAACCTTACTCTGAATCAGCCCTGCAACAACCTCTGCAATTTTATTCTTAAGAGCTATATCTGATGTTTTGTCTATTTCATGCTTATATTTATTAATTCTTTCATCAATGTTTTTCATATCAATGGTTTGATACATTAAGCTGGTTTCCTTTAAAAGCATATCCACAGCTTTTTTAGCGAACTCTCTGTCCTTGTTTTGAAAAGAAAGAGTCATCAATCCAGTTTTTGAATCTTCCGAAAAGCTAAAATTGTCTTCAAAAGACCTAACAATGAAGAATTTTGGATTTTCTTTATATTTATCATCAGAAGATATTCTTTCAAAATCATCTATAATCTTTGATTCAAATTTATTCTTGATTACAAAAGAATAGATAAAATCAGAGTCATGAGCTATTGCATTCATAGCGTTATAAGGTGAAACATTCCCGCTGTTGCTGATATTAATTCCGGCAAGACTTGCAAGCCCCCCCAGATTGGAAATCGCAGAAGACATCTGACTTGCATTATTCTGTGAAGGTCTCAGTACAGCTCTTGACTCATATATGTTGTCCATTCTCAGAACCACAAATACTGTGACTGCGCACACTATAAAAACAAAGCCCATAATCCAGAATTTTCTTTTCCACACAACCAGAGCAATCTCTCTCAAATCAATTTCATCATTATTGTTCGGATAAGTATTCATTTCTGCTGCCATATGGATCCGGTTCCTATATTATTGAGCGGCACCGTGCGCTCTGTACTTTGATTATAATCAGGGAACGAATTATATTGTTCGTTCACATTCAATTGTTTTGGAGTGGTCTCCTTTGCCTCTTTACCTGTTCCAAAATCATTAATTTTTGTATAGACTATGCCATTCTGGCAGTTTTCGAAAAGCTCATCAACATTGCAGTAGGTGATTTCAAGTTGCTTGACAATGACATCTCTATTTCTGTTATCACCTGTTATATTTGCATAGTATTTTATGCAACTATTGACGCGGCTGCCTGTAAAAACATCCATCATATAGTTTATATTGTTGACTGTTTTATATACGTTTAAAATAGGAGGACAGGTATTTCCGTTCAGTTTGACGTAAATATTGTTATAAAGTCCGTATTTCCCCTCTTTTGCACTGTCCGAAAAATACAGAAGTACAGAATTTACCCTCGTTTTTCTCTCTTTAAGCCCTAAATCAATACAGCTGTCATATGAATCACATGCGACGGGCAGATTCTGACTTGTACTGTCGTCCACGCTTTGCTGCTGATAAGGGGTGCTGCCGTACTGTGGCGCCGCGTAACAAACAACCGATACGCTTACAATCATCAAAAAAACAAATATTTTCATACTTCCACACCTTATATATTCGTAAGAACGCCGGCAGTAACGGCTATCTGCATCATGATCTGAGTAACATCCTTTATGTTTCTCATCCATGGGATTCTATTATAATTGTCTGGCACCATTATTGTATCTCCCGGATTCAGGGCAGATTCTTTTTTAAAGTATGAAAATTCCCATCTGTCGTTCTGCGGAGACCATGTTATAGCATCACCGCCAACCTTCTGTGCGGTGCCGTTAACCTTCATTATGAAAATATTCTTTTTATCCGCCTGAGAGAGAAGACCGCCTGTGAGTTTAATATAATCATTCCAGTCCATCCTTTGATTATATACAAATGCTCCCGGACTGAGCACCGAACCTGAAACAACCACTGTCGAGGGTGTATTCGGAATAATCAGCTCGTCTCCGTTTTCAAGCTCCATATCGTTTGCGCTGCCGTTAAGAAGTCTCGGATGGCTGAGTTTCAAAACCACGCGTCCGTCAGCTTTCAGCTTTCTCATTGAGCTTATGAACTGGTCTTTAGTTTTAAGCATTAGTTCCGATGAGTCCACACTCGTGGTGGTGCTAGCTGTCATAGCTTCCACGTTTGCGTTTACGAGAATTTCACGTTCGAGATTCGTGATCATCTTATCAAGCATTTTCTGCTTTTCAATCCTTACACGAACCCTGTTGAATATGGCTCCGTTCAGATATGCTTTATCAGTAAACCCGCCTGCACGCTCTATGACGCTGGAGAGTTTTTCACCTTTCTTTATAGGGTACTTACCTGGAAATTTAACTTCTCCGGTAAGGGTGACGTATTCCATTTTATTGTATTCGCTTATATCCCTTACGACAACCCTGTCACTCGGGATCAGACTGGTCACGCTTATTTTATCTTTGTCTATTGAAAGATATTTCTGCTCGACGACGCCGTCTTTGATCTCTTTCCTCATAATTTCAATTGTGTTGGGATATGCGCTGTCTTTAAGACCGCCCGCCATGATGATGAGCTGGGCGACTGTGAGATTTTCCGCATGTTGATATGTGCCTGGCTCCACGACGGCGCCCTCTATGTTCACATATCTGACAGTATCCCTGAGAATAAGTTTGACAACTACCTTGTCTCCCTGTTCAAGCTGGTAAGCCGCCTTGCCGTCCGAGAGATTCTTCAGATTCAGGCTGAACATCTCGCTTCCGCCGTCCATCTTGTTTTTTCTGTATATCAAAACCGAATACTTTTCGTTTCTTTTTTCCGTACTAACCGCTTTATCGAGAAGTTCTTTAAGAGACATTCCCTTATGAAAGATGAACTCCCCTTCGTTGAGGATGTCCCCGCTGACCTCAATATAGTTAAATATTGCGGATTCATATATCCCATGAACGACTATGAAACCTTGCAATGGAGCTTTAATAGACATAGCTCTGTTTACGTCGATGTATTGTGATGAATAGGTCCCGTTTTCATAATTAACAATTTCTATCGCATTTTTATCTGAATTACTTGTGAAACCACCAGCTTCTATGACCATGTCGTATACCGTTGCATTCTTTTTAGCAGCATAATCACCAGGATTGATAACTTCGCCGGAGACATCAATTTGGATATTATCCATAACCTGAAATTTACCAACGATTATAATTTCATCGTATGGTTCTAATGAAAGATTTGCCTTTGATGCCTTATCATTAAAAATATCTTTGAGGCTGAAAGGAATTATTTTAGTTTCGCTTGTATGTGAATCTCTTCTTAAAATATATGAATAATCCATTTCGGTATCCGGCAAAAGATACCCTTGATTTTTTATAATGTCGGACATTCTTAACCCTTGTCTATATTCATATTTACCGGGGTAAACAGTATTGCCGCTAAGTTTTATGGAATTATTAGTTTCCTGATTGATGGTATATACAGTAATTCTGTCTCCATCTTCTACCTTAAAACCCGCATCTTTTCCTTTGCTGATGTCGAGACTCTTCACGGTGTATTTCATATTGGCTTTATTGACTCTGGTCACCACAATATTGTTCGAAAGAGCACCGGAAGCTAAGCCACCAGCCAATTTTATAACTTCATTAATATTTTTTTCATTCTTAATATCGTAGTATGCTTCATTTTTTACAGCTCCCTCAACGAGAACTCTTTTAGAAGTTCTGGGAATGAAAATGACATCGTTGGGCATGAGTTTTTGTATCTTAGGTCTGTATGCTCCATTGTTTACCATGTCATAATAATCTATAGAATCAATGGTTTTCCCGTTTCTTATAAGTGCGACTTTTCTAATGTCAGCAAAGTCCTTAACTCCGCCAGCACTCACTATTGCCTGCGTAACATTGCCGAATACATTCAGAATGTAATATCCTGGTTTGTTTACGCTTCCAGAAACAAGTATTTTAACAGTCTTGGTATTGTTAATTACAAGGCTGGCAGACACTCCTTCCATGCCTGCAGTCATTTTACTTACAATGTTTCTTGCCTGAGCATACGACTGCCCGCCAAGATTGATGCGACCTAGTGTTTCGGAATAAATCTCCCCGGATCTATCAAGAATGAGCTCTTCTGTACTTGCTGTTCTGCCCCAAAATTGTATTTTAACCGTATCACCGGCACCGAGCAGATAATCGTCGGGAATATTAACATTTTGATCAGCTATGAATTGTCCTGATGAAGGTATTGAATCGGTAGCGTCTGAATTGGTGAACATATCATGACCATAATTCTTGTACTCTTTGGGTACGGTCTGCAATGTTGTTCTTATCAAATCATTTTTTTGCATAGGCATCTGATAAATATTTGCAGGAATCGTCTGACCTTGACCATTTCTGTTGTTTTGGTTTTGCTGATTCAATTCAATTAAATTGCGATCCTGATTCTGTGGCTGGTTGTGTCCCAGATTGTATTTATCTTTTTGCGAATTGATTATCTGATTAAAAAGTGCCTCGTCAGAAACTCCGGCACCAAAAGCTAAAAATGCAGTAAAAAGAATGGTGATAATTGAAACTAATTTGGTCATAGCACAGCCTTATCTAATATTTAAACACAGTATAATCCACAACTTCAGATACGAACAAGCAAAATATATCTAATTCTGAAAATATCTTCTGAGCCAAAAACTTTCGGTAAGTCCAACAGTCCACTGCCCATTTTCTTTATACATTTTTAATACGGCAGGTTTTGCTGCTTTTGAGTTGATAATTTGTATTTCGATATATTTATTTTTTACAGACAATACAGACCACTCAGAATTTTCTAAGATCTCTTCCGGTTTGAAAACAATTAGAAATCCATCCCAATAACTTGTACAAACAGTTCTGCATGTTGCAAAATCGTTTGCAAGCTCATTTGTTGAAGGCGCTTTACTCTTCGCAGCTTTATATGAATCAACGATATCGTCTAAGATTTTTTCTTTTGATTCTATAGATAACAGAGACCATACCTGTGTATAGTTTTTATTCTCCATTGAACGGAAAAAATTATCTGCATTATCAAGAGCATTTGAGATCTCGTCTGCAGATACTGAATACAGAGTAAAAAATAATAAGAAATTGATTAAAAGAATTTTTTTCATGACAAAAAAAAGGCGAAGGGTTAAACCTTCGCCCATAATTGCATTAATATGCGTGGTGCGTTACTGTAAAGTGGTTGCTTACAGTGTGTGTAGGTGTAACCTGAGCTACAGAACCGCCGTTTTCTTCTTTTATGGCTTGTGCAACTGCATTCCAGTCATCAACAGTAGCTACAAATTTAGCAAAGCTAGCAAGTTCAGTTGAATCAAGACCAGTTATAAACTCTTTAACAACGCTGTACAGAGATGCGTTTTCTCCTCTGAGATCATAAAGAGCTGCTTCAAGAGCTGAAAGTGCATCTGTTTTTGCGTCTTTAGATGTGTTAGAGAAAACAGCATTGATTTCAGCCTGAGTTGCACCAGCTGCAATTGCTGATTCAAGAGCTGAAAGAACATCCTGAACATCCTGAACGCTACCGGCTTCAGCTACGATGTAATCGAAGCTTTTTTTCTGGTCAGCAGACAGAGATGCATAAAGAGTTTCAATTGAAGCCTGAACATCAGCAGGAAGTTCGTTGATACCGGATGCAGAGCTGCTTCCGTCGCCGCCGTTAGAAAGAAGAGCTGCACCAACAACAGCAACAGCAAGTGTTCCTGCTGCAACTGTACCCGCAGATACGCCGCCCATTACGGCTGAACCGCTTTTAGCACCTGCTGACGCAGCAGGGTCTGCCGCGAAAACCATAACAGGAGCCAAAAGAGCGATGAGTGAAATAACGAGAATCTTTTTCATTTCATAACCTCTCTTTTATAGATTCAAAAATTATATCTATGTAACATCATATTTAGTTAACTTACAAAAGTCAATTATTATTTACTATAGCGCCTATCGATTACATCAAAAATATTTGTAAATTCACTGACCTGAGCACCGACATCCCGCGTCCACGGAGAGATGCTTTGCGCATAAGTACTCCGTGATTCTTTCCCTTTAAAAAGCCTTATAGGGACAGATACCATTATACCTTTGTCCGAGTATCCCCTGTTAAAGTCTGCGTGAAAAACAGAGGTATCAGTTTTAGTATACCATGCAGACAATTCCACACCATTAATATTTTTGGTAATTTTAACTTTAGCTCCTACATCTGTTCCAAGAAAGCGCCCTGCGTCAACATCTACAAATGTATTTATAGATCTGAAATGGATGCGGGTTTTAACAAATGCCGTTTCATAGTTTTTATCATTCTGAATACCAAGATATTCATCTTTATCTCTTTTTCTGACCACGGTACCACTGAGTCCCAATATGAAATTATTATTAAAAAACGGAACACCAACTTCAGCATTAATCCCTGCAAACTGTGTTTCGAGTATACCTCCTTCCAAATTATAGTAAACATCAGTATCAGGTATTCTCGCTTTATAATCTGCCAGCATCATATCGAGTAGAACCTTCTTATCAATATACTCAGCGATATCAGACCTTATTGCCTCATCTTCACTATCATTTATTGATGAAATGTCGTTAAATGGATAGAAAGCAGCTCCACCGACAAAAGTAACATTATTACTCAATGTGTAACCAGCCCATCCTTTAACGCCATACGAACCTTTAAAGAAACCTGAAGGGTCATTAAGATAAAAGTTAAACTGCGGTTTGAACCCTGAGAAAGAATTTATTCTGCTCAGCCTGGGAGTCATCTCCAGAAGCCTGGTGCTCTTATATTCTGTATTCAGTTTTGAATAAGCATATAGCTCATCCCCTGTTATGCGGTCGTTTGAATAAAGCGTTACAAGATCTCTGTTAAGTGTAAAATTGTAAAGCTGTACCCCGTCATGAGAAACAATAATGTTAATATTATCCAACTCGCTTGTATCAATATCATTCAAAGATCTGGCAATAGCCTCTACTGCATCCTGTTCATAGAAAAATTTATTATTTTGTGCGCTTATGGATGCTTTATCTTTCTGTATAAGTATTCTGATGTCAGTAAATCCGTTTTTTGCCAAAACAGCATAAAGTTTAGGATACAACCCTGAATTTTTCTCACTCTCAGAGAAAATAGGCTGTTGATTGTATATGGGAACAACGGGCTCTCCTATTCGGAACGGCATTGTAACACCGAAGCCGACCTGTTCACCTCTCTGGTAACTTAAAGTAAAATATAGATTATCGTGAGCAAAATATCTAATACCGATGCTGTGTTTTGAGTCTGTGCCAACAAGCCCCCGTCTGACAGCAGGGTCTTCTGTTCTGCTTTCATAATCTATAGGGTTATATTCATACACAATGGCATATTTATCGGAAGGTCGGAAATTTACGCTGAAAAAAGGGTTCCCGTTATTATAATATTCCTTCAGATTTACAAAGTTGG
The DNA here is from genome assembly GCA_002452405.1 of Deferribacteraceae bacterium UBA6793. Taxonomy (GTDB): domain Bacteria; phylum Chrysiogenota; class Deferribacteres; order Deferribacterales; family Geovibrionaceae; genus Seleniivibrio. The sequence goes on along the minus strand of DKFP01000007.1, from coordinate 10,713 downwards.
TTAACACGTCTTTTTGTCCGTATTTGCGGAATGCTTTGTCTCCATACCGACCAAGCCCCATACCGAAACTGAAATCGAAAGGATATATCTGTTTTGACATAACAAAATACTGTGCGCCAAAAAGTTTCGTACCCTGTGGGTCGCTCAGCCCTACTGCAATTTCCGGCAGATATTTACTTTCCTTTCTCACTCTGAATTTCCCGGCAATAAACTTATCTTTGTAGTCTCCGTAATCGCCCCAATATTCACTGTCGGACTCTGTCATGTCGGCACCAATTATCTCTGTAAACCTGCCGCTGAGTTCCAGTCTGTCATACAGAGAAACGCCAACACCGTAATTTCTATAGGGCTTGGACTGATTATAAAACACTCTGAATGTATTCTCATCCATGATACGTGCTGTGGGGGTTTCAAAAATACCGGTCAGACCGTTTTCTGAGGACGAGTTGAAAGCTCCCTCTGGTGATTCGGCAAAAGCCGCTGATAAGGAACAGATAAATAAAAGAAATAATAATACTTTTTTCACTAAGCCCTTCCGCCGTAATTTTTATCGACCCACCGCAAGTATTCCCCGCTTTTAATGCTGTCTGTCCATGCCTGATTATTCAGGTACCAGTCAATCGTAAGACTCAGTCCGGCATCAAACGTAACCGACTGTTTCCAGCCAAGTTCATTTTTAATCTTATCGCACTTGATGGCATAGCGCCTGTCGTGCCCCGGTCTGTCTTTAACATATGTTATCAGTTTCTTATAATAGTCTTTATCTTTTCCCGTCTTTTCCGCAGTAAGCTCACACATGCGGTTAACAAGGTCTATGTTCGTCCACTCATTTTCACCGCCTATGTTATATGTTTCACCCAGTCTGCCGTTGCATACGATTTTCCATATGCCGCTACAGTGGTCTATCACATAAAGCCAGTCGCGTATATTCATGCCGTCGCCGTAGACCGGGAGGGGTTTCTCTTCAAGCATATTCATCAGCATGACAGGAATCAGCTTCTCAGGAAACTGATAAGGGCCGTAGTTATTTGTACAGTTGGACATGGTAACATTCAGTCCATATGTGTGGAAATATGCGTTCACTATGTGGTCGGACGATGCTTTTGATGCTGAATAAGGGCTTCTGGGATCATAGGGTGTGGTTTCGTAAAAATACCCTTCCTCTCCAAGAGAACCGAAAACTTCATCAGTGCTGACATGATGAAAAAGCACGTCATTTCTGCCATTCCAGACCTGCCTGCACGCTTCAAGGAGATTAAATGTACCAACTATATTGGTCTGAATGAACTCCGCCGGACCGTGTATTGACCTGTCTACGTGGGATTCCGCAGCAAAATGCACTATGCAGTCCACATCATATTTTACAAGGCAGTTTTTAACTGCCTCGAAATCGCAGATATCAATCCTTTCAAAAACGTAGTTATCACCCTGCTCCGCCTGAACGTCCGCAAGGCTTTCAGCATTTCCGGCATAGGTCAGTTTATCGATATTAATGACACGCCCTGCAAACCCGCCGCTTTGGAATATGAAACGTATAAAGTTAGAGCCTATAAACCCGGCTCCGCCTGTCACTGCAATATTCTTAAATCTTCTCACTTTTCACCGTAATATTTAAAATAGTCAGACAGGTTATCTTCCCATCTGTTAAGTTTAAAACCTTCCAGTCTCCCGACTTTGTCCTTGTTGAACGCGGACATAGCGGGTCTTTTCGCAGGCGTAGGGTACTCTCCGGACGTAATCCTTCTAAGCCTCACATCTTTATGAATAATCCCAGTCTCTCTGCCGATTCTGTAAATGACGGCTGCAAAATCATACCATGAAATGATGCCTTCGTCACTATAGTGATATATCCCGTATTTACTTGAACCGAAATTTATAAGTCTGATAACGTTTTCCACAAGATGCTTTGTATAAGTGGGCGATCCTTTCTGATCATCCACCACTCCGAGTGAGCCACGTTCGTTCATCAGTCTTATCATAGTTGAGACGAAGTTTCCTCCGAATCTGCCGTAAAGCCAGCTTATTCTGAATATGAAATATTTGTCGATAGCTCCGGTCAAAGCCTTTTCTCCGGCGAGCTTTGTCCTGCCGTATGCGGATACCGGATTTGTGGCATCTGTCTCTTTGTACGGCTCTGATGATTCGCCATCGAACACATAGTCTGTGGAAAAATGTATCAGAACGGCATCAATCTGTTTAGCCGCCAGAGCCAGATTCAATACGCCGTCGCGATTGATAAGCAAAGCCTTATCCTCTTCCGATTCGGCTTTGTCAACGGCGGTGTATGCGCTGCAATTAATTATGTATTTGAAATTTTTACCGGAAGCAAATGACAGCACAGTGTTTTTATCCGTCACGTCGGTTTCGGAACCTGTGCCTGTGTAGGAAATACCGGCTCTTTCGAAAGCTGCGGCAAATTCACGTCCCAGCATTCCGCAGCAGCCGACGAGCCATATCATCCAAATACCTCTGCATCTTTCAGAAGCGGCTGTTTCATATCCTTTTCTGAGATAATAACGTCTTGGACACCCCAGTCTATGGCAAGTTCAGGATCGTTCCATGCTATCCCTCTGTCGCACTGCGGGGCATATTCTCCACCGTGTACTTTATAAATTATCTCCGCAGTTTCGCTCAGGACAAGAAAACCGTGTGCAAAGCCGACGGGGATATAAAGCATTTTCCTGTTTTCAGCAGAAAGTTTCTCGGCAACCCATTTACCGAACGTCGGGGAGCTTTTTCTGATATCCACTGTTACATCAAGTATCTCACCCTGAATACAGCGCACCAGCTTTCCCTGCGCATGTGGATGTATCTGATAGTGCAGCCCGCGCAGAACGCCTTTGACAGATTTAGAATGGTTATCCTGAATAAATTCAGCATTGATACCGTTCTGAACGAAATCCGATTTTTTATAAGTCTCAAGGAAAAATCCGCGTTCATCCGGAAATATCTTTGGCACAACCAGCACGGGTCCATCTATCGGGTATCTCTTAAATTCGAAAGGCATCAGCTAACCATCCCGGGATCCGCCATTTTTATAAGATATTTACCATACTCATTTTTTTTCATTGGTTCCGCCAGCCTGACAACCTGTTCTCTGTCTACCCAACCGCTGCGGAAAGCAATTTCTTCGATACAGGCTATTTTGATACCCTGCCTTTTCTCAATGATATGAATGAACTCCGAAGCCTCCAGAAGACTTTCATGCGTTCCGGTATCAAGCCACGCAAATCCCCTGCCGAGAAGCTCTATGCGCAGGTTGCCTCTGCTCAGATATTCGTTGTTTACGGCAGTTATCTCAAGCTCGCCCCGCGCAGACGGTTTCGTATTCTTAGATATCTGAATAACGTCATTGTCGTAAAAATAAAGTCCGGTGACCGCATAGTTCGATTTGGGTTCGGTCGGTTTCTCCTCGATGCTTGTGACGCAGCCTTCCTCGTCAAAAGTGGCAACACCGTATCTTTCCGGATCGTTCACATAGTATCCGAAAACGGATGCACCGCCTTTGGTATCGACATCATGAACCGCTTTTTTCAGCATCTGGGAAAGTCCGCGCCCGTAGAAAAGGTTATCACCAAGCACCATGCAGACGTTGTCTTTGCCTATAAAGCTGTCGCCTATTATGAATGCTTCTGCAAGACCGTTCGGAGCATCCTGAACAGCGTAGCTTATGTTGAGTCCGAGCTCTTTACCATCGCCGAAGAGCGATTCGAAACGCCCGATATCAACAGGAGTGCTGATTATCAATATATCTCTTATCCCTGCCAGCATAAGCGTTGATAGGGGGTAATAGATCATTGGTTTATCGTAAATCGGTATAAGCTGCTTACAAATGGTTTTAGTTGCCGGAAACAGTCTTGTTCCGCTTCCGCCTGCGAGTATTATGCCTTTCATAATTTTTTCTCCCATTCAAGAGCTGTTCTGCATATGTATTCAAGGTCATCATGTTTCGGTTTCCACCCCATAAGTTCCCTTATCTTTGAACTGTCTGATATCAGAAGTGCAGGATCTCCCTCTCTTCTGGATGCCTCTTCAACTGCGAAATCCACGCCGCTGACACGTTTCATGGTATCTATCACCTCGCGAACAGAATATCCGTGTCCGTACCCGCAGTTAAAAATACCCTCTTTACTGTTTTCAAGATATTCAAGAGCCTTGATATGCGCTGATGCCAGATCGTCCACATGTATGTAATCTCTTACACAGGTGCCGTCGGCGGTTAGATAATCCGTGCCGAAGATACTCATTTTATGCCTTTTGCCAAGAGCTGTTTCAGCGGCAACCTTTATAAGATGCGTAGCGTTCAGCGTAGACTGACCGATAAGCCCGTCTTCATCAGCTCCGGCAACATTAAAATAGCGAAGAATTACAAATCGGAACGTATCGCAGGCAAACGCAGCATCCCTTATAACATGTTCACTAAAATTTTTACTTCTTCCATAGGGATTTATAGGATTACACGCGATATCTTCACCGACACCTGCCAATCCTTTTATATCAGGCTCGCCATAAACTGCCGCTGTGGAACTGAAAATAAACTTATCCGTACCGGATTCAAGGCAGCATTTTACAAGATTTGCCGTATTTGCCGTGTTGTTAAGGTAATACCTGAGAGGATCCTTCAGCGATTCAGGCACAATCAGCGAGGCAGCAAAATGTATTACTGCGTCAAACTTTTCTCTTTTAATGAAATCAGCCACATTTTCCCAGCAGCAAAGATCCATTTCAGCTGTGTATATGTTATAAAATTTTGATTGAAGTATTTTGAGAGTATTCAGAAAACCGGTTGAAAAATTATCAAGGACAGTGATCCGGTTATCCGCATCCTGCGCCAGTTGTTTAACAACATGGCTACCGATATATCCAGCTCCTCCAGTGACAAGTATGTTGTTCATTAAATCATCCTTTATTTAATATTTTAATCATTTTATCGAGTATTCTTGAAGCATAAGACTTTCCGCGCAGTTCATTTGGAGAATGGTATTTACCTATAGCTTTAAGGTTTAATCCGTGGTTGCCTATCTCATACGCAAGTATCCACGTTCCAAAGTTTATATTAAAGCACTCACTGAACCCGTATGACTGAGGAACACCCAACTTAGCAAACCAGAAGCTGTTCACCTGCATAAGCCCGACGTCGGTGCTTCGGCCTTTGTTTTTGGTAAGCAGTTGCTCCGCATCATAATCTGATTTCGGAAAATAAGGTTTCCCTTCAATGTTCACGGCGAGTCTGTTCCCGCCACTCTCCATATCTATGATGGCCTTAATGACTATCTCCGGCACACCATATCTGGCAGATGCTCTGGCTAGACATTCCTCATCGTATGCAAAAGCCCGACAAGTGAACAAAGACGCCAGAAAGAACATTATTAACAATGGTTTGTACAAACAACTCATTATTTTTGCAAACACTATATATAAATGCATAAGATTTTTATACACAATAGAGACTTATTTGTGAAGTTTGATTATAGCAATCTTCTGTAAATCTTCACATGGACATTACTACTCTTCTGCTGTCATTATAGCATAAGATGAACAAAAGGAGTCCAATATGAAAACAACAGTTATGATAATGGGGCATCCGCACCCTGAAAACTCGCTTTCGAACAGGCTTATCAGCGAATATATGAAAAAGGTCGATAACGTTTCTGTGCGCATACTTGCGGATAACCTGAAAAACGGCGAATTTGACGTTGCGGCGGAACAAAAGGCGCTTACAGAAGCGGATATCATCGTGTTTCAATTCCCTTTCTACTGGTTCAGCACACCGTCAATACTTCAGAAATGGTTTGAAGACGTCCTGCTTTACGGTTTTGCATATGGTACCGGAGGCGATAAGCTGAAAGGTAAAAAACTTGTGGTTTCAATGACCGCAGGCGGTTCAAAACACGAATATGTTACGCCGGAACATGACCATATGGAAGTTCTGCTTCAACCTGTAAGAGCACTATGTGAGTTCACGCAGATGGAAACAACGGAAGATGTAATTTCATACGGAATGACATACATCCCCGGGGTTTCGGGCGACAAGGACGAGATAGAAAAAATGGCACTCGCCCACGCGCAGGATCTGAAGGAAAGGCTTGAACTGCTGTAATATTTCTTGCAAAATCTCAGAGGTTTACTATAGTATCTGATACAAGGCTCCCCTTTGCGGGAGCTTTTGTATCTTTATCTCACGGGGGCGCACGGTTTCGACGGGGAAACGTAGGTCACGGGAGCATGCCGGGGGGGTTACCCCGTTAGTAAAGCCAAAGCATATAATTGCTAACGACGAATACGCACTCGCTGCCGCTTAAGGCACGATGTCCTCAGTTAAGACTCGCCCATGGCCTGACTGAGGGCACAAACAACTAGTGGGATTGTTCCTTTGAGTACCTCGGCAAAGGGATGAAACTTTGGGGTTGCTTCCGTTTGTAGGATTGTCTGTGTTTCAGCAAACGGGAAAAGATTAATACGCAGACTAAGCATGTAGCGCCTTTGGTTGAAAGTTCTTCGGACGTGGGTTCGATTCCCACCGCCTCCATCTTAAAGGATTCTAAAGGCTTCCAGAGAAATCTGAGAAGCCTTTTTTATTGCCTAAATATAAGCAAGTTAGCATCTAATATATTCCAGAAAGGTCTTTTTAAATCCAGATGTACTTGACGGTACATGTAACGGTACATTATAATACACCATAAGGCTAAACCGTTAATCATGTAATTTCACACATATTATAAGCCAGTTAGGAGTAACGGTACATTTTTGAGAGGAAATTTTTATGCCGCTTACTGAAATGAAAGTCAAAAAAGCTAAATTTGATGAAACAAAAAAAGTCACTAAAATTTTCGATGAAAAAGGCATGTTCCTTCAGGTCATGAAAAATGACTCAAAGTATTTCAAGTTTCAATATTACTATGCAGGCAAGCAACAACTTATCTCTTTAGGGGTTTATCCTGAAACCTCGCTGAAAGAAGCAAGAGCCAGAAGAGACGAAGCCAGAAAGATGCTTGATAACGGCATCAACCCTTCCAGTGTTCGCAAACTTAATAAGAACAGCCTACTTGAAGATACTGAAAACAACTTCCAATCTGTCGCTACTGAATGGTTTGTTAAATTTCAATCTAAATGGACTCCGCAACATGCCAAGACAAAATGGAGGTCATTAGAAAAAGACATTTTCCCCTATCTGGGAAAAACGCCTATAAAAAACATAACTCCACAAGATGTTCTAAATGTCCTAAGCCGTATTCAATCCAGAGGAGCAATAGAGACGGCACACAGAGCCAAAAGCATATGCAGTGAAATATTCAGACACGGTGTCTTAAATAACAAATGCTTAACTGACCCAACCCTGATACTTAGAGGTGCATTGCTGCCTACTCAAACAAAAAATATGGCAAGCATAACGGATACCGTGAAATTGTCCGGCTTACTTAAAGCTATAGACGGCTATGAAGGGGAATTTGTAACCAGATGTGCTTTAAAACTTGCTCCTCTTGTCTTTGTCAGACCGGGCGAACTGAGACATGCGGAATGGTCAGAAATTGATTTTGATAAAAGAGAATGGAGAATACCCGCCGTTAAAATGAAAATGAGAAGATTACATATTGTTCCTTTGTCCAAACAGGCAATAGCCGTATTGAAAGAGATTCAGCCGCTCACAGGACATTGGAAGTATGTTTTTCCTTCTGTACGTTCAAAAGACAGAGCCATGAGCAACAACACCATTAACGCCGCTCTGCATAGGATGGGCTATACTAAAGAAGAAGTCACCGCCCACGGTTTCAGAGGAACAGCATCAACGCTCTTACATGAGAATGGTTTTAAATCTGCTATAATAGAAGTACAGCTTGCCCATATGGAACAAAACAAAGTAAAAGCCGCCTATAACCATGCTGAATATCTTGCGGAAAGAACTGATATGATGCAATGGTGGGCTGACTATCTGGATGGATTGAAAAATGGATAAAAAAGATATACCTGAAGGATATAAACAAAAAAGAATAGATAGCTTTTGGTTTTTGCTAGCCAATAGCAATATTGACCTTATTCAGTTACCTAGCAGAGTAGAAAGAGGAGATATTCCCACGTTTACGGAAGAAGAATTTGAACAGCATTTTCAAACAATTTATGAAGTTATTGCTGAAGCGTACCCCCTTCGTTCGTTAGAAGAACACTCTGATTTATATTTAAAAAATCTCGAAATATATTCAGACGAACACAATGCGGGATACGAACATTTTGCTTATAATAATGAAATATTACGAATGATTAAACTTGCCGAAATAAACTCTTTGGCACTTGAAATTATTAAACTTTCGTTAGCAAAGTTCATCCGTAAAAAAGGGGGAGACATAACCAAGCTTTTACCTTCACTACCAGAACCTTTAATTACTCTAGTTTTTGCAAGCTTCTCAGGTGTAATGCAGGAACCCGAAAAAATCAGAAAAAATCACAAAAATTTGATAGGGGATGGACGTGTTGGTTATGCAAGAGGCTTAATGGTATGGGCTTTAAAAGTGCTATTCGGTATTCCGCCTTATCACAGTGAAAAATCCCCACACAAAAAAACAAACGCTAATGTTCGTTCTGGTTGCCAAATTGCTGAATCTATTTTCAGAAAAAACGGTCAGATTGTTACATCAAATACTTTCAGAACAGCTTATGGTAAATTTAAAGATATATATGTCGTACCTGAAGGCTTAAGAGCTATGGATTAAATATTTTTTAAATATACCAACATATTAAGTGTTGCAAAACTTTTCTAAAATACCTCTCATGGATTACTTAGCTCTCTTGCTTTACCTTATTGAAAAAACCAGTGAGGTACAACAATGACTAAAAAACTCATTAGACGAAACGAAGTCGAAAGAGTCACAGGGCTTAAAAGAAGCTCAATCTATCTGAAAATCAAAGAAGGCGATTTCCCGAAGCCAATCAAACTTGGTATGCGTGCTGTTGCATGGCTTGAAGCCGATGTTATGCAGTGGATTGAATCCAAAGTTACTGAAAGCAGGGGGGCATAACCATGAAAGCAGAAGGAAAACGTTTCAAAGGGAAAGCCCTGTTTAATAAGCACCTCAACGGTGAACGCCTTACAAGAAACGATGCAATTATTGCTAAATGTTATGAATGTGAAGGCGGATACCCTGACGGTATCCAGAAATGCACAGTCACAACATGCCCGTTGAATCCATTTAATCCGTATTCTAAGGCTCTTAACCTGCCTGTACAGGTTGATTAACGGTACTGAAAAAATGAAAAGTATCCGTTGTCTTCTGATGCGGCATGATAGGCAGAGACCTGACCGCATGAAACATTTCGGATTAATATTTACCCCCCTACTTCTAACAAGGGGAGTATACCAAGCAGGGAATCGGTTATGGAGCTGATTAATTACGGCATTGATAGATTGAAATTTTCTTTTTCTGACTATCAGTTGAAAGATAATCAGCGTTTTGATGCTGACTTTGAATATAGTGCAGAATCAAAAGGCTATACATGGTACAAAAGTCCGCTTGCATCAATAGGCTTTGACAACCGCAGCAAATATTGCGTTGTTGAACTGTATGCTCTGTATTTCATAGGTCGCCATAAGGGCTTCTGCGATATAGAAAAAAACGTGCATGAATTTTTAGCCGATTATGTGGAAATCAATTCAGAAATCAGATTAACACGCATTGATGTTTATGTAGATTGTGAAGGAACAGAAGTATACCCCCTATTAAAGGGGTGCTATTCCGGTAAAAGTCAAATGAACATATTGGAATTTAAACCCGAAGATGATGTGTTAGGTTCTTCATATTTGCAGACCAAAAATAAGGATAACTGGCTAATACGCCGTTACAACAAAACGGCGGAAATAAAAGCAAAAATGACTGAATACAGATACCCTGCGATATATCAAAAAGGTGTAATTCGGACTGAATATGTTTATGAAAAGGCAACTCTGAAAAACCTTGAGAACAGAACAGTTCCAAACGTACTGGCATACATCCTAAAAATATTAACAAAAGTTAACATTCAGGAGTCAATAGTGATTGCCGACAAAATCAGAAATGAAGCAATAATCGGCAACGTCAAATATAAAACGCACAAAGGGTCTTATACGGGCGTAAAAGTTAAAAAAGGAATCCTTAATAGCATGGTTCAGCTTAGGAATGAATTCTTAGCATTAGGCGGAAATCAGGCTGAAATTATCACTGAACTTTTTGCCAAGCAATGAGCCAGTTCTTATGTTTTCTTACATTATAAAAAAGGATTTCAGTAAACTTCTTTTCGGTGGGCAATGCGAAGGGCAATTATGACAAGTTCATCATCCTGAATATCGCAGATAATACGGTAATCCCCTACCCTGAACCGCCAAAACTGACTGATAGAACCTGACAACTGTTTTCCCAATGACTTTGGATTATCTGACACTGAAAGACGCTCACGAAGTAATTTACGATTCTGACGGCGATATAGATACCCAAGACCTTTCAGATAGTTTTCCAGAGCCTCACGGACATAGTAGCTTTTCGGTCTGTCTGTCTGCACCTCATGCCGCTTGTATGAAATACAAAAATATCTTCAAGAATAAAATCATTTATAATGACGACAGTAGTTGACGCTTATTAATGATATTTTCTGATTAGATTGAGAATTAAAACTGTGATTTTTCTAACTGCTCTACAAGGTCTTGAAGCGAGATTTCCAAACCAGTGGAGAGTTTCTTTAATGTTGACA
>DKFP01000006.1:75559-232865 GCA_002452405.1 Deferribacteraceae bacterium UBA6793 | reverse complement strand
TGGGAATAAACGCCGTTGAAATGGATAGCAGGAACGTGCTGGGCATGGCAAAAGACGGCTATTTCGACGGTGCAGAACTGAATCTGATTGTATACGAGCATAAGCAGCAGGCTTATGAATACTGGTGGCGAGGACACGTCGCCGGAGAGATAAATGCAACACTCAGCGAAGTGACACTAAAAGTAAAGACATTGATGCACTATCTCGAAGAGACAATCCCGAAATTTGTCTATCAGCGTCAGTGTAATCACACATTATACGACTATAACTGTCGGGTTGATAAAGATGCGTTCAGAGCTGATGCAGCTATTGACGGTATTTATGAAGATGATAAACGCATCGTAGTGTCAATCGGTCTTGAGAATTTCGGGGCTAATTGGTTTCGGAGCGGCATAATGACTGTTACGTCAGGAGCAAATACCGGGCAGTCAAGACGTGTTATGCTGTCGTCTTCATCGAAACTCAGTAATGAAGATTTTGTCCGTTACGGCATGTCGGACCCGTCTGCGTGGTCTTTGTTCTCTGCTGTTTACATGTTGATGCCAACAAACGTTGGCGTAATGTATCTTGATAAGCCGTTCTGGAACGAGTTTGCCGTCGGAGATACATTTTCTGTCTGGGCAGGCTGTGACAAGTCGTCAGATACATGTAAAAACAAATTCAATAATCTCATCAACTTCCTTGGTTTCGAGTATATTCCCGAATCAGACACGGCGCTGAAGGTGTAACATGGACGAGTTTAAAAAAGTTATTGAAAGCTGGCGCGGAACACCGTGGCGACATTTTCAGCGTATTAAAGGTTCAGGTGTTGACTGCGCGTGGTTCGTTGTGGAGGTTGCAAAAGAGATGGGCTGGCTTGATAAATCAGTCATGCTTGGATGGTATCCACGGGACTGGGCACAGCATAATACGCGCTCAGGCGTCATTGAAGCACTCGAAAGAGAGTGTGTTCAGATAAAGCCTGATGATATGCAATTCGGCGACGTTCTCTGCTACAGCTACGGCAAATGCGCATCACACGTCGGCTTCTATGTTGAAAACGGAATCGGCGTGCACGCTCACATAGTGCGCGGTGTTGTGTATTTCCCGCTGTCTGATATTCGAAACAGATTTCATTCTGTATGGAGGTTCGGATGCAGATTTTAGCGACAACAGCACTCTCTTTTGCCGCCAGCTATCTCATACGCTGGATTTTTCCGACAAAAGTGTCAGGACAAAAAGCGGACAACGGTATAACACTGCCGAGTATAGCCGAAGGAACCCGTATTCCTGTGCTTCTTGGTGAGCGAAAGCTGTCTGGCAATATAATCTGGTACGACAAGCTGAAATCTCATAAGCACAAGCAAAAAGCGGGCAAAGGCGGTGGCGGCGGCAGTTACACGTCATATACATATACTTTGTCGTTCGCGATATCTTTGTGTCATACAAACGGCTATTCGGCAAATCTCGTAAAAATATACAAAAATGATGAAGAACTGGATTTAGGAAAGTACACGAATATACGTTTCTATAGCGGGCACGGAAATCAGGCAATAGATCCGTTGCTCGCTACAAATATGGAAAATGCTACAGCGTACAGAAACGTTTGTTACTGCGTATTTGAAGACTTCGACCTCGGCTCATCGCCGTCTATTCCTGCGCTGTCTTTTGTATTGTCACTGCCATACAATGGTTCTGCGTGGCTCGGCGGATTCGGCGAACTCGGCAATGATATGAGCGATGTACCGTATGTCAGGCAAGCGGGTGTCAAGCAAGTTGAATATTCAAGTTATTATTACAAAAATGGGACGGGAACTCAGGAAACAATAGGTTCAGATAATTTCAAAGGCTTATATGATGTTGTAATCGAAACAGACGAAGACCCTAACGACGATGTTTTTCGTGCTTTAGGGTTCGGGCGATTTGCGACTGTTTACTATGATACATACAAAAAAATAAGGTCATACGTTGTGCATCCTGATAAATTCGCACCGGGGCAGACTGACTATTCAGATGTTGCAATTGTGTCGTGTGAAGTCTGGGCGCTGCGAGAGCGTTATGATAAAAAGCGTTGGGTGTTCAGCGGCTCGTTCGTGCTTAGTCAGCAGTCCGCAGGTATCGACAACTGGAAATCTTTTGATGCGTTTCAGTATTGCATTCTGAAAACGACTCCGGCTGATTATCTGTCCGGCGGAAATGACATTAAGTATATAGGCGGCATATGGAGTTTTTATCTTCACTTAGTCGGAGAAAATTTTGAACGTACTGTATTCGTAGGTCGCGACTGGGAGCGTGACACAAGCGAACTTTTAAGCAGATATGAAATTACGATTCCTGAATTTTCTCAATATGAAGACCATTTCGATATTAATGTCGAAATAACAAAGCGCGCATATCCATTCTATGGTGTTGAGTTGCCTGTTTTTCAGGAAGAACCGGAAGTTATCTGGGCTGACGTAATTATGTATCTTCGTCGCATGTATTATTACAGACATGCGTACGTCGGCGAGATTCCGCCCGTCATTGAAACGAAAACCGAACACTTATGGGTTCCGATTACTGTTATTACTGATATCACACCTGTCACTGTCGCAGCTGAGCTGATGTATGGCAGGTCAGGTCTTGCGCTCGGGAAATATACTGATGCCAATGAAAACGCATTTCGTGTGAACGGAATCGGTTCAATTTACAGTGAAAACATGGGACAAATACAGTTTCTGAGTTATGTCAATGATGGCACAATATATAAAATCAGTCCTCTTTATAATGATGAAATTACTCTTGTTGACGCTCTTGATGAATTATCACGATATCATCCATTTTTTATCAGAATGAGTTTTGATGATGTAACTACAACTTTCAATTTTGCGGCTTTAGCGAATAATGGCAAATATGTGATAAATGGTTCCGCTTACGATTATGAACTTGAAATAGCAGACGTGATACTCGCATCGAGCAACGTAGATATAAAACGTCGTGCTGTGTCTGAAACAAAGAATAAAGTTCGTATCAACTATTCTGACAGAGATAAGAAATACGACAGAACGACAGAAGCGGCAAGCGACGAGTGCGATATTGATAAATCAGGAAACCGCGACGTTCAAATGGAAATGCTCGCGTGCACTTCGGGCACGTATGCTCAATGGCTTGCTGATTACTATTTACAGAAAAATATGGAGCGACCGCTTGAGATAACGTTGAAAACGGGTCTTCGTTTCAATAGATATTTTGAAGTCGGAACACTCGTGAAGCTGAAACATGAGGCATCAGGGCTTCATGTTTCTATGCTCGTTCTTGAAACAGAACTGTCAGAAAATTACGAGCTGTCTGTTAAACTACAGCAAGTTAGCGGGTATGTCGAAACTGGCGCAGTGCCTGCGTCTGCCCGCGGCTCTGTCTCGTCTGTCAGGCTGCCTCTGCAGTCTATTGATACAGCATTCATACTTGAACTTCCGAAATTAATAACAGGCGGAAAAACAGGTTATGTTCTCGCTGTTGCCCCGCTTGCAGACGACACAGGTTATGTAGGTTCTGCAATTTATGAAAGTTCTGATAACAGTACATATTCATATGTAGACAACACAGAAGCAGTTGCGGCATACGGCGACGTGCTCAACGTTTTTGAAGACAGTCTTGTTGTGCGCATCACTTCTGACGAAACGCTGAACAGCTATGCTGACATTGATACGTTCCTGCTCGGCGGTTTTAATAATCTTGCATATATGCCCGGCTCTGGAATGTTTCTGCGGATTGGTTCTGCTCTCCAGATCGGTGCGAGGACATGGGAAATCGACACGCTTATCGCAGATGTAATGGGATGCCCGACACTGAACGGATTCTCGCATATTAAGCCGGGACAAATAGTGTTTCTGTCTTCTGATATGTTCTTCAGAGAGAAACCCGCAACGCTTTCAGGGAACACATTCTATTACAAGTTCGCCGCTTACAATGCTGCCGGAGCAGTTCAGGAACTTTCAGACTGCACAGCATATAATGATAAATTCGAAGCAGAGGGCGACCGCCCGCTGAAAGTTGATAATATATCAGTGAACGGCATGGGAGATGCGAAACTGTTCAGTGCCGGAGACCTCACGGTAACATGGGTGACACGCAACCGGAGCAGGCTGAACGCCATGATGGAAGATACGGACTTTATCAATTTCTCCGTTTCTGTGTTCGTAGACGGTGACGTTAAGCGCTCTGTAACAACCGCAGATGCCATATATGTATATTCAGAGACAGATTGGACGTCGGACGGCAGTCCGTCGGAGCTGACAGTCTCAATCGTTAAAAACTGCGCTGCCGGAAGTTCGGCGGCGGCTACAAAAACTTTGGAGGTGATATCATGAGCTACACTGAAAACTACGGTTTGCCTAAGATGCCAACATCCCTGACAGACCCGGCGGCAGTCTATAACGCTGCCGTGGATATGATAGAACGCGGACGTACCCGCCTTTGCACAGCGACAGGAACGATTATAAAAGGTCACGCAGTCACAATGCTGTCTGACGGAAAATACAAACATGCCGAACTCGGTGAGCAGCTCCATGGTGTCGCTGCTTCAGATGCGGCGGATGGAACACAGTTTTTCGCAATATGCGATGTAGGGGTCGAAATTACGCTGGATTACGCATCTTTCACGGTCGGCGGATCTGTTTATGTCGGCGTTGGCGGTGAGTTGGTTCAAACTGCGGCAGGTTTCGGCAGACTCGGAGTCGCAACTGCGGCAAACAAGGTCGTTCTGCTGTCTTCAGGTCTCATAGATTTGAATGATTTTGAAAGTATTATGTCTGCATCATCAACAATTCATCTAATTCAGTCAGACATCTCAAGCAGAGTTAAAAGTGAAGAGTTGGAAGGGCTTGTGAACACAATCTTAGTCGGGCACGGCTTAATAACAGAATAAAAGGACGGCAAGTTCGTAGCTGTAACTACGAGCTGGAAGTGCGCAAACACTCCCACAGATATCTGCTGCCGCCCAGCCCTTTTTTGCGCAATTTGGGCAAGGGGATTGTAGCAGAGCAGTCACAAAATGGTCAATAGGAGTGTATACTTATGGGTGCTATAATCCCTTATATTGGAGGCAAGAGCAAACTTGCAAAGACAATAATAGGTCACTTTCCACAGCATCAGTGTTATGTGGAGGTGTTCGCCGGGGCGGGCAACATCTTCTTTCGCAAAGAGCCATCACACACCGAGGTTCTGAACGACATTAACAGCGATCTAATCACTCTTTACAGGGTCGTTAAACACCATTTAGAAGAGTTTTACAGACAGCTTAAATGGATGCTGGTAAGCAGAGATGAGTTTCAAAGGTTACAGCAGATCCCGCCGGAGACTCTTACGGATATCCAGCGTGCGGTAAGATACTATTATCTGGCGAAAACAGCGTTCGGAGGGAAGGTCGCAGGGCAAAACTTTGGCTATGCCCCCAGCTCTCCGCCCAGCTTCAATCTTATGCGCATAGAGGAAGACCTCTCTGCGGCACATTTAAGGCTTTCAAGGGTCTACATTGAGAACCTGCACTATACTGAGATACTGAAAAGGTACGACAGACCCTACAGCCTGTTTTACCTCGACCCGCCTTATTATGATAATGAGGACGACTACGGCAAGGGGATATTCAGCAAGGCTGACTTCTCGGTGCTGAATGAGACTCTTTCAAAGCTGGAAGGTAAGTTTATTCTGTCGATAAATGACGTGCCGGAGATAAGGCAGATTTTCAGCGGATTTGAGCTGTTACCAGTCAATACCCAGTACACTCTAGGGAAAGGCAATAAAACAAATGCTAAAGAATTGATAATTAAGAACTTTTAAAGAAATGTAAAGCCGGGCTGATAACCCGGCTTTTTTTTTGCGTTTTGTATATCAAACCATCTGCGAAAAAATATCAAACTGCCCGCGCGGTTATACTTTTCCTGAATTTCTAAGCTGCCTGTGCGGCAGTGAACTACGGAAAATCGTTCAAGTTTCAGTACGAGACTTTCTAAGCTGCCTGTGCGGCAGTGAACCGAAAGCCCCGCTTGCGTCCCCGGCACTTACATTTCTAAGCTGCCTGTGCGGCAGTGAACTGCCATCGGCGTTGCTACTCTTTCTGTTAATCTTTTCTAAGCTGCCTGTGCGGCAGTGAACCGTGTTCGGGGTCAAACTGTGCAAACGCCACATTTCTAAGCTGCCTGTGCGGCAGTGAACGAAGTTGTTCCAATTCAATTTTATCAGCATATTTTCTAAGCTGCCTGTGCGGCAGTGAACTTCATACGTGCCGTAAACGCCGCCGCCCATGTTTTCTAAGCTGCCTGTGCGGCAGTGAACGCTATATCAAAAATTTCTCGTACGCCATGAATTTTCTAAGCTGCCTGTGCGGCAGTGAACTTATTCTGGTCTCTGCTCGGTCTTATCGCTGTTTTCTAAGCTGCCTGTGCGGCAGTGAACAAAGGCTCTGTCGATGAAGTCGCCGAGGAGATTTTCTAAGCTGCCTGTGCGGCAGTGAACTAGAACAATTATGACACATATGTTTCATAACTTTCAACTAAGCTGAAAAATAAAATAAAAACCCTTTTGCAAAGCGCGGAACGTACCTGCTGATACAAAAGGGTTTTTTATCCTTCGAAAAATTAGGGTCAGAATTTGGGTACGGTTGCCGTTTTGCTGAAACCGTATGTGCTGAACTCTCCGCCGGAAAATTCAGGTGTTTCCGTATGTCGAACGAAAAGCCTGAACTTTTGTCCTGTGCTTATGCTGTTCAGAGATATAAACGGCAGAACGAGCATTTCTGCGGCAGAATCCGGAATTTTTTCCGCCGCCTGTTCCGCTGTCAAGCCGTGCCTTTTCATATACCTGCGCCGCAAACGTTCCGGACTGCTTTTTGCCTGAACGCGGCTGACAATGAAAAATTTCTGAACGGCAGGCACTTTTTTAACTCTGCCAAAATCCGCATAATCTTTCATATGTCTGACAAATCTGTGTTCGCCTATGTCCTGCAATGCGTCCAGACTGCCGTGCAGCCTCAATATATTGCCGAGATGTTCGCCTTTTTCGGAAAATTCGGGGAAACTGATGCCCACGTCACTTCTCTTCTGTTCCGCAAGGATAAGGTGCACTTTTTCAAACAGTGTGTTTAGGATAACCTGCGGGGCAATCTCAGGATTTTTCCTGACTTTTATATCTATATAATAATCCATGATTTATTCCTTTTCTGATTCGCCGAATACTCCGCCGCGTATGAACACAGCCATGACAAAGTGCTGGTTTTCGGCTGACGGCTTTTTATCTTTGAGCATCCAGTTGTCAAGAAGGCTGTAGAAATCTGTTTTGTCTTTTGGCTGGCGATATGCGCATCCGAGGGATGTGACGGAGCCGTATGGTTCAACAGCGATAGGCATTTCCGCCAGATCGTCATACCATGTGTCTATTGTGCGTATGGCGTTTCCTATTTTCTGTGAGTGCAGCCCTGCCGCGCCTTCAACCTCGTAAAGTGTTTTGCTTTTTTTACCTTTGCCGCCGCCGGAGCTGTCCAGAATGAGTTCCTGAGAGGGAAAAACCTCCTGTCCGCGTCCCATCCGCACAAATGCTTTTACCTCAAAAATAACGAACGAATCACCGGAAAGACCTTCGGCAATCAGGTCACCCAGTGCGGACACGTTGTCGTCGGCTTTTGCAAAATCATCCAGCTTGTATGCAAACCCGTCGAAGCGCAGTTCATTTTTGTCTTTTCCTTCAACGACTCTTCTGACTACCACCTCAAGCTGCTCCGCGCCGACCCTGTTTCTCCAGAGGAAACGTCCGTTGGCGATGTTCTGAGCATATCTGTCGGCGAGGGTTTTAAATCCGAATTCATTTTTATATTCCGCAGCCGCCGCTTCCAGACATTCCTTGTATTCCGCGTTGTTACATGCGGACGGTGTTCCCACGCCGCCGAGGATTTTCACGGTGAAGATGGCACAAAGAGTGTCCGAATCCATGGGGAGCGCCGCAACGTCAACTCTTTGCAGGTTGGGGTCCTCAATCTTTGCGTTAAGTTTTGCTGCGTCCTGTTCCTTTCCCTTCATTCTGTTTGAGATTGTGCCCCTGACGGATTTTTCTTTCAGTTCAATCTTTTTCCAGAGTCCGGACTTGTCTCTGTTTTCCCAGTCCGCACTGAAAAAGAGAGCGTCGGATACGTCGATTTTGCGTTCGAAAGCCAGCACTGATGCGTTTTTTGATGAAGCCATTTTATTTCTCCTTATTCGTAAAATTTTTTATGCTTGCATGAATAGACGTCGCCGTCTGCGTCGTAAAACCAGAGTATTTCGTCAAAACCGCCCAGTTTCAGCGGATTTTTCCACTCGCCGAGGCTGTATGCCGCTTCGACGAACCTGAACGGGGTTTCGGTGTCTCTTGTGTTTTTCACTTCGCCGGGCTGATAAACTGGCGATATGCCGATGTAGCCCACGGGGATGGGTACAAGCCAGCCTTTCTTTTCGCTGTAAGGGTACCATTCCGCTTTTCCGTCTTCGGTTTCTGCGAAGCCGTATTTAAGTGCAGAAAGGTCGAGCAGTGCGTCCAGCAGGGTTTTGTCAGGACATTCCGACTGCATTTGCGAGTGGTGCTGTGCCAGAAAGTCGCTTCTGTCCTGAAGGGCGAAGCCGGGCAGAAATTTTCTGACGGTCTTTCTGAAGACTGGGTAGTCCTCCTGTTTGTATTGGTTCAGCGTGACGAAATACGGCTCTCTTTTTAGGGGCAGTATCGAACCGCCTGCGATTTTCAGACTTTGGATTATTCCGGTCAGTTCTTTTATGTCCGGCTGCTGTCCGTATACACCTATCAGAAGGCTGACTGTGATGTGAGCTCTGCCCTCTTCAATGATTCCGGCGGTGCTTCCGTCGCTTTCCAGCGGGTTGCGGGTCTGGCTGAACCGTTTCTCATAACCGGTTTTGTGCGCCTGAGGCTCAAAGGAATGGCTGATTATACCGACTCCGTTTAATGCTGTTTCGCTGCTCAGTTTTCTGCTGATGGCGTGTGTGAAGCCGCAGAAAGAGCTTACGGTAGGGAATCCCCATGTGAGTGGTCCTGATATACAGTTGACGTTCTGTACCCGCAGACGGGGCAGAACGAGTATATGATCCGGTATTTTATGCATATACACGCTCCTCAAGAAGGTCTTTCAGAACGTCGGCGGCAATCTTTTTCCATTCCATATGTTCATTCTTTTCAGGCGTCTTTTTATCTTTATGAATGCGGCTTATCTGCCTGTTTGTCCAGCTTGCGAAGGAGTGCGCAACTTCGATGCACCATTCCCCGCCGACGTATGCCGCCCATGCCTCATCATTTTCCTGCGGCGGATCCAGCCAGAGCTTTTCCGCTTTGGTCAGTCTGCACTTTGCATCTTTGCTCCAGCTTGCCGGAAGTTCGGAGAGCTCCGCCGCAACGTTCCAAAGTTCTGTGGAGAGCGCGTCGATTATTTCTTCGCGTTCATTGCGGATGTCCACATCGTTTTTATGGGAGCGCAGGACACCTGTCAGTCTGGATAAAAGCTCTTTGACATACGGTCGATGTCCGAATACATATGCGAAAACAGAGCTGTCGTATATGGGGCGCACGTTTTTCGGTTCCCATTTCGGCGGGTAGGACGGAAGGAGTATATTCGAACCGCCTCTGGCACTGTTAAGCTGGCTTACGTTCTGGGGTTTTGTACCTCCGTAAGCCATGACAGCGGTATCGGGGAAATCCGAAAAGCCTGATGCCGCTGCAAGACCTTTTCTTTTCGCTTCTTTTGCTGCTTTGGTCTCTTCGGAAAAGCGCGCCTCTTTTATGTGGTTATATACATAATGTACGAGAGAAGAGGGGAAAACCGGACTGAGCAGATGATAGCTTCCGTCTTCCAGAGGGAAGTAAACCTGCTTCATGAGAGTGTGGGAAGAGGGGGAGGTTATCTCTTTAACGCTGAGAAAGCTGTCAATCAGGTCGTTTGCCTCCTCTTTGTCATTCGACAGTGCGGATATTATTTCCGGTGTTCTTTCTTCCATCATCTCCAGAATGGTTTTGTCTTTCCAGTTGCTCCTGAGAAAAGAGAAAACATCCAGAGCCGCAGCGTTGCCCGTTACGTCCGGCTGTATCTTGCTTACGGTGTGCGTTCCTATATATCCTGTGTCTTTAGCGCCGGAAGAAAACACAGGCGATGCTTTGGAGGATGAGTGCGTGAATTTAGGTATATGGGTGGCAACCTTTATCTGCGATGCTCTTTTCGCCGCGGATGCCAGCCATTTGTCAGTGCTGTAGTCCTCTCTCAGCTTGTCAGCTTTGTCCTGAATCTCCTGAATAGCCTCCGGAGAGACAGCTTTCTGCATCTGCTTTTCGATATCTTCGAGCTTCGGTTTCAGTCTTTCACCGATAAACGCTTCGATGAACTCGCGAAGATTTCTCTTTTCATCGCTTTGTGATTCGCTCATGCTTTGCACCTCCTGTAGTTTTGTCTTGTCCTTTGTTAGTGCTCCTGTTGAAGAAAAAGTGGATGTCCAATTTGCCAAATGGACCAAAGCGTATTTCTCCCGCAATTGTTGTACTGGTTGTTTTTTTATCCAGATTATTTTTTTGCATATTATTCTCCAGTTTGTCTTTGATAAAAGAATAATAATGCACATTGTTGAGAAAGTCAATTGCCTATACATTTAAATTTGTCATTTATAATAAGTAGAATTTGCAAAGTATTCATAATGTAGTATTCTATTTTCAAAAAAAATATGATAATAGTAAATAACTATCGTATAGGTAGCTTAGAAATATACCTTTAAATTTGTTATTTTAATTTCTTTCCACTGCCGCACAGGCAGCTTATTCCACTTCCTTATATACTCCCAGACAGGGAGTATATTTTTTTGTACCTTCTCTGTTGCTGACGGTGAAGCGCCCGAACTTACTTGAACAGTCCGCCATGCTTCTGCCCAGCTTTTCTGCCAAGTCCTCAAGCAATCTTCTATAGTCCAGAGGAATGAAGAATCTGTCCGCTCCGGCAAAAGTCTCGTATGGAATATAGTGAAATCCGGTTATCTCGCCCTTATACGTCACATCATTGAAATCCGCCTTTTCAGCGTCCTCATCCCATAAATACACAAGCTCGGTATCAGCAACGCTATTCCTGAATCTGTATATTTTCTGCAAATATGCCGACATAAACAGGTCTGTTTCCCAGAATGTATTTATTCCTCTTACTTTGTTTTGTTCGTCGATGCTCATAACAGCTCTAAGGTGGCTGTGCTCAAGGTCGCAAAGGTTCTCCGCAGGTTTAAGCTCTTCCTGCTCGATTATTCTGGGCACGGAATCTATCTCCGCATACTGGCTGAAATCCAGAATGTTGTTCAAGTCATGATTGTTCAGCAGAAATTCCTTCGATTCAAATCCCGGCTTCCAATATGCGCACTCTTTTCCTTGGTAGGCATTAATGTTTTTGTTCAATATCAGTATGTTAACCTTATGCCATTCGCCATCCCTGTGTCTTCGGACGCGTCCGGCAAGCTGTATCAGCGATTTCATGGATGACGGTTCGGCAATTGCCCAGTCATAATCATGGTCGCGCCCGACTTCGGCGACGGGGGAGGCGAACACTATAAAGATATGGTCTTTTTTGTCCGGCTGGGACGCTACTGCGGAGCGTACGTATTCATGGTCGAAAGGTTGTTTTCCGTTGTTTCGTTTGAGTATTTTGTCCAGATGTCTTTCTATCTCGGAGCGCATGAGCAGAGGAAATGCGGAGTGGTAGCAGCAGAGATGGAAAGCTGCTCCTTCACCTTTGAATTTTTTAACGACTGCCACAAGGTTTTTAATGTTCGCGAATCGTACCAGTCCGACGCTTATACGTTTGCCTTGTGCGTCCGTAATGTGATTGTCATTGTGCAGTTCCATAGATTTTTCAGCTATTGCAGACGCGACGTTATCATATGTGAACGTATCTATGGTCAACAGCCTGCAATGTCGCTTTTTATCCGCTTTTTTCAGTTTTTCAACGCGTTTTTCCGCAAATGACCTGTGCTTCTCAGCAAAACTTTCGGAATTGACATCTATTTCAACAGAGGCTGTGTATTCATCGAACCACCCGCACACGATATCACGGCTGTGTTGCAGTCCCCTGTTTTTATTGTAGGCAATTCTGCCTGCGCGATATGCTGCAAAGAGTCCTTCGGCAATGGACGGTGTCACTGTGGCGGACGAAAGCAGAACGTTGCAACCCAGTAGTCCGGCAAACCAGACCAGTCTGGAAAATGCGTACATGTCGGAAATGTCATAATCGTCCGGCTCGTCAAGGATAAGATCGCCTGTCATAAGTCTTAGTATTGGCGCCAGCTGACCGCCGCCCGCTATACCTTCGGAAGCGGGGATAATGTGGTCAACCGTGCACACCGCAACCGGAGCAGGAATGAGCTTTTCGCCTCCTCGGGTTTTTCTTATCCATTCTCCCATGGGTGTGTCATTTATTCCGCCGTCATAATGAACGAAAGAACAGGATGGCAGAAATTCTTCCTCCGATAGAGGTTTGTATTCGTCGTTTCGAAGCTCGAACAGGTCTTTTGTTGCGGTACCCCCCACGATAACCGCCATTTCATCGGAAGACAGCCCAAGCATCTTCCTGTACTCCTCTCCGGTTTGCAGTGTCAGCGAGCGCAGACCAAGGGCAACAGTGAATCGGCAACCTTTTTTACTTCCGGCTAGGGCATACATTATGCGTGCGTTGGCTATAGTTTTTCCGCAACCGGTTGATGCCATGTTTATTCCGAAAAATCCACCATTGTCAGCTATTTCGCGTACTGACGCGGCGGCATCGAAAGCCTTATCCTGCCATTTATATTTTTGCAGTTTGTTCCGTCTGGTCAGGATATCGTTACGTCCTATGGATTGCAGCATGTCTGCTGATTTCGGTAGCGAAAAAAGTATACGGCGGCAATATTTCTCAACCCCTATAAGGTGTTCGTCCAGTTTCTGTTTTGTGTTTCCCGTTTCTCTGTCTGTGTTCGCGTATAAAATTTTCCTGTCATCCGTATGCTCTTTGTTACTTGACGGCAATGAAGAAAAAATATGGTCGGCGAGCATGAGCACCATGCGGGATACGTTGAGAATGTACGGGTCTTCTATGGAAGCCGCGAAAAGTTCTTTGCATTCCAATGCCTTTGCGGCAGTCTTCGCAGCCTCTTTTTTCCAGTTTGGGGAGGCTGAAATATCGTTTTTGAAGTTCCAGTATTCAGCCTTCTCATTTGTCTGGCTTTTGCACCACTCCGCAATAATGTTTTTAACCGCCCAGCCGTTTGAGCTTTCGGGGAGTGGCATTTTGTGGTGGGATACTATCAGCCAGCATACGATGGCAGCAAGGGGCGGCATATTTTCAAACGGTTTGTCCACAGGGGTGACATTTTTGTGCCAGTCTTTCTTGAACTGTCCGTCGGCGAGGCGTTTCAACCATGTTTCATCGTCGTCGTCCCCTATGAACGTCATAAACATCACAACGGATATCCATTCGTGCCTGATTTCGCTTTTTTGCGGTTTTCTGCTTTTAAGCATGTTCTGAAAAGCATTGCAGCTTTTGCCGAAATCGTGGAAGAGGGCGGCTATGCACACCAGATTGGTTATCAATTCCAGTGTGTTCCAGTTGTTTTCATCGGATGATCTCAAAATATCCCTCGATGTTGTGTTCGTAGGGACGGCGCCGTTTTCGTTGAAGCATGTGCTGTCACCGACTATCCATATAAGTTCCGAACCGCTTTTGCCGCGCATCCGGTGGCAGGCAACCGCCGTGTTTTTGCGTGCGGTTCTTCTCAGCAATGTACGCAGCATATCCAGCCCATCCTTTGTGATGGTCGTGCTCCATGTTCGCTCCCCCGTGCGTTCTGCGAACTGATCTATTATACGGCGCGTTTCTTTCAGCGCATTTTTTGAACACTGCGAAACCAGAATTACGTTCATTCGTCATTCCTTCCGGCGGTTGCGGAAGCCAGCTTGACTGTGTCTATCATGAAATCCAGCGCTTCCGCCTGAACGAGTGCGCCTATGCAGTTCTGACGAAACTGCTGCTCAGTGTCGCCACGCATAGCAGAAATAAAAGCGTTTGGAAGAATCAGAGCGTCCTTAACAATATCTGCTATGTCAAAAACAAGTCCGCCGCGACGTGTTTTTCCGTGGAGCACGGAAAAGCCGTGTGGCAGACCAAGCACCCATGCGGCTGTGGCGGCGAGCCCGTATGCAAGATAGTTCCCGTGGTCGAGAAAACGATTTGCACTGTCCGTACCTTCGCCACGTTTTGAACGTGTGAAATCACCGTAATCAACAGCCTGTGCCGCAAGTTTATATAGATTTTTCGTGAGGCGCGCTTCCTCCAGCAGAAGAGATTCCGTATCGGTGCATACCGCTGAATTTACTGTGAAAGATTCAATTTGCCTGTTCAGGAGCGACGCATTGTGTTCAAATCCGTTTTCGCGGTCAATTGTCAGTTTTGCCCAGTGTTTTTCTATCATGGCTATTCGGGCTGTTTGAAATGTCTTTGCGGCGTTCAGTCTTTTTTCAGTGTCATACCAGAAGCCCGCCCACTGCTGCAAGTATTGTGTGGGTCGATATTCAGACTGCGGACAGAACCACACAATATCTGTATCCTGTTCCATACCGCTGAAAAGCGGAACGCCTCCACCGCCGCAGAACCCGATGAGAACGCCCGCTTTCGAAAGGTCCCGCACCGCTGCCTGTGTTATGGATGTGCCGCTACCGAGAAGCACAACAGTTGTGTTGGCAATGGGGATGTTGTAATAGTTGACCTTTTTCCCAGCTTCCGCAGCATATTCGACACGCCCGCCGTTCACAAGGACGCGGCAGTGTTCGAGATAATATATGTTTGCACGTTTTGAGTGCATGATTGTTTTCATTTCCGACGGCTTGAAATAGTCCATATGCTCACCCGTTGTATAGTTTAGCATGTTTTCAATTAGATTATTTTACTTTTGTAGCGCAAACAAACGTCAATTCATGTCGTTTGGTTGTGAAAAAAATGAAAATTTATTGATTGCTGCCTGTTCGGCAGTGAACCCGCACCCGTAGCGCCGCCACAATGGCATGGTTTTCTAAGCTGCCTATGCGGCAGTGAACAAGAGACCTGTTTTATCGACATAGTAACTTTTTTTCTAAGCTGCCTATGCGGCAGTGAACAAACCGACACTCCGCAGAATGTCGGGCAAAAATTTCTAAGCTGCCTATGCGGCAGTGAACCGCCCTGTTTAATCAGCTTATGCCCGCAGGATTTTCTAAGCTGCCTATGCGGCAGTGAACCCCTTATCGCTGAAAGAGCTATAGAAAAGAACTTTCTAAGCTGCCTATGCGGCAGTGAACGAGATGTACAAGGGGAAAACCCGCGTGAAGGTTTTCTAAGCTGCCTATGCGGCAGTGAACGACAAGGAAAACAAGCAGGAGGACACGAACGATTTTCTAAGCTGCCTATGCGGCAGTGAACATGTGTTTTAACGAAGACGGGGTGTCATTAGATTTCTAAGCTGCCTATGCGGCAGTGAACCTTTGAGAACTGCATATCCTACATCATAAAGATTTCTAAGCTGCCTATGCGGCAGTGAACTGCGCCCGCGCGCATTATCGGCGGCGTTGCAGTTTTCTAAGCTGCCTATGCGGCAGTGAACTTTGACGAACCGAGCGGCGGCTTTTCAGATGATTTCTAAGCTGCCTATGCGGCAGTGAACAAAGGGTCAAAGGTTTTCATCCGCGGCAAGATTTTCTAAGCTGCCTATGCGGCAGTGAACGCGTTCCCCGCCATCTTATAAAGCTGAGTATCTTTCTAAGCTGCCTATGCGGCAGTGAACTTTTGTTTCGTCTGTGAGTATGTATTTCTTCTTTTCTAAGCTGCCTATGCGGCAGTGAACTCTTTTTTTGCTGACAGTTTTTCGAGATATGCTTTCTAAGCTGCCTATGCGGCAGTGAACAGCGTATATGTCTGTCTTATATCCCACCACACTTTCTAAGCTGCCTATGCGGCAGTGAACTTTTCTGATTAATTTTATTGCTACCCGTTGCCTTTCTAAGCTGCCTATGCGGCAGTGAACTTTCATCCGCGGCAAGATGGAACAAGAGCAATTTTCTAAGCTGCCTATGCGGCAGTGAACAGTTCACCATATCCGCCAAGTTGCAATTCTGTTTTCTAAGCTGCCTATGCGGCAGTGAACTAATGCTATTTTAGCAGAACTTATTGAAATTATGAACTAAATATCTTGGACACCGGAAAAACCCTTTTATTTTTATTGATTATAAGTATTTGTAAATAAAGGAATTTTGATTTTGTTGAAAAAAAGGGTTTTTGTCCGTAGGTAATTGATATGCCTTTGGTTGGGGACTCACTTTTTCTCGCAGACATCGTGTCTGCTCAAAAAAGCCAGCCGATTCACTTCCGCCGACATCCAGTCGGCTCATCCTCCCTATTTCAACTAGTTCGGAACAGAAACCACTCCAATAAAATAGTGTCGTGGTTTTCGGTCGGCGTTCACCGTCGTTCGAGTCCCGCCAAGGCAGAATACAAAAAAAGGGTGTACCTTTTGGGTACACCCTTTTTTTGTATGCCGAGGGGGGGACTCGAACCCCCACAGGATTAACTCCCACAGGTACCTGAAACCGTCGCGGCTATATTCTCCCGTTTTATCTCTGTTTATCACTGTTTATAAAATAGCATACTTGCAATGCTTTAACTTAACCGTCTTGACAATGCCGTTTATCTCTGTTTATCTCTGTTTATCTTTTGATAAGTGTAAATCAAGTGTAAGAGGCAGGAAATGAAGTTGTATAGTACATCGTCGACTGGTGTCTATTATTACGAATCATCATCAAAGCGGTATCGCGGAAAACCGGACAGATGCTTCTATATCAAGTATTACAACAAAAATAATCAGCAAAAGCAAGAAAAGGTTGGATGGGCTTCAGAAGGCTGTTCCGTCGCCTTTGCCGCTCAGATCAGGAATGAACGCTTATCTGTAGCAAGAGGTCACGCTGCCGGAACGCACGACATGTCCGTTTCTGCGGCGGTTGAAAAATATAAAGAATACACAAAGACACACAACAAAAGTTGGGAAGAGGACTGGCAACGTGTAGCATCTTTTGATCAGATGTTCGGCACGATGTATCTGTCGGAAATCAGACCGAACCATATTGATAGTTATCTTAATGCACTGCGACAAAAGAAAATCAAAAAGAAGGACAAAGTCACGGGGGTGGTATCTGAAGTCTTTATCACTGAATGTACAGTTAAACACTATCTTACTATTATCAAAAGGATGTTTAGCTATCTAACAGAGTTGGAAATGTACGACAGAGTGAACCCGGCGAAAGCGGTAAAGATCAAGAAATATGATAACACTATTGTTGAATGGCTTATACCTGAAGAACTGGAACGGTTTATTAATGTATGCAGTTCCGGAAAATACAAAATGCACGGCGGGGAGTTGATGTTATTCGCTCTCTATACTGGTCTTCGCCGGAGCTCTGTTTTCAGAATGAGATGGTGTGATGTTGATTTAGCAAAACAGACATATACTCTCAAAAACCAGAAAAATGGTAAAGTTACAACGATTTATATGTCAACTAAGGCTGTTCAAATACTACAAAGACTGCCGCGTTCATCTCAGTATGACGCACTCATTTTCCCCGGACTAAACGGGAGGGAACGAGTGAACATCGACACATTGTGGGCGCGTGTTAAGAAAGACGCAGGAATACGTCCTCATTTCAGATTCCATGATCTGCGTCACAACTTTGCAACTATGTTGCGGGAAGAGGGTGTCGATTTGGACGTAGTCAGCAAGATGCTTTCGCACAGTTCGGTCACGGTTACTCAGCGATATGCCCACATCAAAGACCGCAGATTACAGTCAGCGGCTCAATCTGTAGACGCAATGTTCTCTCGTGGGGGTTCTGGAGACACTGGCGTGCACCCAGATACGCAGAAGGCGGCGGACAGCGACTTCGACAACGACGGCGAAGGTGATTAAGATATGACGCCGTCAGATCCCAGCAGAGCCACATAATTTATTTTTTATGTGCCGCTATCATCACATTAATACATCGGTCTAGCCCGGAGTCTCCGCCACGCATGACGTTAGTTCCGACTCGGCGGCACTC
The DNA here is from genome assembly GCA_002452405.1 of Deferribacteraceae bacterium UBA6793. Taxonomy (GTDB): domain Bacteria; phylum Chrysiogenota; class Deferribacteres; order Deferribacterales; family Geovibrionaceae; genus Seleniivibrio. Next base: position 214,766 of record DKFP01000006.1, on the reverse strand, counting down.
CGCTTTCTCTTCCGGCTCTGCCGCACCACGCCGCGCGGTGTCCTTTGTCGAAGGAAGAACGTCCGCGCGAAAATCAGCTTTTAATGAAACAACCTTCTAAAAAGGGATTAAACCCCAGTGGTACGGTTCCTCCCAGCACCCTTAAACCGCTTGCGGGTCGCAAGCCCGCAGAGAACACGCGATTTTTTCTTAAAAATTGCAGTGCAATGCAAAGTGGTTTATACCAAATGGCAATTCGATACCTTAGATTTTAATGTCACAGATATCTGGAAATACACGCAAAAGAGAAAAAAGGCACCTTGGGGAAAGTAAGAAATCGCAAAAGTGTTTGATAATCCAAAGGTTGGCGGCGGTTTCTTCTTCGTGCCAGAGAAAGCGGCAAAAAAATTTTTCAACTTCTGCGGCTGTTTCGCCCAAACCGCCCCGCGAGCTTACAGCTAAGTTATTGATAAAATGAGAGCTGGTCTAATTTTTGGTCGAATCTGGAACAATTAAAAATTACAATGTTGTTTATTGATAATGCTCTCTGTTTCTTTATGGGTCTAAACATGATCGAAGCCTAGTAGCGGCAATGTAAAAAATCCAAGGGGTAATTTTCTTTATTTATGCCCTAAACCTCAACAGATAGGCTATGTGATTCAGTAATTAAGTAGCATATGTTATTTGTATTATTATGTTTATTCGTTAAAAATTAATATGCTAATAATGATAAAAAATAGCCCCTGATTATACCAGTTAATTGTATATAATTTTGTTATATCAGATACTTGTAATAAAAGTCTGTTAGACCCAGAAAAGTCCATTTAGACCATTGCTGAAATATGATAAAATGATATAAGTTATTATTAATAAAATAACATGATAAAATAAGTTAATGTGCAATAAAAATCACACGTTTTTTACAAAATCTTTTTTTCCCCTTGCTGGGGGTGCCATTTTCCAGAAAAACCTTATTAACGCACCCTTATATTTTCGTGTTCCGACAGGAGAAAACGGCAAAAATAAAATAAGGCGTATTGTTTTCGTGTATGTTTTGTTGATTTTGTAAAATAAAGCTGTAAGCTATTTATATATTGGCGGTTACTATGTCTGAAAAGAATGGGCAGAAAGCGGACGGAGATAACAATAATCTGACTAACGTGCAGATAGGCTATGTCGGAAGTGTGACAATTATTATGAGCAAAGATAATCTTATACCGTTTCCTCAGTGTAATAAAGGTATGCACAGAAGGGAGTTCCGAGAGAGTTTGTTACATTTTGTGCGCGAAAAACTCATAGAAATTGGGCGCTCGGAGGAGTGGTTAAAGGCTATGGCTGGGAAAGAGCTGAATATTACCTATGAAAAAATTGAAGATTTGGAACAATTAAGACTGGTGGAGCTATGCAATTATATCGACGGGTTTTATCTAAAGCGGGATTGATTATGTTTGCGGCGGTCTTGTTTTCTGGGTGCGCATCAAAATATACAGACCCTAAAAACGAACACTACTATCAGTCGATCTGGTGTGATCAGCAGCGTGGGAAAATGGAATATGTTCTGGATGATAGCACCCGCGTTGATTGCCTGACGAGTGAGTATGCTGTAGAAGTGGACTGGGCGCATAAGTGGGCGGAAGGCGTGGGACAGGCGCAATATTATGCCCGTGAAACCCGCCGAAAACCCGGTTTGTTACTGATAGTTGAGAAGGGAGAGGAGCGGTTCGTTGATCGTGCGAAACGCTCCGGTGAATATTCAGATTTGAAGGTCTGGACTATAAAAAAGTGAGGGGTGTCTTGTGTGGAGTAATGAAAATATTGTTGACTGTGAGTATCCCCCTATACGTTTTCTGGGAAAAGTATTTTGTTTCACAGGTGAATTTATCTTGGCGGACAGGTCTGCGTTAGAGGCTGTTGTTGCTCAAGTGGGTGGTATTGTGAAAAATGGTCTTACGTTATCTACAGACTATCTTGTTGTCGGTTCTGCCCCATCAGAAGCGTGGACAGGTGGTTCATATGGTACAAAAATTAAAAAAGCTCTTCGCATGAAGAAAGACAGAAAACCTATTGTTATTCTTTCTGAAGAGTCGCTTATGAATACTTTATCTTCGTTGCGCCCAGAACAGCCTCAAAAGCAAAGCAGGCTTGCCGTTCTGCTTAAAGAGTACTTGCGAAATCTTCTTTCGGCGGTTGATATTACAGAGGATGAGCTTGCTGAATATATGTCACAGGTCAGGCAACGGCATTATCCGTCGCTAGATGTGATTGAATATGGCGATTTATTTTATATATGCAACAATATTATAGAAGATATTAAATCTGGCCAAGAAGCGAGCTTTAGATGTCTTTTGGCGGGTAGTCCTTATTCTGCTTGGACTCCTCTTTATGAGATGTTAGATAAATATAATTGCAAGAGAGTCGGTATTTTTTCTCGCGTTGATTTTGTTATAAAAGGTAGGGATGCGGGGATTTTGCTTGAAATCGCTGAAAGAAAAAATCTCCCGATTGTTGGTTCTTCTAATGTGAAAAGTATTGAAAAATATCTAAAAAATTTGGAAGATAACAAGAGGAATTGGGAAATTGTTACTGAAAAACTCCTGTTTTGAGTAATTCAATAAAATCATGCTGATTAAGCCATTTTTCTTCTTTGAACTCAAGTTTGGTTTTGTCTTGACTGGGTTTGAATATGTGAAAAGTGACAGAGCCTTTTGCGCCGTTTGAAGCAGGAAATGCTTGTTTCACCTGAATTGAGATAATATCTTGCTGTAAGATGTTTTGAAATTCTTCTTTTGAGCTATATTTCATTAGAATGTTAGAGAACAAGCAGCCCTCATACATGGAATATTCACTACCTTGTGTTTCAACTATGACAGTTTTTCCACTTTTCTTCCGTTCTGTTTTCTTTATATCAAGCTGTTCTTTAAATGATTTACTGACTTTGAAAAACCACCCGTCTGCGTATCCATCGTTGAATATTGCTATCAGCTTGAGGCTTCTTTTTTGTTTAGCCATCATTAAATCTCACTATCCGCTTTCATCTTTAAAAGTCTTTCTTTTAGATTCTTTCGAAATTCATTTGAAGTGTAGCGAGTAATTAAATCAAATATTTCTATCAGTTCAGGATCTATTGTTTGATTGTTCCCAGTGCTGACGCTTCCGCTGTTGTTGAGAATGTTATTATTTCCGGTTGCGACCTGCACGTTTGCCGTGCTTTTCATTTCTCCCGTGCCATCTGCTAGCCATTTCGGATTGATGCCAAAGTGAGTTGCAATTTTTTTGAGAACTTTAGTCGGTGGAATTATTCTGCCTTGTTCCCATGTTTGCACTGTGCTTAAAGATTTCTCAAAAATATTGGCAAACTCTGTCTGGTTTAAACCATTGATTTCACGAATCATTTTGATTCTTTCTTTAATTTCCACTAATATTACCCATAAAATTAAGCATAATCGTATTGACAATAATTAATATTGCCACTAATATTAATCATAAGTTTTGCAACTTTTAAAACTGTAACACAGAAACAGCGGGTGCGGCAATCCTAAAGTATCACATACGAGCGGCACGGCACAGGGGGATTACCCACCCGCAACCCCCGCGAGGCGGGGAAACAGGAGGGGAATATGAGCAACGAAAAGGAAATAGTGATCAAGCTTACAGAAAATGAATTCTGGATAGTGCGCGAAGCGCTTGGCGACAAAATGATGGAGTTCCTCTGTGACGGGGAAAAAGCGGAGAAAATGGAGAAAACGAGAAAACTCGACCCTTGGTTAAGTAAGGAGTGCGCGAAAAACTTTGATGAGATTATGCAGATAATAAAGAAGATAGACAATGACTCAACTCTGTTTACGAAAAACAAAAGGTGAGAGATATGGGCGAAGTAGTAGAAATAATGAAATTTGAGGGTGCGGAAATGATGGCGCACCCATCACCGGAACACGGTAAAGTTCTCAGCACTGCGGACGTGGCAAAGGGTTACGGATGCGCGGAGGGAACTATAAGACGTCATCTTCAAAATCACACAGATGAGCTTGTCGAGGGTAAGCATTTTATTACCGTTCATAATTTGAACAGTAATCCGAAGGCTGGCGTTCCTCACCAGAAAACCTTCTGGACACCCCGCGGTGTGATGCGCCTCGGCATGTTTATCAAGTCCGACAGAGCAAAACGGTTCCGCGACTGGGCAGAAGACGTTCTGTTGTCAGAAGTCCGGACAGCAAAACAGCCTCATTCTTTGCGTGAAGCGTCGTCGTTCCTGCGCAGCGTGGGGACTATGCTTAAAGGACTGGGACTGTCTAAGGCTGAAAGCCTCAATGTTTTGAACCACTATTCAAAACAGGAACTCGGATACGGCATAGATGGCGTTCTCAGCGAAATGAAAGAGATTGAAAAGACGTCCAGAGAGAAAGACGAAGAGTTTGTCGCTGCGATAAAGCAGCGAAACGGACAGTTTTTCCGTGCATTTTGCAGCGATGAAAACATGCTCAACAACATTGATGAATCTCTGCGCAGGAAGCGCATCGGTCAGCCGCTTGTTAACCAACTTTATAGAATGTACGTCGGTTGCGATGACATGACCGCTCAATCAATATCAAAAATATTACAGATGGTAGACCGCAGAACTTTCGGTGAAACCCTAAAAGTCGGCGGTTTGAAAGTGTACGAGGTGAAGTGATGTCCTATTCCAGAATCCCGTTAAAGCTCCGCCGCCGTGGCGAAGATATGTATGCCCGTGCAGAGCTTGTTGAGAAATTTCTCTCTCTTGGGCTGACTCAGGGTGACGTTATAGCCGAAACCGGGTACAGCAAAGCGACACTGAGCAACTATTTCAACGGGAGACAGGACAACGCAAGGATCGAATCTGTAATTAAGCGGCTGATAAGTAGCCGAGGAGTCGCAGTATGAAATTTATCAAACGGCTTGTTCACCGTTTTTTTCGCAGGAAACAGCGAAATATCGACAGAAGACCGCGTTATATCGACGGGAAACTTTCAATTCTCGACGGCTGTCGGGTGGAGAGTATGTAATGAAAGAAGCGGATACAAGGGCAACGTACGAACTCACACGGCTGATGATGTGGGAGCTGAAGGAAAAGAAGGGTTTCACTATCGCAGAAATAGCAGAGGCGGCGGGTTTATCTCCAAAGACCGTTGAGAAATACCCAGCGGAAGGCTGCCCGACCCTACCTACGTCTATCGCATGGATACGGCATTTCCGTCCTGCCGAGACTATGAAGTATCTGGCTAAACAAGGCGGCGGGTTATTCGTAATGCTACCGGAGAGCGACGGAAAAGTATCGAAAATTCTTGAAGGGCTTTCAGCCCTCGGCACAGAGTTTTCAGATGTTGTCGCTAGTGTAAGCAGGGCGATAAGCCCTGCAAGCGAAGGCGGAAGTGAGATCACTGTCGGCGAGGCAAAAGACCTGCTGACAGAAGTTAACGAGGTCATTGAGAAAGCCGTCGCGTTGGGCGAGGCGCTGAAAGAGGTGGTCAATGGGCGGGATAAGATATAGCTGTTTCGTCCTTGTTTTCAGGGACAAGAAACTTGTCTGGAAAGGCGGGATAAAAGTTTCTGCGGACGATGCCGCCGGAGCTGTTAACGCGGCGATCAACGAGGCAAAGTCTCTGCATCAGGGAGCTTATGTCCGCGTCCCGGAGAAAAACAATCCGAGGGTTTTGTCATGACAATCGAAACACAGATAGCGGATGCAGTGGCGGCGGCAGTGCGCCCCATGATCGAGGACATGCAGAATCAGCTAAAGCTGATCCAGTCCGCACCGACGGTTGAGACGTACAACCCCGACAGATTGTACACAGATATAGAGGCATCGGAACTGTTGAGTGTGCCAGTCCAGACACTCAGACAGTGGCGAACCCAGAAGCGCGAAATTCCGTTCGTGAAAATAGGTACAGCGGCACGATACAGAGCGAAAGATATTCGGGCGTTTCTCGACCGCTCCACCATGAAAATCATGGATGCCAGCGGCAAAGCGAGGGGTTGACGATGAGATGCACAGAAGACCTTTTCAGATTGATAGCACCGACAGAATCCGAATATGGCTGGCTGATGAACTGGCTGGCAGTGAGATACCAGACCGATGAGCTGTCGGATGTAGTTGTTAAGATAACCGGAGACGACGGCGGCGCGCTGTCAGCAATTCTTGAGATGTTGCTGGGGGAAATCTTCGGACGCGGAATCAGCGTTCTGCGGCTGCACGAACAGCAGATAACATATATCGCACATAAGCGCCGCCAGAACGTGATCATCGTTGAACAGTGGTACGACGAGCAGACAAAGAGCATACGGAAACCCCAGAGGATTTTCAACGTTGTCCGTTGTCCCGCTTTCACGCTGGCGTTTATCGAGTGTCTTCACGACGAGCTGTCGTCGTTTAAAGAATTTCTGCAAAACTACAAAACAGATAAGACAATTTATAGAGGTGTGGCATGATATCTCATGAATTTAACATAGCTGACTACCCTGCGGATTTTGCGAAGTTCGACGGTATTATAGAAGCACTAGATAGTGCAATGCGTGACCCTCACAAGAGCGTCCCCGTTCCTGATGTTGTAACGTGGTTTGTGTACTGGTCAGCATGTGTAATGCAGAAGCGTAAAGTTTGCCGCTTGAATATTCTTGATGATACACACTCATTTTATGATTTTCTTGCTTATGCAGGCTTTACAGAAAAGGACGCTACAGTTGTACTTTATTCTTTAGAAAGACAGTATTGCCGTTCGATTGCGGATATTGAGATTGTGTCAGACTGGAAAAAGAATGCTATCAGGGCTCGTGGACTAGAATACTTCAAACTTTACTTAAGGCTTGTTGAAACAAACGATATCTACCGCTCATATGCTCATGACGACAACTATCTTGATGTTGTCGAACATCTTAAATCTCAGCCGTCGGTGTTCGCATGAAAATGTCAATCAGCTCCGGACACATTACATTCGGATACCGCAACATAGACGTTCCGTTCCTGCGACTACCTGAGATAACCGGACGATATAACTACTCATGCGGTTTGTATAGTAACGGACACCGTGAACGGACAAATATAATCGGTATGTCCGAAATCCTCATGTTCGACTTTGACGACGGATACCCGTTTGATAAGTGCGCTGACTATCTCAACGAGGTCGGCATAACCGCGTATCTGACAACGAGCCGCAATCATCAAAAAATCAAAGGCACTGGCGAAAAAGCAAAGCCCGCGTGTGATCGCTACCGCGTAATGTTGCCATTCGACGCGCCTATAAATCTGCCGTTCGGAGTTTATCAGGATTTTTACAGATACGTCCGCGAGCTGCTGGGGTTCGAGGAACTCTCGGATCAGCAGACACCTGACAACACCCGTTTCTTTTTCCCCAACCCTGACCAAAAAACAAAGTTTATCCTGACCGGACAAGCCCTTTCTTTCTCTTTTCTGGAAGAAAATTTCCGTGCATGGCAAGCACTTGAACAAGCAAAAGAAAAAGCGGAACACGAGAAGAAACAAAAGCAGAGGGACAAAAAAGGACAAAGCAGGACAGAAAAGGGACTGCTTGAAAACGAAGTGTCCAGACATACAACAATCCATACAAAGAGAGGCACTTACAGCCTTTGCGATTTTGAATATCTGCAAGGTGACGATACCGTCCCGTGCCGCTGCATCAACCCCGCACACGATGATAAAAACCCGTCCGCATTTGTCGGGCGTTCCCGCAAGTCCGGCGCGCTCATGGTGCGTTGTTCCGGTTGCGGTTTTCTCGCGTTTATGGGTGCCGAATAATGTTCACGCCGTTTTACACTGCCCGAATTGACAGCGATTTTGTCGAAATTTGCGGAGACGAAATCACTCTTTATCTGGACAAGAAACCGCATCGCATGAAGATCAAGGCGCTGTTTCGCAGATGCACCACACTTGACCAGTTGGTTGCTTATGCTGATCAGCAGGAAAAGGAACCCGGCAATCTGATTCTGGAAACCTACAGGGGTATGAAGTGAAAGAGCCGAAGCTCAAAAAAGATATGCTCGTTAAGAGCGCACAGAAAAACAAATACGAAGAGCAGGAGCCGGGTTCGATAGACTACAGCCAGTTTGAGGCAAACAACTGGCTGGAAAGAAAAACCAATAAGGTGCTGAATCTTTTGAAAGAAAAAGGCGGCGCACTTTGGTTATCCCCGTCGGGAAACATGATCTATAGAAAACACGTTGACGGTGAAATATACGAGCTTGCAGGAGTGGACAAAGCGAAAGCGGCTCTTGAATCGTTTATGAAAGAGGATGAGATATTGATATTCAAAGGACAACGCGGCATCCCCGCAGATATCAGACCCGTTGATCTGCGCAACGTCGAGGAAAGGTTCACGCCGTTTGTTAACGCCGAATTTTATAACGGCGATTACGGCGTATGCAGAACGTCTTTTCGTCCCTCGCCATATCTCATGCTCAAAGACCGCAAAACAAAACGCACGGATATACAGGATTTTGACTGGATACAACTGCTGATCGGTAATCTGGTGAACGGTAACAACGACTATGCTCAGTGGATGATCAACTGGCTGGCTGGTTTTTTCCAAACGCTGAAACGCTCCGGTGTCTCGCTGGTTATAAAAGGCGTTCAGGGGTCGGGTAAGGGTATCTTTTTCAAGCACATCATAACCCCGCTATTCGGGGACAAATACTGTGTCATGGTTGACCAGAACCGCATTGAATCACAGTTCATGCCTTGGGTACCCGGCATGCTGTTTTATAACCTGAACGAAATTGCGGTTGACGCGAAAAGCCGTAAGAATCTGCGGAACTTCCTGAAACACCTTGTTACAGAGGAAAGCGTGTTTGTGGAACTAAAACACAAGGATGCGCGGGACATAGACCTTTTCGGACACATACTTATAACAACAAACGATCACCTGCCTATCGAAATCGAACACAGCGACCGCCGTTTTACAGTGTTTCAAACCGGCCCTTCGCTGGCAGACCTGAACCTTAAGGGCGAGGATATGGTCGCGGGGATAGCTAAAGAACTGGAGGATTTCGCTCTTTTCCTCCGCCATTATCCGGTTGACTGGGCGCAGTACGGCAAATGCATTGATTCACCCGCAAAAGCCGCGATCGTTGAAAATACGAACAGCAAGCTGGAAAACTTTGTAAACGCGATACTTACGCGCGACGTTACATATTTTGAAGTCCTGCTCGAATCCGAGCGGGTTGAGGACAGACATGTATACGATGATATCTCTGACGGATTCGATAAGGGCTTCATAGCGCAGCCGCGTCTTGTCGCGGCATACCGCATCATATTTGATAAATCCGGCGCGACAGCACAGTCTGTGGGCAAACAGCTACGACTGATAAACCCCGAGGTGTTCGGCGCGGACAAACTTGTTAAGTACGGCGGCGGAAAAGTATTCCATCTCCCGCCCTTGAGAGGCAAGAAATGATAACGTTTGACACCGAAATGATGAACGAAACGCTGATTAACGCGCGCATCGTAGAGCGCTTCCATGGGGGGTTTCGCTGCCCGTTCTGCGAAACACCTCTGCACGAAAAACACCACCTGCGTTTTCTTAGCGGCGGGCGTATGCGTTGCGGCGCGTGTGAGCGTTTTTATACATACCGCACGGGTACCCCCTTTTCAGGGTCAAAGCTTTCCTCTGCGGAACTTGTTCTGCTCGAATCACTGCTCGCTGTGGGTGTAGATGCAAAGCCCATAGCGGCGTTACTGAACCTTTCAGCTGATACTGTGCTTGACTGGAAAACAAAATTCGAGGTGCTGAATGTCTGACTTGATCGAACAAGCTGAATCTCTCATTGATGATCTGTCGGCAACCGACGCAGAGATTGTACGAACAGCAATCGCAAGCTACAGCGAAGCGGAAAGGTTTTCCGCCCGTTCCGGTAAAGTGAAAGATGCGCAAGCCTTCAGAAAGGCAGAGCAGAACCTCAAAAAGCTTATCGCTATGTATTCCGAGGATGGCACACCCGATACTATCAGAACCAAAAGGGAAGTACACGCATACCTTGTAAGCCGAGGTTATAAAGTTTCCGAGCGCACAGTTTATGATCATATCAGCGATGGCAAGCTGACAGAACAGGCTTCCGGCGGCTTTTTGCGTTCTGATGTTGATAGATATGCGGAAACATATCTGCGCAAGCGTGCGGAGAAATCATCAGAACAGATACGAATAGATGCCGACACAGAGCTTAAACGCGAGCGCACCCGCCGCGAAAAAATGAATAACGATCAGCTCGCTGGTAATCTGATCAGTAGGGAAAAAATAGGCGCGGAGTTTGCCGCGCGCATCGTTGAGCTTACGCAGGCGCACGAAAACCTCATTGAGAACCTGCCGCATCAGATAGCCGGACGCACTGAACCGGAAATCAGGGATATGCTGTCGGCGGCGTTCCGAAAGATCATGTTGAGCTACAGCCGCAAGCTGGAGAGTGTACGCAATGCTGAATAATCTGGCAAATATCAACAAACAGTTCGGTGTGGATTTTTCAGTACAGACGCTCGAAATATCCGAATATTTCCGCGGCGAACATCAGGTTTCGATCCCGCCGGACGACATGACTTGTTCGGAATGGGCGGAACGCTATCGCGTTCTCAGTGCATCAACGACAAGCGATTCGGGGCCGTGGGAAAATGCGAAATCCCCTGTTTCAAAAGGCATAATGGATGCTATCAGCAGCGGTGCCGCCAGCCATGTTACAGTATGCGGCGCAACGCAGGTAACAAAAACCGAATCCGCTGTGATAAATCCCATAGGCTATCTTATACACAAGCGCCCCGCATCAATTCTCATGATGTATCCCACAAAAGTTAAGGCGCGGGCTATGCTGCGCGACCGTATAAAACCAATGATAGAGCATGCGCGGGACGGTGTTCTCGACGAGCGTATCAACGGAAAAGTAGTTCAGGATGGTTTCACATTCGCTGGCGGTAATTTTTATCTGGGCTCTGCTGAATCAGAAGGCTCGATCAGCTCATATCCGGTTAAATATCTGTTCATTGATGAAGCAGATGAGATAGCCATGACCGCAAAATACGGCGACCCGATAGCTGTTGCGGAGGAACGCCCGAAAAGTTTTGTTAACAGCCTTGTTGTCAAGATTGGCAAGCCGCTGGCAGAGGAAGGGCATATCCAGACCGACCTGAAAAACGCTGACTATCTGTTTTATCCCTTTGTCCCATGCCCGCATTGCGGCGGAATGTTCCGTTTTGTTCAGGAGGGACTTTGCCCTCAACCCGAATCAAAGAAAGACTGGGACGGAATAGGGACATATCAGTGTCCGTATTGTGCCGAAAAAGTGACTGATTCGGACAAACCGAATATGATTTTGTCCCACGTCTGGCAGACCGAAGACGGAATAAAACTTGAAACTGTTCTGGCGGGTGGCTTCCGCCTGCGTTTGGCTTTCCACCTGAACAGTTTTTATTCCATGAAAATATCGTTCACGCGGATGCTCGGCGCATGGCTGGACGCAAAAGGGAGCGAAGACAAGGTCAGGGTCTATACCGAAGGCTGGCTTGCTCTGCCGTATGTTAACCGCGAGGTTGTTGAAAACCTCTCCGTAAACGTGCTTATGAAACGCGTTGAGAACTACACCCCCGAAATGCTCCCCGCCGGAGTTTGCGCGCTTACATCTTTTGCGGATGTGCAGGCAAACAGACTTGAAGCGCTGACAATGGGCTGGGCGCCGGAATACGAAAGCTGGTCGATCGACCGCAAAGTTTTCTGGGGTCAGCCCACCGACCCCGGCGTCTGGCGTGCGCTTTTTAACTTCATGCTTATGCCGTATCCCCACCCATGCGGGACTACATTACGTCCCGTTCAGTGCATGGTGGATAGTAAATACCGTCCCGATCTGGTGCGGAAATTCATATTCAAATATAAGCCGCCACGGACTTGTATGTCTCAGGGTTCGCAGGATAACAAAGCGCCGCAGCTGTCGCCGCCGCGCAAGATGGGCATTGAAAAGATCATGCAGTTTTACGTTAACACTCACGAGATCAAGAAAATTATACATGGCGGTTTGTCCGCACCGGAGGGCGAACCCAACCACATGCATTTCGGTGCGCATTGCGATGAACCGTATTTCACGCAGTTGCTTTCGGAACGGCTTGTCAGGGAAGGCAAATTCCCGAGGGAAACAGAGCGCTGGGAAAAAGTACACACCCGCAATGAGGTGTGGGACATGACTGTTGGAAATTATGCGACCTTGCTGGTTTCGGGTATCAGCTTGGAAGAGTATGCAAACATAATATACGGATATTTTACCGCCGGAGGAAAAAAATAATGGGAAAACAACAGGACAACAGAATGACTGTTAAAGAGGTTGCCGCCCTTTTAGGGGTGAGTATTTCGACGGTACACAACTATATAGATGAAGGCAGGTTGGAAGTGTGGCAGGCGAAAAAAGGAGGTGTGATCCGCATCACACGGGAACAGGTTGACCTGTTTTGTACTGTCCGCCGCAGCGAGGTACAGCGATGATGATATCGGCGATCATGTGGGCGCTGACGATTTTGTCGGTTGGCGGTGTGGTTTTGAATATCCACAAAAGCCAGTGGTGCTTTGCTGTCTGGTGCGGTACCAATGCGGGCTGGGCGATCATTGACTATCGCGCAGGGCTGTATCAGCAAGCCGCGCTGTTTGTTTTATATCTCGCCCTCTCTTGCTGGGGGCTGATCAAGTGGAGGCGGACTCATGCAAGATAGTCTCACAAACGAAATCGAAAACCCTGTTGCATATTTCATGACGCATTGCGCGCTGTGTGACGACCTGACTCTTGTCATGCAGAGCAAGAAACAGTTTAAGCCAGTGTGTTTTAACAGCGAATGCGAACACATAGAAAACTTGCGGATGGTCGGCGTTCCCAGCCACCGTGTCGCTGAAATAAAAGAAATGAGGAGAGAGCAATGACAGAAGAACAACTTTACGCAGAGGCTATGGCACAATTCGGAATCACCGCACAGATGCGCATGTGGAACGAGGAAACTGCGGAGCTGGAAGAAATTCTGAATATGTGGAAAGAGGCGACACCAGCGGAAAGGCTAGGCGAGATTGCGGACGCAATCATTATGACCAGACAGCTTATCTGGCTTTACACTAACAGCGTTTCGTACGGTCTGAGATCTACAGATAAACTGAAAGGATATGATGTCCTGCGAATCATAAACTATGTCCGGATGCAAATTTCTGGTTTCCACAGACAGAGAGTACCTCGCCATGACCTGCTTGATGCGCTTAGATACCTGCACTCAAAACTCATGGAATACGGGCAGAGATTTAACAAAGATGCCACCGATACAGACATTAAGACAACTATAGACAAAAAACTCCACTATCTCGCTGGTATGCTCGGCACCCGTTATGAACCGCTGGCGGTGCAGTAATGGGTTTCCTCAATAAAGTAATGCTGCTCGGCAACGTGACACGCAACCCCGAAGTTCGGTTCATCCCTGGCCGCGACCTGCCTGTGGCAAAGTTCGGACTGGCAGTTACAAGGAAAACAAAGGACAGGGAAGAGACCTGTTTCATCGACATCGCTACTTTCGGTAAGACCGCCGAGATGTGCGGCGAGTACATAACAAAAGGTATGCCGCTGCTTATCGAAGGCAGACTCAACTACAGCACATGGGAAGCCGACGGACAGAAACGCTCAAAACATGAGGTGGTTGCTGAGAACATACAGTTCGTCAGCAGGAAAGACAAGAGCGGCAAATCCGCGAACGATGCGTTCGATTCTGCGCACGATGCGCCAGTTGACGAAGACGACATTCCGTTTTGATAAAACAGAGAGTTAACCCTCTCTGTACCGCATCTCACGGGTGCGGCGCTGAAAGGGTTATGGAGAATAATATGAATTATTTATCACTCTTTTCCGGTATCGAAGCTGCAAGCGTGGCGTGGGGTATTCTCGGGTGGCAACCCGTTGGATTTGCGCAGTACGACCCCGAACACGACTACAGCAAAGGGCTGGACTATCCGAGCAGAGTTTTACAACACCATTACCCAGCCGTGCCGAACCTCGGCGACGTAACTAAAATTACGGAGGAAACTATTAATGGATTACGCGTTAGACCTGACCTCGTTGTTGGAGGCAGTCCCTGTCAATCCTTTAGTCTCGCCGGACTTAGAAACGGCATCAGCGATCCTAGGGGCAACCTCGCTCTTGAGTTTCTGCGGATCGTTGACCTCGCAAGACCTCGCTGGGTACTCTATGAAAACGTCCCCGGCCTGTTATCGTCTGGCGGAGGACGTGATTTCGGGATCTTTCTCAGCACGTTGGGCGAATGCGGGTATGGGTACGCATACCGAGTGCTGGACGCACAGTTTTTCGGAGTACCACAGCGCCGCAGAAGAATCTTTGTTGTCGGATATCTTGGAGACTGGCGACCTGCCGCCGCGGTTTTATTTGAGCCAAAAGGCATGTCAGGGGATTTTGTCTCGCGCCGAAAAAAGAAATCATTCTCTGCCAGTTTTACTGAAACAGGCTTTGGAAAGTATAGCGAAGGGGTCGGAACAGTGCGGAGAAAAGGAGGAACATCAGGCGACGGTTCGGAAACGCTCGTAGTCCACGGGACACAAGACCCGCTGACGCAGGTTGAAACAGCATTTCCTCTCGGACGCAACAACGGACAGGAAAATGTTTTATGTTTCGATGCGCGGGGCAACGGAGACGGAAACACAGTTAACACGCTCACGGGTGACCACGCCGGACGACCGACAGATTACACGCCTGTTGTCGTAGCGATTCAGGCGAACATGATAAACCGCTCTGATAAAGCCGGCCCAAACGGCAAAGGATACAGTGAGGATGGAACGATGTTCACTCTCACTAGAAAAGATCAGCACGCAGTTGCTATCTGCGATGCACCGCAGGCGTTCGCACAGAACACGCGGGACGAGGTGCGGTATATCGGCGGCGACGGACAGACTGTCGGGACATTGTGTTCCGGGGCCGGCGCGAAACAGCAGACGTATATTCGGCATGGTTTCACTGTCCGCCGCCTCACGCCGCTGGAGTGTGAGCGCTTGCAGGGATTTCCCGACGGATACACGAGGATCCCCGAAAAGGTGCTGGCATCGAAGCCGAGGACAAAGCATTTCGAGCGATTCCCCGATATGTACGGCGATAACCCGGACGGTACGTGGACAAAGTACGCATGCGACAGCCATCGTTATGCGGCTTTAGGCAACAGCATGAACACATATGTTGTCCGGTGGCTTGGTCGCCGCATCGAGTTTGTCGAGACCGTTATGAGGGGTGAAGTATGAGGATCGGATTGATAAACGTGGACAGTAAGCTCCCGAATCTGGCACTGCTAAAGCTGGCGGCATGGCACAAACAGCAGGGACATGAAGTCGAGATTTATACTCCCATTGAAGCGGCGATAGACCCCTTTGACATGGTATACGCAAGCAAGGTATTTGCGAATACACCCGATTGTCCGTATCTGCCAGAGGACGCTATTCTCGGCGGCACAGGCTATAACTACAGCGTATTGCCCGACGAGATAGAGCATATATGCCCCGATTACAGCTTGTACGATATGCAGTATTCGTTGGGGTTTTCTTCTCGCGGGTGCATCCGCAAATGCCCTTTTTGTATCGTTCCTGCAAAAGAAGGCGGCATCAAAGAACACAGCTCCCTTTCTGAGTTTGTGAGACACAAAGAAGTCCGGCTGCTTGATAACAATTTTCTGGCGTCGCCGCTGTGGCGGGATAAGCTCCATGAGATGATAGATCGCAAGCTTAAAGTTGATTTTAATCAGTGGCTTGATATCCGTTTAATCACGGACGAAAACGCCGAACTGCTCACTCGCCTGAACCCTCCGTATCTACGTTTTGCATGGGATTTTGTTGAACTTGAGGGTCAGGTTCGCAAAGGGCTGGAGACGCTGAAAAAGGCGGGCTTCCCGATAGGTAAGCGGAGGGTGAATATGTACCTGTTGACGAACTATAACACGACTCCGCAACAGGACTTATACAGAATCGAAACGTTGAAAGCTATGAACGTTCTGCCGTATGTGATGGTGTATGAAAAGCACAAGGCGCATCGGCTCATGAGAGAATTGCAAAACTGGGCAAATCAACCGCATATTCTTTTCAAGTATACATGGTCTGAATACAGGGCGGCTCGAAAACTACCCGCTATCGGGGGGGATGTGATATGAAAGCATATGAATTTGAACTCGTGGAACTGCGGACGCTGAACGCAGGCGACCGCTTTATATTCCGGTGCTATGCAAAGAGTGCCGATGAACCCGTTTATGAATACACTGGTACGTTCGGACGTGTATATGAAAAGAACTCTGCTTTCTGCGTTGTTAAAGCCGATGGAGACGAAAAGGCAGGTATGGAACCGAGCGAATGGGAAGTTGAAAAGATAGAAAATGAGCAGAAAGGACTTGATACCGTGCCGCACCAGAGTTAGTGTCGGATATAATAAAAAACGGAGAAACAACAATGAGTAACGCAAGAATGGAAGCAGAATTTAACGAAGTTAAAGAAAGGGCTTTAATGCTTACAACTAAGATTGCAGAAGGGATTAAAAAATCGAACTCCACTCCGGATTGGGCTTCTGTAGATGAACTGCTATACATTTCCGCTCGTTTACAAGAGATAAGCGATTTCGTAAACGGCGAGGGTGAACATGCTGAATAATTGGATGGTAACAGTTCCGCGCCCTCTCGCACCGGGGCGATACATCGGTTGCGATATCTCCGGCTATGTCCCCATTGAAAACGGCTACCCCGTGAATGGCTTCCGTGGTATAAAAAAAGTGTGAGGTATGATTATGGGCGCAACAGATAAATATACATTATACATTGATGGACAAGAATTTAAAGGTATCGGAGAGGTGACATTTCAGGAAACGGAAACAAAAGATGCACCCGCACTCTTTTCGCTGGGGTTGTCCGAAGTGTCGGGCAGTTTGACATTGCCCAAACTTCCGGCACCGTGCGCAATAAGCCATAAGGCAATTATGATGCGCGCGATAGACCCCACCGGATATGCCTCAGCGAAAAGAGACATGGAAACCAGAGCGGGGCGCTGACCCAGTTTTCGCTATCAAAAAAAACTTCCAACTTTTTTAATTTTCCCGCTTGACAAACCGAATAATATTCGGTATATTTACTTTATCAAGAGCGGAACACCGCAGAAAAAAGGAGAAAGAAAATGGCAACTTACAGAGAATACGCAAAAGAAAACGGACACACAGATGCAGAAATTGAAGAAATGGTAGAGGGTCTTTTCGGTGCAGATGCAGAAATGGTATTTGCAAGAACAGAAGATGGTAACGCAGTTTATAACATGGGCAACGGCTATACTCTTTTCACAACCAGCTCTTTTGATGTTGTTGAACATGAAAACGGCGAAAGCTGGAATCTTGAATACTAAAAAAGGCGGCTGTTTAAGCCACCTTTTTTAAAGTAATCTTGTTTCAATTCACAGGGGCGACCGCAATCGCCCCTGACTTTTCTAAAGGATAACACACAGGTAAAAAAATGGAAATAAAAGTTTCAGCAACAGAGTTAAAAAAAATTCTTGGGCTTACAAATAAAGAGATTGCCTTATCTCTCGGCAAAAGCGAGAGAGCGATCGAAATGTATTTTTCAAGAACAACATCTCAAAATAACAGAGATATGCCCGAATCTGATAAGAGATTGTTGATCTTGCGATATAAGATAGTGGAGAAAGGTTTTGATCCAGATAAACTTATAGATGAATTTTACAAAGATGCGGGGCATTGACCCCGCTTTTATCATTCCCCCGCCACGCGGGGGAAACACCCCCACCAGCCCCCTGTCCCATCGCCTGAAAATCTGATAAAATATCAAAGAAAATTTCCAACCTGTATTAAAATTTCCAATCCTTCCAATCCTTCCAACCTGTGCTTTGTAAAATAGCGAAAGTGTGATTTTCTCTGCTTAAAGAGGGCAGAGAAATGATAATCAACAACGGCATTACACTTGATGAAGCAAAAGCACAGCTCGACGCATACAAAAAAGCATCTCTCGCTGTAGCGCAAAATCAGGAATACAAGATAGGCGACAGGTCATACACCCGTGCCGATGCCGAAGAGATCAGAAAGTCGATCACATATTGGGCAAACATAATCGCGACAATCAACTCAGCCAATCGCCCCTCATCATACACGGTGGGTTTCTGATGCCGCCCTACGCATGGGGAATCCACCACCCCTTACACCCGAATTACGAGGGTGTGGGAAAGGATGTTCTTGCCCGTTTTATGCACGTTCTTGATCTTCCTGCGGATGAAATAATCGCGCGTGAACTTCCTGAACTGCGAAAACGCAGTTACGATCTAGTCCGAAACTCCATTTTTTCCGGCATCAACGGAACGATGGTCACAAACATTGTCGGTGCTGGTCTCCGGTTCCAGTGTGAACTGCCTTTTAAAGCGCTGGGACTGAAAGAAGAGGATGCCTCCGCGTTGGAAGAACAGATAGAGCAGTTGTTCTATCTGCATGCAGAGACTGAAAACATCGACGCTTCCCGTACAAAAAATTTCTATGAACTCCAAAAAGTTAACTGTCACATGTGGTTCGATGCTGGCGACGGCATAGCTCAACTTTGCAACCTGCCCGATCGCCCTATGGCGGTCAGCTCTCTTGCGGTTAACATGATAGATGCCGCGCGTGTGTGCAACCCGAACTACAGACTGGACACACCCGAGTTTTCCGGCGGCATAGAAAAAGGGTCGTACGGCGAACCGATCCGCTATCATGTACTTACGAACGATAACTACTATACATCAACGTGGGTTCCCGTTGATGTGTTTTCAAACACAGGTGTTCGCAACATCACACATGTATATTCGGAGACACGCGCCGGACAATCGCGCGGTGTTCCTCACATCACCCCCGTTTTAAAGACTTTCTCACACATAAATAAATATTCTGAAGCGGAACTCAAAGCGGCGACCATAGCGTCTTTTTTCGCAATCATGATCAAACAGGTATCTATGGACGGAAGCCAGTTCACCCCCGGCGGCGTTGATGTCGGACAGACACTCGGCATCCACAAACCAAAGGACGTAGCCGCTGACATCAAGATGGCACCCGGACAAATGGTTAACATGCCGCAGGGGTACTCATTCGAGACGATAAAATCAGACCGCCCGAACAGCGGATACGGCACGTTTATCGAAAGCAAGCTCCGCGAGATCGCGATAGCGCTCGAAATCCCATACGAAATTCTTGTTAAAACTTTCGGACAAAGCTATTCAGCCAGCCGTGGCGCAATGCTGGAATTTTGGAAGCTCGTTAAAGTGTATCGCAACACGTTCGCTTTCCGCTTTTGTCAGCACGTTTTTGAACGTTTTTTGCTGGAAATGGTAGCGACAAACAGAATCAGAATCCCCGGATATCTGAACGATGCATATACCCGCAGACTGATCAACAGTTCTGCCGTCTGGGTAGGCCCCCCAAAAGGAATGATTGATGAACAGAAAGAGGCACAGGCGGCAAAAATCCGCATGGAAGCACGTTTATCAACGCTGAAAGAAGAGATCATAAATCTCACAGGCGGCGATCTGAACAGTAAATACACACAGATGAAAGCGGAACGCAGGATGATCAGAGAACTCGATGCAACGGAGGCAGCATAATGATCGGACTTGTTACCGAGGCACACATAGAAGCAGCAACAAAGGATATTCTTGCGCTGACACCGATGGAACAGGAGTTGTGGCAATACGGAGCCAGCATACAGGGACGCACAGCGGTTATCCCGATTCGCGGCATCATTTACCCCGAAGGCATGTTCAGCGGCTATTCATGGTTTACAAGCTTACAAGCTGTTCGCGAACTGATCAGAATGGCTGTGGAAAATCCGAACGTTGACAACATCATACTGGACATTGATTCAGGCGGCGGCATGGCAACAGGGAATAACGACACAGGAATCTATATCCGCGAGATGTCAGCTATCAAACCGATCACAGCATATGTAAGCGGTATGGCGGCATCGGCGGCTTACTGGATAGCATCGTCTTGTCAGTCGATAGTCGTCAGCGCAAGCGGTGTAGTCGGCAGCATCGGCGTTGTGCTGGGGTTGTCTCCCGCGAACAAATACGAAGTAGTATCAGACACATCACCGAATAAACGCCCTGACCCAGACACCCCCGAAGGTCGGGCATACTGGCAAAAATATGTCAATGCATACGCAGAGCTGTTTATCAACACAGTTGCAGGATACCGGAACATGGAACCCGAAAAACTTGTGGAATCAGGCGACAAGGGCGGTCTTGTTATCGGCGCAAAAGCGGTAGAGGCGGGACTTGCAGACGGCGTAAACACGCTCTGGTCACTCATAAAAGAAGGGATCGAAACAAAAAATAATACGGAGGACAAAGAGATCATGTCACTCACAAAAGAGAGTCTGAAAGCCGAGCATAAAGAAATTTATGCAGAGGTGCTGGTAGACGGTGTAAAGGCGGAAAGCGCCCGTATTGCCGCAATCATGGGAATAACATTTCCCGCCGGATGCGAAGGCATCAGGGAAGCGGCATTGAAAGACCCGAAAAAATCTGTTGAGGCTGTTAAAGACGAAATCATTCAGGCGGTCGCCGCTGAACAAACCAACACTCAACAGCAGATCATCAACGGATTGTCAAAGGTTCCGCCCGTTAACGGCGTTGTTGACGAACACATTGATGAAAAAACAGAATCCGAAAAGACCAAAGCGCTCGGCGCGGCGGCTTTTGCGGCAAGGCTTTAAGAGGTGCCATATGACATATATACCTTATAGCGAAAAAAACCTCATCGGCGGGACATTCCCGTTTCGCATGGAAACAGCGACAATCGCATCCGGTCAGGGTGAATTATCAAAAGGTTCAGTCCTCGGTCGCGTCACAGCCAGCGGTGAATATAAACTGTCTGCCGCCGCTGCGGAAGACGGAAGCCAGACACCCGAGGCTATTCTCGGACACGATGTAGACACGACCTCCGGTGCTGTAACAGGAAACATCATAGTCAGCGGCGACATTCTCGACGGCGCTCTCGTATTCGGAGAGGGACACACAGTCGATACCGTCGCTTACCCCCTTCGCCAGAACAACATTTATCTTACAAAAGAGGTGATCAGCAATGAGTAATCCCGCAATAAACGCATATTTTGACCGCAGGAGCCTCGGCGAAACTATTTTCCGCCGCAGGTCGGTACCCCGTTTTCTGCTTCAAGCCGTATTTAACTTAGCTGGTGCAAGGGCGCACGACACAGACATACTTGAAAGAGATATCGTCGTTCTCGGTCGTCGCATGGCGCCGATTATCACAAACCTGACTAATATCCCTGTTGCTAAGAAGAACAGCCGCGGAAAGCTCATGTTTAAAATCCCCATGATCGGGCTTAAATCTGTTCATAAAGCTGAAGATGTCTTCAAAACAAAAGTGGGTCAGACAGCTTATGACCCAGAAAATGCTGTTAATGCGGCTGCGACAGCTTACATGGACAGTCTCGCACCCCTTGAAGATGCGATCCAGATGCGCGAGGAATGGTACGCGGCAATGCTGCTTAGAGACGGTAAAGTGACAGTAAGCGGAACAGATGAAGAGGGTTCGCTCATAGAGTTTGAAATAGACTTCATGAGAGACGCATCTCTTAAAATATCACTGCTCGGCAGCGCTCAATGGGGGCAGGATGGCGTTTCGCCGTATAACGATACAAAGGGCTGGCGCGCAGAACAGGCGACAATAGACAACAGAGCAACGGACGTTATTTTCGGTTCCAACGCTATCAACGATTTTCTTGAAGATCCCAAAACGCTGAAATTACTTGATATCAAAAACGCTAATTTCGGCACTATCAAACCCGAAACCATCGAGGCATACGGTTCGGATGTGACGTACTACGGCGAACTGCCTGAGATCGGTCATATCTGGTCATACTCCGGTCTGTTCGTCGATGACGACGGAAACACAGACTCGCTCATTCATCCCAATGCTGTAGTGATGTTTAAACGCGGTACCGAAAACAGTGTGGATTACGGCGGTGTGGCATACATCGACGACGGCGGAAATACGTTTGTTGATCAGCAGGCAAGGTCTTACAGCATGCTTGTTAACAAAGAGGCAGGCGCGAAGTTTGACATCCTCAAATCAAAACCCATGCCGGGGCTGTGGTCGCCGAACACAACTATGTACATAATGACAAAAGAATAAGAGGGACTACATGTACGTTAAATTCAACTGCACGGTGCAAGCCGACAAAACGACAAAATATATCGCTGGGACAACACACGAGGTGAGCTCGGAACTCGGCGAAAAGCTGGTAAAAAAAGGGCTGGCGGAAGAAATGAAGGTAACAAAATCAACCGCCGCAAGCGACGACGATGAATGGAGTAACAACGACGGCGATTCAAACGACGGCGATTCAGACGATGGCGAAGAAACAGAAGCAAGTCTGAAAAAAAAGTCAGTTGATGAACTCAAGGCACTTTGTTCAGAGAGAGGGATTGATATCCCCTCCGGCGCAAACAAAGCGCTGCTCATAAACCTCCTTTTGGGATAGTGGGACTACCCGTTGCCCCCGACCTGTAGCGGGGGCTTCGGATAATGTCACAGAGGTGATAAATGGACGCAGGAATTGTAATCGGTTTAGTGCAGCTTGGGGTTACTGTAATCGGCGGGTTTGTGCTTATGCCCATGCGCGGAGATATAAAAGACCTGCGTGACAAGGACGATAAAACGCATGAAAAGTTTGTATCTAAAGAGACTTACAACAGAGATCACGCAACACAGGAAAAGGTGAACGACGACCTTTTCAAGCGGATGAATAAACAGGAAGTGCTTTGCGGAACAAGGCACGGAGGAACATGCAAATGAAAAAAGCTGAATTGATAAGAGTTGAACACGGGAAGGAACACACTATCGGCGTGATGCTGATAGATGGGGTTGCCTTGGGGTTCACAATGGAAGATGAGTGGGCAGACAACAAAAAGTCGGTTTCCTGCATACCGACAGGTACCTACACTGTGGTACGCCATCAGTCGCCGAAATACGGTGAATGTTTCATGGTTGAGAACGTGCCGAACCGTTCGCTGATACTGATACATGCTGGCAACACGGACGACGATACCGAGGGCTGTATCCTGCTCGGGCGAAACACAGGCATGATGAACGGGGAGCGCGCTGTGATGAACAGCAAGCTGGCAGTCGCTGATTTCATGGCTCTCATGAAAGGCGAAAACAAATTTGAACTCACGATCACAGATTGGAGGTCGGCATGACAGGTCTCGTATCCAAAGCCATTATCGCAGGACTTACTAAAGTCCTGTCGGCGTTTCTCGCAGAGAAAGTACTTACAAAAGTGATCATTGGCATTTTGAAAATCCTTGCGACAAAAACGACAAACACCCTTGACGACGAACTCGTTGTCGAAGTTGAAAAGGCGCTTGGCGAATAACATGAACGTTAAAGAGCAGATGCAGGAAGACCTTAACGCAATATTCACAACGGACGAAAACGCGGTGTCACTGCGTATCAACGATGTTGAAATGGTCGTTATTGATCTTCGCACCGGAGGCAAACGCGCCGGAAGCGAATACGGTAATTATGCTATGCATCATGCTAACACTCAGACCAGGACACTGCACATCAGAGAAACAGACATGCCGACCGCACCTGTCCCCGAAAGCATCATGTATGTCGGGGACGAGGCGTGGACGGTAAAAGAAACCGATTACGCCATGGGCGAACACATCGTCACTTTGGAGATTAACGTATGAAACGAATCGGCGGCAGATACAAAGCGCAAACACGGAGCCTCAGTTTCACGGCTGAATCAGATATCGGTGAGATGATAGCGGCTCTGAAATTGTACACACACGAGCTTGATATCGTCGTTCCTGAACTTGTAAATAAGTCGCTTGACGACCTGCGGACAGAGCTTAAAGACAGGGTCACAAGCGAATACAACGTATCTGCAAAAGATGTCCGGTCGGCTATGTCAATTAAAAAGGCATCCAAAAGCCGCCCTCGTGGGGCTGTCTCTGTGTATGGCGGTCATATCCCGCTGTTCGATTTTGCACCCGACCCAAGCACACGTTACAAACGCATAGCCGACCGCCCAGAAATAGGCGTGTCTGCACAGATCAAGCGCGGCGAAGCCCGCACAATGTTTGCTGGGTCATTTATCGCTGATATGCCCTCTCGCGGCCTGGGCGTTTATAAGCGGGTAGGAAAAGACGGCGGACAGGTTACGCACCTGACAGGCCCGTCAATTCCGCAAATGGTCGTTGAATCATCAAACGTTTCGTATATCGAGGATTACGTCCACCGCAGGTTTTATCAAAGCCTGTCTCTGTCCATGGGACAGGGACATCAGGGACGTATAGGATTCGGCAAATGAACGCAGAACTGACAAAAGCACTCAAAGAACTCTTTCAGAACACACTGGAAAGGCACTGGGAACAAGCCAGCAATGGAGATTACGGCGCACTGGAGATGTACGAATATGCATTGCCGCCCCGTAGATCAGATGGGCTTAAACTCCCCTCGCTCGTGTTTATTCCCGTTAAGTCAAAAGATAAAGAAGAGGAACAGACGATAACGGTTGAGATAGGCGTTTGCGTGGCAATGAAAATGCCCGCGCCCAAAGCAGACAGAGAAGAGACGGAAAAGCAGATCGCGACGTATCTCGTCGAGGGCAACATAGCAGTTGTGAATATGATGTCTGTGATGCAGGACACTGTCGCTAACACAACACTACTCGGCAGAAAGTTCCGTTACGACGGCGGTCAGGAATGGACGCTGTGCGATAACAACTCACAGCCCAGCCCTTATTTTTACGGTTTCGGACGGATTGAATATAAAAAGCGCATCATCAAAAAGATATCAGATACGGAGGTTAAAGCCTATGGCTCAAAAGTCTAAAGCTGTGGACACGTCCGCGGCGACAGCAAAAACAAAACTTGTCTATGCCGGCCCCACGCTGATCCGCTACGGACTGGCGAAAGGCAATGTTTATGTCGGCGGTATTCCCGCGAACGCACCCGAGGTTCTGCATTTTGCATTTGTGCCTATTGCAGACCTGTCAAGCGTAAAAAATGACGCTGATTTTATCAGCAAATGTACAGCAGCGATTAAATCGCTCAGGGGGACAAAATGAGCCTGACGCACGGAGTAACTGTCACAGAACAGGCAACTGCGATTTTTAGCCCCGTAACATCGGAAGCCTCTATCCCGTTTTTTATAGGCTGCGCACCCGTGCATAAGATAAGCGGTGGGTCGGTTAACAAAGCTGAGCTTTGCTATACATATGCCGAGGCGGTGGCTCTCTTCGGGGTTGCGGACGACTTTGAAACGTTCGGCATTTCAGAGGCTATCTATACAGCTTTTAAGCTGTACGGCATAGCGCCAATCATATGCGTGAACGTATTTGATCCCGCAGTCCACCGCACAACAGTTGCGGCAGAAACTATTACTTTCGGTGCTGACAACAAAGCGACACTCGCTCACGACGGAGTTCTTGAGATTCCCGTCGTCACATCAACAGACGATGCGACGACATACGTCGCAGGTACAGACTATACGTTTGCCGCATCAACGGGAGTGTTTACACGTTTGACCACAGGCTCGATCATAACCGGAGCATCAGTCAAAGTTGCATACGTTTACGGCGACCCGACACTCGTTACAAAAGACGACATCATCGGCGGTATCGACGTTGACACCGGAGCGAAGACCGGACTTTCACTGCTTGATACATGTTATCCCAGATTCGGTCTCGTTCCTGAAACTGTCGTTGTGCCTTTCGGTTCTCTTGATACAGAGGTTGTCACTGTCGCGACTACAGCAGCAACAAATATCAACGGAGGAATGTTTAAAGCGGTTCACATCGTAGACCTTGACGACACAGTCGCAACGAAATACAGCGCTGTGAACGAATACAAAAATCTGAACAATCTGACAGACCCTGAACAGATTCTCTGCTGGGGTAAACTCGCGCTGTCTGACACTGTGTACAGACAATCAACACATCTCGCGTGTCTGATCCAGAGTATCACAGCAGATAACGGCGGCGTCCCTTATGAATCGCCTTCTAACAAAAGCTATCAGTGCGATGCGCTTATTGTTAACGGGAAGGAAGTGTTACTCGGCCCCGACGAGGCGGATTATCTGACAACAACGGTCGGTGTCGTTACGGCATTAAATATCGTCGGCGGGTGGAAATGCTGGGGAAACCGTACAGCGGCATATCCGAGCAACACAGACGTTAAGGACTGTTTTATAGTCGGTCGGCAGATGTTTCACTGGATATCTAAAGAAATCGTCCTGACGTACTGGCAAAAGCTCGATAAGCCGATGTCAAAAAGGCTCATCGAGGCAATGGTTATCAGCCTTAACGTCAGACTGAACGGTCTGACATCGCGGCAATACATCCTCGGCGGACGTGTTGAGTTCAACAGCGACGAAAACCCTGTAACGGATCTGATCAACGGTGCAGTTCTGTTTCATGTGTACTTTTCTTTCCCTGTTCCAAACGAAAGCATGACGTTCATGCTGGAATACGACGCAAACTATCTGTCCACGCTGTTTACATAAGAGGAGGTAAATCGTGGGAAGCAAATCATCTATACCCGGTAAAACGGACAATTTCCGTGTTTACGTTGGTGGCACAGACTATGTCGGTACTGCCGAGGTGACACTCCCTGACATAGAACGCCTGACTGACACTATTAAGGGCGCCGGAATCCTCGGCGAACTTGATATGCCGTCAAACCAGTTCAAAGCGATGTCTCTGAAACTTTCGTTTAACTCGACGAACGCTCTGACAGCACAGCTTATGAAGCCCGGAAAGCAGGAGATCGAACTTCGCTCTGTTGTTACAGAATTTGATAATTCCGAGGGCGACTATGCCCAGACGGGACGTAAATACACCATTTACGGTTCTAATAAAAAAGCAACCGGCGGCAAGATTGCGGTCGGCGAAAAGATGGGCAACGAGTTCGAGTTCTCAGTTTTTTACTACAAAGAAGAAATTGATGGCGAGGAATCGGTCGAAATCGACGTGGTGAACTACAAATACATAGTCGACGGTGTCGACTATCTCGAAGAACAGCGCAGCTTGCTGGGGATGAACTGATGGAAACAATTAAACTCAAATATCCGGTTAAAGATATTGCAGAGGTCAGCATGCGCAGACCGAAAGTAAAAGATATGCTGGTTTCAGACAAAACGGCAAAAACAGACTCGGAGAGAGAAATAGCTCTTTTTGCTCGTTTGACAGGTCTTAACCCCGAAGTCATCGGAGAGTTTGACTACGCTGACTATAAAGCAATGCAGAAGGTTTACGAAAGTTTTTTGTCACCGGACGAGAGCAAATCAGACGAGAAGTAATAAGCGCGGCAATACTCACGCATACAAGCATCGTCTACTTCGAAGAGATGGATATAGACGAGTTTTTCGAATGGTCGGAAGATATCCGCGCATTGAGCGAATAGACTGTACTGCATAGAAACTTTGAAAACCATTTATACAGGGGGTAGGTCATGAGTCCGAAAAGAGTATATGAAAAAAGCTCGTAACCGGATTCAACTACCCCCGGTTGGTATATAACCGTTGCGGTAACGATTACATCCATCACAACGGCAACGATAAAGGAGATTACCGATATGGAATCTGTTGTTACGTTTGTCATAGGTGCTGCCCTCGGCGGTAGTTTTGCATCTACTATAGGAACTGTTGAAAGCAAAGTCAAGACCATAGATAGCAGTATAGGCTCTCTCGGCAAGACTATGAAGCAGATAGACACGCTTCGGGGTCTTGATGAGTCACTCATCAAAAACAAAGGCGGGCTTGAAAAAGCACGCTCTGATCTTGCGGCACTTGAGCCTCGGCTCGCTGAGATCAGGAACAAATACACATCACTTGAAACTGCTGTCAAAGCCGCTGACACTGAAATGTCGGCATCAAAAATGAACTATGAACAGGTCAAGAACCGAGTTTCAGCTCTCAAGATAGAACTACAGAACACAGATGCCCCAACTAATGAGATGCGCAACGCTCTTGCTGCTGCGAATCGTGAGCTGGCGCAGAGCAAGCTGCGCTTTGACGAATCAAAGACAGCAATGTCGAAAGCTAAGTCTGAGCTGTCTGCTGTCACTCCGGAGCTGAAAGAGCTGGATCAGGCACACAAGAAAGCCAGTTCGAACGTTGACATGTTTGAAAACACTATCAAAAAAGAGACTCATTCTGTCAATGAACTGGGAGAGGCGTTTAAAAAAGCAAAAATTGATACCGCAAATCTTGATGCGGAACAGAAGAAGCTCGGCTCAACACTTGAAAAACAGAAAGCCAGAAAAGAGAAAATAGGCGCATTGGTTGAACAGAGGGACGCTCTTACATCGCAAAGGGCAAAGCTTCAGAGTCAGGCAGTGGGGTTGATCGGCGCAGGAATGACTTTGTCTCTTCCCATAAAGCTTGCACTGGAAAAAGAAGACTGGATGCTGGATGTTTCTAAGAACGTCAAAGGACTTGATTCTGCTGAAGATATCAAAGCAGTGGAACTCGAAATCAGAAAGATTGGCCGCTCTTCTTTGCTTGGTTCTGCGGGTATAGCTAAATTAGTGGCATCGGCGGGAACTATTGGCATGGCAAAAGAAGAGGCTTTAGAATATGCAAAATCAGCAGAACGTATCGGGGTTGCTTTCGGTATTTCTGCTGACGAAGCAGGAGGCGCACTTGCCAGTATCATGTCGACAACAGGCTTTTCTCTGGGGGAAATGAATGATATGGCGGATGCCATAAACTATTTCGGTGATGCATCAAACGCAAAAGCTCACCAAATCACCCCAGTATTGCAAAGAAACGCTGGAACTCTAAAGTCAATGACAAATCTTACAAAATCACAAATGGTGGGCTTCACTGCATCTATCAGGCAGGTCGCGCAAAACGATGAGGCTGCGGCGACTGCACAGAAAAACTTCATTTTGTCTCTTACAAAAGGTGAAGCCGCGACAAAAGCGCAGAGTGAAGCTTTTGAAGCTTTAGGGTTATCATCAGAAGAAGTTGCAGAGGGAATGCAGAACGATGCCGCAGGAACTATTACTAGGGTTTTAGAGGCTTTGAACGGAGTAGATGCCGTACAAAGAACAACTCTTTCTGCTGAGATTTTTGGTGGCGGTAACGTGGATGTAGTGAGTAACCTGCTTTCTAACTTGGAAGAATACAAGCGTTTGATGGGTTTGGCAGGAGACGAAACAAAATTTGCCGGAAGTGTGAACGCTGAATACGAACGTAAAATGGAAACAACCGCTACTGCATTAAGTACATTAAAAGAGTCCGTGAAAGATGTAGGGATAACACTTGGTGAAGCCTTGCTTCCGCCTCTAGCCGTTGTTTCCAAAGTTTTGGCAGGGACGGCTAACATTATCGGCAACACGATACAGCGATTCCCGTTAGCATCTAAAGCTGTTCTGACATTAGGTGCGGGTCTTACGGTCGGCGTTGGGGCTGTTGTTGCGTTCGGCTATGTTCTGAATGTAATGAGAACAGGCCTGGTATATACGAGACTGGCTCTGATAGGTACGAAAACAGAAGCGAGCTGGGCAAGCAGGGCTATCAGCGGCTTGGGGCGGGCGTTCAATCTGACAACGATACGGGCAAAAGCCGCCGCAGTGGGAACGTGGATATACAACACAGCATTGAGAATGAAAACAGTATCGGCACGGATAGCGACTACATCACTCTCTCGGCTTGGTGCGATGATGAGCTTAACCCGCGTGAAAGCCATAGGGGTGACTGTTGCGACAAGAGCGTGGACAGCGGCTCAGTGGCTATTTAATACCGCAATGGCGGCTAACCCGATAGGGTTAGCGATTGCCGCCGGAGCTGCGCTTATCGGGATCGGTGTACTCCTCTACAAAAAGTGGGAACCGTTCCGCAAAATAATAGACGGCATCGGTTCTGCGTTTAAAAAGTTCGGGGGAGCGATCGGTAAGGTATTCGGGTTCGGGAAAAAAGACGAACAGGTCAGCAAGCCGGGAAGCGTTGTCAAAAATACTATCGGCACGACTGTTGCCCCGAACCGACAGATTATACCGGATAGAAAAGCCGGATCGACACGTGAAATTCCCTCGCTCTCTCCGTATGTGAAGTCCGGCGGAGGTAAGCAGAACATCACAAATGTAACTATCAAGAGCTCGCCGACGATAGTCGTTCAGGGCGGTTCTGTAGACGGGGCAAAAGCCGCTCTTGCAGGACACCACGACGATTTGGCGCGGAAGATCAAAAAGATGCAAGAGGAAAAGAGCAGGGTCTCATATGACTAAATACACGACTATCAGCGGCGACATGTGGGACATGATCGCTTATAAAAAATACGGCACAGAAAAAGTATTCCCGAAAATCATCGAGGCAAACCCGCAGTATTGCTCTGTAGTCGTTTTCCCGGCAGGTGTGGTTCTGACACTGCCCGAAATCGACACGACGGAGCTTGCAGACCTGCCGCCGTGGAGTACGGAATCATGAAACGCATGTTCCCCCGTGAGGCGGGGATAAAACACTTGACAACCCCCTTTACAGAAATGTATTTAGAGGGTAGTAAAAATTTCAAACGGCAGAATCCGCACGTTTCTTGCGGAACAATCATATTTTCTGCCAATATGCCTTCGGTTTGTCCGAGGGTTTTAACGCCTCAGTGTATCAGCTCCGCGAGGACTGATGCGGTTGTCCGTTTGAGACCGTTACTAGCACTGGGGCTTTATGCGTCTAGTAAGCGCGAGCCTCGGAATAAATCAAACGGAGGCTCGTTATGAGCAAATCTAACGCTATCGCTATATCCACATTCAATCATTCCATTTTCGGTTCTATCAGGACAATCAACAAAGACGGTGAGCCGTGGTTTATCGCAAAAGACGTTGCTGTTGCGTTGGGCTACAAAGATGTAATCAACGCTGTTAAGCAGCATTGCAGGAGGGTGGCAAAACACCACCCCTATAAACAGAGGGTTTCAAGCAGTCAGGCAATCAATATAATTCCTGAATCGGATTTCTACCGTCTTGTTCTTCGCTCAAAACTTCCACAAGCTGAAGCGTTTCAGGACTGGGTAACTATGGAAGTCCTCCCGTCCATACGCAAGACTGGTACATATATGAAGCAAAAGAAAGAACCCGTAATTCAAGAAGAGCCTATTGGAATGTTTTCTCTGGTGATGGGCAATACTCCGGTGTCCAGAGAGCTTGACAACCGTATGAACACAGAAAAGGAAAAGCTAGTCCATTTTTCAGCTAATCAGTCGGTTTCATCGGATATGGTTTTTGTCGGTATAGATATGTCGATGTCAAACGGAGAACAGGTTTTGCGTGTCGCGAGGATGCTTCAAAACCATGCCAGTCAGGTATTGTTGGACAATCTCGAAAACAAACTAAGCAACTTTCGTATATCGGCAGAGGTTATCAAAATTAAGGCTAAAGGACGTGGCGCATGAGCTACGCCAGATACGCACGCGTTCGCGTGATGTACAACGGAAAAAACATAACAGCGGACGTATCAGATAAAATTCTTGGTTTTACGTTCACAGATAATGCCGCCGGAGAAATGGACAATATTGATCTAACGCTTGAAGATACAAACCTCCAGTTCATGGGGGCATGGTTCCCCGGCAAAGGCGCAAAGGTTAAGGCATATATAGATACATTTAACTGGAACAGAGACGGTGAAAAGCTCTCTCTGTACTGCGGTTCGTTCCGCATCGACGAGGTCGAGTGTTCGTTCAATCCCAATACAATAAGCATGAAGGGAGTATCCGCGCCGCTGGGTACCGGCCTGAAAAAAACGAAGAGAACTAAAGCGTGGGTCGGTATGAAACTTAAAGACATTGCCAGCCAGATAGCGGCATCAAACGGACTGAAATTTTACTGGCACAGCACAATGAACATGGGTGCAATGCGCTATGATCAGCGCGACGAATCAGACCTTACGTTCCTGAAACGTGCGCTGGACGTGTACGCACATCATGTAAAAGTGAGTGAGGAAACGCTCGTTTGCTACTTTGAGGATGATTATAAACTGATCGTCCCCTCTGTGGCATACACACCGCAAACCATAGAAACAGGGTCGTTTCGCGACAAAACGGACGGTACCTACAGCAAAGCGAAAGTCCGGTACAACAATCCGAAAACAAAAAAAACCGAGAGCCACGAAGTGTCGGACAGTGCGAACACCAGCGGACAGGAGCTTAATGTAAACGTCCGCGCAGAGAACAAAGCGGATGCTGAAAATAAAGCGAAAGCCGCCCTCAAAAAGAAAAATAAAGAGGGCGTAACATGCAATATCTCTTGTATAGGCAATCCGTCTTTGCGCGCGGCATATCGTCTCTCTCTGTCCGGTTTCGGGCATTTCAACGGGACATATTTCACAGACAAGGTAACACACAGCTTAGATAAAAGCGGCGGGTATACATGTTCGGTGGAGGCACACAGACCATGATTGATAATGGCGATGTAAAAGAATTACAGGATGTTGTGATGAATCTTACCCGCGTTGGCGTGGTGTCCGCTGTGGGTGCAACCCGCGCCGCTGTGCAGGTTGTTTTCACCGATGCAGACGACATGGTCTCAAACTGGCTGCCCGTTCTTCAAATGTTCGCACACAAAAACAAAGCTTACGCCCTGCCGGACGTGGGCGAGCAGGTTCTTTGTGTTTTCCTCGCTTCGGGGCTTGAAAACGGCTTTGTCGTGGGCTCTTTTTACAGCGACGAGGACACGCCTCCAGTCACAGATGCCGACAAGTTCCATGTCGCTTTCGATGATGGCACGACAATAGAGTACGATCGCGCGGCGCATAAGCTTACAGCGGATGTAAACGGTGAGGCGGAGATCAAATGCAATCTGCTGACAGTGGATTGTCCGGACAGCACTTTCACGGGCAAAGTCACGGTTGAAAATGGTCTTGAGGTATCCGGCGGAGGCGAAAACGCCGTGAAAGTGAACGGTCGCATGCAGGCAACCGACGTTGCAACGGACGAGGGAATCAATCTTGATAGCCACGTCCACGGCGGCGTTGAGCATGGAGATAAAACATCAGGAGCGCCGCAATGATAGGCAGCTGGGGTTCAAACATAATTTTTGAAACGTCCGCTGATTACATCCATACGTTCACGAATCTGAAACGTGATGTAGAGGCGAAAACGAAAGGTCACAGCCTTGTAAATTCACTTGATAAGACACAATTTCTCGGCCGAGGACTTTATAAAATCACGTTCGACATGGTTTTTAAAGTACAAATGGGCATAGTGCCGATGCAGTGCGTTGATCGCCTCCATGCGGCGTTCACGTCCGGAGAGGTTAATAATCTCCGAATCGGCAAAAAGGGATTCGGGAAATTCATGATCACAAATCTGTCGGACACGTTCGACGATATTATGAACCGCGGTGAGATAGCATCAGCGACCGTGTCTGTAACGATGCAGGAGTATGTATGAGCATAAACATAATGCCATCGGACACTTACGAGGAAGTCGCACAGAACATAGCAATGATTCTGGGCACGCTGAAAGGCTCTGTGCTTACGGACAGAGAATTCGGCATCAGCGCCACGCTGATAGATTTGCCAATGCCAGCGGCTATGGCGGCTCTGGAAGCGGAAATCCTTGATGCAATCGAAAAATATGAGCCGCGCGCGAAGATTACGAGCATAGATTTTTCGCAGGATGCGGACACCATGGGTGGGCAATTGCTACCTGTTGTACAGTTTGAGGTGATAGATGAGCAGTCTTGAATTAATCAAAGTCGATGTTGAAGCGAAAAAGACGGAATATATCAATGCTTTTGAAACAAAATCAGGCAGGACGCTGGGAACAGCTGATCCCGCTCGTTTGTTTATGATAACACTTGCGGGTGTCGTTTCGGGGCTTGAAGTGTCTGTGAATGATACGTTCGCTCAGAATTTTATTGAGTATGCCCGGGGCGGCAATCTTGATGAAAAAGGCCGAGACATTCTCACTGAGCGTCTTGACGCTTCGTCTGCTGTCACAACGCTTCAGTTCACTTTGTCGGCGGCTCTGTCATTTGCGGTTGTTATTCCGACGGGCACAAGAGCCACGGCGGGTGATATGTACGTGTTTGCAACAGACAAACAGCTCACTATTCCGGCGGGCAGTGTGACTGGCACTGTCACTGCGACAAGCACAGAAGCCGGAGCGTTTGCTAACGGGCTTGTGCCGGGGCAGATAAACATTCTTGTCGACCCCGTTGGGTATGTCCAAAGCGTCACAAATACTACAACGACAAACGGCGGATCAGACGCAGAGTCGGACGAAAACTATCGGGGACGTATACGCATTGCGAATGAGAGTTTCTCGACGGCGGGCCCGGAAGGAGCGTATCAATATCGTGCAAAGTCTGCTCATCAGTCGATTGCAGACGTGTCTGTGGACATGAGTTCGCCCGGGGTTGTATCGCTTTATCCGCTGCTCCACGGAGGCGAACTGCCCACATCGGAGATACTCTCGCTTGTACAAGCGGCATGCACGCCGAAGACAGTGCGGCCTCTGACAGACAACGTTGTAGTCGCTGTTCCAGAGCGTGTCAGCTATGCGGTCAACATTACATACTTCATTGCAGAATCAAACGAAAACTTACAGCAGATGATCGCATCCGCAGTGGCCACTGCTGTCAGCGAGTTTGTGACGTGGCAAGGGGCTGTGCTCGGGCGTAACATAAACGATTCCGAGCTGATTCGCAGGGTTATCGCTGCGGGTGCTTCGAGAGTTGCCGTCGTTTCGCCATCTTTCACAGTCGTTGCATCAAATCAGCAGGCATACGCATCATCAATCAATATCTCATACGGGGGCACTGAGCATGACTAATCTGAGTGAGCTCAACTTATTATCTCTTCTGCCCGCTCCGCTGCGTGATGATCCGGACATCGCTATCATCGCAGACATAATTTCCGTGGATCTGCGAAAAATCCACGAAAGATCTAAGCTGATTAACATCATAGCGACGCTTCCAGAGCAGACTGACGATGTTCTGGCTCAACTTGCGTATGACCGTCACATTGAGGGCTACAGCCACGTTTTGCCGAGGTCTGTGCGAGAGTCGCTTGTGCGTAAAGCTATACAGCTTCACAGATATAAAGGCACACCCGCGTCGATGCAGTCAGCTCTGGATTCCCTCGGTTACGGCATGACTATTGCGGAATGGTTCGATTACGGCGGCGAACCATATCATTTCAAGATCGAGCTTGATCTGTACGGTCAGGAGATAACGGACGCGGAATATGCGCTGATAGATACGTTTATTGATCAGTATAAAAACGTCAGGTCGAAGCTGGACGGTATCACCGTAAATTTCGCGCTCGATAGTCTTTTTTATGAGGCTGTAACGCTTCAAACATCAGAAATCATTACATTAAAACCGTAAGAGGTAAAAATGGGAACATATAGTCCGATACTTACAAATTCCGGCGCGGCGGCGATAGCGGCGGCGCGGGCAAACGGAACCGAGATAAACTACACTCAGATAGCTGTGGGAGATGCGAACGGCACGTCTTACGCTCCGTCGGCGGCGCAGACCGGACTTGTTAATGAAGTCTGGCGCGGCTCTGTTGAGAGCGTATACGTCCACGCAAATAACCCTAGTTGGGTTGTGTGCGAAGCACGAATCCCCATCACGGACGGAGGGTTTGATATCCGCGAGGCGGGAGTTTTTGACGAAAACGGCGTGATGATAGCTCTGGCAAGATACCCCACGACTACTAAACCTTTGCCGGGTTCAGGCAGTGAGAAAGACCTGCTTGTACGTTTTATTTTCGAGGTCGCGAACGCCGCGGAGGTGACACACGTTATAGAGCCGTCGTTAATGTGGACTACAAAAGAGTACGTTGATGCGCGTATCCGCCACGTCCGCCTTGCCACGACCGGAAACATTGCGCTGTCCGGCGCACAGACGATAGACGGCGTATCCGCTGTCGTTGGAGATCGTGTCCTGGTCTGTGCGCAAAATGACGCAAAGTCAAACGGAGTTTACAGTGTATCGACGGGGCCGTGGACAAGAGCCCTTGACTTTAACACAGACGAAAATATCCTCCCAACGGCGCTGATAACTGTCTCCGAGGGGGCAACGCATAAAGACACAGTATGGATGCTCACAAACGACAGCATAGCGCTGGGGACAACATCCCTCGCGTTTGCAAAGATTCTGCCGGACGAATCGGCACGGACTATCGTTGATACCGAAGCCCCCACGGGCAACACCGCAACACCGACAAAGCTGTGGTCATGGTTGGCTAACATGATCAAAAGTATCACCGGAAAATCAAACTGGCGCACTGCCCCGGCGATCACGCTGGAAGATACTTATTCACACGTTACATCCACGTCCGCCCATTCCGCCACAGCGGCGGCAACGCCTCTGCGCATGATGTTGCGTGATACCGATGGCTATACCAACGTAGCTACGCCCGCGACTGGTGATAGCAGTACGAAAGTTGCGACAACAGCGTTTGTTGAACCGAAAGTCGACAAATTGCAGACGCTTACGTCCGCTATAAATTTAGATATGTTAAAAACCACAGGGTTTTATATAAACCCGACAAGCACAAATACAACAAACAATAACTATCCTGAAGCCGCCGCGGGGTATCTCTCTGTCGTGGGCAATGGCTTATCTGCATCGCAGGCGTATGTTGCGTACAACAGCACAAAACAGTTTCGCCGATTTTGCATCAACGATGGCACATGGACTGCGTGGAGCGTTGTGTGGGATGCCGGAAGTGATGGCGCTGGCTCCGGGCTGGACGCTGGTCTGTTGGGCGGTCTTTACCCAACAGATTTTGTCAGGCGGTGGTATATTGGCAGTAACAGCAGTACGGCTCAATGGATGAAATTATGCACAATTGCAACGGGAACTAATCAGGGGTCACAGATCACATTTTTGTTAAACGGAGGAGGTTACGGGTACGGAGATGCTCGCGGGAACGGACACTCAATACTCGATCTCACACTGTTGAACACTAACCTATGGGCTGCTACATTATATCAAACTGCTGTGTTATCACTAGGTTCGATAGCAGGTGTGAAGATAGTACAGTCCGGTCATACCGCCGCTGATATATGGCTGAACGTGCGCCCGTGGTCAAACATCAGCGCTCTCCTGCTCGGCAACAATCATGTGGCGAAAGTTACACCTGCAACAACAGTATTTACAACAACAGCACCAGAAGGCACTGATGGGTATATATATACGATGTGGCACAGCGGATATCAGGGAGCGGGAACGGGGATGAATGCTGATACCGTAGATGGTATCGAAGCCGCCCGCATGATATACGGCGATTCTGAAAATGGTTCTATTACTGTTACAGATGCCAACTCAATCGTAAAATCCGGCTTTTACTATTGCGATTCAAGCGCAGCGAATATTCCTGTGGCATCAGGTGGCTCTCTGTTACACCAGCAACACGCTGCTGTTGATACATACGCATCACAGATATTTATAGTTTACTCCACAGGAGTTGTATATCGGCGTACAAACGTATCCGGCACTTGGTCGGCGTGGCAGATAATGTACACATCCGGAAATTTCCCGTTTGAAACAACCGCCACAAACATAAAAATGGATGGTACGCAGTATGTTGGCTCTCTCTCAACCGCCGCCAGAGGCGATCATGTTCATCCTACGGATACTTCCCGCGCCGCTGTTGCTACGTTTATCGGCTCTGTAGCGTTTTTTGCGATGTCCACCCCGCCTACAGGTTGGTTGCCTGCTAACGGTGCGGCTGTAAGCCGCACTACATACTCCGCTCTATTTGCGGCGATCGGCACAATCTACGGTTCAGGCAACGGTTCCACTACTTTTAATTTGCCCGATCTGCGGGGGGAATTTCTCCGAGGTTGGGATAATGGCAGAGGTGTTGATTCTGATCGCTTAATCGGATCATCTCAGGCGTATGCGGTGCAATGGCACACGCATAACGTATTATCATCGGGCGAATCCGGCACAACAGGGAATTACATTGCTGGCGCATCTACGGCGAATCGCGAAATATCAACTACAGCTTTTGGAGATAGTGAAACACGTCCGCGCAACATCGCGTTGCTTGCATGTATTAAATATTAGGAGGTTTTTATGGTTGTATATAGCTATGATAGCAACGGAGTTTATATCGGTGAATCAGAAGCGTTTCAAAACCCATTGGAGGAGGATGAGTTTTTAATTCCCGCAAATGCTACTACTATTGCCCCCCCTACAGTCGGAGCGGATGAATATACCGTTTTTAATGGTAAAGGGTGGGATATTGTAAAGCTTCCCGCCAATGAAAATCAACCAGAACCCACAGCGGATGAACTAGCATTGTTGATCCGCGCCCAGCGCGACACAAGGCTCGCAGAAACGGATTATCTATTGATGCCCGACTATCCCATAGCGGGCGAAGCGCTCGACGCTCTTGCGGTGTATCGTCAAGCCCTGCGGGACATAACGAAACAGGATACGTTCCCGCAGTCCGTCACATGGCCTGAAAAACCCGAAATATAAATTCGGACAGAGGAATCGGAGTTCGCACCTCCGTCTCATCATGTAAACGCATGATACAGAACAAGTCTGCCACTGTCCGAGCCATGCACGGCGGATAGATAATAACAGACTTACAGTATTTGTCAAATACTGGAGGTGCGCCCGATGAATGCTTTAATCGGGTGGCTCGGCGGCAAAAGCCGTCTGGCTGATACCATAATCTCAAAAATTCCCCCACACACATGCTATGTCGAGGTTTTCTGCGGCGGCGCTCACGTATATTTCACAAAACAACCATCAAAAGTCGAGGTCATAAACGATATAAACGGCGAACTGGTTAATCTTTATCGCGTCGCTAAGGAACATCTCGAAGAGCTCATTCGTCAGTTCAAGTTCATGCTCGTCAGTCGTGAGCAGTACAAAAAATACCAGGACACCCCGCCGGAGGTCATGACTGACATACAGAGAGCTGTCAGGTTTTACTATCTCATGAAAATGTCCTTCGGGGCGAAATTGACCGGATAGAGCTACGGGTATTCGGTCACGTCCCCGCCTCGGCTGAATCTTTTGCGCGTCGAAGAGGATTTTTCCGAGGCATGGGTGCGCCTAGCCCGTACAAACATCGAAAACCTGCCATATTTCGCCTGTATGGCAAAATACGATGGAGCGGATACGTTTATGTACCTCGACCCGCCATATTTCGATTGTGAGGGCGATTATGGCGCTGGGATATTCAGTAAAGAGGATTTTGTCAGGCTCCGCGACATAATGTCGGGTCTGAAGGCAAAATTCATGATGAGCATAAACGATGTCCCGCAGATACGTGAGATTTTCGGCTGTTTCCGCATCGAAGAGGTTACTACAACGTATAGTGTCGGTGATACCCAGAAAGCCGTGCCGGAACTCCTGATTACAAATTACGATCCAGTTGAAAAGGTTGCGTCATGGGCTGACTATCTCGACGAGTGACGCGCACTGTTTACACTTGGCAAGTGTAATACAAGTGTAAAATGCAAAAGCCCCGCTGTTATGCGGGGCTTCTAAGTTATTGATGCCGAGGGGGGGACTCGAACCCCCACAGGATTAACTCCCACAGGTACCTGAAACCTGCGTGTCTACCAATTCCACCACCTCGGCGCTCACTGCTTATCAGCGGTAAGGGGGTTTATACCGTTTTATACAATTCTTGTCAAGCAACTTATTTTGTATCTGCGATAAAAATTTATGCCGACCTGAACTTCAGAAGCACAGCCGAATTAAGGATAACCGCGACAGAGCCTGCATTGTGCACCAGCGCGCCCATAATGGGGTTCAGTGTACCCATCATTGCAAGGATTATCGCCACGAAATTGAGCAGCATGGAGAGTGTCAGATTCAGCTTAATCGTGCCCATGGTCCGTTTTGCCAGTTTCATCAGGTGCGGGATATTTTTGATATCGTCGCCGACAAGCGCAATGTCCGCTGCATCAACGGCGATATCGCTTCCGATGCCGCCCATTGCTATGCCAACGTGCGCTTTTTTTAGTGCCGGAGCATCGTTTATGCCGTCTCCAACCATGCAAACCATCTCTTTGTTGTGCTGGTATCCTTCGATAGCAGCCATTTTATCTTCCGGGAGACAATCGAACTTTACGTTTTTTATGCCTGCCTCGCGTGCAATGAAGTTTGCTGCGTGCATATGGTCGCCTGTCAGAAGTACGCTTTCAACGTTGATTCCTCGTAGTTTTCGCACTATTTCATGCGTTTCCGGTCTGATGATGTCGGAAAGAGCTACAAATCCGACTGCTTTTCCGTCTTTTGCCACATAAATGATAGTGCAACCTTCGTTTTTGTGCTTTGTCGTATCATTAATTAGTTCTTCCGGCAGTTCAATCCCGTTATCCTTCATCATTTCCGTATTGCCCGCGATGATTTTTGAACCTTCCACAACGGCGTTTACGCCTCTGCCCGCTTTAAGTGCGAAATCCTGCGGCTGGGGGAGGACATCGGCGAAAGTCTTTTTATGGTGTGCGGTGACAGCCTTACCCAATGGGTGTTCGGAGCGCTGTTCCGCTGCCGCTGTGTACCGGAGAAGCCCTTCGTCGCTAAGTCCCTCACGGTAGCTTTTATAATAAGTCACTTCCGGTTTTCCAAAGGTGAGTGTGCCGGTCTTGTCAAAAGCTATCTTTGAAACCATTGCAAGCCGCTCCAGTGCATCACCTTCACGCACAAGAATACCGTATTTTGTCGCGTTGCCTATCCCCGCCATGATTGCCGTCGGCGTCGCCAGCACCAGAGCGCACGGACAGAAAACAACAAGAATGGTGACTGCGCGGATTATTTCGCCTGTGACAAACCAAGTGCCCGCAGCAGATACAAGAGCGATAACAACTATCCATGTTGCCCATCTGTCCGCCATGCCGACTATCTTTGCCTTGCCTGCATCCGCTGATTCCACCAGTCTTATCATTCTCTGGATTGAGCTGTTCTCTCCAACTTTCACAGCCTTCATGTCGAAAGCGCCGAACTGATTGACAGTGCCGCTGAAAACCTCGTCACCGACGCCTTTGTCCACAGGCAGAGCCTCTCCTGTCATAATAGACTGGTCTACGGATGTCTGTCCTGAAATTATTGTGCCGTCAACAGCTATTGTTTCGCCCGCCAAAACCCTCAGATCATCACCCATGTGCACTTCATCCGCCGGAATAATAATCTCCTGACCATCCCGCAACACTCTTGCGGTCCGCGGGGTCAGGTGTACCAGTTTCTCAATGCCGGCACGTGCCTTAGCAACGGTACGCTCTTCCAGCATAGCGCCAAGCGCCATGATGAAAGCGATTTCGCCAGCCGCAAAGATTTCCCCGATGATAACCGATGCTGCAAGCGCTATTGAAACAAGAACGTCCGCCTTTATGTCAAATTCTGTCACCAGCCCGATGATGGCGCCTTTGATGATGGGCAGACCGCAAAGAATGATAGCCACCCATGCTATGTCGGGGCGGATATCAACTATTTTGAAAAAACTGAGAACAAGAGACACAAAAGACAGCGCAAGAAAGAGGACAGTTCTCTTTCCGTCGTCTTCAATCAAACCTTTGATAAAATTCATTAATTATTTACCCCATTCGTGAAAAATGTTCCACCGCCTTTGCAAAGTCGTCGATTGTCTTTTCAGCGTCGCCGTGTTTGATTCCGTCGTAAACGCAGTGGTGAAGGTGCCCCTCCAGAACCATTTTGCCAACCTTATGCAGAGCGCTTTTTGCGGCGTTTATCTGGATGAGTATGTCTTCGCAAGGGACGTCCTTCTCAACCATTTCAGAAATGCCTCTGAGCTGCCCTTCAATTTTCTTCAGTCTTGTCTGAACCTTAGGTATGTCGATACACTGACGCATGATAACCTCCGCTAACCATATACCCCATAGGGGTATGGGGTATATTTAGATTTATTGATATTGATTGTCAATATAAAAATTTGAAAGGGCATAAAAAAACCGCCCGAACGTTTCCGAAGGGCGGTCTGTGTATAATTTTAATTTGTTGTCAGCGTTCCAGATATTCTGCCGCAACCCATCCTTTGCCTGTGTCTACCCAGCCGTATTTGCGGTCGTATTCGCACACGGTGTCTCCTCGGCTGTATGTTTTAAGAACCTTTGCATTTGCGTCGGGTTTTTTGCGTGCTTTCAGTGTTTTGGAGCCAACGGTGAAGCATTTTACATCTTTCAGGTTGGCGAGGTTCACCCAGCCTTTTTCGCTTCTTCCCCAGTCGTCGTTGATTTCAAACAGGCAGACTTTTTCGCCTGCTTCATAGTCTCCGAGGAGTTTTGAGCTTTTTGATGCAGTCTTTCTGATGTTAGCTTTTTTATATGAAACGTACATGCATTTGATTATCTTATCTTTAGGTTTCTCTTTTTGCGCGGTTTTTTCGTCGTTCATTCTGTCCGATACGTATTCCATGTTAACCCAGCCCTGATCTGTACGTATCCAGCCGTTCTGAGATTCAAGAACCTCAATTTTCTCATTTTTCTGATATTGTCCGACAATGTCCGCATTTATATTTGCCAGTGAACGAATGTTCACTTTGCCGCCGGTGATGTATTTATAAGTTTTTGCTTCTTTTTTTGCAGGTTTAACGGTTTCTATGGTTTTTGCGGATGATTTCTGTTGTTTTGTTGTTTTTTGCGCAGCAACCGGGTTGTCGTAGTTATACTCGGTCATGCGTGTTTTTGTTTCTTCTTCTGCGGCAGCGGGTTTGACTTCCTGTTTCGCTATGTCTTCCGGCATTTTTGCGGAGAGAAATTTAGTGTTAACCCATCCTTTTCCAGTGTCGATCCAGTCACCGATACGGTTTTCTTCGCAGATATAGCTGCCTTTTTTATATATTCCGGTCCTTTCCGAAAGAAAGGAGGGGTTATTTCTTATATTTGTAACCTGAGATGTAACGTAGTAGCATTTCTTTTCTGTTGTTGCCGCGGGAGTTTTGTCTGCCGCAGGTTTCTGCGGTTGTTTTGAAAGTCTGGTGTTGTCCTGCCATTTGACGGGGTCTGCTACGGGGGTTGTATCCTGCGTCTGCGTGTCCGCGGTGTTCTCTTTAAGCCCTATGCCCGTTTGTCCCAGGATACCTCTGACGTTATTATTCGGTTTTTCATCCGCAGCTACGGAATTAACGATAAGAAAAGCGGAAACTATTGCTGGAAATATATATTTTTTCATACGAACCTTTGTCTGTTTTAATGAATATGCATTATAACAGCATGGTCGGTTTTGTCCATATTTTTTTAAAATTGTTAAGGAAAGTATGTTTCAGCGGAGTGAAACGCTTCTGTAGAGCGATTTCCAATCGAAATCTACAGGAGAAAAGCCGTTAATAGCGGATTTTTTGTTTTTTTTGTCGTTGGAAAATGAGAGCACTGAGGCTATCAGTTCCTTTTTTTCTTTTCCGCTGCGGATATAAAGAAAGAGTCCCGGGATGCTTTCTGTTTCTGCTACAGTGCGGAAGACAGATTTGTAAAGCGCTGGCAGTGTCTCTTCGTAATCAGTGTATTGTGTTGCGCCTGCATCTGCTTTTTTAAGAAA
The DNA here is from genome assembly GCA_002452405.1 of Deferribacteraceae bacterium UBA6793. GTDB lineage: Bacteria > Chrysiogenota > Deferribacteres > Deferribacterales > Geovibrionaceae > Seleniivibrio. Next base: position 171,258 of record DKFP01000006.1, on the reverse strand, counting down.
TACCTGAGTGAAGACATCATCCCATTTTTCTGAAAAAAGTCCTTTGAAATGTCCGGTTCCGACAGCTTTTGCGATATATTCCGCCGGAAGATAATAGCCGCCGGTTGAGTAGGGGGATGAAAAAGCTATCGTTTTGTTTTTCAGGTCGCTCACCCATTTCACGGATGAATCTTTCAGAACGAAGATGCAAGACTTTATATAAAGAGTGTTTTGTGCGGCGACAATCATATCCGGTGCTTTTTCGTAATATTTCTGCATAAGAACGGCGGGATATACCGATATGAAAGCCATTTGAATCCGCCCTGCGGACAGAGCATCTGCAATTTTCCGAGGATCGGATGATTCCGTTAGCCTGTAGTCTGTATATTTATTTTGTTGCTTAATGAATTCGGCGAAAGGACGCAGGTCGTCCACTGATTTAAAGTAGTCGTTTTTCAGTATGCCGATGTTCAATGTTTCGGCGCTGGCGTTTCCGGCGGAAAAAAAGAGAGCGGCGGCAAATACCGCCGCAGAGATTATTTTCCTGCAAGCCCCAGACGCAGATATTCTTTGAATATACATTTGTCCTCTACATAGGGAATGTTGACGTATGCGGCGATTTTTCTTGCTTCATCGGATACAACACCCTCCTGAAGCCAGATGAGCTTGGCGTTTTTTCCGGCTGCCTCTCGCACAACCTCTGCTGCAAATGCGCTCTGGCGGAAGATGTCCACTATGTCCGGTTCAAAATCCAGTTCCTCAAGGCAGTCCACTGTGGGGACACCAAGAACCTCTTTTTCGATAGGGTTGACCGGTATGCATTTATAGCCGTTTTTCATAAGGAATTTCATTATTCCGTTGCTGGCGCGCTCCGGTTTGTTTGATGCGCCTACGATGGCGACTGTTTTTGCGTTTGAAATAAGCTCTCTGAGCTGTTCATCTGTGAGATTGGTCATTGAAATCCTCCGAGTTAAGTGTATTATAACAGAAGGGAACATATGATACAAGGATTGTATAACAGCCTTAACGGCATGAAGACACAGGTTGACGCTCTTGAACGGACGGCGAACAACGTTGCCAATATTAACACGCCCGGATATAAAACTCCTCAGACGGCTGCCGCCGACGACGCTATGGATAAGTTGGATATAAAATGGTCTGGAGTTGACGCGGCAAAAGAAATGACGGATATGCTGGTTGAGAAGAGGGCTTTTCAGTTCAACGTTGAGGCTTTGCGCACTCAGGACGAGATGCTCGGAACCATCATAGATCTGAAAGGCTGAGAGGAATCTCAATATAAAAGACCGTTCCCGTTTCTTCTGTGGAGCTGAAATAGACGGCTCCTTTCAGATATCTCTCGGTGAGAAGCCTCATGCTGTATGTGCCGAGACCCCTGCCTATCCCCTTTGTTGAGAAAGAACGCTGGAAAATTGAGGCCTTGGTTTCCTCTTTCATAACATAATTGTTCTGAACATATATTATAAGTCTGTCCTCGGTCAGTCTGTTGCCCATAACGATGCTGTCGCCATCTTCAGAAGCCTCTATGGCGTTTTTGGTCATGTTTGTGACAACCCGCTTGAGGATGTTCTCATCTGTGTTTACAAATGTTTCTTCCCTGTCTGATTCAATAATGAATTTTATGCTTTTATCCAGGGTTGTTTCCTTGAAAAAAGAAGCGACTGACACAAGCACTTTCTGGATATTGCATTGTTCTGCCATGACATCCAGTTCGTCTTTTTCCGCCAGCGCAAGCATATAGCTGGAGCGCAGTTCATTGTTCAGGCTGCTCATGGCTCCTGTCAGCAGAGGGGTTGTTTCTTTTATGGCGTTTATGTCGTTCCTTTTTGCATAGCTGTCGATGAAATCGACTATAAGGGTGAGTCCTCCAGCAAGGTTGTTGATATCATGGAAGAAAATCTTTTCAAGCGCCTGTTTTCTGTGTTCCGCGCTCACGTCGAGCACGCAGAAAAGGGTGAACAGGTTGTTGCCGATGTTAAGTTTTGTCGTGCTAACCTTGAGGTCATATGCAAGTCCGTTTTCGGCCTTTATGCGGCACTGTTCAATCTGCCGTTCGCCTTCCGTTGCATTAGTTATAGCCTGATATGCTCCGCAATAACGGCAGAATTTTGTTTCGCCGCATACGTCGGCATTTTCAAGCGCGTTGACACATCTGAAAATATCGCCGGGGCGCACTCCCGTTGTCGGATTAAGTTGGTTACTTTCTGCAAAGCTCGCAAATCGTCTGTTAAAAAAGATAATTCTGCGATCATGGTCTAAAATGAACAGCATTTCATGCACTGTTTCTGAAACAGCGAACAGAACAGGATTGCTGTCTTGCAGTAAGTTTGTCAAATCTTTGTTATATTTATAATCATCCATATTCAACCTTTTTTGAGTATATGCTTTTTAACTGAGGTTTGCATCTTTTTTTTACAAAAATGCTGTATTGAATAAAAAAAGATTAGCTGATAGTATTTTCTTCGTCTATTTTGTTTGAACAAAGGATGTCAGCATTTGTCTTTTGAGCATAAGAGGTATATTATCCGTTACATGTGAAGATTCTCCTAAAGATTAACTTTAGTTAAGCCGAATGATTTACGATTATAACAGTGTGCGTGGCACGCTATTTGAATAATATTAAACTATTGAAAACAGCGAGCGGACATCCGCAATACGGGTGCCGATGCTCCTGACAGGATGGTACAGTGAGCGAACAGGAAAAAAACACGGAACAGACACCGGAAAAGGGCAAAAAAAGTTTTGGCAACACTATAGTGCTGTTTATCGTCTTTTTTATCATTTTCACAGCTCTGGTCACGGGCGTGGCATTTTTTGCGGATAAGCTGAAACGCTCCGGAAAAGATGCTAAGACCACAGAGCAGGTGAAACCGGAGGACATGACAAATCCGGAAAGCGGAAAATCCTTTACGGTTGACGGACAGGGAAACACTGTCGAACACAACGAACCCGCTGCGCAGGAAGCACCTAAGCCTGTGGCAGAAAAACCCGATTCAGTTCTGACATCACCTCCCGTTGAAGCTCAGAAACCTGCGGAACCGGCACCACTGCCAATGACAGCAGCAAAACCGGAACCCGCAAAACCTGTGGTGAAAGAGGAACCTAAGCCCGTGGTCAAGACTGAACCCGCAAAACCTGTGGTTAAGGCAGAACCGGCTAAACCCGCGGTTAAAACTGAAACTGCGAAACCTGCCGTGAAAACAGAAACTGTAAAACCTGCGACTGTTAAATCCGCCGATAAGACGGAAACTCCTAAAGTTGCCGCAAAACCGACACCGGTTGCGGAAAAAAAGACTGTGGCTGCCAATAAACCCGGCGAATACTATGTTCAGCTTGCTTCATTCAAAAGCCTCGATCTTGCTAAAGAGGAGTTCCAGAGGATGAGCCCCAAAGTGAACGACCTTCAGCTTGTTCAGGTCGATCTTGGCGAAAAAGGCGTATGGTACAGACTGAGATGCGGCACGCCGCTTCCCTATGACAAGGCGCTGACAAGAGCCGACGAGATAAAAGCGAAAACGGGATATAATCCGGACATAATGAAAAAATAATGTTTGTACGCTTTCTGATAATTACAGCCCTGCTCCTTTCGGCAGGGCTTTCTTTTTCTTCCGAACAGAATCCCCGCATAAACGGTGTTCAGGTGTTCGTGCTCAACAAGAGCTACGACGGCGATATGGATACGTTTTTCAGAGGACTGAAAGCCAAAGGCTATGATACAGTGTTTCTGCGTGTTTTCCACAACGGAGCGGACAGATACCACTTTGGCGAAGAGAACAACGACTGCAAAAGCGGCGTATATTTCAAAACCGACAGGGCGTGTGTTGAGCGGGATGTGCTGGGCGAGGCTTCTGCTTCCGCAAGAAAGAACGGAATGAAGATATTCGCATGGATGGCGACCCGCTCTTTGAGTTTTCTTAAAACTCCTGAACATATGGAGAAGGTATTCACCCAAAACGGAACATCCGACGGATACGGTGTTTCTATATTTGATGAAAAAGTGCGGAGCGAGATTAAAGGGCTGTTTGCGGATCTTGCGAAATACGATATAGACGGCGTACTGTTTCAGGACGATTTCATCATGCGCTATTCCGAAGGCGCAACGGACGCAGCTGTTTCCATGTATGAAGCCGAAACAGGTAATAAGGTGGCTTACGATACGCTTTTTTCATGTGGCGGCAGTTATTCCGTGACCCGTGTTTCCAATGCCTGCGCGGAAACTTTTCTGCCTTGGGTAAAATGGAAAAACGAAAAGTTGATGAGCTTTTTCGGTGAACTGAAAAAAGCCGCAGAATCTGTAAATCCCGATATAAAATTTGCAGCTAACGTCTATTACGAAACACCAATCGACAGGACAAAAGGACTGGCATGGTATTCACAAAGCATACAGTCAATGCTTGCCGCTGGTTTCGACTATCTCGCTGTGATGGGATATCACGATCAGATAGCATCTGAGATGCGCAAAGAGACAGACGAAGCGGTGGACGTCCTTTACGAAATGGCAGAAAATCTTGTGGCTGCCACTGATGATGAGAACCGCATAATTCTTAAACTTCAGATAACTTCATTCGATAAAAAGAGGAAGATAGACGATTCACAGATAGATATGCTCTGTCGAATGACAGCCGATTACCCCGGAATCAGCCGCGTTCTCGTTCCTGTAAACTCACTCTCAGACATCAAAGACATCTGTTTCTCCAACTGAACTTGTTCTCTTGAAAAAAGCCTGATACACTATAATATTATCTGTATAAACCATAGGAGGATACCATGCCCAGAATAGGTATAGTGCTGAGCGGATGCGGGGTTTATGACGGTGCGGAGATACACGAAGCTGTGCTTTCGATGTATTATCTGAAAAAATACGGCAACGAACTTCTCATCATGGCTCCGAATGTGGATCAGGCTCATGTTGTAAACCACCTGACAGGCGAGGTTGAACAGGGGCAGAAAAGAAACGTTCTGGTGGAATCTGCAAGAATAGCCAGAGGAAATATAACGGATATCTCTGAAGTGACCGTGGACGATTTCGATGCTCTTCTTTTTCCCGGTGGCTTTGGTGCGGCGAAAAACCTTGTTTCCTTCGCTTTCGACGGTGTGAAATGCTCCATCAACCCCGATGTTAAGAGGCTCATAAAAGCCACTGTTGATGCGAAAAAACCGCTTGCTGCGGTATGCATTGCTCCTGTTGTTGTTGCGAAGGCTCTTGAGGATTCCGGAGTGAAAGCAAAACTCACCATCGGCAATGACGCGGGTACGGCGAACGCCATAAATGCCATGGGTGCGGAACACATCGAAAGCCCTGTTAAAGAGGTTATAATCGATGCGCACCTTAACATTATAACCAACCCCGCCTATATGCTTGCGGCGGATATCGCCGAGGTCGGTGAGGCTATCAAAAAGACAATGCAGGCGCTTACGGGGATGGTTAATAACCTCACCGCTGGTTGCTGATAAAAGTATTCGCAGAGGGGCTTTTGCCCCTCTTTTTTTTCATCTGCTCCACTCTTTCGTCATAATAATATAAAATTAGGGTAAAATTAACTAAACAAGCGTTTATCTGCTTGATAAATCATTAAGTTTGATATATGCTAATTATTATTGAAGTATAATTGGAGGCGGTATGCGTATCTTGCTTGCGAACGACGACGGTATATACTCCGACGGAATATATACTTTGTACAAAGCTCTTAAAGAGTTTGCGGATGTAACGGTTGTCGCCCCCATAACGGAACAGTCCGCCGTCGGACACGCAATCACCATTGCAGACCCACTGCGTGTAACGGATTTTTATAAGTTCGGCGAATTTTTCGGATACGGCATAAAAGGCACTCCGGCAGACTGCGTTAAGATAGCTCTTACAAACATAATGGAAGACGCGCCTGATATCATCATTTCTGGTATTAACCACGGAGCCAACGTTGCGAGCAACGTTATCTATTCGGGCACGGTCTCTGCCGCTACGGAGGGCGCCATGCTGGGGATACGCTCCATTGCCATCAGCCTTGCCACTAAAGAAAAATTCGATTTTTCACATGCCGCTCAGGTTGGAGCATATTTCGCAAAATATCTGCACAAGTCCGACCTTCCTGAAAACACTGTGTTGAACATAAACGTTCCTGCTCTGTCTATGAAGAATATAAAGGGATGGCGCTTCGCCACGCAAGGCAATGCACGCTTCCTTGACACCTTCGAAAAGAGACGGGACCCTAGAGGATACAGCTATTACTGGCTGACAGGGGAGAAGAAGGAAGCCGATATGGACGAAACTTCCGACGACTACCTTGTTTCCAACGGTTTTGTCAGCGTAACTCCGCTGATGTTTGACATGACGGATCATAAGATGTATAAACATTTGAAAGATAAGGGAGACGAAGGTGAATTCAGTTAAAAGATTCATACTTGCTGTGCTTCTGGTTTCCGCGTTCAGCGGAATTGTTGGATGCGAGGGCGGATGCTCTGATGCAAACCCAACTTCACCGGATCAGTCACAGCAGCAAAGCAACTGATAAACAAGGGTAAATGAAAAAACTTACTGCTACAATAGCTCTTTTAGTTTTGAACAACGCGGCACAGGCGGCTGTAAGTCTGCCGGACTTCGCCTTTACAGGTAAAGAACTGACGGATTTTTCAATCCGCCCCTCTTTTAAGCAAGTGTCCGTTTCGTTCAGCGTGCAGTCCGGTTTCGACAGCTATTTGAAGCAGGAGAGCTTCGAACTTAAACAGGTTGATTCGAAGGCGTATCTGTCTGCGGATCCGGGCGGAGTATATTCCGGCAGCTTCGGAACGTCGCTGTCTTCTGTTTTCGTGGGCGAAAAAGCCTATCGCAACAACATTGTGAAGGGCTATCTGGACAAACAGTATCTTTCTGTTATCCAGTCCTACGACAAATATTTCCCGAAAATAGTAAATACGCAGTATGAGCAGGAAGTAAATCTTGTTTATGCGTTCGCGCTCCTTGAAACCGGTTCCATAAGCAAATCCATGGACATAATGAAGGGCGTCGCTTACAGTGACAGCTCCTTTGCGGGTGTTGCATCCGACAGGATAATGCAGTATTATCTGGACACAAAGCTGTACGAAGAGGCGGACATCTTCGCTTCCGGTCTGAAAACCGTTACACCGTATTCTCTCTATGGCTGGCTCTACAGCCTTCTTCAACTCCAGAGATACGAAAGAGTTATAGGAACGTTCAACTCCCAGAGCGACATCACATCCAAAGACAAAAGGTTCTACGATTTTCTCATCACCGCTGAATACAGTCTCGGCAGGTTTGACGACGTTATCAGAAACGCGGCAAACTCAGGCGGTAACACGGTTGCTCTGCTTGCCGATTCCTGCCTTGTGCGCGGGGACGTGAAATGCGCCATAGACAACTATGACAGCATCACCGCCGACAATATGAAAAACGTTATTTACGGCAAGATAGCCATAGCGGAAGGCAACTATAAAGAGGCTGAAAAAGTGCTCTCCTCGCTGGATTCCGACGAGGACAGGCTGAATATTTTCTTCTTTTACGTCGGCAGAAATTTTCCGGACATAGACATGACTTTTCTGGACAAGTTCGTGTTCGAAAGCAAGATAAACAACGATTACAACAGATTTTACAGAGGTATCTGGTATCTTTCCAAAGGGGACGGGATAAACGCCATCCGCCAGATAGACGGTATAATCTTTAACCGCGAGCTGATAAATTCCGCATACTATTACAGAGGTCTTGCATACTCCACCATAGACACCAACAGAGCGGCGCGCTATTTTCTGCGTTTCATGGAGCTTTCCCAGGACGAACAGAAACTTATGGTATCGAGGTACATGCTCGGTCAGATTTACTATCTGGACGGCAGATTAGACGACGCTCTGATGCTTATACAGCCGTGCAAGACTGATTTTTGCCGCGTACTTAAAGGCAAAATATTTATAGAAAAGAAAGATCTGGATTCCGCATGGAGCAGTGTCGAAGGCGTTAAAGGTAACGACGCAGCTTTTGTTCGTGCGTCCATACTGTATAACAGAAAGAACTATAAGGAAGCTCTCTCGCAGCTCAAACCCATAACACCGAAAGACGTCCAGAGCGATCTGCTTTTGATGCTGACATATCTGAAACTGGGAGATACTTCGTCCGCAGGCGGGGTCTTCAACAGAAACTCGCAGGACGAACGGTTCATGGACGCATATCTTGAGAATATGATGCTTGCAGGGCAATACCAGCAGGTGCTTAAACTCACCGAAGGCAATAAAACAAAATACAAACTGGTGCGTTCTAAAGCGCTGTTTTCTCTGGGGCGCTATCAGGAGGCACTTGCAGGATTCCGCAGTCTTGTGGACGGCGGGCAGCACAGCTTTGACGCGTGGTACGGCGTTCTGACATCATATACCGCCATGGGCGACGACAAACGTTTTGACGACGCGGCGCGTGAGATAACTCAGGTGCGTCAGTCGTTTGACAGAAAAGATTTTCTTATATTGCAGGCGGCTAAGATGGCGCTGGATTCCAAAGACACACGCCTTGCAACCATGCTTCTGAATCATTTCTTTGATAATTATGACGTTTCGCCATATAAACGCGACGCGTATCTGCTGCGCGGGCAACTTTTCCGCGACACCGGAAGGATTGAGCAGTGTCTTGAGGACGCTCAGATGATGCAGAAGGACGGACGCAGCGACGAAGGACTCTTTTTGAAAGGCGAATGCCTCCAGACCTCAAAACCTGCTGATGCGACAGCTATTTTTGAGGATCTTGCAAAGAATTCCGACCGCTACAGGGAACTCAGTTATGCCAAGCTGATAGCTCTTGAAAATACACCTAAAGAGCTGAAGTCTGCTGTTATGTATTTCAAAAACAGGGATGCAGACGTTTATGTGAACGGACTTGAAAGATATTTCTCAATGCTTTCGGGCTCCCAGCTTTCAGCCGAAAAGAGTTTCATCGAAGGACTTATAAAAGACGGAAACCCCGCTGTTCTTCCGCTGGCATATTTTTACAGCGGTTCGGCACAATATAATACAAAAGATTACGAGGCTTCCGCAGCTGCGCTTCTTAAAGGGTATTACCTGTATCCGAACTCGAAATATGCCGCAAAAAGCCTTGAAAAAGCCGCCTCCGCCTATGACAATCTGGGCAGAAAAGAAGAGGCGGAAATAATGCGAAAAAAACTCAAAAAATAGGATAAACACTTCCCAAGGAGGATATTTATGTTCGAATTCAATATGGAGCTGATGCAAAAGGGCGGGGTGCTTATGTATCCTATAATTCTGCTCTCGGTCATTGCTCTTGCTGTTTTTTTTGAAAGGCTGGTCAGCCTGCGCGAATCGAACTTTGTCCCCAGAGACTTCATGGAAAGGCTGATGGAAAAGCTGAACAATAAGGATATTGAGGGCGCTAAAACAATGTGTGCCGAAAATAAATCGTCCATCTCCATTGTAGCCTCGGAGATACTGAAAAACCTTAACCTGCCTTTTACAAGACTTAACGAAACCGCGGAGGAATCGGGAAGGTTTCAGGCGAAACGTCTTGAACGTTTTCTGCCCACCCTTCAGGCTATTTCAACGATAGCGCCCATGCTGGGTTTCCTCGGTACGGTATTCGGTATGATAAAGACGTTTATGGCTCTGGCGACCTATGGCGCGGGCAACGCGCAGCCCCTTGCAGAGGGTATCGCTGAAGCGCTGATAACCACAGCCGCAGGTCTTTGCGTGGCTATCCCTACCATGGCATTTTACTACTTTGTGCGTTTCAGAAGTGAGCGCATTACAGGTGAACTGGAAAAATCCGCAAGCAGGATAATGAACGCGGTCGTTAAAGAGGACTAAATGAAATTTTCCAGAGACGAAAAGAAACACCCTGAAATAAACGTTACCCCCCTGATAGATATTGTATTCATACTGCTGATATTTCTGATGGTGTCCACGTCTTTCAACTTTACAAACTCCATAGACGTGAACCTCCCCGCTGCGAAAGGGGATGAGAAGCCCATCGTCGAGAATATCCGCGTTGTAATGACAAAGGACGGGGTTATAACAGTTAACGACCAAACGGTACAGCTGACAGGCGTTGAGCCTTTTCTTGTCGAGTTTAAGAAGACCGCTCCCGACGCGACAGTCATCATAGAAGCGGACAAAGAGGTTGCCCACGGGCAGGTTGTAACTGTTATGGATGCCAGCCGCAAGGCTGGGTATACAAAGTTTGCCATTGCTGTTGAGGAACAGGAGTAACATTTGAGATTTACACTCTTTCTCATCCTTTCGCTGCTGCTGCATATTCTGATAATCGTGAATGTGCACGGGCTCAGTGTTGCGAAGCGGGAGAAACCTCAGAGCAAAATTATAGACGTTGAAATCGTTCCTCCGGCTCCCAATGAGGAGATCATGCCCCAGATACCTGAGACAGCGGAAGCGGACGAAGGCGCCGCGGAAGAGGGCGAAAAAGTCGCGGGGAATATTATTCCTCCGCCCAGTGCTTCTATTCCTGAGATAGAGATCCCTAAAATGTCAACAGCGGATCTGGATAAAATTTCCATGCCTAAGCTGAATCTTAACACAGCTGCTAAAACCGGAAGCTCTGATACCGATTCCGCTTTGCAGACAGAGATAGCTTCTGAAGCGGAGAAATATCACCGCTCCGAAAGCCAGTCCGCAGGTGAACAGTCCTCCGGCAAAAATGCAGGAGCACAGGACGCAAACGATTTCTTTAAAATTAAGAATCTTGGCGGAAACAGGAAGCTGACATACGTTCCTGAAAAGCCTTCTTTTTCTTTAACATCAAATACTACGGTGCGTGTCGGTTTTAAGGTTGACCGCAGCGGAAATACCTATTCCATAGTCCTTTTAAGCAGAACTGATTCAAACATCGAAAGGCTTGCCATTGACTTTGTGCGCAAATTGAAGTTTAATGCCGTTCTGAACGCAGATGCTGAATCTGCGGAAATAACATTATATTTCAGAGTGAGATAGTGGATACAAGCCTTCAAACCTACGTTGAGAACCTCGTCCGTGAAAAAGGACAGATAACCTTTGCCGAATTTATGGACATAGCCCTTTATAAAGAGGGAGCCGGATATTATCAGAAAGAGAACCCTTTCGGACAGCAGGGCAGCTTTTATACGTCTGTGAATGCATCCGAATCATTCGGGCGTACACTGGCAAAGTCCTTTGTGTATATGATAAAAACTCTGAAACTTGAGAACGCTTTTTGCGAAATGGGTGCGGGCAGCGGAATGCTTGCCAATGATATACTCAACTATCTGAAAGCGAACGAAAAAGAGATATACGACACACTGTCTTACAATATCATAGAAAAGAGCAGCTACCTCATTGAGCGCCAGCGCGAGCTTATCGAAAAGGAACATAGCGGGAAGGTCATCTGGAAGAGCTTTGAAGAGCTGAATAGTTTTTCCGGCGTGTTCTACAGCAATGAGCTTGTGGACGCGTTCCCTGTTCATCGCGTAATACGCATGAGCGACGAGCTGAAAGAGCTTTATGTCAAAGAGGTTGACGGAAAACTGCGCTTTTTTCCCGATGAGCTTTCCACGCCCCGCCTTAAAGAGTTTCTTGATGCAATAAATCTGAAAGTTGTTGAAACCCAGATAGTTGATATTAATCTTGATATGGCTGGCTGGGTAAGCGCACTGGCAGAAAAATTGAACAAAGCGGTTGTTGTCACCATAGATTACGGCTTTGAAGCACCGATGCTTTACCAGTCATACAGGCGCGACGGTACAGTCACCTGCTATTATCGTCACACTCAGAACAATGATTTCTTTGAGCGTATAGGCTATCAGGACATAACAGCGTTCGTAGATTTCACCTCTCTGTCGCTTTATGGTGCGCAGAAGGGTCTAAACCCGCTGGCGTATATGCCGCAATGGCTTTATCTGGTACAGTCGGGCATACTGGAAGAGATTTCCGCCTGCAAAACGGACCTGCAAAAGCAGTCTGTCAAGGCACTCATAATGCCGGAGGGCGGTTTCGGTACCAATTTCCAGGTGTTTGTGCAGGGTAAAAACGTTGATATCACACCTGATTTTAAATATACCCGCTCCGCCAAAGAGGTTCTGGACGAAATGGGGAAAATTTTTTCCTCCTGAAACTGGCACGCAAAATGCTTATTAGTCCTCAGAACAAAGTTTACAGGGGGCTAAGATGATAATTTCAGGAAAATATTACCCGACACAGGATCTCACAAATAAAGCAGAGACATCCTCTACGTCTTCATCAAAAACATCAAACGTTGACAGCCTTTCTGCGCTGAAAACTTTTTTCGGCGACAGCGAAGAGTCAAAACCCACAGGGTTTGCCGACACGGTTGACATATCCGCGAAGGCTCTTTCCGTTCTTGAGGACTACGTTCAGTCATCAGGCACTTCAGAGAGAGATTCGCTGCTTAGCTATATCAAAGGTACGGCACGTGAAAAATTCCTCGGCACATATGATAAAAGCGCAATGGAAGAGCTTTCAGGCGCCATGCAGTCATACAGTAACAAAGAACTGCAGGAAGTATACGATAAGGTAAAGGAAGCCAACCAGCAAATGTCCGGTGGCTTCATTTCCATGGCTTCAAGACACGGTGTGCAGTCGCTTCTTTAAAAAATGAGACTGCTTCACCCTTGCAGGATTCGCAGAGACGGGCGATAGAGAACCGTCTTCGCGAGGAATAAAGTGACGAAGCGATCTCGTATTTAAATGCTTTACAACTCAACAACTTCCATAACATCGCTGAACACAGACCTGACGGCATCGTCCGTCAGGTCGTTCAGAATAGCTATGTTGAATTTATCAGATTTTGCCGAAGCAAAGTGCTCGTTAACAGCGAATCCTGCGAACGGCAATCCCTCTTTTTCAAGAAAATAATGGTTCAGCATGGCGTGGTTGATGCAGCCCAGCTGATTGGGCACAACTATGACCGTTTCAAGTCCGCAGTCGCGCGCTATGTCATAGTTCATGTATCCTTCGTCCAGAGGAACCATGAGACCGCCGGCACTTTCCACTATTAACCAGTCGTAACCGCTTATGCTGTTTATCTTTTTTATAGTGTTTTCATATGGGAAGTCGTCGAACGCCAGAAAGGGCGCGGCTGGGAACTTTGCCGTGTTCAGCGTATGTGCGTGTTCGGGTTTCAGACCGGACATGTTTATAACCGTCTGCCTGTCGTCGTCTTCGGGGTAGCCGGTCTGTACAGGTTTCACATAGCAGACGGAATCGCCTTTTTCCAGCAGATACTTACAGAGCAGTCCGCAATAATGGGTTTTTCCTATTCCGGTGTCGGTTCCAGATATGAACAGTTTTCTCATCACAGCACCTCGTAAATGGATTCGTAAGCTATATCAACAAGTTTAACCATTTCATCCTCGGTTATAACATAGGGTGTCATAAAATATATCACGTCGCCGAGGTTCCGCAGATACGCGCCTTTTTCGATAGCCTTGCGGAATATGCGAAATCCGGTTCTGTCTTTCCAGTCGAATTGTTCTTTGGTCTTTGTGTCCTTAACGAGTTCCACAGCGGAAACGCAGCCGAGATGGCGCACCTCGCCCACGTGGGGCTTGCCGAGGAATTTTTTGTTAAGATATTCGTGCATCACAGGGAATTTCTTTGAGTTGTTTTCAACAACCCTGTCCTCGCGGAATATTTTCATAGTCTCCACTCCCGCTGCGCAGGCAAGCGGGTTGCCCGTGTAGCTGTGGCTGTGGAGGAATGCTTTTAATGTCGTGTAGTCGTCGTAGAATGCGTCGTAGATGCCGTCACTGGTCATGACGACGCTGAGTGGCAGATAACCGGAAGTTATCCCTTTGGACAGGCAGAGGAAATCGGGACATACGCCCGCCTGTTCCAGCGCAAACATTGTTCCCGTTCTGCCGAATCCGCAGGCTATCTCATCAAAAATAGTGTGGATGTCGTAGTGCGCCGCCGCCTGTACCAGTTTTTGCAGATATCTCGGAGGATACATTTTAAACCCGCCAGCGCACTGGAGCAGCGGTTCAAGGATAACGGCGGTGATACGTTCATGGTTTTCCGCCATTGCTTTTTCCATGTGGCAGAAACATTCCGCATCGCAAGATGAGCGCTCTTTGCCGAACGGACAACGGAAACAGTCCGGTCCCTGAACGCGGACGTTTTCTATCATTATGTCGCCGAAAAGCTCAGTGTAAAGCTCCTCACCGCAGACGGAGAGTGCGCCCAGCGTTTCGCCGTGGTATCCTGCGTCGAGGTACATGTAGCGGTTCTTTTTTGTATTGCCTGTGTTGTAGCGGTATCCGTAGCTTAGCTTCATTGCGGATTCCACCGCCGCCGAGCCTATGTCTGCGAAGAATACCTTAGTCAGTTTTTCCGGCGTGAGCTTCACGAGTTCATCCGCCAGGGTTTGCGCAGGTGTGTGGGTTACGCCTGCGAAAATGACGTGTTCTATTTTATCCATCTGGTCGGAGATGGCTTTTTTCAGTCTGGGGTTGTTGTGCCCGAAGAGATTCACCCACCACGATGATACCGCGTCTATGTATTTTCTGCCTGCGTCGTCGAACAGATAGATACCTTCGCCCCGTTCGATCTTTATTATAGGGTAGGTTTCGTGATCTTTCATCTGGGTGCAGGGGTGCCATATGGGCGTGTTAACTTTCATTATTCTTCCTTATTCATTGACAGGGTCTGTGCCTTTGATATTATTTCCCCATGAGAGATAAAATCAAGAAAAAACTGAACGAACTGCACGAACAGCATCTTTTCCGCACCATGCCGGAAATGAGCGAGGGCGCGGGCAAGTTTGTGAACATCAACGGCATAAAATATCTTAATCTTGCTTCAAACAATTATCTGGGGCTGTCGGAGGTGGAGTCTATACGCTCGGCTTCCGCAGAGGCGGTTATGAAGCTGGGTACCACCAGTGGCGCATCCCGGATAGTCACCGGAAATTACAGTATTTACGATGAGCTGGAGCACAAAACTGCTCTGTTCAAACAGACGGAAAAGGCTCTGGTTTTCAACAGCGGCTATGCAGCAAATCTGGCGATTTTTTCTGCATTTGCTGACAGGAATACAGCGGTTTTCTCCGATAAGCTGAACCATGCCAGCATAATAGACGGCATAATGCTCAGCGGCGCAAAACACGTCAGATATAAACATAACGACGTGTCCGACCTCGCAGAACTTCTGGAAAAACATAAGGATATCAAAGATAAAATAATAGCCACCGACACGGTGTTCAGTATGGACGGTGACGTCTGCCGCCTGAGGGATATCGTTGCTCTGGCGAAACAGTACGGTGCGCTGACAGTTATCGACGAAGCCCACGCGTCCGGCGTTTTCGGACGTGGGTGCGGCTATGCCCGTGAGGCGGGGCTTGAAACTTCAGTGGACGTGCATATGGGTACGTTCAGCAAGGCGTTCGGTTCTTTCGGCGCATATGTTGCCGGAGACGCGGATATAATCGACTACCTGCGCAACAAAGGGCGCTCATTTATCTATTCGACATCCCTGCCGCCCGCCGTTGTGGCGGCAAACCTGGCGGCGCTGAACTACGTTCAGGATAACCACGACATAGGCTACAGACTTCTGGACTTCGCGGACAGCATCCGCGGTTCTCTGCGCTCCATGGGGTTTGACACGGGACTGAGCGTTACGCAGATAATACCTGTTATCCTCGGCGCAAACGAGCGTGTTCTGCTCGCTAAGGAATTTCTGATGGAAAAGGGAATATACGTCGGTGCCATTCGCCCGCCTACCGTGCCTGTTAATACTGCGCGGCTCCGGCTTACAATGCGGCTTGACGTTATGGACGAGTCGGAAAGGATACTGGATGCGTTTCGGGCACTGAAAGCGAGCGGGATATGAAAGACGTTTTTCTGTCCGGCTGGTGCGGGTTTCCTGCATTGTTCGGCAGCATTGCGGATAAGTTTGAGTTCCTTGTGCCGTTTTACGATGATATTGATATTGAAAAACTGTCAGGCAGAAACCTTGTCTGCTGGTCAACGGGCGCGAATCTCGCACTGAAAGCCGGAAGACTGGATTTTGAGAACGTAGTTCTGGTGTCTCCGTTCATCCGATTTACCGATTACACTCCGGAACGTGTTCTGAAACTCATGATAAAGAAATTCCGCACTGCACCGGAAACGGTGATAAAAGATTTTCTTGCAACCTGCGGCTGTCCGGACGCTGTTCTTCCGCAGATAAAAGATTATTTCGAGCTGGGTAAAGGGCTTGAATACCTTCTTGACAGCGGTGAAGGCATACGGGAGACGATGCCGCCCATGATGGTTATTCATGGAGCTAAGGACAGCGTTGTGGACATTTCATCGGGGATGGCAGTGGCTGAAAGATATTCGGCAGGGTTTGTGCGTGCGGATTGCGGGCACTTTGTTCCGCCGGAGATAATTTCGGAATACCTGATATGAAGATACACATAAAACACGCCTTCTGCTCGTCTTCGGAATCCTATGATTCATCCTGCGATATTCAGCGCATTGTGGCGGAACACCTCGCGGAATTTCTGCCGGAATGTGAGCAGGACGGGGTACTTGAGATAGGCACCGGAACAGGTATTTTTACAAAACTGTTGAACGAAAAGTGCGGCGCGGCGGTGTGTGTAGACATAGCGGATGCGCTTCTGGCAAAGGCGGCACGTCAATACCCTGAAAATCTGTACGTCTGCGGTGACGGAGAATGTCTGCCTGTTCGCGGAGGATTTTCGCTTATCACAGGTTCTTCCGCTCTGCAATGGTTCCAACAGCCAGAAAAAAGTATTCCTGATATGCTGAAACACCTGAAAAAAGGCGGAAAATTCGCTTTTTCGGTGTTTGTTGAGGGTACTTTCGTTGAAATGTCCATACTTAACCAGATGACTGGTTTCGGCTCTGTGTACTCACTGCCGAAAGAGGCTGATTTTGTGAGGATATTCGAAGGCTGCGGGGTCTCTGTTAACAAAGATGTGAAGGAATACGTTCTGCACTTCGACAGCGTTTCCGAGTTTCTGAAAAAACAGAAAGGTACGGGCGCAACTTTCAGCGGGAAGGACAAACCGACATCAAAAACATCTTACAGAAAGTTTCTTGAGCTGTATCCGGAGCTCTTCGGTGAGAACGGAAAGGTTCCGGTCACTTACAGAATATTATACATCACCGGATATAAATGAAAGACGGGATCGCGTCGTCGCTGGACTCCTCGCGAAGACGTTTCTTTCTCTGTCTCTGCGAACCTGCGAGGGTGAAGCAGTCTCATTCCAGCGAAATTAACTTTATCATTAAAATAAAAAAGGCAGCCCGAAAGCTGCCTTTTTTTTACGGTTGTAGTGTCAAGTTTTGTCTTACTCGGCGCCTATTCCGAGATATGTTCTTATCTTGTCGTCTTCGAATTTTTCCTGAGCTTCAGGCTCCGGAGTGAGCAGTGAAACCACGATTGCCACTACGAAAGCAGCTGTCATAGAGAACACTGCGGGGTTTTTCATGGGGAAGATAGCTGCTTCATTATGCAGAACCTTAACCCATACTGTGGGGCTGAGGATAATCAGCACTGTAGCTGTAATACCGCCCACAAGGATTGACCAAACTGCGCCTTGAGTAGACATTTTCTTCCAGAGGATAGAAAGGAACAGAGCGGGGAAGTTCGCACTTGCAGCGATGGCGAATGCAAGACCCACGAGGAACGCAACGTTCTGATCTTTGAAAAGGATACCCATTGCAACAGCCGCGAGACCGAAGATAACAACGGATATTCTTGCAACTTTAACCTGCTCTTCTTCTGTAGCATGTCCTTTCTTGAAAACGCTTACATAGATATCGTGGCTCATTGCTGAGGAAGCCGCCAGTGTCAGACCGGCAACAACCGCAAGAATCGTAGCGAACGCAACCGCAGCTATGAAGCCAAGGAAGGGTGTTCCACCGAGCAGTTCTGCCAGAGCGGGAGCAGCCATGTTACCACCTGCATCGATACCTTTTATAGCATCTTTACCGATGAGAACAGCAGCAGCGAAACCTACAATCGGGATAACTATGTAGAAATAGCCGATGAAAGTTGTTGCGTATGCAACTGATTTTCTGGCTTCTTTAGCATCCGGCACTGTGAAGAATCTCATAAGGATGTGCGGCAGACCAAGCAGACCGAACATCAGCGCGAGACCAAGAGAGAGTGCGTCGAGGGGGCTTGTAACAAGTCCGCCGGGGTTAAGCATGTTGTCAGCAGGATACATTGTGACAACTTCTGTATAAAGGTTGCTGAGGCTGAAATCGAATTTCGCCAGAGCAAGCACTGTAAGAACGGTTACACCGAAAACGAGGAGTACAGCTTTGATGATCTGCACCCATGTTGTTGCAAGCATACCGCCGAAAAGAACGTAAAGAAGCATAACCACACCCACGATGATCTCTGCCATTTCATAGGGCATACCGAACATCAGCTGGATAAGTTTGCCTGAGCCGACCATCTGTGCGATGGTATAGCAAAGTACAACGAGCAGACCGCCGACAGCCGAAGCTATACGTATGGGACCTGATTTAAGTCTGGATGCAACAACGTCTGCGAAGGTAAACTTACCAAGGTTACGCAGAGGTTCTGCAATAAGGAACATAAGCGCGGGCCATCCGACAAGCCAGCCCACCGCATAGATGGCGCCGTCGTAGCCGCTGAGTGCTACCATACCTGAAATACCGAGGAAAGACGCCGCAGACATATAATCGCCCGCGAGAGCCAGACCGTTCTGGAAACCTGTAACGCTGCGTCCTGCAGCATAAAACTCACTTGTAGTCTTTGTTTTCTTTGCCGCAAAGTAGGTTATGATCAGTGTGAAAATAACCACCAGAACAAAGAAAAGAATGGCGGTGCCGTTAGGTTGACCGAGTGTTGATTGCATAATATTCTCCTTGTCCTGTTACTGTAAGTCTCTTTTTAAAGACTCGACTTTTTTGTCATAAACTGTGTTCGCCCACACAACATAAACAAGCGTGAGTATCCACGAACCGATTATAACAGCTGTACAGAGAACGATACCCATGGTGATGTTCCTGCCGACCATAACGGCGAGAAAGTCCCGGTGCAATGCTACAAGGAAAATGTAGCCGTAGTAGATCACGAACAAAATCGCCAGCATGATAAAGCTAAACGTCCAGCGTGTTCTGACTAAGTCTTTGAACTTTTCAGAGTTCGTAAAGTCTCTAGCAGTCATTTTTGCTCCTCCTGATAAAAATCTGCAAAGGTGTTAAGTGATAGAAAACATGGTTAACTTGTTTTTTACTCAGTTAACCATGGCACGAATATAAAACACTTTTTAATTATAATCAACAATAAAAATGAACTAAAATTAAAATAATTTTTTAAATGATTTTGCATATGTAAATTTCCTTGATGAAACTTTTTGATTATAAACCGTGTAATTCACTGTTATTAAATATATTTATGTTAAATTCAATACGTTGCGGTCGTTATATTTCAAAGACGCTTTTAAAACCCGCTGTCCCGCCATGGGACACTATTTAGAATTGTATACAGTATTCATTATCGTAAAAAATCCTTGTTTTTCAGCAAGGGGTTAATCGTAGCTTATAAATATCAATAAATGACGAACAAAAATATTACAGTGTTTGATAATAGTGAAACAATATTTATTTTACTTCCTGTTGAAATGATGTATAATCAACACATGCAGATATTAATATGTTTAACATAAGTCCTTTCGGGGGAAGTATGCAGTATTCGGAAATATCATCTATCGAGGAAATTATTGATACAGCAGCAAAATTGCCATTGTTTGCGTCAATACCGAGAGAAATGCTCAAAAAAGCGATAATGAAATGCGAGTCTGTTACGGCGGATGCTTCGGAAGCCCTCTTTAAAAAGGGTGAATCATATCATAAAGGGCTTTATATTTTGTTGAACGGCAGGATACGGCTGACCGATGGTGGCAGTCGTGAAGTTATTGTGGACAGTGGCGGTATTGTCGGTATTTCCACTTTTGTCGGGAAATCCACATACAGAGTAACGGCATATGCAGACATGGCTTGTCTCATGCTCTTTATGCCTGAGCTTTATGTTTATAAACTAATGGAGGACGTGCCGGAGTTCCGGACTGCTTTTCACAGTCTTGTTTCCGAGCGCAACGCAGAACTGGAGGGCAGGGCAAGCTGGTCTGTGGCATCCACAACCTATAAACCTCTCGGCAGTTATATGTCGTCACCGGTATTAAGCGTCAGCACTGACGCTTCTGTGCTTGATGCTTCGCGGCTGATGGCTGAGGCGAACGTCGGCGCAATTGTTGTTGTTGACGGGGAAGGGAGTCTGAAAGGACTGTTGACTGCAAAGCATGTGGTGCAGCGTTTTATACCCGACATCCAGAACAGTCCGGCGGATGCTACCGCCGGAAAATATATGGAGCGCGCCCCTGTCGCTCTTCCTGCTGAGTATCCGCTGGTGGAAGCGCTGGCGCAGATGCAGCATTCTCAGGCAGACTATGTTGTTGTGATAAGCGGAAACAGACCTGTCGGAATCCTTTCCAATAATGATATATCCAAGATGCTGTTTCATAACATAAATGTATTCGTCACTTATGTTGACAAGCTGGACACGCTGGATGAGTTGAAAAAGGCGTATTCCGATATGTATTCCGTTGCGGCGTCGCTCATGGAGAACTCGCGTGTGAGCTACGACATACTGCCTGTGCTTTCGTCTGTCCACCTTAATATACAGCGAAAGATATACCGCATATGCGGAGAAGAGTATTTCAGAGAGACAGGGTTCGAGCTGACCAAGGTGCGTCATACGCTGATGATTATGGGGTCGGGCGGACGAAGGGAGATGGCGCTTGATCCTGATCAGGACAACGGGTTCATTTTTGACGATTCAGTAACGGATGAAGAAATTGCCATGTTTATAAAATTCGGCGCTAAATATTCTGATGCGCTGGAGTATGTCGGCTATGAAAAGTGTCGCGGAAACGTCATGGTAACAAACCCTGAGATGTCGCTCCGTTTGTCGGACTGGAAACAGAAAATATCCCGCTGGGTTTCAAACCCCGGTTCGGCTGGGATAATGTGGTCGTCCATAATTTTTGATTTCGACGGGTTTGCAGGAGACGAGAAGCTGGTATGGGAACTGCGCAACCATATAAATCAGAATATGAATAATAGTCCGATATTTCTTATCCAGATGCTGGAGCGCGACAGCAGCCTCAGGATACCCATTTCAATGTTCGGGAAATTCATTGGGGAAAAGGACGGGAAGCATAAGGGAGAAATAAACTTGAAATCCTCGGCGTCTGCGTTTATAGTTGATGTGATTAGAGCTTTCACACTCAAGCACGGATTGAACGATCTGAACACAGTGGAAAGGATGAAGACTCTGCGACGTATGAACGTCATCAGCGAAGAGCTTTATCTGCATACGCTGGAAGCGTATGAAACCGTTGTGGACATCATTCTGAAAAGTCAGGTGGAGAAAGCGGCAGCGGGCGTTCATGTAAATAAATACATAAATCCCGATGAGCTCTCTCTTTATAACAGAGAGAGACTGAAGAAGGCTCTGGGGCATATCCAGAAACTTTTGAATATCGGGCTTCGTTATTTTAAGGGGCATCCGTGATGCACACGAATAGTGGATATATTAACGCGGATTTCGGGGGTAAAGTCTCCCGAAAATAGAGGAGACAGTGATGAAGAAGCTTGCCGTAGTTATGTCTGTGCCTTCAACAGCAGCAGCACTCAAGGCAATGGCGCAGATAAAGAACAGACTGGGGCAAACCAAAAGAACAAGGGTGATGTTCACCGAAAACGGAAAACTTACTTTTGTTTCAGGGATTTTGCAGAAATCCATTGAGAATGTGACTCAGCTTGATAAATACAATGGAAGTGACGTTTTGATTGCGCCTTCTTATGGCGACGAAACTGAAACCGGACCGAACCTTTCCGAGATAAAAATGTACCTCAATAATAATCTTGGGTTCAGCATTTTTGTATGTGCGATTCCGGAAGAGGACGAAGCGGAACTCGCGGCGGTCACGGAGAACATTGCAGATATTGTTAAGTCAAATATGGGGATCTGAGCTTTCTTCATCTACTAAAAATGTTTAATGGCTTCTTTCCGTGTTGCCTTTACAGGCAGCCATTCGCGTTCTGTCACATTTGCGCACATAGCGCGGAATCTTGTGAAACAGGGCGTGGAGGTCTGTTTCATTATGCCGGGAGCAAAGCACCGTATCAGATATCTCACAGATATGGGGTTTGACCGCGGTCGCATCCTTGATATCTCAGACGTTGACAAGTCGTATGACCCTGAAGCATTGGCACTTTTGGAGTCGCACAGTAGTGTTACGGCATCGTATATGTTGATGAGTGACAGGCTGCTCTGTAAAAAAGGAGATAAGGCATACGGGTATCTTGGCGGAGTTTTCAAAAGCGTTTCAAAGTTTATATCTGACAATAGGATAGATATAGTTTTTTCTGAGGCCACATGGGCATACGAGCTTGCGGTGTGCGCTGCATGTTCCCACGCGGGAGCAGAGTTTATAGTGCCCCACAGCATACGCATCCCCAACGGCAGATTCGGATTTTTCAGCGGAATATTTCAGGACCGACTTGTCAGAATCAATAAACCTAAGCAGGTTCTGCCGCTGCCGGCAAAATTCAGGGCTGAACATGCTCCCGCACAACCGGAACTTATTTCAAAGCGCCATTTCATAAGTTTTTTCAGACACATGAACAGATTCATACGACGCACGGCGAAAGACGAAACGGAACAGAATGTTTTCGGGTTGGTGAGGGAACGCGTTGTTCGTGAGTTCAATCTGCGCCTGTCCGGTTTTTCCAGCATGGCGGGTATCCCGTCGGCAGATTACGTTTATATGCCGCTGCATATCGCTCCGGAAGCGTCTCTGGACGTTCTGGGCGGTTTCCGGCAGAACCAGCTTGAGCTTGTCAGGAGCGTAGCACGGTCTCTGCCCCATGGCACTTTACTGGCTGTGCGCGAACATCCGGCGGGTCTTGGCAGGAGGCATCACGGATTTTTCCGTGAAACGGCAAAACTTCCGAATGTGGTGAACGTTTCCCCTTATGCGGATGGTTCCGAGCTTATCTCGCGTGCGTGTGCGGTGGTTTCCGTTTCAGGTTCCGCAGCTTATGAGGCGGCGTTTGCCGGAGTCGGTTCGATTGTTTTTTCTGATATGTTTTTTGACGAGCTGCCCACAGTGTTCAGATGTCGCAGTCTGGAGGATATCTGCGAGGTGCTGAAACAGGCAAGTAATGTTCAGCCCGACAAGCACGCGCTGGCGGAGTTTCTGGCGGATATCACTGCAAATTCATATGAAGGGTGCGTGGATTCGGCAGAGATATTTCCGAAGGCGATAGAAAAAGAGAACGCCCGCATGGTTTCGCAGGCGTTCATGGATATCATAGAATATTATTCCTCTTCCGAAAGACCTTTGTACGCTGCATCAATGTCGTCCAGATGGAGCTGATACGCTTCGTAAAGGGTGGCTTTCGCCTCGTCCGGCGCAATATGTGTGCCGGCTATGACAATTTCAGTCTTATGCTTTAACCTCGCGTTGTAAAGGTCGAGCTCAGCGGTCTGCTGTTCTTCGAAACTTTTGCCCATTATTTTGAGTTTACCCGCGTAGTTCTCAGACATGATAGTATTGATAAAGTTTTTCACTGCGTCTTTGTGAAGGCTGCCCTTGCCGTGTCCCATAGAAACGGATATATCAATTTTCAGACCCGAAAGGGTTTCGAGCATTTTGAAGTTATCACCTATTTCGCTGTCCAGCACGTTCCCGACAAAATCCGCTGCCGGAGCTTCTATAGAGAGGTTTACTTTGCGGAATATCTCCCAGTCGGTTACCTGATTGTAGGCATTGCCGATAAATATGGGGCTTGCTCCGGATGCTGCATCTCCTGTGAGCCAGCGGGCAAAATCTGAAAATGCAGACGCGGATGGACCGAAACCGCCTGAAAGTGTCAGCAGAGCCTGTTTTTCAGGATCTATCAGCGCATAGCTGACATCACCCAGACAGCCGCCCTCTGTTGGCGCTTCCTGAATGATTCCTTCGCGGTTGAACCACACCGGTAGGAATATCTTCTCCTTTATGAGACTTACGATGTATAGCTTGCGGTCGGACAGTGTTATCGGTTCGAAAATCTTAAACATCAGTTCGCAGCTTTTACCGTCGAAAAAGCCGAAGTCCATGCCCCCCGCGGACAGTGCCTCCAGTTTGAAATCCATATCCTGATAAAAGGTGTCCACAGCGGATTCCAGCCTGTAAAAATTTACTGTTACGTTTTTTCTTTCTGCCATTGCAATTTCCTTGAGTTTCAGTCCTGTCATCTTATACTAAGTTACAAAACAGTCAATAAGGAGAGACACAATGAGTGCTATGGCGTTCGTTTCAATCACCCCCCTTGGCGAGGGCGAAAGCGTTTCAAAGTATGTTACTAAGTCTGTTCAGGTTATCAAAGACAGCGGACTCAGCTGGCAGCTCACTCCCATGGGAACTATCATTGAAGGGGAGAAGCTGGACGAGGTTCTTGCCGTTGTGAACAAGGCAGTGGAAGCGCAGGACGAGTGTGACAGGATATCAGTTTCCGTGAAGATAGATTACAGAAAAAATAAACCATTGGGACTTAACACAAAAGTTGATTCTGTGATGAAAAAACTGAAATAGCGTTGTTAAGAATTGCCGCCCTTTTCCGAATTAATATGTATCAGAAAAACGGAGCGGTCACATGGCGGCGAAAGAAGGCACAGAAAATTTTACGGATTTTCAGGAGCGCATAAGAGAACTGCATCTTGTTATCAGAAGCTGTGAACGCCATGGTGTTCAGGCTGATGAGCAGGTGGGCAGACTGAAAAAGGTCGTCAAAGGAATGGAAGAGGTCATGAAGAAATCCCTTTCATTCGGCGGCAGAGACAAGTTCTGATGCAGTTTTCTATATTCTGGTCATTGGCAGGTCTAAGCGCAACTGCTGTATTCTTTGCGGGATTTTTCGTTGCAGGGATTCTTCTGGAAAACAGGCGTATCAAGCAGAAATGCCTTCTGCTTGCAGAATCTATCCGTGTGCTCAAAAACAGCACAGGAGAATTGAACGAAACACAGAAAGCCTGCTTTGAACATATTGCGGATGCCTTCGAAACCTATATCAAACCAAATGCGAAATATAAATCCGGTCTTGTGCAGGCGCTCAACAGAATATGCGGGTGCAGCCACAGCCAGCTCGATATGTTCGACTGTTTCGAACACAGACGTGTGAACGGCTTCTTCATTGATATGGTAAATAGAAGCGGATTTCTGTTTATAAATATGATATACATGGCGCAGCTTGAACAACGCGGTTTCCATGTCGCGGATATGGGCGGCGGCATCTCCGACAGATTATAATCATAGAAAAAGTTTGAAAGACTTCTGCGTCAGCGTGCTGATATTCCGTTTAAAAGCACATTCAGCTTCTGTTTCATATTCTCTTCCGGAGGGCAGGATCTACTCATTATAGATGATTGGAGCATTGCCATGAATGATTCGCATATAATATAATCAGGTATCTTTTTGTCAAAATCGCCGACACTCCATCCTTCATTAATTATTGAAATGAGTATTTCTTTGAATTGCGGTCCGTGCGGAGGAGCAACCATGGACGGCAGGTGAACTATCAGGCTGAAGACCTCTTTATTTTCAGCGTAATGCTGACAAGCCAAAGAGGAAATTGCAAAAAGTTTCTCTTTTGGTGATACGGGTGATGACGAGATTTGCTTCAATCCGCATCCTATTTCCTCAACTATCAATGAGATTGCGTAGCGTATTACATCTTCTTTCGACTGGAAATAGTTATAAAAAGTTCCGGTCGCAATGTCCGCCGTTTCTGTTATTTCCGCAATGGTTGTCTGTGTGAACCCTTTTTCGGTGAAAAGTCTGATTGCCGTTTCTGTCAGCAGTTTCTGAATGTGTTGCTTCTTTCTTTCTCTGCGGCTCGTTGTTTCGGTCATCATTTTCTCCTTTCATGAACATATAGCATTTGCGAAGCCTGCTCAATAAAAAAATAGAATACATTCATTTTTTTAGATTGACAGATTTCGCTCTCTGTTTTATTTATGAATGAATTCATAAATAAATAAATTCATTTATGATTGCGTTCAGAATATTGCTTAAAGGAGAAGAAAATGAAAACTGTGAAAACAATGCTCCTGACCTTTGCTGTGCTGTTTCTTTTTTGCACCCATGGATTTGCAGAAGAGAGAAAAAGTGATGAAATCCGTATGCTGAAGATTACTGCGGATGCCATGAACAGCGAGTCTGCGGTGTTTACAGCTATGCAGGTTCATGAAATTGTTCAGAAGAAAGACAAAGACTATGCGATAGTCAGTCTGCAAACGGAAATTGAGTACGCCGCAGGGCATGTACCGGGCGCCGTGCGGATCGACTTTGATTTGAAGAATGTCAAAGAATCACTTAAAAAACTGCCAAAGAAGAAAAAAATGATACTGGTATCTTCAAACGGGCAGGAGGCCTGTAAAGTCAACCTTGTCCTGCGTCAGCTAGGGTATGATTCTTCCATAATGCTTCTGGGGATGAATGCTTATAACAGGCTATATGCGGGAAAAGGGGCGTATTCCGGAAATTTAAACGGTGAGGTGAGCGTAAAAAATGAAATATTTACTCCTTCTTTAAACAAACCGACATATTCCGGGCTTAAAAATGATGATCTGGTCATAAAAGCAACTGAAACATATGCGAAGAAGAATAATGTATTTGACATTACTCCGTACGATCTGCCGTTTATGGGGGACGCTGTTCTCATCAGTATGCAGTCAAAAGAGGACTATGCCAAGGGTCACATTCCCGGAACCATAAACATACCCGGTCCTGATTTTTTAAAAGGCGATGAGCGGCTTCTCAATCTGCCGAAAAACAAAAAGATAATCGTGACTTGCTATTTAGGACACTACTCAAGTCAGGGTGCGATGCTACTTAATCAGCTTGGTTATGACGCATACAGTCTTCAGTGGGGTGCCGCCGGATGGAATATTTCCATGACTGGGAAGGTGATTCCACTCGTTACAAAAGGTATGAATTACGAAATCGAAAAACAGTAGCAAAAGGAGAATAAGATGACTGTAATAAAACATTTAAAAATTGTCTCAATGATGATTTCCGCACTTGCTGTAACAGGTTTGCTTATCATGCACATATGGAACACTGTGATGTTTGATGTTTTTGCATTTGCTAATGTGTCGCTCATGCAGGCGTTGGGCATCTTTTTGTTCTTTAATCTGATGTTCAGTCCGATGATTATGCTTATGCATGGAAAACACCTGGGCTGTTGTTTTCATAAGCACAAACTGACCGCAAAATTTTAAATGAGAGACTGCCGCATCTGATGGTGCGGCAGTCAAACTTAGATTTATCCTATGGCTTTTTCATCCTTTTTATTAAGCCGACCACGCATGAGTACCGCTGCTGTCACCATGTTCTGCAATGCAGACAGCGTTTCACCCCAGCCCCTTGTCTTCAGTCCGCAGTCCGGATTAATCCAGACCTGTTCCGCCGGAATATATTTCAGTATCCTGTCTATCCTTCCTGAAAGCTCTGTTGCTGTGGGGATACGGCTGCTGTGGATGTCGTACAGTCCTGCACCTATGTCGCTTTCATAGCCGCTGCGCCTGAAACTGTCAAGAACGCCCATGCCGCTTCTGCCGGCTTCGATGCTGATAACGTCCGCATCCAGCCTTTTTATGTGAGGCATTATCCTTTCGAACTCGCTGTAGCACATATGGGTGTGAACCTGTGTGCTGTCATTGAGTGCAGATGTCACCAGTTTAAAACAGCGCACCGCATCGTCGAAATACTGCTCCTGCATATTTTTGTCCAGCGGCATGGCCTCAACAAACGCGGGCTCGTCTATCTGTATTATCTGTATACCTGCCTGTTCAAGCTCCAGAGCTTCGGCACGCAGTGCAAGGGCAATCTGTTCCCACACAGCCTCCTGTGGGATGTCCTCGCGCATGAAGCTCCATTTTGCGATTGTCACCGGACCGGTGAGTATCCCTTTGACAGGCTTGTCGGTCAGGGATGCTGCATATTTTATCCATTTCAGGGTTATGGGGCTGTTGCGTTTGACATCGCCGTAAATCACAGGCGGTTTTACGCATCTGCTGCCGTAACTCTGCACCCAGCCGTTTTCAAGGAAACAGAAACCTTCCAGATTTTCGCCGAAATATTCTGCCATGTCATTACGTTCCGGTTCGCCGTGGACAAGAACGTCCAGACCCAGCTTTATCTGGCGTTGAATGTTGTCGTATATTTCTTTTTTTATTCCGCTTTCATATGTTTCACCAGAAATTTCGCCGCTCTTGAAACGGCTGCGCAGACCCCTGATATGCTGTGTCTGCGGGAATGAGCCTATGGTTGTTGTGGGCAGTGGCGGCAGACATAGGGTTTCCTCCTGGATTTTACGGCGGATGGAATATGGGCTTCTATCGGATGTTATCTCTGTTTTGCGGGTTGTGTGCAGCCTGGAAGTATCTGGTGTTCCTGCCATATGAGACGGCAGAGATGCGGTTTCGCAGCACTTTTGTACGGCGAACGCCATACGGTTTTTCAGTTTTCCTTCCAGCCCGTTCTCGTTTCTTATGTCAACAGGGCAGTGCAGAAGTGAACAGGATGATGCGCACATAACCCTGTTGCCCCCCAGCCTTTTTTCCAGCATGTCCAGCGTGCTTTTCGCCCGTCCGGTGTCGGTTTTCCAGATATTACGACCATCCACAACTCCGGCGGACACCGACATATGAGAGGGCAGCTCGCTGAGGTAATCTTTCATATCGTGCTTTAAGCACGTCATATCCAGATGGATCACATCATACCCTGATTCATATATCGGTGTCATATTTAAGAGGGGGTCGCCGAAGTATGTTGTCAGCATCAGTTTTTTGTCCTGTGCCGTATCCTTTATCTTTCTGTGGGTTGGAATGAACGAGAGCCACGCTTCTTTTTCAAGCTCTGTGCATAGTATCGGCTCGTCAATCTGTATAAACTTACATTCCGCAGGAAGCTGCCTTATGGCGGCTGCATATATCTCAGCAAGTTCGCCCATAAGTTCCCATCGGTTCTTTATCCACACCGGGTTTGAAAGCGCAAGGAACGTAGCGGGACCGATGATGACGGCTTTTGTGGTATATCCGTGCTCAAGAGCGAGGGATACGTCTTTGTTGAGTTTCGAAAAATCAGGCTCCTGGCGGAAAGTTATGTCAGGTTCAGGGACTATATAATGATAATTGGTGTTGAACCATTTTTTCATTGGGAGAGCCGCAAGGTTGCGCAGAGCGTCGCCACGCGCCATGGCGAAATACGTTTCGATTTTTGTCATGCCGTAGCAGGTGTATCTGCGGGGTACCAGACCAAGCATGAGCATAGTGTCCAGCATCCTGTCATACAGCGAGAAGTCCCCGGCAGTGACATAGGAAAGTCCTGCATCGCTCTGGATACGGAATGATTCCTGTTTCAGAGTTTCTGCTGTGCTTTCAAGTTCGGATAGTGTTGTTTTGCCTGCCCAGAAATCTTCGAGGGCGAATTTGAGCTCCCTGTGGGAACCGATGGATGGGAAACCAAGGATGTGAGTCTGCATTTGAAACGCTCCTTTCAAAATATTTTGAAAAAGAGCAGGACAAATTGTGCCGCATATGAAGAGCGAAAGAAAACGGTATTAGGTTTTCTGCGCTTCTGTCTGTAACGCGAGACAGTCCGGCTCCTTACAGTTCCGGGTCGTCTTCTGGCTTCCGGCTCCTGTATCGTTTTGCCCTTCCCGAAAAATCAGTGGGCAAAACAGGAAAAAATGCCGGTTACAGCGGCGCGTCCGCGACGGATTTTCACCGTCTTCCGTTTCCCGTTCTGTGTGTGTTAAAGTTTATACCCCCAACGGTTCACAAATGTCAAAAGAAAAATTTTCCGGCAGTTTTTTCCTTATTGTGCCGGAAGTGGGTAATTATCTCCATTTTTTGCACGTTTTTTAATCAGTTTTTTTGGCACGCTATTTGATATGTACTATGCGTAACGAAAATCGGGGGCAAAAGATGGCACAGGTTGCATCAACAGGGATAAACAACTTTGAAGCTGAACAAGGTTTCGACATTCAGGTTGCATCGCCCGAAGAAAGAATTTTAGACAGGGTTTACGATTTCCCCGAAGCGCTTCCCGAAAAGGCTATGGATATGCTGGTTGATCTTGCAAGTGACGACTCGGTTTCGAACAGAGAGATGGATTTTATTTATTTCCAGATAGTTACACTCCCTATGATGGCGGCGGCAGGTATGTTTGCCGACCAGAAGCAGAGGTTTCTTGCAGAGAACAAATGCAGCTTCAAAGACTACATCAGATATAGACTGAATCGTCTGGGTAATATGTCGGCAAAAGGCTATGACAGACGGTTTTGCGAGCGTATCAGACAGCTCCTCTGGAGATTCACTGTCGTTTGACCTCGCCTGAGTCTTTTAAACACGGCGTCGAAAGCGTGACTAGTTCACGAAATACTGTCCTGGGGGTGTGATGATGCACCCCCGTCCTTATTTCAGCTTCTGTAATTGATTATCCGTGCTCCAGATATTTCGTATACCTCTTGTATCTTTTTTCCATCCCATTTATATTTAAGGTATTTTGATTCGTTGCAGTTGCTTATGACTCCTCTCGGTCTGAAAACAGCTGCATTTGTTCCTCCGATGTATCTCACGCTGGAATAGACTATGCCGTATTCTCCGGCATCTTTTTGCGAACGACCGAATACCTGAGATTCGCTGTATGATTTTAAAGAGTAGTAGTCTTTATATTGATTCATATCTCTTATATCAATGAAGTTGCCTGATATTTCTACTGTGTAGACACGCATCTCAATCTCACACGGCGGTTCCATGACAGATTCATAATATTTAGCTCTATGGTATGCCGTTTCATATATGGCACATTCAAGCGTATCTGCGGCGTAGAAGGCACCGAATGTCCCGTCTGTAAACCTGTCGCCTTCCGGTTTGATATGAGTAAATGCAGCCATGATTGGGGTTGAGCCTTCGCCAAGCACCCACTCTTCTTTTGGCAGTAATGCCATATTGCCCAGGTCAGATAATCTTGGATTGGTTAAAGATTCAAGTGCGTATAATGCATCAAAATCTTCAGGATCTGCAACATCCTCGAAAAGATAAATTGATGGGTAACAGGACGGTATAATTCTATACCCCGGGATGAACTCAACAAATGAATGTTCTACCATCCTCTTTGACCGTCAAAGAACTGTCTGACATGGTATAAATCCATTACTCTGCCGTTAAGCATTATCTCCAGAGGAGATTTCCCTTTGAACAGACCATTCTGAATATTGCGTGTGACGACATTATACACGGAATCGTTGCGATGCAGTATTCTGAGGCTTTTATGTATCCCTAGAATATATGAAATTCTCTCAAGTTTGTCTTTGTCCAGTTTAACGTTTCCCTCTTTTTTCCATTTATGAAAGGTGGATTCGGGAACGTCTCCCAGAAGTATTCTCTGTTGCTGGACGTTAAGTCCCCATTTCTCGGTTATATTCAGGAATGCTTTAAAGCCGGCATTTGCCATATCTGCTTCAGAGACTGTATTTTGTTGTGTCAGGTTAGCTGTTGCCATATCATCCTCCAAATAGGGAGTATATTTGTATTATACTCTATAATAGTAGCGACGCAATGTTTTATTACGTACTTATAATGAAAGACGACAAAATTCAAATTATGCAATCTGCGTTATGCAGTTTGCATAATTGGCTTGATTTGTGTGCTTTATGAGTTAGCCGGTTTCCAACTTCATTAGTAAGTTACGGATTATGCTATGATAATTGTGTTGCATTTCATTGCAATATGCAATATCGTGTTTTGAGAGGTGTAATATGGCGCACGCAATAAGAATTTCTGACGAAATAGTTGATTCTGCGAGGATTTTATCAAAGGTGGAGAACCGTTCTGTCGGTGGTCAGATAGAGTATTGGGCAAAAATCGGAAAAATTGCAGAAGAAAATCCCGATTTGAATTTCAGCATGATAAAGGAACTGCTTGTTGCACTCGAGCAGGCAAAGCAAGGTGAACTTGAGGAGTATACGTTTGGAGAAGGAGCATAATGCGTAAATTGCTTCAGACTCCTACTTTTGCGAGAAACAAAATGAAGCTGCATAAAAATCAGTTGTCAGAGCTTGATGAAGCAATAAAGGATATTTATGCAGACCCTTATGCCGGTGAACAAAAGAAAGGTGATTTGGCATTGATATTTGTCTATAAATGCAAAATCACTAAGCAGTTATTTTTAATCGCCTATCAGTTTGATGATTCCAAGATTGTCCTTCTCTCAATTGGCAGCCATGAAAACTTTTATAAAGAACTTAAAAGATAAAAAGCGGTTAGTTTAGTTTCCAACTTAATTAGAAAGTTGCAGCGTTTATTCATCACGTTTTATCATGAAATGAATACGATTGCCAATCTCAAGTAAACGGCACGTTGGCTGCAAGCCAAGTTCTGCTTAAAATCCTATTAAATATGTAATATAAGAAGGAGTTATTCTAATGTCATTATGCAATGATAATTTTTTTATATTAACAGGTGCCATGGGAGCCGGAAAATCCACTGTGATAAAATTCTTTGAAGATTCGGATATCATTTGTATTCCTGAGCCTGCAAGGAAAATTTTATACGAGCAAAGATTGATTGTCGGAAAAGGCGTGCCTGAAGATAGCCCGGATATTTTTACTCAACTGGTTCTTTCAAGGGCTACGAATTACTATATGCTGTGCTCGGAAGAGTATCGAAAACGAATATGTTTATTTGACAGAGGTATACCGGATATGATTGCATATGCTGAATTATTCGGGCTTGATACTGAGGTTTACTATAATGCAGCAAAAATGTATGAATATAACCTGAGTGTATTTTTATTTGAAGGTTGGGGTGAGATTTATGTAACTGATGATGAACGAAGGATGACGTATGCTCAGGCGGAAAGGTTCGGAGAGCGGATCGCAGAAATATATAAAGAACTGGGGTATGATGTCATAACGGTTCCGAAAACAGTGCCTGAAGAAAGATGGCTATTTATTCAAAACAGAATCAGCCGTCTTATTTCTGATTGAAATGTTGAACAGTATATTTATTATAATATAATCAAATATTTATTTGCAGGTGCCGTTATGAAACATATCACTATTTTTCTTCTGTTTCTTTTGTCATTCGCAGTTTATGCGGACACAGTACAAAAAGTGGAAAAGGGTGAAAAAGAGGGCTCTGTTACAAAGAACTGGGTTATGGATGTTCTTAAAAAAGAGAATGTTGATAACGTGGTGTTTTTCGATGCAAGACCGATGGACTTTTATAACAAACAACATACCGATACGATAGGGTATCTTGACCCCGATATATTCTATGAAGATGGTGGCTGTGAAAAAGCCATATCTATGATACCTAAGGATAAGATTGTGATCCTCATCTGTCCCGGACCCCGTGCGCAGGAGTCGTATCAGAACTTTACAGATTCAGTGACAAACGGCGGATGCGGGTATACGGGCGGCAATGTGTACTGGATACGCACAAACGTTATTTACCATAAAGACCATATAGAGGTTAAATAGATCTGAAAACCTCGTCAACGCTGATTTCGCGCATACACAGGTTTTCGGGGCAGGCGTGGATGCCGTCTTTTTCGCAGGGTGTGCAAGGGCGTTTCGACATGATTATGTTCCTAACGTTTGGCGGTGCACATTCTTTCGGGTTCGTTGCTCCGAATATCGCGGTAACAGGTGTGTCCGTGCAGGCGGCAAGGTGCGTCAGCCCGCTGTCGCAGCCGATGTAGCGCACTGCACCTGCTATTATGTGAAAGCAGTCAGAAAGGGTTGTTCTGCCCGTATAATCGAATATTTTCGGATGGTCTGTTTTGAGACTGTCCTCCTCCGTTCCAAGAAGCGCCACGCAGTAATCCGTTTCCTCAACAATCTTTAAAGCGAGTTCCGCCTGTTTGTCCCATATCTTCTGTGGGGTATATCTGCGGAAATTTCTGCCGCCGCCCGCCGCAAGCGCTATATATGGCTTTGCCGGAAGTTTAAAGGTCAGCGGTTCCGGATGATATGAATATCCGAAATTAAAACCATCGTTCACGGTTTTCAGATGCCATAGCCAGCGCGGCGTTCCCGTCGTCTTGACAGAACATTTCGCACCTGTCAGTCTGCCGATAAGATGCCATTTAGCGTCAGTATGGAATATATAGGCGCTTTCGAAATTCCGCAGCAATCTCAGCACATTCAGCGCTTCAAACGGCATGAGCCGGCTGTAAAGTCTTCTGGAGTTGAACGTAAGGATGTCTGTGACCGCAGGATGGTCTTTAAGTGCATGGGCGTATTCCGCGCCGCATACAAGGGTTATTTTGCTTTGAGGGTATTTCTTTCTGAGAGCTGCAAGCGCGGGGGTTATCTGGATAAGGTCGCCTATCGCTCCGGTTTTTACAGCGGCGATTTTCATGAATACAACGCAAAAAAGCCGGAGTTATAAGATATCTCCGGCTTTGCAAACTGATTTAATACAGTCAATTAAGCAGTTTTAAGAGCGTTGAGCTTTTTAGCAAGTCTGGACTGACGGCGAGCCACCTGATTTTTGTGGATAACGCCTTTAGATCCGATAGAAGCTATAGTAGCTGTAGCAGATTTGAAAGCTGCTTCAGCAGTTTGTGCGTCGCCGGTTTGTGTGGCAACGGCAAACTTTTTAACCATAGTTTTCATTTTAGACTTGTATGACTTGTTTCTAAGATTTCTTTTTTCGCTCTGACGGATTCTTTTCAGTGCAGAAATTGTATGAGCCACGTCGTTCACCTCTATTTATTCTTATGAGCGGATAAGACTATCAGAAAGATATACTGATGTCAACCACTAAACATATTCAAACTTGCGCTTGATATACATTTTTTGCAGTGTTAGATTACCTTAAACCATATACGGAGATAAATATATGAAAAAATACATAGCAGCAATGATAATTTCAACATTCATGATGGGTTGTGCCGGACAGACCGCCCCTGTTGCGCTTGCGGATCAGTCGAGGATTGACGCTCTTCAGCTCCAGCAGAAGAGTGATTCCGAGCGTATCGCGAAGCTGGAAAAGGAACTGAGTGAGGTAAAGGAAGATCTTGAACGTTCGCAGCGGCAGTCCAAACAGCTGGGCGAGAGCTACGATACGCTTGTTGTTATGTTTAAAGACTACAAACAGGTTGTGGTCGGGCTTATGGACAACATGAAAAAGATGATGAACAGTGCGCCCAAAGAAAAAGAGGCTGCGCCAAAAGGCAATTAATCAGCGAGATATATCTCTATCCGCTCTTTGCCTTTGCCGGGGTTGACGCGTTTAAGTGTCAGCCCGCCTATCTCCTTTGTGCTTTTGATATGTGTGCCGCCACAGGGAACCTGTGCGAACCCGTCAATGCGCCAGAAGCGGTGTTCATTTGCAACGTCGTCGAAATCACAGATTATTTTATGATCGGCAGCGATCATTTTTTCCAGTTCAGTGTAGAGAAAGTCGAAGGTTGATGAGATATTCCCTTCCCACACAAAATCCACACGTGCCTTGTCATATGTTATATTCGCGCCTATCTTTTCAGGATGTCCGTAATTCTGATAAACCAGCTCAAGCACAAGCTCCGCCGCGAAATGCAGCTTCATTATGCGGTACCGCTTCTCCCAGTCTATGCAGACATCAACTTCGTCGCCGGGACAGAGAGTGTGCGTCTCCGGCAGAGTGTAAAAAATTTCAAATCCGTCCCGTCTTGCCTCCAGTATCTCAAATCCGCCGATGGTTCCGATGTCGGACTGTTGTCCTCCTTCGAACGCATACGCAACGGTATTACTGAGCGTTATCACTGCGCCGTCAACAGACGTCACTTTCGCTGTGCACTGTGTAAGGTATGGATCTTTCCAGAATAATTTCTCAACTGCCATGTCGGGGTTTATATCAGACTTTTCAATTTTGTTCAATCGGTCATTTTTTGACGAGCTTTTGTTCATAATTTAGTTAAGTAAAATCACATTTGGGCGATTTATGTGTTAATTATGGATAAAAGGTGTCGCTATGATGGTTGTTTCTTCAATATCAGCCCCGCAGAGTTATGACGCTGGATACGTCCGCAGCAGCGGGCAGGCTCACCCCGTTAACAGGCGTGAAGACAGTTTTTCGTCTACAATGCATATATCTTTGAACAATTATAATATGTTTGGAAAAACAAACGTGATGAGTTCCGTTCAGGATATTTTGCAAAGCGTGCAGAATAAACTGCTGTCAGATACCGAAGAACAGAACACTCTGAGCAAAGAGATGCAGAAAAGCGCGGAAGAGGCGAAGGACGGCAGCAGGATAACCCTGATAGACCTTTCCCGTGCGCAGATAAACGCCGGAGACGGAAGCGATACGATACTCGGCGACAACATTTCCGATATTCAGCTTAACGCTGGCGGCGGAGACGACAGCATTATTGCGTCCGGAGTAAACAGCTCACAGATAAATGCAGGCGAAGGCAGCGATAATATAAGCATGTCCAATGTCTCAAGATCACAGATAAACGCAGGAAACGAGAACGATACTATAAAGCTCAATAACGCTGTCAGCACTCAGATAAATGCCGGTGGCGGAGATGATTATATCCGGCTCAACAATGCGTCGCAGGTTCAGATAAACGGTGGTGACGGTGACGACACCATGGATATCAGCGGAATAACAAATTCACAGATAAACGCAGGTGACGGAGCCGACCGCATAACCATTGACGGAATATCAATGAGTCAGATAAACCTTGGCGGCGGTGACGACGTGGTGGTGATGACCAATGCCGCTGGTATACAGCTTAATGCCGGAACAGGTAATAAAGATATAATCATAAGCGGTTCAGGGCGCACACAGGTTAATCTTGATAACGGTAACAATAACGTTTTCATAAATAACTCCATTGAAACGAGGGTTAACGCTTCCGACGGTAACGACACGGTCATTTTCCGTAACGATACTGATGAAATCGGGCATGTATCCTTTAAATCCGGCGGCGGTAACGACCATGTAGAGGTGGAGGGCAACTACTCTGCATATGTCAGCGGCGGGACAGGGGACGACTATATTTCACTTAATCTCATGATGACCGGACGCACAAGTTCAATCGGTTATTCAAAGGGAGACGGACACGATATCTTAGATATTAAGAACGGAAACGTGACGCTCAGCATGAACGATATCAGAAAAGACGAGGTAGACATAACAAACAGTTTCGATGAGGAAACAGGTTTAACAAGCACTCTCATAGCCATGAAGGACGGAAGTGGCAGCATAGCTCTTTCAGGCGGTCAGGATTCCTCTGTCCGTGTGGTTTTCGGTGGGCTTCAGTTGTAGTTTCATCCAATAGCGTTGGATGAAAATTAATTTTCAATACGTATATTAAAGGCTCCGTGTGTGATATTTTCAAATATTACATACGGAGTTTTTTATGCGGACAATCATATTTTTTCTTGTGATTCTCCTTTCTTTTCCTGCATTCGCACAGGAAAGTAGAATGGTGTGTGAAAAACCTCTTTTCGCATTTAATTATCAGGTAGCAACAATATTATCCCAAAAGAACAAGGGCGAAGATTTCAGACGTGGCTGCTGTTCCCGTCATGGCGGTGTGCGCGGTTGTTCCGGCGGGCGGGCACTTTGCTGCGATGGAACCCTCAGTCCGTCCTGTGGATGTGATTAGGCACAATCATCAGTTTTGGTGTTTGATTAGATACTTTCCTATATGATACAATAAGATAATATTTATCATATAGGAGTCATCTAATGTCTATGATGCAGGAATTTAAAAAATTTGCTATGCGCGGCAATGTTGTGGATATGGCAGTCGGTATAATCATCGGCGGAGCGTTCGGAAAGATAGTATCCAGTTTTGTTGCGGACGTGCTTATGCCGCCCGTCGGTCTTCTGCTGGGGAACGTCAGTTTTTCTCAGTTGTCGGTAACTCTTAAAGATGCTGTGGGCGAACAGGCTGCTGTCACGCTGAACTATGGAAATTTCATTCAGACCGTTCTGGATTTCGTGATAATGGCGTTTGCGGTGTTCATGCTTGTAAAAGCGATGAACAGCATGAAACAGAAAGAGGAAGAGGCTCCCGCCGCCCCTCCGGCGCCCAGCAGGGAAGAGGAGATTCTCACCGAAATAAGGGATATTCTTAAAAACAGGTAATAAAAGATATCAGCGGCACCGTTTCCCCCCTAAAGGCGTGCTCCCTGGCGGCGCCGCTGACAATGTTGATGCTGGCTCACACGTATGGAACGTCTTATTTTTAGCATTTGCTTGGTAAAGCGAAGGTAAGCGAGTCTAAATTTTTTTAAGGGCGACGTTTTTTTCGCCGCCCCTTATCCTTCACCTACAGGATAAACCGGAAAGCGCTTCTTTAACGGCGCCTCTCAGCATACTTGCTATTCCTTTATAAAAATCCGTTGCTGAATTTTCTGTCATCTTATCAGTGAATTCATCCACCCACGTTGCAGGGTGTGCTGC
This sequence comes from Deferribacteraceae bacterium UBA6793, assembly GCA_002452405.1. GTDB lineage: Bacteria > Chrysiogenota > Deferribacteres > Deferribacterales > Geovibrionaceae > Seleniivibrio. Next base: position 132,756 of record DKFP01000006.1, on the reverse strand, counting down.
GAGAAAAGAGATTATCTCCTCTTTTTCTGCTGTGCCCTCTGATGCTGCCGCGGCAGCGCATAGGTAGTTGAGGTACGCACATTCGAAAGCTATATGGTCGTCGGGTTCTTTGTTCAGGTTGTTTATTTCCAGTCCGAATTTTCTGTATCTGGTGCGCACCTGAAGTGTCGCCTCGCCGAAGATGGTGTGATCCTGTTCTTTATAAACCGATTCCCATGGCGGTGCGAAGAGGTGTCCGGGACCTATGAAGAGCTTATTGAAATTGTCCAGAAGCTCTCCGAAATCCTCATGTTTATAGTTTTTAAGGTAGTTTTTCAGCATCGCCAGTCCTGCCAGCGATTCGGTACTTTCCTGAAAGCACCATTCGTCAAAAAGCGCTGCACTCTCTTTGACGGTGTTCATGTATTCCTTTTCAGGCGCATCCAGCAGAACTTTGTTGAAAAAACTGAACGCCGCCATGGCTTCAAGATATTTTTCGCTGTCTGCAAACGCTCTGTTCTCTGTTGTGTTCATATTTTTATCCTTCAGGTGAATAGGGTGGCAGGGGCGCAAAAGACCCCTGCCTGAAAACTTATCAGAATACTTCTTCCTTGTTCATTACAACAGAACCGGAAGACGCGTCTTTATGGAGCTTAAAGACAGCGTTGGGGCTTGTTGTTGCAGGGAAGGAGGCTACGGTGTTTGCTGCACCGTATTTCGCTTTCAGTTCCTCAATTTCGCCGAAGTCCAGCGCCCTTGATGGGCACGCCTTCACACATGCGGGATCGGGGATACCGTTTGAGTTCTTTTCGTCGGAGCACATGATACATTTTTTCATATGCTGCGCTTCATGGTCATAAACTGGTGCAGTGTAGGGGCATACCTTCTGGCAGCCGAAGCATGAGATGCATTTTGATGCATCGTAAACGACAATGCCGTCCGCTTCTCTTTTCGTATAAGCGCCTACCGGGCAGACGTTGAGACATGCAGGGTTGTCACACTGGTTGCACGACATGGAAACGTAGAACGCGAATACGTTCTTGTTGAAAGCGTTGTCGCCTGTTTCGCTCCATGTGCCGCCGGAAAATTCGTAAACTTTTCTGAATTTTTCACCGGAGTTCAGGTTCTGCCTGTCTTTACATGCGACAAAGCACGCTTTGCAGCCTGTACAGTGTTTTGTGTCTATATAGAATCCGTACTGTTTGCTCATCTTATCCTCCTTAGCCTACTTTCTTAACGGCAGCGAGAACGCTGTGCTGACAGTTGCCTTTTGACACGGGTCCTGGGCGGAGGCTGGTGAGGACGTTCATGCACCCGCCGTAGTCCACAACGTCGGTGTTGCCTATTTCAGATGTTGAGAGTGTGCCTGAGTGCACGATATCGCTGCTGTACCATTTGCCGCCGGGGTTATACCATGCTCCCTGTGGCAGACCGATTACGCCGGGCATAACTCTTGACGTTACTTTAGCTTTGATACGCACCTTGCCGTTGGCGTTGTAAATCTCCACAGTGTCCCCGTGGGCAATGCCGAGGGTCTGCGCATCCTGAGTGTTTATCCATGCCGTCTGCATACTGGCTTCCCTGTTCCATTCGCAGTTGTAATAGGTTGAGTGGGTTCTCTGTTTATAGTGGAATCCCACAACCTGAAAGGGATAGGTTGTTCTTGCGGGGTCTTCATAGCCGCTCCATGCCGCGTAGTATTCGGGCAGCGGGGTTATTTTGTCCATGCCGTCGTTGTAGACCGCGGGGAACTGCCACTGGTGTTTGAGGTTGTAGAGACGTTTTGAGAATATCTCAAACTTGCCTGATGGTGTGGATACTCTTTTTGTGGCAGGGCTTGCGACAAAATCTTTAAAAGCCACTGATGGCACGGCTGTTGTGCTGACGTGTTTTATCAGACCTTTTGTATGGCATTTCGCATATGTGTCCTGACCGAGAGCGGATGTGAACACGCTTTGGTCTCCGTAGTTCGTAAGTGACTGATTGAACAGATATTCAAGCCACTCGTCCTGAGTTTTGCCCTGAGTGTATGCTGCTTTGATGCCTATTTTCTCGGAAATCAGCGACATCATCTCATAGATTGTCTTGCACTCGAACATGGGTTCCACTGCTTTGTTCTGGAACTTGATATCGCATGTGTTTCCGCCTTCGTTGGTGGACATGTCGTTCTGTTCGAAGTTTGTACAGTCGGGCAGGATATAGTCGGATATCATTGCCGACGGAGTGAAGTAGTTGTCGATGGTAACGATACATTCGAGGAGTGTTTCGTCCTTGTACATCGTCATGGTGCTGTTAACGTCTGCGTGCTGGTTCAGCATACAGTTGCCCGCGTAGTTCCATATGAACTTGATGGGCAGGGGAAGTGCCGTATCCTGTGTTGCGAGTCCGCGAACGCCCCAGTTTCTGCCTGTCATAACAGTGTTGTCTTTGATAGCCTGCGGCCATGCAAAGTTGGAGATTGTGTAGCTTACGGGGTTTGCGGGGAAGGTGCTTGACCAGCCGTCCATGCTGATGGAGACAGACGCTGCCGCTTCTCTTGCTGCGGAACCGCCGCCGACTATACCGATGTTCTTTGTGAGGATGGTTATCAGACCGACGGCTCTTGAGTTTGCGCCGCCCAGTGAGTGTCTCTGGAGACCCCAGCCCTGAATCACCATCGCAGGAGACTGGTTGACGAGCTGTTTTGCAAAGGACTTAATTGTCGCTTCGGGGATGCCTGTGATGGCGGAAGCCCATGCCGGTGTTTTTACCACGCCGTCGCTTCCGAGACCGAGGATGTAAGATTTATAAGAGCTGTTTGCCGGGATAGCAGGTTCGCTTGAGTCCGTGTTGCCCCACGCTTTGTCATATGCGGGTTCATAGTAGCTCTCGGCACCTGCCGTAACCTCGACCACGCCTGCGAGTGAAGTTTCGCTCCAGCCTACGCTGCGTTCGTCTATCCATGATTCGTCGATAAGCCCTTCGCTGAGAAGATAGTTTGCCATACCCGCAACCAGAGCCGAGTCTGTTCCGGGGCGGATGGCTATCCAGTCCGCTTCAAGCGCTATCGCCGTATCTGTGTAATATGGGTCAACCACGATGAATTTGAGGTCGGGGTTTGCCTCTTTCGCCTTGAGCAGGTGATATGTGAAGTGTTTCGCGGAACCCATTCTGGTGTTCGCGGGGTTGTTACCCCACATAACGACAAGGTTGCTGTTCACCGCGTCGGTGATTGTGTTGTTGCTCCAGCTTGTTCCTTCCAGAAGGCAGAGTTCTGCCGTTATCTGTGATGTCGAATAGTCCGAATAGTGGTCAAGCCATCCGCCCCAGAGGTTGTGCAGTCTTGCCATAGGTGTGGATGCGGGCGGCCATGAGCATGACATTTTGCCGCAGATGGTACCTGTCGCGTACTGGATATAGAATGAGCCGGGACCGTAGTTTGATTTAACGGACTGCATTTTCGCTGCTATTTCGCTGATAGCCTGATCCCATGAGATACGCTCGAATTTTCCGGCGCCTCTGGGGGTGCCGGATACTCTTTTCATGGGGTATTTCAGCCTGTCTGCATTATAGATACGCTGGCGGACGGAGCGTCCGCGCACGCAGGAGCGCATCTGGTAGCTTGCGCCGTATGCGCCGTATGTGTCGTCTGATTCGTTGTCGGAGCTGACGCGTACAACCACGCCGTCTTTAACGTAGAGTTTCAGCGGGCAGTTGCTTCCGCAGTTAACGTTACATGCTGACCAGACAGCTTTATCATAATCGAAATTTTTAGGTTCGATAACGGTATCCGAGCCGTCATAGTCGTCGTCTATTTTGTCCGAGCCGCCCATTGAGCCGCAACCTACAGTTGCAGCGGCGCCGAGCAGTGCGCTCCATTTAACGAATGTTCTTCTGGAGATATCCATTGCCTTATCAATACGTTGCTTGTCCATTACTGACATGTTTGCCTCCCTTAGTTGCCGAACAGTTCTCTGGGTCCGTGCGATGTCATGTGGCACGTTCCGCATGTTGTTTCCTGCACAGGATAGTGGCAGCCGCTTCTGCAATGCAGGTTTTTGTCATTTGTGCTTGTTTTGCCGCCCCAGTCACCTCTGTGGGATATTGGCGCGGAGTTCTGGTGACATGCGAAACAGCTTGCTTCTGTGTGACATGCCAGACATTTATCTCTGTCCCACTGAGCCTTCAGACCGTGGGTCTTACGCTTAAAGGATGCGTTGTGGTCTCTTGGCGCCGTGTCGTTGTGGCATTTGATGCAGGACGTACGGTTTTCGTGGCAGTCCAGACATGATGCCGGATCCGCTTTGCTTTCTGCGCCGTGCTGTTTCATCCACATGTTGTCGTGTGTTTCGGGTTTTGATGTCTGATATGCGAAAACTGTCATGCATATCAGGCAGAACATTATAGATATTACATATTTCATGGTGTCCGCCTTATATCGCCAGACTGAGCCACAGCTCGACGCTGTAGTTCTGTTCAAGGTCGGTGTTCAGGTCTTTGAGTATTTCGCTGTTCTCGTAGCTCATATCAAGAGAGAGCGCCGCTCTTTCGCTGAATTTGTGTTCGCCGCCGAGATATACCTCGCGCACCCAGTTCTTTTCGGTTCCGTTGTCGAGGTCATACTCAAACCTGTTGAACCTTGAGCCGAGCCAGAGGTTTGTCTTGTTGGAAAGAACCTGCGTAAGCTCGCCGCCGAAGGCAACCTGAGAGTTTTCCTCTGTGTCGATGCTCTCCGCAACGCTCCAGTAGTCCGCTGTGAGCGAAAGGAAGGTGTCGGGAGTGAAAAGACCTATGAAGTCAAGATTACCTGAATATTTGACATAGCTTCTGTTGTCCAGAGTGTCCTCACCGGTTCTGTTTTTAACCTCTGCGCCAAGACCGGCAGCCATGTGCTTGCCGAGACCCTGATAAACTTTCGCTTTGACCTTGGTATATTTGCCGTAGGGTGAGAGCGAATATGTTATGGGATTTGTGATGTAGGTTCCTTCGCCCTTGCCTATCTCGTCCAGAAGCTGTTGAAAGGAGAGGGTGAGTGTTGTCTTTGTGGGATTGTTTCTGTATACGCCGTCAACCGTGTAGAAACTGTTTCCGTCAGTGTTGCCGTATTCGCCGGAAACCCTGCCTTTTGCGTAGGTATAGTCCGCACGCAGTTTATAGATGTCTGAACTTTCGTCGTCCATATCTACATAGGTGTAGCCGGAAGAGAGTTTAAGTCTGTCCGTCAGCTTCGCAACAAAGCCTGTTCCCGCCGCTTTGGTATCGCTGTCGTCAAGATAGAAAGTATCCGGTTGCCCGCCGAAGGCATATACCGTCAGTTTGTCGTTCAGAAGTGTCACATCGCCATCAATACCGTTCATGTGGATTGTGTCGATGTGGGTGACATACTGATTGCCGATTGTTACGTTGGTGTTTTTAACTACACCGGAGAATTTCAGGAACCCCTGATACATCCTGACAGCCCATCCGCTGTCTTCTGCATCGAGGATATCGTCTCTGAAATAGTAGCGTCCGGACTGTTTGTATCCGCCGTCGCCGTCAATGTCTTTTCCGGCACGCATGAATAAAACGCCGGACATGGTACCCTGTCCTACTGAAACGCTTGTGACATCAGCCTTCAGATACTGATAAAAGTTCTGATCGGTCTGATAGTCGTTGTCCAGCAGCTTGTACCGCGATGTGAGAGAAACGTTCAGAGTGCCATCGCCGAACTTGTGCCCGTTTGCGGTCTTGGTTATTCCCTGTGGCGTGGTGTGCACCTGCCAGCTTTCGGGAGTAGTGTAGTCCGCATCATCAAGTCCGGAGGCAAAAACGCTGCCGGCACCCAAAGCCAGCATAAAAATACATGAAAGTATTTTTCTCATCGTTGCTTCCTCCTTTAATAGAACAAGAAGAACTTATCCTTAATTGAGATTATCAATAGAGAAGTGAAGCATTGGTCAAATGTTTAGAAATCATATGGGATATTATTGGAAAAATTCGTTATATTTCAAAAGAATAACGCTATGGAGACGCGCTTTTAATATATTCGATTTATTGATAGCTAGTAGCTGTCCCCCTGCATTTCGACATGGTTGTCGTCAATTTTATATCCGCGCCCGCGTATACTGTGGAGCAGCTGTTTTTCGTATGGTTTGTCAACAAGCTGCCGCAGGATATAGAAATGGGACTTGAGAGAGTTGCTCACTGGAGGCTGATCCTTCCATATATCATATTCCAGCTCCTCCTTGGAGACTATGCCTGGCGATTTCTCCATCAGTCTGAGCAATATGCGGAAACAGACATGGGGCAGGATAATGGAATCGCCTGCTCTTTCCACTGTGCCTTTTTCCGGATCGAGGCTGAGGTCTGAAACGGTGAACACGTTTGTGACGCATTGGCGGAACCTTCTGGAGAGTGCTTTCAGACGGATGAGCAGTTCCTCAAGGTCGAAAGGCTTTGTAAGGTAGTCGTCGGCGCCGCATTCAAATCCGTTTATCTTGTCATCGATGAGTATTCTTGCTGTGAGCATCAGCACAGGAATTTTGAGTCTCATGATTTTGCGTATCCTTGAGCAGACCTCGAAACCGCTTATCCCGTGGAGGTTTATGTCAAGGATAACCGCGTCGTACATGTTGTCTTTGAGAAGCTCAAGGGCAAGCTCGCCGGACATTGCATAGTCCATATCGAAGCCGTGTCCTTCCATAAACTCGATAATGTTTTCCGCTATGTCCAAATCGTCTTCAACAAGCAGGAATTTCATTTAGACGCTCCATTTGCGTTTATACGCAATAATAACGAAAATATGGTCAAATCATGGTGAAGTACGGAAAAATGTACCATGGTTTATAACGATGCACTATCGCCCAGGCTGATGACAAAGTTTTATAAATATGAGATTGCTTCGCTTTATTCGACAAATAGTTTAAAGTGGACTCATTCAGCCTTCGGCTAGTGCTCGCAAAGACGAAAGGAAAAAACAGTCTCTGCGAGGAGCTTAGCGACGAAGCAGTCTCATTGATTTAATAAAATCCGAGTTTGTCAACAACCTGAACGATATACTATCGCCGTTACTTTTCCTGTTTTGCCGAACGGATGAGATAGCGCATTATCTTCGCTTCCTCCTGCGGGGTGACACCGGAATGTATTTTCATTGATGTGACAATATTTTTCCATTGTGCTGCCGTGTACATGTCCGGTTCGTATGCTCTGTGGCATGTTCCGCACCGCTCGTAATATATTTCACCTGCGTCTGTCTCCGGCTGGTTTTTTTCCGCCGCATGTGTATTAAACGTTATTGCCGCATAAAATGCCGTGAGACTGAGCGCTGTTATTATCAGAAGCCTTATTATTACAGCCTCTCCCTGACAGGCGGGCTGTCATATGCAGTGTTGGGAGGCAGTTTTCCGCTTACCTTGCGGATAGCCACCAGACAGGTGTTTGCGGATATCGCTTGCGCCAGTCTGGATGTGGGGCGGTCGGATGTCAGTACGTTTACCTGACCTGACACGCAGCGCGAGTTTTCTTTAGACGGGTTTTCCGCCGCGTACCATGCACCTTCTTCAACTGCGAGAACACCTCTGGTTATCCTGTCTGTGGGGTAGACGCCGGCAAGTATCGCCCCGCGTGAATTGTATATCTCGACTGTATCTCCCTGTTTCAGACCGAGGCGGCGCGCATCGAATTTGTTTATGTAGACCGGTTCGCGTCCGGCAACTTTATGCGATGCGGCAAGCTGTGTGTTGTCCAGCTGCGAATGAAGTCTGTAGGTCGGGTGGGGGGTTATGAGCTGAAACGGGAAACGTTTTGCCATGTAGGATGCCGGTCCCTCCTGCGGCTCTATCCATGCCGGATAGCCGGGGCAGTCGTTATATCCGAAAGATGCGACCTTTTCGGAGAAAAGCTCTATTTTGCCTGACGGCGTTCTGAGGAAGTTTGCCACGGGGTCTTTACGAAAATCAGCGTGACGGACGTATTCCCTGCTGGATTTCGGGGCGTTGAAATGAACGTATCCCTTTTTCCAGAAATCCTCAAAGCTGACATTCGTGCGCATCTTGCTGTAGCTCCATTTTATCCAGTCGTTGACGGATTTTCCTCCGGTAAATGCGCGTTCGAACCCGAACCTTTTCGAGAGTTCGAGAAAAATATCGTAATCGTTGCGTGCTTCAAACATCGGAGTTATGAGCTGCTTCATGGCGAACGCATACTCAACACCGTAGGATGAACCGAAAGTGATGTCGTTCCGCTCAAAACTTGTGGTCGCCGGGAGGACTATGTCGGAATATCTGGCTGTGGGAGTCCACCACGGTTCATGGGTTATTACTGTGTCAACCTTACGGAAGCCCTCTATGAGCTTGTTTACGTTTGGCTGATGTCCTATGGGAGTGACTCCGGCGGAATAGATTAGTTTTATATTAGGATAAGTGAGTTTCTTACCGTTATAGTCGATTGTCTTACCTGGATTAAGCAGCATTTCACACATGCGCGAAGCAGGTATAAGGATATTGACAGGGTTTCGTCCCTGTGAAAGCATGAGCGGTATCCCGGCTCCAGAGTATGGCGCTCCGGCGCTGCAATAGTGGATGTTGAAGTATATCCCTCCTCCTGCCAGACCTATCTGCCCTATCATGCAGGCGAGGGCTACGAGGCTCCAGTGGAACTGTTCTCCGTATTGCACCCTTTGCGGTGCCCAGCTGCCTGTCACCAGTGTTCTGTGCTTCACAGCCATCCGAGCCAGTTCTTTGATCTTCTGTGCCGGAACTCCGCATATCTTCTCTGCCCATTTTGCGTCTTTGACCGTACCGTCCTTTTCACCGCGGAGATATTTCAGAAATACGCCAAACCCGACAGTGTACCTGTCTATGAAGTTTTTGTTATACAGCTTTTCTTCATAAAGCGTGTGGCACATCGCAAGTATCATAGGCACGTCGCTGGCGGCTTTTATGGGAACCCACTCGCTGCCCATAGCATCTATAGAGCTGTTTTTTGTAGGGTCTATGGTTACGAATTTGATCCCTTTCTGCTTCATTTTGCGGAACCATTCGCTACCTGAGTGTATGGGCACGTGGTAGTCCACCTTATTGGTTTTGAAAGGGTCTGCACCCCACATGAGGATGAGCTGGGTCTTGTCCAGAACAACTTCGTGGGAGGTTTGCTGGCTGTATACCTCTATGTCGCCCATGACGTGAGGGAGTATCTGTGTCGCAGCTCCTGCGGAATAGTCGCCGACAATATCTGTGAACCCGCCGAAAAGTCCCAGCATCCGCCCCTGAAGAGATGATGCCTGATGTATACGACCTGGGTGTGCCCATCTGGCATAGGTTGTTTTAAAAATGGATTCGTTGCCGTATTCGCCTTTGGTTTTTGCCAGTGCCTCCGCAACAAGGTCAAGAGCAGTCTGCCAGTCCACCCGCACAAACTCTTCCGCACCTCGGAGATGTCTTCTGTCGCTGCCGTCCAGATAGCTTTTGCGCACACAGGGATATTTCACTCTGTTTGGCGCGTATACGGCGTCCTTCTGTGCGAAAAGAAGGTCAACAGGGTCAAGGTCGATGTCCATAGCCTCGATGCGCACAATTCTGCCGTTTTTGATGTGCGCTTTCAGGGGTCCCATGTGTGTTGCATGGGTGATTACCCTGTCTCCGGCGGCAAGCGCCTCCGGATTGCAGGCTATCATTGCTGCCACAGCGCCGGCCATACGCAGAAATTCTCTGCGGTCGATATTCATACCATCCCCCCGTCAGCCGCCGCCGGTCTGCATACGCCGGGGCATTTAATTTTATCAATAGCATCTGCACCACAGCATAATATGATTGTGCTGCCCATGCCTTCTTCCGACTGAATATTCAGTTTCCATCCCATTTGGGAGCACATTCTGTGCACAATTGAAAGTCCGAATCCGAACCCGTCTGCTTTTGAAACCCCGCCGACAACGTTTATATTGTCCAGAATATATTTTGGTATACCCGGTCCTGAGTCTTTAACGGAAATGCAGGGTCCGTATATTGATACGACTATCTCGCCCTGCTGTGTATATGTCATGGCGTTGCGGATGAGGTTGCCTAATATGATCGTCAGTATTTCCGGCGCAACAGGGAGTGTTGTCGGTTGGTATTCGTTTACCGAAACGGATATGGTTTTGGAACGCATAAGGTAGCTGTTGTTGTCGATGCACTCTCTTACAACCTCGTAAACTCTGCTTGTGCCATGGGTGTCTCTGCGTTCCTGTCTGGAAAGCCAGAGAAACGAATTTATCAGATGTTCCATGTTCATAGCTGCACGTTTCAGGCGCGCAATCAGATTCTGTTTTTTGAAATCATCGTCGCGGATGTCATCAGAAAGTATCTTTATAGCTCCCTGCATGACCGTGAGCGGTGTGCGCAGTTCGTGGCTTGCGTCTCTTGCAAACGCCTTTTCGCGGTCTATGGCGGACTGCATTTCGCGGATGGCATGTTCCAGAGTTGTTGCGAGGAACCCGACCTCGTCATCTTCAAATTTTTTCGCCATGTCTTTTGGCAAAATTCCTGTTTCGTCCTTGGTCTTGACTATTTTTGTGAGTCGCACCACGGGCGAAACTGCTTTGTAAGCTGTTATCACACCCAGCAGCAGCCCTATGATGAATGTCGGCAGGAGAGTTATCATCAGATATTCCCTGATTATGTTCATGGTGCTGTGATCGTTCAGCAGTGTGGTGACGTTGAAAAGCAGATAAAACCGCTGTCCGTCAGGCAGGTCCCTTATGGCAATGTAATAATTCTGTTTGTCGTTCTGTTTTTCAAAATTTCCAGCCGTAAGATGTGTAAGCTGTTTCGCCGCCCATTCCGGCATAAGATCCTCGCCGAGATAGCTTGTCATATAAGGCGAATCCGGAACAGGTATTTCCGATCCGAAAGCAACAGGGGACACAGGCGAGCGCGTTATGGACTCTATATATCTCTCAGTTTCAAGCTGAAGTCTTTTTTTAAGCGCATATTGTTCTGTGTATTTGGTTGAAATAAGGATGCTCGCAAATATGGCGGTGCCCAGAAGGATACTGAACCCGCAGAAAACAAGAACAATCCTGAAACGCAGTGATTTACTTATGATATTCATGGTAAAACTAAAATTCCCTCTGCTAAATATAGGCATATGTCCGAACGTATCAAGTGAAATATTGATTAATTTTAAACGCAAATCGGTGAAGTGTTGGTAAAGTGGGAATAGCGGTGTGGAAAACCCGTGTAAATCTTGTGGCCGCAAGTGGCTGCCTACGCGGCAGTGAATTCTGACAACAGGATCCTTCTTTCCGAGAACAATTTCTAAGCTGCCTACGCGGCAGTGAATATCCTTTGAGTTCTACCCCCGTGTTACACATATTTCTAAGCTGCCTACGCGGCAGTGAATTGATGGAAATTGCAACTATAAGCGGGTTTGCTTTTCTAAGCTGCCTACGCGGCAGTGAATCCGTGCCTTGGGGTTTTATCTCTTTTTTAGAATTTCTAAGCTGCCTACGCGGCAGTGAATTTGATTACACAGAGGATTCAGTGTTCCCGCTATTTCTAAGCTGCCTACGCGGCAGTGAATCGATCTTCCAGAATTCGTTGACCGAACTCTCTTTTCTAAGCTGCCTACGCGGCAGTGAATCGCCGAAGGCACAGCAAGCGGCTTGCCTGAACTTTCTAAGCTGCCTACGCGGCAGTGAATTAGAAGTATTTTAGCAAATATAATTGGCATAATGAAAGAAATATTTAAAATGCTATTAAAACCCTTTTAATTATGCGTTTTGTAAGTTATTTCAAAATAAGCCTATTTAAATTAGCAATTTAAAAGGGTATTTGTCAGAAAAGTTGAGGCTTAGTAAAAAAAGTCTTCAAAAGCGTCCAGTTCAAAAGGAGCAACCAGAGACATAAATACCTGAGTGAAAGCTATTTTATGCAAACCTATGCAGCCATTTCGAATCGCTTCCAAAAGAATAAGATATCTTGAGGTATTAAATGCTGTTGTTGTTTCAATTGCATAGTCCGAAACCCGTTCCATAACCTTGCCATTTGATCCATCAATAATATAGGCAAGCTGTAATCTGATGAAAACCGGAAGCATGTTTCTGAAATTTTCACACTCTAATATCCCTTTGTCCATTAACGTATTACGGATTTTATACAGAATATCCCACAGCGTGTTAAAGTCTATTCCGGTCATTTCATTTGATTGCAGAAATATATTTTTACGGTTATGTTCCGGAATCATATTGACTGTTTTTGCAGAACCGTCCGTGATTGATTTCATAAATATCTGTACCACAACCATCTTTACGGCTGACATGATGGTGAAAACGGCGAAGGCGGAAGAATAGATTTCGAAAACAGCTTGAGCTTCATCTTCTGTCAGGTGGTCGGCGCGACCATTTCTGCACATTTTCAGGGATGATATTATTCCGGGTAACAGGTTAACAAGTTCCATGAGCAGGTCACAATCAGAATCGAAGCACATGCAGGTTTCAAGCGCGTCCGCGTGTCTTACGCTGTTTATGAAGATGACGCACTCTTTATATATCTCTTCAATATCGTCGGCTTCGTATGAATAATCGGAATAAGCGCGGCGTACACCAAAAAATACCTTTTGAACCAGTTCTTTGTGACCAAATTGGTAATGGAAATGAGAAGTGAATTTGCTGAGGCGTTCATAGGCTATGCTTGCAGCATATTCATCCGAATCCATATCGCTTGAAAACTTGAACTGTTGCCCGCTGTAAATTGCCTCTGTAAACTCAACCCAATCGAAGCTCAAAACACACCTCTGTACAGAATGTAATATTATACTTAATATCAGGATGAATTCAAACGGGATAGTATTATTTATCAATAATGTGTCGGGAGATCGGCTTTTTTTCCGTTTGCTGTCATGATTTTGTCAGAAAGTCTGAATATCCGTATTGTCAAAATACTTTTGAGCTGTCCGGGGAAGGGCGATGCGTGTTCAATAAAAGATGGGCACCGTGTTGATAATAATCGTGGCGAAGGTAAGGGGACTGATTAGCTGTGCCGCCCGCCTATTAAGGCTTCTGGATATGAGCTTAAAGATGACGCTCTTTAAAACTCTTCCTCAATAAAGTTTTTGAGACCGTTGATTTGAAGTGCTGATTCCGGTATGTGATTTATCTTTTTCAGAGAAGAGTAAACAGCCAGAGGGCGCTTGAAATCTTCTGGATGGTCTGATCCGTGTATTTTGTCATGTCCGGCATGGTCAGAGGTTACGATTATCAAAACAGACGGGCTTTTAAAGGCTTTTGTAAAGAGTGCTTCGAGTTGTTCATCTATGAAGCGGAATTCGTCTATGTATTCAGGTGACATCCAGCCGGATACCGGACCTTCCGTATCAAGTCCGCTTATGTGAAGAAATATGAATTGTTTCTTCGACGTATCAAGTATTTCAGCGGTCTTTTCAATGGCGTCATCCTTTGCAAATATCTCCGTATCCGTGGCTGAGTTTTTAAGATAACCCAGCTTTTGCTTACTGTATATCAGGCAAGTCTGATAGCCTTTGCTTTTTGCTGTGGATAGAAGTGTGGGGTTGCTGACCGTCGGCTCACCGTTTTGCCAGATGTTGTCCGTTTTTCCGTTTTCCGTCGGTTGCAGACCTGTCAGCATTGCGGTATGTGCTATAAGGGTCTTTGGCGGGTTTGAGCTCTTTGCAAAAGGACTGTATGCTCCTTTTTCAGCCAGCGACATTATATTGGGAGAGTTTTCTTTTGAGACAGCATCAGGATGCAGAGCATCAACGGATATAAGCAGCACTGTCCTGTATTCTGCGGCAGGGGAGTGCGGAGCCAGCAGGAACAGAACCATCAGAAAAATAAATCTTTTCATTGCCGGCTGCCGGAGTGGGAACGGTCAATTTCTGCTTTCATATCTTATATTACCTTATAGTCGCTTATGTTAGCGTTCACAAATCTGTCGACATGGAGTTTTTTCAGTATCTCCTCATCTTCCTGGTCTTATCTGCGTTTTTAGTTGTCGCAGTACGTGTAAACGCAGAAAAGCCCAGCCGAAGCTGAGCTTTTCTATCGTATGCCGAGAGGGGGACTCGAACCCCCACAGGCTTTGACGCCCACAGGATCCTTAGTCCTGCGTGTCTACCAGTTCCACCACCTCGGCCTTGCGAGAAACAGAAATTACATGAACACCAAATAAATGTCAAGAAACTTTTTTAACTTTTTTTATTTTTATTCCTTATTATATTCTGACCTAATATGTTGACAAAAAAAGTGATAATAATTATACTTTATCGCTCAAATACCCATAGGGAGACCATTATGAATATTTTTCTTCCCGATGGCGCAAAGCTAGAACTCGAAGCCGGCGCAACCGCTTTCGATGTGGCAAACACCATCAGCAAAGGACTGGCGAAAAACGCTCTCGCAGCCGAAATTAACGGCAAACTGGTCGATATTTACGCCCCCGTTGGCGATAACGATAAAGTTAGAATCATAACGGAAAAGGATACGGAAGCACTGGAAATTCTCCGCCACTCAACTGCGCACCTTATGGCACAGGCAGTTCAGAGGCTATTTAAAGATGCTAAAGTGACCATCGGTCCTGTTATCAAAGACGGATTTTACTATGACTTTGACATGGGTGATAAAAAATTCACCCCCGAAGACCTTGAGGCAATCGAAAAAGAGATGACTAAGATAGCCGCAGAAGCGCTGCCCTGCCGCCGCCGTGACGTCACAGCCGACGAAGCGAGAAAAGAGTTCGCAAACGAAAGTTATAAACTCGAACTCATTGACATAATCGGTGAGGACCACGTTTCGCTCTATACTCAGGGAGATTTTACCGACCTCTGCCGCGGACCGCATCTTGACAACACCAAACGCATCAAGCATTTCAAACTGCTCTCCGTTGCAGGCGCATACTGGCGTGGCGACGAAAAGAACAAGATGCTCCAGCGTATTTACGGCACAAGCTGGTTCAAAAAAGACGAGCTTGACGCATATCTGAATATGCTCGAAGAAGCGAAAAAACGCGATCACCGCAAACTCGGCAAACAGCTTAAACTTTTCACTATTGAAGACGAAGTAGGTGCAGGATTTCCTATATATCTTCCACGTGGCGGCGCACTCCGTGCTACACTGGAAGAGTTCGAACGCAAAGAACATCTTAAACGCGGCTACGAAATAGTGTACGGTCCCCAGATACTTAAACAGGATCTGTGGAAACTGTCAGGTCACTATGACAACTATCGCGAGAATATGTATTTCACAACCATAGACGACGTGGCATTCGGTGTTAAACCAATGAACTGCCTTGCTCACATGATGGTTTTCAAATCAGAAATGAGAAGCTACCGTGACCTGCCCCAGCGCTATTTTGAACTTGGTACGGTTCACCGCCACGAGAAATCAGGCGTTCTTCACGGGCTTATGCGTGTGCGTGCGTTCACACAGGACGATGCACACATCCTCTGTACGCCTTCTCAGCTCAACGATGAGATAATCGGTATCATTGATTTCGTTAACGACGTTATGAGCATTTTCGGTTTCGAATTTGAGATTGAGGTCTCAACCCGCCCCGAAAAATTCATCGGCTCTATAGAGAACTGGGAAAAAGCCACAGATGCTCTTTTTAACGCTCTGAAAGTGAAGGGGCTGCCCTATGAGATTAACGAGGGCGACGGTGCCTTCTACGGTCCCAAAATAGACATCAAACTGAAGGATGCCATTGGTCGTTTCTGGCAGTGCGCTACTATTCAGGTGGATTTCAACCTGCCGGAACGTTTCGATCTCACATATATCGGAGAAGATGGGCAGAAGCACAGACCGGTTATGCTTCACAGAGTTATTCTCGGTTCTGTTGACAGATTTATCGGAGTTCTTACAGAGCACTTTGCCGGTAATTTCCCCTTTTGGATATCACCTGTTCAGGTGCGTGTGATAAACATTACCGATGGACAGGTTGACTATTGTAAATCACTGGTGGCAAAGCTGAAAGAAGAAGGCTTCCGCGTGGATTCAGATTTCCGGAACGAGAAAGTGGGATTCAAAATACGCGAGGCGCAGCTTGAAAAGATTCCCCATATGATAATCATCGGTCAGAAAGAGATGGATGAAAATCTTATTTCCGTGCGTTTGCGCAACGGAGAAACAAAAAATGAGCTTGCTTTTTCAGAGTACATTAGTGTATTAAAAGAGCTTGACCAAAATAAGACATTAAACCTCTGGAGGTGATATATAAAGGTCGGCGGTAAATTCGGTCCCAGTGCGGACAAAGAACGGATTAATGAAGCTATTCCCCATAAAGAGGTAAGGCTTGTTTTGGACGACGGAACACAGTATGGCGTGTGTTCCATAGATGAGGCATTAAGACTTGCCGAGCGCGCGGGGCTTGACCTTGTTGAGGTCGCTCCTACGGCAAAACCGCCTGTCTGCCGTGTCATGGACTACGGTAAGTTCAAATTTGAAAAAGAGAAAAAAGACAGGGAAGCCAGAAAAAAACAGCGCCAGAATCAGGTGGACACAAAGGAAGTTAAATTCCGTCCGAAAATTGAGGAACACGATTACAACGTCAAGCTGAAGGCGGTAAGAAAGTTCCTTGAAGCCGGAGACAAGGTCAAGGTTGTCCTTAGATACAGAGGACGCGAGATGATGTTTCAGGAAGCAGGACTGGAGTTACTTAATAAAGTCAAGACCGATGTCGCAGATGTCGGTGTCGTTGACCAGAAACCAGAGATGATGGGTAAACAGCAAATCATGATGATTTCACCTACTGCATCTCCGGCTGGAAACTAATTTAGAGGAGTTTTCGAAATGCCGAAAATGAAGACCCATAAGGGCGCCGCAAAAAGGTTTAAAGTTACCGGAAGCGGCAAAGTTAAAGCAAAGAAATGTAGTCTCAGACACATTCTGACGAAAAAGACTACGAAACGTAAGCGGTCACTGCGCCAATCCACGATTCTTGAGGGCAAAGATGCGCAGAATATTAAAATTTTGCTGCCCTATATGTAAGGATTAAGGAGGTTAACAGTGCCAAGAGCTAAAGGCGGGTTTAAAACTCGCAGAAGAAGAAAAGAGTGGCTGAAACGCTCCAAAGGTTTCAGAGGACAGATTAATAACGTCTACAAAAAGAGCCGTGAAGCGGTTGAGCGCGCGCTTAACTTTGCCTTCGCAGGCAGAAAGATCAAAAAACGTGATTTCAGAAAACTGTGGATCATTCGTATCAATGCCGCAGTTCGCCAGCACGGACTCAGCTACAGTGCTTTCATGGGCGGTCTGAAAAAACAAGGTATCGAGCTGGACAGAAAAGTCCTCGCCGATATGGCGGTTAAAAGCCCCGCCGAATTTGAACAGCTTTGCAAGCAGGTTAAAGCCTGATTAAGCTAAACGGGGGAGCCAAAAGCTCCCCTTTTTTATACAGCTTCGATGATTCGGAGCTGCATAAAAAAGAATGCTCTGCGTCATTGCGAGGAGTGTAGCGACGCGGCAATCTCAAATGTAAATCCCCAGTCGGAGAATATAAATGCAAGTCGATTTACAGACCATCAGGCAATTCGAACAGGAGATTGCACAAGCAACCTCCACCCAGCAGCTTTACGAGGTAAAAGTTAAATATCTCGGAAAAAAAGGCATCATAAGCGATCTCAGCAAACAGCTTAAAGACGTTCCGAACGAACAGAAAAAAGAGTTCGGAATGATGATAGGCGAGCTTCGCAATTCTTTCGAGGCTCAGTATGAAGCGCAGGAGAAAAAACTTGCGCAGGCGGAGCTTTCGTCAAAACTTACTGGCGAATCACTGGATGTCACAATGTCCGGTCTGCCGCTGACCACTGGCAGCATACACCCCATTATGTCCGTTTACTATGAGATAGTTAACATATTTACATCCATGGGCTTCGAAGTTGCTGTCGGTCCCGAAGCGGAACTTGACCTTTTCAACTTTGAAATGCTCAACATCCCCAAAGAACACCCCGCAAGAGACATGCAGGATACGTTTTATATATCAGAGGATATCCTTCTGCGCACCCACACCTCGCCTGTTCAGGCAAGGACAATGAAGGACAACCAGCCGCCCATTAAAATCATTGCACCCGGAAAGGTTTACAGATGCGACTATGACCTTACCCACACGCCGATGTTCCATCAGGTAGAGGGACTGCTCGTTGATAAGGACGTAACTTTCGGCGACCTTAAAGGCACCCTTACAGAGTTCATTCAGCGCATGTTCGGCAAAGAGATACCGGTACGTTTCCGCCCCAGCTTCTTTCCGTTCACAGAACCCAGCGCAGAAGTTGATATGGGCTGCGTAATCTGCGGACAGAAGGGCTGCCGCGTGTGCAAAGGCACGGGCTGGCTTGAGATACTCGGCTGCGGAATGGTCAACAACGAAGTTTTCAAACACGCCGGTTACGACACCAGCATATATAGAGGCTTCGCCTTCGGAATGGGCATAGAGCGTATAACCATGCTGAAATACGGCATAGGCGACCTTCGCTCATTCTTTGAAAACAACCTGAAATTTTTAAGGCAGTTTTAAGGCGGAGGCATAAAATGAAAATAAGCATCAATTGGATAAACGAATTTGTAGATACAACCGGAATCGACATGCAGGAGCTTGCGGCGAAACTTACAATGTCCGGGCTTGAGGTTGAATCTGTTGAAACGAAAAGCAGGCTCGACAATGTTGTCGTTGCAAAAGTGCTTAAATGCGAAAAACATCCCGATGCGGACAAGTTATCGCTGTGTGTTGTTTCAACGGGCGATGCCGAGCATCAGGTGGTTTGCGGCGCGCCAAACGTAAGAGCAGGTCAGACAGTTGTTTTCGCCATGATAGGTGCGGAACTGCCGGGCGGATTTAAGATTAAAAAAGCAAAAATACGCGGTATTGAATCATGCGGAATGATATGCGCCGAGGATGAAATAGGGATATCTGACGACCACGACGGAATCATGATACTTCCCGACCACCTTGCGGCGGGAATGGAGATCAACGAATACCTTGGTCTGCCGGATACAACCATGGAGATAGGCATAACCCCCAACAGGGCAGACTGTCTCAGTATGGTCGGCTATGCGAGGGAGATTGCAGCTCTTTACGGACTTAAAATGAAAGAGAGAAGCTGGAACCTCGCCGAAACAGATGACAAAGCCGAAAATTACGGCGGCGTCGTAATTGAGAACAAAGAGGCTTGCCCGTCGTATATGGGAAGGGTGATAAAAGATGTTAAAATCGCTCCGTCGCCCGTCTGGATGCAGAACCGTCTGCGTGCTGTGGGTGTTCGTCCCATAAACAACGTGGTTGACGTTACTAACTATGTGATGTTCGAATACGGTCAGCCGCTCCACACTTTTGACCTGCGCGAAATAGACGGAAAAATCATCATCCGTAATGCGAAAGCGGGTGAAAAACTTCTTCTGCTGGATGAAAAAGAGCGCACTTTTACCGAAGAGATGCTCCTTATCACAGATGAGAAAAAAATTCTGGCTCTTGCCGGAGTCATGGGCGGGGAACATTCCGGTATTCAGAACGATACAAAAGACGTTTTCCTTGAATGTGCTTATTTCGAGCCGAAACAGACCAGAAAAACAGCAAGAAAACTCGGAATGTCTTCCGACGCGGCATATAGATACGAAAGGGGCGCAGATCCTGCTAACCCCGTTAAGATGGTAGACTACGCGGCGTATCTCCTTCAGGAGGTCGCAGGCGGCAAGGTCTGTAAAGGGCAACTTGGCGAATATGCCGAACCCGCCGAAAGAAAGGTGACTGTTGATACCAAATGGATTAACAGCTATCTGGGAACTTCCGTTCCCGACGGGCAGATAGTTAAAATACTGTCCGATCTGCACCTGAACCCTGTGGTCAGCGGTACATCAATAACAGTGACCGCGCCGTCTTACAGAGTTGATATCGTGTCCGATCAGGATATAGCGGAAGAGGTTGCGAGGATGTACGGATACGACAACATCCCGACCACTCTGCCCCGTATCGATTCCGATTCGAAACCCATGAGCAGACTGCTTGCGGCGAGACGCGACATCGGATATCAGATGAAGACTCTGGGATTCAACGAGGCGATAAACTACTCATTCATGAAGGATGATTTTTTAAAGCTGTTCGATGATGAAGCTAAATTTGTGAAATTACTGAATCCCATCTCCGAAGACATGAATACACTGAGAACTCTTGTGTTCCCCGGTCTTCTGGCAAATATAAAATATAACCTTAACAATGGTTTCAAACAGGCGCGCTTTTTCGAGTTCGCATCGTCTTTCACAAAGACGGACAGACTGCCCGAACAGCGTATGAAGTTTGCCGCCGCCGTGGCGGGGGATTTCTGGACAATGAGCTGGGCGGCTCCGGCACCCGTTGAACCTTTTTTCGCGCTCAAGGGCGTGCTTGAAAACGTACTTAACGCATACAAGATAAAAGCTGAATATGCCATGAGCGACAGACACTTCCTTCACCCCGGAAAGGCTGCGGAGGTTGTTGTTAACGGCACTTCCATAGGCTTCATAGGCGAGCTTCACCCTGCGGTTGCGGACGAAGCGGACATCCGTGAAAACGTTGTGCTTTTTGAAATAGATATGGAACTGCTTGTGAAAAATGCAGTTTTCCAGTATAAGTTTGCGGATTTCAGCAAATTCCCGTCGGTTTATAAGGATATTTCTGTTGTTGTTGACCGCGGGACGGCATCAGTCGATATGATAAACTGTATAAAAGGCACCAGTAAACTTGCAGAAGATGCTTTCCTGTTTGACGTTTATGCCGGAAAAGGCATCGAAGAGGGTAAAGAGAGCCGCACATACAGAGTGTACTTCACCGCATCCGACAGAACCCTGACGGACGAGGAGACAAACAGTCTGCTGCTCAAAATGATAGAGAATCTGACCAGAGAATTTGGAGCGGTATTAAGATAATACACGAGACTGCCGCGTCAGCCTCTACGGCTTCCTCGCAGAGACGATAATTTACGTCTTCGCTAGGAACGTAGTGACGCGGCGATCTCGTTTTTTTTCCTTCCTTTTGCATAATCGGGCAATCATTTCACATCTATGTGTATTCAAATCCTGCCTAACATGGATTATTATATATAAAATTCATTGTGAGGTACTTCCATGATAACACTCATCACAGGCGGAAGCCGCGGACTCGGAAAAAACATGGCGCTGAAACTTGCGGAGCGCGGACACGATATAATAATTACATACAACAGCAAAAAAGACGAAGCGGATGCGGTTGTCGCCGAAGCGAATAAGTTCGGCAGAAAGGCAGCAGCTTTGCAGCTTGACGTTTCAAAGAGCGGAACTTTCAGCGTATTTGCAGATTCGGTTAAAAAAGTGCTTGGGGATGTTTTCGGTGCGGCTCAGTTCGACAATCTTGTGAACAACGCAGGCATCGGCATAAACGCACCATTTGAGGAAACAACTGAGGAGCAGTTCGACCTTCTGGTGGACATCCACCTGAAGGCACCGTTCTTTCTTACCCAGAGACTTCTGCCGCTGATAAAGGATGGCGGACGGATTCTGAACATCTCTTCCGGTCTGGCAAGATTCTGTATGCCAGGTTACAGTGCATACGGAGCTATGAAGGGTGGTGTAGAAGTCCTGACGCGCTATATGGCGGCTGAACTTGGAAAGAGAGGAATCAGCGTTGTTGTGCTTGCCCCCGGAGCCATAGAAACGGATTTCGGCGGTGGCGTGGTGCGCGACAACAAACATGTGAACGACCATATAGCGGCATTGACAGCACTTGGTCGCGTCGGTCTGCCTGATGATATTGGCGGTGCGGTTGTGGCTCTTCTGTCGGAAGATGCCAGATGGATTAATGGTATGCGAATCGAAGCCTCCGGCGGTATGATACTTTAGTTTTTTATAACACTTCGCATTTTTGCGTTGGAAGACAGAAAATACTGCTCATGTACTTTATATGTACACTGCGCATATTTTCTGCCTTCCGCCTTTATATGTTAGTACGTCTTACTTGATTTCTCTTACAAGCCTCATTCCGTTCAGCGTTACCAGAAGCGATGCTCCCATATCGGCAAATACTGCCAGCCAGAGGTTTGTTATTCCTGCGAATGTGCCCACTATGAACACGAATTTTATCAGTACAGAAAACGTGATATTCTGTTTAATCACCGCGACTGTTTTTCTGCTGAGTTTTATAAGATAGGGCAGTTTGCCGATATCGTCGGACATCAGGGTTATATCTGCGGTTTCAAGTGCCGCGTCGGTTCCAGCTGCACCCATGGCGATACCTATATCCGCTGTGGCAAGCGCCGGAGCGTCGTTCACCCCGTCGCCCACCATCACTACTTTACCGTATTTTTCGGCAAGTGGTTTCAGTGCGGCTGTTTTTCCTTCCGGGAGCAGTTCGCTGTAACAAACGTCAAGTTCCAGCCTGTCGGCTATCATTCCAGCAGCTCTCCTGTTGTCGCCCGTCAGCATGGCGACACATTCGATTCCGCTGTTTTTAAGCTCTTTAACAGCTTCTTTTCCGCCTTCGCGCAGAACGTCCGCGAGTGCCACATATCCCAGTATTTCTTCGTCGGTTCCTATAAAGACGACTGTTTTCCCCTGTTGTTCCAGTTCATTAATGTCGTAATTTCCTGTCAATCCGTTGAAAAGTTTTTTACTGCCTATATATATTGTTCTGCCGTCTACGTAGGCTTTTGCGCCCATTCCGGGGATAGCTTCGAAGTTGTCCGCTGTTTTAAGTTCGCTGTGTTCGACTGATGCGGCTATGGTGTGTGCCAGCGGGTGTTCGGAGAATCTTTCAACGGATGCCGCAAGCACTTTCAGTTCGCGTTCGTCTCCGTTAACTGCAAAAACGTCTGTCAGAACGGGTTTGCCCGATGTCAGTGTGCCTGTCTTGTCGAACGCCACAGCCTTTATACGGCTCATCTGTTCGAGGAAAACACCGCCTTTAATGAGTACTCCTCTTTTGGAAGCGTTACCGATGGCTGAGACTATAGAGACCGGAGTGGATATGACCAGTGCGCACGGGCATGAGATTACCAGAAGCACCAGCGCCCTATAAAACCATTCGTCAAAGCTCTGTCCAAAAAGAAGAACCGGAACGGCGATTATAAGCACTGCGACGATTAGCACGGCTGGTGTGTACCATGCCGCGAACCTGTCCACCAGCGTCTGCATGGGCGCTTTCTGCGCCTGCGCCTCTTCAACCATATTCATGATGCGGCTTATTGTGGAATCTGCCGCCAGTCTTGTAACTTTTATGGTAAGAGCGCCTGTGGTGTTGAGCGTGCCTGCGTAAACTGTATCTCCGGTATGCTTTTCCGCTGGTACTGATTCGCCGGTGATGGACGCCTGATTAACGGCTGAAAAGCCGCTTACCACTTCGCCGTCCATAGCTATTTTCTCCCCCGGTTTAACGAGAATGAGATCACCGACGGCTATGCTGTCAACATGCATCTTCTCTTCTTTGCCGCCGCGCAGAACAATTGCCTCGTTGGGTGCTTTTTCCATGAGGGAGCGGATGGATCTTCTTGTTTTGTCCATGGTGTATGACTGCAAAGCGTTGCCAAGGGAGAATAGGAAAACAACGGTGGCTCCTTCGCTCCATTCGCCTATAGCTCCCGCGCCTATGGCGGCAATAAGCATAAGCATGTTCGTATCCATTATCCTTTTGCGGAGGTTATAGAGTCCGGTAACGGCAACGTGCCAGCCGCCGGCGAACATCGCCGCGGCAAAAAGGGCTGTGCTGTCGAATATTAACGCGGGTATAAGGAACAGTCCGGAAAGGAGCGTTCCAAGCGTCTTATGGTTTTTCAGCCATGACGAGCTGTGTCCGTCGTCGCTTCCGTCTGCGGAAACAGCTTTGTATCCTGCCTGTTTCACAGTGCGGACGATTGCCGCGTCGTTTGTATTGTGGCGGACGGTCAGTGTCGCTGATGTGAAGCTGAGACGTGCGAAGAGAACGCCGTCCATCTTTTTCACCGCGGTTTCAAGTTTCGCCGCGCAGTCGGCGCAGTCCAGACCCTCTATGCGGAAAACGGACTGGCTGCCGCCTTCCGGCATGTCCTGTGGTTCGCTCTGCTCATCGTGGGCGTAGCAACAGCTGCAACATGATTCTTTATGTTCCATTTCAGGCTCCTTACGAATGGTTTATGTGGTCCAGACCCATGCACAGAAGCCCGAGTATGTGTGCGTCGTCCAGAGAATAAATAACTTCTTTTCCTTCTTTTCTGTATTTCACCAGCCGATATCCTTTCAGCATTCTTAGCTGGTGCGAGATTGCCGACTGACCCATGCCGATGGTCTCGGCAAGGTCGCAGACACAGAGTTCGCGTCCTGTGAGCGCGTGTAGTATCTTTATGCGGGTGGGATCTCCCAGAATCTTGAACATCTCCGCAAGGCGCTGAACGTCCGATTCAGGCAGCATCGCCCCTTTTGCGATGCATACGGCTTTATCATCATGATTACAGTTTTTTTCGCATACGATTATTTCTTCCATATTACCCTCAAACGAATGAATATATATTCATACGTTAGTTGAAAGGACATACAGTGTCAAGAGGGTAAAATCAGAAAATAACGGGTGAGAATGTGCCGTTGGTGTTTATCACCGCCCAGACAGTTTTTGATTCCGGGTCTGTTCCGTATGTGCCCAGAGGATAATCCGGCTTCCATGCGCCGTAGACAAACTGCTTTACGCCTCCGATGTTAAAATCCGCCGCGTTGCGCCATATTCCGCGGCTGTCCAGCCTTGCAAGTGTGGGGTTTCCATGTTTATAGCTCATGGAAAGGGTGAAGATGTCTGTATTGGCTGTTGAAAAATCCATGCCCCGCAAAAGGAGTATGTCGCCCGCAGTCGCTTCGTCCTGCGGATAGAACCCGGCGTTAACCTCAACGCCGAACCTGCGCCCGGCGAAATCTTTTGCATCGCGGATGTTGACACCTCCGAGAATTTTTGCCCGCGTGCCGTTTTCAGAAATGAGGTCTACAGCAGTATAGGGCTTGCCGTATTCTATGAGAAAATTCTTTCCGTTCAGGCTGTAACCGAATGTCTCTTTATGACTGAACGTGAGGTAGGGGGTGTCTGCTATGGTGTCTGCTGTGCGGCAGACGGACGAATAGTAGTCGAAGGTCATGTGTCCGCCGTCAACGGTCACGATGTAATATCCGATGGCGAAAAGCTCCTGACTGATGAGTTTCTGGCGTTTGCCGCCGCAGAAGGTTTCGTCGTTGGATGGTCTTCTAGGGAAGTAAAATTTCGAACTGTTCGAAGCAGTTATGAGCTGATTCACATATGCCGTTTTGCCGTCTGTGGTATAAACGCGGCTGCGGTCGTGCATGTGGTCGTGCCCACATATGATATACTGAGCGCCGTTGTCTGCCATGGCTCTGATGAACTCGTCCTGTCCGGGTGTGGATGGAGATGGCTCCGCGCCGAAAAGATTGCCTCTGTTATGCTGCGTGAGCAGCCCCTTGTGGGTGAACACGATGGCGTGTTCACTTTTGCTTTTCAGACGGGAGGTAATCCAGTTCTGCTGGCTGCGGATGGTGTGTTCTTTGCCGTCCGGAGCTGTGTACTGATCGGCAGTGATGAACCTTACGTTTTTATGGTCGAACGAGTATGACAGACCTTTAAGCGTGTCGGAAGGGAATGAAAAATCAGTCCCCAGCCTGAATGATCTGCCTGTGCGCTTTATGTCCGGCAGGTTTTCGGCGTCCGGATTGAATGCCGCATAAGCAGCTCTCTGAGCATGTTCGTCGTTCTGTGCACCGCCTCCGGTCTGCGGGAAATATCTGAGAAACTCTAAGGCAGCTATCTGCGAATCGTCGTGATTGCCGCGGATAGGGAAGAGTGCTATGCCGCTGTTGTAAAGCGCCTGCGCATATCTGGCTCTTATTCCTATTGCGTCGGAAGTGGAATATACGTCAGTCTGTCGGGTACTTTTGTTATAAACGGCGAAGGGTTCCCTCCCGCTGTCGGTCAGGTCGCCGACATGCAGAACGAGTTCGACACCGTGGCGAATGAACTCCGCGTTAAGAGCGTTGATTATCTCCACCGCGCAAGATGCCGGATTTTTGCCGTTGTCATCGCCCATCCACTGACTGTCGGACATAATACCGAATTTCCACGCGCCTTGGGAGGGTATTTTTGATTCCGGCTGTTTTGCCGTTTTTTTCCTTTCACGCGGGAAGCATCCGGCAGTCACCATCGCCAGAGCCGTCGCAGTCAGTTTAATGAACTTTCTTCTGTTTAACATCGCCTATCATAGCATAAAAAAGGGTGACCTGAGCCACCCTTTTTCTAAGAGGCTGAACAGAATTATATGCCTTTTACGGCTGAAAAGAATCCGTTGCTGTTGATGACAGCCCAGACTGTTTTAGATGTGGTATCAACTCCCCATGTTCCAAGCGTATAACCGTCGGTCCATGCTCCTTTGACAAATTCAGCTTTCCCGCCTGAGTTTGCAATGACAGCGTTTTCCCAGATTCCGTTCTCGTTGAGCTTTGCCAGCCCGAAGGTCTGGTCGTCGATATCCGCATCCGTTATGCTCGTATCTGTATAGCTCATTGAAAGAGTGAAAACGTCTGTAACTGTGCTTCCCATTGTGTAATCCATGCCTTTCAGGCTGAGAATATCACTTGATGTCGCATCATCAGCGGAATAGAACCCTGCGTTAACTTCTATGTTAAATCTTCTTCCGGCAAGATCGCTCGCTACGTTCGCATTTCTTCCGTCAAGAATTTTCGCCCTTGTTCCGCCTGTGCTTGTAATGTCTACAGTTGTGTAGGGAGCGCCGTAGGCTATCAGGAAATCAGTTCCTTTAAGACTGTAACCGAAAGTTTCTTTTTTGGCGAAACGCAGTGCGGGTGTTGTGGTTATGGAATCCGCAGAATAGCTGGGCGCCGAGTAATATTCGAAAGTCACATGTTCTCCGTCAACGGTCACTATGTAATAGCCGATTCCGTAGAGTTCCTGACTTATAAGTTTCTGCCTGAGACCGCCGCAGTATGTCTGGTCGTTTGAGGGGTTCGCAGGTGTGTAAAACTTTGAACTGTCAGATGCGGTGACAAGCTGCGTAACTTTTGCCGTTGAGCCGTCATGCGTGTACACATAGCTTCTGTCGTGCATATGGTCATGACCGTTGATATAGTATTTCACTTTGTTGTTTGCGAGACTGGTTATGAATTCATCCTGTCCGGGTGTGGTAGCTGAGGGGTTGCCTCCGAATATTATATCCGTGTGATCCTGTGTCATGAGACCTTTATGGGAAAGAACAAATGCGTGGGTTCCTGTCTGTCTGGATGAGAGTACGGAGTTTATCCATGACTGCTGTGAGGTTACAGGATACGCGGTTCCGTCTGTGCCGGTGAAAGTATCGAGTATAACGAACCTTACGTTATCGTAGTCAAAGGAGTATGAAAGACCGTTAAGCGCTGTTGAAGGGCTTGAAAAGGAAGAGCCCATTTCAAATGAAGTGGTTTTGGTTCTTTTTATATCAGGAAGATAGCTCTCGTCAGGGTTCTGTGCAGCGTATGCAGCTGTCTGAACTGATGTGACGTTGTGTATGCCTGTCGTTGTCTGAGAAAAATAGTTATTAAATTCTATTGCCGCAGACTGAGAGTCGTCATGGTTTCCTCTCATGGGGAAGAAACCGATTCCATTGTTGTAAAGCTCCTGCACATATCTTGCTCTGATACCCATTGCATCAGCGACTGAATATGTGTAAGTGATTCCGGTTTTTGTGTTGTTAGCTGTGAAGGTGTTTCTTCCGTCATCAGTAAGGTCACCGACGTGAAGAACAAATTTAACTTCGTGCTCAACAAATTTGGCGTTAAGCGCATTGATGATATCAACTGCGCATGACGCAGGGTTTTCTCCGTCGTCTTCTTTTGTCCACTGAGTGTCCGATATTATACCGAATTTCCATGCTTTTGATGAGGGAAGCGCGGATTTTGGAATGTACGTTTCAGGTGTTTCGGGGCTGGAAGGAGCGGGCGTTTCCGAAGAGCTGTCGCTGTCGTTTCCGCATCCTGCGACAGATCCTGCCGCAACAACAGCCATTGATGCTGCGGAAAATTTGATGAACTGACGTCTGTTAATGCCTTTTTTCATATTGTCGTTTTCTGACATGTTCTCACCTCTGAGGTTTTTTGCATTAACGCTCAAAAATGTCAGAAATTTAGTATGGTAACGTTGTTAATTCGTAATAAAAAAATTACATTTATGTCAAACAAAAATTATTATCGTTTAGACTGTTTAATATAAGTTGTGTCGTATACTGAAAGACGAGACTGCTTCACCCTTTCAGGGTTCGCAGAGACGGGCTTCTTTTTCGTCTTCGCGAGGGCTAACTAGCCGAAGGCTGTATGAGTCCATATTCAATTTAGTTGTCGAATAATGCCCGAAGCGATCTCATCTTAGTTTGATTTTGTACTTTCGCTCTGAAATGCATCATTATTTATGTGATCCGCTCTATTATTCCGAAGGTACAGTTATATTTTCAGGTACGGGTGCCGGAACCGTGGGCAGTGCTGGGGTGGTTTCCGCAGGTGCAGGAGCAGTGTCTGTTGCTGCGGGAGCTGCTGCCGGGATTGTTTCGGGTTCGGCAGGCTGAGGTTCGGCGGGCTGCGGTTCTGCGGGAGTTTCCGCCATGTAGGGGTTCAGTATATCGCGCCACAGCGTATAGCCCAGAGCAGTAAGGTGTGTGCCGTCATATGTATATTCGTCTTTCAGAAATCCGTCCGGCGCAAGGGTGGGGTTCAGGTCTATGAAGGCTATTCCGTTCTTGTCTGCATAGTCTTTCAGCATGGCGTTCAGCTCTTTTATCCTTACGTTGTAAACGTCATATTTGGGGTTCAGCTTGCCGAGGTAAATAACTGACTGTATGTGCGGTTTTATACCTTGCGCTGTCAGGTAGTCTA
Organism: Deferribacteraceae bacterium UBA6793; assembly: GCA_002452405.1. GTDB lineage: Bacteria > Chrysiogenota > Deferribacteres > Deferribacterales > Geovibrionaceae > Seleniivibrio. Next base: position 103,952 of record DKFP01000006.1, on the reverse strand, counting down.
TTATCTTCGTATAGCGGCTGAATATTGATGCGGGGAGCTGGTATTTGGATATGTCGTTTATTCCCACAAGCACGAACGCCTTTTCTATCCTGCCGGTGGTGGTGTATTCAAGACGCTCCTGCATCCAGAATGTTGTGTCGCCGGGGATGCCTCTGTTTATGATATCGCTTCGTTTCATCAGTTCGTTCCAGTAGGCGCCGTGGGTGATTGAGTCACCAAGCATCAATATCCGTCCGAACTCGTTGATGCCGTACATTTTATACATTTCCGCCGTTCTTTCGTATCCGGTGGGTTTGGTGAATTCTCTTTTGGGTGCTGTTGCCGCTTGTACAATCATGGATGATGCAAGCATGAAAATTATTAATAGAAAACGCATTTTCGTTCCCTCAGTTGTATTTGCAGCGAATGTTCTACAGCAAAATAAAACATAAATCCAGTAATTTTCTCGTGGCATATTGTATATTTGTAAAACCCGTTTGTACCGTTGCCAAATCAGTTTTACGGGGGTATTTTATTGTTATGAAAATTATTGCACACAGGGGTGCATCCTTTATTGCACCTGAAAACACGCTTTCCGCTTTTCGCATGGGGATAGAGGAGGGGGCGGACGGCATTGAACTTGACGTGCGGCTGACATCCGACGGCAGGATAATTGCACTGCACGATGTCACCACCGCACGGACAACGGACAAACTTTTCCGTGCGGACGAGACCCCTTTCTGGCTTCTTGAAACCTGCGATGCAGGCAGCTGGAAGTCTTCAAAATTCAGCGGCGAGCGCATACCTTCGCTGGACGAAGTGCTGGATTTCATGCCTGAAAACCGCGACATCTTCATAGAGATAAAATGCGGAACTGAAATAATCCCTTTTCTTTCAGAACTTTTACACACCTACTCCCGTCATGTTGATAACGTTGTTATCTTCGGGTTCGGATACGAGGTCGCCGCAGAGGCAAAAAAGCGGCTGCCGGAGTATAAAACTTTGTGGATAGGGGAGTTTGGCTACAATATCCAGATTGAGAACGGGATGTACGACCACGCTGAAAAGATGGTGCGCCGCGCCAATCTCGACGGTTTTTCAACCCGCGCCGATACGGTGCACGTCCCTGTCATGCGGGAGCGTCTGAAAGATCTGCATCTGAACGTCTGGACTGTTGACAGCATTACCGAAGCCCTGTTCTATCAGGAAGCAGGCGTGGACAGCCTTACCACAAACCACCCCGAAAGAATAATAGACATTGTTTTTTGATACGCGTCAATTACACGCGGTCACAATTAATTTATTTATGTTTCGGGGGAAAACATGAGAAACAGACGAATCGTTCAGCTTATCTTTTTTGCGTCTTCAATCTATCTCGGAGTCATGTTCGTAAGGTTTTTGAACCACATCCAGAGCGGAAAATTTGACACTGTAAAACCGGGCGGGGTGGAGGCGTTTCTACCCATCAGCGCACTGGCGGCACTCAAGCGATTCATCGTCACGGGAAACTATGACTGGGTGCATCCGGCGGGTCTCAGCCTATTCATCATCTTTATAGTTATCAGCTTTCTTTTCCGCCGCTCTTTCTGCGGATACGTTTGTCCGGTGGGGTTTGTATCAGAGGTTGTTTCGCTCATCGGCAGAGGAATGAAAGTGAATAAATATGCAGGGTATCTTTTGTCAGTCGTCAAATACGGGCTGTTCGGATTTTTCGGCTACATAATACTGATAAACATGCCTGTTGCTGCAATCGAAGGTTTTTTACAGTCACCTTATAATAAACTGGCGGATGCCAAAATGCTGGAATTTTTCACAGCACCCGGCACAATCACAATAGTTTTCGTTATTGCCATGACGGCGCTGACGCTGGTTTTTAAGGGTTTCTGGTGCAAATATCTCTGTCCGTACGGCGTTTTTCACTCCATTGCCGCCGCCTTCTCTCCGTTTGTGATAAAGCGTAATGCGGATGCCTGTGTAAACTGTATGAAGTGTACGAACGCCTGTCCTATGAACATTCAGGTACACGAGTCCAAACTGGTTCTCAATCCCGACTGTATCGGCTGCCACGATTGCATAGCCGTGCGGCAGAACGAAGAATGTTTGCGAACATGCGGAAAGGACATAAAGGCGAAATATCTTCCGTTCGCTGTTTTCGGAGTTGCGGCAGCACTCATAATTGCCGCCATGGCATTTGGTCTTTGGCGCAGCAGCGTTTCCGCAGAGGAGTATGCGTTCTGGCTTTCAAGGTTGGGGCAGCTTTCGCATTAAAAGTGTTGTAAAAAATCTATTTAACCTATACATTTTATAAATGAAAGAAGACCGGACGGTCGTCGGCGCTTTTTGCGCGGGAGGAAAGTCCGGACACCTAAGGGCAGGATGACCGATAACGTCGGTCTGTCGTGAGGCAGGGACAGTGCCACAGAAAACAAACCGCCGTGTGAAAACACGGTAAGGGTGAAACGGCGGTGTAAGAGACCACCGCGCCTGCGGTAACGCAGGCGGCAGGGCAAACCCCATCCGGTGCAATGCCAAATAGGCAGACAGTTAAGGATTGCCCGTCCTTTGTCTGCGGGTGGGCAGCTTGATCCCGCGGGCAACCGCGGGGCTGGATAAATGACCGTTAGAACAGAATCCGGCTTACGGGTCTTCTTTCCTTTTTTTTCTGAACCTTTGTGTTATTTAATTTGAGATTGTTTTATTTCAAATCATCCCGAATACTCGTTGACGGCGAAAAAAAAAACAGTTATATTCGGTTTATTGTATACTGTATACTGTGTACTTTTTAAGCAGAGTATTCAGGTGAGGGGTTGGCTGCTTGAATCAGGACGTATTCATTGAAAGCAAGCCGCTGCGGGAAAAGATCGCCGATATAATCAGAACCGACATAATCAAAGGCGTTTACCGTAACGGTGAAAGGTTGGTTGAGCCTAAGCTCGCTAAAAACCTGGGAATTTCCAGAACACCTATAAGAGAGGCTCTTCGCCAGCTTGAGGGCGAAGGTTTCATCGAGATTGTTCCCAGACGCGGAGCCGTGGTTAAAGAACTGACAATAAAAGACATAGACGACCTCTATGCCATCAAGGCAAACCTTGAAGGTCTCGCTGCAAGACAGGCTACGCTGAATCTTACCGGCGAGCAGATAGAGATTCTCATTGGCATAAACAAAAAATTCAGGGACTATGCTGAAAAAAATCCCGGCATACCTGACGAACACCATAAAGACAACATTGACTTTCACAATGTTTTCATAGCCGCGTCCGGCAATGAAAAACTTGTGGATATTCTCGACGGTATGTCGAAAAACTTCCAGAGACTTAAAAGTATGCTTATGTCCGATGCGGGCAGGGCTGCAAACGCCGTTAAAGAACACAAGAAAATTATAGACGCTTTCATTTCCAAAGACCCGGATCTGGCTGAAAAGACCGTCCGCGAACACATCATAAGCGGTTGGGAATACCTTAAACAGCGGATCAACAGCAACGCCTGATATTTTTAAAGAGGAACTTTTGTGGCTGCTAAAGACATTAATATCGACAATACCCCGCTAAGCGAAAAAATAGCGGCGACCATAAGAAACAGCATCATCAAAGGTCAGCTCAAGCCCGGAGAAAGACTTGTTGAACCGAAACTTTCTGAGATGCTCGGAATTTCACGCACTCCCATACGCGAGGCACTGCGCCTGCTTGAAATGGAAGGCTTTATAGAGATCATTCCCAGACGGGGAGCTGTTGTCACAACGCTCACGGAAAAGGATATCGACGACATTTTCGTCATAAAAATGAAGCTGGAACCGCTGGCTTCAAAACTCGCCATCGATCATCTGGACAACCATGACCTTGACAAAATGAGAGAACTTGTTAAAAAGATGGACTCCGGTTCATCTCGCGCTGTTTCTCAGATGATCCACTGGAACTACGATTTTCACCGGATATTTATTTATAAATGCGGAAACGAGAGACTTATCAAAATGCTTGAAGGTCTACAGCAGCAGTTTAAAAGAGCTACCGTTTATTCCTTTTCCATCGAGGGACGAACCAAAGAGGTTAAGGAAGAACACAGCGACCTGCTGGAAGCCTTTGAAAAGAGAGACGCGGAGATGGTCGAAAAGGTTGTTGAAAAACACGTCTATAACGGATGGCAGTTTATCAAAAAACAGTACGGTTCATCACAGGATTAAGTTTTAGCTGAATCTTTTTTAGGTGGGGTCCTAATGAAAAAGATCAGCGTCAACGAGCTGCAAATCGGAGACAAAGTGGTCAAGCTGGACAGAAACTGGCTTGATACTGGGTTTCTTACACACAAGTTTTATGTTAAAGACAAATCTGTTATCGAAAAGCTCATCAGTAACGACGTGGAATACGTCTATGTTGAGCGGGATGAGCGGGAAGAGGCTGTTGTTGAAGTTTTCAACGGCAGACCCGATGATTTCATCGAGCACAGAAAAGAGATTATCAAAGATAATTACATCAATCTGGACGACATATCCAGCGCGAAAGCCCTTTACTCTGAATCTGTCAAAATAGTTCATAACATATTGGGTGACATCCGTTCCGGTAAGATGTTTAACGAACAAGCCGTCAAGTCTGTTGCGTCCAATATCGCCGAAATCACTCTTAAAAACAAGGGTGTGATGTCCAGCATGGCGAAACTTAAATATCACGACGACTATACCTTTCTTCACTCCATGAACGTGAGTATATTCGCTTCTAGCCTTGCGGCGCATCTGGGGATGAGCCCAAAGGAGGTTGAGCGCATCGCGCAGGCGGGACTTCTGCACGATGCTGGAAAGATGCTGGTTCCGACAGGCGTTTTGAACAAACCCGGAAAACTGACCGACGACGAGTTTAAGGTGATGAAAAACCACGTCATCCTTGGCTACGATTATCTGGTTAAGCAGGGACTGCCTAAGGATATGCTGAATCTGGCTCTTCAGCACCACGAAAGATACGATGGCTCAGGTTATCCGCAGGGGCTGAAAGACGAGCAGATATCCGTTGAGGGAAAGATAGGCGCTGTTGTGGACATATACGATGCAATCACAAGCAACCGATGCTACCACAAGGGTATGGAGCCTCCCGCGGCACTGAAACTCATGTTCAAATGGACTGACAGCCATATAAACAAGAAAGTGTTCGAGTTCTTTGTGATGAACGTCGGAATTTATCCTGTTGGTTCGCTGGTTCTGCTGGACACGAACGAACTTGCTGTTGTCGGGAAGATGAATACTTTGCGCCCGACGGAGCCGATGGTGCTCACTTTTATGGACAAGGCGGGCAGAAACCGACCCATACAAATGGTGGATCTGTCGAAAAACGTTCTGCATAAAAAGAAAATTCTGGGTCCCGTGAACCCGGAAAATATAAATATACCGGATGAGATATACGCTTTTATCGACGGAATGAATGAATTAAAATAATTTGAATAATTTTATTGAACTATTTTCGATTGCAATTATCTTTGAAGTATAATCCAACGAACAAAGACACTTCCTTGAGCGAAAGCTCTTTGTATATCCCCTGTAGGTTCTAAGAAATAGAAAAGGCAGACTTCTCCGGTCTGCCTTTTTGCATTTAGAGCATTGTTCATTTGAGTTAAAGCACTTTATGGAGTATGAGATCGCTTCGGGCATTATTCGACAACTAAATTGAATATGGACTCATACAGCCTTCGGCTAGTTAGCCCTCGCGAAGACGTTTCTCTCTCCTCTGTCTCTGCGAACCCTGTAAGGGTGAAGCAGTGTCGTATTTCTATATGATTATGCAAATACTTTATATGGTGCGAATTTTTTTTGCTCTGTATATTGTGCCTTCGATGGTGTCCAGAAGCTCGATACCTTTCTCTTTAAGCACGTTGCGTATTTCGTCCGCTTTTTCGAAATCCCTGCTCTTTTTGGCTTCCGTGCGCTGGCTGATGAGGCTTTCAAGCTCTTCTTCGGGAATGGACAGGTTCAGCCTGAACCATTCTGTGGGGGTATAAGTAATTATTCCAAGAACAGACGCCATAACCGCGAAGACTTTTTCACACGCCTCTTTAAGCACTGCGAAGCTGTTTTTTTCCGGTTTTGCCGCCATGAGCCTGTTGAACTCCCGCACAGCCTCGAAAAGTGCCGCAAGCACCTCAGGAGTGTTGAAGTCATCATCCATCGCCTCAGTGAATTTTTCCATGAACACGTCGGCAGTCTTCATGGCTTCCGCCGCAACGTCCGTGCCTTTTTTGCCTGCGTTAAACCTGTTCAGCTCGTCCAGCATGGTATATATTCTGTCCAGAGAGCGTTCCGCCTCAAGCAGGTGATCCTGAGAGAAATCCAGTGAACTTCTGTAGTGGGTTGTCAGGAGGAAAAAGCGCACTATCTCGGCGTCGAACTCCTCCAGAACTGTTCTTATGGTGAAGAAGTTGCCGAGAGATTTGGACATCTTCTCCTGATTAACATTGACAAATCCGTTGTGTATCCAGTATTTAGCGAACTCGCATCCGCAGGCTGCCTCAGACTGGGCTATCTCGTTTTCGTGGTGGGGGAAGACAAGGTCGCGTCCGCCGCCGTGTATGTCGAAGGGCAGACCGAGGATATCCTCGCTCATTACGCTGCACTCTATGTGCCATCCGGGGCGACCCGGACCCCATGGGCTTTGCCAGCTTGGTTCACCGGGTTTTGACGCTTTCCATAGAACGAAGTCGAAGGGGTTCTCCTTGTTGTCGTTCACTTCGATGCGTGCGCCAGCCATCATGTCGTCCAGTTTGCGGTGGGAGAGTTTTCCGTAGTCCTCAAACTTCTGCACGCGGTAATATATGTCGCCGTTGGATTCGTATGCGAAGCCCTTTGCTATGAGAGTTTCGCACATCTCTATCATCTTGCCGATGTAGTCTGTTGCTTTCGGTGTGAAATCAGGACGCAGGATGTTCAGCGCGTCCATATCCGCGTCGTGCTCTTTTATAAATCTGTCGGTAAGCTCCGTCCAGAGGATGTTCTGTTCATTGCTCCGCTTGATTATCTTGTCGTCTATGTCGGTGAAGTTTTTTACAAAAGTAACTTCGTATCCCTTGTGTATCAGGTACCTGCGGATAACGTCGAAAACGGTTGAGCTTCTGGCGTGTCCTATGTGGCAGAAGTCGTATACGGTTACGCCGCAGACGTACATCTTCACTTTTTTGTCTTGAATAGGTTTAAAAATCTCTTTCTGTCCTGTGAGCGTGTTGTAAACGTTCAGCATTATTCACCCTTGCTGGCGGCGATGAGCCGCTTTGTATATTCCTGCTGCGGGTTCTCAAGAACTTCCTGAGCCGTCCCGTATTCCACAGCCTCGCCTCTGTTCATGACCAGTATGTCGTCGCAGAGAAAAGAGACCACGGCAAGGTCATGTGATATTAAAATAAACGTCAGGCTGTTTTCAAGTTTTAATTTTTTCATGAGGTTCAGAATTTGTGACTGAACGGATACGTCCAGCGAACTGACGGGTTCGTCGGCGACGATTATTTCAGGGTTAAGCGAGAGCGCGCGTGCTAGGGAAAGCCTCTGGCGCTGTCCGCCGGAAAACTCGTGTGGATATCTGTCCAGATACTCTTTATCCAGTCCCACCATGGCAAGGTAGTTTTCGCACTCCTGCCGGACGTTCTTTTTACCGCAGTATTTTACTATGGCATCTTTCATGGAGGAGAAGACTGTTAGCTTTGGGTTCAGGCTCAGATAAGGATCCTGAAACACCATCTGTACGTTTTTGCGGTATTCCTGATAGTCTTTACCGAGAGCGTGGATATCTTTGCCTTTGTAAAGCACTTCGCCGCTATCCTGTTTGATGATTCCTGTGAGTATCTTTGCAAGGGTGGTCTTTCCGCTGCCAGATTCGCCTACTATGCCAAGCGAGCGCCCTTTTGTTATTGAAAGGCTGATGTTGTCCACAGCCTTTATGATAGTAGAAGAGCCTTTGAAGATTCCCTCAAAGGCTCTGTATTGTTTTGTTAAGTTATTGAGTTTCAATAATTCGTTATTCAAACCTACACCTTGAACTGAGCTGTATTCTCCTTGAGTTGGTGTGCCAGCTCGCCTATTTTGTTAGAGAACTGACTCACATCGTCTACTATAACCTTATTGTCAGCCGATGCAATACTAACATTTGTAACGGTTGACGTTATGTTGTTTATGGCTTCAGACTGCTGCTCAATTATGGTAAGGATGGGCTCAACGCTGGCTGCGGCGGTCTTCATCTGATTTACGACCTCCGTGAAACTCTCGCCAACGAGATTTATGGAATCGGAGCTTTGCTTAACATCGTCGATTCCGGTGTTTATCTTAGTTACGACGTCGGTGACGTTCTTTTGTATGGAGCCGACCATACCGGATATCTCCTGCGTGGATGTGTTTGTTTTCTCCGCCAGTTTCCGCACTTCGTCGGCGACAACGGCAAATCCTCTACCGGCTTCGCCTGCACGTGCCGCTTCGATTGCTGCGTTAAGCGCCAGCAGGTTCGTCTGCTCCGCTATGTCTACGATTATGCTCACTATGTTTGTTATCTGCTGGCTGGCTGTTTTTAGGTCGCCAAGGTTTTCCGACACGCCTGCAAGCCCTGCCGCTACGTTGTTCACCTGATCTATTGACTGCTGTAATTTTGTGTTACCGTCCAGAACCTTGCTTCTGGCGTTGTGCACCTCGCTTATGCCGTTCTGAACACTGTCTATGATGTTTGATGTGGATGATGAAAGCTCCTCCGCAGCAGATGCAACTGCCGCCATCTCAAGGCTGGTGTTGTTCAGATTCTCGTTCATCTGAGCCATAAGGGCAACGGTCTGGTCGCTTGTGGTGTTAAGATAGTCGGTGCCATCCTTTATGTTGTGAACCAGCTCATAAAGGTTGCTCTTCATCCCGTTTATGGAATCGGTGAGGTCGCCGAACTCGTCTTTTGATGTTTTTTTGATGTCAGGGCAGGTAAGGTCCCCTTTTTTTATGCAGTCCGCTACCTGCATGATGCTTATGAGCGGAGTTGTTATCTTGGTTGCGGAGAAAAGCCCAACGAGTACCGCCAGAACAAGAATAACGGCAAGCATTATAAACGTTGTGCTGGTGACGCGACTGGAAATAGCCGACACCTCTTTTATGCCGCTGTCCATCTGTGTTTGTGCCAATGATTCCACGGCGTTCAGGGTATTCTCGGTTTCAGCTACGGTCTTTTCAAGATCGGTTATCTGGCTGTAAAGGCTTTTTTCGAGGTGCAGTGCATTTATGCGTATTTTCTGCATGTCAAGTGCTGCCTTATCCATTTCTTCAGTTGCGCCCGCAAGCAGCTTCATCCTGTCCTTAACGAAGGCGTTTGAGGAGGATGCCGCCATAGTGCTCGTTTTTGCCGCAAGGGTCTTGTTAAAGCCCCGCAGAGAGTATATCCCCTCTTCAACGTCCACGTCGTCTCCAGAGGTCATGAGTTCTGAAATATAAACTTTTATTTCAAGCGGTTCCTCCATCATTCTTTCAAGATATGCGACGTTTCCGCCTGATTTTTTCAGCTCGTTCATGCTGACGGTGATAAGCCCCTTTTGTTTGCGGAAAATAGAGTCCATATCGTCGAAAAGGAGCATCATTTCATCGTGGACGCGGATATATTCCTTTTTTGTACGTAAAAATTCGTCCGACTTGTTCTTCAGGTCATGGCTCATTTTGTCCAGTTTCTCCGAGTCCTCCACAAGCCCGACAGCCTTGTCTATCTTTTCAAAACTTACAGTGTTCTGTTGTTCAAATCTGTCTATCTCTTTTGCGTCTGTTGTGTTGATGGCGCTTTTAAGAGCTATCACGACATTTTTGAACTCGTTGTTGATAACACCCGAAGCCTCCTTGTCCGCAAGGATAGTGTTCAGGTTTGTACTGATGAATCCGTTGACTTTGCTGCTGGAAGAGATGAAAGAGAGAGAGAGAACAACAATGAAAGCGGATACGAGCAGATATGAGAGAATCAATTTAACTTTGATACGCATCTGGTCCCCACACATTTTGTATTATCCAATTTGATATATAAATAATTATATCGATATTACATTATAACACATGTCTTAAAATTGTTTTATAAATATTGTAATAATTCGTGATTTATTGTAGAACCAAAATCATTAATACGTAAGGAAAACGAGATGGAAAAAGTATACATAACCGAAAGTTTTGAACAAATGCATGATATTTATAAGAAAAAATACGGAAACCAGCGTCTGTTCAGATCCATGCGCTATAAAAACGGTAACGAACCGGTCTTTTACATAGGCGTTCCGGGACTTTTCATAGCTATTGCAATATCGCTGATTACCATTATCACGGTTTATCTGCTTTATCAGTCTGCCAAATGGTATATATGGGTGCCGTATATAATTTTTGTGTTCTTTCTTTTCAGGATATCAATCAAGATGGATAAGGTTCGTCAGGTGCGCTTCATGCTGTGGTCGCTTCTGGACATGGCTAAACAAAGGATAGAGAAGGCGAACGAATCTTTCAGTGAAGAAAGGCACGCAAATTTATCAAAAGCGAAGGAGTTTCTTGAAAAAGCCCATCAGCATGTAGATGAGGTTGCCATCCCGGAACAGATAGCGGAGATTGAAAAAGCTCTCTGAAATTTTTATAAAAATCATATTAGGATGATATCGCTTCGGGCATAATGCCCTCGCGAAGACGAAAAAGAAAGCCCGTATCTGCGAAACCTGAAAGGGTGAAGCTATCTCATTGCCTTATGGGATTGCAGTACCTTCGGCTTTTAAAGACTGATAAATCAAAACATAAAAAAACCCCGTCCATGGACGGGGTTATTTTTTTCCTTTTTTAATGCTTCAAATAATCAGATTATTTGTGGCATTTGTTGCAGGATTTGCCTTGGGGAACTTTTTTCTCTACGTGGCAGGGCCAGCAGAATTCGTCGTGAACCGCGTTTTTCATGCCTTTGATACCTGTGGGTTCAAAAGCTGCGCCTGTTTTCTGATTTTTCAGTACTCCGCCTTTGTCAGTTGTATGGCAGTCTACGCACTGAAGTTTGCCTTGGTGAAAAGCGTGGGGGAACTGAACAGCTTTCTTAGTAGGTGCTGCTACGTTGAACTTTTGAGCAAGGTCAATTGTAGCGGGACCGTTAGCGGCTGCATAGGCAACAAGTGAAAAAGCGAATACAACCATCATTGAAATGATAACTTTTTTCATGATGTCTCCTCTCGATAAAAGTTTGACGATATTAATCCCGTCTAAAGAAACTGTCAATAACCGATATTGATGATTTACAAGATTTTCAGATGTCTGCTAAACAGGACAGGTCAAAATCACCCCTTAAAACAGCAGGTTTTGAAGCTGTCAGGTCTATGATGGTGGAGGAGGCTGTGTTTATATTTTTACTGATGATGAAAAAATGAACTAAGTCTTTGAACTGACTCATTATTATGCTTGTATCGGAGGTATATTCAACCCCGCTGGGGTTGGCGCTGGTTGCGCTTAGAGGTCCTGTTTTGTTAATCAATTGTTTTAAAATTGGCATATGTGGTAAACGCAGCGCGATTGTGTCATTAAGTTTGTAAAGGTCATCAATCTCTTTTCTGCCCTTTAAGAGGATAGTAAAAGAACCTCTGCTCCACAAAAAATCCATAATTCTATGACAACGACCGTCGAAAAGTGCAAGTTCCGCAGCCTGTTCGAAAGAGGACACCAATACGGGGAAAGGCTTTGACCTGTCTCTGCCTTTGATATCAAAAATTTTGTCGTTAGCTTTTTTGTCGGATATTGGTGCTCCGATGCCGTAGATTGTGTCGGTGGGAAAGATGACAGGCTCCCCGCAAAGGGAAGCCCGCCTGAATATTTCTTCCGCGTTTCTGAATGGTGCTATGAGCATTACAGCATTTCCTGAACCGCTTCGTTGTCCTTATAGACCTTTTCTTTCATATCTTCTTTGTATTGCGCCACTTTTGCGGCGACTTCGGAATTTGAACGGGCGATTATCTGTCCTGCGAATATACCTGCGTTTTTGGCTCCCGCTTTACCTATCGCCATGGTTGCAACGGGTATGCCGCCGGGCATCTGTACCATGGAGAGCAGTGCGTCCAGACCGTTTAAGGAGGTTGCAGAGACAGGTACGGCTATCACGGGGAGGTTGGTTTCGCTCGCCACGACACCTGCGAGGTGCGCAGCGGCGCCTGCGAGGGCGATTATAGCGTCCAGACCGCGCTGTTCGGCGGTTTTTGCCCATTCCAGAGTGCGTTCGGGAGTTCTGTGGGCGCTGGAAACGATAACTTCGTATTCGATACCGAAGCCTTTCAGTATGTCAACGGCGTCCTTAGCTATGTCAAAGTCGCTCTTGCTGCCCATTATTATTCCGACCTTACTCACCTTTCAGCCTCCTGAGAGCCTTTGCTCCGATATCTTTTCTGTAGTGTACGTCTGTCCAGTGTATTTTTTCAACCGCTTTGTAAGCTGTTTTGATGGTTTCTTCAAGAGTGTCGCCTATGGCTGTGACACCGAGAACGCGCCCGCCTGTGTTGACAGTCTTTCCGTCTCTGTCAGCAGTACCTGCATGGAACACCTTTACGCCTTCGATTTTGTCAGCTTCTGCGATACCGGATATCTCATAACCTTTCTTATAGTCTTTCGGGTAGCCGCCGGAAGCCATAACAACACATACGGTGGGGTTGTCGCTCCACTCTATCTCAACCTTGTCAAGGGTCTGGTCTGTGCAGGCGAGGAAAACAGGTATAATGTCTGATTTCAGGCGTGAAAGCACAGGCTGGGTTTCCGGGTCGCCGAAACGCGCGTTGAACTCAAGCACTTTGGGCTGACCGTTGTGTATCATGAGCCCCGCATAGATTATGCCTTTGAAGACGATTCCGTCTTTTGCCATGGTTTTTATGAGGGGGTATGCAATCTCTTTTGTAACTCTGTCAAACAGTTCAGGGGTTACAACTGGTGCGGGTGAATATGCGCCCATACCGCCTGTGTTGGGTCCTTTATCGCCGTCGTAAACCGCTTTGTGATCCTGACTTGTGACCATGGGCAGAACCGTTTTTCCGTCGGTGAAGGCGAGGTATGAAGCCTCTTCGCCTTGCAGAAATTCCTCTATAACTACTTTGCTTCCGGCATCGCCGAAAACGCTGTCTATGAAAATCTCTTCCAGGGCTTTCAGAGCCTCTTCAAATGTCATGGCTACCGTAACGCCTTTTCCTGCGGCAAGCCCGTCGGCTTTAACAACTATGGGTGCTCCGTGTTTATGTACGTATGACTTTGCCGATTCGTAATCGGTGAACTCACCGTATTTCGCGGTGGGTATGCCTGCTTTTATCATGATATCTTTTGCAAAGGCTTTGCTCGCCTCAAGCTGTGCAGCAGCTTTGCAGGGACCGAAAACCCTCAGTCCGTTGTCTTCAAAGATATCCACTATTCCAGCTGCCAGCGGGTCTTCCGGACCGACAATGGTGAGGTCTATTTTCTCTGTCAGTGCGAAATCCAGCAGCTTTTTAATATCGGTCGCTTCTATGGCGATGTTCTCGGTCTTGTTCTCAAGGTGAGTTCCGCCGTTGCCTGGTGCGGCAAAAATCTTCGCCACAAGTGGGCTTTGCGCTATCTTCCAGCAAAGTGCGTGTTCTCTTCCGCCTGAGCCTATAACAAGGACTTTCATCGTCATCTCCTTTTGTGTGCTATACAAAAAATCCCCGCTATGAAGGTTCTTATGCGAGGATTTTCTGATATTATTAATCATTTATGAGACTGCTTCGTCGTCCCTCCTCGCAGAGACGTTTTCCGGTCATTGCGAGGAGCGTAGCGACGCGGCAATCTCATTATTCAATTCTTAGTGTTTGAAGTGTCTCACGCCGGTGAAGACCATAGCAATGCCATGTTCGTCGGCGGCTTTGATAACTTCCTCATCCCTGATGGATCCTCCGGGAGAGATTATAGCTGTGATGCCTCTGCCAGCCGCTTCGTCCACGCTGTCTCTGAAAGGGAAGAAAGCGTCGGAGGACATAACGGTGCCTTTAAGCTCGGCTCTTGCTTTGCTTGCGGCGATTTTGGAGGAATCCACACGGCTCATCTGTCCTGCGCCCACACCTATGGTTCTGTCGTCTGTGGTGTAAACTATGGCGTTGGATTTAACGTGTTTTGCAACCTTCCATGCGAAATCCATAGCTTTGTATTCAAAGTCTGTGGGTTTTCTTTTGGTGGGTACGGGGAGGCTTCTGATATCTTCTATCTCGTGCAGGTCACGGTCTTGCAGAAGAATACCGCCCGTTACGTTTTTAATGTCGAGTTCAGAGTCTCTTGCGCCGTAAATATCGCCGAGTTCGATAAGGCGAAGGTTCTTTTTAGCGGCGAAGAATTCTTTAGCATCCTCAGAAAAAGAGGGTGCGAGAACCACTTCAAGGAAGAGTTCACCGAGTTTTTCAGCCAGTTTTTTATCCACTTCGCGGTTAACGCCCACGATACCGCCGAAAGCGGAGACGGGGTCACATTCGAGCGCTTTAAGATATGCATCGAAAACGTTGTCTGCTGTTGCGCATCCGCAGGGGTTTGTGTGCTTTATGATGGCTACTGCGGGTTCTTTGAACTCTTTCACAAGTTCAAGGGTGGCGTGGATGTCCACTATGTTGTTGAATGAAAGCTCTTTGCCCTGAAGCTGTTTGCCGGTGGCAACGCTCACTTCGTTCACAAGGGGCTTAACATAAAATGCGGAATCCTGATGGGGGTTTTCGCCGTAGCGCATGGGTTGCTTTTTGCGCGCGGGGATAGCTATCTCCTCAGGGAATTTAACGCCGAGTTTTTTATTGAAATATGAGGCGATTATCGAGTCGTAAACGCCTGTGTGGGAATACGCTTTTCTTGCGAGGTCGATACGGGTTTCAAGCTCTGTTCCGCCGTTATCCATCTCGGAGAGTATTCTTGAAAAGTCGTTGTTGTCCACCACGACAGCCACGAACTTGTGGTTTTTCGCTGCGGAACGGATCATAGAGGGACCGCCGATGTCGATGTTTTCCACAACTTCGTCGTGCTCTGCGCCTTTTGCAACTGTAGCTTCGAACGGATAGAGGTTCACAACAACCATGTCGATGTTTTCAAGATCGTGTTCTTTCATGGTTGCCTGATGTTTCGCGTTGTCACGGATGTTAAGTATGCCGCCGTGTACTTTCGGGTGGAGAGTTTTCACTCTGCCGTCAAGCATTTCGGGGAATCCTGTGAACTCGGAAATTTCGATTATCTCCACACCGCTGTCTGCGAGCAGTTTTGCGGTTCCTCCCGTGGAAATGATCTTTACGCCGTGTTTTTTGAGACCTTTTGCGAAGTCTACGATGCCGCCCTTGTCAGAAACGCTGATGAGAGCGGTTTTAGGCATTATTCTCATTTGTGCTCCTCTTTATGAATATATAGTCCAGCAACAGGAGTCCGATGCCGATGGATATCGCTATATCTGCGACATTGAACGCCGGATACTGCCATGTTTTGTAATAGAACAGCAGAAAGTCAACCACCTTGCCCACAAAGAGTCTGTCGATAAAGTTGCCGACAGCTCCCGCCAACACAAGAGTATATGAAAAAAGGCGGAGTTTCATCCCTTTTTCTTTGATGAGAAGGTAAGCCACACATGATATTGCCAGAATAGTTACGGCAATAAAGAACAGCTTACGATATGTTTCCGGCAGTCTGCCAAGAAAGCCGAACGCCGCACCGGGGTTCAGTATGTATGTGATATCGAAGAAACCATCTATGACAGGGCGCGATTCGTGGAGAATGAAGTTCTTCACAATATACGCCTTTGTCCACTGGTCAAGGACGACGACGGCGAGCGCAAGGGCTATCATAGCTTTTTTCATCATGAAAGAGCCTCGGCACATCTTTTGCAGAGTGTGGGGTGGTTTGCATCGTGTCCGATGGTGGAAGATTTTGTCCAGCATCTTTCGCATTTGCCGTTTGAAGAAACCACTACCTTAACCTTGACTTTGCCGTCTTCTGAAACGTGACAGTCGGTCATTGCCGCAGGGTCTTCAAAACGTACTTCGGAAACGATGAATATCCTCTCTATGCCTTCGTCGGCAGCGAGGTATTTTTTAGTTTCTTCGTCCACTCCCAGAACTATATCGGCATCAAGCGGGTGCCCGATTATCTTGGCGGCGCGTGCTACTTCAAGTGCTTTCGTTGCCTCTTTGCGCACTTCAAGTATCTTCTGCCATTTTGCGATGTTCTCAGCGTCGTCATATTCAACGGCGGGTGCAAACATCTCCATGAAGATATTCTCCTTTTTGGATGAACATGCGGGCATGTATTCGTATATCTCGTCAGCAGTGAAGGACAGCACAGGAGCCATGACCTCTGCCATCTCTTTAAGGATGGTATACATAGCGGTCTGTGCGGAGCGTCTCTCGCGCGATGCGGGTTTGTATGCGTACAGCCTGTCTTTCAGGATATCCAGATAGAAGGACGACAGGTCGTTTATGCAGAAGTTAAGGAACGAGTGATAGAAAACGTGGAGCTGATATCTGTCGTATGCCTCATAGATACGCTTTTTCACCGTCTGCCATCTTGAAAGGGCAAAGCGGTCGAGGTCGAGCATATCTTTGAACGCTACCATATCGGTGTCCGGATTGAAATCGTACAGGTTGCCCAGCAGGTAACGCGCAGTGTTGCGTATTTTTCTGTATGATTCCACCAGTCGGTTTATGATGTCGTCGGATATTCTGATGTCCTCGGAGTAGTCCTCAGCGGAAACCCAGAGACGCAGAACCTCGGCGCCGTATTTGTTGATTATCTCGGCGGGCGAAACTACGTTGCCAACGGATTTCGACATTTTGCGTCCTTTGCCGTCAACGACGAAACCGTGGGTGAGCACCTCTTTATAGGGCGCTGTGCCGCGTGTGCCGACGCTTTCCAGGATAGAACTGTGGAACCAGCCTCTGTGCTGGTCGGAACCCTCAAGGTACATGTTCGCAGGCCATGAAAGCTCTTCTCTTTCTTCCAGAACGGCTGAGTGTGATGTGCCTGAGTCGAACCATACGTCAAGTATATCCGTTTCCTTTTTAAAGTGTGTGCCGCCGCATTTCGGACATTTTGTGCCTTCCGGGACGAATGCGGAGTTCTCGTTATCAAACCACGCATCCGCTCCGTGTTCGCGGAATGCCGCAAGAACGCGTTCCTGTATGTCCTTGTTGATGATTATCTCGTCGCAGTCCTCACAGAGGAAAACGGCGATGGGTACGCCCCATGTTCTCTGGCGTGAGATACACCAGTCGGGACGGTTCTCTATCATGGCTGTGATGCGGTTTTCACCCCAGGAGGGTGTCCAGCGCACTTTTTTTATCTCTGAAAGGGTTTTGGTGCGAAGGTCGTTGCGCTCCATTCCGATGAACCACTGGGGAGTGGCACGGAATATCACAGGGTGTTTGCAGCGCCAGCAGTGGGGGTATGAGTGGTTTATGTCTCCGCTTGAAAGCAGACTTCCCTGCTCGTCCATCATGGTGACTATCTCTTTGCCCGCTTTATATATGCTCTGCTCCGCGAATATCTCCACGTTGCGCTTGTAAAATCCTCTGTCGTCAACGGGGTTGAGTATTTCAAGCCCGTATTTAAGCCCGACCTCGTAGTCTTCCTGACCGTGACCGGGTGCTGTGTGCACAAGTCCGGTACCTGCATCCAGCGTAACGTGGTCGCCGAGGATTCCCAGCGACAGCCTGTCGTAGAAGCAGTGTTTAAATTCGACGCGCTCAAGCTCCGTTCCGAAGAACACTTTTACTGTTTCAAATCCGTGGATGTGGAACTCTTCGTTCAGACCTTTGATGAGGTCGGTGGCTACAATGATATATTCGCCGACAGACAGGTTTTTGTTGCATGTATCGGTGATTTTTATGAGGGAGTATTCAAGCTCTGCGTTGGCGCATATTCCGAGGTTCGCGGGTAGCGTCCAGGGGGTTGTCGTCCATATAACTGCTGATACTTTGTCAGCTTCTGCGAGACCGAATTTTGCTTTGAAAGCGTCCTTCATGGGGAATTTGACGTATACTGACGTTGATGTGTGGTTATCGTATTCAACTTCGGCTTCCGCAAGCGCCGTAACGCATGAGGTACACCAGTAAACGGGTTTCAGACCTTTGAAAACGCCGCCGTTATCGAAGAAACGGTAGAGTTCCTGAAGGGTTTTCGCCTCGTATTTATAGTCCATAGTAATATAAGGATGATCCCAGTCACCGAAACCGCCGAGACGCTTGAAGCCCTGACGCTGAAGGTCTATGAACTTATCAGCGTATTTACGGCATTCCTTCCGTATCTCGGATTTTGTCATGCCTTGCTTTTTGCTGCCGAGTTTTTTGTCCACCTGAAGTTCGATGGGCAGACCGTGGCAGTCCCATCCGGGAACGTAGGGGGTATAGTATCCTTCAAAGGCTTTCATTTTTACGATAATATCTTTCAGAATCTTGTTAAGAGCGTGTCCGATGTGAATTTCGCCGTTTGCGTAGGGAGGTCCGTCGTGGAGTATGTAGGGGTTGTTTCTGTCTCTTGCCGACAGCATCTTTTCATACACCTTTTCCTCTTCCCATTTTTTAAGGCGTTCCGGCTCTTTAACAGAGAGACTCGCCTTCATGGGAAATTCCGTTTGGGGGAGATTCAGGGTATCTTTGTAGTCCATCTAAAAAACTCCTTGAGATTCGAAAGAAAGAATTGAACGCAATTTTTAACACCAAATACTTTATTAATCAAGTCCAGATGGAACAAATGAACTAAAAAAAGTGTTGCTCTGTCATATATGGCGGGTGTATATTCCCGTCATTCCATCTCGGAGGAAAAAATGAAAAGAATCACGGCTGTATTGACAGTCCTTTTACTGGCTCTCTCGCTTAACGCTTTCGCTGCGGATGTTAAATCCAGTCTCGAAACCAGCATGAAAAATTTCTTTAAAAGCCAGAATCTTACCAACCTTGTTCCAACAGTTACTGTGGTGAAGAAACTCAACGAACCCGCAGGTCTCTATTTTATCAAAATTTCAATCACCGATACCAAGACAAAAAGAAGTCAGGAACAGTACATGTTTTCCGACGGCAAATATATAATTCCTGAAATAGTGAACGCTTCAAACAACGTAAGCATCAAAGACGCTATGGTTTACAGCGCGACACCGAAAACAAACATCGACCTTTCAAAAGCGACCCTTTTCGAAGGTAAAAAAGGTGCGAAAAACACCATCGTTGTTGTCAGCGATTTCCAGTGCCCCTATTGCCGCAAGGCTCACGCCGTTCTCAGAGGTATGCTTGCACAGGCTAAACCCGACGCAGCCGTATACATGATAGCGCTTCCCCTTGCTATCCACCCCAAAGCACCCATCTATTCAAAAATATTTGAAGCCGGTCTTGCATTGGGCAAGGACTTCTCCGACGAGCTTTATTCAACAGATCAGGCGACCGATTCCAAAACCGACGCTCAGATAGTTGACATCTTCGCTGCAAAATCAGGCAACCCTGCGAAATTTAAAAGCCTTGTGAACTCAAAAGAGATTGCTGCCAAAGTTGACGCACAGGATAAGTATGCAACATCTCTGGGCATCACAGGTACTCCGCATATTTTCTTTAACGGTAAGGGTGTGGGCGGATTTAATCCTGATATGTACGAGATGGCTATACGCGACATGAAATAACATATTGCCGTTTATATGCTTCGCATTACGGCGTCAGGTCTTTTTCGGAACTGCTCACATACTTGCAATGTATGCTCGCAGCCCTCTCAAAAGACCTTCCTTGTACTGCTTGCATCTAAACAACAATGGGATTTAAGATACGAGCCCGCGGTTTTCTGCGGGCTTTCTTTTGTCCCATAATAGCTTATATTTTATTCCTTGATATTGAACTGCTTAAAAGTTATTATACACAACCAATGAAAGGCATGAGGTGAAAAATGGCAACGGTTCTTGATTTTGAAGCGCCGATAGTTGAGATCGAGGCACAGCTTGACGAGCTTCGCAACCTTCCGGGGCTGAACGGCGATCAGCTTAATAAAGAGATTACAAGTCTTGAAGACAAACTGGCAAAGGTCAGAGCAAACATATATAAACGTCTCACTCCCCAGCAGAAAGTCATGGTGGCTCGCCACCCCGACAGACCCTACACACTGGATTACATCCAGAATATCTTCACCGACTTCACTGAGCTTCACGGCGACAGGCTTTTCCGCGAAGACCCCGCCCTTGTGTGCGGCATGGCGAAGCTGGACGGCGAACCCGTCATGGTTATCGGACACCAGAAAGGGCGCAACACTAAAGAGAACATCCACCGCAACTTCGGCATGGTGAACCCCGAAGGCTACAGAAAATCACAGAGACTTTTTGAGATGGCGGATATGTTCAAACGTCCCGTTATCACATTTGTCGATACCCCCGGTGCATATCCCGGTATCGGCGCGGAAGAGCGCGGACAGGCGGAAGCAATTGCAAGAAGCCTTATGGTTATGGCAGGGCTTAAAGTTCCGATGATAACCGTTATCGCAGGAGAAGGCGGTTCAGGCGGAGCGCTGGCAATAGCCATGGGCAACCGTATCGGTATGCTTGAGCACTCCATATACGCTGTTATCAGCCCCGAAGGATGTGCATCAATCCTATGGAAAGATGCGTCATATGCAGGCAAAGCGGCTGAAGCTCTCAAACTTACATCCAAAGATCTGAAAGAACTGAATATCATTGATGAAATAATAGAAGAACCCATGGGCGGTGCCCACAGAAACCACCCAGCGACAGCGGTCAGGGTTAAAGACTTCATCGTCAGAAACCTTGCGGAACTGAAAAAAATGACACCTGACCAGCTTTTTGAGGACAGGTATCAGAAATTCCGTACTATGGGCGTTTTTGCTGAGTAAGCATGAATGAAATAAGAAGACTTTGCGAAGATGTCGCCAACAAGGTTGCAGCGGGCGAAGTCGTTGAACGTCCTTATAACGTCATAAAAGAGCTGATGGAAAACTCTGCCGATGCCGGAGCGGACAGGCTGTCCATTGTGGTTGAAAACGGCGGAGCGGGCTTTATCAGCGTCACGGACAACGGAAAAGGCATAGTCCCCGACGATTTGCCGTTGGCAGTGGAACGCTTTGCCACCAGCAAGATATCAACGGTGGACGATGTTTACCGCGTCGCCACCTTCGGTTTCCGTGGAGAGGCGCTTGCTGCTATATCATCCGTGTCCGATTTCTCCATCCGCTCATTCCGAAAAGGGTACATAGGTGCTGAACTGCGCATCAGATACGGCGAAAAATCCGATATCCTCCCCGCCCCCATGCAGGAGGGCACAAGGGTTGAGGTGAAATCGCTGTTCGCCAACGTTCCCGCACGTCTTAAATTTTTCAAGAACTATCAGACGGAAGAAAAGGAGATTGCCCGTTTCGTACGGCAGTTCTCCGTCATAAATCCACATGTTGCAGTTGATCTTGATACCAACGGTAAAAAGGTATACGTGGCTGATAAATCAGAAGATATGCTGAAGCGCGCAAAGAAGGTGTTTCAGGAAACCGACGTTGTTTACGGCGAAAACGAATTTGAAGATATGAGCGTTCAGGCGGCGGTTTCTCTGCCGTCGGTGCATAAATTCCGCAAAGATATGATAGTTATAGGTATAAACGGGCGGGTGGTCAAAGACCTTTCGCTGGTTCAGGCTGTCATAACCGCTTATCACAGACTCATTCCCGAAGGAAAGTTTCCTGCTGCTGCGATATCTCTTCATCTCGACCCCGAAAAGGTGGACGTGAACGTTCATCCTGCAAAGACTGTCGTGAAACTGCTTGATTCAAGAGAGATTTTCAGTTTCGTGCACAACACAGTGAAAAAGATTCTGGAAGAGACGGGCAGAGAGACCGGCGAGCAGATGCGTGCTCCCGAACCCGTATATAAGCCTGTTACCGTTTATGAATCGAAGTACAACGAGAAGAACTTCTCAAAAGATACGGTCCGCAGTTTCGACATGGCGAAAGAGCTTGAAACCGTGCAGTATACCGCCCGTGCGGACGATGCCGTAAAGGTGCCGGACGTTCCCGAAGAGGAGAGGGTGCGGGTTGTCGGTCAGCTTTTCAACACTGTGATAGTGTGCGAAAAGGGCGATGAAGCATTTTTTATTGACCAGCACGTTGCCCACGAACGGGTGCTTTATGAGAAATATCTTGAGGAAAAAACCGTTTCCGTGCCTTCAATAGTGCTTTACGAGCCTATTCTTATAGACGTCACCGAGGACGAAGCGGACATCATAGAAAAAGGTTCCGATGTGCTTTCTGCTTTCGGATACGACTTAGAGCCCTTCGGCGGAAACAGCCTGAAAGTCAGCCGTGTGCCGTCCGATGTGCTTAACCGCGATATTGCGAAAGAAATACGTGAGATACTTGCCGACATGATAGAAAACCGCAAGGACAGCAGCGTGGATTACCGCGTGATAGTCATGAGCTGCAAAAATGCAGTGAAAGCGGGTGACAGGCTGGAAATGCACGAGATGCGCAAGATTGTTGATGACCTTTTCCACACATCAAACCCCTATACGTGCCCCCACGGAAGACCAATAGTCTTTAAAATGGAAAGGGCGTGGCTTTTCAGGAAATTTGACAGATGAAAATACCGGTAGTGACAGGACCCACGGCAACAGGCAAAACCGCAGCCGTTCTGGAGCTTGCAAAAAATCACCCCATTGAAATAATAAGCGCCGACGCATATCAGGTGTACAGGCATATGGACATCGGCACGGCGAAGGCTTCGAAAGAGGAGCTTGCGGCTGTTCCGCACCACCTCATAAACGTGATGAACCCGGACGAGACATATTCCGCCGGAATATTTTTTGAACAGGCTGAGCGCATCATAGCCGACGTGCTTTCACGCGGAAAAATGCCCGTTATAGCGGGCGGAACAGGACTTTATATCGAATCGCTGCAAAAGGGCATATTCGCGGCTCCTGAGAGGGATAAAGACCTGCGTGCACAGCTTGAAGAGGATGCCGAAGCAAGAGGATATGCGGCTCTCCATGCGGAGCTGGCAGCCATTGATCCTGAGTTTGCGGCTAATGTCAAACCTGCCGACAAAACGCGCATCGTGCGCGGACTGGAGCTTAATAAACAGCTTGGTATGAATGTTAAGGACGCCCAGAAGAAATATCACCGCAATCCTGAGTATGAATACAATATTTTTGTTATCGGCGGCGACAGACAGTTGATTTATGACCGTATAAACAGAAGGGTCTTACAGATGCTGAAAAACGGCTGGACGGATGAAGTGAAAAAACTTCTGGAGATGGGATACGACGAATCCATGGACTCTTTCAAGGCTATCGGCTACAGAGAGATTGCCGGATGTATACGCGGCGGGTACGACGCAATGTCTGTCTGCGACAGGATACAGACCGCTACGAGAAACTTCGCAAAACGTCAACTGACATGGTTCCGGCATATGCAGGACACAACTTATCTGGATATGCAGGACGGTCAGACGGTAAAAATACTCTCCCAAGCGTTTTTCTCTTGAATTAGAACTGTATTTTGGATAAAGTAGAATATATTGTTAATGCAATTTTACTTATTTATCTGTTTTTAGGGGGCTCGTAATGAGCAAGAAAATCAATATTCAAGATGTGTTCCTGAACCACCTCAGAAAAAAGCGCATTCCAATGACCGTATATCTGGTCAACGGAGTTAAGATTGAAGGCGTTATCAAGGGGTTCGACAACTTTGTGATTATTATGAAAGATGAATCTCAGAAAATGATTTACAAACATGCTATTTCAACAATAGAACCTTCTGAGGAAATCCTCGAACTTGAAATGAACTGATGGTCACAGGAGGCGGATTCAGACAGACCGGAAGGGTCATATTCTTTAATGCCATCCTTTACAACAAGGATTATGTTAAAAACCCTGATGAGTTTGCGCTGCCTCTTTTCGGCGAGCCGATTGTGAAGTCTTCGGAGTTCGATTTTTCGCATACAGCATATTATGAGCCTGAGATGGGAGAAAATCTCGCGAAATATTTTGCGCTCTATGACCTTGTGGAGCATCCGGATAATCTGCCGGATTACAAGATACATGCGGTGAACATTGAGGACACTCTCGCTGTGGACGGAAAAAGGATAATCAATATCGACCCTGGCTATGTTGCCATGGAAAAGATTGTTGCGGCGAGCACAAAGAACTTCACCCACAGGATATATCTGCGCGACAATATATATGGCGACCTACAGCTTTACCGCAGAAAAGGTTCGTATGTACCGCTTGAGTGGACGTTTCAGGATTATCAGTTCGACTTTGTGATAGGCTTTTTTGAAAAAGCCAGAAAAATTCTTGAACAGCGCATAGGAATGGCTGAAACCTGTGGTATAATTCAGCAAAAGAAAAGACCCGACGGGCGTTAAATGAAAACCAACATCGTTTTTATAGTCATAATAGGCGTGCTGATTTTTTATATGGTTTTCGGGCACAACGGCATCCTTAAATACAGGGAACTTGCCGCAATACGTGCGTCCTATGAAAAACGTATCGAAGAGACCGACAAAAAGGTGAAGGTTCTCACCGACGAGCTGAACCTTGTGCGCAAAGATAAGGACTATCTGGAAATGCTCATAAAAAAAGATCTGAACATGAAACAGCAGGACGAAGACCTCTATATTATTGAACATAAAGAAAAACACACCGATAAAAAATCTGAAAAATCCAAATGAACAAATATACCGTAACGGAACTCACAAGGACTGTAAAACAGCTTCTTGAGGGGACTTTTAAAGACAATATCGCCGTTAAAGGCGAGATCTCCAGTTTTTCAGTGTCGCCTGCCGGGCACCTGTATTTTGTCCTGAAAGATGAAAAATCGCAGATAAAATGCGTAATGTTCAAGGGCTCGGTAATGTCCATGCGGGACTATAACCCGAAAAACGGGGACAGTGTGGAGGCGATAGGCGAACTTACCGTTTACGAGGCGGGAGGGAACTATCAGCTTCTGGTGAAGCGTATGGACTACGATTCCGTGGGGCTTTTCTGGAAACTGTTTGAAGAGGTTAAAAGGAAGCTGGAGACGGAGGGGCTTTTTGACGAGAGCCGTAAAAAATCTGTTCCGATGCTGCCGAAAAGAATTGCCGTGGTGACATCCGCCACAGGCGCCGCGATAAAAGATTTTCTGGTTACGATGAAAAATACAGGCGGCATTTTTGCCGTGGACGTGTGGTCTGTGCCTGTTCAGGGCAAAGACGCCATCGCGCCCATCGTAAAAGCGCTGAACACAGCCGGCGCCATGACAGACAGGTACGACGTTCTGGTGCTTATGCGGGGCGGCGGTTCCCTTGAAGACCTTGCGGTGTTTAACGAGGAACAGGTCGCGCGTGCTTTGGTATCGTGCGCCGTGCCGACAATCAGTGCCATCGGGCACGAAAGAGATTTTTCCATATGCGATTTCGTGGCGGATCTGCGCGTGGCTACGCCTACAGCGGCAGCGACACACCTTTGTGCCGGATACGTCAGTGCTGTGCGGGATGTGGAAAACCATAAAAAGCGCATGGCGGAACTGATGCTGAACAGGCTGTACCAGAACGTGCAGAAACTTGATATGCTTCAGGCGGGTATTATAGCCTCATCACCCCTGCACAGGATAAACAGGGACAGACAAAGGCTCGCGTATCTTGGTAAGTCGTTGACAGCAGAGATAAAAGAAATTATAAATAAAAAAAACACACATTTATCCGAACTTGCTGGTATACTACAGTCATTGTCACCGATGGCAAGGGTGCAGAAAGACCGCAGGCAACTGGACGGTCTTTTGTCTGTTCTGCGTGAACGAACGCAGAATGACATAAACAGGACGTCTGTCAGAACAGACAGGCTGAACGCAAGGATTTCATTGCTCTCCCCCATGAGGAGAGCGGAAAAATACACGAACGCTGTTGAAAGGCTTGAAAGCAGAATGATTGTTTCAGCCCAGAAAAAAACGGCGGAAAACAAAGCAAGACTCGAACCACTGATGGCGAAGCTGTATGCGCTGAATCCTGACAACCTTCTGAAAAAAGGTTATGCACGGGTGAGTTCAAACGGAAAGGCTGTCCGCAGCGTATTTGATGTACGTCTGCAAGATGAGCTTGAAATAAGACTCAAGGACGGGTATATTAGCAGCTTCGTAACGGGTAGGAAAGTCTCGGAGGAAAAGGATGGAAAGGATCCCGATCACGACTGAAGGATATGCAACGCTGAAAAAAGAGCTGGAAAAACTCAAATCTGTAGATAGAAAAGAGATCGTTCTTGCTATTGAAGAGGCGAGAAGCCACGGAGACCTCAGTGAAAATGCCGAGTATGACGCCGCAAAAGAGCGTCAGGGCATGATAGAGGCGCGCATAGCCGAGCTTGAAAGCAAAATGGGCAGATTTCAGGTTATCGATACAACTGCTCTCTCCGGAGAGAAGATTGTGTTCGGTGCAACTGTTGTTATCGAAAATGTTGAAACTTCCGAACATAAAAAATATAAGATTGTCGGACCCGACGAGGCGAACATATCAAAAGGCACTGTATCTATCATGTCGCCCCTTGCCCGAGCCCTTGTGAATAAGAAGGCAGGGGACGAGGTCATCGTTCAGGCGCCCGGCGGCGATATAGAATACGAAATCATTTCTGTAGAATTTAACTGATAAAAAGGCGTCTCTGCGGGTTTTCTGCGGAGACGCTCCCTTCTTTACTCTTTCGCTGTTCAATTTACCTGTAAATTTGGTTTTAGTATAATATAATGAGACTGTTTCGGGCTAAAGCCCTCGCAGAGACAGATTTTTCTTTATATCTCTGCGGACGTTTCGAAGCGCCCTCATCTTTTTTATTCTTTGTCGTCAGTCTCAATGTTCTTTTTCCCTCGAAACGGCGGCGTTTGCGTTGTATATTGGTGATATTAAATTCTGGGAGACGGATATGAAAGGTTTCTTGGCAATCGCAGTATCCTGCGTTTTCGCATTTCAGGCATATGCTGCCGGCAGTTTTGATGATTACAAAAAATCCGTTATGGGTGAATATAAAAGCTATCTGGACGAGATGGACAGGCAGTTTTCCGCTTTTCTGAAACAGCAGTGGAAAGAGTATAAAGGGCAGAAGCCTGTTAAGCAGTTCGACGAGCCGAAACCCGTCGTTCAGCCGGAAACAAAGCCTGTGGCAAAGCCTGAACCCGTAAAAATAATTGCAAAACCAGCGCCTGCTCCTGTTGTTATTCCCGCCCCTAAGCCGGAACCAGTTAAAGAGCAGCCGAAAGCTGAAACGCCGAAACCTGTTGTAAAACCCAGAGAGGAACCGGCAGAACCAAAAGAACCACAGCCCGCTTTTACAGGTGAGATACCTGAACCCAAACCGTTCTATGCGCCGACAGAAGGCGATTCCGTAGATATGACGTTTTTCGGTGTCAGTCTGAGCATCCCGTACGATAAAAAAATAAAAGCGAACGTACAGAAACCTGTATCTTCCGACAACGTGGCGAAATGGTGGGAAGCGGTAGCATCGGCTGACTATAATAAGTCGCTTGCAGTCCTACAGAAAACAGCCAAGGAAACAGACCTCAGCGACTGGGGTTATGTCATGCTGGTGGACAGATTCACTTCGAAACTTATGTTCGAGGCATCCGAACAGAAGATGCTTGCGTGGTTCTTCCTTGTCAAAAGCGGATATAACGCAAAGCTGGGCTACACTAAATCCGGCGTTACAAAGCTGATGCTGCCCGCAGATTCGAGCTTATACGATATTTCTTTCTATACATTTGACAGTAAACGCTTTTATCTTGTAAATACACTGGAGAAAATAAGCACCTCCACAGACGCGCTTTATACGTATAAAGGCAATTATCCCACTGCCACAAAGGCTGTCAGTTTTGTAAACATGAAGCAGCCGAAACTCTCTTTCGCCCGTTTCGACAGGGATCTGTCGTTTGAATATGATAAGAATAAATATACTGTAAAGGCTGTCGCCAATAAATACGACATAGCATACCTCACTTCTTTCCCGCAGACTGATCTGCCGATATATACTTCCGCATCGGTTCCTCAGTGGGTTGACAAAACAATTCTGCCGACCCTGGCTGGAATAATACAGGGTAAATCCACGGAAGAGAGCATAAACATTCTTCTGCGTTTCGTGCAGACGGCGTTCGATTATAAAACGGACGACCAGCAGTTCGGAAAAGAGAAATCTTTCTATGCGGAAGAGATAATCTATTATCCCTACAGCGACTGCGAAGACAGAAGCGTTTTCTTCGCATATCTGGTGGAGAAACTGCTGAAAAAGGATGTCGTGATGCTTAACTACCCTGACCATGTCGCAACAGCGGTTGATATGGGGGACAAAACAGTTGGAGCTTATCTTACATATAAGGGCAAAAAATATTCTGTCGCCGACCCGACGTATATCAACGCCACCGTCGGCATGGTAATGCCGCAGTATAAGAGTGTCAGTCCTGAGATAGAGGAAACAGGCATTTAAGATTTCAGGAAGAAAT
>DKFP01000006.1:0-75539 GCA_002452405.1 Deferribacteraceae bacterium UBA6793 | reverse complement strand
TTCGGTTGATCGAACGTAACGTGAGTGCATGGAGGCTTTGCCGAGAGTAGCGCTGACGAAATTTTTCCATGGATGGAGAAAATTTCGAGGCAAATTGTAATGCCGCAGTATAAGGCTGTCAGTCCTGAGATAGAGGAGACGGGCATTTAAGATTTCAGGAAGAAATNNTTCGGTTGATCGAACGTAACGTGAGCGCATGGAGGCTTTGCCGAGAGTAGCGCTGACGAAATTTTTCCATGGATGGAGAAAATTTCGAGGCAAATTGTAATGCCGCAGTATAAGAGTGTCAGTCCTGAGATAGAGGAGACGGGGATATAAGGCGGATTGATCAGTCTGTTATCAGAAGGGAGGAGATCGCCGCGTCGCTGCCGCTCCTCGCAAAGACGAAAAGAAATGTAAATCCCTTCCAGCCTCCCTTTATCAAAGGGAGGAGAAAGATAGATTGCCGCGTCGCTGCCGCTCCTCGCGAAGACGGAATAAAAATCACGTCTCTGCGAACCCCTAAGGGGTGAAGCAGTCTCGTATTTCAATCTAAGACAAGATTATGTCGGATGTTTAATTCTTTCTTTTGAACTGGATCACGTTGTTGGCAGAGGTGGAGGTGTTTTCCGAAATGTCGTCAGAATCGTCTTCTTCTTCCGCTTTTTCCACAGGTTTTGGCGCATTTTTTCTGTTTTGCGGTTTGAAACTGAACATAAATTCGGGTTTAACCGGGTCGTTGAATACTGCGCTGACAGCATCTACAGGGATATAGAGGCTTTCCCAGCTGCCTGAAAATTTCATATTAACGGTGATACTGTCGTCGTCCATGCTCAGTTTGTCATAGGAATATGAACTGAAAACCAGCACCAGACCGTTCTTTTTCTCCTCACCCATGAGTCCGCGGGACCCTATTATAAGGTTAGGGTGCGGCATAAGGTGGATAAAGAATTTTTCGTAGCTGTTAAGAATTTCCTTTAGGACGTTCAGTCTGAAATCACTCATAGGTTTAGGATACAGCAGTTAATCCAGACAGTCAACGGATAGGTTGCAGAATATAAAACTTATCCGGAAATCATTTTTTGGGTTTCAATAAGCTGCCTGAGAGATTCGAAATCTGTTTTCGCCTGACTGACCATTTTTGTGAAGACCTCGGCAGTGGCGAGCGCGTCGCCAAGAGCGGTGTGTCGCCCGTTGCATACCACTTTATATTTTTCAAGGAGAAGGTCGAGACTGACATGCTCCTCTTTCTTTCTTATGGCTCTGGAATAGATGAACATTGTGTCGAGCCACTGGTTGTGGATTGTGCAACCGTAGCAGTCTTCAAGTTCTTTATTTATCATCTTTATATCAAAATTGATGTGGTGTCCGACGATGATAGAGCTGCCGACGAAATTTATGAAATCCGGCAGAACCTCGCCGGCTGTGGGTTTGTCCGCCACCATTTCGTCGGTAATATTGTGCCATTTGATAGATTCTGTAGGTATAGGAATTTCAGGATTTATGAACGAGTTATAGAAATCTATTATTTTAAAGTTCTGCACCTTTACAGCAGCTACGTTGATTATTTTTGCGGTTGCAAGGTCGAGCCCGGTTGTTTCGGTGTCTACCACAGAGAAAACTGTGTTGTCGATGCTTTCATCCAGTGTTATATTTTTAGCGAAATTATCACACAGTCTATTAACATAGATAGATATGGGGTCTTTGGCTTTCTCTGCGGCAGTTTTTTTATTAAAAAATTTACCTATCATGTCATTAATCCTATGTAATGAAATGCTATTTTATTTAAAGCTATTGTAAAACCAAAACAGATTTATTGCAATATACTTTCGCGTGTATTAGTGTATATTTTAGCGCGGTATATGAAAAGATACGGCGTATGAGGAATTTATGATTGTTATTAACGAGAGGTACCGCAGGGTGCTTGCAATCTCCCTGCCATCTGCATTTCATAATCTGATGAACATGGTGCAGACGATGATCGATATGCTGTTTGTGGGTCGCATATCGGCTGTGAGTCTGGCTTCCGTCGGTGTCAGTATGCAGTACACCGCTCTTCTGTATGCCTTTATGTCGCTGGTATATGTGGGGACAAACGTTCTTGTTTCCCGTTTTTACGGTTCGAAAGAGATGGATAAGGCAGGGCAGACCGTTTATGTCATGATACTTTTTTCATTCGTAATCTCTTTGCCTCTCATGTTTTTCTGTATGTTTAATGCACCGGTGCTGTTCGAGATTCTCGGAACCGGCAAAGATGTTGTGCACGAAGGTACGACATATATTTCCACCTATTCATATGCACTTCCGGCGCTTTTTATTCAGGGGGTGCTGTTCAGCGGGCTGAACGCTCTGGGAAAAACGAAAATTCCTCTTTATATAAGCATTTCCGGTAACATTATTAACGTTTTTCTGGACTGGGCGATGATATTCGGTCATCTTGGGTTTCCGGCTATGGGTATAAAAGGTGCCGCGCTCGCAACGGTGATCGTCATTTATTATCAGGTAGTTGTCTATTTCGTATGCTATTTTTTCAGCAGAGATATCAGAATAATCCCTTCGTTCGATATGAGCCTGCTCCGGCGCGGTATAAAGGTTGCGGTGCCGGCATGGCTTGAAAGGATAATTGTGCATCCATCATATCTGGTACTGTCGGCTCTGGTGGCGAAGTTCGGAGTTGATGCGCTGGCTGGCTATCAGGTAGGGTTGCGCATTGAGGGGCTTGCGTTCATGCCGGGTGTGGGGTTTATCTTCGCCAGCATGGCTTTAGTTGGGCAGGGGCTTGGTGCGGGAAAGCCTGATGAGGCGGAGAAGGACGCTTATGCGGCGACCATATCAGCTTCGGTAATAATGGGTGTTCTCGGACTTCTTATGACTGTTTTTCCCTATGCGATAGCGCGGATATTTACCGATAATCAGGCGACGATAGAGAATGCGGCATGGTATCTGCGGATAATGGGCGTTTCTCAGGTGCCGCTTGCCATGTGCTTCGTTCTTTCGGGCAGTTTGCGCGGAGCAGGGGACACAAATGTTACGTTTGCCATAAACGCCGTGTCGTTATGGTGTTTGCGTATACTGCCCGCATGGCTGCTCACTTTTTATGTGACCAATTCAATATGGATTTACCTTGTGGCGATGATAGAATCGGTGGTGCGTGCTGTGATACTTCTGATACGGTTCAGAAGCGGCAGGTGGAAGAGTATAAAGGTTTAGAAATTTCGCTTAGTTAATATCATATAGAGAAAAGAGAGACTGCTTCGTCATTCCATTCCTCGCAGAGACGTGACCTTTGCCCTGTCTTCGCGAGGGCATAATGCCCGAAGCGATCTCATGTTCAATGAAGTGCATCAGCTATTATGATATATACTCTACAAAGGGTTGAAGCAGGAGAACCCGTCTCTGAACTCAGGTTTTTCACGGACGCATCTTTCGGTCTTTCTTTCGCATCTGTCCGCGAATACGCATTTATTGTCGAATGAGGCGCCGTTAAAGGTTATGGTGCCTTTGATGGTGTTCAGGTATTGCCGTTTGTCGCCTATGGCGGGGATACAGTCTTTCAGAGCACGCGTATAAGGGTGCCTCATCCTGTTTTCTTTAAGGTCTTTCGCGCCGAGGCGCTCCAGTATCTCGCCTGCATACATGATGCAGCTTTCGTCTGCAATCCTTGTCAGCAGTCCGAGATCATGGGTGATGAATATTACCGACAGTTTCTTTTCGATGTTCAGTTTTTTTATCAGCAGAATTATCTGTTGCTGGATGGTGACGTCCAGTGCCGTAGTGGGTTCATCGGCTATGAGAACTTCCGGATCGCAGGAGAGCGCAATGGCAATCATAACGCGCTGGTTCATCCCTCCGGAAAGCTGGTGCGGATAGGAGTTCATACGTTCCGCCGGATGTGGTATCTCAACCTCGGAAAGCAGGGAGACGGCTCTTTCCCACGCCTCTTTTTTCTTAATATTCGGATTATGTGCAAGGATCGCCTCGGTTATCTGCGCGCCCACGGTGAACACGGGGTTCAGCGAACCTGTGGGGTTCTGGAATATCATAGAGACCCTGTTGCCTCTTATGCCGGCGAAGTCTTTTTCATCTTTAAGTTCTTTTTCGTCAAGGAATATGCTGCCTGCCGTTTTTACAACAGGTTTGCGGATGAGGTTCAGTATTGTTTTTGCCAGAATGGTCTTTCCGCTGCCGGACTCTCCGGCTATTCCGAGAATCTCCCCTTTTTTCAGACGGAACGATACGTCCCGCAGGATTATAAAAGGGTTGTCCGGGCTTTTCAGTTCTACGGATAAATTATTAATTGACAGCATGGGCAAAATATATTTGATATTTGATTCTTTGTCTATACAATATAAGTATGCACTATGGAGCTACTCTTATTTAACTCATGAAAATACCTTCATCTAAAATTGACGAAATACTGGAAGCAAGCGATATTTACGAGATAATTAACGATGTTGTCCCCCTGAAAAAGATGGGGAACAGCTTTAAAGGGCTTTGTCCGTTTCACTCGGAGAAGACCCCTTCGTTCAACGTTCATCCCGACAAGGGATTTTACCACTGCTTCGGCTGCGGGACCGGCGGAAACGTGATATCGTTTGTGATGAACTATTACAACCTCCCGTTCCCCGAATCCGTGCGTTTTCTGGCGGACAGGTACGGTGTTGTGATAGAATATGAAGGAGCGGAGGTCAGTCAGACTGCGAAGGACATTGCCGCGCTCCATGAGGAACTGGTGCTTGACGCCAGAAAGAATCTTTATTCGGGTATTGGAAAAGAGGCTCTCAATTATCTTAAAAGCAGGAATTTTTCCGACAGCCTCCTTGAGAGGTTCATGGTTGGATATTTTCCTCAGAAGTTCGATACGGAAAAATACGTTCGTAAGTATGACAAGAGTGTGCTGCTCGGTTCCGGTCTGTTCAAAGAGGGGGCGTACGGTCTGCGTCTGATGTTCTTTGACAGGGTGATGATCCCTGTACGTGGAGTGACCGGCAGAACTATCGCCTTTTCAGGCAGAACCATAACGGGGCAGATGCCCAAATACATAAACTCGCCCGAAACGGAGATATTTAAAAAGCGTAAGGTGCTTTTTAATCTGGATCTGGCTAAGGAGCATATCCGCAAAAAGGGACATGTGCTTATAGTCGAAGGCTTTTTCGATGTGATGCGTCTTTATGACAAGGGATTTGGAAACAGTGTGGCGACTATGGGTACCGCGCTCACACCTGAACATGTGACTCTGCTGAAAAGGTTTACCGACGATATATATATGCTTTATGACGGTGACGACGCCGGATATAACTCTGCACTGAAAAGCCTCGACGTTTTTGTCGCAGCGGATAGCTTTCCCATGGTCATCTTTCTGCCCAGAGAGGACGACCCCGACACCTTCCTCGACCGCGAGGGCGCGGAGGGGTTTGAGAAGCTGCTTGAAACCAGAAAAGATCTTTTCATCTTCACAGCCGAGACACTTATGGAAAACTCGGCGGACATGAACGTACGTTTAAGAAATCTTGAGCGGATGAAGCAGATGCTGACAAAAGTAAAAAGTCCATACAGAAAAGAGCATTACGCGGAAAAACTGGCTGAGATATTCAATGTCGGTAAAGAAATACTTAAAAAGGATATTGACCTTTCCGCCGCAAATAATAGTTTAAAAATAGTTGGTAGGCATCCTGTTAAAAAAGCTGTACGAGCCGCAACATATATATACGAGCGAGAGTTTATTGCCACTCTGTTTAAACTGCCGGAAGATGTAGCCCTTATGCAGACAGAAAATATTCTGCCGGAATTTTTCAACGACAAAATTCTGGCTGATATATATAAGAAAGTGCTTGATGTTTTACGTGATGGTGATAATATCAGTGTCCTTTTGTGCTCACCTGACGTGGGCAGCGAACTTTCGGAAGCGGTAATAAAAATGCCCGACACCGATATCTACAGACTGGCGGCAGCTGCCAGAGAAAAGCTGATTTCCAACTCTGTCATGGATTCCCTGTCTAAAGAGATAAAAATCTCAGATGGCGGGGCGAAGGCGCGTGAGCTTGCTATAAAGAAATTTGAGCAGGCTGGACGCATGATGCGCAAAAGGAACCCGGAGGATTGAATCTGATGTCGAGAAAGATCAAGAGCCCTGAAGTCAAGAACATTATCGCCCTTGGAAAAGAAAAGGGATTCCTCACTTTCGATGAAATAAACGAAAACTTGCCGGACGATATACTTACAACTGAGCTTATCGATGAGATAATGATGCTCCTCGCCCAGCTTAAAATAGACGTCATCGACAGCAAAGTGGACAAACCAGGTCTGTTCACCGCTGATGAGGATATCGACGACGATGACGACGAGTCTTTCGGACTTCTGAAAGATGTCGGCGAAGAGACAATCAGCACGGACGACCCCGTAAGACTCTACCTCAAAGAGATGGGCAACATACCGCTGCTCAACCGGGACGAGGAGATTGAAGTCGCCAAAGAGATAGAGGACGGACAGCGGAAAGTTTTGCGCGCCGTTCTGCTCTACCCGAAAACCGCTGCCAAAATAATGGAGATCGCGGAGGGTATCAAAAACGACAGCATGAGGCTGAAGGATATCATAGATATTGAGGACGAGCTTGAAAGCGAGCCTGTCGATATGGACGAACCCGACGCCGAAATAATAAGAAACATCGATGGTGATTCCGAACCCGTTGAAGACGGCGAAGAGGATTTCATCAAGGATGAACCGGAAACAGAAGAGGAAGAGGAAGAAGAAGAGGAGATTGCCGTTGAGGCGGCTCCTATTCCCGTTGACGAAAAGGAACTTCAGATCAAAGAGCAGTATATCGCCATTCTGGAAGATATAGCCGAAAAGCTGAAACAGAATATAAGCATCAACGACAGGATTAAAGAGGATAAGCTGTCTCTGGATGAGATACTTTCCCTTAAACAGACGATGCATGACTCTGTTGACGACATCACCGACAAGCTCCTTGAAATAAAAGTTAATTATTCAAAAATATGCAACATCGCCGGAGATATAAAATACGCTTATTCTTCAATTCTTGACGGAACCAGAGAACTTGAAAAACTCTGCCGTCTGGTTAAATTGACAGAACATCCCGAACTGGCTGTTCTATGCGAGGACGACATAAAATGTGCCTGCGAAAAACGCGGCATGAACGTCAATGACATAGCCACAATACAGAAAAAATTTAAAATCGCCAAAAAGAACTATGACGCTGCCATGGGCAATCTGGGTTTTGATAAGGCGGAACTGGACGTTATACACGACAGCCTCATAATGGGCGAGTCTGAAACGGAAGCCGCAAAATCTAAACTTATCGAAGCGAACCTCCGTCTGGTTGTTTCAATCGCAAAGAAATACACCAACAGAGGATTGCAGTTCCTCGATCTTATTCAGGAAGGCAACATCGGTCTTATGAAGGCAGTCGAAAAGTTTGAATATAAACGTGGCTACAAATTCTCCACCTATGCGACATGGTGGATACGTCAGGCGATAACCCGCGCCATAGCTGATCAGGCGCGCACAATCCGTATACCGGTGCATATGATAGAGACCATCAACAAGATGATGAAGATAACCCGTCAGCTTCAGCAGGATATGGGACGCGAACCTACTCCTGAGGAGATATCCCTTAAAATGGATATTCCCGTTGAGAAGATAAAGAAGGTTATGAAAATAGCCAAAGAACCGGTATCCCTTGAAACGCCGATAGGCGAAGATGAGGATTCGAGCCTTGGCGACTTTATCGAGGATAAATCCGCCAAAAATCCTTCGGAAGAGGTGACATATCTCAAGCTGAAGGAGCATACCCAGCAGATACTGGAAACTTTGAGCCACAGAGAGTCTGAGGTGCTTAAACTGCGCTTTGGAATCAACTGCGACTCCGACCATACACTTGAAGAGGTAGGTAAGAAATTCAATGTCACACGCGAACGTATCAGACAGATCGAAGCAAAAGCATTGAGGAAACTGCGCCACCCCACAAGAAGCAGAATTTTAAAAACTTTTACTGAATAAAAGTGTTGACAAAACCGTAATTTACGAGTAAAAACATCACTCCCAAGGGCCAATAGCTCAGTTGGCTAGAGCCACCGGCTCATAACCGGTAGGTCGCTGGTTCGAG
The DNA here is from genome assembly GCA_002452405.1 of Deferribacteraceae bacterium UBA6793. GTDB lineage: Bacteria > Chrysiogenota > Deferribacteres > Deferribacterales > Geovibrionaceae > Seleniivibrio. The sequence goes on along the minus strand of DKFP01000006.1, from coordinate 67,435 downwards.
TCCAGCTTGGCCCATTTTTTAACTTTTAAATATCACAGAGAAAGGACTAAGTGGCAAGGATAAGAGATTTAAGAAACTATTTGGAGAAGGGGATCGCTGACCGTGACCGTCAATACGACTGGGATAACAGCGGGAACCAGATAGTACCTGACGACAGGGAAATCAACAAAGCCGCTTTTGCACTTGATCCTTCAGAAAAGGTTATTAACAAAGCAATAGAAGAGGGGTGTGAGGTTCTGATAACTCATCACCCCCTTTTTTTTGGTTCACTGAAAAGCCTTAATTTCGACAAACCTTTCGACAGAAAAGTCATAAAAGCCATCCGGAACGGACTCTCTGTTCTTTCGCACCACACAAGCCTTGACCTTGCGGATTACAGCCTTAACGATCATCTCTGCGCACTGCTTGGCGGCAGAGTTGAAGAGACTCTCGTTTCCGAGGGACACACAGAAATGGTGAAATTCGTTGTCTTTGTGCCTGTGACGCACTCTCAGGTTGTCAGGGAAACCATGGCGGCGGCGGGTGCGGGAAACATAGGAGACTACTCTGACGTTTCCTTCTCTGCCGAAGGTACGGGCAGATTCACACCATGCGACGGCGCAAACCCTTTCATAGGCATACCCGGCACACTGGAAGAAGTTCATGAACACCGCATCGAAACAATCATCGAAAAATCAAAAGTAAACAATCTCATAAAAGAAGTTATAAAAGCGCACCCTTATGAAGAGGTTGCCTACGACGTTTATCCTGTTCTCGGCGGCGCGGAGTACGGTCTGGGACGCATTGCCTCCTTTGAAGCGGCAATGCCTATGTCACGCTTCCTTGACCATGTGCGTTTCGTTCTTGGTGCGGACGCGCTCCGGGTCAACACATCTGACCTGTCTGGCAAGGTGAAACGTTTTGCCGTTGTAACGGGCAGCGGTGCCTCTCTGTGGAAAAAATGCATCGGTAGAGCAGATGTCCTTGTTACCGGCGATATGAAGCACCACGAGGCGCTTGACGCCTGTGAGAGCGGTGTTGTAATCGTTGATGCCGGTCATTTTCATACGGAACGCATCTTTATGAAATATTTGTCAGAAGAAATAAGTAAACAATTTAATATAAAATCAGTGCTGATAGACGAAGAACCGCCTATCATCAACTGGAGGTAAAGTAAATGTTGGAGATAATTTCGCAGCTTATCGAGATTCAGCGTCTGGACAACCTGATAGCCGATGCAGAGGCAAAGCTGGCAGGTCAGCCCGAATACGTTCAAAAGGCACAGGCGGAGCTTGATAAAGCACAGGCGGCTTTCGACGGGTTCAACGCAAAATATGAAAAGGATCTCGCCGCCAAAACTCAGGTTGAGAAAGCCTATGAAGAGGGCAAAGCTCTTCTTGAGAAAGCACAGAAAAAACTTCCCGATGTTAAGAATAACAAGGAATACGAAGCTGTGCTGAAAGAGATGGACACTTTGAAAAAGAACGTCTACGAATCGGAGCTGAGACTCATCGAGCTTACGGAATCCGTGGACAAATACAAAGCTGAAAATCAGTCTGTCATCGACAAACTTGAAAAAATGAAGGAAGAGCTTGAGTTTACCAGAACCCAGAAGGACGAGGAGAACGCCGAGCTCATCAACAGGCTTGCCGAAGACAAGGCCGCAAGAGCTGAAGCCATCAAAGTTATCAAAAAACCTATGCTTTCAAAATATGAGAGGATAAGGGACGCGAGACACAACCTTGCCGTTGTCCGGGTTGACAACGAAACCTGCACAGGTTGCTGCATAAAGATTCCGCCCCAGCTCTATGTTGAGGTCAAAAAAGAAAAAGAACTTCTCCAGTGCCCCAACTGCCAGAGATTTCTTTATTCTGTTGACGAAGAAGAAAAAACTAATGCCGAAGATTGATATATACACAGACGGCGCGTCCAGGGGAAACCCCGGACACGCCGCCTGCGGTTTTGCCGTTTATGCCGACGGTGTGGAAATTTACACCGGAAAAAAATACCTCGGACAGGCGACGAACAACTTTGCCGAATACACCGCCGTTATCGAAGCAGCAAAAAATCCTGTTGTTAAGGACGTTTATGAACTGAACTTCTTTCTGGATTCCGAGCTGGTGGTCAAGCAGATGAAGGGAGAGTATAAGGTGAAGCATCCTAATATCATTCCGCTGAAACAGGAACTTGACGCCGTTCTTACCGGAAAAAAAGTGACTTTCACCCACGTTCCCCGCGCGATGAATAAGACAGCTGACAGGCTTGCCAACGAAGCCATTGACGAAGCCGTCAAATAGGTTGTAAAATATCTTCTGTCGCTCAGGATGCGCGGCTAATAACATATCAACTTTTACGCAAATTATCCGATTAAACTCCTACGAAAGGTTTTTCGAACGGAGTCGGTATTTGCCTCATAATAATATAAAGTACCGGAGGGATAACGGATTATGCCGCCGGACATAAACATCGAAAAGAACAGATTTTCACGTTTGCGTCTGCCATACCGCGTTGTTATCATCGCAGCAGTATTTCTGTCTGTGCTGATGTTCTCCTGTTCAAAAGAGGACAAACCCCAGCCAAAGCTCGACGAGAAGATAACAGACACGAAACCTATCGTTTCACCTATTATAAGTCAGAACGAAAATATAACGAAAGGTAACGATTTCTTTCTCAAAGGTGAGTTCAGCAACGCCATAGAATTTTACAGCGAGGCGCTGGCTCAGAATCGTTCAATAGCCTTTTACAACATGGGCGTCAGCTATTATCTTCTTGGCGAAATAGACAAGGCTGAAGACGCTTTCAGGCAGGCTGTCAAAGAAAATCCCAATTTCAAAGAAGCATACATGAATCTCGGCGTGGTGCTTATGCAGACGGGAAAGCTGGAAGAGGCGGAAAAAATAGTCCGAAGACTTCTGAAGGACAATAACGCCAGCTCTGCGAAGATGCTTGTCAATATGGCTAATATACACCTGAAACGGGGCGAGACGGCACTTGCCGCCGAATATTTTCAGGAGGCTATGAAAAAAGGCGAACACTCCAAATACGTTCAGTCGAACTACGCATATTTCCTTATGACCATCGGTGAATACAAAGATGGAATAGCCATACTTGAAAACCTGCCATACAAAGACTACACGGATTATTATAACCTTGGCAGCGCCTATTACAACGAGGGTATGTACCAGCAGGGACTTGCAAACGCTTTGAAAGCTGTGGAACTTTTCCGCACAGAAGAGGCGGTCAACCTTGCCGCGCTCAACTATGCTGCGCTGGGCGACAACAAAAGCGCCATTGCGCTCCTTAAAGAGCTGATAGAGAAGAACCCTCTTGAGGAATACAGGTTCAGACTGGCAAAAGCCTATTATCAGGACGGGCAGTATAAAGAGGCTAATAAGGATATCACTGCGCTTATAAACGAATTTCCTGACAAAACCGAATATTACAGGCTGAAATATGAAGTGCTTCTCGGAATGGGTGAAATAGCTGATGCCGGCAATCTTGCCACGGCTTCCTATGAACGCTTTAAAACTGATGATATGCTGTATATGCTTGTCAAGCATAGAATAATATATTATGAAAGCCTCAGTTCTGTTGAGCCGGAACTATTGTCCGACAGGTCTTCGCCGTTTCTCAACCTTGCTCGTGTTGCATATTACATCTTTAAAGATAAGATGGTGCCTGCAAGAAGATTCGTAGAGAACATTCCTCCGGAAACAGACAACGATTATTATATTTATCAGTCATATATTAACCTTAAATACAAAAAGTACGATAACGTGCTGACATACGCAAAAAAGATAAATAAGTCCAAACCTGAATATTTCTGGTATCGCGCAGCAGTGTTCTTTAACACCAATAACATAGAAGGTCTTAAAGAGACTGTGGCGGAGCAGGCGAAGCGAAGCGATGCCTTCGCCCGCAGTACAAATGTTAAATTTCACCTTGTCACCCGCATGGAGGACATCGACTTTTCATACAGGTTTGACGGAAAATATGAGCAGATGCTTTCGCTTATGCTCTACCCGCTTTTCATAGAACCTTCTGAAATGATGAATTTCGTTGCGATGGGGTATAAGCTCTTGCAGGAAAACGATAAACTGAGTGCGCTGCGCGAGCTTGAGCGCTCAGTCGAGTTTTCAGAAGGGATAAAGCTGAATAACGCCGGTGTCGCTGATATGTTCGCTTACAGGTTTAAAGAGGCTTTTGAAAAATTTAATAAAGCCAATGATATGCTGAACAACAACCCGTATACGCTCTATAATATGGGGCTTGCGAAGATGAATCTTGGCGAGCCGGAGCTTGCGTCTAAATACTTCGACACGGCTGTGTTGCAGAATAATTACCATTTTCCGGCTTATCTTGGGCTTGCCGCCACCATGAAACTGATGACCAAGACCACAACTCCTGCTGATTATTACAACATAGTGCGGGACAGGGCCGTTCAGGCTGTGGAGAGCAAACGCAATCTTCCGGAGCCGATACTCTATTCGTCATTTCTGGCGGAAAACGGACTTGGGATGTATAAAAAGGTCAAATCAGACCTTGATCCTTACAGAAATAAAAACGCCTATTTTAACAATATATACGCCGTTGCCGACTATATGTCCGGAAGCGGGCACAAGGCGCTTTCGCCGCTGAACAACAGACGCAGCATATACAGAGGGCGCGTTCTCTGGGATCTTACCGCCACGGAAGAGGGGATAAGCAAGTCTGTGGATATGGGGTTGATAAACGACAGGGCTTATAAATTCATGAAGTCATATGCGCTTTTGAAACAGGGAAAAAAGCCTGCGGTTTTCAATTTTGCTGACTACAAGGACGATAAGGCTGCGCTTAAAGAGATGGTTTATTACAGCATAATGCTGAAAGATAAGGATTCTGCTCTTAAATATTTGCAGCAGATGAGCTCCATCGACATCCGCTACAAAGAACTATATAAGGCTTCGCTGTATTATTTCCTCTGGATAGAGGATTTTGTGAACGCCGAGGCATCTTATACGTCTCTTGCCAATCTGCGCGCGTCGGACAGGTATACCGACTATTACAAACTGCTGTATTTTGTCCTCAACTATAACGGCAGAAGGCTTATAGACAGCATTTCCGAATATATGAAGAACTATCCGCAGGAAATGACAGGAAAGGAGATAAGAATCGTTTATGCGCTGCGCAGTGAAAATTTTGAAATGACACTTAACACAATCAATGATATAGAAAAACAGAAGAAAAACTTTCTGAGCGATTTGCCACTGGAGATAAGCATTGACGGTTTATAGAATAAATAGAAAACTACTGTACGCGATGGTATTCCTTTTTGTTTCGTCCCTGTTCTTTTCGTTCTCATTCGTTGCAAGAGACGGTTCCGGTGGTTCGGCGGCGATTTGTGCAGTTCTGACGGTTTTTCTGCTCTATAACCTGGCAAGTATGCTCATAAGCCGCGTAAGCGTTGACGATGACGAAGTGAGTCTTAAAAACCTGATGGGCAGCAAAAGCATAAAGATGTCGGAGCTTGAAGAGATAGGCATAGTCAACCTGCGCTGGCGGGTGATACTTATCCTTTCCGATCCGCATAAATTTGTGTTCATCTCGTCTATGTACGGAAATTTTGAAGAATTTGCCAATATGCTGAAAGAGAATGTTCCGGACAACGTTAAACCGTCGCTGGATAAGCTGACTCATAAGATGATAAAGAGAAAGAAGATGTTCCTTTTCGGGCTGATGGCAGCAGGTTCGGTCTTTTTTATCGTTTCAGGATTCTACAATCTCCTGAACCGCTGAGTAAGCGTCGTTTCGTTTATATCCCAGTGCTTTAAGGATGTTTACAGTATCTTTTGAGCTGTAGCCAGCCTTAATCAGCTTCTTTGCGGTTTCGCCGCAGTCCGTTGGTTCGGTCTGTGTATCTTTTCTGCGGTTGTTCACAGCAACCACAAACTCCCCCTTTTTCATAATCTGCTCTATGTCAGCTTCGCTGTTAACAAAATACGACGATTCATAAATCTTTGTAATTTCACGCGCGCAGAATATCGGTGCTGGGAAAACCTGCAAAAGTGTTTTCAGGGTGTCTTCTATTCTATGAGGGGATTCGTAAAAAGCTATCACCGTGTTGTAAATAGCAAGTGATTCAGCGGCTTTGAGGCGTTCGGAAGGTTTGTGCGGCAGGAAACCGTGGAAATAGAAGTCGGATATGTCGAAACCGGACATCATGAGCGCAGGTACAAAAGCTGTTGCCCCCGGAAGCGCCTGAAACTTTACGTTTTCGCGCACAAGAACGGATGTGAGCGTGTTTCCAGGGTCACTGATACATGGCGTCCCGGCTTCGGAGATTACACAAATGGTCTTTCCGCCGTTAACAGCGTTCAAAACCTTTGCCGAAGCCTGTGTTTCGTTATCTTTGTGATATGATTCCACAGGCTTCTTTATGTCCAGCGCATTCAGAAGTGACTTTGCAGTGCGGGTGTCCTCTGCGAAAACAATGTCACACTCTTTCAGCGCATCGAGACTGCGCAGGGTAATATCCCCCAGATTGCCTATCGGTGTGGGAACAAAGGTTACAGGGGGAAGTCCGCTCAACTTATGCCTTCACAAAAGTTTCGTTGATGTATTTTTCTGCGTTTTTAGCAGCAACTGTGCCGTCGCATACCGCGGTTGTTATCTGTTTGTACTCTTTTGTGCGAACGTCGCCCGCAACGAAGATGCCGGGTACTGATGTTTTCGTGGATTCGTCAGCAACGATAAATCCCCATTCGTCGGTTTTCACAAGGTCTTTAACAAGCTCTGTTTTTGCTGTGTGTCCGATGAAAACAAACAGACCGTCTACTTCAAGGTCACGTTTTTCGTCTGTTTTAACGTTCTTCAGTGTTATTCCGGTGACTTTTGTTTCACCGTTAACTGAGTCAACAACGGTATCGGTGATGAACTCCATCTTGGGATTGGCGTATGCTCGCTCCATTGCAAGGTTTGATGCACGGAAGGTATCGCGTCGATGAATTACATAAACTTTTGATGCAAAACGGGTAAGATATTCTCCTTCCTCAATTGCGGAGTCTCCTCCGCCGACGCTGGCAACGACCCTGTCTTTATAGAAAGAACCGTCGCAGGTTGCGCAGAAGGAAACACCTCTGCCGTAGAATCTGCTTTCGCCGGGTACGTCGAGCCTTTTAGGTTCGCAGCCGAAGCCTATGATGACCGCTTTCGCCTTAACTGGTTTTGCGCGGTTTTCGATGTGTACTATTTTGTAATCGCCGTCCAGCTCTATCTTTGTGCAGTTTCCGTTACGTATCAGAGTGCCGAACTTAACCGCATGGTGGTAAAATTTTTCAGACAGGTCAGCGCCCATTATGCCGTCAAAAAAACCGGGGTAGTTTTCAACCCACTCAGTGATGGCAACGTAGCCGCCGGGGAATTGTTTTTCAAGAATCAGAACTTTCAGCTTGTCTCTTGATGCGTACATGCCCGCGGTGAGACCAGCGGGACCAGCCCCCAAAATGACAATGTCGTATTCGTCCTGTATGTCCTGTACGTTAAAAAAATCGTGCATTACTGACTCCTGTCTAAAATACCGTCAACAATCTCCACAGTGGGAACTTTGGCGGCGTAAATGATTTGTTTATTACTGTCAATAAGAAAGAAATGGGGCCAGATGGAAAGCCCGTACTCTGTCTGTGCCAGTTTATTATTGCTTGAATAAACATTATTTTCAAGGATTTTATAACGTGAATCAGACAATTTTTCTCGTATAATATTTTTTCGTTGGTCTCCATCAGTTATTATGACAAGTTTTGCTTTGTTTATTTTGTCTATACTCTTGAAGTAAGGCATGTTTTTCAGATAAAGATGTGTATACATACCGCCGGAAAGAAAGGTATTGGTGTTAAAAAATGCCAGCATGACAGGTTCTTTTATGTCATATAGGTTAATTTTTTCACCATTCATGGATTCCAGAGAGATGTCCGGTGCCTTTGCGCCTATTTTCAGCGCGTTGGGATTTGAGCGATAGTGAAAAAGCATAAAAAAACTGATGCCTACCACTATAAAAACGATTGTGCTCTTCCGGTTTAAAAGTTTGCGCAGTCTCTCACAGCATCTCATTTGCGTATTTTCAGACTCATATCAACACTCACAGCGTGGTGAGTAAGAGCTCCGATTGAAATATAGTCGATGGCGAGATGGCGGAACTCTTTCAGCTTCTCTTTGGTTATGCCGCCGGATATCTCGATTTTTGCGCGTTTTGCGATAATGTCAATCGCCGCCTGCATGTCCTCAAGTTTGAAGTTGTCGAGCATAATGATGTCAGCACCTGCTTCCGCCGCTTCTTTTGCTTCGGCGAGGTTGCGCACCTCCACCTCTATCTTGACTGTGCTGGGGATGCTTTTCTGTACAAGGCGTACCGCAGCGGTTATGCCGCCTGCTGCGTCAACGTGGTTGTCTTTCAGCATAACGCCGTCGAAAAGTCCCATGCGGTGGTTGTTGCCGCCACCTATGAGCACGGCGTATTTCTCCATAACTCTCCAGCCAGGAGTGGTTTTTCTGGTGTCGAGAATTTTTATGCTTGTTCCTTCAAGCTCCTTAACATAGTCCGCTGTGTTTGTGGCGATGCCTGAGAGTCTTTGAAGGAAGTTCAGAGAAGTTCTTTCCCCGGAGAGGATGGAATATACAGGACCGTTAACTTCGCCGAATATTTCGCCTTTTTTGATGAGTTCACCATCCTTTTTGTAAAAGATAGTGTTTATTCCGGCGTTCAGTTCGTTGAAGACTATGCGGGCGGTCTTTGTTCCGCAGAGTATGAAATCCTCTTTTGCCAGATACGCGAAGGCGCTAAGTTTTTCATAGTCGCGGAAAGCCTTTGCGGTGAGATCGCCTGTGCCGATGTCCTCTTCGAGGGCGAGTCTTACGAGTTTTTCTCTCAGCATTGTTCTCTAAGCCTCTCTATGGTCTCTTTTACTTTTGTCATCTTGTCGTCTATCTCTGCGAACTTTTCTTTGTCCTTTTCAATTACGTCGGGACGTGCGTTTTTCAGATAGTTTTCATTTTTCAGTTTGCCGCCGTAGATGTTCGCGTCTTTTTCGAGTTTTGCCAGCTCTTTTTCCAGTTTTGCAACTTCGGCAGCGAAGTCCACCAGCCCTTCAAGGGAAACATATACCTCGAAAGAGGTGGCTATGTTCTGCGAAGCCTTTTCAACGGCAGTGTCGGTCATTTCCAGGGTTTCGAGTCTGGCAAGGTTCATGACCATATCCTTGTATTTGGTGAAGGCGGTGCCTGTCACTTCGTTGTCAGTTTTAACGTATGCTTTAAGCTGTTTGGACATGGAGACGTTATATTCGCCGCGGATATTGCGGATAAGCCCGATTAGCTCGATTATCTCCTCCATCTCCTTCATCTCCTCGTCAAATGAGAAGCTGAATTTTTCCCATTCCGCGAGCATGATAGATTCTTTTTCGGTTACAAGCTGATAGATGTATTCAGTTACGAATGGCATGAAGGGGTGCATAAGAACCAGTGATTTTTCAATGACGTATGCGGCAACGGCGTATGCGTCGTCCTTTTTGGTTTCGTCGTAAATTCTGGGTTTGATAAGCTCTATGTACCAGTCGCAGAACTTGTGCCAGAAGAAGTGGTAAACTGCCAGCGCCGCCTCGTTAAAGTCGTAGTTGGCTATTGCTTTAGAAACTGTTTCTTCCGTTTCTTTCAGGTTTTGCAATATCCACTTGTCCTCAAGGGAGAGCTTTGTATCCGCAGTGAATTTCTGCCCTTCGTATCCTGTGAGGATGAAACGGGATGCATTCCATATCTTGTTCACGAAGTTGCGGTAGCCGTCGATTCTCGCCTCATCCAGCTTGATATCTCTGCCCTGTGCGGCAAAGGCTGCGAGGGTGAAGCGGAATGCGTCCGCGCCGTATTTGTCTATCATGGTAAGAGGATCTATAACGTTCCCCTTGGATTTGCTCATTTTCTGTCCATCCTTGTCGCGGATGAGGGCGTGGAGATAAACCTCTTTGAAAGGTTCCTTGTCCATGAATTTCAGACCGAACATCATCATACGGGCAACCCAGAAGAACAGGATGTCGAAGCCTGTTATAAGGGTTGACGTGGGATAGAATTTTTTCAGCGTGTCGGTGTTTTCAGGCCAGCCCTGTGTGGAGAATGGCCACAGACCGGAGGAGAACCATGTGTCGAGAACGTCCGTTTCCTGCTCAAGATGGGTGCTTCCGCAGCGTGAGCATTTTTCGGGAGCTTCCTCCTCAACCATTATCTCGCCGCATTTGCAGTACCATGCCGGGATACGGTGTCCCCACCATATCTGTCTGGAGATGCACCAGTCGCGGATGTCGTTCATCCAGTTATAGAATGTTTTATTCCATGTTTCAGGTTTTATAACTATCTGACCTGACTGAACCGCCTTCACGGCTTCGTCGGACATACCTTTTATTTTAAGGAACCATTGAAGGCTGATTCTGGGTTCAATGACGGTTTTGCATCTGTAGCAGTGACCGACTTTGTGCTGGTGTGTCTTTTTGGCAACGAACAGCCCTTTTTCTGCAAGTTTTACAACAACCGCTTTTCTCGCCTCGAACCTGTCGAGACCTTTGAACTCGCCGCCGTTTTCGTTGATAGCGGCGTTTTCGTCCATAACGCTGATGTTTTCCAGTTTGTGTTTCATGCCCAGCAGGAAGTCGTTGGGGTCGTGCGCCGGAGTCACTTTCAGACATCCGGTTCCGAACTCCATATCGACGTATTCATCGCCTATGATTGGTATTTCGCGGTCAACGAGGGGAAGGATAACGGTTTTACCGATAAGGTGTTTATATCTGTCGTCGTTGGGGTTAACTGCGACGGCGGTATCGCCAAGCATGGTTTCCGGGCGGGTTGTGGCAACTTCAAGTTTTATATCGGTTCCCTTAACGGGGTAATAGATATGATAAAATGCGCCCTCAATCTCTTCATGTTCCACCTCAAGGTCGGAAAGGGCGGTGTGGCAGCGGGGGCACCAGTTGACGATATAGTCGGAACGGTAGATAAGTCCTTCTTTATAGAGCGATACGAATACTTTGCGAACTGCACGGCTCAGACCTTCGTCCATGGTGAAGCGTTCTCTGTCCCAGTCGCAGGCGCAACCGAGCCTTCTGAGCTGGTTTATGATGGTACCGCCGGACTGTGCCTTCCATTCCCAGACGCGTTCAATAAATTTTTCGCGTCCGAGTTCGTGTCTGCTTGTGCCTTCGGAGGCGAGCAGACGCTCAACGACGTTTTGTGTGGCGATTCCGGCATGGTCAGTGCCTGGCATCCACATTGTTTCATATCCGTTCAGCTTGTGAAAGCGGATCATGATATCCTGTAGGGTGTTGTTAAGAGCATGTCCCATGTGCAGAGAGCCTGTTACGTTTGGGGGCGGGATAACTATGGAATAGGGCGGTTTCTTGCTGTGTTCGTCAGCGTGGAAATATTTTTTATCTGTCCATTCCTTATATAGCTCGGATTCAAAATCCGACGGGTTGATTCGCGTGGGGTATTCTTTCTGCATCAGGGGTCGTCTCCGTTATATTTATGAAAGTCTGGATTTGTTGTCTGTGGTTCCCATAGCCGAGTTCACCTTTTCGTTCAGGTCGAGAAGATATTTTTCCAGTGTCAGCAATCTGAGTCGCTGATTTTTTTTCTCCTGCTCGGTTATTCCTATTTCCGCAAGTTTGTTGTATGTATCTTCTATCTCCTGAAGGATGAGGTTAAGATCCTCAAGTCCGTTTTTCAGCAGGACGATACGCTGCATCTCATCATCCGAAAGGTGGCTGAAGAGATCAGTTGCGGAATTTTTTTTCATTCATGTCTCCGTCCGTGTATATGTCCGCATCAATGTCGTCAACTTCGTATTCGAGTTCGCCTTCGGGAATTATCTTGTCGAAAACTTCCGTGCAGAACTGACATTCGTAATGGTGAATCACCCAGAGGGAATTGTCCACCATTATCTCTGTCGGCTCAAGTTCTTCGAGCCTTCTCTCCCCGCAATAGGGGCATATCTGAGGTTTCATAAGCAAGCTGTCACCGCCGTGATTTGTCTTTTTGTTTTGTCTAATACAGTTATATTGATTTCGATATAATTTTCAAGCTCATCATGCAGATTAAATTTTTCAGCCCATTCCACAAAACAGGTGTCACCGCTTTCGAGTATGCCCCAAAAATCTATGTTTTCAAGCTCATCGAAGCTGTTAAGCCTGTAAAGGTCGAAATGGCGGATAGTAATGTCGCCGTCGTATTGCTGGTGCAGAGTGAATGTCGGGCTTGACGCCGGAGTGCAGTGGAAATGTTCCGCTATGCACTTAACAAAAAATGTCTTGCCCGCGCCGAGGGTTCCGTTGAGAAGAACCACCTTGCCTTTCAGAAGCTCCGCAGCTTCCTCTGCAAATTTTCTGGTGTCCTCTTCGTTTTCAAGCGTTCTGTTCCAGTTCATTCAGCACGCGTCCCACAGTGTTTATTATATCAGTCGTAAGAACGGTTTTTTCGTTCATCGTTTCAAGCACCAGTTCTGCGGCTCTGCCCAGTGTGAAACTGCCGAGCATACACGCGAAGTCAAGGTCATAGCCCTGAGCAGCAAAGCCTGTGATAAGCCCGGTGAGACAGTCGCCGCTGCCGCCTTTACTGAGGGCGGGCGAACCTGAAATATCTACAAATACCAGTCCGTTGGGAAGCGCAATGAGCGTGTCTGCACTTTTAAGCACAACGATTATTCCGTTGTCGCAGGCAAACTTGCTGGCAAGGTTTATTCTGTCGCGGTTCACCTCGTCAGTGGTTATGCCGAGCAGTCTTGCAAACTCGCCGACGTGCGGGGTTATGGCGCATCTGCCTTCCAGTTTTCTGAACTGTTTCTTTTTCAGCAGGTTTATTCCATCCGCATCTATTATGAGCGGTATATCAGTTTTGTTTATCAGCTTTTCCAGAAACTCCGCAGTGTCTTCTTCGGTACCGATGCCCATGCCTATTGATGCTACAGTTTTTCCTTCAAGAAAATCTATAAGCCTGTCGGCACCCTCCGCTGTGAAAAAATCGCCTTCGCCGAGGGGGAGGGACATTATTTCGGGGTTTGAGTTTTCCGCTGTCCGGATGAGTCCTTTGGGTACCGCCGCCGTGGTGAGTCCGGCTCCGCAGACCGCACATGCGCGGGATGCCATGAGAACTGCGCCTGATTTGCCGAGGCTTCCGCCTATGACAACGGCGTGTCCGAAGTTGCCCTTGTGGCTATCAGGTTCTCTGGGTGTCACAACCGGAAGATTGTCCGGTGTAAGCAGATAGGTGTGGCAGCCGGTTATTGCGAAATCCGGAATGGAGATGTCCACGATTATAACCTCGCCGCAAAGTTTACGGGCCGGATACATAACGTGGGGAAATTTAGGGCGTGCAAAAGTGACCGTGAGGTCTGCGTCTATCGCTGTGCCTATCACCAGCCATGTATCGCCGCAGAGTCCGCTGGGGATATCCATCGAGGCTGTGAACTCTGAGGACAGGTTTATGCTGTGCACCAGCTCTTCGGGATAGCCTGAGAGCGGGCGGTTAAGCCCTGTGCCGAACAGCGCGTCAACGGTAACGTCGTAACTTTCAAAGGATGGTATCTCGTCATCTGTTATAACGAAGATGTTCACAGGATAGTTCTTGAGTATGTTCAGATTGACCAGCGCGTCTCCCTTGAGCTTTTCAGGGTCGCAGGCGAGGTACACGTCGGTGTGTACGCCGGAGTTGCAGAGCAGTCTTGCCGCCGCCAGTCCGTCGCCGCCGTTGTTTCCGCTTCCGCAGACAACCGCTGCGGAGGTCATTTCAGGCATTTTTTCCAGGAGCACGCGGACAAAAGCACCTGCCGCATTTTCCATAAGCACTGCTGAGGGAATGCCTATATTATTGATAGTAAAACTGTCGGCTTTGCTCATCTGAAAGGAGCTTAGTATCTCCATATCAGTATCCGCCTGTGTCTTCCACCTGTTTTGCCTCGTCAATGAGCATCACAGGGATACCCTCGCGTATCTCATAAAGGAGTTTGCATGTGTCGCATACGATGTATTTTTCGTCTTTGGATTCCCTGACAGGCTGTTTGCACTTGGGACATGCCAAAACGTCGAGAAGCTCTTGTTTTATCATAAGTCACCTGAGAGTTATGTTTGTGTTCAATTTAGAGCAATTTGCGGATAAATACAAGGATTACAGCAGTTCAATTTCGGGTTTGCCGAAATAGTAGCCCTGAACGTAATCTACGCCCAGTTCTTTCATAATTTCGTAAATCTCTTCCGAGGAGACGAATTCTCCGATGGTTTTGATACCTGCTCTGTGGCACATGCTGACTATTGTTTCCGTGAGCAGGCGCGCGCGTTTGGACTCCAGTATCTGGCGTGTTATGGAGCCGTCTATTTTCAGAAAATCCGGCTGGAGCGAAAGGATATACATGAAGTTTGAATAGCCGGTACCGAAATCGTCTATGGCTATGAGGCAGCTCTCCTGTTTCGCCTTGCTGACAAACGCTGCAAGCTCGCTGAGGTTGTCTATGCCTTCGGATTCGGTTATCTCTATTGTCACTCTGCCCTGAAGACCGTATTTCCGGACAGCGTCAAACAGTTTGTTATGCATCCTCTGGTTGAGAACGTCCTCTTTGTCGAAGTTGATGGAGATACGCTTGTCCGTATCCTTTATCTTTTCTATGGTCTTCATAAGCATAATTGAAGACAGGTCGTTGTATAGTTTAAGCTGTTTTGAAAGCTCAAGGAAGCACATGGGCGGGATGAACTTTCCATTCTCGTCCTGAATACGGATGAGGGCTTCATGCTTGAAAATTTTCCCTGTTGCCGTATCAGCTATGGGTTGAAAGTGCGGAATAACCCTGTCCAGCCGCACAGCATCGCGAAGTGCTGTTGTATACTGTATCGTTTCGCGCATCTGTTCGGCAACCTGATGCACCTCGGAATAGGTTGTGAGCGTTTTTTTATTTTGCCGCGCCTGTTTAATAGCCATCCCCGCCTTGACCATAGGGTTTTCGTGTCCGAGGGCGGTTCCGGATGTCAGATTAAGCTGTATTTCATTGCCTTCGTGTTGAAATCTGTGCTCGGTTATCTCGTGCATGATATGCTTTATGGTGAGGTTGAACTCGTTTATATCGTTCGTGCCGTCGGCAAGAACAGCAAACTCGTCACCGCTCAGTCTGTACGCGGTCATTGATGCATCCAGCTTGCTTTTCAGCAGCTTTGCGAAATCCTTCAGTATTTCATCGCCTGCCTCAAGCCCGTAATAGGTGTTTATGGTGCTGAATGAGTCGATGTTTATGATGGCGAGCGCTGGTTCGTTTGTCTTTTCAAGGTCGAGCCTCATTTTCGTTCTGTTCGGAAACCCTGTAAGCGGATCGGTGTACTGTTTTTTTATCTGTTCCTGCTGAACGTAAACTTCCGTGAGGTCTTTACGGATGGAGAGATATTCGGTTATTCGGTTGTTGTCGTCGCGTATGGGCACGACTGAGGTTTCAAGATAGACCGTGTGCCCGTCCTTCGCCTGATTAAGAATCATGCCCGACCATATCTGCCCTTCCTGCAAGGTTGAGAACATTTCGTCGTATGTTTTCTGCGGAGTATCAGGATGTGTGAGAATATCATATTTATTGCCGACAATCTCTTCAAAGCCGTATCCCACAGCGTTCAGGTATGCCCTGTTTATGTATTTCATAACTCCCGTTATGTCCATTATGCACATAAGGTTTGAGGCATCCACCCCGCTGAGATACTGCTGGATACGTGCGTTTGCGGCTTTCAGTTTTTTATTGGTTTCCGCCATTTTTTTCTTCTGGCGGACGAAATACAGGGTGAAAAGGAACGCAGAAATAAGCTGCGAAATGACAAGAAATACCAAAACTACACTTAATGACAGCAAACCTGACATTTTTTCTCCGGGTAAGGCATTTGCCATGTTAAAATTAAATCATTGGAATCAGATATCTTTATGATATATTATATTTCGAACAGGAAAGTAAAGGTTAAATATGACGGAATCTGACAAAATCAGACTTTTTTATTCTTTAAATGACTATCTGAAAGAAAAATACGGACGAAAAGTCCGTAAAATCTCTGTTGATGCGGGGTTCACGTGTCCAAACCGCGACGGACTGAAGGGTGTGGGAGGGTGCGTATACTGTAACGTGGATTCATTTACAACCCCTTCGGAGAACTCTATAACGTGTCAGGTTACGGAACGTGCAGAGAAATTGCGCGCGCATGGGATTGATACTTTTATCCTTTATTTTCAATCATATTCAAACACTTATGCAGATATGGAAACAATACGCAGGCGTATGGATAAGGCTCTTGTTGATGAAGGTATAGTCTCAGTTTACATCGGAACACGTCCTGATGTCATAGATGCGGAAAAACTGGAATACTATTCCAATCTGAACGGAAAATACGAAGTGATGCTCGAATACGGACTTCAGTCTGCAAACGACAATACTCTCAAAATTATAAACCGAGGGCACACTGCCGCCGATTTTGCCGATGCGGTACGTCTCACCCATGAATACGGCATAAAAACCTGCGCCCATATTATTTTCGGACTGCCGGGGGACTCCCGCGAGGACATGATGCGTTCCGTTGAGCTTTGCGTTGAGCTTGGGGTCCACTCCATAAAGTTTCACCATCTGCACGTTGTGAAGAACACGCCCCTTGCTGACTGGTACTACAGGGGTAACTTAGACCTTCTGACAGAGGATGAATACATAGAGATACTTGCCGAGGGGATAGGTAGGATGAAGCCCTATATGGTCGTGGCAAGGCTTTTGGGCGACGCGGCGGGGGATACGCTGATAGCTCCTTTATGGGCTAAAAATAAAGCCGGATTTACACAGAAACTAATCAAATATATGACGGAAAAAGGAATTTATCAGGGGTGCAGACTTGACAATCCATTATGATAACCTGCTTACCTATTTTTTCGAACTGCTGTCCTTCATTCTTATAATGATAATTCTTTCAGGCAGGCGTGAGGCAAGAGCGAACCTTTCTTGGGTGCTTGCCGTTATCCTCTTTCCGGTTGTAGGAGCTTTGGCATACCTTATATTCGGTAACCCGCGCCTTAAAAACATCGTTGAAAAGCGGATGAAACGTTATCCGTTCCTTGACAGGACAATCTGTAAGGACAAACGATGCGAAGTGGACGTGGGCGAGCTTGGCAGGCTTATAACAAAAGTTACAGGGATGTACCCTGTCCGCTGCCGCAATCTACACCTGATAAGCGATGCCGCGGAGAAATATAACCTTCTGGAAGCGGATATTATGTCCGCGAAAAACTATATCCTCATGGAGTATTATCTTTTCCGCGATGACAGCGTTGGCGGGCGTTTTGCGTCTCTGCTTGAAGAGAAGGCTCAGGCGGGCGTTAAGGTCTATTTTATGGTGGACGGATGGGGTTCTATGGGGCTGATATTCGGCTCACTGTTGAAACGTCTGCGGAAAAAAGGGGTGAAAACTGCTGTTTTTCATTCCCCGTTCGGGTTGAGAACCGCATCCCGCGTTAATTTCCGCAACCACAGGAAAATAGCCGTCATAGACGGAATGGTCGCATATATGGGCGGCATGAACATCGGGCACGAATATCAGGAATGGGCGGATGCTCATCTGCGTTTCGAAGGCAACGCGGTTAATTCTGTCGCCGGATATTTCGCCGAGGACTGGATGTTCGCCACAGGAGATGACATTTCGGAGACCATTCTTGTGCCTAAGACCATGGACTGCGGCGACAGGACGGTGCATATTATACCGTCGGGTCCCCACCAGAGCACGCCCATGATATATGATTCGCTCTTCACCGTCATGAACCGGGCGCGGCATTCGGTTGATATAATCACACCGTATCTGGTGCCAAACCAGCCGATGATGGAGGTTCTGAAAAATATCTCAAAACAGGGCATAAAAGTGCGCATTGTCGTGCCAGGAAAGAACAACCACCCCATCATAGCGGCTGCGGGCAGGTCTTATTACGAGGAACTTATTGAGGCTGGCGTGGTTATTTATGAGGCGAAGGACAAGATGATCCACGCGAAGATAATCACCGTGGATGGAATATGGACTACCGTTGGTTCTGCGAACATGGATACACGGAGTTTCAGGCTTAATTTCGAGCTTAATCTGATGGTCTATTCGGCGGACTTCGCGCAGCAGGTGCAAAATCTTACACTCCACTATATCAGCATTTCAGACAGCATAGCTCTGGACGAACTTAAAAAACGCCCTTTCTATGTTCGTGTTTTCGAAGGCGGATGCCGTACGCTGGGACCGGTACTTTAATAATGGGTGCTGAGACTGCTTCGCCTTTGACTCGCAGAGACTGTTAGGGAGAAATGTCTTCGCGAGGAGTGCAGCGACGCGGCGATCTCTCATTTCATACGTTTGATAAACGCTCTAAAGCAGATTGCACGCTCTGCTGTCGATGAAGTCGATGCAGAGAATGAAACTTCTGTCATTGGATTCAAATCTTTTTGCCATTGTTCTGCAAAGCATACCCGTTGCAAGGGAGATGTATGGATCTGTGTAGTATGAAAGCAGGTTCAGGCTGTTTATGAAATAAAAGTATTCTTTAAGTGAGTGGTCGGTTCCGGTTTTCGAGGGATGGAACAGGCTGTGTTCGTTGTCGGGGATATCAAATCCGCATACAGTGTTGCCCACCTGCACACCGTCTTCGTCCAGAAAGTAGATGCACTCTATGTCTTTGTGGGTGCGGATAAAATCTTCGGATACATGTCTGAAATCTTCCGCTTCCGTGTTAACAACCTCGTCCAGCATCCTGTTCAGGATACTTTCAAAATTAGCGTGCTGAAAACGCTTCTGTTCAATGTTGACAGCCATATAGTCTTTTATTTCATACGAAAGTCCGTCCATCATCGTGCGGCAGCAGAAATCTTCAAGGTCACATATGCTTTTTGGTTTGGAAAAGAAGAAGCCCTGAAACAGGTCTGCACCGAGTTCATGGCATTTCATAACGTCCTCTTTGGACTCGACACCCTCTGCGAGTGTCAGCGAACCGATTTTTTTACCGAGGTCTATGATGGATTTTATTATTGACTGCTGGTAATAGCTCTGGCTTACGTTGTGGATGAGGCTTCTGTCGATTTTGATTATATCCGGTTTTGATATCACGAGTCTATTGAGGTTAGAGTGGAGCGCGCCAAAGTCGTCCAGAACAACAAACATCCCCAGAGCAGAGAACTTCTCCGTGATGGCTTCCAGTTTGGCGTTGTTTTCTATTTTGGATTCAAGTATCTCAACGGCGATGTTCTGATATTTCAGCCCTGCTTCGTCTGCGTATATTTTCGTCCATGATTTGTCCTCGTCAATAACGTTGTCCAGAACGGAGGCGTCAAAGTTGAGAAACAGAACAAGATTGGCGTGATCGCGTATGTTTGCAAACTCTTTCATAGCTGTTTTGCGGCACAGTCTGTCCAGTTCAAGCACTTTGTTGTGCTTTTTTGCTTCGCTGAAAAGAGTTATGGGGGAGATAACAGTGCGGTCGGCGGGGTTGATACCCCTGCAAAGAGCCTCAACGCCGACGGCCTTTTTGAGCTTCAGGCTCAGGATCGGCTGAAACTCAATCCGGATGAGTTCTTTTTCCACAATCTCAGCAATGTCAAAACCGATATTTTCCAAAAAAATCTCCGCAGTTCTCAGGATTTGAGACTATCAATAAAGTCTATACACAGGATATAATCTTCATCCCTTATGGTCAGTGTGCAGGACATCGTCCGCAAAATGTTTCCGGACGTGCTCGAAATGAATGTGTCAGTAAAATATCGTCCTGCGTCCAGTTTTTTCAAGTAGTAATAGTAGTCTTTCAGTGAATGATCCGAATGGTTTTCATGGAACATACTGAAAGATTTTGTTTTCCTTATTTCGTGTGAAGGATTCATAACAGAAGGCAGTGTCTGCATTCCGGTATTGTCGAGGAGGAATATTCTTTCTATTTCAGGGAAAAAAGTAATGTTTGCTATCAACGATTTGTAAAAAGCATCAAGGCTTCTTCCCTTAGCCTCCTGTTTGAGCAGAGAGGTGATGTTTTCAAAGTTGGTGTGCCTGTTCTTTCTTATTGTAACGTTTTCCGCCAGCTTGTTTTTAACATAGCCCACGGTATAGTTTATCTTGTCCTGAATGAAGCCGATGGCACTGCCGACGTCGATGCAGGGTCTGTGGAAGAAAAAGCCCTGATAAAGGTCAATGCCCAGTTCATAGCTTTTCATGATGTCTTCCATATTCTCAAGTCCTTCGGCAAGGGTCAACGCTCCGGTCTTTTTTGCAATGTCTATGATAGATGTTATGATGGACTGCTGGTAATAGTTGTCGTGGATGTTGCGTATCAGCCCCATGTCGATCTTTATGATATTCGGTTTTGAAAGGATGATTCGGTTCATGTTGGAGTGCATGGCGCCGAAATCGTCCAGAGAAACGTAATAGCCGAGTTTCTTGTAATTATCCACGAAATTAACGAGGTTGTGGTTATTCTCTATTTTCGATTCGACGATCTCAAGTGAGATAGAGGAATAGCTGATGCCGAACTCGTCTGTGAGCGCTTTGGTATAGTTGGC
The DNA here is from genome assembly GCA_002452405.1 of Deferribacteraceae bacterium UBA6793. Lineage (GTDB taxonomy): Bacteria > Chrysiogenota > Deferribacteres > Deferribacterales > Geovibrionaceae > Seleniivibrio. Next base: position 46,881 of record DKFP01000006.1, on the reverse strand, counting down.
TGATTCCGTATCGTTTTTGTCTATGACACAGGTGTCAATGTTCAGAAACAGCAGATACTTATTGTAATCAGGGATGGTCTTGTAAGATCTCATGGCAGTACGGCGGCAGAGACGGTCAAGGTCGAGGTCGCAATTCTCCTCACGTGCCATCTCGAACATGGAGGCAGGCTGTATAATGTTGCCCGTTTCCGAACAGATGCCTCTTGAGAGGGCTTCGAAGCCCACAATTCTCATTTCTTTCAGACTCACCACAGGCTGAAAGACCGTAACGACGTTGTTTTCCCGCAAAATTCGTTTAATAAGGGTATCTTCTTTCACTAATTGCCCGATAAATAATTATAACTACGGGGATGACTCTACATTATAATTATACAAAGAGCAAGCCTTGTCTTAGGCTGTTTTTAAAAAGCGGCAAGCTGATTGTTAGGATGTTAACAAAGCCCCGCTGAGGATGTTTAAACGGGGCTTAGTCGTTATGCTGTTTTTCTGACATCCTGTCCTTCTTTTAGAGACTGTGCAAGCCGTTTCGCTTCGTTTGCGGTTATCAGAAGTGTCAGAAGACTTTCCATCTCCTCACGGGAGAGTGGCTGGTCGGTTGAAAGCAGGTCGCGGGCGATTGAAATATGCAGATTCGCAATTCCTGTGAGCTGCTTTATTCTTTCGTCTTCCTTTTCGTTGAAAAATACATCAGTGTCCATTCTTTCCTCCTGAAAAGAAGATAGAAAGGAAAAAGCAAACGTGGTGCCATTTCAGGCTTTGATTTTGAGATTTTGGGATACTATATTTTCGACTTTGTTAAGTTCTTCCAGCAGCAGGGCAACCGCTTCTCCGGTATTTCTGCCGTCGTTTGATGCGGCGGCTGATTCCGCGTTTTTCGCCGCCTGAGACAGTCTGGACATGGAAAGATTTTCTGCGTATGAACCCAGCAACCGGAAAATATCGGTCAGTGTCTGGTTATCAGCCTGCCCAACCGTCTCCCTGCGCGCTGTATCCGCAGCTTTAAGAAACTCCTGCAACGCCTTGGCAAAGAGTGCCTCATTCCCGCCGAAACCGCTGAGTCCGGCTGTAAAATCCACATGACCTGACGGGTCATACATATGAGTTCCTGTGGATTTTACTGAACGGATACGCACAGCTTCTGTAATAGCTTTGGATATCTCGTTTATTTTTAAGGGTTTGCTGATGGCTCCGGTCATGAGTGCCGTTTTCATTTTCAGTTTATCTTCGTCGATGACGCTTGCCGTCATGGCGTATATCGGTGTGTCCGCGTTCAGTTTGCCTTCGCGGATAAGCCTTGCCGTGGAATAGCCGTCCAGTTCCGGCATCATGATGTCAAGGAAAATGGCGTCGAAGTTTTCCTCTTCCGCGGCTTTGACAGCGTCTTTGCCGTTTTCGGCAAAGCTGACGTTTATTCCGAGAAGCTGCATGAACTCGCTTGCTACTTCGCGGTTAAGGCTGTTGTCGTCCGTAACCAGAACATGTATCCTGTGCCCCGCGGCGCCTGCGCTGAGAAGTTCCGGCATTTCGTCTTTGGATGCCTGTCCTGTTATGGCGGTCACTGCCGTGTGAAACAGCAGGGTGGGGGACGCCGGCTTTGCGAGAGTGGTTATTTTAAGTCCGATATCTTTTTCCGGCTGTTCGCTGCTTATGTATATGACAGGCGGCAGAAGTGAAACGTCAACGTTCAGCTTTTCAAAAACTTCAAGGGGTGAGGGTTCATGAAGGCGGTTTTCAAGCACTATGAGGTCAAACCCCAATGTGCCGTCACTTTTCAGGTTGTTGCCGATAGTCTTTAGAATCTCTATGCCGCTGTCTGCCGAAACCACATCCGCAAGAAGTTCTCTGAATATTGATGAGATGCTTCCCTGTTCTCCGGACATATTTTCGGAAACCAGTATTCTTTTGTGTTTCAGAATACCTGAGCGTTCTTTCATATCTTCCGCACGTGTGACATCGGTATTTTTCATCTTCAGGGTGAATGAAAAGGTGCTGCCTTTGCCGGGTTCGCTTTGGACAAAGATGGAACTGCCCATCTTGTCCAGAATCTTTTTACATATGGAAAGCCCCAGACCGGAACCGCCGTATTTTCTGGACGTTTTGCTGGATATCTGTTCGTATGATGAGAATATCCTGTTTATCTTGTCCGCGGGTATGCCTATCCCCGTGTCTTCTATGGTGAATTTCAGTGTGCTGTATGACATGTTTGATTCTGTGCAGGAAATAGTTATGGTCACAGATCCTTTGTCCGTGAATTTAACGGCGTTGGATCCGATGTTTGAAAGCACCTGCGTGAGTCTTGTCGGGTCGCCTTTTACATACATCGGCACTTTGTCGTCGATATCGAGTATCAGGGCTATTTTCTTTTTCTCTGCCTGAACCTCAAGAATATCTTTAATGCTTTTAACCATATCCGGCAGATTGAAGCTGATGTTCTCAAGTTCCAGTTTTCCAGCCTCGATCTTGGAATAGTCGAGAATATCGTTGATTATCTCCATCAAAAGTGTGGCGGATGAATGTATTTTGCTGATGTATTCGTACTGCTTAGGATTTAGTCCGGTTTGCAGGGCGAGATAGCTCAATCCTATTATTGCGTTCATGGGGGTGCGTATCTCGTGGCTCATATCGGTGAGGAACTCGGTTTTCACCTCGTTTATGTATCTGTAGTTGTCCAGAGCGGATTCCAGCCGCTGGTTTGCTTCTTCAAGCTGTTTCGTGCGGTTGTTGATGGTGTTTTCGAGGTTTTTGTTTATGTCTTCAATGGCGTGTATCTGCCTGTTCTGTTCCCAAAGATTGCTGTACAGCTTCATGCCGAGATTGTTATATGCTTCCGCGAGTACTGTTATCTCAGTATTTTCGTTGAAAGACAGCAGCTTTGGTTCTTTTTCCAGAGTAATTTCGTTGTCTGTAACGTGTTTCGCTATGTTTTCTATCGGTCGGAAAATCACCTTTATCATAAATCCGGAAACCAGAGCAAGTGCGAAAAGCCCGTATGCGATTATCGCCGCTGCCTGTTTTGTGACAGCGGAATACATCTGTGTAACCTCTTTTGTGGTATCTTTAACGAGAAACAGCCAGCCTATGCGGTTTGCGGAATAGTCGTACAGGGGGATTTTGCTGGTCATATAAAATTTGTCGGCGAACCGGAATATACCTTTTTTCTCCATATAGCCGACAGAGACTATCTTTTTTGCGCGTTCCGAGGAGAAATCGTAAACCAGCAGGTTTTTATAATGTAACCATGAAGATGATTCCTGAAAAAATTTCGCTCTGGTAGCTAAATCTTTATCCAGCGCAATGGAATAGTCGATACCGGTGCCTGATTTTGCATTGTGGAGCATGTTGTCTATGCTGCCGCCGAACTCCACCGTACCTATTGACTCGAAATTGAACCAGACAGGTTTCACAACTCTCAGACCAAGACCGCCTCTGCCTGCTTCTATGCCCGCAACCATGGTTTTCTGAGCGTTCGCCTTGACCACGGTTTTTCTGAAATTTTCGAGGTTATCTCCGTAATTCTGTTTGCTGTGCACTCTGTAAAAGCTGATTGCCGGGGGTATATGAAACTGAAACTGCTCTATGTCATATAGATGTTTGAGGCGGGTATCGTAAAGGTTATCGACGAGCTTTGCCAGTCCTTCGCGGTCTCTTCTGGCGAATCTTTCCACAAGTGTCTGGTTGTCCGTCAGGGTATCCAGACCAAGGGAATATTGCTTTATCATGGTCTCCTGTTCGGTCTCAAAAACTTTACCGAACATGGCGAACGCTTCTTCATTTTTGCTGATTATATCGCTGCGCAGTTTGGAGTACGTACTGAAAATAAGAATAAAAACAGCAACAGACATAAGAGCCGCCGTAAAGGCGAGGATACGATATCTGAGGCTGCTGAAAAGAGGTTTCATGGTCTCATTCCCAAAAACATTATAATATATGTTTATCACGTTTTTTGTGGAATTACCAGTGATTTGAAATTTAAGTTACGAACAGGAAAGAAGAATTTGTATTGTTGAGTATTTATTTTTGTTTGTAGGTTTTAATTGTGAACTTCTGCTTGGAATAAACGGATGATTCGACTCCGCCGCAGCTTCCTTTTTCAATATGTATGACCGAGATATCTACCGAAAAGGTACCTTCTCTGCTGAATAGCAGCATTGTTTTGGGTATGCCCGCTTCCGCAGTCATGCCCTCGACCTCAGATACCTTTACGGTATAAAAATCCCCTCCCCCCTTTTTTGGTTCCGGCGATTCTGTGCGTATGCTTATTGGCGTGTCTGTCGGAGCTGATATGACAGTTTCCGCATATGCCGTTATGCCGGAGGCACATAGTAAGACGAAGAGCAATAATCTTTTCATAGTTTTAAGCGGGGCGCTGTCCGCGCCCCCCCCCCGCAGACTGATGACAAAGTCAGGATAATGCGAGATCGCTTCGTCGTTATACTCCTCGCGAAGACGTGATACTGTCTCTGCGAGGAAGCCGGAGGCTGACGAAGCAGTCTCATTATCCATTGGTACTTTTGTCAGCAACCTGCTGGCGCTGTCCGCGCCCCGTATTGTCAGTTATCCTTAGCCGCCAGCACAAGCTGGGGAGCTTTAGCCTCGACAAATCTTGTGGACGGGTTAAGCTGTGTGAATTTGCCGAATCCTTTCGGATACTGCACGCCTTTCTGTGCTTCGGGTGCGGAGAGTTCCACCAGTGTGAGGGCCTTTGCAGGGCAGCCCTGAACGCAGGCGGGCATAAGCCCCGCATCGATACGCTCAAAGCACATGCTGCATTTTTCTGCGCGCTGGAGAACTTCATTGTCCTTGGGCGCGTGGTATGAGCAGCTTTCTATGCACTGACGGCAATAAATGCACTTGTCGGAAGAGTGAACCACTATACCGTCCTTTTCGCGTTTTACGTGTGCACCGACCGGGCAGACCTGCACGCATACGGGTTTTTCGCAGTGGTTGCATGAGAGTGAAAAGAAGGCTCTGTCCCTGTGGGGATAGTCCTTTGCCTCCAGCGGCTGAAGGTTTCTCCATGCCACGCCCGGTTCCTGATGGTACTGGTTTTTACATGCCATGGCGCAGGAGTAGCAGCCGATACATTTTTTAGAATTCACCATAAAGGCAAGCTGTTTTTTCATGTTTTTCCCCCTATGCCTTCACTATGTCGCCGAACTGGTCATGGATTGCCACACCGGGTGCGCCGGTTTTAAAGGTTCCCATGTCGCTGGATGTGTCGTCCACCAGCTCCTGAACGTTGAAGTCCTTCCCTTTGAACCACGCTTCGTACATAAGCAGTACGTCCGGTGCGATGTTCTCCGTCAGATTAACTTTCAGGGTGACGGCTCCGGTCTTGTTGGAGACCTTAACAGTGTCGCCGTCTTTGATACCTTTGCTTTTGGCGGCTGTGGGGTTCATGTATACGAGGGGACCTTTGTTGAAGTCCTCCATATAGTCGATGTTGTTGAACTGCGAGTGCAGCCCGAACTGGGTATGGGGAGTCAGGATACGGAATTTTCCGTAGGGTTTCCTTCGTTCTTTGTATTCGGGAAGTGCCTTGTGTCCGTATTCTTTTGCGAGGTCGGACATAAATTCATATTTTCCTGAAGGCGTTCCGAATTTTTTGTCGCTCCATGAGGCTGTTGATGTGAGTATCGCCTTTTTGGGACCGTTTCGAAGCTCTTCCCAGCTTTTTATGCCGAAATATTTGTAAATTCCGTCATTGAACTCCTTTTCCATCCACACTTTCGTGTCGGTTATCTGCGGGAAAGTGCAGGATCCAGCGACCTTCGCGTTCATTTTTGCGGAGAGCAGAGCGGCTATCTCAAGGTCGGATTTTGCCTCGTACTGGTTTTCAATAGCTTTTTCGTTCAGGCTCATCCAGTAGTGCCAATAAGAGACGTTGACCGTGTTTTCCTCGAAAAGCGTTGTGCAGGGGAGCACAATGTCGGAGTTCTGTACTGTTTCGTTGAAGAACTGGTCAACAGTGACCACCATCTCAAGTTTCGCGAATGCCTTTTTCATCTTATTGCGGTCAAAATCCTGCGCGAAAGGGTTTTTGCAGGCGACCCACAACAGACGTATTGGAGGCTCGTCCGTTGTGAGTATCGACTCTGCTATCTTATTTATGTTTATGGTTCTGTCGGAGTATGACTGCGTTTCTCCTGCTGTCTGGTCAAACTCACTTTTTATCTTGTCCTTTCCTGTGTAGCCAACTGAGCCTTCGGGCTGTTTCTGCACCATTGCGTTGTAGTTAAATCCCCATGTGGAGAGATGCCCGTATCTTGCGCCGCCGCCCTCTTTGCCGATGTTTCCGGTGAGTGCCGCAAGAGCGTCGATTGAACGCACGGATGCGCCGCCGTTGGTGTGGCGCTGCATCCCGTACCCTATCCAGATTGTCGCAGGATCGGCTTTTGCATATTCATCGGCAATCTGACGGATTATTTTTTCGCTTACGCCTGTTTCGGCGGCAGCCCATTTGACAGTAACGTGTTTATCCAGATACGCTTTAAATTCTTTGAACCCTTTTGCATATTTGGTCACAAACTCTTTGTCGTACAGCTCTTTTTCAACTATGTGCTTCGCCATTCCCAGTGCCAGCGCGCCATCCTGTCCGGTTTTTACGCGGATATAAGTGTCAGCTTTCGCCGCAGTCTGTGTGAGGATAGGGTCGATGACCACAAGTTTTGCGCCGCGCGCCTGTGCCTCGTATATGAATTTCATTGTATGTACGGAGTTCCAGGCAGGGTTTCCACCCCACACGATGATATATTTTGCCTTTACCATATCTTCTGGGTCGTTGCACCACATGTTACCCATGTCGAAGTTCTGCGCATCGATACCCGCAGGCCAGCAGGGCGTTCCGACAAAACGTGTGGTATAGCCGAGGGACGAGAACATTCCTTCAACGCCGTAGTGTGTGATTCCGAAATTACCGGAATATTTGTCCAGAGCCATGCCGAGAAGTGAACCATCCTTCTGTTTCATCTCAAGTATCTTGTCGGAGATGATGTCCAGAGCTTCGTCCCAGCTTATGCGGCGCCAGTTTCCGCTACCGCGTTTGTCCTGAATCATGGGGTATTTGATCCTGTCGGGGCTGTAGACTCTTCTGGGGTATGAAAAGCCTTTGACGCAGAGCGCTCCGTCTGTGAATGTTGATTCTTTCGCGCCTTCGACAAACTCGATTGCGCCGTCTTTAACGTATGTAACGATACTGCATGTGTCATAACAGTTTCTGGGGCAGGCGTTGCGGAAAGTTTTCAGACCTGACTGATACCTGGTGCGTTCCCACGCCTCCGCTTTAAAAAGACCCGCAGGGATGGATGCCAGTGCGCCCGCAGCCGCAAGACCCTTTAAAATCTCGCGTCGGGACAGGGAGCAGACATCTTCAAGTCTCTGCTTTTTTTTACCGTCCATTTTAGACCTCCTGAGCAGCTAGTTCGGCAACGGCGGATTCTATCCACCGTTTAAGGATAAAAAGCATATAATCAACGGCAGGCGTTTTCTGTTCGTTTTCGGTTCTATTCAGGAACAGTCTCACCCAATCGCTCATATGATTTTTTATGAAATATTTGCGGATTTCGGACGCTTCTTTTGCAATCCTGTCCAACTGTGTCAGGTATCGGCAGGCATCAAGCTCAAAAGGAAGGCTGTCTTCCGGCATGTTGACACTTTCCGGTAGTTCCAGCCCGATGGTGGAGTAAAGATTTTTCACGCATTTTGTGACATGTCCGTTGTATGCCATGTCTGTTTCCAGATAATAGGATGCCAGCATTGGTGCGGCGGGAGCAACGGGACCCACAAACAGCCTGTTAAAGCAGTATTCCTCCTCTACCCAGTCGGTTTGTGACGGCTCTTTTCCGTTAATACGGCACATTTCATGATATGCCTGTTTCATTGTGTCCTGCGTTCCGAAATAAAAGAAGTCACGCAGTTGCTCAAGGATGTTTTGGATATTTTCTGCGTTATACATCTTTGCCTCGCATATTTATTTATACGTTATTATAGGCAGGTATGTATGGGGTATGAATGTTAAGGATGGGGTAATTATCGGGTATGTTTTCTACCCGATATGCGCGGCAATATACTTCGCTCTGCTACGTCAGATTCCCTTCGTTCGCAACACATACATCATTTGTATGCTTTTGCTCATCTCAGAAAATCTTCCTTGCATAGCTCGCATCTTCCCGCTTTATCTAATTTTGTATTTTTTATAACCTCCGCCTTGAGCTGCTCGGTTCTGAAAAGCAATTGGAGAGAAGATATCTGCGAGTGCAACGAAGCAGTCTGTCTTCACTCCCTCCTTTGGCAAAGGAGGGCTGGGGTGGATTTTCTTCCACCTTTGGGTGGGGTTCAGGTATTGGTCAGAAAGGAGTAAAGGTTCAGGTCTTTGCCGTTCAGTCCCAGTTTTTTTCTGATGTTTTTTCTGTGGGTCTGAACCGTTTCAAACGATATATTCATCATGTCACCGATCTCTTTGCTGCTTTTGCCCGCCTGAATGAGCTGGCAGATCTGTATCTCCGCCTTACTCAGTTTCATAAGGCTGGCGTTGTTCGCCGCGTTTATTCCTGTCAGAGAAGCGAGCTGCTCTTTTATCATATTGGCATACATCTTCCGTATCTCAACGTTGTCCTCCATGGCAAGTTTCTGCATGGAAGGCAGTATTTGCGTGGTTATGCGCTGCGCGATGGTGCGCTCGGTCTCTTCTTTGTCCTTGCCGATGGTCTTCATGACGTTGCGGAGGGTGACGTTCATCTCCTCTGCTGCTGCTTTTTCAAGGAGTATGTTCTCCTCCATGTTTTTCTGCTGAGTGATGTCGCGCACGATAAGGTGAAGGTATGGTTCGTCACCAAGAGTCAGTTTGCTTGTGGTTATGTTTGCAGGGAAAGTTTCACCGCGGGTGGTGATGCAGGTTGTTTCAGTGCTGCTGATGTCAATGTTGGCAAAGCTGTTTTTAATGGTTTTAAACCCGTCCGGATGCAATATCTTTCCGCAGTTTATGCCTGTAAGCCCTATTGTGCCGAAACCGAACATCCTGTCCGCTTTTTCGTTGGACTGGACAATGCTCAGGTTCCTGTCGGCGAGGATGATGCCTTCTCCCGCGCTGGAAAAGAGCGAGCGGAAAAGATTCTCGGATTTGGAAAGCGCTGCCGTGCGCTCGCTGACAAGCTGTTCCAGTCGTGCCCGCTGTTCCACCATGCACGTTATATCGCTGATTATTATGACGTATCCGGCGGATGCCAGTGAGACTTTTTTCAGGGGTACGACACCTATGGTGACTATTGCCGAGTTGTCCGGCAGATGCAGTTCTTTCCGCGCCTGTGCGGGGTATTCTTTCAACAGTTCGCCCATGGGGACTGGCTGTATACCGAGATATCTCCAGATGGCGAAACCTATTGCGTTTTGTCCGAATTTCTCCTCTGCGGCGCGGTTCATCTCAAGTATGCGCCCTTCGGAGTCGGTGACGAGAACAATATCTGACGTCGCCTGAAAGATGTTTTCGTATTTATTTTTGGCAAGGGTGAGGATGCGGTCGGTTCTTTCCAGCATCTTCATCCTGTCGTCTCTGGACTGCTTGTCCCATTTGGATATGGTTATTGATTCAACACAGTCGAGAAGTCTGCGGAACTCTATGTACAGTTTGAGTTTTTCACCGGACCGAGCAGGCGAGGCAAGGATGATGTCGTCCAGCGAGTGTATAAGCGTTTTGAAACAGCCGAAGAACATCTCCGCGGTGATGCCGCGCGCCTTGTGGCGCTCCGCCATCATAACAAGACCGTCCGCCATATCACGGCTGTTCTTCATTATATATGCGAACTCAACGGGTCTGCCTTCCGCCAGATGCTTTTTCATCGGCTCCAGAACGCCAAGCAGGCTACGGATGCAGTCGTCCCTTTTCGCTGTGGTATGCTCAAGGTATCCAGCCGCCTCCATATGCCGTGTCCAGCCGTTCAGAAAGGTTTCCATCTCTTCGATAAAGCCGTTAAGTAAATCGGTCAGCATTTTTGCCTCTGAAACAGAATACCAGAAGTTACACCCTTTTTTCAACTTTCAGTTTCCAGAGGCGGATATGCCACCGCGCAGATGTGCGAGTGTATCCGCCGCAGATCTCTTAGTATATCGATATGGAGCGAGCTTGTCTCTATGCTCTCAGGTATGCCTTCGCGCAGGCGCAGCAGGTGTTTTTCCGATGCCTCCGTTTCCAGTTCCCTCAGTCTGCCTTTTTCGTTCAAAAGATATTGGGCAAGCCGCCTGTCACCCGTCATAAATACGCTGAATGCCACCTTCAGGTTTTCAAGAACTATTCCGTACATAGTTTCAAGCTCACCTTTGCCCTCCTCGGAGAAATTCAGCCTGTTTTTGATTTTTTTAGTTGCCAGCTCCATCAGATTTTTGTCTATTATGTCGCCGATGTGTTCCAGATTTATTGAAAACGTCATTATTTCAAGTGCGCGCTTTCCCTCGTCCCCCTCAAGCCTGTCTCTGGTGATGCTTACGATATAGTGCTTAATAGCTTCGTGGAGGCTGTCCACCGCATTATCCTTTCTGCACACCTCCGCAGCAACTTTTCTGTCGCCGTTCATAAGAGCGGTCATGCCGTCGGTGAGCATATTTTGTACGATATCACCCATTCGCAGTGTCTCCCGCGCGGCGCAGGCGAGAGCAACGGAGGGGAGGGAGAGGGCGTTTTCGTCAAGATACAGCGGCGTTGACGGGTCGGCTGTCTGTTTCTTTTCCGGCAGCATCTTTTCCAGCAACCTTGCAAACTGAGGGAGCACTGCAAAGAAAAGAACCGCAGTGAAGAGGTTGAATACCGTATGGAAATCCGCGGCAATGCGTGCGCTGTCATAGCTGAATACATCCGCAAGGATACCTATGAAAGGGAATACTATGATCGACCCGACGATGCGGTTTATCAGGTTGCCCACAGGCATACGGCGCTGTGCCGGATTGTCGCCCGATACGCTCTCCAGAACAGGGTTAAACGCACTACCTATATTTGCGCCCAATACAAAAGCAATCACAGCGGCGGGCGATATCAGACCGGACGCCGAAAGGGACATTGCAAGAAGCACTGCCGCGATGCCGGAATGTGCAGTCCACGCTATCACCATGCCTATGACAAGATTAAGGAGCGGTTCGTCTGTGACGTTTCGCATCAGTTCGCGCATAACATGGCTGTTTTGAGCGGGTTCAAATCCTGTGACAAGCAGATGAAGGGAAAGAAGCATCAGTCCAAGCCCTGTGAAGACTCTGCCCAGATCGCGCAAAACGGTTCTTTTGCTTTTTTTGAACATATATACGCCCACCGCGAGCAGAACGGGAATGGCAGCGGATGAATCAAATGCCAGAAGCTGAACGATAAGGGTTGTTCCTATATTAGCGCCAAGCATAACTGCAAGGGCAGGGGTCAGCTCTACCATGCCTGAGGCAAAAAAAGACGAGAGCATCATTGCGGCGGCGGTGCTGCTTTGCAGAAAAGCTGTCACTCCTATACCCGCTATGAGAGAATAAAAACGGTTTTTGAGGTATTTTCCGAGAAATTTACGTATCTGCGCACCGAAAGCCCGTATTATCCCGCTTTGAACCATGTGCAGACCCCAGAGAAGGAGTGCGACGTTGCCGATAAGATTGAGAATGATTTTTACAGCCATATTTTCTTCTCCTTTCAGGAGCTTTGCAGAAGTTTTTTTCTGCATTTATTCCATATTTTCACCTGAATTCTATTATTTGTAATCTATTGTAAAAAATAGAATAAATCGTATTTTTATAATGAGATATAATTGATAAAAGTAACTTAAATTATAAAAAATGCAATATTTTTGTTAAATATGATAATATTTTTCTTGTGATTAAACTTTTGACAAATCCTGTTAAGCAAATATAATAATTAAATATGGTACCCCAAGGGGCGGTAATGGGTGATTTTAAACTTTATTCCAAGAACTTTGTGCTGATATGTGTTTCGGGCTTCCTTTATTTCGGCAGTTTTTACTTTCTTTTGCCGACAATTCCGCAGTTTGTTCAGAATATCGGCGGTTCCGCCGGGCAGATTGGCGCTGTCGTCGGTTTTTTCACGCTGACTTCTGTTATTTTAAGACCATATTTCGGCAAACTTGCCGACGGCTACGGGCGCAAAAAGTTTCTTCTGGCGGGTTCCGGAGTGTTTTCTCTGCTTTTCGTTCTTTATGCCCATGCGGGCGGTATTTCGCATCTTTATGTTATCCGGCTGTTCCACGGCGTTGCCCACGGGTGTTATCTTGCCGCGGCATATGCATATGTTGCCGACCTCGCGCCCATACAGCGCAGGGGAGAGGTGATGGGCGTGTACGGCGTTGCCAACGTTTTTGCAATGGCGCTTTTTCCCGCATGGGGCAGCAGGATAATTACGACCACACATGATTTCAATTATCTGTTCACATTGTCCGCAATAACAGCAGCATTATCTTTTCTGGCGTTGGTAATGATTGACGACAGCAAGCCTGACGCTCACGGCGGTCAGAAAAAGGGGATATTTGAAGCCGGGCTGAAACCGCCCGTTCTGGCTGCATCCGTCACGTTTTTCAGCGCATCTACGGTTTATGGCACAGTCATAACCTTCCTTCCGGTCTATGCACCGGAGAAGGGTATGGCGGATTTCGGTATATTTTTTACGGTTTATGCTGTCTTCACGCTACTGAGCAGGGTTGCGGCAGGTAAACTTTCAGATATCTACGGACGCAGAAAAGTTGTTCTGCCGTTTCTGTGTGTGCTTGCTGTGGCGACCTTCTGTCTGCCGTTTCTGTCAAACCTGTATATGCTGGCTTTCATCGGAGCACTCTTCGGGCTTGGTTTCGGTGCTTTTATGCCAGCGCTTACGGCATACGTTGTGGACAAGACAGAGCCGCAGGAGAGGGCAGGTGCGCTGGCGTTCTTCACGTCTTTCATGGACGTGGGGATAACCACGGGCGCAATAGTGCTCGGCATCATTGGCGGATGGCTTGGTTTCGAGGTGATGTACGGTTTTGCAGGCGTTATTCTGTCCTGCGGAATAGTCTTTTTCGCGTTTTTCACCGGAAGACAAAGCCGATGATTAATATGTTCTGTGCATTGCACATATAATGTTGTCATCGGTTATTTCGTCAGCAGGTGTTTGTTCAATATAATGTTTGAGTTTACTCATCAAATCATCCCTTTGGAAACAGTCACCGGATGAAATCACTTTTTTGCGTTTTAATGAAAAATAGAAACCTAAAATTTCTTTCCCGTCTTTTCCCCGTGCGCCGTCAAGAATAGCTAATTCATAAGTTTTAGGAAATGAGCCTGAGGAGTTTTCAAGGTGCTGTATTCGCCACAGACATTCATAATTGATGTGATAAATTTCACCGTGAACACCGCTGCAAGTTAGTGTAGATTTTGGTTTTTCAATGTATACATCGCCGCTCTCAAGCTCGCATAACTGGTAATTTTTAATGAAAACATCCTGTTTTGTATCCAGAAACTCTGTTAAATATTTGGAGAATCTGCCGTTTGCTCTAAGGGTTCCGAACACAAAAATAGGTATATAGCATTGTATTGAAACAATTCTCATTGTGCACCTTATGTTGAGTTTTGAACAATATTATCACAACATAAACCAATATGCATAAATTATTGTCTATTTATTATATTTGCGCGTTTGACTGCGAAGGTGTCCAGAAATTCATCCACGAACGTATCACGCACGGCTATAACAAGCGTTATCCTTCTGCGCAGAAGCTCTGTTATCAGACTGTTCCAGCCTCCGCCGTTTATCTCAAGTTTCCCGGCTTCGTCTATGAAAACGTAATCCGCGTTTTCCGCATCTTTCAGTACCTTTTCTTCGAATATTCTTACGGCATCGTCTGAAAAGTCAAAAGTACCCTCCGCATTGCGTTTGCAGAAGGGTGTTTCCTCTCCCGTAACCAGGTCGGTGAGTCTGTAATCGTCCTTCCTCTCCGCATAAACGTTTGCGCGGCAGATGAATCCGCATATCCGGAAATCCTGTTTCAGCCTGTCCGCCTCTGCTGCCATGAACGTTGTTTTTCCGGCATCAACAGCGCCCGTAACGAGTGTCACGTTCGCTTTGACGTCGTCGAGCATATTATCGGCGGTTATCAGCAACTGCTTTACTGCGCTCATTGGTTTTGTACGGATATCTTTGCCTGTTACCACGGAGCCGACGGCGCGGTTCGTCTCCCATGCGGTTGCAACGGTTTTGTCCATCCTGTCGCCGTATTTTCTGCGGATTGCCGCGGCTATGCGAGGATGTCTGAACTCGTTCAGTACGCCGTTTACTGCTATGGTCATAAGGCACGCCCTGAAAACCATTGCCAGACCGCCGGATATGGCTTTGGGGCTGAGCATCCCTTTATCTCCGGCATAGATGAAAGCGCCGGAAAGGAATGAGACTATCAGCACGGGGATATAAAATTTAGGATTAAGCATCTTTTTAAGCGATTTTGAATAGCGTATTGCTGCGAAGATGAAATAGATTCCCAGAAAGGGTATCACAGAGGGATACGAATGCATGAAGATAAGACCGACCAGCATCGCCAGCACAGCAAAGAACATCCATACCAGCGACGGTTTGAAGTTTGACGGTGCTGCCGCCTTCTGCTTTTCCTGTTTGAACGTCGGAACGTTTTCTGTGTATGTTATTGTTCTGATGTTGGTTTCCAGATTGTGCCCTATGAATGAGCCGATAGCAGAGGCTATGGCTCCGCAGATGAAATATATGGCAATAAGAGCAACGATGCCCCATATCGGGTCGATGTGTTTCAGCCCTGTAAGCCCCACAGTGCCCTCGAAAAACTGCTCGTAAAGAATATAAATATTGGGACCGAACATCATGAAGGCTCTGAAAAATTTGTGGAGTATAGTCCATATCAGCGCAAAACCGCCTCCGATGGCATAACCTATGGGGTTGTTCCCTCCGATGCGTGCTCCAAGCTCCATTAGGAACCCCTCGATTGTTATGGCGATTGCCGGAACTATAAGGTTCGGGCTGGGCGAAAACAGTTTAAGGAGTGCGGAAGAAAGCCCTGCTCTGTAGAAAAGACCTTTCTGCCGCCACCTGATGTTTATACCGGACATAAGGGTGATTGCGATGAACGTAAGTATGTAGCCTTTCATGGGGATACGCAGGTTGTGCAGAACAGAACCGAGCGACATTTCGGATGTGCCCCAGATTCCGCCTGCAACAGCGCCTTTTTCCCATTTTGATGCCGATGAAATTTTGGTTTTTTTAGACATTGAATCCCCCCGTATGCGTTATATAATAAATACAATAACGCTTCTGATAAACTTATAGATTACAAAGATTAACGGTGTCAATATTGTTAATAATCCGCTAACGGGTGAATAACGTGTTAACCTTTATTTGCTGCAATATGGTTTTAATATTGAATAACGCATTAATAATGAAACGGATTATTGTCTGAAAGCGGACGGATTTTTATCTTTAATTTTTTTCTCTTAGGATGTAAGTATGTCAGATAATTGAAAACAGGGAGGGGCAAAATGGCGAGAGGAAACGGCAGAGACCACAAATACATGCTGGACAGATGGAAAAAAAAATCCGGTTCGTATCCCAGATATAAGAACAGTGACGACGTTATTGAGGCACGCATAGTAAGCTCTATGAAAAATGCGGGGATAGATTTCAGCGGAAAGAGTATCCTTGATGTCGGCTGCGGAACAGGCGTTTATACCATCCGCATTGCGAAAGAGGCGGGGAGCGTTACAGGTATTGACATATCCACAGAGATGCTCTCTATTCTTCAGCAGGACGCCTCTGGGGAAGGGTGCTCAAATATAGAAACCATTACAAGCCCATGGGATACCTTCGATACAGGCGGCAAACAGTGGGATATCGTCGTGTCCACCATGACCCCCGCCGTGCAGCTTGCGGAGGACTATCAGAAGGTGCGCGACTGCACAAGGGAAGCTGTCATATATCTTGGCTGGGGCGGAAAAAGGGACGTTGAACCCATCAAATACATCGCCGGGAAGAGTCAGGTCAAACCCCGCGTGTTCAACAATTCGCAGAATATGCGCAAATGGCTGGACGAAAGCGGCATAGAGTATTATTCAGAGGTTTTCGACGAAGTGCGCAACAAGACCATGCCTTTTGAAGAGGCGGTGTCGTACTGTCAGGACGAGCTTGAGATAAGCGAAGTGTTCGCACTTCAAAACGATATAGAAAACGAATTACAAAGGTTCACCGACGGGAACGGAATTGTACGCTTCAAAATAAGTGCCCGTCTTGAACTCATCGTTTATAAGAAATAAGACAGGCGGAAGTTTATGACTTCCGCCTTAATCTATAAGTTTTTAACACTGAGAGCCGCCGCCGCGCATCCGTATTTCACAAGCGCATCGAAATCCTTCTCTTTCATGATTTCAAGGGTGGTTGGGTAGTTTCTCGCTGTGTTTATTTCATCCGTGGTGAGACCCGCCGCGTGGAGATCGTCCGCATTGAACAGTTCCGCGCCCATTGATATGTACATTCCCGACCCGCGATTGTTTATGAAAAAATTCTGGAACGAGCGCACTCTTAATGACCTGTCCTGATCCATCAGTATGTTTACAAGATTGCTCGCCCGTCCGAATGAAAGCGGGTTCGGAACAGGCTTGTCGTCGAACGGTGTTCCGGCATCCGAGACTATCATGAAATCGAGGTTTTTTACGCTGGTTTTGATGCTCTGTCTGCCTATGTCAAAAAATGCCTCAGTGCCGAGATTGTCATAAAGTCCGCCGTCGTATACATGCATTTTTTTGTACGGAGGATAAACCCGCTCGGTTTTACCTGTGTTCCAGCCTGTTTCACGCTCCCAGATATATTTTTCCGTTTCTATCTCAACGGGACCGATGCCTATGGGAAAGGCAGCGGACACAGCCATTGCCGTTGCAGTTTTAAAGCTGCCTGCGGCGGCATATCCGGTTTTATAGTCGCCCATTGTCCCGTTTTTAAACCGGAACCTGCGCCCGTTTTCCCCGTTTGTGCCGTTGATTGTCCAGACAGGAGCCTGCGGAATGTCTGAAAGGTGGGATTTTATCCCCCAGAGCGATTCTATGGTCTGGGCTATCACAGCACCTCTGTTCAGTATGTTTTTCCAGTTCGAAGGTTTAATGAGCGCCTCCATGCTGCTTTTTTGCAGCGAGGTGGTCGTCATTAGTTTTCTTATCTGCGGCAGGACACTGTTCAGGTATTCTGTGTCGCCCGCCCACCTGTTCTTCGCGTAATGGAAGACCAGCCCTGTGAAAAGGCTGCCGCCGGAAACGGAGGATACGTTTGTAACCTTCTCCATGAGACCGTTTTCCGCCAGAAATTTCAGCAGTCCCGCATGAAATGCCAATGCCCGCACACCGCCGCCGGAAAGCGACAGCCCTATGTTGTTTAAAATAGTTGTATTGCTCATGTCCGTTCCCTAATCCCCTGAAAATGGGTACCAATTTTCTTCAAACAGATAGAATATTTTTTCTGCGGAAGCATAGGAGTTATCTGTCGGTACAAATTTTATTTTATTTGATGAGCAGTATATGAACGGACTGTCGTCATTATCTCTTCTTGCTGTGTAGATGCTTATGCAGTCTTCATCGTAGGTTGGAACCTCATTGATAAGCCTGTGAAGCATTCTGCCATCTCTTTCGTCAGTAAGATAGAAACCGTCTTCCGGTAGACATAGTTCCTCGTTAAGTTTGAATTTAGCATCATATTTTATAATCCCGTCATCTTCTTTGTAAATCCACTGGAGAGGGTCGAAAGCGTTTCCCAGAGAGCTGTTCCAGCTTGCGTCACCTGTTTTCAGATTTGCGGGGGCATTATTGAGTATACCGAGTACCGTATTCAGAAGTATAACGTTCGTATAGTTGTTTTGTTCCAACATCTTCATTTTTTCATACAGTTCGTTCGTCAGAGCCTCATCATTATCCGTTACTATCGAAAACAGAGATTTAATTGCATCCGTGTTCTTAGTATCCAGGTTATAACACAACGCTTTTTCAATGTTATAATAGCTGAATCTGTGGCAGATTGAATATCCGTCGCCGCCTGAAAAGGCACGCACTGTGCTGTCATAGAAATCTCTGGGGTTATCAAACTGGGTGTATTTCCCATCGGTTGTTATGCCTATCATAATAATTTGCCTCCTGTAGTTATATTCGCGGAGTGTAAGGCGTTTCTTTCACTCTGCCGCGCCGCGTCTGTTTAAAAGGCTGTCCGCCGAACTGCTCTATAGTTTCGTTTATGCTTTCCAGAATCACAGGTTCTTTAGCAAGATTAATGTATCCCGTGTCCTGCGGGGTGTAGAAAAGGGCGTTAACTTCCTGCACCAGTTTCTGCATGAACATGTTCATATCCTTTGGCGGTTCGCCGGATTTTTTTGCACGCCTGCCCACGGGTTTTTCTTTTCTGTCCGTTTCGCCGATAACCACATTAACAGTGGATATGGCGGAAACAATCAGCCCGTGCAGCTCTTCGACGTTCCTGAATTTTTCTGATGCATCTTTTATTTCTGAGATGTTTTCGTCGGTAAGGTTGTGCTCCTCTTTTGTCAGGTTGTTCATAGCATCGACAGTGTTTTTCAGTGAATCCAGTTTTACAGCGTCCGGTGTTGCGGTCAGCGACTGTTTCACCTGTGACAGAGTGTCGGCAAACGACCTTTGCAGTTCCTGAAATCTTGAGAAATCCTCTCCGAACTCCTCTCTGTAGCTCTCCATCATATTGCTCATCATCTGCCCTGAGTTTTGCATAAGACTCATCGCATTCTGTATGCTTGTCACCATCTCTTCGTGGGTGGGCAGTTCGAATACTTCTTTCTTCATCCTGCCTGAGGTCTGCCCGTTTTCAAGACGGTTCAGGTCGCCCTCCATCTGACCGTTCATGCTGCCTGTGGCGTTGTTTGTAAACTGGTCGGCGTTCGTGCCGTGTCCGAAACTGATCTGCGCCGTATATTCTTTCCCGATGGCTCTGAATGTCACAGCCGCTCTGAAAGTCTGCTGTCCGCCGGACACCACAGCCTCTATCTCCAGTTTTTTTATAACCAGCAGAGAAGCCGCAGCATTAATGACGTTATTTACCAGCTTCAAAACCTCTTCGCTGAGTGCACCTGCGAAACTGACCGCTGCTTTTGCAATCTGAAGGGCGGCAGTTGCCGTACCGATGGCAACGTATATACCGACTTTTGCTATTTCGTATCCCGCTATTTCAAGTCCCTTTGCAATGGCAACGAAAGCCTTCTCCCACCAGTGTGCATTGCTGATGGCGTTGCGGCAGCCGTCTATTAGGCTGTTCATATAGTTTATCTGCTGGTTCAGTGAATTTACGTTCTGCTGGGCACTGTCCAGAGACCTCTTTGCACCGTCGATATTTGTCCGCAGTTTTTCAATTGCTCTGTTTATGCGCTCCGTAACGCCTTTCAGCATGTCTTCCAGTCCGCTGGTGTCTATCATTATGTAAAGTGAGAAAAATGCTTTCGCAAAATTCGCGTAGGATGCTTCAATCTTCACTGTCGCTTTGAACACTCCGAGGAAGTTCACCGAAGCGTAAAGGGAGATATTGCGCTGAATGTACATCAGGCGTGCTTCCGCCGTTATCAGCCCGTTCAGCAGTTCGATACGTCCGTCGAAATAGAACTGTACGTCCTTTTTGCCAGCCGACAGAAAGAATACTACCCCGTCCTGCGCATCCTGAGAGAACTGCTTCACAACGCTGTCCGCAGGCAGCGCTATCAGGTCTGATTTGCCTTTTGAACCTGATACCTTGCATATGCTGACTCCGCCTATTTTAAGGTCGAAAGCGTCTATCTTTGCAAATGCAGTCAGTCCGTCGTTTGGGCGGTATGATATCAGCAGTGCAAACTTTATGTCGAAGATGCTGATAACACCGCATAAGAATATTCCGGCGCTTATTTTGAAACTTCCGAACTGCCTTTCACCTATCACATCCGAAAAATAGAACTGCGCATTCAGCAGTATCTTTCCGTCCTTTGTGATGGTGTAGAGTCTCATTCTTGAGGTATCGGTCAGCGAATAGTCTTCGCCGGATTTCTGTATCTTTAAGCTGCCCGCCGACAGGACAAGACTCTTGTCCTGAACAGTTTCCGCAAACTGCTTTGCGATATATTCCGCATCTTTCGCGTCCACCTTTGATGTATCGAACCGCTTGTCCGATGTTCCGAGGCTGAAACTGTCAATCTGTATGAAGTCAAGGGTGTGTACGGCTTCAATATCCGTTCCTGTGAGGTTTACGAACAGATCCGGAATTGAGAGCCTGTTCACCGCGGCGCAGAGCAAAAGAGGGTTCACAGCTGATCCGGCACATTCCAGCATGACAGCGGAAAACATCGACAGCTTTCTGATATACAGCGATGCGGACATTCCGACCGTTATGCCCTTGTCAAAGCCAAGACTGATGATTATTCCGCCCAGCGAAATCCAGTCTGCCAGCTTAACGGGTTCTGCACTTATCATTTCGCCGGATATCATAAAGCTGCCGGGCGAAAAACTGCTTGCTGTTCTGAAATATACACCTTTAAGGAAATCTGCCTTTATCTGAAAGGTGCCGCTCATGTTGAAACTCAGCCCTGTGCCGAATCCGGCGGAAACATACATATCTTTCACTCTGACGTATTCACCTTCTTTGTCGGGGATGGCGAGAGTACAGGCAAATGCACCTTTATCCGTGTCCGCTCCCAGAAACAGCGATAGCTGTTCTATGCCGAGCATCTCTTTGAATGCAGAAGAAACGACGCTTCCCTGTCCGAAAACAAACCTGCCGCTGACGATCACGTTATAATTATCTGCGGGTTCTGGTATCTTTTCGTTTGATGCAGAACCGCACAGGGCGGGCAGTGTGATGCTTTTGCCGCTTCGGAACATGACATAAAGGTCGGATACGCTCAGATTTTTTCTGATAGTACCTATTATCTCCGCAAGTTTGCCGGAAGTTCCACTGTCGCTCAGTTTCAGCAGAATTGCAGAGTCTTCACCGGATTTAAGCCCGCTGATGAATAGACTGTCTGTGTCAAGCCTGAACCCGTTTCCTTTTCTGTTGCTGAACACGTCGATATCGCAATGGATGTGACTGCCCGCTGCCGGACAGTTTTTTATTATGCTGTCGCCTATACCTTCATCCACAAATTTGAAAAGCCCCGCAACAGGCTCGTTGTGTAGACTCGCCTTTCCATGCCAGTAAATATGTCCGTTCTCGTTGATAATGCCCGCCCGCAAAGGGAGACCGCATACGGCTCCCTTTATTCCGAGCATTATGGACGGTTTTTTATCAGGCATTCTGAAGTTCAGCGGGGATGGCAAGCTGTTCAAGTATCTTATCGCTTGCGGTGTTCCATACTGCGATGGTGAGAAGTTTGACATCAACTATATTTTTGATAGCTTCGGGAACCAGACCGTCGGCGATAATGTCGAATCTGAACGCGTATTCGCAATCTGTCTTTGTTCCGTCGCTGACCACTTTAAGGTATATTGAGGATAGTTTTATTTTGATCTTATTGAGGTCTATTGTGCTGTTTTCTGATGATTTTTGTATCTTCTCTTTCATTGCCGCTTCTGAGAGTCCTTCCTGTTTTCCGGCAAGTTTTTCGATACTCGCTATGAATTCTGCAATTGATATCCCTTCATTCTTTTCTGTTTCCGGCTGTGTTAGGAGTATTTTGTATCCTTTGTCGAGTTTCAGGTATCCCGCTTTGAGATCAGTACCAAAAAGTTTAAAATCCAGCCCGATAAGCATATTTACTGACATGATTTCCTCCTGTGAATATTTTATGCTTAAATTATAACACATCCTGTTTATTGGAGCGCAAAATTGTTTGGAATTCTAAATATGGTCGATGATAACTTATTTGTGAAAAAATGAAAAAATATTGTTGTGAATTTTATAAAGAGCAAATGTTTATTATTTTATTATTGTCTATTTGTGAAAAAGCGCGGGTTTTATTATATCTGATCAATATGAAGACGTACGGAATGATATCCGCATTTGACAAGAGAGTCGAACTCGAATCCGGTCATTTGATCCAGCGAAGTCGGAAGACTTCTGGCGGCGGTAACTTCGCTCATCGTAAAGTCGTCGTTTGTTATTGAAAGCAGGGAATTATCTGCAAGGGAGATATAAATTCCACCATTACCATTGTATTTCATGAAATTGGTGAATGAGTTTACGCGGAGTCTTCTGCTCTGTTCCATTAGAATGTTGATGAGTTTGTTGACTCTGCTCAGAGAAAACGGGTCGGAGAGAGGAGTCTCGGTCATGGGTGAGCCTGCATCGGAAATGATGATAAAATCAACGTCTTTTGTGTTGAGCTTAACTCCTTGTTCGCTGACCTCGTAAAAAGTTTCAGTGCCAAGGTTATCATATAGTCCGCCGTCATAGATGTGCAACTTTTCAAATTCGGGTCTGACACGCTCTTTGTGTCCTGAACCATATGGAGTTTCAAGTTCCCATTTGTAATTGGCTGTGTCTATTTCAACAGGACCTATGCCCACCGGAAATGCAGCTGATGCTGCCATTGCGTCTGCGGTTTTGAATAGTCTGGCGGAAGTGTATCCGGTCTTGTTGTCGCCCATGGTTTCGTTTTTGAAACGGAAGCGCTGCCCGTTTTCTCCGTTAGTGCAGTTGATTGTCCAGACGGGGTTTCGCGGGAGGTCGGCGAGAACGGATTTGATTCCCCATAAAGATTCGATTGTCTGCGAGATGACAAGGCTTCGTCTGTTGAGCACGTGCTTCCAGTTCGAAAATTTCATGAGTGCTGACATGCCAGACTGTTGCAAAGAGGTGAATATCATATGTTCGCGCAGTTTTGGCAGTATGTCGGTGAGGTATTGCTCATCACTTGGTAATCTGTTTTGTGAAAGATTGAGCACAAGCCCTGTGAACAGGCTTCCGCCGGAAACAGATGAGATGTTCGTGATTTTCTTCATAAGATTATGCTCGGCAAGATATTTTACGACTCCGGCATGGTATGCAATCGCCCTGACGCCGCCGCCGGAAAGAGCAAGCCCTATCTTCCTGTTGTTTAATACGTTTCCCATCTTTCCTCCGGTTTGCAATGAATCATAACATAAAATAATAAGGGTGGGTGTAATTATTATAAGAGATAATATGAGGTGCATAATTTTAATAAAACTAAATTTAATAAAATTGTCATTTAGTTGATTAAATCTTCCCTTGGTGTTATTTTTTATTTAGCAAATTTATTCGGAGGTGTGTTTTGAGTACAGAAGAAACCGTCAAAAAAATTGAAGCGAAATATGGTCCTTTTCATCAAGAACCGAATCATTGCCAGTGTCCCAGCTGCAAGCAGTACAAATGGTACACTAACGGAAAAGGAACAAACATATGTAAATGTTGCGGCTACAGTATTTCCTCGGAAGATTAAACATCCTGTACGTCAAAAGGAGAATTATATGGGTTTTTTCGGCGATATAATGAATCAGGTTAAAAACGGAGACTATCAGTCAATAAGGTGTCAGAATTGCGGAAGTACGTATAGCTTTAACATATCAAGGCAATTCCCTTATGCAATATGTGGATCTTGTCTGGAAAAAGCCGGATACTATGCCAAACAGAACGGTGATAATAATCTTTATAGAGAGATCGTGCAGGAGTTCAGAAGACGCGGCTCCAGTTGGTCTTAAATTAGGAGGTGTTTATATGTCTGACAAATTCGGAAACAATCACAACTATCCTTCGGATTCTCAGGGGAAAGACAAAGGTATTGATAAGAATGTAGAATATTCTACTTCAAGACCAAAAGACAACTGGACTAAAGAAACGAAAGACAAGGTTAACGGCACTCTCAAAAAGTAATTAAAACTGTCCCTGAGTATATTTAAAATCATTTCAGGGACAGTTTTTAATTGTCTTGATGTGCCAGAAGCGGGCGATGCGGGAGTCGAACCCACTACCTCAGGCTTCGGAGGCCTGCACTCTATCCTAATGAGCTAATCGCCCTTTGCTGAAAAGAACAGTACAATAATCTTCATGTATCTGCAAGTCAAGAACTTCCAGCCCGTATCGCATGTAATGCTTTCGTATGTCGTAATGTTCCTCAATCGGGACGCCGGAAACAACCAGCAGACCGCCGTCGTTCAGCGAGTCGTAAATGAAATCCGAGATTGCCAGCAGTATATCATAATATATGTTGGCGAAAATAATATCGAAAGTACCGTTTATGCAGGTTTCAAATCCACAGGCTATATGGTTGTTGATGATTTTGTTCAGTTCGTTGCACTGAACCGCTGTGCGGCAGGCATCGAAAGATACGTCATAGCCGACGACGGAACCTACCCCAAGGAGTGATGCGCATATTCCGAGTATTCCCGTTCCGCAGCCTACGTCCAGCATGGTTTTACCGGATAGGTTCATCTGCTCCAGATGCCTTATGCAGCATTTTGTTGTGACATGTTCGCCGCTGCCGAATGCTCCCTGATAAATTCTCGCTGATTTCCCGTTGCAGAGCGGGATTTCAAATATTATGCGTTCCATTGTGCTAAAGAGGTAACATATGCACCATCGTAAAAGCAATAATATAATCATATAGTCTAAAATTCGTTGACAATACGGTTCTTTCAGCATAATTGTATCCAACAACTTTGTATGCGAGGTGCAACGTGGCAGAATTTAAGAAAAAAGCAGCCTATAACGTAGCGATTGCCGGAGCGACTGGAGCTGTCGGCGAAACATTTTTGCAGATACTTGAAGAGAGAAATTTTCCTATTGCAGAGCTGAAACTTCTGGCTTCCAAACGCTCTGTTGGCAAGGAAATAACGTTCAAGGGCAAAACATATAAAGTTGAAGAACTGACGCACGACTGCTTTAAAGGTGTGGATATTGCACTTTTCAGCGCGGGCGGCGGCAGAAGTCTTGAGTTCGCTCCCAGCGCGGTAAAAGCCGGCGCGGTGGTTATCGACAACTCGTCCGCTTTTCGTATGGACAAGGACGTGCCTCTTGTTGTTCCGGAGGTTAACCCTGAGGACGCGTTCAAAAATAACGGCATCATTGCAAACCCCAACTGTACCACAATTATCATGCTTGTGGCTCTCAAGCCTCTGTATGATTTCTCCAAGATAAAAAATGTTGTTGTATCATCATATCAGTCCACATCGGGTGCTGGTGCACAGGCTATGGAAGAGCTGATGAATCAGACAAAAGCATGGGCAAAGGGCGAACCTATCAAGGTTGAGAAATTTGCTCACCAGATACTCTTCAACGTTATCCCCCATGTCGATTCGTTCACAGACAACGGGTACACAAAAGAAGAGCTTAAAATGTTCAACGAGACAAGAAAAATGCTCCACGACGACGAGATTAAAGTCAGCGCAACATGCGTTCGTGTTCCCACGCTGTCCGCACACTCCGAATCTGTGACCATAGAAACAGAACAACCCGTAAGCCCTGAAAAGGCAAGGGAACTTTTTGCGAAGGCGCCCGGACTCAAACTTCTGGACGACCCCTCTAATAACAAATACCCCATGCCTCTGTTCGTTGCTGGCGGAGATGACTGCTATGTCGGACGTATAAGAACCGACATCGCACGCCCCAACTGTCTGACTTTCTGGGTTGTCGGCGACCAGCTTCGTAAAGGAGCCGCCACAAACGCTGTACAGATAGCGGAATTGCTGATAAAATAAATACGGTCAAATTCATAAGATTTCCCCCGATGCGCTTGCGTTTCGGGGGAAATCATTGTTAAGATGTGTCTTAACTTGATTTTAGAAAATTGAAATGGTAGTAATACAGGCATCAAAATGAACCTTAGTTAATTTAATTTGGGCGTTGTTTCATGTTTTGCGGACATTCATTCATTATTTATTAATAATTAGTATGCTTTTCTGCATCCACAGACAATAATTGCTTGATTTTAGGGGTTCATGTGTGTATATAATTTTAACTTCTTGATGTTAGGAGGTTGTAGTGAACAAGAAAGAGCTTATTGAGAAGATCGCAGAAATGTCAGGTCTCAAAAAATCAGATGCTGAAAAAGCACTCAAGGCTTTCGAAGAAGCCACAGTAGAAGCACTGAAAGCTAATGACAAAGTTACCCTTGTCGGCTTTGGTACGTTCTCTGTATCTGAGAGAAAAGAGCGTAAAGGAAGGAACCCTCAGAGCGGAAAAGAAATGACTATTCCCTCAAAAAGAGTTCCCAAGTTTACAGCCGGCAAGCTTTTCAAAGATTCCATCGGCTAAGACGAATATTTGAAATAGTTTTTGTTATAAAAAAGCCCTGTGCCGCAATGCACTGGGCTTTTTTTTATTGCTATGATTATTTTCAGTGCTATATTTAATTAGCTTATGTAAAATTATTTTACATATGACTTGTGATGCTTTTTTCTGAAAATGTGGACAAGTTGTTTATAATGCTTTATAATCAGTTTCGTTCGATGATTTTGCGTTGTCAGAGGCGGTATGAGCAGAGACTTATTCGGGTTTAAAGGAGAACCGTTCAGCGTTCACCCCGATAACAGGTACTTTTTTTCTTCCATTTCCCATGACAAGGCTATAACCCTGCTTGAATACGGTATCAACAGCCGAAAGGGTTTTATGCTGCTCACGGGACTTAAAGGCACCGGTAAGACCATGACCTGTAGTATTCTTCAGGAGGGTCTGAACGGCGTCAACACTGTCCTTGTGCCCACAGGCGTGAGAGAGCCTGAAAAGCTCCTCGCTGAGATATGTAAAGGCTTCGGGCTTGACTATGCGGCGGAAAGCTATGAGTCGGCTTTCGGAAAGCTGATGCAATATTTTGTGGAACAGTATCAGGAGGGCAGAAACAGCCTTATCATTATCGACGACGCGGAGATAATATCCGACGCCTGCCTTTCGCTGCTCAACAGCTTTATGGAAATTGAGATAGAGCAGTGTAAACTTGTTCAGGTCATCCTGTGCGGAACGCCGGCGCTCCACGACAGGTTGAAAAGCGTGAGCAGCCAGCTTGGTCCTAAATTCACTTTTACGGTAGAGCTTGCGGCACTTTCCATGAAGGATACTGCTGACTATGTTGAGCATAGACTTAAAAAAGCGCTGGGAGACGATTTTCCTCTCTTCAGAAAAAGCTCTTATATCGAAATTTATCACTATTCAAAGGGCATACCCTCAGAAATTAACCGCATCGCTCAGAAAGCGATTGAGATAGCCACAGATAAGAAGGCTTCCAGAGTGACATCGGCAATCGTTAAACAGGCTGCCGCCATGCTTTACGGTGTCAGTAGGCGCAGGACAGTTAAGCTGCTCCCTGTGTTTGCAGCGCTTGCCATAATTTTCGGTGGAGCTTATTACGTGATGTTTCACCCTGCGTCTGTCAAAAAGGTATCGCAGCCTGTCGCGGCAGTCCCTGCGGAACCTGTTGCGCCGGAACCTGCGGCAGAACCGAAGGCTGAACCTGTCAAAGAAGAACCAGAGCAGCCAGTCGCTGTTCAGCCGGAACCGCCAAAACCTGCACCAGTGCCGGAACCTGTCAAAGAGGAACCGCCCGCACCTGTACAGACCAAATATGGTTGTGTGGAAGCGTCAAGCGGTCTTAAAATAAGAAAAAGTCCTTCCAGAACCTCTGCCAGCATAGGCAATGCGCCAAACCGCGCCAGAGTCGAACTTGTTAAAAAGACCGACGACGGCGAGTGGTGGGAAGTGAGATATAAAGGAAAAGATGGGTATATGTTCGCAGAGTTTGTCAAACTGAGCGAAACAGGGGAGTGCAGAAGATAAAGATTAAATGGCTTGCCGTTTTTGCCGCCGCACTTTTTATTCTGACAGGATGCGGTACAAGGGCAAAATTCAGAAGTTATGACAGGCAGCTGGACGAAATACGTTCAGATGTGCGCAATATCAGACTTATAACAGATCAGATGCGCAATGAGATAGTTACGCTTAAAACCTCTGTCGATGTCGTCGGGGTTAACATAGACAAACAGACAAAAGACATAGAACTTGCGAAAAAGAACCAGCAGCTTCTTGCTGACTCGCTGAATATCATGAAGGATACAGTTGTGAAACTGGAATCCAGAACACTTGCGGAGAAGAAAGAGGAGCTGGCAAGGCTGGAAAAAGAAGAAAACGACACGCAGATAACTGTTGTCACCAAGAAAGAGGATGGCGTTACAAAGATACAGCCGGTGGGCAAACCGGCGGTTAAAGACGCCAAAACCGCAAGAAAATATTCTTCAGGACCTGATATAGACACATCAAAAACTGGCTTCGGATATGCCGTTAAAGATGGTGTAATACTTTGGCGCGCACCTTCAAAAAACTCGGACGTTATGGAAATCCTTATCGCATGGCAGCAGGTTTCCATTCTGGGAAGTGTTAAAAACGAGGGTGAGAACTGGCTTAAAGTGAAAACACAGGACTATTCAGGCTTCGTTGACTCAAAATTCATTATCTCATCGGAATAATTATGCTTGAAAAAATCTATCAGAAAGCTCTCACCAATGAGCCTTTGACTCATGAGGAGTTCGAAATCCTCGTCAGATCAGATATAATTGAACTGACTACCTGTGCTGAACAGATAAGAATAAAATTCATGGGTAAAGAACCGCAGACCTGCGCTATCATCAATGCAAGAAGCGGACTTTGTTCTGAAAACTGCTCTTTCTGTGCGCAGTCTTCCCATTTTTCAACAGGTGCACCTGTCTATCAGTACATAGCGCTTGAGCGTATTGAGGCTGCGGCAAAAGATCTGGCAGAGAAGGGCGTGGAACGTTTCAGCATTGTCACCAGCGGTCTTGTGCCGGACAATACAGAATTTGAGAAGATAAAGGAATCATTAAAAATAATAAAGAAATACGGGCTGAAGCCTGATGCGTCTGTGGGATGTCTCAGCTACGAAAAGCTGATGGAGCTGAAAGCCGTTGGATTGGATGCGTACCACCACAACCTGGAAGTGGCGCGCAGTTTCTTTCCGCAGATATGCACGACTCACAACTATGAGGACGACGTTCAGACCGTGCGCGATTCGGTTCGTGCAGGGCTTTACACATGCAGCGGCGGGATATTCGGTCTGGGTGAAACATGGGCACACAGGTATGAGCTTGCTATGACACTCAGGGAGCTTGGAGTACATTCCGTACCGATAAATTTTCTTAACCCTATCAAAGGCACGCCGAAAGAGGGGGCTGAAGTGCTTTCCGAAGAGGAGGCGATGCGCATACTCGCTGTGTATAGGTTTCTTTTGCCGAACCGCAGCATAAGGGTTTGCGGCGGACGAAGTATCGTCTTTTCGCAGGATAGTGCGGAAAAGGTTCTGAAAGCAGGAGCCAGCGGTATCATGGTCGGTGATTATCTGACGGTTAAAGGGATATCCATCGACGAAGATATGGGATATATCAAACGATTTTAAGCTGCGCATTTTAGAGCAAGAGGACAAAATCAAACTGATATGAGATCGCTTCAGGCGTGAAGCCCTCGCGAAGACTAATAGAAAATCCGTCTCTGCGAACCCTGAAAGGGGGAAGCAGTCTCGCCATAATGTTTTAGCTTATCGTCGCCTTTATATCCGCAGGCTTACCGAAGTACATCCATGAGGTGACAAGCATGTCGGCACCGGATGCTGCGTAGCTTTCGGCGTTGTCAATGTTTATGCCGCCTGCCGCGAGCACCTTAACCGAAGGGTTCAGCGCTTTCACCATCTTAACGGTTTCAGCCACCTGTTCAGGAGTCATTTTATCAGTCTGGATGCTGTCAACACCTGCCTTAACGGCTTTTTCGATATCCTCCAGCTTCTCAAGCTCAATCTCTATCTTCTTTTCGAGGCATTTCAGTCGTATATCAGTCATTTTTGAAAGCAGCATGTCCAGACCGCCTGCATTATCGTAATGTGCCGGAAAGAACAGTACGGTTTCTGATATACCGAGCCTATGGGGTACTGCTCCGCCAGCCATAAGCGCCTGAACAGACAGACGGCGCGTGCCGGGGAATGCTTTTCTGGTGCCGCTCACGACAATTTTCGGATTACCTTTTCTTGCTGTTGCGACCAGATTTCTGGTTCTTGTGGCGATGCCCGATGAATATTCCATCAGGTTGAGTGCCACGCGCCAGCCTTTGTGTATAGCCTGTGGTGAACCATGGGCTTCTATTATAAGGTCGCCGACAGAAACAAACTCGCCGCTTTTAAGGGCTGTAGTAACGGTGCAGCCAACTCTTTCAAGCACACAGACCGCGGCTTCGCATCCGCTGACGCAGGTGTCGTGTCTGGCTTTAAATGTTATATTAAGGGAGTTCTTTGTGAAATCAGTGATAGACGAGGTCAGGTCGATGAACGGGATATCCTCCTCGATCCATCTGTCTATGTCGTGTTGAGTAAAAAACATTTTTAAACGCTCCTTGTTTCAAGTTTCCTCAGAAGTGTGAAGAGGATGACCGATACACCCAGCAGTATAACGCAGAGAACGCCGGCGCGCAAATAGTTACCTTCAAACACAGCGTTATATACTTCCAGAGAAAGGGTATTTGTTTTGCCAATTATATTGCCGCCTATCATAAGGGTGATTCCGACTTCACCGAGTGATCTGCCCAGCCCCAGCGCCAAACCTGCAAAAATACTCTTTTTAACGTTTGGAACCACGACGAAAAGAAAGGTGGTCAGTTTGCTTTTGCCCAGCGTCAGCGACGCTTCTATGAGATTTTTGGCGGAGGAGGATATCGCTGATTGTATCGGTTTTACAACCAGCGGAAGACCCGCTGTAAAGGCAGCTATAACGAGTGCTTTGTGTGTGAAAATCATTTCGATTCCCATGCTCTGAAGGTACTTGCCCAGCAGACCGAACCTTCCGAGGATAAGAAGCAGGATGAAACCTGTCGCTATTGGCGGGAATATCAGGGGGAATGATATGAAGATATCAAAAAAGCCCCTGAACGGGGCTTTCTCACTGCTCAGGTACCACGCAATCAAAATTCCGAAGAACCCATGCATGAGAAAAGCCCAGAAGCAAACCTTTGCCGTCAGAAATATCGAAAAGATAATCTGGTCATTGGTCAGCTCGTTCAGAAACAAATTCATCTTAAAGACCGTTTTTCTTAGCTATTTTTTTCATATCAGGTGTGCCGAGCATACCGATGAACGCTTTAAGCTCCTCAGGAGCGGGGCATCCGTCCAGTGTTGCCGCTGATATCTCAAGGGGTGAATAGCCCTTGGTAACTTCTATGAAACCGCCGAGGTTGTCTTTGTTATTGCCTGCGAACGTGATATTCACGAATCCTGCGTCAGCTTCGCCGGAGAGGACGTATGAACCTGCCTGAGGCACAGTCTGCGCGGGCAGAAGTTTGCCTTCTATGCCGAGGTTTGTATTTTTGATAAGCTGAGTACCCGCTTTGCCGTAAATAGCTTTTTCAGCGTCGGGGATAGCGATTTTTGCAAATTCGGGTTTTTTAAGGTCTTCGGGAGTGGATATTTTGAGTCCTTTTCTTGCGATGATTGCAAGAATACCCTTTCCGATGGGGTTATATGATGTGTAGGGAACGCCGGAAGTTTTAAGGAAGCTCTCTTCGCCTATTACAGCGCAGATGCCGCCGCCAAGTTTAACCTGTGCGGCAACCTGCCCCATGTTTCCGTACATTCTTTCCATTTTTTTACCCGTTTTGGCTTCATAGTAAGCCGCCATGTCTTCCACAAGCGCTTTGTATCCTGCACCTGCGGCTATGCGGAGATCGTCTGCATAGGCACTGAGGCTGAACACTGTCAGAGCGAGAACCGTTAAAAGTATCTTTTTCATGTTTCCTCCTGATTGCGTTATGTTAATGATGATATAACGATAAACGTTATATAGCATTAGGAATAACGCATGTCAAACAGTTATTGGGAATAACGGTTTTAACATTCGGAGCGGAGTTGTTCGTAGATGGGCAGGGGGGTTGATCGACCTTCCGCATCTATGCGGCAGAAGGTGATGTTTGTTGAAAATACCTCTTTTTCGATAGTGCCGCCCGGTTCGTCGGCGTATACAATTACCTGATATGTGATGGATTTTGTGCCCACATGTTTTGGCTTTATCTCAAAACGCAAAATGGAGCCGTTCACCACCTGATGTTTGAAAACGATGCTGTCCATGGCGACTGTGACGAGTTTGCATCCCGGATAGTCCAGTGATGCTGTCATCCATGCTGCTTCGTCTATCCATTTCAGCATAGTTCCGCCGAAAAGTTTTCCATAGTGGTTCAGGTGTTCCGGTCTGACATGCTGGTATGTGTTCATTAGTTCAGAAAGTCCTGTAATTTATTTTTCATGGCTTTTTTGCGCAGTTTTGCCAGTGCCCGTGTTTCAAGCTGACGCACGCGTTCGCGGCTTATCTGCATCATATCGCCGATTTCCTCAAGTGTTTTGGGCGCTTCACCGTCCAGTCCGAATCTCCATGAAATAATGGATGATTCGCGCTCGTCCAGTTCGTCCACTATGTCGTCCAGAGCGGCTTTCAGGGTTTTTGCGATGATATCTTCCTCGATATCAGTTGAACCTGATTCCAGAAGGTCTATGAAGGATCGGTCTTCGCCGTCCTTTATTGGCGCTTCGAGAGACAGATAATTCCTTGAAACGCGCAGAACGTTTTCGATATCCGATTCTTCCATCTTCAGATATTCGGCAAGTTCATGTGAGCTGGGTTCACGGTTAAGCTGTTTGTTCAGCTTTTCGATGGCGCCGTTGATCTTATAAAGGATTCCCGCCTGTTTGATTGGCAGTTTAACGGTTCCGGACTGTTCCGCAAGCGCCTGTATGATAGACTGGCGGATCCACCAGACTGCGTATGAGATGAATTTAACGTCTTTTGTATGGTCGAATCTTTTTGCTGCTTCCACAAGACCGAGGTTACCCTGATTTATAAGGTCGGATATGGGCAGACCGGTATTTTTATATCTGTTTGCTATTGATACGACGAATTTCAGGTTTGAGAGGATGAGCTTGTTAAGCGCTTCCTGATCTCCTTTGGCGATGCGCACACCGAGATCGTACTCCTGTTCCTTCGAAAGGGGTTTATATCGTGAGATAGTGTTCAGATACTGTTTCAGCGAGTTTTCGCTGACAGGGGCAGGCACATCCGCCTGCCCTTCGTCAGGAGTATCTTCAATCTCTTCTTCGTCAAGATGTTCGTTTTCGTCGAGGGTGTCTTCTGTTTCTTCGCTCATAGTCCTCTGCCATTTCCAGATTATAACACACGATTGCCGAATCCGGAATTAACCTTTAGGAAAAATAATCTCCATGGCGCCGTTTTTAAAGGTGAGTTCGGCTCTGTCGCCCTGTTTCAGCTCGCCTTTAATAATTTTTTCCGCCACAAAGTTTTCGACAAGTTTCCTAATTGTTCTTTTCATCGGTCTTGCGCCGTATGCCTGATCGAAACCTGCCTTGATTATCTCTTCTATGACAGATTTGTCCCAGCTAAGTTCAATGTTATTCTCTGCCACACGTTTGGCAAAGCCTTTCATAAGTATCTCTGCGATATCGGCAATGTGTTCTCTGCCGAGAGGGTGGAACACAATAATATCGTCGATACGGTTCAAAAATTCCGGACGGAAGAATGAGGACAGCTGGGCTGTCGCTATCTTCTGTATGTCGGCGTATTTTTCCTGCCAGCTTCCCTCTTTCGCGAACGATTCGTGGATAAGGTCGCTTGCGATGTTTGAGGTCATTATCACTACGCAGTTTTTGAAGGACACTGTGCGTCCTTTGCTGTCTGTCAGCCTGCCGTCGTCCAGAAGCTGAAGCAGAACATTGAATACGTCCGGGTGCGCCTTTTCAATCTCGTCAAGGAGGATTACGCAGTAAGGTCTTCTGCGCACAGCCTCGGTGAGCTGTCCGCCCTCTTCATATCCGACGTATCCTGGAGGCGCGCCGATAAGCCTTGCTACGGCGTGTTTCTCCATATATTCGCTCATGTCTATACGGACGATGGCGTCTTCAGTGTCGAAAAGGAACTCAGCCAGCGATTTTGCAAGCTCGGTCTTACCGACTCCGGTAGGTCCGAGGAAGATGAATGAACCCAACGGTCTGTTGGGGTCGTTCAGTCCGGCGCGGCTGCGTCTGACGGATTCACAGACTGCGGCTATGGCATTATCCTGACCTATGACGCGTTTGTGCAGCCAGCTTTCCATGTTGATGAGCTTGTCCGCCTCTTCCTCAAGCAGCTTTGTTGCGGGTATCCCTGTCCATTTGCTGATTACGGCGGCGATGTCCTCTTCGTCCACTTCCTCTTTAAGCATCCTTTTACCTTTCTGAAGCTCAGTGAGTTTCAGATTGGCATCGTCCATCTCCTTCTGGAGTTGAACAAGTGTGCCGTACTTGATTTCAGACGCTTTGGACAGGTCGCCTAAGCGTTCCGCCTGCGCCATATCTGTTTTAGCCTGTTCTATCTGCTCCTTGATGGTGCGCACCTGCTGAATGACGTTCTTCTCATTCTGCCATGCGATGCGCATTGCTGTCGCCTGTTCTTTCAGGTTCGCAAGCTCGCCCTCAAGTTTCTCAAGACGCTGTTTGCTCGCCGCGTCCTGTTCTTTTTTGAGTGCCTGTTTGTCTATTTCGTGCTGGGTTATTTTGCGTTCAAGTTCGTCAAGCTCTGTGGGCAGACTGTCTATTTCCATGCGGAGTTTCGCGGTCGCCTCGTCTATAAGGTCAATCGCCTTGTCAGGCATGAACCTGTCGCTGATGTATTTGTCCGCAAGGTGTGCGGCGGCAACAAGCGCGCTGTCTTTGATGCGCACGCCGTGGTGCACTTCGTAACGCTCTTTAAGTCCGCGCAGGATGGACACTGTATCTTCAACTGACGGCTCTTTGACGTATACGGGCTGGAACCTTCTTTCAAGCGCCGCGTCCTTTTCGATGTATTTTTTATACTCGTCAAGGGTGGTTGCGCCGATGCAGTGGAGTTCGCCCCTTGCCAGAGCGGGTTTAAGCAGGTTTGCGGCATCCATCGCGCCGTCGGTTTTGCCTGCGCCCACGAGGGTGTGCATCTCGTCTATGAAAAGCACTATCTCGCCTTCTCGCTCTTTTATGGCATTGAGGATGGCTTTCAGCCTGTCCTCGAACTCGCCGCGGAATTTCGTTCCTGCGATGAGCGAGCCCATATCAAGCACTGCAACAGTGCGGTCTTTCAGTGATTCCGGCACGTCGCCGTTAACTATCCTCTGTGCCAGACCCTCGGCTATGGCAGTTTTACCCACACCCGGTTCACCTATCAGCACGGGGTTGTTCTTGGTGCGTCTTGAAAGGACGTGTATCACACGTCTTATCTCTTCGTCTCTGCCGATAACAGGGTCGAGTTTACCCTTTCTTGCAGATTCGGTGAGGTTTATGGTGTATTTATCAAGCACGTTCATCTTGTCTTCGGGGTTCTGGTCGGTGACACGGCTTGAACCCTTCGTGGCTTCATACGCTTTCAACAGGGTGTTCAGCGAGTATCCGCAGGAGGAGAGGGCGGTGCGCAGGTCATATCCCGCGTTTTCGCCCACACCCATGAGGATGTGCTCTGTGGAAACGTATTCGTCGCCGAATTTTTTAAGACTGTCAAAGGCATAGTCAAGAGCTTTCTTGGCTTCCTGCGACATGTAAAGCTGAACGCTGCCCTCAACTTTGGGCTGCTTATTTATTATCTTTTCAGTCTCTTCGGTGAGTCTGTTTACGTTTACGCCTGCTTTGTGCAGAAGGGGCGTAACGATCCCGTCCTCCTGATTTATGAGGGCGAGAAGGAGGTGTTCGGGCATAAGCTGCTGGTGGCTGCGTTTTTCAGCATCGTCCAGCGCCGCCTGAACGGCTTCCTGTGCTTTGATGGTCATTTTGTTGAAGTTAATCATGTCTCCTCCTGATTTACTCCTTATCGATTCTGACCTTGATTATCCTGTTTTCCGAAACGGGAACAAGTCCTTCTCTCTTCGCGTTTATGCTGTCCGCATGTTCCATTATGAATCTGCGGAGCTGTTCGTTCTGAGCTTTAAGTTCTTCCATCTGGTTTTTCATGTTAATAACGACTTCGACCCCTGCCAGATTAACCCCCATATCTTTTGTGAGGGTGAGGATGAATTTAAGGGTTTCAAGGTCTTCGTCCGAGTATAATCTTGTGTTTCCCTGTGTTCTTTTGGGGTTGATGAACCCCAGTCTTTCATACTGGCGGAGGGTCTGCGGGTGCAGATCAAACATCTCCGACACTATGCTTATGACGTAGAGGGGCTTGCTTTTCATGGTTACAGCCTCGCTTTGTCTATGAGCCTTTGCCGTGCATCGTCTGAATATCTGTGCTGCATGTCTGTGAGGGATTTGCGGTCGCCCTCAACGGCAATCTGCGGCACGCGCACCTTTATGACCACATAAAGATCACCCGTAACGCCGCTTTTCAGGCTCGGAATACCTTTGTTCTTAACGCGGAACGTCTGCCCCGGCTGTGTGCCTGCGGGTATGTTCATGCTTATTGTGCCGTATGGGGTGGGAACGTTTATCTTCGCACCCAGCGCGGCTTCAAACATATCGACCTCTACGTTAACGTAAATGTTGTTGCCTTTCCTCTCGAATACGTCGTGATCCTGAACGTTGGTTATGATATAAAGGTCGCCCTGCGGTCCGCCGTTGCGTCCTGCGTTTCCTTTGCCCGCCACGCGTATCTTGGAGTTTTTGTCCACACCCTTGGGGATGCGCACTTTTATCTTTTCCTGAATGTTCTTATATCCGCTGCCTTTGCACGCAGAGCAGACGTTTTTCGATATCTGACCGTGCCCTTTGCATGTTGAGCATGTGGATATTGAGAACATGCCGCCTTTCTGGCTCATGCTTTGTCCCGAACCGTTGCAGGTGGGGCAGGTTATCCTGTCGCCGCCTTTTCCGTTGCAGGAGGCGCATTTTTCGGTATGGTTGACAGAAATCTCGTATTCGTTGCCGAATACTGCGTCTTTGAAGGGTATCTGTACGGTAAGGTTTATGTCCTCGCCCTGAACGGGGGCGTCGGAACGGCTTCTGCGTCCGCCTCCGAACATATTCCCGAAGATATCGTTCATGTCAAAACCACCGCCGAAGTGGTTTTTAATGTCTTCAAAGTTGGCGCCGGAGAAATCGTATCCGTGTCCGCCGTTTTTAAATGCGTCATGCCCCAGAGAGTCGTATTGTTTCCGCTTTTCAGCATCGGACAGAACGCCGTAGGCTTCGGAAATTTCCTTGAACTTGTCCTCGGCTGATTTATCGCCGGGGTTCACGTCGGGGTGATATTTCCTCGCCAGCTTTCTGTATGCTTTTTTAATCTCATCCTCTGTTGCGGTCTTTGACACGCCGAGGATGGCGTAATAATCTTGAGGCATAGTTTATTCACCGTTTTTTGTTTATTCTGTTTCAACCTTAATTACTTTGGGCTGAATCTCTGTGCGTTTCTGTAATGTAATTTTCAAAAGTCCGTCTTTCAGGCAAGCCTTTACGCTGTTCACATCCACAGTGTTGGGTATCGCAAACGAGCGGTTGAACTTTCCGTAGGCGCGCTCAAGCCTGTAATAGTTGTCGCTGTCTCCGTCCACAGGATATTTTTTATCACCCTTCAGAATGAGAACACCGTCAGCCATCTGGATGTCGAGTTCTTCCTCTTTAACACCGGGCAGCTCCGCGACAATGACAATCTCCGAATCCGTTTCGTAGATGTCAACAGGGGGGAGCCATTCGCCATAGCTTCCGTGAGCTGTCTTGCTCAGGGTTTCGTCAAAGATCTTGTTCATTCTGTCGTGCATTGTCATAAGGTCTTTCAGCGGATCCCATCTTACGATCGCCATAGTTTTCGCCTCCTTACATAGAGTAATTTGATTATGAGGTTATAATAAGACTTGAGTCTGTGTGTGTCAAGTTTTTTTATCTGAAAACCCTAATCGAACTTTTTGCCGTAGTTTCAGTCTTGTAAATAAATCTATCTGAGAGTATCTTCTTCTGATGCGTAACATATTCTGGATATTTCTGTTATTGTCGCTCCTGCTCCACCTTTTCGGGCTGGGTGTTTTTCATCTGCCGAAAGAGGAGAAGGAACGTGAAAAACCCATTGATGTTCAGATAGTTCCAAAAGAAAAACAGGAGCAGCCGAAAAAGCCGCTGCCTCCGCAGCCCAAAAAATACATCCCTCCCATGCCTCTTGACGAAAAGAAGGATACAAAACTTGAGCAGGATAAGCCTGTCCCGCCCAAACAGGAGAAGAAAGCACCTGTGAAGGACGGACAGGATATGAGAAAATCGCCTGATAAAACTCCTGTACCGCCGTCTGCACCGAAAACACAGCAGCGTCAGGCTCCGCCGGATGCCTTGCCGCCGAAAAGCGATGCCAGCGTGCCTAAAGTTTCGCCGGATACCCCGAAAACACTGCCGGACACCTCTAAAAAGGATGCCGACCGCAAACGTATCGACGATATTATGAACCCCAAAGAAACCATTGAGAAGTATGCTAACGGCGGTGCGAAGGTCACAGGAGAGGACTCCGTGTCCATGCAGTATGTCAAATTCCGCTATCAGTCATATTTCTATAAATTCGCATCAAGACTTTACAGAGTCTGGACTTATCCGCCGGAATCAGCCATACGCGGAGAGCAGGGTGTTGTTCAGGCTTCGTTCATAATCTCCCGAGACGGACGGATATCCAGCATCCGCATAATCCGTTCCAGCGGCTATCCGGATCTTGACAACGAGGTTATAACAGCGCTGAAAAAGATGGCGGGCGTTCCGCTGCCGGATTCATACGCGCTTGATAACCTGAAGGTGGATGCATACTTCCAGTATATCATCGGCGGCGGCTTTCAGGTGTATTGATAACCGCTCCCTCCTCGCGAAGACGGTTGTTTGTTTCTGCGAGGAATGAAGTGACGAAGCAGTCTCGTTAGGTTTCTTCCTGAAACCTCAGATGTCTGCGCATGTGGCAAACAAACTGTTTTTTTGTAGGTAAATAGTCAAATAAGATGTCTTGCTTGACATCCTTCTATCAGGTATATTAATTTTAGGCTTCTGTGTATCAGAAAGCCAATTTGGAGTATCTGCATGGCATCAAAAAAAGTCAAAAATTTCATTATCGACACAAACGTTATCCTCTATTCACCCAACTGTCTCGAAACTTTCGACAACAACAACATAATTCTCCCCGCCGTTGTTCTTGAGGAAGTTGATTCTTTTAAAAAGAACGTTGACCTGAACGGGTACAATGCCCGCAGCTTCATCCGCATCGTGGAAAAATACCGTGAAGAGAAAGAGGGCGACCTCCTGAAAGGCGTTAAGCTGGATTCCGGTGGAAAGCTGACCATCCGCTTTCAGGATGAGAAGACAAGAAGCCTTATCCCCGCGGGGTTTGACCTCAGTAAAAACGATAACATTATCCTTGCCACTGCGCTTCAGGTGAAGCAGGAGTCCAAACTTGAGACGATAATCGTCACTAAGGACGTTAACCTGCGCATCAAAGCCAACGCAGTTGGGCTGGATGCCGAAGATTACTACCATGAAAAGACCACTTCTTTCATAGATAATGCCGACGACACACTTTTTGTCCCGGACGAGTACATAAACACGCTCTATCAGGAGAAGGAACTCCCCGTGCCGGAAGGCGTGCGCAGACAGGATGGTGAAAATTTCGGTCCCCGCGTAAATGAGTATTTCATACTGAAAGGCGAG
The DNA here is from genome assembly GCA_002452405.1 of Deferribacteraceae bacterium UBA6793. Lineage (GTDB taxonomy): Bacteria > Chrysiogenota > Deferribacteres > Deferribacterales > Geovibrionaceae > Seleniivibrio. Next base: position 7,300 of record DKFP01000006.1, on the reverse strand, counting down.
ATAAGCCCCCAGAAAAGCGCCCTTGTGCGCTACATAGGCAACGGAAACCCCATGGACGGCGCTTTCAGACTGCTCCACCAGAATGAACCCATCCTCGGCGTTACCCCCGCCAACCGCAAACAGATATATCTGATGGATTCGCTCCTCGACCCCGATATCGACGTCGTTTTCGCCATCGGTATCGCAGGTACCGGAAAAACGCTCCTTGCGCTCTGCGCAGGGCTTCACTCAGTTCTGAACGATAAATACAAAAGACTGATAGTCACCCGCTCACCCATTCCCATGGGCAGAGACCTCGGATATCTCCCCGGAAATATTAATGAAAAACTCGACCCGTGGCTCAAGCCTATCTATGACAACATGGAGTTCATCGTCTATATGATGGACAAGGGCAGGATTGAGGTCAAAGATGAATATCTGTCCAAAAACCAGATGCACGAGGCGACCATAGACTATCTGAAAGCGTCCAAAATGCTTGAGATAGAAGCACTTACTTACATAAGAGGTCGTACACTGATGGAAACATATCTCGTTGTTGACGAGGCGCAGAACCTCAGCCCCCACGAGATAAAGACCATCATCACAAGAGCCGGCGTGAACGCCAAAATGGTGTTTACAGGCGACCTTAAACAGATTGATAACCCTTATCTGAATGAGCGTGACAACGGACTTGTGAACGCGTCGGAAAAATTCACCTATGCCAGATTTAAACATGCGTCAACAATATATCTTGATAAGGGTGAAAGAAGCAGACTTGCCACCATTGCAGCCGAGATACTGTAAAAAGCACATTATCACATGTTGCCAGAATCGGGAGCATGTGTTAAAACTATTATAATTGCGGGTTGATGCGGGTGATTTGCCCGCTGGTTTTGGAACATACAAACAGTTTAATTTACGGAGTCGGAAATGGAAATCAAGGTTATCGACAACCACACGGTTGAAATTCTTGGGAATATCAAGTCCCTTGATCATTACAACGAGATCAAAATGACAATTCAACAGCTTATCAGCAACGGTACTAAAAATCTTACTGTCAATGTTAAAGATTCTCTTTCCATGGTTTCATCCGTCATCGGCTTTTTCATTAAAATAATAAATGTGGACGGCGTTTCGCTTAATGTGAACGTATGGGACGAAAGGCTCTATGCGCTGCTCGACCAGCTCAGCCTCATCGAACTTTTCCACGTCAGACAGATTAAATAAATCCCAACGGGGAGGGCAACCTCCCCTTTTCTTTTTCATTTCTTCAATGTAATCAGAGGTAAAAGTGTTAAGTGTTGAGAATTTGTCCAAAAGCTACGGAGCAAGGACACTATTTAAAGATATCAGTTTCAGAGTAAATTCCGGCGAGCGTGTCGGGCTGGTAGGGCGCAACGGGCATGGCAAGACCACTCTCATGCGTATCCTCACCGGAGAACAGGAACAGGACGACGGTATAATCAATGTGCCGAGGAACTATACACTCGGATATCTGCAACAGGTCATTGATTTTAAACATAAAACCGCGCGGGAAGAGGCGGCTTCCGGTCTTAAAGAGGCGGAGCGCGACGACGTTTGGAAGGCTGAAAAAATACTTTCAGGTCTCGGTTTTTCCGACGAGGACATGGATAAGTCACCCAATGAGTTTTCAGGCGGATATCAGGTGCGCCTTAATCTGGCGAAACTTCTTCTTTCAGAGCCGGATATGCTGCTGCTCGATGAGCCGACGAACTATCTGGACATAACTTCTATCCGCTGGCTTGAGCAGTTTCTCATAAAGTGGAAGGGAGAGCTGATGCTCATCACCCACGACAGAGCGTTCATGGACAGGGTTGTGACCCATACACTTGGTATCCATCGTTTGCAGGTGCGCAAGATAAAGGGTGACACAGGCAAGTTTTACGAACAGATAGCCGCTGACGAGGAGATTTACGAAAAGACCCGTCAGAACGAAGAGTTGAAACGCAAAGAGGTTGAGCGCTTTGTTGAGCGTTTTAAGTCAAAGGCGAGCCTCGCCAGCCGCGTACAGTCCCGTGTTAAGATGCTTGAGAAGATGTCGAAAAAGGACAAACTGGACGAGATTGAAGACCTTGAGTTCTGTTTCAACTACAGCGAGATACGCGCAAAAGAGCTGATAAATGTCAAAGACATCACCTTTGGGTATGATAAATCTAATCCGCTCATTAAAAATTTCAGTATTACTGTGGGTTCCGGCGAAAAGATATGTATAATAGGTAAGAACGGTAAAGGTAAGACCACTCTTCTGAAAATGCTCTGTGGCATTTCAGAACCTGACAGCGGTGTGATTTCCAATCATGCTCAACTGAAACCAGCTATTTACGAACAGACGAACGTTCAGAGACTGGGGCTAAATAATACAATTGAGCAGGAACTTGTGCAGGTTGACCCGTCAATCGACAGGCAAAGGGCTCGTGATGCGGCGGGAACCATGATGTTTTCCGGCGACGATGCGCTTAAAAAGATATCGGTGCTTTCGGGCGGCGAAAAGAGCCGCGTTATGCTTGCGAAGGCTATACTTGAGCCTGCAAACATACTGTTTCTCGATGAACCTACCAACCACCTTGACATGCAGTCGTGCGATTCTTTGCTTGAGGCGGTTGATCAGTTCAAGGGAACTGTGGTTATGGTAACCCACAACGAAATGTTTTTGAACGCAATTGCCGAGCGCCTGATAGTGTTCCGCAACGATACCGTTGAGGTTTTCGAGGGCGGATATGAGGAGTTTCTTGAGAAAGTAGGCTGGGGCGAAGAATTTTCCGACAAAGCGTCGGCGCAGGTCTCTGCCAACAGTAAAAAGGAACAAAGAAAACTTCGCTCGGAAATCATTGCGGAGAAAGGTAAAGTGCTTAAACCGATTCAGGAGCGGCACGACAGACTGGAAAAAGATATTGCACTTATTGAGAACAGGATAGAGATTTTAAACAGGGAGCTTATCGATGCTTCGTCAAATGGCGAACCGATGGAGATTGCAAGACTTTCAAAGGAACTGGACGAGGCGAAAAAGAGCGCAGACGATATGGTTGAGAAGTTTCTGGAAGCTGCCGAACAGCTTGAAACTCTTACCGCACAATATGAGGAAAAATTAAATCAGCTTGGCTGAAACGGAGGATAAAATGGCTGACATTAAAGACCTTTTTTATCTGGGGCTTGGTTCCGCACTTATTGCCAAAGAGAAGATTGAGGACGAAATAAAAGCGCTTGCCGAAAAGGGCAAGATAACCAAAGAACAGCAGGTTGAGTTCCTTGCAGAGGCAAGAAAGAGAGCAAAAGAGGAAGAGAAAGAATTCAGCGAGAAATTTAAAAAAGTAGTTAAAGAGGCTCTTTCCGAAATGGGGCTTGCCACTAAAGAGGATATAGAAGAACTGAAAAAGATGATAAACGAAAAATAAGTTGCGAAACTTCATCAGATACTATTCACCGGTCAGGGTATACCATGTTTTCAGAGTTATCCTGACCGTTTTCATGATTATCAGGGGAAACAAAAGTTTTATGTTCATAAAACCTTTGCCGCCTGAAATACTCAAAACCAATATAAACAGTCTCGGTGCGAGCTTTATTAAACTGGCGCAGGTGCTCGCTACCCGTGCCGATTTCTTTCCGGACAATTATCTTTTTTACCTTCGTCAGCTCCACGATGAAATACCGCCCATGTCTCAGGATGATTTTGAAAAAATCTTTCAGCGTTCTTTCGGCGGACGCGTATGTTTCAGGGAGTTTGAAAAAAAGCCAATTGCCAGCGCTTCCATAGGACAGGTTCACAGAGCCATACTTGTTGATGGAACTGAAGTCGCCGTTAAGCTGCGCAGATACGATATTGAGAACGTTATCCGTTCGGATATCAATATTCTGGCGTTCTTTCAGAAGCTGTTCAAACCAATGTTTTCTGAAAACACTAAAAATTCACTGGAATCGGTTATTGCGGAGTTCAGCCGAATGATAATGAAAGAGGTTGACCTCAATATTGAGATGCTCAACCTTCAAAAGTTTCATGAGCTGTACCCAGACAACGGAGTGCAATTTCCCATAGGCTATCCGGAGTGCTCCTGCGCGGACGCCATGGTTATGTCGTTTGAGCGTGGCTACAGGTTTGACGACAAGGAAAATCTGAAAAAACTGAATATCAGTTTCGAAAAACTCATGTCAAAACTGGTGAATTTCTATGTTGACCAATCCTTTATCAAAGGCTTTTTCCATGCAGATCCGCACCCGGGAAACCTTCTTGTAACGGAGGAGGGTGAGCTTATCCTGCTTGATTTCGGTATGGTGCAGAGGATACCTTCAAAAACCAGACAGAATATCATCTCACTGGTGAAAGCCGCAAATGAAAGGGATTTTGAGGAATATATCAAGTGCGCCAAAAAGCTGGGTATCATCTCCATTGATGCTCCTGAGTTCGGGTTGCAGGATCTTGCAGAGCAGGTTTTTGACATACTGGATAACAACGCCCTGTCTGCCCAGAGTATGCAGTCACTCGCCTATGCGCTTATGGATTCGCTGAAGTCAGTGCCGTATAAGCTGCCGCAGGAGGCGGTTTATCTGATGCGCATGAGTTCCATCATAGAGGGGCTAGGCACAAACTACATCCATAATTTTAACGGTATCAAGGATATTCTGCCCATTCTGAAGGAACGTATGCCGGAAGCGCTTGGTTTTACCGACGGACTTTGGGAAACTGCTAAAAGAGAGACACTTGAACTGCCGTTGACATTGAAAAAAGTTAAAAAGGTTGTGAACGACCTCAGCGGCAATAACCTTGAGGTGCGTATCTCACCCGACGATAAGGAGTCTTTGAAGCTGGCGCTGAAAAAATATCTTCGCCCCATCTTCACAGGAATACTTGTCATAATCACTGCGTTTTTTGTTCAGGGTTCGGAAATACCGCACCACGAATACGTTTCTTATGCGCTTTTCGGTGCGGGCGTTCTCAAAATTATCTTTTCTCTTTAATATACTATCTTCATTCCTGCTTTTGTGAACAGAACGTTTTCGCCAAGTGCAGCCTTTATGGCGAACGATGCATCAATGCCTGTGCAGTGTCCCGTTGCGATGGTTTTTATGTCTTCTTTGCGCAGAACGTCTATTACTTTTTGAGTGTAGCTGCCATCCGAGCGGAAGAGGTGGAGTCCCCCTGTCAGTGACAGTATTTTCTTGTCGGGGAACAGCTTTTTAGCGAAGTCGATCAGATTTTCCGGTCCGCAGTGAGAGCATCCGGTCACTATATGTATGCCTTCGTTTTCGCGAACAACAAGAAACTGCTCATCACGGAACCTGTCTTTTGCAGTTACACCGTCAACCTCTGCAAACAGTTTACCGTCTGCGTCAAAATCCACGCTTCGCTCTATAACTCCGGAAAGAAATATATCAGGATAGATTTCAGTGATTTCCTTGTTAAGGTGCAGTCTGAATCTGCGCTCGATATCGCCTCTGGTGCCGCCGAATCCTATGAAATCATATTCAGTTTTGCCATTGTCCAGTTTCAGGTGGTTTTCAAAGATAAATTTTGATGCGTAGATGTCTCCTGAGATGGAGGCGCACTCCGCAAGGTGCTTTGAAAGCCCTCCGGTGTGGTCATAGTGTCCGTGGGAAAGGGCTATGCAGTCGGCGTAAGTGATATTCATCCTGCGGATGTTATTTATGAAGCCGTCTCCCTGTCCTGTATCAAAAAGAATAGTTTTTCCTTTTGCCGAAATCAGGCATGAGAATCCGTGTTCCGCTAAAAGTCCTGTGCTGTCAACGTAGTTATCTGCAATTATTTGTATTTCCATGAAGAATGTTACCATAATTTCATCAGGATGGGAAAAGGAATGGACAGTATAATATAATATGGTGAGATCGCGTCGTCGCTGCACTCCTCGCGAAGACGAAAAAGAAAACCGTCTCTGCGAATCCCTTCAAGGGTGAAGCAGTCTCATCTTTCAGTATACGGAAAAATTTTGACATCATAAAAAAAGGCGCCCGAAAGCGCCCTTTTAATATCTGGTTCGACTGGCTTATTAAGCGTCGAAGTAGAGTTTGAACTCGTAGGGGTGAGGTCTGCTGTCGATAGCAGATATCTCGTTTGCTCTCTTGTACTCGATCCAGCTTGAGATAACGTCTTCAGTGAAAACATCGCCTTTAAGAAGGAAGTCGTGGTCTTTCTCAAGAGCGTTGATGGACTGCGCAAGAGAAGAGGGCATTTGGGGAATTGCAGACAGCTCGATAGGATCGAGGTCATACAGGTTTTTATCCATAGGCTCGCCCGGATCGATTTTGTTCTGGATACCGTCAAGACCTGCAAGCAGCATAACGGAGAACGCAAGATAGGGGTTGCAAAGAGGATCAGGGAATCTGATCTCAACACGTTTAGCCTTGGGAGAGGGAGAGTACATAGGGATTCTGATGGAAGCTGATCTGTTTCTGGAAGAGTAAGCCAGAGAAACGGGAGCTTCGAATCCGGGTACAAGTCTTTTGTATGAGTTAGTTGTAGGGTTTGTAAAAGCAGCGATAGTATTAGCGTGTTTGATGATACCGCCGATGTAATACAGAGCCATTTCGCTCATTCCCGCGTACTGCTCGCCGGCGAAAAGAGGTTTGCCGTCTTTCCAGAGTGACTGGTGAACGTGCATACCGGAACCGTTGTCGCCATGGAGAGGTTTGGGCATGAATGTTGCAGTTTTGCCGTGAGCTTTTGCAACGTTTCTTACAACATATTTGTAAGTCATAAGCTGGTCAGCCATTTTAAGCATTTCTTCGAATTTCATATCGATTTCGCACTGACCGCCTGTTGCAACTTCGTGGTGAGAGTTTTCGATAACGAGACCGAGTGACTCCATTGTCATAACCATTTCGTTACGGACATCCCACAGAGAGTCGATGGGGGGAGCGGGGAAATAGCCGCCTTTGTTGGCAACTTTATATCCGAGGTTTTTGCCTTCTGCGCCTGTGTTCCAGTCGCCTTCTTCAGAGTCGATGAAGAAGTAGCCTGTGTTTCTTGTATAGTCGAACTGGATGTTGTCGAACAGGAAAAACTCGGCTTCAGGTCCGAAATATGCAGTGTCAGCGATACCTGTAGACTGAAGGTATTTAACGGCTTTTTTAGCGATGTTTCTGGGGTCTCTTGAATAGGGTTCTTTGCTGATAGGGTCGAAAATGTTGCAGATCATGTAAAGGATAGGAAGCTCTGCAAAAGGATCGATCTTAGCAGTTGAGGGATCCGGAACCATGATCATGTCGGAATTGTTGATAGCCTGCCATCCGCGGATGGAAGAACCGTCAAAACCCATTCCGTTTTCGAAGAAATCCTCGTCAACCATGTGAG
>DKFP01000001.1 GCA_002452405.1 Deferribacteraceae bacterium UBA6793 | reverse complement strand
AGGCGATACACTTGTCGAGATCTTTCACGGCGGCCTTGAAATCTTTCATTTCAAGGGCGTCAACAGGGCAAAGTTCTACGCAAATCTCGCAACCCTTGCAGAGATTGACGTAAATTTCAATTTTTTCTGCCTTAGCCATTTACCTCTCCTTATAATCTTTCAGAATTTTATCCATCCATGGAAAAATTCTGCTATCGCTCCAATCGGTTGAACCTCATTCTGCTCACGCTCTGCTCGTTCGGTCTGCTAAAGCAGCACAAACTCACGCCGCGAACTTCATCCTGAAGTTCATCAAATAATCGTTCCTCTGTCGCCGGAAGCTCCCGCCGCTCACTCAACGGGTAAAACCCATTTCACTCACTCCGCGGGCTTCTTCCTGAAGCCTTGAGATTGCTTCGCTACGCTCGCAAAGACAAACATCCGTCTTCGCGAACCCTGAAAGGGTGAAGCGATCTCTCTTCTCTATTTCCCCAGAACCTCAGCAACCTTTTTGCCGATGTCCGCAGGTGAATGAACAACGTGGACTCCGCACTTTTCAAGCGCTTCCATCTTCGCCGCGGCTGTGTCGTCGCCGCCTGAAATAATGGCTCCCGCGTGTCCCATCCTTTTTCCTTTGGGTGCTGTCTGTCCGGCTATAAAGCTGACTACAGGCTTGGAAAAATTCTGTTTTATCCACTCGCCCGCCTTAACCTCAGCCTGTCCGCCTATCTCTCCGATAAGCACGACACACTCGGTCTGGGCGTCGTATTCAAACATCTCAAGCAAATCTATATATTTAAGTCCTATTATGGGGTCGCCGCCTATGCCTATGCATGTGGACTGACCGAACCCGAAAGAACTTACCTGTTTAACAGCTTCATATGTAAGGGTTCCCGATTTGCTGATGATACCCACTGTTCCGGGAGCATGTATCTCACCCGGCATGATACCCATTTTACATTCACCGGGAGTAATTACGCCGGGGCAGTTGGGTCCCACAAGCATTGTGCGGGATGTGCCCGTCTTCATCATTCTTTTGACCTTGAGCATGTCCTTAACAGGTATGCCCTCTGTGATGCACACGCAAAGGTCGAGGTTAGCGTCCACAGCCTCCATAACGGAGTCGGCAGCAAATGCCGGCGGAACGTAAACTATCGAAGCGTTGCATCCTGTCTTTCTGACAGCTTCCATCATGGTGTCGAAAACCGGAGTTCCGTCCACCTCGGTTCCGCCCTTGCCCGGCACAACGCCCGCAACAATATTGGTTCCGTATTCTTTCATTCTCGCCGCGTGGAATCTTCCCTGTGAACCGGAGAGACCCTGCACGACCACCTTGGTTCTGTTGTTTACAAGTATGCTCATGTGACCCCTCCTTACTTCTTCGCAGAGCGTTTGTGCGGCTCTGATTTCGCAAGTTCAACAGCTTTCTGCGCGGCGTCAGCCATGGTATCTCCGGTTACGATGTTGATACCTTTTGCGGATGCGCCCTCTTCCAGAATTTTTCTGCCTTCCGCCACGTGGGTTCCGTCCAGCCTTACGACTATGTGCCTGTCTCCGGGTACTTCGTCGGACGCTTTCAGAACTCCTTCGGCTATGAGGTCACAGCGGACTATGCCGCCGAATATATTAACGAATATCACCTTAACCTTAGGGTCGGTGAGGATAATCTTAAACGCTTCACGAACCTTATTAACGTCTGCGCCGCCGCCGACATCAAGGAAGTTCGCAGGCTGACCGCCAAAGGACTTGATAATGTCCATGGTTGCCATTGCAAGTCCCGCTCCATTGACCATACATCCGATATTCCCTTCCATACTCACATATGAAAGGTCAAAAATGGATGCTCTGACCTCCTGCGGTTCAAGCTCGCCATAGTCTTTCATCTCTTCAATTTTCGGATGTCTGAAAAGAGCGTTGTCGTCAACGGTCATTTTGGCATCCAGACACACGATCTCGTTTTCGCCTGTGACAACCAGCGGGTTTATCTCAAGCATCATTGCGTCATGATTTACAAAACACTGGTAGAGTCTCTCTGCGATGTCTGCAAACTTGTTCAGAAGGTTGGACGGAAGCCCTATCTTCTTCGCGATCTTGCGTCCGGTGAACTGGGAAAGACCCAGAACGGGACTGATGTGTTCTTTAACAATCGCTGCCGGGTTGCTCTTTGCAACCTCTTCAATCTCAACGCCGCCCTCTGAGCTTGCTATGATCATATGCTGCTCTGAGTCACGGTCTACAAGAAAGCTGAGATATATCTCCTGACGGATGTCCGTAGCCTTCTCTACCAATATTCTGTGGACAATCTTGCCCTCTTCCCCTGTCTGCTTGGTAACCAGCTTCATACCGAGCATCTGGGTCGCCTCGTCATATACGTCGCCGTATACACTGACAACTTTTACGCCGCCCGCCTTGCCTCTGCCGCCGGCATGAACCTGAGCCTTAATGACCCATTTCTCGCCTTTAAGCGACTTTGCAACCCTGAGAGCATCGCTGGCAGTTGACGCCACCCCGCCGTCGGGGACGGGAACACCATAGGATCTCAGAAGACCCTTAGCTTGAAATTCATGCAAATACATGGCTCACCCTCCTGTAGTCATTACGGATTAGAATTTTAGCATTTACGTTCATAAATACCTTTTTTGCAACCCTTTTCTGCAAAGGGCGAGCCATGTTTTTTATACTTTAATTACAAGTCAAATAATTTTGACTTATGCTTATTTCAGGAAGCCAAGTCTTTTAAGGTCTTCAACAAGTCCTTTAACTGAGTTAACTGAAACGTCGAACATTTTCTGCTCTTCGTCGTTCAGGGCAACTTCGATGATTCTCTCAACGCCGTCTTTACCAAGAACAACGGGAACGCCCACATAGTAGCCGTCAACGCCGTATTGACCGTCAAGTTTTGCACAAACAGCAAGAACTCTTTTCTGGTCGCGAAGAACTGCTTCTGCCATCTGAATAGCTGATGAAGCGGGTGAGTAGAATGCGGAGCCTTTTTTAAGCAGAGCAACAACTTCGCCGCCTGCTGCTTTTGTGCGCTCAACCATTGCAGTCATAACTTCATTGGCTTTCGCTTCGCTGCCGTATTTTTTAGTAAGCTGTTCCATAACCGGAACGCCGTTCACGTTTGCATAACGAACGAGGGGAACCATAGTGTCGCCGTGACCGCCGAGAACCATAGCGTTTACGTCTTTAACGGATACGCCGAGTTCCCATGCGATGAATGTAGCAAATCTTGAAGAGTCAAGAACGCCTGCCTGACCGTATACTCTTTCAGCGGGAAGTCCGGAGATTTCCTGAAGAAGTGTAACCATTGCGTCAAGCGGGTTAGAGATAACGATAACGTGTGCTTCGGGGCAATATTTTTTAACGCTTTCAGCAACTGTTTTGATGATTCCTGCGTTAGTTGTAAGAAGGTCGTCTCTGCTCATTCCGGGTTTTCTGGGAAGACCTGCAGTTACGATAACGATGTCTGAGCCTTCAAGACAAGCATAGTCGTTAGAACCAGTGAGCATAACATCGAAGCCGTCAACTCTTGATGCTTCAACGATATCGAGCTGTTTGCCCTGAGGAAGGTCCTCAACGATGTCGAACATTACAACATCGCCAAGCTCTTTAAGAGCTGCGAGCTGAGAAAGTACTCCGCCGATATTTCCGCCGCCGACAAGAGCGATTTTAGGTCTGGTGAAATTAGCCATTTAAGCCCCCTACATATTTTTGTTAGTGGTATAAAAAGGCGCCCGCCCTCTTTAAACGGGCGCCAAAGCTGCATTATATAGAATCGATTATGCTATTAAGTGTCGCGCTGGGACGCATAGCCGCAAAAGCCTTTTCGTAAACAGGCTTGTAATAGCCGCCTACGTCTGTAGGTTTGCCTTCAGCAGCAGCTATCTCAGCAACGATCTTCTCTTCGTTGTCAGCAAGCGCTTTTGCTATGGGTGCAAACTTAGCAGCGATGTCTTTATCTTTTGTCTGAGCGGCAAGAGCCTCTGCCCAGTACAGTGCAAGATAGTAATGGCTGCCTCTGTTGTCGATTTCGCCTGCTTTTCTTGAAGGTGCTTTGCTGTTTTCAAGGTGTTTGCCAACAGCAGCATCAAGAGCGTCAGCAAAAATCTGAGCTTTTTCGTTTTTGTAAGTTGCAGCGATGTGCTCCAGAGAGGGAACAAGCGCGCAGAACTCACCGAGTGAATCCCAACGCAGGTGACCTTCTTTAAGGAACTGCTGAACGTGTTTGGGTGCAGAACCGCCCGCACCTGTTTCAAAAAGTCCGCCGCCGTTAAGCAGGGGAACGATTGAAAGCATTTTTGCGGATGTTCCGAGCTCAAGGATGGGGAAAAGGTCTGTGAGGTAGTCTCTCAGGGCGTTACCTGTAACAGAGATGGTATCAAGTCCTTTTCTCGCTCTGTCGCATGAAATCTGTATAGCTTCGTCGGGTCTTTTTATGCTGATATCAAGACCTGTTGTGTCGAATTTTTTAAGGTATTCGGTAACTTTTTTGATAAGCTCAGCATCGTGTGCTCTTCTGTCGTCAAGCCAGAAGATAGCAGGTGCGCCGGATGCTTTTGCTCTTGTAACTGCGAGTTTAACCCAGTCAAGGATGGGAGCGTCTTTAGCCTGGCATCCTCTGAAGATATCGCCTTTTTTAACATCCTGAGAAAGAAGCACTTTACCGGATTCGTCAACGATGCGGATTGTGCCTTCAGCGGGAGCGAAGAATGTTTTATCGTGTGAACCGTATTCCTGAGCTTTCTGAGCCATCAGACCTACGTTTGAAACTGAACCCATTGTTGAGGGATCGAAAGCGCCGTGTTTCTGGCAATCTTCAATCACTGTCTGATAGATAGTCGCATAGCATCTGTCGGGAATCATTGCGATGGTGTCATGAAGTTTATCGTCGCGTCCCCACATCTGACCGCCGTCACGGATAACAACGGGCATAGATGCGTCGATGATGATGTCGTTGGGAACGTGCAGGTTGGTGATGCCTTTCGCAGAGTCAACCATTGCAAGTTCGGGCTGAACTTCGTAAACAGCCATGATAGCAGCTTCGATTTCAGCTTTTTTATCAGCGGGAAGTTTGCCGAGTTTTGCATAAACGTCGCCAAGACCGTTGCTGGTGTTAACGCCGATTTGTTTGAATTCAGCTGCATATTTATCGAAAACTGCCTTGTAGTAAACTTCAACGCAGTGACCGAACATAACCGGGTCGGAAATTTTCATCATAGTTGCTTTCAGGTGGAGTGAAAGCAGAACGCCTGCGGCTTTAGCTTCTTCGATAGTCTTAGCGAAGAACTCGCGAAGTTTTTCAACATCCATGTGTGTGGAGTCAATGATTTCGCCTGCCTGAATAGCAAGTTTATCTTTAAGAACCTGAACAGAACCGTCTTTGCCGACGAATTCATATTTTACGTTAGTTGCTTTGTCCATTGTAATGGCTGTTTCGTTGCCATAGAAGTCGTTAGCATCCATGTGAGCAACGCGTGTTTTTGAAGGAACAGGCCACTGTTTCATCATTCTGTGAGGTTTTTTCTGTCCGAATTTTTTAACGGAAGCAGCCGCTCTTCTGTCGGAGTTACCTTCGCGAAGAACGGGGTTAACGGCAGAACCAAGAACTTTTGCATATCTTGCTTTGATTTCTTTTTCTTGTTCAGTTTTAGGCTCTTCGGGATATTCGGGAACATCGTATCCTTTGGAGCGAAGTTCAGCGATAGCTTCTTTAAGCTGTGGGATTGATGCTGATATGTTGGGGAGTTTGATGATGTTCGCTTCGGGTTTCTGAGTCAGCTCGCCCAGCTGAGTCAGGTAGTCTTCAACCTTCTGGTCGTCTTTCAGGTTTTCGGGGAAGTTTGCAAGTATTCTTCCGGAAAGGGAGATATCCCTTGTTTCAACGGAGACACCGGCGTTTTTAACGAACTGCTGCACTATGGGAAGCAGCGAATAGGTCGCCAGCGCAGGTGCTTCGTCAATTTCTGTCCAGATAATGAGTTGCTTTGACATGATTTCTCCTTTTGCGATTATTAATTCGTCTAAAATCCTCTTCTTATGTTATGTTACCCGTTTTCAATATAACTTATAATGTCGTCATCACGTATTTATCTGCCCCGACAACTTCTATAATGCTATTATTTTTTATAACTGTATACAGTATACTGTTATATATTTTACTAAGTTTTTGTCAAGCATTATTGCCCTTTTCTATGATAAAACATTATTTAGATTTTATTTTCCTCACATTGCCAATCTTTTGCAAGTGGATTTTTTTTAACATATAAAATCCGGCATGACAAGCCTCTGAAATCCTTGCCAAGAAAGAACTATAGAATATATTGAATATTTCAATATCAAATTGAGATATTGTTACAAAAATGACGTTTCTATATAAACCTCGTTTTAAAATGACGACTTTACACGACGAAATTAAACAGTGTTTGTCTTCTCACAGACTATGACAGAAAAAAACATCATCGGTTCGAAATAATAATAATAAATGCAGTGTTCTTTTCGTGGAAACGATGCTTAAAAACTTCCGTTTAGATGCAACCGGAACAGGGAAGGACAACCAGGCGGGCTGCGAGCATACACATATAAAAATGTGTGCAGTTTAAAGAGAGTAGTGATGCTCAATGTTTTGGCGGGCAGAACCGAGCGATTCAAGGCGGAAGAAAAAAATATGCGCAGTGTACATACAGGTACATGAGCAATATTTTTGCTCTGACAACGCAGAAGTGCGATGCGTTATAACCGTCAAAAAAAAGCCCGCCGTTTGACGGGCGGGCTTCCATATCTAAAGGTCAAAAAACCTTAGAATGCTACAGTTTCGACGTATGACAGTTCAAAATCGCCCATTTTGTCGAACTCAAGATATTTGTATATCTCAGCCGCTTTCGGAGCAACTTTGGTGTTCATGTATTCGAAGTATTTATCAACAGAAGGTATTTCACCCAGAACAGCAGCAATGGCTGTCAGCTCGGCAGAACCGAGGAAGACGTTTGCGCCGTCGCCTATTCTGTCGGGGAAGTTTCTTGTTGAAGTTGAAAGCACTGTTGCGCCGGGAGCAACGCGACCCTGGTTACCCATGCAGAGTGAACAGCCAGGAAGCTCGGTTCTTGCGCCTACGGCAGAGAAGATGCTGTAGTAGCCTTCCTCTTTAAGCTGCATTTCGTCCATCAGCGTGGGAGGAGTAAGCCACATGCGTGTTTTAGGATAGGGGACGCCTTCCCATATTTTGCCTGCCGCGCGGAAGTGACCGATGTTTGTCATACATGAACCGATAAAGGTTTCATCAACCTTAGTTCCGGCAACTTCGGAGAGAAGTTTTACATCATCGGGGTCATTGGGACATGCAAGGATAGGTTCTTTAATTTCCGCAAGGTCGATTTCGATTACAGCGGCATATTCAGCGTTTGCATCTCTTTCGAGCAGAACGGGATTTTTAAGCCATGCCTCGCAGTCGTCGATACGTTTCTGCAAAGTGTTGGCATCCTGATAGCCTGCTTTTATCATCTTTTTCATCAGAGCGATGTTAGATTTGATGTAAGCGGCAACTGAAGCCTCGGAAAGTTTGATGGTACCGCCCGCAGCGGAACGCTCGGCAGTTGCATCGGTAAGCTCGAACGCCTGTTCAACTGTAAGGTCGGGCAGACCTTCCATCTCAAGGATGCGTCCGTTGAACACGTTCACTTTATTCTTTTTAGGAACTGTCAGAAGTCCCTGTTTGATTGCCCAGTAAGGAATAGCGTTAACAACGTCGCGCAGGGTTATGCCGGGGTTCAGTTTGCCTTTGAATTTGACAAGGACAGACTCCGGAACGTCAAGAGGCATGAAACCAAGAGCACCTGCGAAAGCTACGAGACCGGAACCGGCAGGCAGAGAAAGACCCATAGGGAAACGTGTGTGGGAGTCGCCGCCTGTTCCCAGTGTGTCGGGGAGCAGAAGTCTGTTCAGCCATGAGTGGATAACGCCGTCGCCGGGGCGAAGCGCAACGCCTTTTCTTGCCGCAACGAAAGCGGGAAGAGATTTATGCATTGTAACGTCTGCTTTTTTAGGATATGCCGCTGTGTGGCAGAAAGACTGCATGAACATGGGAGAAAGAAACTCAAGGCAAGCGAGTTCTTTTATCTCGTCTCTTGTCATGGGACCTGTTGTATCCTGTGAGCCGACTGTTGTCATTTTGGGTTCGCAAGCAGCGCCGGGAAGAACGCCCGCAAGACCGCAAGCCTTGCCGATGATCTTCTGAGCAAGTGAATAGCCCTGACCGGGTTTAGCAACAGGATTCTCAGCAAGAGTGAACGCTGTTGTTTCGCCGAGACCGAGAGCCGCTCTTGCCTTCGCTGTAAGCTGACGACCGATGATAAGGTTAAGACGTCCGCCCGCTCTGTATTCGTCTTTCAGTGTTGCGGGTTTAACGGTGAAAGTGGAAAGCACTTTACCGGACTCATCCTTAACTTCACCTTTTTCTGTGTTGATAACGATAACATCGCCGGTGTTGAACGCGTCAACATTGCATATTATGGGAAGACCGCCGGAGTCCTGAGTAGTGTTGAAGAAGATAGGCGCGATAACATTTCCGATGATAGTGCCGCCGTTCTTTTTATTGGGAACGAAGGGGATATCGGAACCTATTCTCCACATTACGGAGTTGCAGGCAGATTTTCTTGAAGAACCTGTACCGACAACGTCGCCCACGAAAGCGACTTCGAAACCTTCGGACTTATATTTTTCCATAGTTTCGTTGCCGTCGGAAAATCTTGTTTCGCCCATTGCAAGTGCGTGAAGAGGTATGTCAGGACGGCTCCATGCGTGTTTGGCAGGGGAGAAGTCATCTGTGTTTATCTCACCGGAAACTTTGTAAACTTTAACTTTGTATTCCTTGCGCAGTTCTGGTTTTGATGTAAACCACTCAGCATCCGCCCATGATTTAAGAACAGCCATGGCGTTTGCGTTTGATTTGGACATAGCGACAACTTCTTCAAAAGCGCCGTAGACAAGGATTGTTTTTTTAAGCGCTTCGGCAGCGTCCGCACCAAGCTCAGCGTCGCCGAGAAGTTCAACAAGGGGTTTTACGTTGTAACCGCCAAGCATTGTGCCGAGAAGGAACACTGCTCTTTTTTTGTCGATGAGGGGGGATTTAGTTTCGCCTTTTGCAACTTTTGCAAGCCAAGCCGCTTTAACTTCCGATGCAGGGTCAACACCGGGAGCGACTCTGTTTTCAATAAGGTCCACAAGGTCTTTTGTGGCGGAAGGCTGCTCAAGAAGTTTGCAGACTTCAGCAGTGAATTCGGGTGTGAGAGGCAGAGCGGGGATTCCCTGTTTTGCTCTGTCTTCAACCTGTTTCAGGTATTCCTGCATCATTGACATAAACATACTCCTGTATTTAAGGACGCAATACGACCTTTTGTTGTATCAGATTGTATTCTGTATACAATTATCCCTCGGATTTGTCAAAATGTTTTAGAACATTTTTCTAGTGATTCCGGTTTTAACAGCCACGTTTCAGAAAGGCTAAACATAAAGGGTAGCTTAAACATCTGTTATGTTTGAACTATGAAACATGACGCGCATTTAAACGCTATTATCCTGACGAAAATTTTACTATTAATTCAGAACATCTATTCAAAACTAATAATTTGTGTCATAATTAATAAAGGTAAATATTTAATATGAGACATATTCTGACGATCGTAATTATTTTTGATTCGATGGGGCTGAAAGCGCTTGCACAGAACACCGCGGAAGCATCCGGCATCACGGCGCACATAATCTCATGCATACTTATACTGGTCGTTTTCCTTGTACTTATACTGAAATATTTATCCGAAAAAAAATCCAACAGATTGCTTAAACAGGCAAACGACGAGCTTGTCTCCGCAAAAAGTGCACTTATGCAATCCGAACTTCTGTTCACTTCCATGGCGGAAAATCTGGACGATATAATCTGGTTCACAGACTCGGACCTGCGACGAATGATCTACATAAACAGGTCATACGAAAGAATTTACGGTAAATCTGTGGAAAGTCTTTATGACAACCCGGAGTCGTATATTGAATGTATACACCCAGACGACCTGCCAAACCTCACCCTGAGATACAGGAACGTCACACTTCCGAAAAACAATATAAAACACAGGGTCATAAACCGGGAAACAGGTGAAACGAGCTGGGTTCTCAGCCGTTATGCGCCCATAAAAAACAAAGACGGGGAGATCGCCTTCATTTCAGGCATCATAAGCGATATCACCCCTCTGGTCAACGCAGAGAACGAAAAAGCCATCCAGAAACAGATTATCGCCCAGCAGGCAAAATTTGCATCTCTGGGGGAAATGATAGGTGCGATATCCCACCAGTGGCGGCAACCGCTTAACACTCTCTATCTCTATATGCAGTTGCTTGAAGAATCCGAAAACAAAGAAGAAATTGCAAAATATGTTGAGGACTCAATGAAACTCATAGATCATATGTCTGATACCATTGAAGATTTTCGTGATTTTTTCAAAACGGGAAAACAGCCGGAACCCTTTGATGCGCCAAGAACCGTGATGCAGATACTACGTATGCTTGCCCCGCAGATGAAAGCAAATAACATCGCATACCATGTAAACTGTACATGTGAAAGGCGTTCATTCTCCTGTTCTAACGATTTCGACCCGGGAAATCCGCCTTGCAGAAATCTTGTCAGCGGAATCACAAACGAGTTCAAACATGCAATACTGAACATCCTCCAGAACGCAAAAGAGGCGCTGCTGGAAAAGAACAGACCGGAAAAGGATATCTATATCGATATGTCCGCAGGCGACAGTAAATTCATCATCACCATAACCGATTCCGCAGGCGGCATAAACAGCACATTCCTCCCGCATATATTTGAGGCGTATTCCTCAGACAAAAAAGATGGAACCGGTATGGGACTCTATATGACCAAAACCATAGTTGAAGACAAGATGAACGGCAGGTTATGGGCGGAAAACACTGATATCGGGGCAAAATTCGTTATTGAACTGCCCTGCGTCAGCGCAGAAACGCAACAGCCCTGACAGGTGCACCGTCGCCATCCTTTATATTGAGCGGAAATATTCCTATCTCAAAATCCATACCCGCAAGTCTTTCCAGCCCTTTCAGATTTTCACACGAAAACATATCGGCGGCAAACAGAATACGGTGAATGTCAAGACTGACACTGTCCACAGTGTCGATGGATATCATATCGCAAGCAACGCCTTTAACTCCTGTTGCCACTAGAAATTTTGCAGCTTCCTCATCCATGACGGGAAAGTCTTCAAAATACTTCACGTCGCCCCAGTATCTGTCCCATCCACTGAAAAATACCGCAATTTTCGCAGATTTCAGTTCATCCTCATAGGGTTTCAGGGTCTCGACAGTTATTTTACCGCGCACTTCACGCAGGTCTATCATGCATCCCTTTCCGAAAAGGTCGTTAAGGTCTATCTGCGAAAGGTTTTTTCTGCCATCAAGAACATGTGCGGGAGCATCCATGTGGGTTCCCGTGTGTGACACCATAGTAATGAGCTTTTCTGCAAAACCGTGCTCGGCAATGGTGTTCGCCTGTTTCAGAACCGGCGCTTCCGTACCGGGATAAACAGGCATCCCTTCTTTAATTTCGTGTGTGAGGTCAATAATTTTCATAGGCAGAGTTTAAGATGTAGTGCTGAAAAAAGTCAAGAAGAATGAGACTGCCGCGTCGCTTACGCTCCTCGCAGAGACAGACTGGCGTCTTTGCGAGGAACGCAGTGACGAAGCAATCTATTATTATTTAGGTCCGGTCATATTCTCAGGCACAACATACTCATCAAACTGTTCTTCCGTAAGAAATCCCAGCTTAACAGCCGCCTCTTTCAGAGTGGACTTGTCGGCATGAGCAGTCTTGGCTATCTTCGCCGCTTTGTCATAGCCGATGTGCGGATTGAGAGCCGTAACAAGCATCAGCGAGTTTCTGAGGTTATGGTCAATCTTATCCCTGTTCGCTTTAATGCCAACCGCGCAATGATCGTTGAACGACAGTATCGAATCGGACAGCAGCTTAACCGACTGTAGGAAATTATAAATGATAACAGGCTTGAACACGTTCAGCTCAAAATTGCCCTGACTGGCGGCGAAACCTATGGTTGCATCGTTGCCGAACACCTGACAGGCAACCATGGTAACAGCTTCCGACTGGGTGGGGTTCACTTTTCCGGGCATGATAGAGCTTCCCGGTTCGTTTTCCGGTATCTCAAGCTCACCTATTCCGCATCTTGGACCGGAAGCCAGCCAGCGTATATCGTTGGCTATCTTCATCATGTTTGCCGCAAGGGCTTTCATGCACCCGCTTGTTCCGGTGAGCGCATCATGAGAGGTGAGTGCCTGAAATTTATTGGATGCTGATTTGAATTTTTTTCCTGTAAATTTTGATATCTCCTCCGCCGCCATAACGGAAAGTTTCGGGTGGGCGTTAAGTCCTGTACCCACGGCGGTTCCGCCGATGGCAAGCTCTCGCACGTGCTCAACCGATTCGGTTATCTGGCGGATATTCGTGTCCAGCATGGCAACATATCCAGAGAACTCCTGCCCAAGAGTAAGGGGCGTGGCGTCCTGCAAGTGTGTCCTGCCTATTTTAACAATACCGGAGAACTCTTCCGACTTAGCCGCCAGAGTGTCCCTCAGAACAGCTATCGCGGGCAGCAGGTCGTCTTCGACAGCGATGACCGCCGCGATGTGCATTGCCGTCGGGAAGGTATCGTTGGAGCTTTGTGACATGTTGACATGATCGTTGGGGTGAATGAGCCTTTCCGTGCGAAAATCACCGCCTAAGATTTCAGTGGCTCGGCTTGCTATAACCTCGTTTAAATTCATATTGGTCTGGGTTCCGCTTCCTGTCTGCCATATTGCAAGGGGAAACTGACCGTCAAGCTGTCCGGCGAGAATTTCATCACAAGCCTTTGCTATAGCTTCACATTTCTGCTCATCCAGCTTGCCGAGACGGTTGTTAACCACCGCAAGCGACCGTTTGAGCACAGCAAACGCACTGATGAGGTTTGCGGGCATTTTTTCCCAGCCTATTTTAAAGTTCTCAAGGCTTCTCTGTGTCTGTGCCGCCCAGTAAACATCTATCGGAACGTCGATTTCTCCCATCGTATCTTTTTCTTTCCTAAACTGCATAACAGCCCCCGAATTATTTATATGATTAATTATACTATATGCCTCTTTTTTCTCCATAGAAATAGTTCATAATCGGATTTTAAAACTCCGTTCAATAAATATCCTTGTTTTTTAGGTTCGTTTTGAGTAATAATATCGGGTATTTTGGTTAACATTAGGGCAAAACCGATTTACAAAACAGAGACTGCCGCGTCGCATCGCTCCTCGCTGAGACACCTTTCTGCCTCCGCGATGGAACCATGACGAAGCTGTCTCATAAGTAATTCTTTGTACTACCAATAAATATCTATTGCGAGGTGGCTATGGAACTCAAAAACGCAATGCTTGAGCTGATCCGCAGAGCTTCCACCGATCTTTCCCCCGACGTGGAAGCGGCTCTCGTACAGGCATACGACAGAGAGGACGAAGGCACTCCCGCCAAAAGCGTTTTCGGAACAATCATTGAAAACGTAAAACTGGCAAGAGAAGCGTCTACACCCGTCTGTCAGGACACAGGTTCGGTGATCATGTACATCGATTTCCCAGTGGGACATTCTGAAAAAGTTTACAAAGAGGCTGCCGAGGCGGCTGCAATGGAAGCGACAAAGCTCCAGTATCTCCGCCCCAACGCCGTTGACCCCATCACAGGCAAAAACTCCGGCAACAACGTCGGCGTTAACGCTCCCTACCTGCACTTCCACCAGTGGGACAAGGACGAGGTAAGGGTTCGCCTTATGCTGAAAGGCGGCGGTTCCGAGAACGTCGGCGCTCAGTATAAACTCCCCGACACCGCTCTTAAAGCAGGACGCGACCTGAAGGGCGTTAAGAAAGTCGTTATCGACGCCGTGAACAAAGCACAGGGTCAGGGTTGCGCACCCGGTATCATCGGCGTGGGCATAGGCGGCGACAGAGTTACATCTTATGCGCTTTCAAAAGAGCAGTTCTTCCGCAAACTGGGCGAACCCAGCTCAAACCCCGATCTTGCCGCTCTTGAAAAAGAGCTTTACGAAGACCTTAACAAGCTGAACATCGGTCCGATGGGCTTCGGCGGAAAAACCACCTGCCTTGGCGTAAACGTTGCCGCTCAGCACAGACACCCCGCAACTTTCTATGTAGCAATTTCCTACACCTGCTGGGTATACAGAAGAAAGCAAATGATTATCAAAGGAAGCGAGGTGACCTATGATTAAGCTCACTACCCCTATTTCTGAAGAGACTGCAAGATCTCTGAAAGTGGGCGATGAGGTTCTTCTTACCGGCACTATCGTTACGGCAAGAGACGCTGCCCACAAACTTATGGTTGAAGAAAAACCGGATTTTCCCCGTCCTTATATGAAAGACGGCGTGATATATCACTGCGGTCCTGTTGTTAAGAAACATGAAGACGGTTCATACAGCTTTGTTGCGGCAGGACCAACCACATCCACCCGTGAAGAGCCTTATCAGGCTGCTGTCTGCGAGGAATACTCTGTAAGAGCTGTCATAGGCAAAGGCGGAATGGGTCCCAAAACTCTGGAAGGTCTCCAGAAGGTCGGCGCTGTTTATCTGCACGCTGTGGGCGGCGCAGGAACACTCATTGCTAAAAGATGCACAAAGGTCGAGACAGTGTTTAAGCTGGAAGAATTCGGAACACCCGAAGCCTTCTGGGTTATTCAGGTTGAAGACTTCCCCTGTGTGGTCACAATGGACAGCCACGGCAACTCTCTCCATAAAGAGATAGCCGCCAAATCCGATGAAATAGCAAAAGAACTGATGGGGCTGAAATAACCCCTTTTTCTGAGCCCGCCTGCACGGCGGGCTTTTTTTCCTTTATGGTATTAATCACATCGCATCTGCAAAAGCCAACAAATAAAATTTCCGCCTACAAGTTTTGATATGTAAATATTTTTATACTCTGACACAATTTATCCACAAATCATTATATTTAAACTTATTACCATATTGAGGGGATTACAAAAATATTAACCTATTGTTTCATAACCGCTACCATTAATGGTAGGTAAAAACACAGTAACCACTGTCAAACAAGGACTTTTTTCTAAAAAGAGGACTTTATTATTCATAAAACCTATGGTATAGATACTTCAATGTTTGATGACCTTTGCGGTCAGAACATTTACTTATTTAATTAAAGAGGTTCCAATGTCTGTCTCTTTTCGCTCACTAATTATTACGGCCGCAGTGCTGGTAACGCTGCCATCTTATGCCGCAGATAAAAATGCTGTAAAACTTAAAGACGTCATATCTGAAATATCGAAAACAAGTCCGGAAATACGCGAGTCCGTTAATGTTTACGACTCGCTGAACGCCGAACTGAAAATGGCTAAAACAGGTTATAACCCTGTGATTTCAGCATACCTTTCCGGCGGAAAGGAAATAACCGACGGTGTTGACACTGACGGCAAAAGAGAAAATCTGAACGCAACAACCGCAACTATCAGTCTTAAACAGAACATATTCAACGGAAACGGTACCAGAAACTACGTACGTGAAACCGAGGCAAGGGTTATGTCTGCATCGTACGACGTTCTGAACATTGCAAATCAGGTTTTTCTATCAACCGCTGAAGCATATGTGACAGTTTTGCAGGAAAAGGAACTTCTGGATATCGCCTTTGAAAATGTGACAACTCAGGCGCAGATACTGGAGCAGATACAGGAGAAGACAAAGTCCGGTTTCGGAAAGATATCCGACCTTACAAACTCTCAGGCAAGACTGGCTCTCTCCCGTGCAAACTACATCTCCCAGCAGCAGAACCTTAAACAGGCTCTGGTCAAATTCCACAGACAGACAGGACGCTTCATAAAAGCCGAAGAGCTGGAAATACCGGATATGACCTATAAACTCCCCGGAAACGTTGACGAAATGGTTGACATCGCCTTTGCCAGCTACCCGGCTATAAATGTTGCCGACTATAACATAGTATCCAAAAAATACGGTAAGAAACGCGTTAACGCACAGTATTACCCCATAGTGGACTTTGAACTGAAAGCCACCCACAACAACAACACTGGCGGCGACGAAGGTTCCACAGACATCCAATCCGCTATGCTCTCACTTAACTATAACCTTTATGACGGCGGAAAACGCGGAGCGGACAAGCAGCTTAAAACCGCCGAAATGATGAAGGAATATGAAAGAAGCTACATCGAACGCAGAAATCTTGTCGAAGCGGTGCGGCTGGCATGGAATATAAAAGAGGCGGAAGAGGTTAAAACTCCTTTCCTGAAAGACTATGTTGAGCTCACGCTCAAGACAAGGGATGCCTTTCTTGAAGAAAACAGGCTCGGAAGAAGAAGCCTCACCGAAGTTCTCAATATGGAGAACGACTACAATACGTCAAAGACCACTCTGACAAGATCGAAATATACTATAATGATAGCCTATTTCAGACTTCTGCAGGCAACAGGCGTTCTTATGGGTGAATATGACGATGCGCTTACGCAAAAGGTCGGTCTCACCGAAAAGATAAAGCTGAACACCCTTGAAGACTACGGCAACCTTGACCACAACAGAGACAAAGACTCTGTCGATGACAGAAAAGACCAATGTCAGCAGTCTGTTAACAGCGACAACGTGCCTTATGGATGCGACGTAACGGAAGGACTGGACATTGGATACAAGATACCGGATAAATTTGACCCCTACATAAAACCTCAGAACAGCAGCGATTCACTTGAAAGCCTCCCGGCATTCACAGGCGGAACTAAAACCGTGGTAACGGCAGACAGTCTCGGTCTTCCGGAGGCGCTTCCGGCAGCCGAATCCCTGCCGACACCCATCCCGTCAAAAAGCGCGGCTGCGAAAGTTCCGGCGGAGCGCGGCAAAAAAATGATAGACCCCACGCTTAGCGAACAGTCGATAATCTTCCCGAACAACTCCTTCAAACCCGGAAGTTTCGACCTGAACGACGAGGCAAAAACAAAAATAATCCGAATTGCCAAAGAGCTGCGGGGAATGAAAGAACCTTATACTCTGAAAATCTACGGTCACACCGACAACACCCTTCCAGAAGAACAGAGTAAAGAAGTGACAAAACTGATGGTTATTAAAGTTCATACTATTTTTTTAGAGATGGGGATTCCGAAAAGTGTTATGCTGGGATACGGCAAGGGCAGCAGTATGCCTATAGCCCCCAATGATTCGGATTCATCCAGAGCCAAAAACAGGCGGATAGAACTGAAAATAATAAAATAAATGCAGGTGTTATGCGTTTAACAGCTTTGACGTGCGCTATACCGATGATTGTCTTACTTATCTTCGGCAGTATTTCTGCAGCGTCAAAATTTTATGTTCCTGAGAACATCTATTCGCAGTATGTAAAAAAATACGGTTCACAGGCGGAAACAAGGCTTGGCGCCCTTCTGGAACTTATGGACGGGCTGACAGACGCCACCGACGACAAAAAGGTAATAGAGGTTAACAGGTTCTTCAATCAGGTGCAGTATCAGACCGACATGAAGACCTGGGGACAGAGCGACTATTGGGCAAGCAGGCTGGAATTTCTTGGTATCGGCGCAGGAGACTGCGAGGACTACGCGGTTTCGAAGTTTCTCACGCTTATCCAGCTGGGCGTTCCACAGGAAAAACTGTTCCTGACATACGTAAAGCGCGGTGCGGAATCGCACATGGTCGTAACCTACTACAAAGAGCCGAACACGGTACCCTTTGTTCTGGACAACTACGACAAGTCCATTCAGCCTGCGACAAAAAGGACGGATCTCTCCCCCGTTTACAGTTTCACCGCAAACGACCTCTTTCTGCAAAAGCAGCAGGGTCTGGGTAAAAGGGTTGACCCGTCGCAGTCGAAAAACCTGAACAAACTTAAAGCTATTGATCTTGAGATAATGAAGAGGTAGGCAGATGACACTTTTCAGACAGATTCAGCTTCTTATCACATCAATTTTAATTATAATGCTCGCCACGGTGCTGAAGATAAACTTCGACAACACCAAGGAATTTATACGCAATCAGATGTATTCCAACGCGAAGAACACGGCAAACTCCATGTCTCTGTCGTTAAGCCCCTTTACAGCTGACAAAGCGATGATGGCAACTATGATAAACGCCATGTACGACGGCGGCTATTTCGAGGAGATCATACTCACCGGAATGGACGGCAAAGAGATATATAAGGTCAGCCAGAAGCCAAAAATAGAAGGCGTACCCGCTTTCTTCGTCAATCTGGTAAATCTTGAAACCCCTGCCGCCGAGGCGCAGGTTTCAAACGGATGGAACATCGCCGGCACGCTCACCGTTAAAGGACACCCCGGACTTTCGTATATCCAGCTCTGGGACAGTTTTAAATACCTCTGCATCTCATTTTTCACCATCGGCGCAATAGCCGTCGTTGTGAGCCATTTTATACTGAAACTTCTCCTTTCCGCCCTTGTGAATATCAGAAAACAGGCGGTCGCAATCGGGGAAAACGAATTTATTGTGAATAAGAAGATACCACGCACACCTGAGCTTAAACAGGTGGTCACGGCAATGAACCAGATGACAGAAAAGGTTCAGTCCATATACAACAGAGAGATAGACACCCTGAAAAAATATCAGGAACTGCTTTACAGAGACCAGCTAACAGGACTTTACAACCGCAAATATTTCGTGAACAAGCTGAACGAATACATAGAATCGGAATCAACAAATTCCGACGGAGAGGTGGCGATAATCTCTTTCGAGGGCATCGACAACGCTATATCTGAAATAGGACATCCGAACATGCGCCCATTTTATGACGCCGTAGCTAAATATATGAACGCAAACCTTTCAACCAACGGGTTTCTTCCCGCCTGTTTCAACAGGCAGGAGTTTGCCGTTATAATGCCCGCGGCGACAACCGAACAATCCGATGAAAAACTGGGTCTGTTTGTTAAGTGGGCAAAGGAACTTATAGCGGCAGACAGCAAGATATCCGGTATAATCAGCGTTAAAGCGGGCATCACCGCATACAGATATGACGATAATACTGCGAAAGTGCTTTCCAAAGCGGACTACGCACTCACAGTGGCGAAAAGCCTCGACCACGGCGACTTGAGCCGGTTCAACGACAGCTCTAACCAGATGGTGCTTGGAAAACTTGAATGGAAGAATATGATAGAAACCGCTCTGGCAGAAAACAGGTTCGTGCTCACCTCTCAGGCGGTCAAATCCCCTACCGGTGATCTTCATCAGGAGATATTCGTCAACCTCAAGGATGAAAAAGGCAACATCCAGCGCGCAGGATTTTTCATGCCCATGGTTGTCAACCTTAACCTTGCGAACAATCTTGACAGATATGTCCTTGAAAAGTCCACCGAGTTTCTCTCCGCAAACGGAGACAGTACGCTGGCTATTAACATAACCGACGTATTCCTGAACGACAGGGCATCTTTCTCATGGTTCCGCCAGCTTCTGTTGAGCAACAAGCATCTCAAAGAAAGAATGACATTCGAGATATCAGACAACGCCATAAACAACAATGCGGATATCTGCCTCGACTTTGCCGGACTCATCAAAGGCATGGGATTCACTTTCGGCGTGGATAGATTCGCAATGAGCCCCAAGTCACTGGAAAACCTTCAAAAACTGAAACCTAACTATATAAAGATAGACTATGACTACCTCATAGGGGCGGCGGACGCTGACACAGCGTTGAACGCGCTCCAAACCATAACGGAAAGTCTCGGAATTAAGCTCATCGCCACAAAAGTTGAAAATCAGGAGCTTAGAAACGCCCTTGAAAGTAAAAATATCAAATACTTCCAGGGCAGAGGCGTGGCCGAAATAACACCGCTGGATAAGTGAAATGAATAGAGATATCGCTATCGACCCATTGATGCAGTGTCTTGTGATGCTGACAAAACTAAACAACAAACCCGCCAGCGCCGAAGCGCTCGCATACGGTCTGCCCCTTGACCCTGACCAGAAAAAACAGTCCCTCTTCACCATTGAAGGGGCTAAGTCAAACTTTTCCCGTGCGGCAGCGCGTGCAGGTTTCAACTCCAAACTGGCAAAACGGGAATTGAAGGATATACCGAACGTTGTTCTTCCGGTTATTCTGCTTCTGAAAAACCAGAGCGCATGTGTGCTCACAGATATTGACTTCGAAGCCGGAGTGGCGGAAATAATCGTGCCCTCGGTAGACGAGGAACCTCAGGAAATAACCATAGAAAAACTTTCAGAAGAGTATATGGGCTTCTGCTTCCTGCTGAAAAGAGTTTTTAAACAGGATATGCAGGACGCACCAAGTGAGGAAAAGCAGGAGGAGAAACACTGGTTCTTCGGTACTCTTTGGCGCTTTCGTGACCTGTATGTTAACGTTATCCTCGCGTCACTGATGATCAACATTTTTGTTACCGTCAGCCCGCTGTTCACAATGAACGTTTACGACAGAGTAATTCCACACAACGCTGTGGATACCCTCTGGGTGCTTGCTACAGGTGTATGCATCATCTATCTGTTCGATATAACCATAAAATACCTTCGCACATATTTCCTTGAAGTTGCAGCAAAAAAGAGCGACGTTATCCTTTCTTCCATGATATTCGAACAGGCGCTTAACCTGCGAATGAAGGAAAAACCTAAATCCGTCGGCTCTTTCGCCAGCAATATAAAAGAGTTCGACAGCATCCGTTCTTTCTACGCGTCAACAGCAATAACGGCGTTCATAGAGCTTCCGTTTGTACTTATATTTCTTATAGTTATCTATTACATAAGCGGTCTTCTGGTGCTCATACCTATCTTCACAATGGCTCTGATAATCGGATACAGTCTCTTCATACGCAAACCCCTTGAGCGCAGCATAGAGAGCACATACGAATCATCCGCAAAACGAAACGGTCTGCTCATTGAGTCGCTCTCAAACCTTGAAGCGATAAAGACTTTCAACGCCAGCAGCTACATCCAGTGGAACTGGGAAGAAAGCACAGGAGACATCGCCACAAAAAGCGTGAAATCCCGTATGCTTTCAAACTCGCTGACTTCCGCATCCGCATTTCTGGCACAGATCGGAAGCGTGGCGGTGGTCATTGCCGGTGTTTACCTGATCAAAGAGGGCGAGCTGACCATGGGTGCACTGATCGCAACCGTTATGCTGTCTTCCAGAACCATAGCCCCAATGTCACAGGTGGCTTCGCTCCTGACCAATTATCAGCAGATGCGCACCTCCCTCACACAGCTTAACGCGCTGATGGAAAAGGACGTGGAACGCCCTGAAAAGAAAGGCTTTCTTCGCCGCCCGATATTCGAAGGCGCCATAGAATTCAACGACGTAACGTTCAGCTACCCCGACGAGCCGCAACCTGCGCTTAAAAACATATCATTCAAGATAAACCCGAAAGAACGTGTGGGTATCATAGGTGCTGTGGGCTCCGGTAAATCCACTCTCAGCAAACTCATACTGGGGCTTTACGACCCGGACGAAGGCAGCATCTTCATCGACGGCATTGCATGTAAACAGATAGACCCTGCGGATCTACGCCACAACATAGGCTATGTACCGCAGGATGTTACGCTCTTTTCCGGCACAATACGCGATAACATAATCTTTAAAGCTCCGCACAGTGACGACAACGCCATAATCCGCGCGGCACAGATAGGCAACGTTATCTCGTTCAGCAACAAACACGCACTGGGACTGGATTTTTATGTCGGGGAAAAAGGTTCAAACCTCTCCGGCGGTCAGAGACAGTCGGTGGCGGTTTCAAGAGCAATGCTCACGGAAAGCTCGATAGTCCTCATGGACGAACCCACTAACTCTATGGACTTCGCATCTGAAAACAAGGTCATTGAGAATCTGAAAAATGCTACTCAGGGAAAAACAACAATAATAATCACGCATAAACCATCTATACTGTCCATTGTTGACAGAATCATAGTGATGGACAACGGAACTGTTGTTATGGACGGTCCAAAAGATGAAGTGTTGAAAAAGCTGGGGGGCAAATGATGAAAAAAGACAGAAACAGCCGCCTCAGTGCGGAAGATATCGAATTTATGAAGAGCCTTAACGCCGCTGTTCTGCAAAAAAGCTCATCCAAGATGAACCGGATGCTCTATATTATCGCGGCGCTGATAATAATCTTCATCATATGGGCAAGCCTGACCTCTCTGGACGAACTTACCCGCGGACAGGGAAAGGTTATTCCCAGCAACCAGATACAGATTGTACAGAACCTTGAGGGCGGTATAGTCCGCAAACTGCTCGTCCGCGAAGGCGACATGGTTAAAAAAGATCAGATACTGCTTGAAATAGACGACACCGGTTTCGGAAGCTCTTATAAAGAGGGTGAATCAAAATTTTATGAACTGAAAGTGCGGATAGCAAGACTACAGGCAGAAGCATCCGGCAAGTTAATGGAAGTTGATCCTGAAATCAAAAAGAACTACCCGAATCTGGTCAACGCTGAGGAAAATCTTTACAACATAAATAAACAGAGACTGGACAGTGAGCTACAGGTGCTCCAGGCAAGGCTTGTACAAAAGCAGATGGAATTTTCCGACGCACAGAACCGCATAAAAAACCTGAACCAGAGCAAAGCGCTCATACAGCAGGAGATGTCTCTCACAAAACCGCTCTATGAAAAAGGATTGGTTTCCGAGGTGGAATATATTCAGCTGCGTCAGAGACTTCTGGAAAACCAGAACGAACTGGAGTCACTGCACAACACTATGAGCTCCGCAACATCAAAGATTGCGGAAGCAAGAAACATGATAAACGAACAAATGGTCAAATTTCGCAGCGACGCGCAGGACCAACTAAGCCAGAACCTCGCCGAACTGAACAGAACTTCGGCAACTCAGGTCGCTCTTGAAGACAGAGTGAAACGCACACAGGTGCGCTCTCCCGTCGATGGAACTGTCAAACAGATACTGGTGAACACTGTTGGCGGAGTGGTTAAACCCGGAATGGACATCATGGAGATAGTCCCCGGCGAAGACACTCTGTTTGTGGAAGCAAAAGTAAAACCTTCCGATATAGCCTTCATATATCCCGGTCAGGAGGCTGTGGTCAAATTCACCGCCTATGATTACGCGATATACGGCGGGCTTAAAGGCAAGGTCACGCATATCAGCGCCGACACTATTGAGGACGAAAAGAAAGAGAGCTATTACCTTGTCCGTGTCAAAACGGACAAAAGCTATATAGGCGAAGCAGACAATAAAAAGCAGATCATCGTGGGCATGACAGCCATGGTGGACATAGTAACCGGCAAAAAAACCGTTATGCAGTATCTGCTTAAACCCATTTTGCGGGCTAAGTACAATGCACTGCGGGAGAGATAATATGATAATAGCCGTTAGCTGCGACAGAAACTTCTGTCGCACAGTTTCAGACATTTTCGGACAAAAGGACACCGTTTCCGTGGGGCTTGTCAACAGCCTGAAAGGCAGACACGAGGTCGCACCCTCAGACGTTGCTATCCTCGACCTGCCCTACCTGACCCCGACAGAGATAGCGAACATCCCATGCAGGGTTGTCATACTGACATCCGTTCCTAAGTTTGACGAAGCGCTGAAAATGCTCAAAATCGGCGTAAAAGCATATGGGAACAGAATGATGCATCCAGACAACATGAAACAGATGGTATCCGCTGTGAAAACAGGGCAGATATGGCTGCCGCCGGATATTGTGAACAAGCTCATAAACGTTCTGCCTGCCGACCACTCGCTGCTGACGTTTACAGAGGAACTCACTGAAAGGGAAACCGAGGTCGCAAAACTGGTTGCTCAGGGGAAAAGCAATCAGGAAATCGCCGACATCCTGAACATCACCGTGCGCACGGTTAAGGCACACATGACGTCCATTTTTTCAAAGACGGGTCTGCGCGACCGTCTCGCTCTGGCTCTCCACTTTAAATAAACAATTTTCCATCACAGCTTATTAAACGTTTAACATATGTTATGTAGTATATCGAAAGTGAGACTGCTTCACCCATAAAGGGTTCGCAGAGACGAGACTTCTTTTTCGTCTTCGTGAGGGCTTTATGCCCGAAGCGCTCTCAGTTTTAACTAATTCGCCACAAAAAAGACCGCACCCTTTCGGATGCGGTCTTCCAGACTGCTGACAAATAACTTAAAACCAATGAGATTAGCTCACAGCGAAAGCTGTTTCGTACAGCCTTTGGCTAGTGCCGCGTCAGTCTGACGGCTTCCTCGCAATGACAGCTACTTACGTCTTTGCGAGGACTGAAAGGACGAAGCAATCTAATCTTTCTTAGCCTTTGTAAACAACCTAAAAAAAAACCGCACCCTTTCGGATGCGGTCTTTTTATTTAGTTCTTTGCTTACAGCATATTAGCCAATCTGGTTACCATCGTCTGTAAACACTTTAAGTTTGTGATCATCGTTGTTAACTTCAATACACACCTCATTGCCGTTGATATCCGCACAGTAGGTATTGTTGCCAACAGCCTTCCAGTCGCCGGAAAGAACCAGTTTGTCGCCCTCGCCTCCGGATATCTGAAGAGTGTGAGTATTGCTGTCCGAAATATCAAGAACATCGGAAGCCGACAGAGTAACCGTCTGCGCGTTGTTATCGCTGTTCATCTGGATAGCATCAAGCTCTTTAAGACCACTGAAATCAAGGTCATCAGAGCTTGCGTCTCCAAACACTGCGAACACGTTATCGTGGTTAATCGTCGTCTCAACTGATTCAGGCTGGACATAATATGTGTTGCTTGAGCTGCTTGAGTTGCCGTTGAAAACAACGTGACTGATGCCGCTTTCGCTTGTAACAACAATCTCACCGCCGGATGTGGGCATTGAATAGTAAGTGCTGTGTCCGTCGGAGTCATATACGGTATATCCGCTGCCGTCCTTAACTGTGCCGCTTATTTCAAATTTGGCAGTGGTCACATCGTCGTTGTCGAAGTTGAACGTAAGTGTTTCGCCTCTACCAACACCGTTGGTTCCTACACCGTAACCGTTTGTTGTTTCGTAAACAGTACCGGAAGCGGCAACACTGAAATCACCAATATTATCAACTATATGATTAGTTGTCAGGCTGAGTGTTCCGGCATAGTCATCTCCGTTGACATCGAATGTGTATTTCAGAAGTGAAGTTACATCCTGGTCAACATCCATTCCGGCGTTGAACACATAAGAACCGTCGGCATGTATCACAACGGAACCGTTATCGCCGAGTGAAATTGTAAATTGTGTAACGTCATCAGAGAATTGATACTCGTGTCCGGCATATGTGACCGTCGTCAGGTGCGCTGTCAGGTTTTCCGGTATGTCCACATCATTGAACACGCTGCTTTCTCTGCTGTTTTTCTCTGCTGCTGCGGAGATGTCCGCTTTCAGCTCGTCATCCGGAACAACCATAACGTTATCCGCATAGTTCGGGTTCGTATCGCTCCATGCAACTATGCGAAGCTGGTCGCTGTCTGAACCTGTACCGATACCCACTGAATACACTTCGTCGATAGGCGTGTTGTCCAGCCAGTTTCTCCATGCTGTAAGTTCAGACTGGGATATCACTGCATCGTCTGTTCCAGTCACTCTGCCGAGCATAGGAACACCGTCGGAAACGAAATATGCATGGGTATAATCCGCACTGGGCGCTGTGGATGAGCTGTATGTAGTCTGGAGTTTCGCCAGAGCATCGTCATAGTCTGTGTACATATCGCTCTTGAGACTGTTGATAACCGATTCAGCCTGGTCCACGGTAAGCCAGAAGCTGCCGTTCTTGCTTATGGCCGACGCATCGGTGGAGAACGTAACTATCTGTATTCCGCCAATGTCGCCTTTTGCGTCATATTTACCAATGAGATCCGTAAGCGCAGCTTTCAGAACATCAAGTCTCGAATCATTAGTGGATGTAATGGATTCGTCCATACTTTTTGAAACGTCTATCATAAACAGAAGGTTTGCCACTGGTACAGAAGTATGTCCTTCGCTTATAACAAGATTTCCTGAGGAAATGCTTACGTCATCCGCACCGTTAACGGTCACGGTAAGTTTCGCTTCAACCTCGCTCGTTCCATCGGAAAGGGTATATTTAAATTCCTCTGTAACCGTGTCGCCTCTGTTCACAGTGTCAAGTTTTGCGCTGTCGTTATCAAGTTCATAGCGGTATGTTCCGTCCTCTTTTATATAAAGAGTGCCGTATTCACCTTTAACCTCAGTTTCGCCTGTGGAAGCCACTGTTGTTGAGTCCACTTTTGTTATGTACAGGTTATCTACGGACGTATCCGTATCATAGTCAGCACCGGTTCCTGTTATCAGGTTGCCGTGTGCAAGAGAAGCGCTGATGTCAGTTACGTATCCGGGATCATGCACCTCTGCAACAACAACGTCCGGTGTACCTGCGCCGTTGGGGATTATTTTCAGCCCTTCAATGTCTTCAGCATCAACAGTCCATGTTCCGTTACCGTTGTCCGTTCCTGCGCTCAGCGTTCCGTTTGCAACAGAGAGAATCACATAGCCGTCGTCTGTAAGCGCCTGGCTGGTCTCAACATCAACCTCATATTCTTTAACAGTTTCGCTGTATCCGCCGAAACGTACTTCCTCTATATTGTTCAGAACTATCGTGCCTGTAAACGTACCGTCTTTCGAATATACGCTTATGTCCGCATTATATGCTGTGAGGTCGCCGGAACCGATCTGCACCGTGTTGCCGTTTACCACAAATATGTAATCGGAGGCAGAACCGGGGAGCACCACGATGTCATGGTCATTTCCTCCGCTCATCTCGCCGCCGTTGATATTGACCGAACCGCTGTTAGTGCCCGACAAATAAACAACATCGTTACCGCCACTCAGGTTCACGTTCACCTGTATCCTGCTTGCCACGTCGCCTATCTCTATATAAGAGCTGGTATCAGAGGTATTGCTAAGTGCAAAGTTGCTGCTGACACTGTTTATAAGTACGTACTCCCCTCCGACTGTCGCGTTCTGATTGTTCGGATCGGGAACTATAACTCTCGGTTCGTCAAAACCTTTAGCCTCCGGAGAGATATCGTCGTTCGCTCCGACAGATATCGTTTTTTCGGTAACTGTCGCATCTCCGGTAATGATGACGGGGTTAACCTCTGTTACTGTGGCGATATCGTCAACAGCAACAGGCGGCTCATACGTTTCAACAACATCCACAACCTTCATGGTAACTGAAACCGGATCGCTGTATGTTCCGGAAGCATCCATGACTCTTATATTGAACACCCTGTCGTCTGTTCTGGGTGTCTCGGACGTATTTTCATACATAACCGCTTTCGCAGCCTCCTCATATACCGAGAAAGGAAGAGGTTCGGTACTGCTGAATGTGACTGTGCCATTGGTTATTGTATAAGTAATTCCATCGGGGAGCTTGTCCGCATCCACGGTTACTTTGTCTTCCGCGGAATAGAAGGAATTCATATACACTTTCATCTGTATAGCTTCAGTGCTGTCAACATCGGTGACGTTTACGTTAGAGAAGACGTATACAGAGCCTTCATTTTCGGTGTATACCATCGGGCGTTCAGTTACGTTGATGACAAGGTCGTTGAAATCGCCGTCGTATCCGCCCAGTCCGTAGAACAGATCTTCAATACCGATGCTGCCGTCCGCATTTGTAACAAAATGGTCTATTCCGTCCGCGTTAAGCGACTCGTCGGAATAGAATACGTTCTTGCCTGTGGCTGTTCCGTCCAGAAGCAACGTGGGTTTACCATCGGAACCGATGCTGAACGATACTTCGCCGCCGGCAAAGTTCGAACCAACATTGGTAACTATGAAAAATTTAACATCTTCGCCCTGATATGTGGCAAGCAGCTCGTTAACCGCCGCTTTGTCTGAATTGAGAAGTATCAGCTCGCCTGCAACAGGGTTGCCGTTTTCGTCCGTGGTGTATATTCCAAGTGCGTTCGTATACGATCCGCCATCTGAAACAAAAGTTACATCGGTAACGTTATTGTCAACCACGACAACAGGTTTATCCGCTGAACCGGTAACCGTGATATTTATATAGCTGACAGAGGTTGCGCCCTCTCCATCCGTTACGGTGTATTCCACACGGAAAGTCTCTTTCTGCCCTTTTTCAAGGTAATCATATCCTGTGCTGGCATCAATGCTGACCACATTGGTTGCTGAATCAAATTTGAAGCCGACAGGCAGATCCTGTCCATCGGAAATCGCAAATGTAAGGTCTGTACTGTCAACGTCTGTCGCTATAAGCGATAAGCCGGAACCAACCTTATTCTCAACTGCGCTTATTCCGACCTCATGGGCGACAGGCGCATCGTTGGTACCGATCACCTGTATATTGAGAACGGACTCAGTGGTGCCGCCTTTGCCATCGGATACAGTGTACTTGATCTCAAAATCAGCAGTCTCATCCTTAGCAAGGCTGTCGTAAGAATTAGCGTCAAATCGATATGTTCCGTCGGGATTAAGTGTGAATCCTTTGGGGGCATCGCCGACAATCGCAAATGTAAGGCTGTCGCCCTCTGCATCTGTTGCCGAAATGCTACCGGTAAGGATTGTGTCTTCATAAAGCGATTCGCTTTTAACTTCTCCGGCAATCGGAGCATCATTTACAGGTGCTACAGTGATTGCAANNGTGTAGCTGAAGCTGTCGTCTCCATTGTAGTTGTCTGAAGGTGTGTAAGTGTAAGTACCGTCAGCGTTAACAACAACTGTTCCGTGTGCTGCGTCTGTATCCAGTGAGTAAGTCACATCGTCACCGTCGATGTCGGCAGCTG
>DKFP01000008.1 GCA_002452405.1 Deferribacteraceae bacterium UBA6793 | reverse complement strand
GTTGTCAGGGCCAGTGCAGAAGCAGCTGTTTCCGCCGCTGCATGTGCGGTGGCTTTGTATTCTTCAGCTTTAACTTTAAGAGCGTTTATCTCGTCCAGTGTACCGTTTGCCATAGCCGCTTCGAGCAGCGCCGCAGCCTGATAAGCTGCCTGTGCCTGAGAAGCATAGGTTGTAACCTCTTCCAGAGGTGATGTCACAGAACTGTCAGGGATTGTTCCCGCTGCCGTCTGCGCATCTTCCAGAGATGATGCCGCGGAAGTGGAAGCTGTCTGTGCGGCAGCGGCAGCAATCTGTGCCGTTGTCTGCGCAGAGGCAAGGGCTGTGTTATACGCGCCAGCCGCCTGTGTTGTCTGAGCGAGAGCCGCAGCAGCTGCTTCCGCCGCTGCCTGTGCGGCTGTTTTATATTCTTCTGCCGTGGCTTTAAGAGCTTTTATCTCGTCCAGCGTGCCGTTTGCCATAGCCTCTTCGAGCAGCGCCGCAGCCTGAGAAGCTGTCTGTGCCTGAGAAGCATAGATTGTAACCTCTTCCAGAGGTGATGTCACAGAACTATCAGGGATTGTTCCCGCTGCTGTCTGCGCCTGAGCCGCTGAAGCCGAAGCGGCAGAGTTTGCTGTTGAAGCACCATCTATGGATGCCTTCACATCGGCAACCGCTGAATTTACATCCGCAACGAATGAGCCAAGATCCTCTATCAAAGCCTGTGCAGCTGCATATGAAGTATTGAACGCTTCCAGAGCTTCGTTAGCCTGAGCCACATAGCCTTCAAGTGCATCCTTATCTGCCGCATCGGAGATGCTGTCGTAGATGCCGTTCACTTCGCCAGATGCGTCAGATGCTTCGCTGAGAGCGGCAAGGGCTTCGTTGAAAGCCTGAACAAGAATGGATATCTGTGATTCGCTGAGGTTTTCATAGCTTCCCAGCGCAGTCACCAGAGAATTTATGTTTGTTGTCATTCCGGACACGTCAGGCTGAAGGTTATCAAGCGCCTGCTGAATAAGGTCTGCAAGACTGAATCCGGCAGGTATCTGCCATTTTGCGTCTACTTCGTTCATTGAGAGCGAGGGATAACCGGAACCGCCTTGAACCTCTTCAATATCCCAGCCTTCGTATGTGGCAAGGGTCTGAAGTTCTTCGGTTGTTTTTCCGAAACCTTCTGCATCTTCAAGGTCAGGGTTAACCGTTTTGTTATAGAAGCTGGAAGTAATTTCCGAACTCTCGTCTGCTGCACCCACAAGACCTTTAACATTAACTCCTGTACCTGTGACTTCGCCCATTGCAAGGGTATGTGTCACAGTTGATGAGGTTGCGTTTCCGATAAGACCGCCGACCATGTCCGCACCGTCAACATTACCTGAAGCGTAGCTGTCGGAGATTTCTGACTGTTCAGCAAGACCTGCCAGACCGCCTGTGCTGTCTCCGCCCGTAACGTTTGATGTGGAGTAGGACGAATCAATTTTTCCGCCTGAAAGATATCCGACAAGTCCGCCGACAGCGGATGAATCTCCGGCTGTGACCGTCCCTGTTGAGTATGAATTTTTAACGGGTGCGGTGTTGGAATATCCGATAAGACCGCCTACGTTCTGTCCTGCTCCCGTAACGGTAACATCACCTGTTGCGTACGCTCCGTCAAGTGCGCCTGAAGAGATGAAAACTGAAACCACAACCATAAATGCACCGCCGGATTCGGTTATCTCGTATTTACCTTCCCCATTCAATGCGGTAATCTGATCTGCAAACGCAGTAAGGATGTTGTCTGCATAAGCGGCAGCAGCTTCTTCGGTCATAAATATGTTGGAAGCGATGGGCATGGACACTTCCATGTACGATGCCGTTCCCAGAAAACCGCCTACGTTGCTTACAGATGCCGAATTTACTGTAACTGAGCCTGAAGAGTACACCCCTGGCTCAATTTTTGAACTATTGTTTACACCGGCAAATCCCCCTATGTTCTCTGCTGAGGTTGCCGAATTTACGTTAACCTCGCCCTCGAAATAAGAGTCGCTAACTGTGTTGTCTGATAAATAACCTATCAGACCGCCAACGTTTAAAGCTGCTGCCGCTGTGACTTGTACGGTTGAATCAGTGTGAACACCGTCCACTTTACCGCTCATATAACCGAAAAGACCGCCGATATTTGCTGCGGACGCTCCGGCGATATTAAGAGAACCTGTTGCAACGCTGTCTGAAATCAAGCCTCCGTTCTCTGCCATACCTATCAGTCCGCCGATCTTTTCGGATGCCGCTGTCGAACCTGTAACGGTGATGTCGGCGTCCGAATTAACACTTTTTATCTCTCCGTTAGTTGCGTAGCCGACTATGCCGCCGACATTGCTTGAATTTCCGCTCATGGAGATTTCGCCTGAGTAGCTGGAATTTTTTATCGTTCCGAACATAACTTCTTTGCTGTATTCGGCACTCCAGTGTGATTCGTCGTAATCAACATCCAGTTTGAATCCGTTCATTCCGTAATAAGGGTTAGCGGCTTTGAAAGCCTCAATGGCGGCAAGAGCACCCTCTTCGCTGTAGACGTCCCCGTAGCCATCCGGTCCGTTAACAGAGTCGGTGCTGCCTACAAAGTAACCGAACAGACCGCCCACTTCTGAAACTGCGCCTGTTGTCTGGATATTTCCGGTGACGTTCAGATTGCTTATCTCTGTCTCGCTCGTAAATCCTGACGCAAGACCAATCTTATCGCCTGCGACAGCAGATATATTTCCATTGACGTTGACATCCTTCATCACGCCTCTGATGACGCCGGGCTTATAAATATACGCCTCAACGTATGTCATATTGTCATAATCATCGTACCCGCAGTAGGTTTTGAAGATATAACCCTGATTCCTGAGTTCATCAGTGTACAGAGCAGCGTATCCGTCCACAATCGGCTGATATGTGGCTGTCTGGTCGCCTTCGTATGAATCATCAAAGCTAAGCTTATAATCATTGTCCTGATGACCACTGAATGAACCCGCAACCAGTCCCGCATTGCTAACGCCGCCAAGATGTGTAAGGTCGAGACTGCCGCTTATATCCGTGTTGACAATGTTGTCGCCGTCCGAAAAGCCGAGGAACAGACCAATGCCGTAGCTAGTATTTGCTGAATTAAGCGAAAACTGTGTCAGGTTGTTTTCGTTGAAAGTGATATCATTATAATTGTTTGCAACTGAATTGCCTATGAATCCACCAACACCATTGAGTCTCGAACCTGTTATGCTCATGTTCGCAACTGAGGTGTTCGTCTCGCCAAAGAAAGAGCCTGTCGCATAGCCTATGTATCCGCCGACCTGCTCGATCGTGCCGTTTGAGCTGTTGTTAATAGTGATGGTAGAAGTCGAATCTGCATTAAAATAGGTCGTGCCGTAACGGCTGTAACCCACAAGACCGCCAACCCATGAGATACTTTTAGTATTCGCAGAAAGATTGATATCAATGGTTGTGTCAGAGTTTACGACTGAAATGTCACCCTCTTCCACACCTCCGATAGCGCCGCCGACCTCTCTGACATACATCATGCTATTGCCGTCACCGATAATTGAGATATCCGATGTGGTGTTGACCTTGATATCCATAGTAGTATCGTTATTGCGGTTGTCGGCATAGCCTATGAAGCCGCCGATACTGTTAGCAACCATATATCCGCTGCCGGATATGTTCAAACTGATATCGGCATCTGTTGAGACATTTTCACCGAAAACAGCCGTACCGTTACCGTATCCGTAAAGATACCCGATTAAGCCGCCGAAATTGAACATAGAAATGTTGGCATATGAAGAATTGTCAATGTCCACATT
The DNA here is from genome assembly GCA_002452405.1 of Deferribacteraceae bacterium UBA6793. Classification (GTDB taxonomy): domain Bacteria; phylum Chrysiogenota; class Deferribacteres; order Deferribacterales; family Geovibrionaceae; genus Seleniivibrio. The sequence continues at coordinate 173,437 of DKFP01000008.1, read as the reverse complement.
TATGGCGGGTACACTGCCGGAGGAAACGTATTTAACGTTCGAAAACACAGTGCCGTCCGTTACAGCACCTGCAATAGCGCCTATGTTGTGTATTTCATATGATTTACTATCTGAAGTGAAGTAATATTTCGAACCTCCGTTAACGGTTACGTCGGAAATGACGCTGCTTCCCGTAACAGCATAAGTTAAGGGGTCAACCTCGCCGAAAGCCCAACCCGTAAGGATACCTGTGTTGTTAAGACCTGTCACGTTTGCGCCTGAAAGGGTAAGAGATTTTATCGTTCCGCCCATCAGCATGCCAACAAGACCTTTATTGCTGTTTGACTGGTCAGTAAGATTGAGATTTGAAATCGTCTTGCCGTTTCCGTCCAGAACACCGTTCAGAGCAGGAATATAAAGGTCGGGTATACCCGAAAGGTCAATATCCGCCGAAAGTCTGAAATTGATATTCTGAAGTGCGAGCTGTGACATAAGCACGAAATCTGCCGCACTCCCCACAAGATAGTAGCCGTCTGTGTCCTGCGTCAGAGTGTTGGCAATGGGGTCGCCAAATTTAACATCGCTGAAATTGGATGCGGTGAGACCGCCGTATGTCAGAACGTCTGTGTTTCCGTTTATGGATGTAGTGGACATATCGTAGTAAGTGTTTGAAGTAACGGCAGGACCTCTGAGGTCCATTTCACCGAACACACCGCCTGCGTTATTCGCTGCGCTTACTCTGGTGTCTTCCACCAGAGAATCTTTGATAAGCGAACTGCCAATCACACCGACGATGCCGCCAGCTCCCGCATAATTTGCCGATATCGCCGTATTTACAACAGATACGTTGTCTATAACAGATTCTGAAGCCGCACCAACGATACCGCCTGCGTAGTTGCTTCCGTTTTCAATGTTGCTGTTTTTGACTTCGGAATTGCTGAGGGTCGTTTTCTCAATACCGCCTGCGATACCGCCGTAGAAGTAAGAACCACCGTCAACGGTGATTGTGTCTACAGAAATATCGGATATTACGGAATTTTTGGCATAGCCTATGATACCGCCGGTATTATAAGCTCCTCCGTTAATCTGCGAATTTGCCACACTGATATCGTGAATAGTGCTGTTTTCAGCCGCACCCACAATACCTCCGTTAGAGGTGTTATGACCGGTAACGGTAGCGTAATTTGCTTTTATGTCGTAAATCTCAGCGCCATCGGCACTGCCGACAACAGAACCGACAGTATTAACCCCTTCTATGGTCAGCCCGTTTACCCATATGTCGTGAATCTTAACAGTGCCGGTGTCGCCGTCGTCGCGAACCACAGCACCGACAAGTGCTCCTGTTGACCCATAGCCTGTACCGTTGTAGTACCCTTCAATCTGGAGACCGGAAATGTCCGCATCGCCTGTCACCGCACGGAAAAGACCGGAGCCGGTCACACTGTTTGCATCTGAGGACACGTTGAAGTGTATTGTATTGCCCAGACCGTTGAATTTCCCGGAAAAGGCGCTGTCGTAATTATCACCTGTGAAAGCACCGCCAACCTGCGCACTTGAGCTGTTGAAGCTGAATATTTTATCTCCAAGCACATAGTTGCCCGTCAGGTCGTTGCGGACAACGTTATTGAAATCATCCGCAGTCCATATTATCTTGTAAACGTCGCCGTTGATTGTCATTTCCGACATATAGCTGCGGGAAGCATCGTCAACTTTGAAATATGCGCTTGAAGATGTGTAATCCACCGAGCCGTAGTTTATCTCGGCATGTCTGATATTTCTAAGACTCACCATATTTTCTACAGTCAGTTTCTCCTCAGCATTGAGCGAAACGCCTGTGTTGTTTAAGTCCCCTTCAACATACAGCTCAACCACGTCAATATTTTTTGCGCTGGCATCCAGTGTTCCCTGAGAGACACTGGCTTTGAGAATCATATCGTTGCCAGCCATCAGTTTTGCGTTGGACCAGAGAGATGAAATCTGACTCGTAGCCGTAAGGTTTCTTCCGGCGCTGAGTTCCATTCCGTAGGCATCATCCCTGTAATTACCGTAAACAGCATAAACAGAAAGGTCGCGACCGGCTGATACTTTTATCGCACCGCTGTTGATCCGGATATCGTCAGGATAGTTATATCCATTATTTGACTCAATCTTGCCAAGAAGGTTGATATCGTTGTCTGCTGTAATGGTGATGTTTCCGCCTTCATGACTATTACCAGAGACGTTGGATTCATAACCGTTTGTCTTTATATTTTTTAACTCTGCGAGTGTTATGTCATGTCCCGCATCAAGTGTTATGCTGCCGCCGTCGGCAGAAGCTGTCGGTGTGGCGACGATATTCGAATTAACATTTATGTCGTTGTCTGCTGTAAGAGTAAGATTTCCGCTCCCAGCCCATTCCACGTCAGCAGAAACAGTTATGTTTCCTGCATCCGAACCTGCGCTTGTGGTTGTTATCGCAACATCTGTTCCGCCTGCCAGAGCAGTTGTGTAACCGCCGACATTGCTGGAATCTATCGTTACGTTATCGGGGTCGATAAGCCATTTTCCTGTTTTAACGACAGTTGCGCCATCGAGAATAAAGTTTTTGCCCGATGTTTCGATGAAGCCTTCGCCCGCACCTGTGCTGAGTGTTCCGCTAATCTCTGCGTCACCGCCGTGGGCGAAAACGATTATCTTACCCTGAATGTCGTCCAGAGTCTGCGCCTCAAGTATGCCTTCGTTGTTTACTACGCTTTTAAGCAGTTCGTCCGCCGCATTTGCAGTGAGATAAATCTCGCCGCCGTTTGCGATTACTGCTCCGTTGTTTTTCACCAGTGCATCAACAACACCCTTGTCCACTGTAAGGTTTACCAGAGAGTTGCCGTTAAGGTTGATGCTGACGCTGTCCGCACCCACCATGTATATCTTTCCTTTAACAGCAGTAATGCTGCCGCCGTTCTCAACGTTTTTCGCCAGAAGCGCCGCATATCCTGCATCTTTGATTGTTATCTCGCCGAGGTTTATAACAGATGCGTCAGACGCACCGGAAAAGTTATAATTGCCCGCCATGAAATCCGCATCGGAAAGGCTCATGGTTGTCGCCACAAGTCCCGCTGTGTTTATCTTTGCCCCGTTGCCGAAAAGGATACCGTTAGAGTTAAGTATGAAAACCTGTCCGTTGGCATTCAGAGCACCGTTGATAACCGATTGTTCATTGCCTACAACCCTGTTCAGTGTTATAGAAGAGACGTTGGGCTGAACAAAGTTTACTGTTTCAGAGGGAGCAATACCGAATTTCTGCCAGTTGATGGCAGCATTCTGCGACGACTGGTTTATGTTTGTCGTGTTTCCCGATTGATTAATGGTTGCCTGTCCTGCCGTAACAACACCACCTGAGGGCGCTGCATAGGCGGAAGAAGAGATTGCAAGTGCAAAAAACGAAGCCGTAACATGGTAAACGACCTTTTTCCGCACTTTCCAGAAAGCGTTTAAGCCTGACATGTGAATCCTCCTGTCCGGATTTATAAAATAAAGTTTAAAGCAAACAAATTTACTCTTCATTCTAAGTTATTGTCATATTTAGTCAATACCGTACAATTAGGTAAAATTAAGTACCTAATTTCAATCGGTTCTGTTTACAATTGAATATTTTCCGGATGCGAAATGATTTGATTTATTTGCAGGTTGAATTAAAATACATTCATGATGAAACCATATAATATACTGATTGTTGAAGACGACCCAAAACAAGCCGAGCTGCTGCGGATGCTGCTTTCCGGTCAGAACAGATTTAAAGTGACAGGAACCGCCGAATCGTACGAAGAGGCGGAAGCTGTTCTTGCTTCTGACAAAATAGATCTGTGCATAGTTGATATAGACCTCAGGGGAAAAAAGACGGGCATTGACGTTGTAAAACACGTATCGGAAAAATATCCTTTCACTCTGGTTCTCGTCCATACCATCCACGCGGACAGCTCTGTTCTTTTCGACGCTATCAAAGCGGGTGCGGGAGGCTACGTCCTCAAAGGGCTTTCACCCATGGATTTCATAAACAGTGTCGGCAGGATATGCGACGGCGACGTACCGATAAGCCCAATGATAGCCAGAAAGATACTCGCCAGCTTCAAACAGAACGAAACAGTTTTCTCTGAAAAACTCTCTGAAAGAGAGATTGAACTTTTAAAGATGTCCGATGAGGGGTACCAGCACAAACAAATTGCGCAGATGCTGAACCTCAGCACACATACGGTATACACCCATTTTAAGAACATCTATCAGAAACTTCATGTGAACAACAAGACGTCTGCCATCAGCAAGGCAAAAAAACTCTCCTACCTCTGAAATGGTATTTCAGCCTTTATTTTAAACCCGTCCAGACCGTCTATTGTCAACCTGCCGCCGATATTGTCCATTCTCTTCTGCATTGTGTGAAGTCCGTATCCGCCGCTTTTCTTATCTTTAAACCCGACCCCGTTATCTTCATATTCGAGAATAAGGAAACCGCCTGATATACTAAGACAGGACTCAACCCTGCCCGCGCCTGAATGTTTAACCGTGTTTACAGCGCACTCTTTAAAAAAATGTATCAGATTGATATATACGGCAAAGTCAACCACCGTATCCTTGTTGTCGCAAAGCTCGCATCTATGGAAAAAGTCTATCTGCCTGCCCGCCGTATAAGTGTTTCCTATGTAACGCATATCGCCGGAAAGCTCTTCGAGAGTCACGCTCTCCCTGTCGTATGCGCCCATCATCAGGCGCACTTCCCTTGCTGTATCCTCGGATATCTGCGCAATATTTTTAAGAGTCTTCCGCATCTCCTGCTCGTCAGCAAAATCCTGCCCGGCTAGCATACTTATAACAGTGATACTCCCGCTGACACCGTCGTGAATATCGCCTACGATTATCTTCTTCTGCTCCAGACGCTCTCTTTCGCCCTGCATTGTGACAAGCCTATTGTGCTCTGTAACGTCCGATATGGTGGCAATGCAGCTTCTGTCGAAATCTCCGAGATCCGCTATTTTATGAAATACAGCGGAAAAATACCTGCTTTCACCGTTTATGTTCAGGTCTTTTGTAACGTATTTTCCATGTACCGGGCTTAAAAGATCAGTATTTGCAAAAAAACCGTAAAGTGCATACATATTCTCAAACGGCATAAACGCGGAAAGTTTTTTTGCGGAACCGTTCATGTCCAGCAGCTTACCAGACGGTCCGAACACCAGCACAGCGGAATCTATAACGTCGAAGGCTGTCTGTTTTGCTATAGCCACAACGTCGAGAAAGCCGTATCTGCTGAGAAGCAGGTGGTTGATAACGATAAAAAACACCAGAACCATGCCGTATGTGTCGTAAAGGGTGTGGCGAGAGACCAGAGGCAGTCCGGAAGATGCCAGCAACAAAAGCGCAAAAAACTGTATTGCATACTGGATTCTCCCTTTTTCGCCGGAATAGGAGAAGGCATACAGATAAAAATAAAGGCAAAACAGCACGGGGATATAAATGCTGGGAAGGTAAATGCCGTAAAACCACTTTCCGTATTGCGTCTTCATAGCGAAGCTGTGTGCATCCAGTTGAATAATCTGCACCGATTCACGGAAAAGATGGTGCACGTCGTCTGTGAAAGCCATCAGAACGTTCAGCACCGCCAGCGCCACAAGAAACAGAACAACCCACCGAGGAGGCGTTTTTCCCACTGTCTGCACCATACAATAGCGCAGAATAAGCAGCGGCGTGAAGCACATAGCCGTAACACGCATATTAGCCCAGAAAACGATACTCTCCTCAGTTACGGATATGGAACGCATAAAAGAGAATAAACTGTAAAAAAACGTAACCACCATGAAAGATGCAAAAAGAGAAGAAAGCCTCTGGCTTCTGTTTTTATGTAAAAAGAACAGAAGTACCCCGCTGAGCAGCATAGATACGGCATGGATGAAAGACGCAGTATTTACAACGTTCAGCGCTCCGGACATACCAGTCTCCACAATCATTATTACCAGATATATAGCAAAAATATTACGCATTTCATACTACTTGTTTTGCTACAAATTCTGTTTACTTATAGTACCTGCGGCAGTATACTCTTTTTAAGGGGAAATGTGAAAAAAATTATATTACTCTCCATAGTTACACTGCTGCTGACCTGTATCTGTTATGCAGTTGAACTATCCTCTGAAGAACAGAAATACCTTTCATCTCTGAAAACGGTCAGCGTGTGTGTCGATCCTGACTGGTATCCATTTGAAAAACTTGATGAAAAAGGCGAATACGTGGGTATCGGCGCAGACCTTTTCAAACTGGTGGCGAAACGCACGGGGCTGAAATATGAAATATACAGAACCTCCGACTGGGATGTCAGCCTGCTGGCATCAAAAGATGGAAAATGCGACATAGTAAGTTTTCTTAACAAAACCCCTCAGCGGGAAGAGTGGCTGAACTTTACGGAACCCCACTTCACTGACGTTAACGTTTTCATAACCAGAAACGACCATCAATTTATCTCTGACCCTTCCCAGCTATACAACGAAACGATCGCCTTTCCCAAAGGCACCTCTATGGAAGAACGGGTGCGGATGAACTACCCCAACCTGCACGTTGTTGTGACTGACACGGAGAAGGAAGCGTTTGAAATGGTGGAGGCGCGCGAGGCGGATATGACAATGCGCTCTCTCATCGTCGCAGGATACACAATACGGGAGGCGGGCTATTTCAACCTGAAGATAGCCGGACAAATGCCCGATTACAAAAACGTTTTCCGCATGGGCGTTGTGAAATCAAAACCAATGCTGACTGAGATACTAAACAAAGGAATAGCCTCCATCACAAATCAGGACAAGGAAAGTATTATAAATAAATACGTTTCAATCAGCGTCGGCAAAAACTATAAAGGGGTCATGATAAAAACCGCGGCAGTCTTCATTATTCTCATCATAGCCTTAATGGTCTATCACTTCTATAAAATAACGTGGCTGAAGGCTAAACTGAACGAAAGAACATCATCGGAAAACGACACAAGTCTGCTTGTCACTTCACGCATATCTCAGATTCTTAAAGCGGAAATAAAGCGCGCAAAGCGTTACGGGCGACCACTTTCGATAGCTATCATTAGTTTCGGCGACGTTTCGGAGGAATTTCCGGCGGACAGCGAACACTTCGCGGCGATGGTGAAAACCTCATTTGCAGGACTGCGCAGCAGCGACTATGCCGGAAGATGGGGACGCAACGAACTGCTTCTCATCTTTACAGAAACAGATATCAAAGGTGCAGCACTGGCTTTCGAGCGGATATACGCCCTTGCATCAGGGTATTTTAACAGCAACGGACTTAACGTAAGCATTCATTTCGGAATGTCGGAGTTCAGCAGCGAGGACGACATGAATACACTCATAAGCCGCGCCGATACCGTGCTTTTCATGTCCAGAGACGATAAAAACTTCTAAGCGCCGCAAACAAAAGCAAATTTCTCAACATCGAACAACCCTTTGTCGCTGAGTTTCAGCGAAGGTATCACCAGAAGAGCCATAAACGAAAGGGTCATGAATGGTGCCGTCAACCGGGAACCCATCCGTTTGACCATGGCGTCCATTTCCCTGTATTTCTCAGCGGTCTCATGCCCGTCGGCATCAGTCATTATCCCGCCCACAGGAAGAGGCAGCGAAAGCTCTTCATCGCCGCACACACAGGAAAGCCCCCCTCTGTTTTTTATAACCAGATTCACCGCCCTTGCAATGCTGAAGTCGTCGCAACCGACACAGATAATATTGTGGGAATCGTGGGCGACGCAGGATGCGAACGCACCATTTTTAAGCCCGAAATTCTTTGCAAAAGCAATAGCAGATTTTGCATCATCATATCTGTTAACCACTGTCAATTTTAATATATCATGTTCAGGATCAGGCACTGCCTTAATTCTCCCTGTGACAAGCTGACCGTCTTCTACAGTTATAACGTCAACCGGAGCCGAAACGGACAGGGCAAAATCGGCGGGGCTTTTTATCGTCGCGCAGAAACGGTTAGGATGTTCCGAATGGACACTTTTAAGGAGTGAAACGCCGTTTTCGGCACAGAGAACTCCCTTTATCCACGTCTGTTTCACGTTAAAATCCTTCAGGCTGTCCACAACGATGAAATCCGCACTGTCGCCAGCCTGCAACAACCCGCAATCCAGCCCGTAATGCTCGACAGGCGAAATACATGCGGCAGTCAGAACATTAAAAATGTCCGCTCCCTTCTCCACAGCAAGTTTAACAGTCAGATTTATGTGTCCGGCTGCAAGATTGTCAGGATGCAGGTCGTCGCTGCAAAGCATACACATATCGGGCGCTTCGTCTATCAGAGGAAAGAGCGCCTCAAAATTTTTCGCTGCGGAACCTTCACGTATCTGTATCTTCATGCCAAGCGATATCTTCTCTCTGCCCTCTTCGTATGAAATAGCCTCGTGGTCGGTGGTTATGCCGCTTTGGATATATTTTTTCAGGTTCCCGCCCCGCAGAAGTGGAGCATGACCGTCAACAGGTCTGCCCGCCGCCTTTGCCATGGCGAGTTTTGTCATAACGGTCTCGTCCCCTGAGAGGACACCGGGAAAATTCATCATTTCGCTCAGATATTTTATACGGTCGTCTCTGAAAAGCTCCTCGATGTTCTCAGCTGACAGGGTTGCGCCGGACGTTTCAAAAGGCGTCGCCGGAACGCAGGAGGGAGCGCCGAAAAAGAACCGGAATGGAGTCAGGGCAGCGTTGTCCAGCATAAACCGGACACCTTCCATGCCAAGAACGTTGGCTATCTCGTGGGGGTCGCTGACACATGCTCCGGTGCCGTGCACAGCCGCCAGACGGGCGAACTCCGAAGGTACGAGCATTGAGCTTTCCACATGAACGTGCGCATCTATGAACGGCGGGATAATGAAATTGCCGTGCACCCGCCCGTCCTTTTCAACGGAGACTATTTTTCCGTTCTCAAAGAATACCGTGCCGCCGTATATTTTTCTGTTTTTTATATCAACGATATTGCCTGTTATCTTCATAATGTATCATACCACAAAAAACCGGCGGTTTCACCCGCCGGTCCTGCTGTCAGTCAGCTTCTATTATAACTTTCAGTGCGTTGGTATCTGCTGCCTTGGCAAACACCTCATACGCCTGCATTATCTGCGACATCTTAAACCTGTGGGTGATGAGCAGTTCCGGTTTTATCTTCTCCGCCTGCACGGTTTTAAGCAGCATCGGCGTGGTTACAGTATCCACCAGACGGGTTGTTATAGTGATATTGTGCGACCAGAGGTCTTCAAGGTGCAGGTCAGCCTTAACACCGTGTACGCCCACGTTGGCTATGGTGCCGCCCGCCGCAACTATCCGCTGACATGTAAGGAACGTTGAAGGGATGCCCACCGCCTCTATGGCAGTGTCAACACCCTTGCCGTCTGTCAGCTCTTTGACCCTCACTATGGCGTCGCACTCTCTGCCGTTTACGATATCCGTTGCTCCGAACTGTTTCGCCAGCTCAAGTCTGTTCGCATCAAGATCCACCATTATCAGCTTGGCGGGTGAATAGAACTGTGCCGTAAGCAGCGCCGCCATCCCGACTGGTCCCGCACCGACTATCGCCACTGTTGAGCCGGGAGCCACCCTGCCGTTCAGCACACCGCATTCAAAACCAGTGGGCAGAATGTCACTGAGCATTACCAGCGCCTCTTCATCAGCGCCCTCCGGAATATGATAAAGGCTTGTGGAAGCATGGGGTATTCTGACATATTCCGCCTGAGTTCCGTCCACTGTGTTGCCAAGTATCCAGCCGCCTGTTTCGCAATGGGAGAACATCCCGCGGCGGCAGTATTCGCATATACCACATGCGGAGATACATGAAATGAGTACGTGGTCGCCCGGTTTAAAAGCAGTTACCGCAGCGCCTACCTTCTCCACAACGCCGACGCCCTCGTGTCCGAGTACCCTGCCCGGCGCACAAGTTGCCACGTCGCCTTTAAGGATATGAAGGTCGGTGCCGCAAATGGTGGTTTTAAGCATCTTCACCACAGCATCGCCGGGATTGATTATCTCAGGCATGGGGCGTTCTTCAACAGCCTTCTGACCGGGTCCCAGATAAACTAGCGCTTTCATCCTGTCCTCCTGAACAATAGTTTAAATACCGTATTGTTAATATGGGACAATTTTACTCCCGCTGCCATAGTTTCCGTATTCAGATTTTCGTCATATGCTGAAATCAGCCCTCAATAGTCCTTTCAGTGCGGTGTTAGGAATGTTTACATCGAACGAGTCGCAGTAGCCGGGTGTTATCTCGTATTTTGAAAAAACAAAATCCACACCGCCCTTTTTCAGGACGAAACGCGGAACGAAATCCGCACTGTCCAGCGTGTCAAACAACGGACAGTCGTTTCCTATCTTATTTTTAATGAGACTTTTCACCGCCGGAAGCGGAGCCTTTTCCTTGTCGAAAACATCATAAAACCCGACGAATCTGTTGTTCCTGAGGTCTATGTTGACCGGAGTGACGGAGCTGTCACCATGCGCTGCCCTTCGGAAATATGAGCTGCGGCGCAGCACCATCCCAATGTATCTGTCGTCCGCTCTCATAATGTCATAGGAAAGACTCAGGTAGACGGTATCCTTTGAAACAAAAGGTTTTATCACCTCTTTCGGGATCCTGTTCGCCTCTCTGAATATTTTTCCGTGCAGCAGCGACTTTATCACAGGGAAGGATATCTTTACCTCCGCATCATCGGCAAATATTTTTTCGCCCGCCCTGCGGTTCATCTCCGCCGCGTCATATTTCACAGTGGTTATTCTGTAGCGCCCGCCCCAATAAAACAGAGCAGCAATCAGACAGGCAAGAAAAACCACGGTTGATATTCTGATTATATTCATATCCTCACCCCCACTTTTTATGATACACGCCCGTCAGCGTAAGGGAAGGAAGATTTCACATTGACAGTCTCTTTAATTTTTGATATTGAAAATCATTATCGTTTTGTCGGAGATGAATACCTTGGAAACAACAGACACAATAATCACCAGAAAGCGCGGTTTCCCCTGCCGCATTAAAAAAATCCCGGCGGAAAGGGAGGAATCAATGGAAACAGACGCTGAATCTGTCGTAATAAACGTTAATTACAGAATAAGGGCACACCTTTTCATAGTTATCCTCTTTCTGGCGGTGATACCCATGCTCGCAATTATTCTGCTTTATGAGCATAAAATAGTCGAACCGGGAGGGAGCGCACTTATTCTTATCCCAATATTTATTCTGCTCGCTTCACAATCGCTTACAACAACTCTCGAATACCTGCTCTTTAAAAAGAATCTGCTGAAGATACATGAATTTTCCGAACGCATTAAGGACGGGTATTACGACACGCACTTCAATCTGCCCATGCAGCGGGACGAAGAGAACTATCTCATTCAGGTGCTGCGCAGTCTGGAGTCTCTGGCACGGGTGATACGCGGACAGAACAACATGCTCATCTATAACCTGAAAGAGACACGCACCGAAGCAAATATGATGAAAAAACTGGCGGAACGGGACGGGCTGACCGGTCTTTTCAACAGAAGATATTTTGATGCGGTGTTCAAGGCGGAGGCGGATGACTCAAGACGAAGCAAAACTCCGCTGACACTAATTATGGTTGATTGCGACAAGTTCAAACAGGTCAACGACACATACGGACACGACACCGGAGACCGAGTGCTGAAGCAGCTGGCGCTAATAATGACCGAGGTGATACGCAGCGGGCGTGACGTGCCCTTCCGTTTCGGCGGTGACGAGTTCGGCATACTGCTCCCGCAGACGGAGCTTTCTGCTGCGGAGCGCGTTGTCAGCAGACTTCAGGAGGTCTATATGACCTCCGAACGCCACGGAACAACACTGAGTATATCAGCGGTTTCAGCAATCCTTGCCGAAGGAACAAACATTCAGGATCAGATAAAAACCATCATAAAAAGAGCAGACGACGGTATCTATAAGGTAAAACGCAACGGAGGCAACGGCGCGGAATTTGCAAGGGTTTAGTCATATGACGATACTCTCAAGCAATTCGACGTATGCACGAAATAGACGCGTTCTGTGGCTGCTTTGCCTTGTCAGGATGAAGAGGGTTCTTTTAAGGTTCAAAGGAGTTTGAACCTCTGTCAGCCAACCGTTGTCCAGCTCCCGCTGAACCGCCATCCGCGACAGACAGCCTATCCCAAGTCCGGCTTCCACTGCCTTTTTAATCGCCTCCGTGTGCCCAAGCTCCATGGACACTGCATACTTTATGCCATGCGCATCCATCGCCGTTTCAAAGACTTCTCTTGTGCCCGAACCCTTCTCACGGATTATCCAGTCCGCACCGGAAAGCATCTCTGCCGTGGCAGACCCGTTCCGAGCGAAGGAATGCTCTTTGCCGGCTATAACCACAAGCTCATCGTCCTTCCATGGCGCAGCAGTCAGCGTGGGGTTATGAGATGGTCCCTCTATCAGTCCGAGATCAAATTCGCCCTCTTCCACTGCCTCTTCGATCTGCTGTGTGTTCGCGACGTAAAGGAGCACCTTCGCCCGAGGATATCTGTGCGTAAACTCTCCTACTATCTTAGGCAAAAGATAATTGCCGATGGTGGTGCTCGCCCCTACTTTCAGAACACCAAGGGGTTCGCCCACTGAATCGTTCAGAAACTGCTCTATCAGACCTACCCTTTTCAGAACCTCCTGAACCTCCGGTAAAATCTCACGCCCACGGTCGTTCAGAAGAAGTCTTCTTCCCCGCCGCTCAAAAAGGGGCGCGCCCGTCACACGCTCAAGGTCGGCAATTGCCATGCTGACTGCGGACTGGCTGAGGAAAAGTTCTTCACCCGCTTTTGTTACATGCTGGCTCACCGCCACCTTTTCAAATATCTCAAGCTGTCTCAGCGTAATGGTCATATCCGCCTCGCTTATCAGTAAAACTGAACGTAAATGTCAATATTTTGAATTTTTATTTATATACAAGGAGGGCTATATTAATGCAAGCACATAAAACGAAGGGGTTAGTAATGGTTAACAATAACGGATTAAAGGTCTTATTCTGGCTTCTGCTTATCTGCTGCTGTCTGCCGTTGGTCACAGCACCGATGGCGCTCACCGCAGGGATAGTTTTCGGCTTTGTCCTGGGCAACCCATGGGGCAAAACCACATCCCTTTGGAGCAAACGCCTGCTTCAGGCTTCTGTGGTGGGTCTCGGCTTCGGCATGAACATGCCGGAACTTCTGAAAACAGGCAAAGAAGCATTCGTCTACACGGCGATAAGCATTGTTTTCACAATGGCTGTGGGGCTTCTGCTGGGCAAGGCATTCAAAATTCCTCAGCGCACGTCAACCCTTATCAGCTTCGGTTCAGCAATCTGCGGCGGCAGCGCCATAGCTGCGATGGCACCTGTCATAAAAGCTGAATCGGAGGAGATAGGCGTTGCCCTCGCCACGGTTTTCACCCTTAACTCTGTGGCGCTGATTATCTTTCCCCCGATAGGACACCTGCTTGACATGGCACAGAGACAGTTCGGGCTTTGGTCGGCGCTCGCCATCCACGACACCAGCAGTGTTGTCGGTGCGGCGGCGGCATACGGTTCTGCGGCGCTTGCGGTGGGTACAACGGTAAAGCTGACAAGGGCGCTATGGATAATGCCTGCGGCTCTCATTGCCGCATGGATAAGCAAGTCCGAGGGCAAGGTGAAGTTTCCGCTGTTTATACTCGGTTTCGTTCTGGCGGCTGTGATAAAAACAGCTCTCCCGCAACTGGAGACGGTATGGCATCCGCTTAACGCCATAGCAAAACAGAGCCTTGTGGTTACACTGTTTCTCATAGGCAGCGGGCTGACGAGAGAGGTCATCGGCAGAACAGGTGTGAAGCCTCTGGCGCAGGGTGTTCTGCTCTGGGCGGTCGTTTCTGTAACAAGCGGCTTTGCCATAATGAGCGGTTGGATAAACTAAAAAAAGCCCGGTCGCAAAACCGGGCTTATTCATTTAATCGCTTATCAGTGTATCTCTCCCGTTGGCACAAAGTGAGGTGGTTTCAATTTAACCCTTTAACAAAATAACACTGTATGCCGTAATTTGGACGAAAAATCACATACGCCATGAATCATACCGGAAAAACCGCTTTACCCTCCCTCTGAATTGAAACATGGTGCTTAATACGGTATAATCCGTTTAAACACTTACGGAGGGTGACAATGTCGGAATGGCTTGCCAGAAATAACCCCCACATGGAAAATCTGCGGCTTTACTGCAAGGGTGTTCTTGAGGACGAAGACCTGGGTGCGCTCTATGCCGAATATGAAGATGATATAAAATCAGTTCAGTACGATGAGGTTATGGCTCTCGTCAACTGGATGGTCTCATGCGGCGACTATGATATGGAAACCATCAAAGACGCGCTGAACAGAATAATAAACATCTTTTCAAACCAGCTCGATAAAGACGTTTTTAATCTATGCAGACATGTTCCACAATTCATCTCTATCCTGTCTGACGAAAATATCGCCATAACTGAACACATGGATTCCATAAAAGAGCTGTTGAAAACCCACAGCAAAGCGCCGGAAGGCTCTGCCGAATCCGACAGAAGCAGGCGCGAACTCATAGAAAAGCTGGAAGAGCTTGCAGCTATAGAAAAGCATTACATAAAAAAGGAAAACATCCTCTTCCCCTACGTTGAAAAATACATACCTGAATATAGGTGCATAGGCGTAATGTGGTCTATACACGACGACGTGCGGCAGGGGATAAAATCGCTCATCGGCATCCTGTCCGAACCGACCATGGACAGTATAAAATTCAATCGATCCATCGGACGTCTTTTCTTCGATATCTACGGACTTATCTTCAGAGAAGACTACGTGCTGCTCCCCATGGCAGCTCAAAAGATACCGGAGGACGTTTTCACGGAAATAGTGTCTCAGTGTCCCGAAATAGGCTATTCATTCATAAAAACGCCGGACGTCAAGACAACGTCCAAAAAGGAAGCATCCGTTCCCGAAGGGACTGTGAACCTCGAAACCGGAAGCCTTTCTGCGAACGAGCTTATAACCATGCTGAACACCCTTCCGGTGGACATCACATATGTTGACGCTGATGACAGAGTACGCTATTTTTCCTCTCCTGAGGAACGGATTTTTCCACGATCCAAGGCTATCATAGGACGGACAGTACAGAACTGTCACCCACCGGAGAGCGTACATATCGTAAACGACGTTGTGGAGCGCCTTAAATCAGGCAAGAAGAATGTTGAGAGCTTCTGGATACAGATGGGTGGAAAATTCATCCTCATCCAGTATTTTGCGCTCAGAGACAAGGACGGAAAATATATCGGCACAATAGAGGTAAGTCAGGATGTTACAGGCATCCGTGCTCTGACAGGCGAAAAACGGCTTCTGGATTTTCAATGATAATAAGGTGGCGTCAAAAAACCGCCGCTTTTTTAATGTAAAATAATTGAAATTTTATGCTTGATTATCTGATGAATATAAATATAATCAAACTTCCTGAAAATCAGGGGGTATAGCTCAGCTGGGAGAGCGCTACAATGGCATTGTAGAGGTCATCGGTTCGATCCCGTTTACCTCCATATTATCGAAAGGGAACTTGTCGAAACAGAACAGGTTCCCTTTTGTTCCGTTTTAGATGTTAAAAATCTCATAGGGGTATTAGCTTAGTTGGTAGAGCGGCTGACTCTTAATCAGTAGGTCGTAGGTTCGAATCCTACATACCCCATACAAGATTTGTAATGGCTCGGAGTAATCCGGGCTATTTTTTTGTCTATGGTAACAGACCTGTCAGTCAAAACGGGACGAATCGCATTTTCATCTTCGTATTTGTGTTATCAGGACAAGGTTAATTATTGGTTCCGGACAGATGCAAAATAATGAAAGAGCAAATACAGACGTTTTCCCTTTGACACGAAATTCAAATGGAAACATATCGTTAAGTATGTTAGATTCTGACAATCAGGCATCGGCGGGTTACGGCACATATAACTACAATGAGCCTGTCGGGCAAATTTCTCTTGATAGAGTATTTTAGAAAGGTAACTAAGGGAGAACCACAGGAATTTATCATCTCTGACAGTTGTTGCCGACAGCATGGAGCCTACACTTCGAAATGGCGATGTTATAATAATAGATTACAGCCGGAATGAAGGTGATGACGTTTTTATTGTTCGGATCGGTGATACAAGGTTTGTGAAAAGGATCAGTTTCCCTTTGAGACAGGAAAACTGCGCATGACATCAGATAACGGGCTCTACGACCCGCAGGATATATCATTGTACGAAAATATAAAAATCCTCGGGCGTGTTGCCAGTTGCATCCGAAAAATCTGAGAAAGTTATGATTGGATATCTTATACTTAATCTCATCAAACTGGTGAAAAATAAAATATAAAGCTATTCTTCTAATCTGTTTGTCAATCATCACAACATCATGCGCTACAACACAAATGCAGACACGGGAAGATTGGCTGATAAATACAACCCACTATTTCCCTAACAAAACACAGGAACAAGTCCTTTTGGCAGCCGAGCAAGTTTTTAAACTTTCAGACAGCGAGAATGATTTACAATTTGCGCATACTGAAAATTCTATATACGTCCAAAGAACATGGTTTGCATACATGGTTCTCGCTGCGGCGCAAGGTACATGGCACTTCAATCTCACAACATCAGCAATAGAAAACTCAACAAAAGCAAGCCTCATGATAACAGGAGCAAGTCAAAGCATGATGGCTATGGTAAACGTACCTGTTAACTCAGCAAGTATTTTTACAGCTCCACAGACTTCTAATCTGTTCCCATTCTCAGAGGTATACAAGCTCTTCTGGGGCAGGATGGACGCATTATTATATGGAAATCAGGCGTGGCTATCATGCGATAAATTCATTCACTCTCAACAGTATGATGTAAGTTCAAAGAGCGTAGAACCGCTCTGCTTTAATGCATCCGACAATCAGCCGGAACGTTCTGTTTTTGAAAAGTTTTACAAGACAAAAGAGAACAGCAAAGAAGACAATCAATTCAAATCAATCATTCATATAATGCCAAGCAACAGTCAATAGTCAAACAAGCCAAAGGCGCTGCCGTCAAAAAAAAAATCGCATGTTCAAATTTTGTGAGTTCCGCTGTGCCCGTCTACCATTTCAAGATAGAATCTCAGTCTTAATTTTCATCGTTTTAAAAGTTCGACCTTCATTCCAGCGTTACAGATTTTTATAATAGCTCTTTTCTTGGTTTTGGTTACCTTGACTTCTGACTGAAACCCTGACCTGTTAATAGTTGTTAAGGAGATGTTGGAAGAAAAATTCCAGTCCGTTTGACACGACAGTCACTTACTCTTTTTACGCCCCCGTACATCCCGCGAACCCGTCACTAATAAATACTTATATAGCAAAATGATACCTCCAATCACAAGCAGCCATTAATTTTCATTTCCATTATCGGCAATTTTACATTTTTCTTTACATTTTATATTACTTTTTTCTTTACTTTATTTTGGATATATAGTATATAACTAACTGTGGTTAAGAATTAAAAATATTACATTTTTAATTGAAAAGAGGTTGTCATGATTTACAAAAAGCAAGTGGTTGTTGCGGATGGTTTTTCTACAGCGGATATTTTTGACGAAAATCAGCTAAATGACTTACTTACAAGAGTATCTGTCTTAAACGGAACCATAAGCGATATACCGCTTCTGCCCAATCAGGCAATGGAAATGGAAACCGAAATTGCAGTTTCCTCCATTTTCGCCACAGCCGCGCTGGACGGGAACACACTTTCCAAAGAAGAAATAGCCTCAATTTATGCACAAAATGCATCCAAAGTATCCACAGCAAATAATGTTAAAGAGATAAAAAATCTGATAAGAGCTTATAAGCTCCTTGACGAGATAGTGCCCGATGGTTCTGCTCCCGTAGTCACCATCGACCTGATAAAAGAACTGCATAAAAACCTTACTATCGGAATAGACACGGCCGGTTCAACACCCGGAGAGTTCAGAGACAAACCGTCTAAAGCCGGCAGCAGAAAATCTGCTGATATAGAAACACAGATGGCGGATTTCATAGACTTCATCAACCACCCTGTAATGCTCGCAGTTTCGCCCTATATCCGCGCGGCGGCAGCACATGCAAAACTCACAGGTATTCATCCTTTTTTTACAGCGAACGGGCGCACGGCAAGGCTTCTTGAAGCATATATTCTCTGTCATGCCGACATGCGTCTCACAGCAAAATCGCTCAGTGTCAGATACCATGCAAATTCGGAAGACTATTTCAATATATTTTCAGCGTCCAAAAGAGCCAAAAAAGACATAACTCCTTTTATCCGGTTCGTCCTTGAGGCGGTAAACGCCTCACTGGACGGACTGAAAGATACTGTTTACGGCTACCTTTACGACCTGACTATGCGTGAATATCTTAATATTCTCAAAGAGGATGGAGATCTGAACCAGCGTCAACTTGACCTTGTCATACTAATGATGGATAAGGACTGTACAGTTACTCTGGCATCAATCCAGACAAATCTGCCTTTTTCCCTGCTTTATGCCGGAAAGAACGAGCAGACAGCCAGACGGGACCTGAAAAAGCTGTCGGATATGAAGATATTGGCTACTGATGACAATAAAGAATACAGACTTGGAACAGACCTGCTCTGTTTCGGCTGACAAGCGTAGTGTGAGCCATTGCGGGCTTAGCCTGCATACGGCGTTGATCAGAAATGATGCGATATCATTTCTGATATACATACCAAGGCACATGACGTGCCTTCACGGAGCGGTTCATGCGGTTTTACCGCATTAAACAAGCGTAGTGTGAGCCGTTGCTGGCTTAGCCTGCATACGGCGTTGATCAGAAATGACACGATGTCATTTCTGATATACAGACTCTGATCATTTCGTACCTCGTAACTCTTCTTTTAGCCTGAAAGCCCCGCACTGCCATGCGGGGCTTTTCACATCCGCATGATTTTGTGAAAAGCTGACGCGAAATCGTCAAGTGAATAGACTGTGACCGACGGGTCGTAATCTGTCAGCAGCTCCGACAGCCGTTCCCAGTCGTTTTTAGGATAGACGTTTTTTGATATCTCCGGCAGAACTCCGGTGTCACTTGTTATAAGAGGCACACCGCACGCCATGGCTTCCATGCCGACACGGCATATCGCCTCGGAACCCAGTGAGGAGACAACGCACACATCAAAACTGTTGTATATGTCCGCAATATCCTCACGGAATCCCGTAATAATAGTTATATCTTCGATTCCGTTGTCATATATCATATTTTTTATGCTTTCCGTCTGGCTGACAGCGTCAAAGCCGGCTATAACAAGCCTGATGTTGCGCCTTCCCTCGCGGTAGACCTTTCCAACAGCTTTTATAAGGTTTTCATGTCCCTTAACAGGGTCGAACCTGCCGACGATACCAACGACGTGATCGTCTTCCGTGAAACCGAATTCGTCACGTATTTTTATTCGTGCAAACTCGCTTTTTCTGAATCTTTTGGTGTCCACACCGCCGTATACGACATTGAGGGCTGAATCAGGTGTTTTGAGGTTTTGCCGGTAACTTTCCGCGATAAACTCACCGGAGCAGATTATAGCATCTGTGCAGCGGTTGTGCATGATACGGTTAAAGAATCCGTTTTTGGGCGGACGTATATCGCCGCGCACGCGCACGAGTTTAAAGTTCTGTTTGGTGATGCGTCGCCATGTGAAATAGCCGAAAAATTCTCCGCGGTTTGCGATGATGATATCCGGCTGATAAGACATGAGTATCCTGTCCATCGTCCCCATAGCGGCAAGCACTTTAAATGGGTTTGATGAGTTAATGCCGGCCTCGATGGTTTCGAGACCGGCATCACGAGCTTTAAGGACAGGAGGTGAGCCCGGCAGTCCGCAAACAACGACATCGTGCCCACTGCACTTCAGGGCCGACGACAAAGACACGGCATACCAGGCGGTTGCGTTATACCACCGTACGTTGATTACGTTTAGTATACGCACCTCAATCTATCTCAGTCTGCCTGATTTCTCAGATATGCGGGGAGTTCAGACTCCTCCTCGTTGAAATCAGTCAGAGTTTTAAGCCTGTGGTCTGTCTTTCTTATTGTGCCGAGGGTCATTTTAATTTCTTTACCGACCTTTGCTTTCTCGGCGAAACTTTCAAGGTCTACCGGCTTTTTTTCGCGTGTTTTACCCAGACCCGTGGCAACGACGGTAACTCTCAGTTCGCCGTTTGTGATGTCAGGGTTGATTACCACGCCTTTGAAGATGTTGGCTTCATCGCCCGCAGCTTCATATATCTTAGTTGCGATTCTGTCCATTTCGAACATACGGAAGTCTGTGCCACAAGTGATGTTAAGCAGCAGAGCGTCCGCGCCGGCGATGGAAACGTCAGTGATAAGCGGTGAGCTGAGAGCTTTTTCCGCTGCGAGAAGGTCTCTGTTCTCTCCTTCCGCGGTACCGATACCCATGAGAGCCATGCCTTTGCTGCTCATGATGGTGCGGATATCCGCGAAGTCCACATTCACCACGCCGTTTGAGTTGATGGCGTCGCTGATACCCTGAACGCCCTGACGCAGAACGTCGTCAGCCATTTTAAACGCTTCTTCAAACAGTGTGTTCTCTTTGCATTGATCCATTATTTTATCATTGTGAACAACAATATAGGTATCCACATGGTCTTTCAGAAATTTAAGTCCCTGTTCGGCGTTGTCATTTCTTTTTCTGCCTTCAAAGGCGAATGGTTTTGAAACGACGGCAACTGTGAGAGCGCCGAGGTCTTTAGCTATGCTTGCGATAACGGGAGCCGCACCAGTGCCTGTGCCGCCACCCATTCCTGCGGTGACGAATACCATATCGGCTCCGCGCAGGTGCTGTTCAATAGCTTCCATGTCCTCAATGGCTGATTTTTTGCCGACTTCAGGAACACCGCCCGCACCGAGTCCGCGTGTGATAGTGGTGCCAAGCTGAATTTTTATGGGAGCAAGATTGGATGCGAGTGCCTGCGCATCCGTGTTGGCAGCGATAAACTCAACGTCAGCTATCCCTGCTCTGATCATGTTGTTGACAGCGTTTCCGCCTGCTCCGCCGACACCCACAACCTTTATGACTGCGTTCTGAGGCAGCGGCGCAAAGTCAAATTGTAATTTGTCCATCTGAAACCTCCTGTTAAAGCTCGAAAAATTACCTTAAAGCTATATAAAACATAATTCAAATCCACCTCACCCACCTTATTTAAAGAGTGAGTTTCTCTCCCCTGACAGCACATTTGCATTTTTTATACAAACATTTCCGCTCCATACTCTTTGGAAATGGAGATTAAGGAGGATTTTCTTTCTGTTCTGCCTTCCTCTCAAAAGAACTCTGAAAACCAGCTTTTCATCCTGCCCAGCACGTTTGTGAACTGCTTTTCGTCGCTGTCACCGGATGAAGAGAGTCTCGCGCCGGACGATTTGCCCTTTTTTGCTGCGCATATGGCAAGCCCGACGCCTGTTGCGTATTTCGGGTCGTGCACATAGTCGCTGAGACCGCCGACGTTATGGGGTCTGCCCACGCGCACCGGAACGCCAAGAATCTCAGCCGCAAGCATATCAATACCTTCGTGGTTTGAGAGTCCGCCTGTGATGACGACCCCTGCGCCAAGATGGTCGAGAAGCCCCTTATATTGCAGTTCCCCTTTAAAAATCTGAAAGACCTCTTCGGCTCTCGCCTGAAGGATCTGCGTAACGGTTGCCTTGCTCACCAGTCTGGGTGGTCTGCCGCCGACAGTGGGAACCTCTATACGCTCGTCCTCTTCCACAAGCGGCATCCAAACACATCCGTTTTTTATCTTCAGCTTTTCAGCTTCCGATTCGGGTGTGTTAAGCCCGATGGCGAGGTCTTTTGTAAAGTTACGACCGCCTATAAGCAGTGCCGCAGTATGGAAAACTGCGCCCTGTTTGAAAACCGCCATGTCGCTGGTACCGCCGCCGCCGTCGATGAGACAGACACCTATCTCCTTCTCGTCGTCGCTCAGTACCGATTCCGATGATGCCAGCTGTTCAAGGATTATATCGTTAACTATTATGCCTGCCTTTTCGCAGCTTCTTATTATGTTCTGGGCGCTTGAAACTGCGCCTGTGATTATGTGTACGTCCGCTTCCAGCCTCACGCCGCTCATGCCGACAGGGTCTTTTATCTCGCTCTGACCGTCAAGGATGAACTGCTGGGGCAGAATCGCCAGAATCTCATTTCCCACTGTGATGTTAGTGGCGGCTGCGGTTTCTATCACCCTTTCAACGTCTTTCTGGGTGATCTCGCGCCCGCCCTTCACGGCGATGGTGCCTCTCTGGTTAAAGCTCTTTATGTGTCCGCCCGCGATACCCGCCGTAACGGCTTTTATCTGCACGCCGGACATTCTTTCAGCCTCGGTGATGGCATCCCTGATGCTCTGCACGGTTGAGTCGATGTTGACAACCACACCGCGTCTGATGCCGTCGCTTGGTGCCTTACCCAGACCGATTATGTCTATGCTTCCGTCGCTGTTCTTGCTCGCGACAACAACGCATATTTTCGTTGTGCCAAAGTCAAGCCCGACATAGATATTATCTTGTATCATCACATCACCCCTTTAACGAATATCTTGTCAGGAATCCTCATATCCACGTATTCTATCTCCTTGTAGCGCTTTTTGATGATGTCCTGATATGTCGAATACATCCTTTCAAAATCCGCCTGATTATAAGAAGCCCGCAGTTCGATGCCGTTTTCCACCATTGTGAAATAAAACTGTTTCAGGTTGATGTTCTTGTCTTTCAGCACCGCTGCTTTCTCATACATTTTGATGAACTCTTTAAAATCGTCCTCTTTCACCTGCTGGTCCATCTTTATCCTGACACCTTCGCAAGTATCCTTTATCATGAGTCCGGTGGAAGTGGCTGTGAAACATCCCCTTGTATATTGCAGTTTGAATACGGGACGTTTTTCGAACACCACCACGTCGAGCCTGTCGGGAAACACCTTACGTATTTCCATCCGCTCTACCCAGGAATCCCCGCTGTAGTCTATGGTTTCCGGCTTAACGTCGAATATGCTCTGTCCGACCATGCTTTTCACCATGGTCTCAACCTTTCTTCCGTCAGCCTTTATCAGTCCTTTAACGTTGACGCTCTTCACCTTGAAATAGCCGCTTCTGGTGAACGCGTCCGCACCTTTTCTAATACCAACCGTAACAGCGCCGACAGTTCCCAGCGCCAGAAGAGACACAAGAACAAAACGCCCGATTCCTTTCTTTTTTGCCATCACTTAACTCCGCTCAAGCAACCCCATCCTTGGGTATTGGTATTTTCCTTATCTCTACTTTTTAAGTGCCCCTGCGAGCATCTTTTCCACCATCTGCTCAAAGGTCATCCCGGCTTTTCCGGCGGCCTTGGGGAGCAGACTTGTTTCTGTCATTCCCGGCAGAGTATTGACTTCCAGAACGTAACCTTCTTTTCCGTCGAAGATAACGTCCACCCTGCCGTAACCTGAGCACCCTGCCGCGTTGAACGCATCCAGAGCCACTTTCTGTACATATTTATACTGTTCGTCTGTCAGTTCTGTTTCAAAGACATATTCTGTCATGCCTTTGGTATATTTCGATTCGTAGTCGTACACACCTTTTTTAGGGCGTATCCAGATTATAGGGAGCGCTTCGCCGTCCAGGATGGAAACAGTCAGTTCCTTACCCTCTATACACTCTTCAACCATCAGCTTGCTGTCGAACTTCGCAGCGTCCTCAAGAGCCGCCGCATAATCCGCTTCATTGTCCACTATATGTATGCCCACGGATGAACCCTGACGGCAGGGTTTCACCACGCACTTTTTAAATGGCATCTTTTTATCTGCCGGCACGCAATATGCCGGAGTAGGCACGCCGTTCTTGACGAACTGCTCCTTTGTCATGAGCTTATCAAAGGCTACCATGTTAGCCTCGAAGTCCGAACCTGTGTAGGGCAGCCCCATTATGTCGAGCATCCCCTGAATACGTCCGTCCTCTCCGTAGGTTCCGTGGAGAGCGATGAAGCAGACTGTCGCCCCCGCCTCGCGGATTTTGAAAGCGACGTCTTTGTCCATATCTATAAGCGCAGTGTCGTATCCGAGGCGCACAAGCGCGTCATACGCCGCCTTACCGCTGCGCAGTGAAACTTCTCTTTCAGCAGACATCCCGCCGTAAAGTACGGCTACCTTATTTTCCTTCACGTTTTTCCCTCACCTTTTCGGCAAGATCGAATGAGAACTTGGTTACGTTTCCTGCGCCCTGCGTGATTATCACGGTGTTGTCGCATCCTTCGTCTTCAAGGTAGTCAAAGACCTCGTCAAAGGAACCTATATAGTTTACGTTTTTGAATCCTCTTCTCTTTATCTCACGCACGAGGGTCTCTGAATCCACACCCTCTATCTTGTCTTCGCTGGCGGCATAGATATCAGCTATGAACAGCATGTCCACGTCGAAGAACGCCATTGCGAAATCTTTTATGAGCGCCTGCGTTCTGGTGTATCTGTGTGGCTGGAACACAGCGATTATCTTTTTGTCGCCGTATGCTCCGCGCACCGCACGCAGTGTAGTTTTTATCTCAGTGGGGTGGTGCCCGTAGTCATCCATAACTATGCACGAACCGTCGTCGTATCTTGCGGTAAGCCTTCTCTGCACGCCCTTGAATTTTTCAAGCGCGCGCTTGACGGTCTTGAACGGTATATTGAACTCCTGCGCAACGGCTATTGCGCCAAGAGAGTTCAGAACGTTGTGCTCGCCGGGGAATCCGAGTTTTATCTTGCCCATCTTCTGACCTTTGATAACAACGTCAAAGTGCATACCGAAACCCTTCTGTTCAACGTTCACGGCGTGAACGTCAGCCTGTGCCTTAAACCCGTAGGTCAGAAACTTTCTGCCTATGTGGGGGATTATGTCCGCAGTGTTCATGTCCTCAAGACAGAGTACGACGCTTCCGTAGAACGGAACCCTTGATGCAAAGTCTATGAAAGTCTGCTTCACGTCCTCAAGGTCGTGGTAGGTGTCCGGGTGTTCATAATCTATGTTTGTGATGAGCGCCACGCTGGGCGACATCATCAGGAAACTTCTGTCCGATTCGTCCGCCTCGGCAACTATAACGTTGCCCTTGCCGAGGGACGCGTTGGTGTCCCGCGTGTTGAGGATACCGCCCACAACTATTGTGGGATCGAGCTTCGCCTCGTTAAGAATTTCGGCAACCATGGAGGTTGTCGTGGTCTTACCGTGGCTGCCCGCAACAGCGACTGAAAATTTCAGGCGCATAAGCTCCGCAAGCATCTCGCCGCGTTTTATGACGGGGATGAACCTGTCCTTTGCGCAGACAAGTTCGGGGTTGGTCTCTTTAACGGCAGAGGTGTAAACCACCACGTCGGCGTTCTCTGCATATTCGTATCTGTGCCCTGTGCGCACGTCTATTCCCATGTTCTGTAGTCTTTTAACGTTACCGCTTTCGGAAAGGTCGGAGCCGCTTACGCCGAACCCCATGTTGTGCAGAACCTCTGCGATCCCGCTCATACCTATCCCGCCGATACCCACAAAATGAATGTTTTTGACCGAACCGAACACCTTATCCAATGTTCATTCCCCCTGCTATGAGAGCAGCACTTTCGTATTTTTTCATATTTCGAAGAGCCTCTATATATAAATCGCTGTTTTCTTCATAATCTATAACGGCTTCTATAATTTTTTCTGCATTTGCATATTCTTCTGTGATAACTTTCGCACCTTTCTGCTTTTCTGCATACAAAGCGTTAAAATACTGGTGGTTATCGGTTGCCTGAGCAAACGGAATGTATATTGCATAGCGTCCAGCGTTTGTAACTTCAAAAACGGTACCAGAACCGCTTCTGGCTATCACTATATCGCAGTCTTCAAGCGCCTTCGCTACGTCGTCTATATATCCGCAGACAGTCACTTTTCCTGTGTCCAGCAAGCCTTTAACTCTGTATTTCTCAACTGTCTCGTCATACAGCTTGCCGCCTGTCTGGTGGACTATGGTGTATCCTCTGTCCACAAGTATGGGTGCTGAGTTTGAAACCAGTATGTTCACCAGTCTGGAACCCTGAGAGCCGCCCATTACCAGTATGCGTTTGCCGCCCTTCTCCGCGGGTTTTATACTTTTAAACTCCTCGCGAACGGGATTGCCGGTTACAACGGTGTTTCCTGCGGCGTTTATAGTCTCCGGAAACGACAGGAAAACTCTGTCGCAGCATCCGGCAAAAAGCCTGTTTGTAAGCCCCATCACGCTGTTCTGCTCGTGCATATAGAGTTTCAAACCTTTCATGACAGCGATTATACCCGCCGCAGCGGATGCGAAACCGCCTGTCATAAGCACTGTGTCGTGTCTGCGCACCAGCGTGTAGCACACGCTTATCTCTTTTATCAGTCTGAACAGAGAGCGGATGCGTGTCAGCATACTGACCCCTTTCAGCGGGGTCTGTTTCTGTTCGTAAAATTTATAGCCAAGCTCAGTGAGCACTCTGCGCTCAAGTCCGCGGTCGGATACTATAAAGTAGCAATCGATATTCTTATCTTTCAGATACTGCGCAACGGCGATACCAGGATAAAGGTGTCCGCCTGTTCCGCCGCCCGCTATGATAAGCCGCTCTTTCATGACTTCTTCTCCTGCGATTCCTCAGCGCTACGCAGAAGAACGCCCGTCATAAACATTGCCATTATCATACTCGAACCGCCGTAGCTCATGTACGGCAGACCTATACCCTTTGTGGGCAGAGCGCCTGAAACAACGCCAACGTGCAGAATAGCCTGAATTATCATACAGTAAGCCAGCCCGAACGTAAGCAGTCTCTTAAATTTATCGCTATGGGCTTTCGCCACTTTTATAACCACATAAAAAAGGAGAATAAACAGCACTATAACCCCGAACGCACCCCAAAGCCCCGTCTCCTCCGCTATGATGGCATAGATGAAGTCGGTGTGTGCTTCGGGAAGGAAATAAAGTTTCTGGGTGGAGTTGCCCAGCCCTTTGCCCCAAAGTCCGCCGCTTCCCACTGCGATGAGAGACTGGATAAGCTGATATCCCACACCATGGCTGTCCTGCCACGGATCAAGGAAGTTAAGCAGTCTCGCCTTGCGGTAACCCATCATCATACCCGCAATCAGTATGGGGGAGATGAACCCCAGCATACCGCCGATGTGCAGTACGCTAGCCCCGCCCACAATAAACATTGCCAGCAGAACTGCAATGAGCAGGAACGTAGTTCCGAAGTCAGGTTCCATAAGTATCAACGCACCCATCATACCGAGCATGATAGATGCGGGGAGAAATCCTTTAGAAAAATCCTTGAGCTTGTCCTCTTTCTTTTCCAGATAGTGCGCCAGATAAAGAATAACCGTAAACTTTGCAAGCTCCGAAGGCTGGAGGCTGAAACCCGGCAGAATCACCCAGCGGTGTGCACCGTTGATCGGTCTGTAAAAGAAGACAGCAACCAGCAGGATAAGCGTTCCGAAATAGAAGATGGGAACGAATCTCCGCCATGTATCGAGGGGCACTTTATAAGCGGAATACATTACAAATCCGCCCACAAGGACACTGATGAGCTGTTTCTGGAAAAAATACAGCTCCTGACGACCAAGCTGCATCGCCTGCATACTTCCGGCGGAAAGCAGGAATATCAGCCCCAGAATCACCAGTACGGAGGTGATTATCAGAATTTTAAGTCTGTTGTCCTGTAAATCGTGCATATCACCCTTTTTTAAGAGCTTTCACAAGCTCGCAGAAGTGTTCGCCTCTGTGTTCGAAACCTTTGTAAAGGTCGAAGCTGGCGCACGCGGGGGACAGTACCACTTTTTCGCCCGCCTTCGCGTTTTTGAAACAAACGTTAACCGCCTCAACCATATCCTTAACTCTGATAACAGGTACTTTCACCCTGTCTTTCAAAGTATTCTCTATCTTTTCGCCCGCCTTGCCGTATGCCACGACAAGCGCAGCCTTTTCATTAAGCACATCCACAAGAACTGAAAAATCCCCGTTCTTGTCCTTTCCGCCGAGGATAACTAGGACCCCTTTATCAAACCCTTTCAGCGCCGTAAGGGTGCTGTGCAGGTTCGTTCCCTTGGAATCGTTTATCCACTCGACACCGTTTATGGTGTCCACATATTCGCATCTGTGTGGCAGTCCTTTCAGACCATCCACAAGATACGTCACGTCCCCTTCAAATTTGCAGAGTGCGTCAGCCGCCAGCAGCGCATATGAGAGGTTCATTATATTGTGTCCGCCGTTCAGCGGGAATTTTGCAACATCCACAAAAAATCTTCCGAAATCCAGCTTCGTGCCTTCAAGTTTCGGGAAACCTTGCAGTTTCGGGTCTATTTTAACCGTCTCGCCCTTGTAAAAAGATGTTTTTTTGACAAGGTACGGTTCGTCTTCTATTATCAGTCTGCCGCCGTCTTTGATGTACTTCACAAGGTTCATCTTGTCGTCGGCGTAGTCGTCCATATCGCGGTAGCGGTCCATATGGTCTTCCGCAAGGTTGGTGACTATGGCGCAGTCCGCCGCAAACTCGTGCAGCATCCCCGTCTGGAAGCTGGAAAGCTCCACAACGTAGCAGTCTTTAGACTCGCCCTGCACACACTCGCCGTATGTCAGCCCGATGTTCCCGCACGCTTCGGATTTTACCCCCGCCTTGGAAAGCACCTGCGCGGTGAGGGTCGTAACGGTGGATTTACCGTTGGTACCTGTTATGCCTATCACCTTAGCTCCCGCTGGCTTGTGCTTCTGCGCAAGCTCAATCTCGCTGGTGAATTTTTCAGGCGCGTTGGGATATATGCGCAGGTTTACGCCGGGGCTTACGGCAACTATGTCGTAAGTATCTGTAAACTCGCTTATATTTTTATACGAGTTATCACCGTCGTCAAAAACGGTGATATCCGTGTAACCATCCAGTTTAAGCAACGCTTCCGCCGCTTTGCCGCTTTTTCCGTATCCTAATATGGCAGCTTTCATCACATTACCTCAGTTTCAGAGTCGAAAGCGCAATGAGCGCCAGTATGAAGGAGATGATCCAGAAGCGGACCGTTATCTTCGTTTCGCTCCATCCCGCAAGCTCAAAATGGTGGTGTATTGGCGCCATGCGGAAAAGTCTTTTGCCCTTTGTCATTTTGAAATAGCCCACCTGTAAAATAACCGAGAGGGTCTCCATTACAAAGATACCGCCGACGATGGCGAGAACTATTTCGTGTTTCGCTATGACAGCGACACCCGCAAGCGCACCGCCTATGGACAACGAACCCACGTCGCCCATAAAGACGCTCGCCGGATGCGCGTTGAACCACAAAAAGCCCAGTCCTGCACCGACCATTGCACCGCAGAAGACCGCAACCTCGCCCGCTCCATGAACGTAGATTATGTTCAGATAGCTTGCGAACTTGAAGTTACCTGTCATATAAGCCATGAAACCTATTGTTCCGAAAGCGATTATACTGGGCGTAATGGCGAGTCCGTCCAGACCGTCGGTGAGGTTCACAGCGTTTGATGTGCCTATCATGATGAAAATGGCAAGCAGTGCGTAAAAATAGCCCATATCTATAACAAAATTCTTGAAGAAAGGCATTGCCAGCTTAGTGGAGACACCGGATTTATCAACGTAAAGCACCAGAAAAGTGGCTATTACGGCGAAAAAAAGCTGTCCGCCGGATTTCTGGCGAGGGGATATGCCGTCGGGGTTTTTGAGTATGGTCTTTTTATAGTCATCCACAAAACCGATTAACCCGTATCCTATGAACAGAAGAAGAACAATCCAGATATATGAGTTGCGCAGGTCAGCCCACAGCAGTGTGGAGATTGTGGCAGAACCCACTATCATGACACCGCCCATTGTGGGGGTGCCCTCTTTCACCTTGTGGCGCTCCGGTTCGTATCCTTTTGATTTCATGCTGAAAGACATCTCTTTCAGCTTGCGTATAACGTAGGGACCGAACACAAGTGTAATGACCAGAGCGGTAATGGCAGCATACGCCGTTCTGAAGGTAATATACCTGAATACGTTAAGAAAACTTAAATATTCCGAAAGCGGAACTAAAAGGTTATACAGCACGCTGCTCTTTCTCCTTCTGAAGATATTTTATGAAATCCTCAAACCTGCGGGCGCGGCTCGCTTTGAACAGGAAGATTCCGCCGTCTAAAGCCGCCACCTGTTTCATGGCATCCTCTTTTTCAGCGACGACCGTTATATTCTCTCCTGTCTCAAACTTCAAGAAACTCTTGCCCACGAATATAAAATTTACGTCTTTTAATTCTTTCGCACGCTTCATCAGCTTGTGATAAAGCATCTCTTCATAGCCTTCTATCTCGCCCATTTCGCCCAGAACTGCGGTTTTACCCGATGCCGGTATCTCCGCCAGATTGTTCATGGCACCCATGACCGATTCGAAGCCCGCGTTGTATGTGTCGTCGATAACGCGGTATGTGCCGTAATCAGTGATTCTTCCTCTGCCGTTTTCCGGCTGGAAATGTCTGATACCTTTCATAACTTCCGTATATGAAAGTCCGCATGTCATACCGATGCCGATTGCCGCCAGGCTGTTCTGCACGAAGTGGCTGTATATATGGTTCAGCTTAAAGCAGTAGGGCGTGTTGCGCATAACTGCCGTAAAGTAAAAATCTCCGTTAACGGTTCTGTTCATATCGCCCATGATAACGTGGGACGCCATATCAGTTCCGAAATAGCGCACGTTGACTTTTGAAAGCTCCCGTTCGCCTATGAAACGTCTGCAAGAATCATGCACCCAGAGACTTCCCTCGGTGCTCATTCCATCGACTATGGACAGCTTTTCAGCCGCCAGCCCCTCAAGGCTGCCGAACCTGCCGATGTGTGCGTGACCGATGAGAGTGACGACAGCCACGTCGGGCTTGATATATTTTGACAGCGCGGATATCTCGCCGCTGCTGTTGGTTCCCATCTCAAAAACGGCGAACCCGCTTCTGTTTTTCATGTTCGCGGCGCATATAGCCACGCCCAGCTCGTTGTTATAATTGCCGTATGCCGTATAGACCTTCTTTTTCGCGCCCAGAACACAGGAGATAAGCTCCTTTGTTGTGGTTTTGCCCACGCTGCCCGTAACGGCAACCTTAATCCCTTTGAATTTGGACAGGTTATAGCTGCCTATGGTCTTGAGTGCTTCCAGACTGCTCTTGACGAGCACTCTGTTGCCGGACATCTTGTTGAACGTCTCTTCGTCTTCAAGTATGACAAGAGCCGCCCCGCTGTCAACAGACTGCTGTGCATAAAGGTTTCCGTCGGTGTTCTCCCCGCGGAAAGCCACGAAACAGCTGCCTGCGGATACCTTTCTGCTGTCGATAACAAAATCCGCTATCTCAGTGTCAGCCGATATGGCGGAACGCAAAACCCCGCCCATTGCGTTTATTGCCTGTGTAACGTGCATCACTGCGCCTCCAGACATTTTCTGACCTCTTCCCTGTCATCGAAATGTATCTTTTCTCTGCCGATTATCATGTAATCCTCGTGCCCCTTGCCAGCGATGAGCACGATATCCTTATCCTGTGCCATACCCACCGCCTGCTGAATTGCTTGGCGTCTTTCCGGGGTGAGAATAACGTTCTCAGCGTTTTCAAAACCCTGAAGTATATCCCCGAATATCTGTTTCGGGTCTTCAGTTCTGGGGTTGTCGCTGGTGAGAATAACGACGTCTGAATTCTTTTCAGCCGCTTTCGCCATTCTGGGGCGTTTTGTGCGGTCACGGTCGCCGCCGCAGCCGAACACGGTTATTATCCTGTTCTCTCTGAAATTTCCCAGAGCGGACAAAACGTTTATCAGCGCGTCGTCTGTATGGGCATAGTCCACAAAGATGAACGCTCCGTTGGGTTTCTTAAATTTCTCAAGCCTGCCCGGCACATTCTTCATCTTCGCGATGCCCTCTCTGATATGCCCGGAATCTATTCCGAGCATTATGCAGGCGGATGCCGCTGCAAGCAGGTTTTCAAGATTGTGCAGCCCCACAAGATGGGAATCTATGTTTATCTTTCCGGCGGGGCATATCAGCGTAGCTTTTATACCGTCCAGCCCGAACCATATCTCTTCCGCACCGATGTCGGTCTTGGGGCTGACACCGAAAGTAACCTTATCTATCTCGCACTCTTTGGCGAGGCGCTTTCCGAAATCGTGGTCAACGTTTATAACGCCCACTTTGGAATAGGTCGGCGTAAAAAGTTTCTTTTTCGCACTGAAATACTCTTCCATCGTCTTGTGATAGTCGAGGTGGTCGCCTGTCAGGTTTGTGAAGGCTGCCACATCATAAACCGTACCGTATACCCTGTGCTGGTCGAGGGCGTGGGAGGATACCTCCATCACCATTGCGTTGCATCCCGCATCAGCAGCTTTGCGTACCGCCCTGTAATATTCGTATGGGGACGGAGTTGTGGAATCCAGATCGAAAGAAACGTCACCGTACGCAACGCCTGTGGTGCCGATGCGCACGGGGTTCATCCCCGCTTCCTTCATTATGGACTCTATTATATATGTTGTTGTTGTCTTTCCATTTGTTCCTGTTACGGCTATTTTCGCCATGTGTTCGTCGGGTCTGCCGAACAGGTTGCGGCAGGCAAGAGCTATTGCTTTGCGTCCGTCCTCAACGACAACTGTGGGCACGCCTTCAATGGGGCGTTCCGCAACGACGAACGGAGCCTTTTTTGTTTCGTAAGCCTCTCTGGCAAAGGAGTGAGAATCGAAATGAGTCCCTTTGAACGCAAAGAAGGGACACTTTTTCTTTGTGTCTCTGTTGTCAAAGCTGATATCTTTGATATCCGCCTCGAAGTCAACGTCCAGATCAAACCCCTTAATATCAAGTCCGTCAAGAAGTTGGGACACTTTCATATATATAGCTCCTTTTAAGCCCCATATGCATGGATATCTGTTCGGCAAGGGTTTTGAAAGTTCTTGCGGCAGTTGTGCCGCCATAGATAGAGCTTTTCGGTTCCTTGTAAACGACGACCATGGCAATTCTGGGATTGTCAGCAGGGAAAACTCCGGCGAAGCTCGCCACATAACCCGTTTTGCTGTATGTTCCTGTTTCCACGTCTATCCTTTGTCCGGTTCCTGTTTTTCCGCCTATGTCAACGTAGTCGGAATAGGCGTTCTTTCCGGTACCGTCCTTAACAACCTTTTTCAGTATTGCCTGAACCCTTTTTGCGGTCTGCTCTGAAAAGACCCGCTCGTCCTTGCTTTTGGGCGTATAGGTGTCGCCACCCTTCTCAATCTTCTTCACTATCTTGGGGTTAAGAAGATGTCCTCCGTTGGCTATAGCGCTGTAAAAACGAACCATCTGCAAAGGGGTCACAAGTATTTCCTGACCGATCGATATCGAAGGTTTGCTGAGACCTGACCAGCGCTTATAGTTGCGCACAAGCCCCTCCTCCTCTATCACGCCGGAAATTCCTGTTCTGTCGCCGAAACCGAGTGTCTTTATATATTCGTAAAATTCTTTTTTCGTAATTCTGTCAGAGAGCTTCACCATGCCTATGTTACTGGACTTGATTAGCACCTGCTCCGCCGTCAGCATCCCGCTTGGGGATACGTCCTTAATGTTGTGTCCGTATACGTTGAACACACCGTTTTCGCAAAAAATGGACATATTCGTGTTCAGGTTGTGCTTGTCCAGCAGAAGCGAGAACAGAACAGGTTTGAAGATTGAACCCGGTTCATAAAGAAAGCCCGCCGGATAATTTTTCCACTCTTTTTGCGGGTATTTCCTGAACTCATTTGGGTCAAACCCTCCGGAGGACGCGGCAAAAATTATTTCCCCTGTCTGTGCGTCCATGGCTATCGCCATTCCTTTGTCTGCCATGAACTCCGCCGTGTCCTGCCGAAGGATCTCTTCCGATAGACCCTGTAGGTATTCGTCTATTGTCAGATAAATTACGGTATCCACATCTTTCTTCTTCTGCGGATCCTCGAAGATTATCCTTTTTCCCTTGTTGTCGCGCATGGCGAGGAGCTGAAACTCGCTGCCTTCAAGCACGTCGTTGTAACGGTATTCAACACCGTTAAGCCCTTCGTTGTCCGTTCCTGTGAACCCTACGAGTGAAGCCGCCAGCTTTCTTTCGGGGTAAAACCTCTGTTCCTCAAGAACGTACTCGATGTCGGGTATCTCCTCCTGAATACGTTTTGCGTCGGCAACTTCTATGTTTCTGGCTATCCATGTAAAACCTTTTTTACCCAGTATCCTGCGTCTTTTTTCCACAGGCAGCTTTATGCCCTGCTGTCGGAGCTGGTCTATAAATGCCTGACGATTCTTGAGTTCTTCCGGAAAAACATAAAGGGAAGCGGACTTTTTGTTCAGAGCGAGGGGGTTTCCGCTCGCATCCATTATAAGTCCTCTTCCCTTTGTGCTTTTCATCACGCCTTTCGACTGTCGGACAGCCTTTTCAAAATAGAAATCGTTCTGAGCTGTCTGGAGATATGCCACCTTTGCCCCGACAAGGCAGAAAAAGAGGATGGCGATCCACGAAAAGAATGTAAGTCTTCCGTTCTCAGTCTTTAACATAGTAGGTTCTTCTTACGTCGGGCATCACAAGTCCCATCTCCTTTGCTTTCTTATAAAGGTTCTCCGCGTCGTAGGCGCCGGATTTTTTCGAGAGCAGTGAAGTGTATTCAATTTCGGACTGCTC
This sequence comes from Deferribacteraceae bacterium UBA6793, assembly GCA_002452405.1. GTDB lineage: Bacteria > Chrysiogenota > Deferribacteres > Deferribacterales > Geovibrionaceae > Seleniivibrio. The sequence continues at coordinate 138,794 of DKFP01000008.1, read as the reverse complement.
TATTTTCTGTGTCATGCTGCTGATGTCATATCCTGCGCGGATGCACATCTGGCGCACGTAAACTATTGAAAACAGAAGAAGCATCATCACAGCACCCAATATCAGCGTACTAAGCCTGACTCTTGAAACTGTTTCAGCCGGATTTGCGGTCATTGTCTGTGCTTTCATGTGTCCTCCTGTTTAAGGTTCCTATTGTCTGCCCTTTTGAATAAAGGGGAAAAATCAATTAGACTGCCGCGTCGCTGCGCTCTTCGCAGAGACGACCAGCCGTCTTCGCGAGGGCTTTACGCCCGAAGCGATCCCGTAATTCAAACCCGCTCCGCTACACGCATCTTCGCGCTTCGCGATAACGGATTCATTCTGATTTAGCACTCGAAAACAACGTCGTGTTGTTTTCTCGCAACGCAAAGTCAGGCAAAGCCTCGACTTCGCTCACACTTCAAACAATTTTTGCTGAAACCAGCTAAAATTGTTCTCCGTGAGGCACATCCTGTGCCTTTATACTCTCTCCGCTACACGCATCTTCGCGCTTCGCGATAACGGATTCATTTCAACTTCGTCCTCTTTCGCCGTGAGGGGTTTGCGGGTTATCTGGCGGAAGGTACGCACCTTGCCGCACGTGCAAACAGGCATACCGGGAGGGCAGATGCACTCCTTTTCAAACTCGCGGAAATAGTCTTTGACCAGCCTGTCTTCCAGAGAATGAAACGAAATAAAAGCAGCCCTGCCGCCCTTGTCCATATATTTTTCCAGCTTGCCGAGCATCTTTTCGATGGCGTCAAGCTCGCCGTTAACATAAATACGCAGCGCCTGAAAGCTCTTCGTTGCCGGATGCACACCCGGTTTCTGAGCCTTTTTCGGCACGGCAGACGCGATAATATCCGCCAGTTGAACGGTGGTCTCTATCTTTTTGATAGCCCTTGCCGCAACAATGGCGGTTGCGATATTCCATGCGAAGTCGTCTTCGCCGTATTTTCTGATAAGGTTTGCCAGAGTCTCTCTGGAATAGCTGTTCACAACCTCGGCAGCCGTAAGCCTGTCTGCGGGGTTCATGCGCATGTCAAGCGGTCCCTGACTGCGGAACGAAAATCCGCGTTCAGCCGTTTTAAGGTGAAACAGCGACACCCCGAAATCTGCAAGAACAGACGAAACACTGCGGATACCCAGTTCGTCGAGAACCTGATCAAAGTCGGAAAAGTTAGAATGAATAACGGTAACGTTCGTGTACTCCGCAAAGCGCTCCTTCAGCCGCACCACTGCATCCGGATCACGGTCCAGAACGATAAGTCGTCCCTTTGCCGATATCTCCTTCAACATGGCAGCCGAATGTCCGCCGCCTCCGCCAGTCATATCCAGAGTTATTCCATCCGGATCAACCGGCAGATACCTGAGCACCTCCCTTATCATTACCGGTACGTGCTTCATTTCCTCTTACCGCCCTTTGCGCCCTGCCGAAATCAATCTCGACAAAGCTGCCTTTTTGCATAAATTCTCTGCACTGCACTGCTATGTCTTCGATTTCACGATAGTGCGGATCAAAAATCGAAAGATCTGTGCGGTTGTAAACAAGTTGGGTCAGCCGGGAAAAGATATGCATTTATCCGCTCCTTGCCCTGCCCTTATCTTATTTTGGAAGCGAACTTTTTAAACAGTTCGTCCTTTCTCTCCTCTGAGGCTTTTTCGCCCCAGACAACGGCAGGCCAAATCTCGAAATGGTTTCTGAAACCGTTCACGATACATTCGCCCTGGATGCCGTTACGCTGTCTGACTTCGGAAGTAATCTGTATACGCCCGTTTCCGTCTATGGCAACCTCGTCCATATCGGAATAAAGGTATCTCAGAAACTCCTGAAACTCGTCGTTGTCGGTGGATTCGGACTCCAACCGGGCTTCCTCTCTGTCCCATTCGGCAGAAGGGTACAGTCTCAGATGGTCTCCCATGGACAACAGTGTAAGCTCATCACTGCCATACTTGACCTTCAGTATCTCGCGGAACTTAGAAGGAACCGAGATACGTCCGGTGTCACTGATTTTATGTTGGTACTGCCCTCTAAAACTTCCTGCCATTTTTGTGCCAATCTATACCTATTGATGACAATATCGTACAATTTATGCCAAAGTTAACAAAATATATTTCACTCGTCAAGGGATATTGAAACTGCTCAAAATAGCATCACTAAAGGGTTTCAGCCGTTAAGAGATTGATATGTTTGCGTATTCGGATGTGGGAGAAATATGTGCGTCAGAATATGTAAAAAAATTTTACTCATTTGCCGTTTTTGGCAGAAAATGCAGCCTCCTTTTCATTGTGACTTTCGGGTGTAAATGAAATCATCAGTCATGCGAAAAATGCATATAATTTCAACGACAAGGAGAAAACCATGGCACTTAATATCGCTTTCCTGCTCTTCAACTCGGTTGCAGAGATGAACTTCATCGCCCCTTGGGAAGTTTTCAGCGCTTCTGCCAACATCACAAAAAGCGGGGACAGACTCTCTATTACGCAGCTGAAACGATGAATCCTGTGAAATGCTTCGGCGGAACAAGAGTTATCCCCGACTATACTATGGACACGGCGCCTGTTCCCGACATAATTTTTGTTCCCGGAACGGGGGGACATACCATCTCTGAAAAACAGCAGCCTCAGACGCGCATTCATTAAGACATATAGGATATCTCAGCTAGATTTCAGAGAGCGTTTCGGAAGATAAAAGCCGGAGGTCTCCGCAGAGACCTCCTTTTTTCATTGAAAAGAGACTGCTTCAAACTTATCCATTTCTGTGCATACAAGACAGTTTTTAATCGATATCTCGTAAACATCAAGAACATCACCCACAGACTCGATTATCCCGTCGTATCCTTTGTGCGCCGCTGCGAATTTATCCCGCAGGTCGTATACAGTGAGAGCGCTCTTTTCAATAACTGCGTCATTGCTCCGGATATGGCAAACGCCGTCCGACGGAATGGACGTGAGGGCAACTCTGCTGTTATCCCAGAACTCTTCAACCTTCCTGCTGTTGTTCTCCGTTGCGAAATAGATAATTCCCGGTTTGTCCTCGTCATGGACACAGGTGAGAAGTCTTACATTCGGTACGTTGCCCACAGACGTTGCAAGGGCAACCACGTTCGAACTGTTAAGAACCCTGTTGTAAACTGCATATTTTTCCATAATAAAAAGCCTCCTGAATCATTGATAGGTAACTTTATCAGAGGATTTTGACAACTGTGTGTCAGCAATTCAAAAATGAAATTTGACAGCATACGTACTGCGGGATAACATCATCTAATGAAGACAGATCGCCTGATATCCATAATAATGTTGCTTCTGGAACGCAGGAGCATCACGGCAAAGCATCTTTCAGAAACGTTCGAAGTGTCCCTGCGTACAATATACCGCGATATGGACGCCATTAACGCCGCCGGGATCCCTATTGTCTCAACACCGGGAGTCAGCGGCGGTTTCAGCATAATGGACGAATATAAAGTCAACAAAAAAATATTCACAGTTTCCGACATAACCACCCTTCTGATGGGGCTAGGGAGCATCCCGCAGGATGTGACAGAAAACGAGATCGTGAATACGCTGGCAAAGATAAAGAGTTTCGTCCCGGCGGCACAGGCGAACGAAATAGCCTTCAGAGCCGGACAGATAACCATCGATTCACGCCCTTGGATGACAAGCGAAAATTCCGTGAGTATCCTCGGCACAGTGCGGATAGCGGTGCAGACACGCCGCGTCCTCTCTTTTCAGTATTCCGACCGCAGCGGCAGCAGGAGCACGCGCAGAGCTGAACCATACAGGCTGGTGCTTAAAGCGGGATTCTGGTACGTCCAGTGTTTCTGCCTGTCGAGGCAGGATTTCCGGCTGTTCAAACTGACACGAATAACAGAGCTGGCAATGGAGAACGAACAGTTTGAGCTGAGAGACACGCCGGAGGCCATAAGTGATTTCTGTGAACTTGCTGAAAAGCCTTTCACGCGCGTTAAGCTGCTGGTACATGAATCGGTGCTTAATCGTGTGCTGGATATCTGTGAAAGCAGACATATAGAACCCTGCGGTGACGGAAACTACACCGTCAGTTTTCCTTTCTTTCCGGACGATTACGGATACGGCATAATATTAGGACTGGGAGAGAAATGCCAATGCCTTGAGCCACCCGAAGTACGGCAAGAGATGACGCGCAGGATAAGGCTGATGCTGGACAGCTATTCCGGCTGAACAATATGTTTTACATCCACGACCTATTGCCATATACTCTGCCACTATGAAAGGAAAACCTATAACCGGTATAACACCGTCAAAAGCCCTCTGCTGGACGGAAAAAAGAGATGAAACATCAATATTCCCGCCTGCTGTGGCAGATATAAACGGTGAATACTTTTTTATCAGCGGCTTTGATGAGGCGGAAAATTACTATGCCGTTGAAGCTGCAAACCTTGCTCAGGCGCTGGAGCTCTCTGCTTCCGCATACGGCAGAATTAACATAGTTGATCTTGCAAATATCTCGTGCATATGCACAAAGCTGGGCATAAGCCACAGCGAAGTCAAAGTTTTCTCTCAATATAACATAAAAGGACGTCAGAATTTTCAGACGTTGGAAGCTGTCGCCTCATATCCTGAACCGCTGAAAAAATATCTGCGGTCAAAGGACATACCGCTGAAAACACTGGCGGTCTTCAATAAGCTGAACGACACCTGTATGGCATATATCATCAGCACAGTCGCCGCCAGAGATATATCGCAGGGTGATTTCAGAAACCTGGTGAACATCCTGTTCGATATGATGCCGGAGATAACACCGGAGCATCTTCGGGGAGACGCTCTGAAAAACCTCTCCGCTGAAAGGGACAGAACAAGACGGACATTTATGGAAGGATTCGCTGAGCTTGCGGCGGAACTGCCTCTTACTGTCAGCTCGCCGGACAACTTTGAAACAGGAAGGCTGACATTCAGCTTTACTGCGGAATCGGCGAAGGAAGCGGAACACATACTAGGCTCGGCTCTTTCGCAGACTACGGCTATACAAAAAATATACGGGTTTATGGATGAGCAGGATATATCTTGACCGGAAAGCTGTGGACAGCATCCCGGCACAAAAGGTACTGAAAGACCGCGACGTCACCCTTGTTGACTCCTGCTGCGAGGTGCCTGACGAAAAAAGCAGCATATATATTGCCGACGAACACAACACCTTTGTCCACCGATGCCCCGCGACAAAAATATACCGATGCTGCGATTACCACGTCACTGACATATCCGAAGGCTGCCCGTTCGACTGCACCTACTGCATCCTGCAAAGCTATCTTAACCACGAATATATAAAGGTTTATTCAGACTTTGAAAACGTCCGGCGAGAAATAGAGAACATGCCTAAAGACAGGTTCTACAGGCTGGGCACGGGCGAACTTACCGACAGTCTCGCTCTGGACCACATATTCAATTTCAGCGGTTACATAGCCGACATAATAAACAGGTCGGACAACATACTGTTTGAGTTTAAAACGAAATCCGCCAACGTCGGCAATCTGCTGAACTGTAACCCGAAAAATCTGATGGTCTCATGGAGTATGAACCCGCAGTCAATAATGGAGGCGGAAGAGCACGGAACCGCCCGTATCAATGACAGGCTGAAAGCCGCCGCAGACTGCGCCGCCCACGGATTTGGCATAGGGTTTCACTTCGACCCGCTCATCTACTCTGCCAATTTTGAAAAAGACTATGCAAAGGTCATTGAAACCATGTGCAACTCTGTACCGGAAGCGTCCGTAAACTATATAAGCGTATCGACTTTCCGGTTCATGCCTGAGCTTCTGGATATTGTGCGGGGTAAGTTTGAAAGCTCCCTGCTGTTACAGGGCAGCTATGTGAAATCGCTGGACGGAAAGATGCGTTATTTCAAATCACAACGGGTATATATGCTGGATTTCTTCGTTAATGAAGTGCGGAAATACTGGAAGGACGTATTCATATATTTCTGTATGGAACATGAAACAGCGTGGAAAAGGATATTCGGTTTCGACCCCGGCGAAAGAGAGGAATTTGAAAAGAACTTCCCCTGCTCAGGGTCTAGGTCAGCTTTTTAGGTATAATTATTTCGAAAGTCATCCCTTTGCCGTTGTTAAACGCACATATACTGCCTTTTAAGTTGTCTTCAAGGATGAGCCTTACCAGATAAAGTCCGAATCCGCTCTTTTTTGCCCCTTTAGTGGTGAAAAGCGGATCAAAAATATTCGGCAACAAATCCTCATCCACGCCTCCGGCGTTGTCGGCTATGGATATTCTGACAGTATTGTCACCAGTGTTTTCAGACAAGGTGATTTCAATTCGTCCGTCGTGTATCTTCCGCTCTTCAAAAGCATCTTTAGCGTTCAGAATTATATTAATGACTATCTGTTTCAACTCTTTTTCGTATGAAACGACGCTTATGTCGTTTTTGTCGTCAAAAGAAATCACAGTTTTCCGTAGTACCTTACCAACCATAATCATTGACTCATCAAAAACTTTTCGCAGTTTAAATTCCGCCAGAACCTTCTCCGGATCAAAAAAACTGGTGAAATCATCCATCGCTTCTCCAATCTCGGAAAGACTCTGAATGACAGCATTGTGCGTCTTTGCCAGAATCGGGTCGTCCGCATTTTTGAGCACTCCGCTCTCCTCCAGCATGGAGTGGAACAGCGAAAGCGTGTTGAGAGGCTGTATCCATCTATGGGCAATCACTTCCAGCATTTCGCCCATTCCAGCCATTTTCGACTGTTTGACGATAATGCTTTTCTGCGTCACCAGCGCTCTGTTAGCTTTTTTCAGCCTCATGGTGAGCGCAATCAGCACCACTATCAGCACAGCCATTATGCCCATAGCGACAGCAATAGTTATAATCTCTTTTTTGTACTGGGAAAAAACCGATACGGGTTTGTTCAGAACAACGGCTTCCGTATTGTCCGCATCGAAATTCAGACCGTATTTCTTAACTGCGCCCCAGTCAACATACTGCCTTGACATATGCATATTCTCTACCTGCACGGTGTATCCGCCGGACATATCAACGGCTGCTTTAACCATATTGCGGGCTATCATGGCAGCATCTATCATCTGCCCGCCCGCCATGCCTGTCCCCATCAGATTGCTGTAAAAGGCGTAAACCGGAATGGAAGATCTCGCAACAATCTCGTCCGCCACCTTCCTAGGTATCTGAAAAACATTGTTTCTGTCGGAGAAAACTAGCTGAAACAGAATAAAACCATCCGGAGGCAAAACGGAAACTTTCGAATAAAGCTCGTCGAATGTGAAATTTTTTATTACCACCAATTTCTTATCATGATAGTTCTTTATCACTTCATTTACATATTCTTCGTATTTTACACTGGAGCTGTAATCGGATGTAACAAGATACACAGTGTCTGCATCTGTGTTCTGTCTGAACCCTATATCTATGGTTTTTTTGATGGCGCGTCTGATATTCGGCGTAAGAAAGAGCGTATCGGGACTTTTGACGGAAGGCGCGGAACTGCTCCACACTACAAAGGGAATATCGCCGAACAGCCTTCTTCCCTCTGTGTTCAGAAACGACCACGCGGCATCGGAATCCGCTATCACGGCATCAAACCTAACGTGCGCATATTTAGCAGCGATTAAAGCCGCTCTGTCCGCATTTGAAAATTTTGCTCCGGACGCAGTGGAATCAAGATATTCTATATAGAAGCTCATGTTTTGATGTTCTTTGAATCCGCTGACGATACCCTCTCTGAAACCTTCGCTCCATGAGAGAGTCTCGTTGAAAGAGCTTATAACCAGCAGGTTGAACGGTTTTTCAGCCCCATATGTCACTGCAATATTGAAACAAAAAATAAGGGCTGCAAAAAATAATTTCACGGCACACTCACATATATATTGTATAATAACATATTATACCTGTAATCACCTGCTGACAACAATTTCCGGATTTTTAACCCATCTATGTTTAAACGCAGCACATACAAATACTTGTATTAATCCAGCTTTCTGATTATAATACCCTGTTTTGACATTTGGAGGCGTAATGGGATTTTTCAGCATATTCAAAAAACCGGAAAAGACTGAACCTGAGAAGAGGGAACAGCAGGAATCCTCCGAATCCTCCACCGGTTTTTTTCAGAAACTCAAACAGGGACTTTCTAAAACTTCAGGTAAACTAGTCGGCGGGATGGAGAACATCTTCCTCGGTAAAAAAGACATAGATGACGAACTTCTGGAAGAACTTGAGGAACTGTTCATAACCTCCGATATCGGCGTTGAAACCACCATGAAGATAATCGATTCCGTCCGCGCGCAGGTGGACAGAAAGACACTTAAAAATCCGGAAGACCTTAAAAACGCCCTTAAAGAACAAATATTCAATATTCTGAATATAGAAAACAGCCTCGTCCAGACAACAGACAGACCTTATGTTATGATGGTTGTCGGAGTTAACGGCTCAGGCAAGACAACAAGCATTGCAAAGATGGCGAAGATGTTTAAAGAACAGGGACTTAAAACCTGTCTGGCGGCCGGCGACACCTTCCGCGCGGCGGCGATAGACCAGCTCTGCGTATGGGCGGACAGGGTTGACGTACCCGTTGTCAAACAATCCGCAGGAAGCGACAGTGCCGCTGTCATTTTCGACGCCATTCAGTCCTGCAAGGCTAAAAATTTCGATGTTCTCATCTGCGACACGGCAGGCAGGCTTCAGACCAAGGTTAACCTTATGAAAGAGCTTGAAAAGATAGTCCGCGTTGCAAAAAAAGAATTGCCAGATGCACCACACGAAATACTTCTCGTTCTGGATGCCACCAGCGGACAAAACGCCATCTCTCAGGCACTTAAATTCCACGAAGATGTTGGACTCTCAGGTCTTGTCCTCACAAAACTGGACGGCACCGCAAAGGGTGGCGCCATCATCGGGATTGTGGACGAACTCAAAGTTCCCGTTAAGTTCATCGGCTTCGGAGAAGGTATCGACGATCTGAAACCCTTCGATGCTCAGGATTTTGTGGAAGCTCTATTTGACACTCAAAAGTGACATCCCTGTCACTTTTTCGCAGCGCTTAATTCAGGCAAAAGCCTGAATAACGCTCACATTACACATGATTTTCACAATAAATCGTTAAAATCATCTTCCATGAGGTGCTTCCTGTGCCTCTGACACTCAAAAGTGTCATCCCTTAATTACTCTTTTTCACCCACCGCTGGATTCGCAGAGACGGAAAGAGAAAAACGTCTTCAATACATACCCGTGTCATAAACTCAACTTAAAATGGATATCCCTCTCAGTCGATATTCATACAGTTTCTTGACTGAAGGAACTCTTCAAGACTCTCTTTCGGAACGCGCCACCGTCCGCGACCTTCAAGGTTCGTGTTCCATGCAATGAGCTTTGCTTCCTTAATCCACCTCCGGACTGTTATATGGCTTACCTGAAGCATCTTAGCTACCTGATATATAGTCAGGTTCCTCGAAACTATCTTAGCCATCTGCTTAGTAATGCTCTCCTCTTCCCAGACTTTACAAGGTGCTGCCATTTCACCCTCCGTAACATATATAATTTGTATCTATATACACAAAATGACTGTATTATTCAACAAATATTTTCTGTTTGAACCTGACACAAATAATCTGTATAAGTTAGATATGAATATAGGCGATAAACTCAAAGAACTCCGTAAAGAGCTGAAAATAAACCAGAAAGAGCTGGGCAATCTTCTTAACGTTACCCAGCAGGTGATAAGCCATTACGAATGTACAGGAAACATAGACGCAGCAAAACTTGCTGTGATAGCAAACAGATACAACATTGACATAAGATACTTCTTTAATGAGCAGCCGCTGTTATATTACAAAACTGCAACCCTCCACGCAAACAGCACACAGGGACCGGATATACCGGCTGGCTGGCATGAGCTGCTGAACGAAATATCTGATCTTGATTTCGACAAAATACGGTTCATCGAAACGGTCATCAGAGCCTTGCTAAAAGAATTTTCAAGCTGACCGGTCTATTACGGGGAGGTATCAGCCCTATGACAGTCAGCGGCTGTTGTCCGTTTATTCTGCGTTTTTCCAGATCGATGCACAGACCAAACCCAAGAAAACCAAAAGGCGGGTCCCCCAGAACCTCCTGCCGGGGACTGCCGGACAGACAGCAGATCGCCGGTTCCCTTGAGACCGGATTCGGATTTTACAAAAAATTTGAATACAACCGTTCCCTCCCGGTTTTCAATGTCATAAACCTGAGACATGATTCTCTTTCAAAATCCCTGAGATACCACTTCTTTTCGGCAACAGGAATCCGTCCGGCGGCGAGTCTTTCACTTTCGGATATCGTTTTCTCAATTGCCGACGAAGACAGTCTTGCAAAACTGAACAGACATGTGCTTTACGGGCGCGGAAAGGATTTTCTCGCCTCGTTCAGCCATATAGAAAACATAAGAACTTTCATGCCACAGGAAAAGATATCCATAAGCAGCCCTTTTGAAACCGGATTTTCAGAGATGAAATCGGATGAGAGCATCTATATCCACACCCTGCCCGGCGGCGGAGAGGACAGTCTTATCGGTTTTCTGAAAAACGAAACCTCAGCCAAAACTGCTAAGGTCATAGATATCAACGGCTATCACATAATTCAGACCAGCATACCGGACATAAAGGCAAAGCTGGATACTATAGCCACACACAGCCTTGTGCGATCGGTCTCTCCGGCGTCTTGTCTCCTGCTGAAAGAAGATTATATCAGACACGGAAACCTGCCCCTTGAGTGTGTGAAACAGCGGGAAACGGACAGGATGTACCCACGAGCTGCCGTTGTGGATTCAGGTATAGCCGTAAATTCGTATCTGCGGGAATGGGAGCTGGACACTGTAAGTTTCTGCCGCTCGGACGAAAGAGACCCAAAACACGGAACATTTGTTACGGGCAGGCTGCTTACGGACGGAGACAGTTTCGGAGGCATCGTCTATCTGAACGCCGAGATACTTCCGGCGGGCGGCAGCGTAGAGCTTTCTGATTTCAGGCAGAGAATGGAAGCACTGCTTAAAATGTACCACAAAATAGTGAAAATTTATAATATCTCACTCGGTTCCGACGTTCAGTCGGACGAGGACAGTTTTTCTGCGGCGGCACATGTGCTCGACACCCTTCAGGAACGATACGACGTGCTCTTTATCGTCTCCGGAGGAAACTATGACAGACTGCGCGACCCTTCTGCTGATGCTACAGAAAACGACCGTATCGCATCGCCCGCAGAGAGCGTTCATTCGCTGACTGTGGGCTCCGTCACTCATAAAGATACAAACCTGCAACCCCGACACTCACCTTCTCTCTTCACACGCAGGGGTCCCTCCACAGGCGGATTTGTTAAACCGGAGATATGTGCCTACGGTGGAGCACATGAAAAACGCATGGGCAGGCTCTATCCTGTCGGCGTATTTTCCATAGGCACCCGCAACGAACTGGCAGAGGACTCCGGTACTTCCCACGCAGTTCCAATGGCAGCGGCGCTCGCGGCAAAAATTTTCCACAGATACTCACACGCGTTTCAAAGTCCGGATATGACCAAAGCCATCATTCTGCACTACACCCGTCTGCGGACGCGCTGTGCTCCCGATCCCTACACAGGATACGGCATCGTCACGGAAGACTGTGACAATTTTGAAAATATCCCCGGCAGCGCTGTCTATCTCCATGAGGGAACCGTACTCCACGGAGGAATAACCGAGGTGGAGGGGATACCAGTCCCCATGTCGATGTGCGGAAAAACAGCCGGAAGCATCGAAATGACGCTGGTCTATAAAACACCCACAGACCTGAATTTTCCGCACTATTACTGCCGCACAAACCTTGAACTCTCTCTGGGATATTACAGAAACGGCACGTGGAAGGCACTTGTCACATCAAAGGATCTGCTGACGCTGCCAAATGAAGCAGGAAAACGAAAGCCGCCCAAGGAAATCCTAAAGTGGAACCCTGTTAAGCTGTACGAAACAAAGTTGAAAAGCGTTTTTCTCCCCCCTCAACTGGTATTAAGAATCTCCCCGTCAAAACGCGACTTTTACACCGGAAATACGGAAACAAGATACGCCATAGTTCTATCTTTCACTCATGAAAGGGAAAATCTGTTTAATGAGATCAGTCTCCGATATGAAGAATACGACGGGCTACTGGAACCGGCATCAAAAATGTGGAAAACCTGTTGAAAATTTTGTCAGAAAAAAACCTGATTTATCAGCACACTTTCCACATGATTCCACAAATCACTGATATTACAAACAATCACACGAACTCCCCGAATTTTAGGCATTTAGGCTGTCAAGCATTTTTTTATCAACAAATTTGTGGAATATCTGTTGAAAGATTTATATAAACCCTTTGTCAGTGGTGTTCTTACATAGAGTGGCAGTTTTTTGACCATCAGATAATGCGTAAAATTTTTTTACATAGCGCATTTTTAAAACAGAGGGGCGCACGCAGGCTGCGCACGCCCGAAGCTAATGCTACCAGCTATTTATAGTTCTTTTCTCTTCATACGCTTTCATATATACCCGCATATCGTCCTGCTTAACAAAATCCTTCTCGGATTCCGCCGCCTTTTTCAGAATTTCCGCTGCTTTTTCAAAATCCCCTGTTTCGGCATAAGCCGCAGCCAGAGTTACGGCGTTGTCGGAAGTTGCATCTGCGGTATAAAGCTCCTGAGCCAGCTCAACAGCCTTCGCACCGTCGCGGTATATGGAAACGGGACAGGTCGCGTATACCATGGCGAGCTCTCTTTTGGCTTCCGTATATGAGGTTTTCAGTTCAATGGCTTTGCGGTAGTCCGCAACGGCCTGATTCGCATCTCTGGTCTTATAAAACAGTTTTCCCCGGAGAAAATACAGCGAAGCGTCGTCGGGATGTGCTGTGACAGCACGCTGTGCGTATACCTTCGCCATGTTGTAGTCGGCGGTTTTGTAGTATATCTCCGCCATGGATTTATCAAGCTCCGCCGATATCTCGGTATGGCTGCGCGCCTTGTCGATATCTTTCAGCGCCTCTTTGTATTTCCCAAGTTCAATGTACGCCTTCGCGCGTTCGGCATATGCCAGATAGACCTTATCCCCGCCGAGCTGTATCACGGATGTAAAGTCATACGCTGCGTCGGGATAGAAGCCCAGCTTCATATACGCGCGACCTCTTTTAAGGTGCACGTCCGCCTCTTCCTTGTTCCGCAGTGAAGCCGTATAGTCGTTGACTGCATTTCCGTATTCGCCATAGGCAAAATACAGGTCGCCCCGACCTTCGTAATAAAAGTGCGAATGGACGCTCTTTCTCACTGTGGATTCATATTTTTTCACAGCCGAAACTGCATCCGGCATATTTTTAAGTTGCGCCGCGGTTTCAAGGTAAACGGCGGAGTTGTCAGCCGCGCAGGCGGCGAGAATCACCATGCATATCAGCAGAAAGCCCTTTCTAAGCATCTGTGCGTCCCCTTTTGGTTTTTCTAAAGGATAGCCTCTATTCAAATATATTGAAAGAGGATTTTATACAAATTTTATTTGTCAATATTAAACATATATAACAAACAAATCCTGTATTATTTGCCAATCCGAAAAGACAAGGAGGCAAAGATATGAAACTGGAACTTGCCAGAACGGGGAACCACAACGGGGTGGTCATCACGCCGGAGGACATTCTCAGTATGGCTGAAAACTTTACGCCGCAGGTGCCTGTAACCATCGGGCACGAGTCGGACGACAGTATGCCCGCATTTGGCTGGGTGACAGCTGTTGAGGCTTCTGCCGACGGCAGCATCCTTCTGGGCGAAATAGAGCTTGGGGCGGAGCTGGCGGAGGCATTTGCCGAGGGCAGATACAAAAACTGGAGCATCGGCGCGGCACGCAGAGAGGACGACAGTCTTTACCTGCACCACGTTGCGTTCCTGGGGGCTGTGCCCCCGATGATCAAAGACCTGAAAATAATCAGCATGGGCGACAGGACGAAAATCATCACCTTTTCACCTGTAAATTGCGGATTTGTCTTCTCCGACAGCGAGATGAGTGAATTCTCGAAGCTGAAGACGATGAACCTCGATCAAAAGCTGAACAGACTGAAAGAGGCAGCGGCGGGCAAGCTCCCCGCATCAGCCTATCAGGCGCTCATAGGTTTTGCGGACAAACTGGAGCGCGAAAACCCGTCCATTCAGGCATCCGACACCCTTGCCGGAATATTCGGCAGGGTAAAGAACCCCGTATCGCAGGGCACTCACGGGCTTAAAGTCTCCGGCGCACCTGCGGCATCAATATTCTCAAAGATATAAGGAGGAAACATGGCAACAGTTAACGGAGTGGTGGGAACACAGACCATCACGGGAAAAACGGTTACAGACGGCAGACACCCCGCCGTTATCCGCATCATGGAATTTGCATCCGGCGCAGGCACAATCAGGGCGGGCGAGATAATCGCCCTGAACGCATCTGGTAAGGCTGTGAGCTTTAACCCCGCGGCATCTGACTCTGCAAAAACACCTGTGGGCGTGTGCACGGAAGATATCGACACAACGGTGAACACCGCCGGAAGCGTTGCCGTGCACGGCACCGTGATGAAAAAAAGTCTTCTGACACAGGGTGCGGCGTCATCCGCCGCCCATATAACCGCCCTTGAAGCAAACGCACCCGTCTGGGTTTTCTAAGGAGTTAAAATGATACAGCTTGATCTCGGTAAATACTTTACAACCGATTCCATTGTCCGTTCCCTCTCGTCCATGCCGGAACTGAAATCTCCTGTTATGGATAACGTTTACCCCGAAGCGAAAAGGCGCAGCCACCCGCTGCCCACTGTCTCCGTGACAGACCTTCAGCAGCCCGTCACCAATATAGCCGTAACCCGCAGAGGCGGCGACCCTATCCCTGTTTACGAAGAGAACGGCAGCATAACCCATATCGAACCCCAACCCTTCCGCCCGTCCGAAAGGCTTAACGGCGTTGATGTGAATAACCTGAAACTCCTTGACGAATCGGGCATACAGCTACTTGTCAACAACAAGATAGACCGTCTGCGCAGGATAGTAAGAGCATCAACAGAGGCCATGGCGGCTCAGTCTCTCAAGGGTAATATCGCCTATCCCATGCATATGGACGGAGGGCTGGCCACATACGGGGTAGACTTCGGTTCAACCCTCTCCCACACACCCGGGGAGACGTGGAACGAATCTTCAATCAGCCTTGACGATATTCTCTCCGATCTCATCGGCATGGAGGCGCTGATACAGAACAACAGCCACTATGGCTCCGACATCCGTTTCTGGGCAGGTCAGAGCGCTTTCATGGCGCTTGCCAAGGTGGTTCAGGACATCGGCAACACCTCTCTCACCGCTGTCATTGATTCAAAAACAATCAACATCGCAGGATTTCGCGTTGAACTGATGAACAGCTCATACACCGACCTTGCCACAGGTTCACAGGTTAAGGTGGTTGACAGCGGAAAACTCATGGCGTTTGCCGCTGACGCTCCATTTGAAATGGTTTACAGCGTAATCGACGATCTGGACAGCAACCTGACGGCGATGCCCTTTTTCGTAAAACAGGTGCGCGATGCGCGTTCATCCAGCATTGAGATAATCGCGGAAAGCA
Organism: Deferribacteraceae bacterium UBA6793; assembly: GCA_002452405.1. Lineage (GTDB taxonomy): Bacteria > Chrysiogenota > Deferribacteres > Deferribacterales > Geovibrionaceae > Seleniivibrio. The sequence goes on along the minus strand of DKFP01000008.1, from coordinate 123,183 downwards.
AGCCCCTCCCCGTGCCTTTCACAAAGGGTATCTGCTGGGCGACTGTGCTTTAACTTTTAAAGGCGGGGTTCGTCCCCGCCTTGACAATCAAACAATGAGACTGCGTCGTCACGTTGTTCCTCGCAGAGGCGTTTGTCGTCTTCGCGAGGCGCGCAGCAACGACGCGATCTCATTATGGAGCATTATATGGAACTCATTGAAATAGAAGAGATACAGGAACTCATACGCGAGGAGGAGTACCTCGCCATATGTCAGGGGGATGACTCCGTTGCGCAGGAAGCGCTGGAGAACGCGCGCGTTTATGTTCAGGCGTTGGCAGACAGCTACGGGCTGGACTACGACGAATCGGACGCGGTTCTGCGTCTTGCCGTAAAAAAGCGCACTCTGGCGGAACTATACATCTACGCGGCGGAATGGACCACGGCGGAACAGTATAAAACCGAGACTTCACAGCTTCTTGCGCCGCTGGCTCCCGTATCGTCGGCATCCGGCGAACTGCCGAAAAAAGCGGCGGGATACACTGAGAGCGGTCGCACGGACTGGCAGGGGTACAGATGAGGACTGCGGAACAGCTCATACTGGACACTGTGCATATTCTTAACAACTGCGGCACGTTTACCCGCGTTCTGCTGAAAGACGGCAGCACGGAGGTTATGACAGGTAAGGAACCGCTCGCCGCCGTCGCCTATGCCGGATTCGAAACTGTGAACGACAATGGTGTAACGGTTACACAGCATAACCTGAAAGTTTACGTCCGCCTGCTCTCGGTGGGCAGAGCGGATATGACGCCGTTCCACACGGCGGTGAACGCCCTGAACACAACGCAACCACGCAGCCTTTCAAGCGCTATACAGACCACGGACACACGCACCATGACCTTTGTAATCGAGTGCGGATACAGGTGCTGAAAATGATAACAATCGCAGGAATAACACTGCCTGAAACGGCGGTATGGACGAACGAAACCGAATATGGACTGCCGGAAGTATCTGCCGAGACAGACCTTTACGGCGCAGAGATAATATACGCGGGAAAACCCGCACGCACCATTGAAATCTATATCCCCGCAACTGAGAGCGGTATGAAGCGGGAGGACGTGCTTCTGCTCTGCCGCGCTGCGGGATCAGCCGCACCGGTACACGCGGACATAAACGGAAAACAGCTCTCCGTCATTTTCGTATCCGACAGCAGCGCAATTCAGCTTAAACCGCTTAACGCAAAGCAGGTTCAGGCAGACGCCGACATCTACAGCGGCACCATAAGGCTTTTGGAGGTTTAGAATGAATCAGAGTGACATCAGCATCATTAGAAGCGTTAACATCACCGACACAGACCAGAACGGCGGAAGACCCGATTTTGCGGCCACTGTAATATCCGGCGTAAAGTTCAACCTGTTCCCGCGAGTCACCTCCGCCGAACGGGAAGCCGGAACCACGAGATACCGCAAGGCGTTCATCGCCAATACCAATGCAAACGGCGAAACTGCGTATTCCGCGTGTGTCTGCATCGGCACTCCCGGAAACGGTCTGGACAGATTCTACATAGCGCCCGCAGAAACCGACGACACACAGGCGCATCTGCCCACTGAATGGACAGGCTGCGGAAAACTCACCCAGAACGCCACGGCGGGAGATTCAGCAATCTCTCTGCTGTTCAAAGCAACTGATTTTGCAATACCGGAAGGAGCGCTTCTGCTGATTCAGGACGGTGAAAAGTCCTGCAATATGCGCGTGGCATCCGTTTCAAAGAATGTTAATACAGCGACTCTCACTCTTGAAGGACAACTCCCGTACCCGTTTGAAGCGGACGAAACCTATGCCGGAGTGATGCTTGAACTGGGCGACCTTGAACCTGTGCTGGAAAGTTCATCGCTGAACAGTCTTACAGGGGAATTCGACCACAGTCTCGTTGTGCTTGCAAACGGCGGTACGGAATACGATACCTTCTCGCTGACATTCACATCCGCCCTCAACTTCACAGCAGCCGGACTTTATGCGGGCACATTACCTTCCGGACAGACCACGGCACAGTACGCCCCACTCAATCCCAAAACGGGAAGACCATATTTCACTATACCCGCCGAAGCATGGTCGGGAACATATGAAGCGGGCAACAGCCTCACTCTGGCAACACTGCCCTCTGCAAAGGGGTTCTGGCTGAAAGAGGTCGTGCCGGCTGGCTGTCCGCACGAACCTGACAACAGAATAACACTCGACTGGCAGATAGACTGATGAACAGATTCGCCAACTTCGCGCGCTCCCGTCTTGGCGCATACCTCTCCGCCCTGGGCACGGAACTCACCGTTGAAGATGCTTCACTGCTACCCGAAGGCAGCTTCACCGCCGTGATATGGGGAAACGGCTTCGCATCCCCTGCGGACGATGCAAACCGCGAAATTGTGCTGGCATCCAGAGCGGAAGAGACCATAACCCTTGAGCGGGGACGGGAGAACACTGCGGCAAAAGACTGGAACACCGGAAGCCTTATCGCGAACGTCATTACGGCCGAACTTCTGAACAGCGTGTCCGCTTCCTTTTCCGTGCGCACAATAAGCGCAGACGAAGAAACCATCTCACCTGACGACAGTCTGGTCGTTTTCTCATTTGCAGAAAACGGAACGATATCAACCTGTAAACTGCCTGAACAGGCACTTTTCAACGGCAAAATGCTGACTCTGGTCAACTGCGGAACAGAAAGTTCCCTTGCCGTGAGGATCCTGGCGGCGGAAGGCGACAGCATAGGGTTGCGCGGTGACACACAGCTAATCCTCGGCAGCGCCTGTTCCATCACCATGACGGCTGCCGACGGCATGTGGCAGATTTCCGGCACAGGTCTGTTCTCTCCCCACTCTTTCCAGACGGTCAGCACAAGCGGTCTGCTGAATGCCTGCGGATGCGTCGTGTATGCCGACGCATCCATGTATCCGCTGTATCTGTTCATTCCAGACAACGGCGCCATGGCAAACGTTCCCACACTGATCATCAAAACCGACGAAACGTCCAACAACGTACTGCTGCACGATCCGTCAGGCACAAATTTCGTAAAACTGAAACAGAGAGGAGAAGCCGCGTTTGTGATACGTACCGACAGCGGAAACATAATGAACCTCTCAATGGGTAGCGGAGGCGCATCCTCCGGCGGCGGACACGTCGTTGCAACGGGCTATTATGTCCTCGAAACCGGAATAAGCTATGTGTTCGCAAACTCTTCATACGGATATGCATACGTTGAGCTTGGAAGTCCGGCGGAACATGCGGGGCAATCCGTCACTGTGATACGCACCGACACGGCTGAGAGTCCGGTGATGATAAGCAAAAGCGCCGCACCGGACTTTTATCTGACAGCCGAAGGCGAATCGGCAACTTTCGTTTGCAGCGGCTCGGCATGGTACAGGACGGCATAGCATGGACATATGCGCCGGAGAATACACAGCGGCGGGGTTTGCGCCGGACAACGCCGAAAGCGGCGTTTCGGTGCTGGCTGCGCCGTTCATAATAGCAGGAGGATCATCTTTTATGACAACAGGTATATCCGACGGTTCCACCGTCATATCGACATCACTCGGCGTTTCGGAACCGGTTGTCCTGAGCATATCTATGCCGCCCGCCTCCGCAGGACAATGCGAAATAACTTCCAGCCTGTCCGCAATGGACGGGTCGTTCGTAGCTCCTGAACCTGTAAACTGCCTCGCAATGGACGGACGTTTCACTCTTCCTGTTCAATCCGGACAGAATCTAAGGGGCAAATACATAATATCAGGCACGCTTGGAGATTTTGGGTACTCCGGTGCAGCGGCAATATACACCCCCCTGCCCCTGACAGGCTTAACGGGGAATCTGGCAGTTTCAACCACTTCCGTCACCGGATTTGTTTCAGGCGACACAGTTAAGCTCCTAACAGACGGGGTTGATTGCACAAAATATCTGTCAGAGTTTACTATTTCCCTATCGGATGTACCTGTTTTAAATGCCTCTGTTTCCGTTTTCATAAAAGACCCAAAGAAAATATCCGCCATCATAAATGAAGAAACATATATGTTTGACGTCACATCAGTTTCCGCATCCGACAGCAAAACTGTTCTGGTCGGCACCATGCCGGAGCCGGAGGGCTCATTCAGTGCCGACGTCATATGCAGGGCATCGGAAGCAGCGGCGGAACTTTCCGGCAGAATAATCTGGGCGGCGCGGGATTATGTCGCCCGCGTGAAAGGCACCTTTACACACATGTCTCTGGCTCAATACCTCGCCGACAACGCCGGACTTTCCGTCAGGCTGCTGCCGGACGGTTATATAGTCGTTTCCGGAGGCGGTACGGACATCAGCCTTTCCCCATACGGTATATTCTCCCGTACATTCAAAAGAGCTGAACAGGAATACAGCGCAGTAACAGTTAATTACGGTTCATATGAGTCAAATTATGTGCACATCTCCGCACCTTTGCAAGCTGATACCGGAGAGGCGGCGCAGGTAAGGCTTTATCACACCGGAAATACCCGTCTGGCAAGCGATTCGGAGCATCTAGCGCTCATACGGCGCAACATAACGGAGACCGTCACTGAGGATATACTTTTCAGAGACGGCAAAGGCACTCTCTCCGTACCGGCACAATCCATCCTGAGCAGCGGAATCACAGCGGACGGCATAAACGCAGTTTCCGGTAATCTGAAGGGTTATAAAACCGTTTCCTACACTGCCACTTACGACCTTTACAGCATTACTGAAACTGCTGAGGCGAAAAAATATATCACAGCCACCACAGACGCCAGCGTTTCACTCCTTTTCCGGAAAGCCGGTGAAAGCCTGACATTCAGTGCTCCAGCTCTCTGCGACAGAGTTTCGGCACTCAGACTGGCACACAGTCTGGCGGATACCGCAAACAGAATAACTCTGGAAACAACCCATATAAGCGGACTGAGCACCGCCGCGGGACTGTTGCTTAAAAGCAGATTCGGTTCCGGAAGAGTCATCTCCGCAGCCATAAAAGTTTCCGGCAACCCAATAAAAGTGAAAAATATAATCGAGGTACAGCCATGACCGATGCAACCATTAGTTTCGTAACTTCTTCCAAAGGCTCGAAAATACTGATCACTGCCGACGCAGACAGAAACACGGACGAATACGGTAAAACAAAATCCTCGTTTGCATACGGCGAAACCGCATACTTCCGCGTTTACGCTGAACATCCGGATAAAGTGGCTGTATTCACCTCCGACGGCGTTCTCACCGCAATGGGAATATTCTCGGAGGATGTGACCGACGAGACAGCCGTATTTCTGGAAAACGCCACGTCCGACACGGATAAACCCGTAGCAGGTGTCAGCAGCTATGAATGGCTCGGCAACTCACTTGGGGAAATCATACGAAAAAGCACCTATTCCGTACAGTGCGCCACGGAACCTATGCCGTCTCAGGGGCTTTTCGGCATGGCGATTGTCAGCTATCGCACTTCATATGCCCTTTTCGGCATCACCCTTCCTGTGAAAAGCAGAGACAGTTATCCCGTGCTTATTTATGCGGAGGCGGTCAATGGCTGATACCGGAGTAACCTTCAAAAAGACATCGGACACGGACATCTTCCGTTTCATCCTAGAACCGGAGGAAAACAACGGCACCTCCGTTTTTGCGTCAGGCTCAACGGCGCGGCTTAAACTGTACCCCGGAGGGCTGAACCCGTCGCTCTCGGTTACATGCGGCAGCGTCTCATTTTACGGAACGGCATACAGACAGACAGTAACGGAATTCGTTGTCTTCAAAGACAGCAGAAAGGCTTCCGCATCTTTTCCCGTTGACAGAATTATATCCGCCATATGGCAGGGAAGGCAGGCAGGGAACCCCATATTTTCCGAAAGCACCGTCATACTGACTGAAAACACAACGGCGGTTCTGCGTATCGAGTACGAAACAGTGTACGACCTTGTGGATGTGACCTGTCCGGACTCAGTCTTCTGCCTCGTTTCCGCTGAAAAGGGCGGTCGAGGAGGCATATTTGTACTGGATTTCACCGATGACCTCACCGGAACATACAACCGCACAGTCATACTCACTGTGCGGGATGCGTGCACAAAAAAGAAGCTGAAGGATGCCCACGTTTATCTGAACGGAAAGTATGCGGGCAAAAGTGACAGCGAGGGCAGAGTGCGGCTTGGCAGCATGAAGAGCGGCACCTACAGTCTTCTTGTTGAGAAAGACGGATATAAACGGACGGATGCCGACAACATCTGCAACGACACGTTCACGGTGTCCTGATGGCACGCTATGTTACGGAAGAATATTCGTCTGTCGGCGTTTGGCTCTGTCCGCAGCAGTATACCCCGTCCGGTATGTGCTACCCCGACAGGTGTGTTTCGACATACATATCAACCTCTGTCATCAACGACAAACCGCCCGTTTCCGACTGGCTGTCCATAGGGTTTGAAACCCTCTCCGTCAACACATATCTAATTGAGGAGGACAGCGGCGAATACACAGTTAATCTGTTTCTACTGCCTGCGGACAGAACGGAAAAGGAGTTCACCCCGCCCTGCGCAGATTACACGGACGCGGATATCGATTCGCCGTGGGAAAGAAGCGGCGACCATATCACCGCATATCTGCCGCAAATAAACACCTGCGGAGTAACTGCTCTCGTCTCCTATTACAGCGCGGCAGGAACCGGTATCTCCACCATCAGCCCCACGGGTGAGATAACGTCCGCATTTCCCGAATACACCCATAACAGAGACGGAAGCATCCCCCTTTCGACAGCACTCGCCGGAAAACTCCTGATACCGGGTCGCACTGTTTCCGTGTTTTTCAGGATGTACGACATGCCGGAGGAATATTTTCTCGGCGCTTTCCCGTTTCAAACAGAGATTTTCACAGGTGCACTCCTTCTCGGCTGCGGAGTGACCATCCGCCGGAAAATATACAGGGACAAGAACGATCCGGACAAAGGTTATACATACGAGTATGTTCCAATAAAAGGCGGCATAGGAAGCAACCTGAAAGACGAATGGTTGTTCGACAATAACCTTCGCTGGTGCGTTGAATATTACGGAAAACGCTACTGGCTGAAATCCGTTTATCCATGCAGGCTTGCCGCAGGCAGCTTTGTTGCGGTCGCAAAAGATTTTTCATTGCCGAAAACTACGGACGGGAAAATCTCTGACCTGAACTCCAAAAGAACACTTTCTGAATCGGGCGATTTCATCATGCCCGAAATCTTCTACGGCGGCTGAATATGAACGCAATACACTCACTTAACGCACTCGACCCAACCGAGAGAATTTCATACGCAGAAGGACGCGTCGTTAAAGCCGACCACGCCGCTGACAAGGTTACTGTTTCTGTTAACGGCGGAACCTTTTCAGACCTGCCGATAGTCTATGAATCAGCCGACGGCAGACCCTCGTCCTATGCGTTTGCCAACAACGATGCGGTGGTAGTCCGGCTCTATGAGGGCACGCCTTCGCACATCACAGGATTTAAAGACAGACTCTGGCCTTTCATACCCATGCCTGCGGAAGCCTATGAAACCGGAAGCGGAATAATGTCCGCAGGACTCTTCACACAGACGGACTTCGTCCGTTCCGACAAAACCGCATTCAAAGAGATTTACAGAGAAATGCCGCAAAATGACTGTGCCATAACGCAAGCCAACTATATCGACCAGCCAGTGCCCGATGACATGACAGGACAGCTTTACGCCGTTCAGGAGCACAGGACAACCAGCGTCTACTCACGCCTTACCCGCATGTATTACGGCGATAAGTTCATCTATGAAACATACAACGAAGAGACCTTCTCAGGCGTTTTCAACGGCACACGGTCAAACATAATAGGCGCATACAAAGACCCCGTCAGCGGTGAAGCGTTCGTCATCTACCAGATAAACACCTTTACGGACTGGCTGCCGAGAAAATCCGGCAGAGTGGATTTCGATTTCCATATCTATTCATCCCTCGGGCTGCATCAAAAGCTGGCAAGTGCCTACAGCGACATAACAGGAACTGCTTCCCCTGTATACGGGGAGTGCATCGGCTATTACCCCAACGGTTTCTATTTCGAGGACACACCGGATACAAGCATATTCGCCTGCGAATTTTACACCTGCTCCATCTCACCGTTCACCGCGTCCAACAATACCAACGTAGTATCGCCGTCAACAACCCTGCAATACATCCGGTTCATACACTCATGGTCGCAGGAGGGAAACGACACTGCGCTGACTATCTATCCCTGCACGGAGGACGGTAAAATTGAACTTCCGGGCGGAGAATACGCCGACACAGACTTATACCTTTACAGCAAAAAAAGATAATACAAGGAGGAACCATGAGTTATAAGAGTGTAAAAGAAATTCTTAACGACGTTTTTGACAGTTCGGATCAGGTTTTGAAAGGTGTTTATAAAACCGAATCCGAAGTTCTGAACATGGTGATGGACGAAACAGGCGACCCTGCGCTGAAAGTGCGTGTAAAAGGGCTTTCCGACGAGTTTTATACCAAATCTCAGACGGACGCGCTGCTTTCGGCAAAACTTGCAAAATCCGCAATGTCGCAGATTATCGGCAATCTATCCGCACCGCTTACACACCTGCCGCTGAAAAAAAATCTTTTGACCGGGCAAGGGCAAAGCATCTGTACGTTCACCAGAGCATCCTCAGCAACCTATGTTGACAGGTACGGCGTGCTGAAAACCGCCGCCGCCGACACGCCACGCTTCACAGCAGACGGACAGCTGCTTGAGGGAACATCAACAAACCTGCTGACATACTCTGAGCAGTTCGACAACGCGGCATGGACGAAACTGCGAAGCATGATTCCAGCAAACACAACAGAGACAACAGACCCTTATGGAACTAATCTGGCTGATAAGCTGATTGAAGATACCACGGCGATGAACACGCACCTTGCTTCGCAATTATATTCTTACACAACAGGCACAACATATACGTTTTCAGTATATGCAAAAGCCGGCTCCCGCTGCCAGATAGCTTTGCGCTTCGGAGATTCAGGATTGGCTGCGGGATTTGATTTATCGTCCGGAACAGTTTTGTCAATCTCATCCGGCATCACTGCCAAAATATCAGCATTGTCTAACGGATGGTACAGAGTGTCGGCAACGGAAACAGCCGTAAACAACGGAAGTTACGCTTCGCAAATACAGCTTATGGTTTCAGGCGCAACATCTTACACCGGCGACGGCACATCCGGTCTGTATATCTTCGGTGCGCAGCTTGAAGCCATGCCGTTTGCAACAAGCTATATTCCAACAACAGCTACAGCAGTGACAAGGATTGCTGATTCAATCTCTCTCTCTGAGCCAGAAAATATTCCGCCATATTCCGGAAACTTTTCGATTATTGTTGATGTTATTTTTGATGGTAACAAGATATCGAATCAGTATGTTGTGGATGACGGTGTGTTAAGGTTATATCGAAGTCCATCTCGTATAATATCATGCACTTTCAACGGTGTGACAATAACAGGCAATTCAACACTTGCTGATAATATTGCGGGCAGCATTGCAGTTGTAAAAAATGGGACTAATTTATCGCTATATCTTAATGGTTTATTAATAGGTAATGCAACTGTCTCAAACGCTGTGAATCCGTCTGTTCTATATTTCGGATATTGTCACTTGTCTAATTTAAGAGCATTGGGCGACGCGCTGACATCTGAGGAGGTATACGCAGCATGACAGACATCATTATTATATATCAGACAGACGAACAGATTGAAGGATTGACAGTGACACCGCCGCAGACGGACGGCACGGATTTTATGCGTCTCTGCCGCTGTGAAGAGCTTCCAGAAAACGTTACGGTTCTCGGCACATATGATGAGGTTTTCGCGGACGAAACGAAAAAAGCGATTTACGACCGCATCTATCCTCCGACGTATTCATATATCGCCGAGGATGGCGAGACTATCGAAGTTAAAAGACCTGAGAAATTCGGGGTGTTCGCATGACAATGGATATATCGGACATAATACAGAATCTAGGCGGTCTTTCGGCTATGGTTCTTCTTCCTATATGGCGCACAATAAGCGAACTGAGACGGGGGCAGGAGCGAACAAACGTTATCCTTGCGCGGGACTACGTTGCAAAGAACGAGTGCAAACACCGCCATGAGCTTCTGCACTCTGACATAACGCGAGTGCATGACAGAATGGATGAAATAATCTAACTCTCGTATCTGTCCATTAGTATACTGAAACGGCAGCCTTTGTCTGTGTTTTCAACGGCGAGGCTGCCATTCATGTTTGATTCTATGATAGCCTTCGACATATAAAGACCTATACCTGTTCCGCCTGTGTTGCCCTTTGTAGTGAAATAAGGGTCAAAAATCCTGTCCAGGATATCCGCCGGGATACCTCCTCCGGTATCCTCAACATCCAGCTTTATCTTGCCCTCGAATCGTTTGATATTGATATGAATTGCCCGTTCTTTCCTGTCTGTCAGAGCATCTTTAGAGTTCGATATCAGGTTAAGGAGCACCTGTTTAAACTCGTTGGGATACCCTCTGACCTTCATGTTGTGGTCGGCGCAGTATGTGAGCTTGTCTGAATCGATTATAGACTGTCCTATATCTTCGCACTGGCAGGCGACAATGCATGTTATGCTGTTGTTAATAAGTTGTGCCCGCACAATGGAGAGTACCTGTTCAACAGAGCGCTTCACATCGAACACCTCTTTGGTTTTCGAAGGTTTAAAGAAATCGCGGAAATCGTCCACAGTCTTAGACATATAATCTATCTGCTGCATTGAGCTTTCCACAACGTCCCGCACATAGTCTTCGGTCAGCTCGCCAAACTCTCTCGCATCCAGAATGTCCTGAATCAGAATACCCAGCGTGTTTAGCGGCTGACGCCACTGGTGGGCGATGCTGCCTATCATTTCACCTATCTCCGCAAGGCGCATCTTCTCCATGAGAAGTTCCTCGTGCCTGCGCCGCTTGGTTATCTCCTGTTCCACTATGTGTTTAAGGTTCTTATTGATATCTTCAAGCTCACGCTGATATTTAAGCCTCTGGGAAACGTCCTCAACGATGATGAACATATACACTATGCCGTCTATTTCCACAGGTGTGATGAGCAGTTCCACATCGCGAACCACGCCACCCGCAGTATATTGCCGCACGGGAATTTTTGCCCCCCGTCTGTTTTCAAGTATACTGCCCACAAGGGTGAGACAGTCGCCGTGGCTTGTGTGCACTGTGAGGTCGCACATTTTTTTCAATTTAAGCTGTTCTATGGGGCAGCCGTAATATTCTGCCGCGGCTCTGTTCGCATCGACAACCGCCATTGTCTCCGGATCGAACACAAGCATAACAGCCGTATTGTCAGCAAAGAAACTGCGGAATTTCGCCTCGTTCTTTTTCAGGCTGCTCTGGAGCTGAACCTTGTCAGTTATATCGATAACGCTGATTATCTCCGCAGTCTTACCCGCAATTTTCATTGTGTCGGAAATAACCTGAACATTTATCCTGCGCTCTTTAGGTGAGTAATATGAAATTATGTAGTCGTCGCCGGAATCGTAAACCCTGTCGCCGAGATAATAGGAGATGCCGTTTTTCAGCACTTCGTCCCTGCCGACGCCAAGTATATGCAAAAGTCCGCTGTTAGCAAACCGGAATCCTTCGTAGTCGATATACAAACCGACCATGCCGCTTGATTCCAGAGCGGTTATCATAGCCTCAAGCTCGTTTTTAAACGCTTCCATCTGTTTTTTGACAGATATGTCCCGAAACCTCCAGAGATGTCCTTTTGGTTTTCCGTCAACATACAACGGGATATGGATGCGGGCAAAGATACGCCCGTCCTTGGTTGTAAATTCGTCGGAATAGGTTCTTGTCTGCCGCTCTTTAAGGATATAATCGGTCTTTTCACGATACATGCCGGAAAGGTCCATCTGTTCAAGGATCCTGTGGTAAAAGGAAGCGCTGTCCGCATTTGCATCAGGCTCGTTAAAATATGGAGAGATCATCTTCAGAAAGCTGTTGTTGAGATGCACAAGACTACCCGATTCGCCTTCGACCATCACTCCGGATTCCATCGCTTCGACAACATCCGTGAGCCTTTTGTTCTTTTCAATAACCTTGCGCAGATTTTCATCCGTGATTTTCGATTCATCGATTGCGGCGGTTTCAAGCATGATTTTGCGGTTTACCAGAGCGGTTGCGTCAGAAAATGACCAGATGGTGTTTTCGCCGTCTCTTGAGACTGAAGCAAGATAACACTTTATCTCGCCCCTGTCTGCGCAGAAAAACAAAGATCTTGTGTCCCCTTCGCGCCTGAGACCGTTAAAATTACCAGCAGCATAAAGCCTTTTAAACTCTTTGTTGGAATATGCTATTTCCGAATCCGCACCGATTACGGCTATAGGATGTGCCAACAAATCGAACAGTTTGAAATCCGAGCTCAATTCAACCCTCAAATAATATCAATATACGACTATACCACTTTGAAAAGATTTTTGCTGAAAAAATAACCACCGATGCATCTTTTTTAAACACCGTTATGGGTATTTTTCACAATATATTCCTTTTATCACTCTATTCAATGAAAATGTCCATTTTTCAAAATTGGCACGTCTTTTGATAAAACAGAAGTAAATGCTTTTCTAACGGAGGAAAACATGAAATTAATCAAAGCCATAGTCAAGCCTCACATGCTTGACGAGGTAAAAGAGGCTCTCAATGGTCTCGGCATAACCGGGATGACAGTTTTTGAGGTTAAAGGTTTCGGCCGCCAGAAAGGACACCATGAGCTTTACAGAGGAGCTGAATATCAGATTGATTTCGTTCCGAAAGTAATGCTTGAAACGGTTGTCAGTGACGAACTCGCGTCAAAATGCGTTGCGGCTATTTCAGACGCGGCAAAAACAGGCAAAATCGGCGACGGCAAAATCTTCGTGATCGATGTGGCAGAAGCTCTCAGAATACGTACCGGTGAAACCGGTAACGATTCCATCTGATTTCAGGGAGGTTGAAATGTTGAAAAAAATTCTTCTTGCACTTTCTATAATGGGTATCGCTGTTTTTGCATTTGCAGACGAAGCGGCAGAACCCGTTACACTCGAATCTCTTGACGCAGCTGTCAAGGCAACTCAGGCTAACGCCGACTGGCTCTGGACACTCATTGCAGCTTTCATGGTCTTCTTTATGCAGCTTGGTTTTGCAATGGTTGAGATAGGCTTCACCAGAGCTAAAAACGCAGTTAACATCATCATGAAAAACCTGATGGACTTTGCGTTCGGCTCAATCGCTTTCTGGGCAATCGGTTTCGCTCTCATGTTCGGTACATCAAACGGACTTTTCGGAACGGAAGGCTTTTTCCTGAACAACTGGGACATGGTTGACAACTGGACAATCTGTTTCTGGATGTTCCAGACAGTTTTCTGCGCGACAGCAGCAACTATCGTTTCCGGAGCCATCGCTGAAAGAGCGAACTTTAACGCTTATCTGATATTCACATTCATAATGTCAGCAGTTATCTATCCTGTTTTCGGAAGCTGGGCATGGGGCTCACTTTTCCACGGACAGGGCTGGCTTGAAAACCTCGGTTTCATCGACTTTGCAGGTTCAACAGTTGTTCACTCCATCGGCGGCTGGGCAGCACTTGCGGGTGTACTCGTAATCGGACCCCGCATCGGTAAATTCACAAAAGACGGCAAAGCAAGAGCTATCCCCGGACACAATATTCCTTTCGCTACAATAGGCGTGTTCATTCTGTGGTTCGGCTGGTACGGATTCAACGTCGGTTCCGAAACAGCTGCGGATACATCTCTGCCCCTTATCGCTGTCAACACAACTCTTGCTCCCGCAGCAGGCGTTATAGTGGCTCTGTTCTTCACATACTTCTTCTACAAGAAATACGATGCTGGTATGGCTCTTAACGGTGCACTTGCAGGTCTCGTAGGTATAACAGCGGGCTGTGCGAACGTAACCCCCGGATTCTCTCTCATCATCGGTGCAGTAGCAGGTCTTCTGGTTGTTCTGTCCGTACAGTTCTTTGATAAAATCAAAATTGACGACCCGGTGGGCGCTATCTCCGTTCACGGTGTAAACGGTGCATGGGGTACTCTTGCAGCAGGTCTTTTCAACTACAACTTTGAAACACACGCTCTTGAGCCCGTTATCATCCCTCAGCTTATAGGTATCGCAGCCGCTTTCGTATGGTCGTTCGGAGCATCTTTCATCCTGTTCAAACTGATCAACATCTTTGTTAAAGTCAGAGTTCCTGAGCAGGTTGAACTTGAAGGTCTCGATTTCCACGAACACGGAATCGACGCTTACCCCGAATATTCAAAATCTTACATCAAGTAAGAGATTTTATATCACTCCTAAAAGGGCAGTCTTCGGGCTGCCTTTTTTTTGTGCATAAAACGAGACTGTCGCGCCTGTGGCTCCCAAAGACAGGATTTTCGGACGTTTAAACACGGTCGGCGGTCAGCTAAAATCAGGCTGTGGTCAGATGCAAGTCAGACTTGAGCGATTATCAGAACCAAGCAGTTCAAGGCGGACGAGGAAAAATCAACGAGCATACATCTAAGTATGTGAGGCAGATTTTTGCAAGGACAACGAAGAAATGCGACGGTTATGATAACCGAAGCAGACAAAAAAAAAGCCCCGCTTGCGGCAGGGCTTTCTCACTTCTGGTTTAATACTTTACTGCGTGCCAGTGTATCTTGTACACACGGCTGTCTGCGGGTAAATCCGAACCTTTCTGATGAACAACAGGTTCTCCTGCGCCCACCTCCGGTGCAAAGAGCACCTTGTCGGCGGAAACGAATGCCCGCATATATTTCAGCGACGCCCCGTCAAAATAGAGAACAGGTTCTCTGTCTCCGAGCTCGCCAAGGCTAAGTTTTTCAACGTACAGAATATCTGACTCGTTGACCTTTGGAGCGAATCTTCCGTCATTGACAGCGACCCACACCGCACCTTTTTCCTTCTCACATCTGCCATCTTCGACGTCGTTCAGGTTAAATCTGATTACGGGCGCCTCAGGTTCATAAAGAACGGATTCTGCTTCTGCGGCGGAGGATGCTCCGAAATCCATCGAATATCCCTCTTCTTCCCCGATCAGATCCGAAACTTTGCAAGTCAGACAGCCTGCAAGATTTTCGATTAAATCCCTTTCAAACTCGCCATACCCAAGTTCCAGTCTTGAAATAAACTGGACATCAAGTTTCGCAACAACAGCCAGATCGCTTTTGGAAAAACCTCTCTTTTCCCTCATTTTTTTAATGTTTTCCCCGATCTCTTTGGTGTTTTTGATATTATCGCCATAGGCGAAATAATCGAGTTTCACTTCCAGAAATCTGGCTACTCTGGAAAGTGTCTCAAGATCGGGTTCTCTGCTGCCGCTCAGGTAGTTTGATAGCCTGGAAGGTGAAAGGCCGACAGCACGGCAAACGTCTATCTGCTTAATTCCCTTCCTTTTGATTAGTTTACGAATCTTATCTCCCAACATGAGTGAATCATACCTCATTAATTATAACCAGTAAATCAACTAATTGCACACATGCCTGAAATATACACGTAAGGTATAATCATATATGCAAAAATGTCGGATCTGGTCAGAATTTTTCAATTAATCAGAAACCAACCTTGCGGAACGTTCCGAAATAATTATAAAGCCAATGTTTCTAAACATAATAATATCCGTTATACCGAAAGTGACAATAGTTTTTTTGTATAGATATATTTCAGTATGTAATCCACATATTCTATCCATGTTTTGTCCGGCAATTTTATGTGAAGACTTTTTCCATATTTGGTGATATGTAATCAGATGCTTGAACGCATAAGACACAAAATAAAGAAGATTCTGCTGCTCGATTACTCTCCGCGAAGGATCGCCATGTCCTGCGCCGTTGGTGTTTTCATAGGCTTTTCGCCATATGTCGGGCTCCACACGGGGCTTGCGATGGGGGCTTCTTTTCTTTTCGGGCTGCCTCTTTATCCTCTTATCGTCGGAGCATACATAACAAACCCTTTCACCCTTGTTCCGGTGTACACCGTATGCTATAAGTTCGGGGTGCTGGTCACAGGAAAAAACGCATCCACCATGCCGGATTTCAGTCATTTTGAATATACGGCGATGTTGTACACTGCAAAAACTTTTTTTATTCCTTTTTTTGTGGGAACACATCTGCTGGGGTTGATTCTTGCAGTAATAACGTATATCCTATCCTATTATTTAGTGAAAAAATATAAAGGCAGAGTCGTATAATGGCTGAAATCATAGCTGTTGCCAGCGGAAAAGGCGGTGTTGGCAAAAGTTTTTTCTCATCAAACCTTGCAATGTCCCTGAAAACAGCAGGCAACGAAACCCTGCTGGTGGACGCTGACCTCGGCGGAGCAAATCTGCACGATTTTGTCGGACTGAAGGTTCCGGGAAAAGGGCTTTACGAGTTTCTTAAAGAAAAGATAGACATAAACTCCGTAATAGCAAAAACACCCGCAGGGGTGGATTTTGTCGGCGGTTCAAGCGACGTTCTGGGAATGGCGCATATAACCAATTTCGAAAAGCTCAAGGTATTGAACAGACTTAAAAAGCTGGACTATAAATATATCATTCTGGATCTGGGCGCCGGAACCAGCTTTAACATGATAGACTTCTTCAACTTCGCCGACAAAAAGATCATGATAATGAACTCGGAACCGACAAGCCTTGAAAACTCTTACGGTTTCCTCAAGGTTGCCCTCTACAGAAAGATAGAACTTCACCTGCGCAAAGACACTAAGTTCAGCGACATATGCAACAAGCTGCGCAGCAAGAGCATGAACTATCCGAATATAGACTCCATAACAAAAGCTCTTATTCAGGTGGACAGCACCGGAACTGGAGAAATCCGTAAAATTGTCGATGATTATAAAATAGGCACGGTACTTAACCTCGTCCGCACGAGGAAAGAATTGAATGTTTTTTACGGTTTCGAGTCCGTAACGAAAAAATACCTCGGTATTAATATTGAAAAATTAGGTTTTATGCCCTATGATATTAGCGTCAGCGAAAGTATAAAACTGATGCGCCCTTATTATATAAACAATATGCGAAGTGATGTGGCAAAATGCATTGACGATATCAGAAGCCACATCATAACAAAACTTTAGGGAGATTTATATGAGCAATCTTCAGCCTGTCAGAGACCTTGAATACGGGGATATCAATCACTCTGATGACCTTGAGGTCATCCAGCTTGTAGGTCTTAAACTTGGGGATGAAGAGTATGCCATTGACGTCCTTAAAATTCAGGAGATAATCCGCACCGTAGAAATAACGTCCGTACCAAGAACAGACGCTTTTGTTCTCGGCGTTATGAACCTCAGAGGCAAGGTTATCCCCGTTATCGACCTGCGCGTCCGCTTCTCTCTGGACAAAATGGATTTCGATAAGGAAACGCGAATCATCGTAGTTAAATTCGAAACGGAAAATATCGGCTTCGTCGTGGACGAAGTTACGGAAGTAATCCGCATCAATAAGAAAATGGTTGAACCCACGCCGCCTCTCGTTGGTTCCGTGGGTCAGGAATACATTCTCGGCATATGCAAATACGCCGACCGCCTCATAATCCTTCTGGATATAGACAGCGTTATAGCCGACGGCAAACCGCTTGTTGACAGTAACCTGAAAAAATCACTCATCACACAGCCCGGACAGGCTGCGCTGCCCTCTCAGGAAGAAAATTTCAGCAAAATTGCAGAAGCTGTCGAAAAAGAGTTTGAAGCAAAAGACGAACCCTCTGCACAGGCCGCTATAGAGACAGGCTCTCCCGCACCCGCAGACGAAAGCGCCTCTATAGACGATCTCATTGCATTGGAACTCGCAAAACGCGAAGCCGAGACCGATGAGCTCAACACCAAGAAAAAAGAGGATTCAGAAGGAAAAAAAAAGCCTGAAATAGATCAGGAGTCAATGGACGACATCCTGAACGATGCTCTCCATCAGTCCGAAAACTCCATGCAGTCAACTACCGGTCACGTTGAGCAGGATGAGCTTGATTTTCTCATCCAGCAGGAACTTGCAAAACGTGAGGCAGAAACCGACGAACTGAATAAAAAAAAAAAGGTAACTGAACCGGCAGGTCAGAGTTGCGATTTACCCTCTGAAACTGCTCCGGTTGAGTTTTCCGAAGACGATATAGAAAAACTCATGGCTGCCGAACAGGCTGCCGAAGAGCTTGCCGCACAGGAATCAACGGAAACTGCCGAAACAGCAGAAAACCTCCCGGAAAAAACAGAAGATTTCGATATCCCGGAAGACCTCGCAGCTGAGTTCGGTCTGGACACAGCCGCACCTGTGGAACCGCAGGCAGAAGAGGAACACGAAGAATTTTCACTTCCGGAACCCGTTGAACAGGAAATGGGTGACGAAATAATCGGCAAAGGGCTTCCCGATACTTATACGGAAAGCGATGAACTTGTTGATTCCGTCGATTCGCTCCTGGAAGAACTGAAATCTGTTCCTGCCGAACCCGTTCATGCTGAAAGTATAGAAGACCTGAAAACAGGCGAAACGAAACACTTCAGCGAACAGGAATCATTTGAAAAACTGAAAACCCTTTCCAAAAAAATTATAGACGGCGAAACAATAGACCTCGGTATCTCCATTAAAAAAGAGGTATCCGAACTGCTGCGCCTTATTGTAGACACAAAAGGACGTGTAGACGAGATAGAACCCACCCTTATAACATCAAAAGAACAGCTTCCTAACCTTGTCAAGTCACTTGAAACAGTCACCGAATCCACAGAGGAAGCCACCATGGGACTTATGGAAGCGGCAGACGGACTTACGGGGCATTATCAGGAGTTCCTCAACGAAATAGAAGATCTTGAAGACCTGATGTACAAAAAGGATCAGACAGCTATTCTCAAAAAACTGGAATCCCTCGAAACCAGCGCCGCCATGGCGGATACAATGGGTATGAACATCCTCCACTCTCTTGAGTTTCAGGATATCACAGAGCAAAAACTCAACAAAGTCATTAACGCTGTGCGTGAGATAGGCGGCAGACTGGGCGCTATCCTCGGCTTCATAAAGCTGAAACAGGAAGTCGATCCCACAACTGTTGAAGACGCTTCTCAGGACGATATTGACAAGCTGCTGGCGGAGTTTGGGCTCAATTAAGTTTCGTAAAAAATGACTTCCTGTCATTTTTTACCAACGCTGCGCACGGAATTAATCCGTGCTGCGCTCACTCTACGCATATCTCACACGGCAAAGCCGCATTCAATACGCTACGAGAACCACATCCATGTGGTTTATTCATAAGTTTCGTAAAAAATGACTTCCTGTCGTTTTTTACCAACGCTGCGCACGGAATTAATCCGTGCTGCGCTCACTCTGCGCATATCTCACACGGCAAAGCCGTATTCAATACGCTACGAGAACCACATCCGGGATTCGCAGAGACGTATGTTTCTTTTGTCTTCGCGAGGGTTTTATACCCGAAGCGATCTCATATTTTTATGTTTCTTCCGCCATTGCATATGCAATGTACTATTTAAAAACCATGAAAGGATGAAACCATATTCTCCACACCAACACTTTTCTTTATAAAATCCATGACAAAATCCAAAGCGCATTATACGCATTTCTAATACCGATTAAACAAACCTCCCGATGTTGATAACTTGTGGAAAATTACTGCCGTATTTTCAACAGTCTTAAACACTATTAATCACACTTATACATAACTTCTTGTTTTACAAGCATTTACTTCAAACGCTTGACAAGCAAGGATTACACCTGTCAAGCATTTTTTTATCCACAAAATTGTGGAGAAATTGTTCAAAGAAAAATAAAAGACTTAAAAAAACAATTAAAAACAAACCAGTTACCCGCTTTGGGCATTTTTTGTGCAGGTATTTTTACTGATAAAATTATTTCTGTATCTTTTTTAATACACTTCTATTAATAAAATATTGCATAGTCATATGGATTGAACTAAAATATTGTTTTTAAAACGGAACAATTTGATGGCAAATACACATACAAGATCTGTCTTCCGCATGTTCATTGAAGCCTGCGGAAAGTACAAGAGCAACACAGCTTTTATATACCGGGTGGGCGGTCAGGAGTTTTCTGTTACATTCAAAAAACTTCTTGAGGACGTGTTCATTCTGTCGCGCAGTTTTTCACGTAAAGGGGTTGTGGTAGGGGACAAGATACTTTTCATATCCGACAACCGGTACGCATGGATTGTTACAGATATGGCGCTTGCCTCTCTGGGAGCCATCAGCATCCCCAGAGGAAGCGATACTCCTCCGCACGAAATGAAATACATCACGGCCCATTCCGAGGCTGACTATGCCATATTTGAAACCGAAGCTGCATACGAATCATCTAAGACCGAACTAATGGACGAATATTTCAAAAAAATATTCATCATAGAAGGCGATATCGCAGGACACCCGGAAGGCAAGGTACACACCTATAACGAGATTCTGGCAGACCGAACATTCACCGAAGACGAAATGAAAGCCTTCTGCGAACTGGACCCTACCGACATTTCAGACATCTACACACTGATATATACATCCGGCACAACTGGGCACCCGAAAGGAGTTCCGCTCACTAACGGAAACGTTATCCACAACCTCCTTGTAATGCCTGAGATTGTCGCACTGACGGAAAAGGACAGCTTTTTGTCCATCCTGCCAGCATGGCACATCTTTGAGCGGGCGGCGGAGCTTATCTCCGTTACGAACGGCTGCTGTACAGTCTATTCAGGCGTGAAGACGTTCGCACAGGATCTGGAGCAATATAAGCCCACGGTGGTTGCTTCAGTGCCCAGAGTATGGGAATCGCTCTATTCCAAAGTGGAAGCGGCTCTGGAAAAACAGTCTAAATTCAAACTGTTCATGTTCCGGTTTCTTGCAAAGGCATCCGCATCCTTCAACCGCAATTCGCGATATCTTCTGGGAGTGCTCCCCGAATTTGAAAAAACACCCATAAAACAAAGAATAAAAGACACTTTAAAAGCCTTTTTAAGGGTCATTCTGCTACTGCCCCTTAAAATCGTTGCCATGAACAAGTTCAAAGCGGTTCAGTCGAAATTCGGCGGAAGGCTCAGGCTGGCTGTAAGCGGCGGCGGAAGTCTTCCCGCATATCTGGAAGACTGGCTGGACGCCATAGGACTTCGAATCGTAAACGCATACGGAATGACTGAGTGCGCACCCGCCATAGCGGGCAGAGGGCTCGACTGTCAGATCTTCGGCACACTCGGCAGACCTGTCAAAGGAACCACTCTTAAAATAATCGATGAAACAGGCAGGGAACTGCCGCGCGGGCAGGAGGGCGAGATAGTCGTCAAGGGTCCGCAGGTCTTCTCCGGCTATTACAATCTGCCGGAAGAGAATGTAAAGTCCTTCACAAAAGACGGCTTTTTCCGCACTGGAGACCTCGGCAGGCTCACACTCAGCGGAGAGCTGAAAATAACAGGACGTATCAAAGACATAATTGTTCTGGCAAACGGCGAGAACATAGACCCCACCCGCATAGAATCAGCAATCACCATGCTTCCTTTCGTAAAGGATGCTGTGCTGGTCGGACAGGATCAAAAAAGCCTCGCAGCGCTTATCATCCCCGATATGGATAAGCTGCGGGATTACATGACATCCAAACTGGAACATATCCGCACGGATTTCGATATGAATTCAAAACCTGTAGTGGATCACGTCAAAAGGGAGATAAACAAACTCCTTAGCAACAAAAAAGGCTTCAAAAACCATGAAAAACTCCACAACCTCTCTTTTCTTGAGCAGGAGTTCAAACAGGGCGAGGAGCTTACAAATACTCTGAAAAAACGCAGACATTTCATCGAAAAGCGTTATAAAGAGCTCATTTCAGGTCTTTTTAAACAAAATGATAATAAATAATACTTTTCTGCCTGTCACCGCCGAAGAGATTTCAAAACTCGGCTGGGACAGACCAGATATAATTCTCGTTTCAGGCGACACCTACATAGACAGCCCGTACAACGGAACTGCAATCATCGGCAGACTGCTTACAGAGGCAGGTTTCCGCACGGCAATCATCGCCCAGCCGGATATGAACACCTCTGAAATAGCATCCCTTGGCGAACCTAAACTTTTCTGGGGCGTCTCTTCCGGATGTGTGGATTCAATGGTGGCAAACTACACGGCTTCGAAAAAGCAACGCAGAACCGACGACTTTACCCCCGGCGGCGAAAATACCAAACGTCCCGACCGAGCAGTTTTAGCATACACAAACCTTATCCGCAGGCATTTCAAGAACACCGTTCCGATAGTTCTCGGCGGCATAGAGGCGAGCCTGCGCAGAGTTACACATTATGATTTCTGGTCGGATAACCTGCGCAAATCCATACTTTTTGATGCGAAAGCGGACTTTCTAGTATACGGGATGGGTGAAAAGACCATCCTTGCGCTGGCAGAGGCATTCAAAAACGGTACGGACACCTCGAAAATACGCGGTTTGTGCTATATATCGAAAGAAATTCCTCCAAACTATATGGAACTGCCCTCTCACGACGACTGCACAGCAGACAAAAGTGCGTTCACTCGGATGTTCCACCATTTTTACAGAAACAACGACCCCATCACCGCAAAGGGGCTGGCGCAGCGGATTGACACCAGATATCTGGTTCAGAATCCGCCATCGGAAACGCCCTCACGCGTTGAAATGAATAGCTACTACGAACTGCCATACACATATAAAGTACATCCCCAATACGCCAAACAGGGACATGTGCCAGCTATGGATACCATACGCAATTCCGTTACCACCCACCGAGGCTGTTACGGCGAATGTAATTTCTGCGCCATTGCTGTGCATCAGGGAACGACCATCGCCGAACGCACTGAGGCTTCTGTTATAAAAGAGGTAAAACGTTTCGTAGACGCGGAGAATTTCAACGGTATCATCAACGACATCGGCGGACCCACTGCAAATATGTTCGGCATGGAGTGCCGTAAAAAGAAGGACCACGGAAGATGCAACAACAAACGTTGTCTCTATCCGGAAAAATGCCAGCAGATGCCGGCAGACCACAGAAAGATAAACAGCCTTTTAAGCGCTGTCCGCAATATGCACGGCGTAAAAAGAGTTTTTGTCGCTTCCGGCATACGCTATGACATAATCATGGATGACAAACAGTTCGGTGGGCAATATCTCGACAATCTGGTAAATTTCCACGTTGGCGGACAGATGAAGATTGCGCCGGAACACACTCAGGACAGTGTACTAGGACTGATGGGTAAACCCTCGGCAGAAGTACTGAAAAAGTTTGTAGCTGAGTTCCAGAAACGCAACAAGGTCAGAAAGAATTTCCTAACATATTATCTGATAGCGGCGCACCCAGGCTGCACTGCAAAGGATATGGAAGACCTGAAGCGCTTCACATCCAAGGAACTGAAAATAAAACCGGAACAGGTGCAGATATTTACACCGCTGCCTTCAACCTATTCCGCTTTGATGTATTACACTGAACGCGACCCCTTCACAGGGAAAGATATATTCGTTGAAAAGAACCCGCAGAAGCGCAAAGCACAGAAAGACCTTATTGCGCCGCCCGCAGAAAAGCAATTTAAACCGCGCCACGCGGATAACAAAAAAAAGAGGGGGCGCTAACCCCCTCCCATTCATGTAATGAGACTGCTTCACCCTTTCAGGGTTCGCAGAGACGGTTTTTCTATTCGTCTTCGCGAGAGCTTTATGCCCGAAGCGATCTCATCTTAATTTGATTTTCAGAACCTCTTCCTTGTCTTTTCTCATAACTTTCAGGTCATAATCCCTGCCCTTTTCGGCATAAAGCAGTTCAAGTTTAAGCGTCGCCAGATCTTTCAGCACTACGCCGTTAAAAGCCGTCAGAATGTCATCCTTCTGCACGCCCGCTGTCTGCGCGGCTGACTTATCGGAAACGTCCGCAACCTTCAGCTTTCCGTCCTTATCGTCAATACCAACACCCAGCATGGGCGATGCGTCATAATCTGCCTCCGCCGGATAGAGAACATAGTCAGCTATCCCCGGCTTGTTCTCTTCGTCCTGAACAACAGCGACGTAATTCAGCAGATTTCTGCGGAACAGCCGTTCGGGAATCGCCGATCTGTAACGGATGTGCCCGTTGCCCGCCAGAATGACCATCACCCTGTCCGGATTCGCCTTCATGTACCTGTCGGCACTGTCCGCCATGGTCTCGTCCCAAAGTATCTGGGCTTCATAAAAATTCTCAAAATCCTTACCCATGGGGTGCATGGAAAATATTGTCGTCAGGTTCTCCCTGTAAGCACCGTCGGTGTATTCTATGCTATCTGGTATCTGCCTGATTTCTTCTTCATCAAGAGACTTTATGCCGCCTGCGGAAACCTTTTTGGTTATCTCCTGCGGGGTGTTCAGAGCCACCAGCGGAATACCGTTTTCCCGCGCATAGCGGAATATTGGCATATACATGCGGTAGTCGAACTTCCAGCGGGTATAATATTCAGTTCTGACAAGCATCTCCTTCTCGGTTATCTTACCGGCAACATAGTCGTCAAGCACCTGCTGAAAGGGCTTTTGAATCATCTCAAGCCCTATAGCGACTTTTTTTCCACCTTCGTTCAGCCTGCGGATGAATTCGAGCTGGTTCTCATGGTGCGCGTATGACGTATGCATCTCGCCAATGTAATATACTTTTGCATAAGGATTTTCATCTATTATGGTTTTAATGTTTATTGCTGACTGCACGCGTTCCCCCTGTCTTGCATCATAAAGCATGAATCTGTTGCCCTGTGCGGCTTCCGCCTGTTTCGGGTTCAGCCTGCCATTTTCAAGGGACAGTGAGCTGTATTTGCCGTAATGACTTGCCCGTGCGATGTTCTTTTCGGCTGTGGCAGCGTCCGCGGCATGGATAGTGTACGTCATGCGGTCGGTGTAGAGCGGGTGCAGTGCCGTATCTATCTCAAAGTCAGACCTGACCACAGGGGCGTTCACTCCGAAATACTTTTTATATGCGGCGTTATCCCTGTCCAGAAATACAAGGATTTTATCGTTATACTGATAAGGGTTTACATCATCACTGTAAACCTCGGCATTATCTATCGCCTTCAAAACGCTTTCGTATTTTGTTTTATTTTTTGCACTCACAAATACAGCTTTTGGGTATTTGCTCCATAGTGCATAAAGAGCAGGATAAATCTCTGAGCGGTCAAGTATCCGCGCAGTTTTATACTGCGGGTCGATAACAAGGTCGTAGGGGCGCTCTTTGGTCTTTATCACGATTTCCTTGTCTTTCGTATCTATGAACTGCGTACTTATACTATCCCCTTTCTCTGTTTTGACAACTACTTCCAGCGGATAGTTCAGGTTTTCATAGCGGTTTTTTATTGTGAACGATGTCTCGTAACCATCAATAACCGCTTTATAACCTGCCTTGTCTACGTCGAACTCTGCTATGTAGTTTTCAGTCAGCCAGCCGTTGAAGAACTTATCCAGCTTTTTGCCTGACGCCTCCTCAAAACATTTCTGCAAGCCGTTCCAGTCGGTCTTTTTATATTTGTATCTGTCGTATATCAGTTTCAGACCTTTGCCGAAGTCCTTTGAACCTATCATCTCCTCCAGCATGGAAAAGACCATCAGCCCTTTTGAATAGCCCACTGCCTGCGAGGATTTGCCGCTGTTGTAGCTGAAACCCAGCAGGTTTGCGCCGTCCTCTTTCTGTCTGGCGTTCTGCATGACGCTTATGACAGCCGCTTTTCGGTAATCAGCGCCCTTTCCTTCCTGCTTTTCATAAAGATGGTCTGCAAGATAAGTGGTAAGCCCCTCTGCCCAGTTTCCGCCCCTGTCCGTGTCAACGGCAACGCCAAGCCACTGGTGAAGAAGTTCATGTCCCAGTGAAGTGCGGGTGAGAAAGGGCATGGAGATTATCCTGTCTGAGATGAAGGTGAGCGACACCAGCGCGTGTCCCACCGGATATGGCACGTCGGCAACTGCAAACCTGCCGTAGGGGTACTTTCCGAACATATCTGCATACATGTTCATAAGTTCCTTTATCCTGTCGAAATACGCATCGGCATATTGCATATTCTCTTTTGAGAAGTATAGGGCAAGTTCAACACCGTTGAACTTCTCTGTGCGCACCTGCCATTTGTCGGAGATGCCCAGAACCATGCCATGATTTGCGTGTTTCAGTGTAAATTTATAGCCGTATTTCGTCTTTTCGGCTCTGTCGCTCTCGGCGATCGCTGTGTAACCATCCGGCAGGGTCAGTTCAAGAACATAGCTTGTGTCTGAGGGTTCGCCGAACCAGTCTTCGTACAGAACGAAGGTTCCTCCGAAATCCCTCATCTGGGTGGTGAACGATTTTCCGTCCACAGTGCCCGAAATGACCTTTGCCGTCATGTCCGCTTTCGCTTTCACCAGCGTTGCGGCGTTTACAGAAAATACTGATGTGATTAAAAGAAACAGAAATAACAGTCTTTTCATCTGCGCCTCACAATTATATTGGGAACTCTTAAAATAAGATAGATTCTAACCTTTTTGGTTCAGAAAAAGGAAGCGGTAAAAATGGACGTCAGAAAGTTTTGCACTGACGCGCACCGCAATGGCGATGAAAAGGATTGAAAATATTGTGCGAAGCCAGAGTATGCCGGAAAGATGCCCGCCTATTGCCACCATAAGAAGTGTGTCCTCTATCATGGAGTGGCAGATACCCATAAAGGCGAGGCTGAAAAATACGTCTCTGTGGGTGATTGCGCCGGAACGCGCCTCGTTTATGATGAGTCCGCCGCCGTATGTCAGCCCAAGCGTGAATCCCACCATGGTGAGATATGCAGCCTCTTTTCCGATTCCCATCAGTTTCATAAGCGGTTCACAGGCGGAGTTGATGAGATTTATCACGCCTATAGCTTTCAGAACCTTCATGATGAAGACAAGTACGGTGACTATACACGCGATGTAGGCAAGGTTTTGAACCTCTCCAAACGCCCAGCCGACAAGGGTTGCGTCAACAGGCGAAGGTTTCAGCAGTATCTTTGCAGGCTCCTGAAGCCATCCGCCGTAACTGTATATGAGATTTAAAATTATTCCGAACACAAGAGCGCACCCTATGCGAAATGAAGCCATGGCGGCGAAGCGTGTTCCCGCCTTTTTGGCAATCTGCACCTCAACGGGGATGGCGTGCGCCATAAGCATCATGGAAGCAAGCACCGTCGCCTGTGCGGCAGTAAGCTCTGTCTTACCGGCAAGGGAAACAAAAACTATGATGCCGCCGTAGATATTTGTGAGCAGTGCGGAAGCCCACGCAAGTCCCATCTCACCCGGCAGCCCCGTCAGCACCATGAGCGGTGCGAGTATCTTACCCAGAAGCGAAACCAGCCCAAGCATATCCAGTATCTTTATCAGGATTATCATAGGTACAAGTATCCTGAAAAGAGTTACGAGTATGAAGAAAGACTCCTTAACTGTTGATACTAAAATATGTTTTACGCTGTATATCATACTATGCGCTCAACCTCATAAAGAGAGCTGAGGCGCTCCATAATTCTGTCTATGTGATCCTGACCTCTGGTTTCCAGCGATACGTTGACGCGGCTCTGGTTAAGAGGCACCTTCTGGTCGTTGCGTATGTGGGCAATCTGGTGGATATTTGCCTGAAGACTGCTTATCTCCTGTGAAAGAGACGTAAGCGCTCCGGGAACGTCACGCAGAATGATCGAAACAGTCATAAACCTGCCTGTAGCAGTCATACCGCGGCTGATTATGCGGCTGATGGTCGTAACGTCTATGTTTCCGCCGGACACCACAAGCACAGTGGTTTTGCCTTTAACGTCTATCTTGCCCGCCAGAAGCGCAGCCAGAGGTGCGGCTCCTGCGCCTTCCACAACCAGCTTCGCCCGTTCTATGTATTCCAGAACGGCAAGGGCAATCTCGCTTTCGGAGACCGTCACAAGCTCGTCCACGCAGTTTTTACAGGATGCGAACGTAAGCTCGCCCACCTTTTTAACGGCTATTCCCTCGGCGAATGTCGAGGATGTGGAGAGGCTTACAACTCTGCCCTCGGAAAGGCTGCTGACCATACCCGCCGCCTCTTCCGCCTGCACACCGATTATCTTTATCTTAGGGTTGAACTCTTTAACATATTCCGCGATACCCGAAATCAGACCGCCGCCGCCCACAGGCACAACTATCTGGTCGATATCCGGTTTTTCCGTAAGAATCTCGTAAGCTACTGTGCCCTGTCCGGCTATGACGTCGTGGTCGTCGAACGGGTGAATGAAGTGCAGTCCGCGCTCTTTGCCTATCTGCACGGCGTATTTGTACGCGTCTTCAAACGACTGACCGTAAAGGATAACTTCCGCGCCGTGGCTCTGTGTGCTCGCAACCTTTACCATAGGGGTAAACTCCGGCATGACGATTACCGCTTTGATTCCCAGCGTCTTTGCGCTGAACGCGACGCCCTGCGCATGGTTCCCTGCGGATGCGGCTATGATGCCGTTGCGGCAGACCTCCTGATTTTTCAGGATGCAGTTGAGCGCACCGCGTATCTTGAAAGAACCGGTGCGCTGGAGGTTTTCCAGCTTAAAATATATGTCCGCTCCGGTAATCTCGGAGAAATTATTGGAGTAGTAGAGCGGCAGATGTTTGATGTGACTTTTTATCCTGTCGTAGGATTGGGTTATTTCGTTTAGCATAAGGATATATTAGCCTTATTGATAATAATTGCAACCACAACTGCTTCAATTGGCACACACATAATAAATTCTATACAATTGCGCTTTATTGGGTGTAATATTGCGTATCAGTTTAAACAAGGAGCCTTTATTTATGAGTGATATTTTACCCGATCTGACCACCTATGCATGGCAGATAGTTTTTGCCATACTGATTCTGGTCATAGGTCGATACGCCGCAAGGTACCTCTCTAAATTTTCCGTGAGACTTATGGAAAAAGGCAAAATGGACAGAACTCTTTCCAAATTCCTTTCGGGCATAATATATTATGTGAGTATGGCTGTTGTGGTCATAGCATCACTGAACCAGCTTGGCATAGAAACAACATCCATCGTAGCTGTGCTCGCCACCGCAGGTCTGGCTGTGGGTCTTGCGCTGAAAGATTCCCTCTCAAACTTCGCGGCGGGTGTAATGATAATTATATTCCGTCCGTTTGTCATAGGCGATTTCATAGAGGCAGGCGGAACCACAGGCACAGTTGAGGTAATAGGTATTTTCACAACCCAGATGTCAACTCCGGACAACAAGACGATAATAGTACCGAACTCCGCCATAATCAGCAACTGCATAACCAACTATTCCGCAAAAGAAACCAGACGAGTTGACCTTACCATAGGCGTGAGCTACGGCAGCGACATAAAACGGGTAAAAGAGATATTGCAGGGGATAGTGGATGCGGACATACGTATACTTAAAGACCCACTGCCCACCATCGCTGTTTCCGAACTGGCAGACAACAGCGTCAACTTCGCGTACAGGCTTTGGGTCAATTCTCCTGACTACTGGGATGTATATTTCGATACTCTTGAAAGTGTTAAGCTGAAATTCGACGAAAACAAAATCGCCATCCCCTTCCCGCAGATGGACGTACATATCACAAAATAACAAAGTCAGGAAAATACGAGATCGCGTCGTCACTTGCGCTCCTCGCGAAGACAAAAAGACCGTCTCTGCGAGGAGCATGGCGACGAAGCAGTCTCATAGGATTTCATCAAAATTGACTTTGTCGTCAGTCTGAAGGGAGCTTCGGCTCCTTTTTTTTATCGTTTCAGTAATGATACCTGCATGATATCACCACGAGTTTTGTCTCCTCAACAGCATACACCAGCCTGTTCGTGTCGTCTATGCGGCGCGACCAGAAGCCCGAAAGGTTCTCCCTAAGCGCTTCCGGCTTACCTATGCCTTCAAACGGCATACGCATGGTCTCTTTTATCAGGAGATTTATCCTTCTGAGTGTTTTCCTGTCCTGTGACTGCCAGTAAACATAATCTTCCCATGCAGCCTCCGTGAAAACGAGGAGCCTACTCATCAATTGTTTCCTGCACCTGAATACTGCCGCT
Organism: Deferribacteraceae bacterium UBA6793; assembly: GCA_002452405.1. Classification (GTDB taxonomy): domain Bacteria; phylum Chrysiogenota; class Deferribacteres; order Deferribacterales; family Geovibrionaceae; genus Seleniivibrio. The sequence goes on along the minus strand of DKFP01000008.1, from coordinate 93,159 downwards.
TTTGTACTGTTCTATGGATTTCATAAGATGCTCCGCGTTTGCGGGGGATTTCAGCAGGTGAAACGTCTCCATTATACTGTTGAACGTATCCAGAGACATTACAACGGTATCCTCCGCGTCGCGGCGTGTAATGACTGCATAGTCCGAATCCTCGACAACTTTGTCCAAGACGGATTTCAGATTGTTCCTTGCTTCGGTAAAATTGACAACTCTCAAGATATCGCCTCCAACATGTTCAATATAATGTACATATCAGAGGCGATGATTGCAATGGTTTTATTATCGAATAGAATTACATCCAAATTCGTTAACCGCCGATAATCTGTCGGTGTTTATATGCAAGCAGTACAAGGAAGATCATAAATTCCGCAGGGGAGTGTACACAGAAGTACATGACCCGAGGAATTGAAGACCTGACGCCGTAATGCGAAGCATATAAGCGCCGACTACAGCGCTCCGTATGAGTGGAGTCCGGAAATCAGCAGGTTCACGCCGATATAGGTGAATATCGTACAGACGAATCCGGCGACTGCGACCGCGGAAGCCTTCGCCCCTGTCCAGTCCTTAACGTATCTTGCGTGGAGGTAAAACGCGTATATCAGCCATGTGATAAGCGCCCAAGTCTCCTTAGGATCCCATGACCAGTAGCGCCCCCATGCCTTGTCCGCCCACACGGCACCGAATATCAGTCCGCCGACGGTGAAGATGGGGAATCCCATGGATATCATTTTATAGGTAAGTTCTTCCATTACTTTGCTGTCTATGGAAAATTTGTCCATCAGCCCGGCAAGTTTCCCGCCGAAATACCATGCAACAGCACAAAATACCGCATAAATAAGGAACAGAACGGCAAAGCCGCCCACGCCCATCTTTTTAAATGTGAAATAGAGGGGTTTGTACGCGCCCTCAACAGCCTTTGCGGAGAGTGCCGCCGAGAAATCGCCGACGACAAGCAGCGTAACGAAAACGAAAGTGCCCAGAGCAACCGTCCAGAAAATATAGACACCACTTCTGCGAGGCAGTCTAAGGGATGCCAGATGCAGAACCGCCGCCACGAAAGACATGGAGAAAGCCGCATAGGCTATGAAGCTCATTGTGGCGTGCGCCAGCAGCCAGTTGCTTTTGAGAGCAGGCACAAGGGGCTGTATCCCCTTGGCAGCGCCCACTGTGTCCACAAAAGCCACAGCCATTCCGGCGATAGCCGTAAGGAATGCACCCATGAATCTTGTTTTGTATCTTCTCTCAATCCAGATATTGCCCGCCACCACGCACCATGCGAAGAAAAGCAATGATTCGTAGAGGTTAGTCACCGGAATCGAGTGAAAAAATCCGAGTTTGTATGTATCTGCAAACTCCACCCAGCGCAGAAAGAATGCGACAGTGTGGCAGAGAAAGCCGAATATCACCATCCATGAGGCGACCTTACCTATTATCTCTTTTTTCATAATGAGATACGCCACATAGACCGCCATAGTCACCATATATGTGATACTTGCGATACCGAATAAAACGGAGCTGTTCATATTAGCCCTCTTTTGTTACCGATTGTTTAAGTTTTTCAAGCAGTTCGGGGATTGACGACCTGAACTTGCTTCTGTCCGCAGCCGCCGAAACCTCTTTCACGCCGCCGTTATCCGTGATACGCACCCAGATGCGCTCGTGGCGGAAATAGAAGGCTATGACGACACCGAGACCGAGAATGAAAAAGCCGATATATACAAGGTAGTCAGCGGGGTCGTATGTCACGGAGAAGACCGAATACTGCGCGCCTATGACGTCCACGAACTCAATCTTCATGTCGCCCGCCTGACCCGATTCGGGGTATTTCTGGAATATCCATTTATATCCGAGAGATACGTCGTTCTCGTCGAACGCCTCAACCTTTACGGCGGGGTTCATCATAAGGGTGTTGAAGTTAACCAGTTCGCCTTTGTTGTCCTGACCGAGAGAGGGTGCGAAGTCTGTAACCTCTGCCGAAACCTCTGTGCCGGGGATAGTGAATTTTTTGCCGAACTGAACCGCTATTTTCTTAACACTGCCCTCTTTGCCCGTATTCAAAATAAAAGAGAGGTCTTTGTTGGGATAAAAACCGTGATTTGTCTGAAAGATACGATATCCTTTATATTCGATTGGCGAGTTGACCATCACCTCTTTGGATATCTCTTTTCCGTTCTCTATAATGGCTATTTCGGAACGGTAAAGTTCCGGTTTGACCGAATTTTCGTAATATTTCACGTCAAAGTTGTCCAGACGGACTGAAAACGGCAGTTTTCTTGTGGCATTGTTAGCATTTACAATAGTGTCGTCGCTCTGTCCCTCAACAACACCGAGATTGCCTTTGAAACCGACGGTAATGCCGATGAGCGCCGCTATGAGTATCACCATTATGCCGAGGTGGGTTATGTACACGCCGCTTCTGGCGAAACGTCCCTTTTCCGCGGCAAGGTAAAGCGTATCGCCGTCTTTTTCCTCTACAATGCTGTATCCGCGGAGAAAATCCTTAACTTTTGACTCGGCGTCACTCTCTGCACCGAATGATACGGAGTTTTCGCCGAAAATGTTCCTGTTTACCGTGACAGGCGTTTTAAGCTGCCTGTATACGTGTGAAAGTCTGTAAAACGTGCAGACTGTGAGGTTCACGCCGAAAAGCACCAGAAGCCCGATGAACCACCACGAGGAATACATGTCTGCCAGTCCCGTTTTGACAAGCCACATATATATCTGTTCATGTGTCATGCCCAGCTTTTCCGAAAGCCAGAAGACCGCTTTTGAGCCGGAATCATTCTGCTGGATAAATGTACCCAGAGAAGAGCTTAAAGCTATCAGGATAAAGAGAAACATCGCGAGCTTAACGGAAGCCCAGAAATCGAGTATTTTTTTAAGCACGGATACACCTCAAGTTAGAATAACAAATAATTAATGAGATTGCTTCGTCACTCCGCTCCTCGCAAAGACGGCGGACGCGGCAGTCTTTTAAAAACGGGGGACTTTTCAGCCCCCCGTCAGGTTTAATGTCTGTTACTTCGCTGCGGCAGCGGGAGCTGCTTTTGCCGCGATAGCATCGTCGATCATCTTGATACCTTTCTGTGACTCGTCAATAGACTGAGTGAGAGATTCACGAGCCATTTCGGGGTTGTGGAAACCGTCTGAGTTTTCAGCCGTCCAGTATTCCCAGAGAATATGTGCTCTGAGGTGCTGATCCTGTGCCTGTTTGATAACAGCGGGGTCAACGCCTGCTTTTTTGCCCTCAACAATTTTGTCGATGATTCTGTCGAGCCAGAACTCGGCTTTTCTCATCTTGCCTTTAGTGTAGGCTTTAACAGAGTCGATAGCGTAAACAGCATCCTTCTCTGTCCAGCCTTTGTGGCATCCGCCTGTCAGACATGAAGATTTGATGTGTTCTTTCGGTGTAACAGCATAGTGCGATGTGTACATCTTGCCGTCTTTGCCTTTAACTTTTTCCATGTGGCAAGTGTCGCAGCCTACGCCCGCTTTTGCGTGAGCAGAGTTATAGTATGTCTCTGATTCGGGGTGCTGTCCTTTCCACAGAAGTCCGCCAGTAAGAGCGTGTTTGAAATCCAGCATATGTATCTGGTTTTCATAGTGGTCATAAAGCTGGAACACGTCTTTATAGGGGAAGTGGTTCGTTCTGTCGTCGGCGAAGGTAACTTTTTCGCCTGTTTTAGTGTCTGTGCCGGGGTTGCAGTTATATTCAACGTGACACTGACCGCACTGAAGTCTTGAGTCGTATTTTTCAAGGATAGCTATCTTTCTTGTATAGCCTCTCATACCCATGTCATACACTTTTATCTTTGTATGATTGGGGTCTTTTGCCCAGAGAGTGTCCGCTTCGGGTCTTGTAAGTGCCTGAATAAGAGCATCTCTTACGATTCTCGGTTTGGCAGAGTGAGGATCGTGGCAGTAGAAGCAGTTAAGTCCGTGCTGAATCTTTTTGGACTGTATCATAGCAACGGGTTTGCTCGCTCTGGAGAAGGGAGCGCCGGCTTTGGGGTCGCCCATGTATGCCCAGTCAAGGATATGATCCTGAGTTTTACACTGGAGGCAAACGGGGTTGACCGCTGTTGCAGTCTGTCTCATGAAGACTTTCTGGTCGTCGGTGGAGGGTTCTTTGTCAACAATAGCATCCCAGATTTTTCCGGGTTTGTTGTTAACATATTCCCAGCCGTTTTTGGGCTGGAATCTGCCGCCGAAAGCTCTGTCAACAACTATCTGGTCAAGAAGCATAAAGGGGTGGCTTCTGGTGAGTCCGTGTTCCTTTGTGAAACCGTGTCCCATCATCAGTTTGTCCCAATAGGGGTTGGGAGCTCTGTTTGTCAGCTGAGATTTTTCATCTCTTGCAGGACGGTGCTTGTTTACCTGAAGGAAAGTGTCGTGCTGATTTTTGTGACACTGTCCGCAGGCTTCCCATGATGTGTCAACCACAGGTCTTTTTGAAGAATCAGCAAGGTGATCTTTCAGACCGGAGTGACAGCTAACGCAGTTAACGTTTTTGTGCTTGCCGCCCGCGTGCAGTTCTTTGACTACGTCGTGACATTCGTAGCAGGTTTTGGGGTTAACAGGTTTTTCCTGTGCGGCCATGGCAGATGACGCAAAGAGCGTTATGAGAGCCGTCAACGCAAAAGCCGTAATGAACTTCGCCATTCGTAACATTGTTCCTCCTTTTAAGGTTAAAAAACGTCAATACCAATATTGCTTAATAAAGTTATAGCTGTAATTTTGTCAGGATGGTGTTAATGATTTAAAATTGAAGTAAAGATTGTAAAGGATATTGCCGTAAAAGGTAATTCCGGAAAACTAACCAATCGCCTTTTACTGCATAGGACACATGGCGGAATCATATTGCATCTGTTTAAAAATAATGTGCAGAAATAATAAAACAGATTCATAACAAAAAAAGGGCGCATAAAAGCGCCCTTTGAATATCATGAATGGTATTAAACCTTAACTTGCGTATAAACTGGAAATGCTGGACATAAGTCTTTCGAGATTTACAGGTTTGCGGATGACGTCGTCCACGCGCAGTTCATCCTTTGTATATTCATACGCCGTCAGGGCAATTATTGGTGTTTCGCAGCCTTTTTCGCGCAGGCGGCGCACCATCTCCCTTCCGTCCATAACAGGCATGTTTATATCTGTTATGATGATGTCAGGCGCAGACTCATTTACTTTGTCCAGACCATCCTGACCGTCCTTAGCAAGGACAACCTCTTTAACTCTTTTGGACAGCATTCTGGCAAAATACATGCGGGTAATAGCTTCATCTTCGACATAAAGAACAGTCATCTCCTGCACGTTCATAACCTCACCCGTTTAATACTATACAATAGTATGCCGCATATTAACATAAACGACAAGTCTATGTTGAAAAATTTACATGCTGACACATAAAAAAACTGTTATAATTACCAAAGGTGAGAAATGAAGCAGCCAAACAGTATCAGATTGATTCAAAACTACTTCGTAGCACTTGTGTTTATGTGGACCGTCGCAGTGGGTGGATCACTGATATGGACTATAAACACTGCGAAAAAAAACACCCTTATAACGGCTCTCGCTCAGGGGCGGATGGCGCTTGAAAAAGACAAAATGTTCCGCAGATGGGCATCGAGACACGGCGGCGTTTATACCTTTACAAATACAACCATCCCCAACCCGTATCTCTCACACATAAAAGACCGCGACATCAAACTTCCGGACGGAAGAACGCTCACCCTTGTGAACCCGGCGTACATGGTTCGTCAGATGTACGAATTTAACAAAGATGCAAACCTCGTCCGCACAAGACTGGTCAGCGATAAACTCCTGAATCCTGTTAACGTACCGGACGGATGGGAGGTTAAGGCGCTTGACGAGGTGCTGAAAACCGGAAAAGAATATTATTTTATGGAAAAGCATGATGCGAGATACGAATTTCGTCTCATGGCGCCCTTTTTCATAGAGAAACCATGCCTTAAATGCCACGCTTTTCAAGGTTACAAAGTCGGCGATATCCGCGGTGCAATCAGCGTTGTAACAAATATTTCCGACATTATAAAAGGCGAAAAGGACATTGAAAAATCTGCATATGTCGGACACGTAATCCTTTATGTGCTGATACTTATCCTATTCAGAATAGGATATCTCAACATTGTGCGTATGCTCACGCGTTTACACGACCGCGAAACAGTTCTCAACGCCTCCATGAGCCGCAGCGAATCCATCCTTCAATCCGCATCAGAAAGTATTTTCGGCGTGGACAGACTGGGCAGCATAACCTTCATCAACAGTGCACTCAGCAAAACACTCAGGTACACGTCAGAGGAACTGGTGGGTAAAAACCATATCCTGCTGACCCACAACAGGGATGAGCAGGGGATGCCGATGGAATCAGCAGACTGCATAATCATGAAGGCGATAGGAACCGGAAAACCGCTCAACTGTGTCGAAACCTTTGTGCGGAAAGACGGAACTGAATTTTTCGGCGAAATGTTCGCATCGCCCATTTTGCTTGATGGAAAAGCAACAGGTGCCGTTGTATCTTTCTTCGATATAACCGAAAGGATAGCGAAAGACTCAGCCATAACCAAGGCTCTGCAAGAAAAGGATATTCTTTTAAGTGAACTTCACCACAGGGTCAAAAATAACCTCCAGATAGTTTCCGGTATCCTCTCTTTACAGTCGGACACAGCGGATTCCGGTGATCAGTCGGTCGGGGACATTCTTAAAAACGCGCAGTCCCGCGTTATGTCTATGGCGCTGATGCACGACTGCCTGTATAAATCGGAAGATCTCTCAACCGTTGATATGGCTGACTATTTTGCGAAACTCATAGACTATTACTCAGTAACTTTCACCCATACCGGCAGCATGATAAAATTCGAAACCGACATAGAGAAGATAGACCTGCCCATATCCTCGACCATAACATGCGGACTGCTCATCAACGAACTTGTGACCAACAGCATTAAACACGCCTTCGCCGAAACCGAATTTCCGTCTATCCGCATCAGCCTGAAAGAGGACAGAGGAAAAGCAATACTTACTGTCAGCGACAACGGCAAAGGGCTTGATGAAAATGCACACGAAAAGGACAGTCTGGGCATGATGCTGATACACAGCCTGACAGAGCAGCTTTACGGAAATCTGTCTTTTGAAAACGCAAACGGGCTGACAACTATAATAACCTTCCCGATGAGGTTACAAAAATCATAATTGACACTCATGACAAACAAGCGTATTTTTTGCAGATGTTTCTAATTTTAAAAACGGGATACGTCATTTAATGCTGACACGTACGGACTGGGCAAAGATAGTTAAATCTTTGGGTCTCGTATTCGGTGATATCGGCACCAGCCCGATATACACACTGACGGTCATTTTCCTGTTGCTTGAACCCACAAAACTCAACATAATGGGTGTTGTATCGCTCATTTTCTGGACGATGTTCCTTCTGGTTACGGTGGAATATGCATGGCTGTCCATGAGCCTGAGTAAACGCGGGGAAGGCGGCACCATCGTTCTTATGGAGATACTCACTCCGCTTTTGAAATCCGGACGGAAAACAGCTTTTTTCACTCTTCTCACATACGTGGGCGTTTCTCTTCTCGTCGGCGACGGGGTTATCACTCCTGCAATCAGTATCCTTTCCGCTGTGGAAGGTCTGCGGCAGATACCGTCTTTTTCTGGTGTTTCACAAGGGCTTCTGATATTCATAGCGGCACTGATAGCTGTCGGGCTTTTCTCTGTGCAGAGCAAAGGAACCGAAAAGGTCGCAGTGTTCTTCGGTCCTGTGATGCTGGTCTGGTTTACAGTGTTGCTTATTACCGGTCTTGCTTCTCTTTTTCACCATCCGGAGATCCTCCTTGCGGTAAATCCGCTCTATGCCGTTGAATTTGTCGGCACACACGGAGTTGTGGGCTTTTTCGTACTGTCAGAGGTCATACTCTGCGCAACAGGCGGGGAAGCGCTTTACGCCGATATGGGACATTTCGGCAGAGCACCCATTATAAGAGCATGGTCAATGGTCTTTTTCGTTCTGGTGTTCAGCTACATGGGACAGGCTGCATTTCTCCTTGAACATTCAGGCGCAAAAAACATACTCTTCGAAATGGTTTACAGTCAGACACCCGTTCTTTACATACCGTTTCTGTTCCTGTCAGTGATGGCGACCATAATTGCTTCACAGGCGATGATAAGCGGAATGTTCTCAGTTATATATCAGGCTATAACAACGCGCATCCTCCCTCTTTTAAAGGTGGACTATACCTCCGACGAGATGCGTTCACAGATATACATCCCAACGGTCAACTGGTTCCTGCTGGTCTGTGTTCTCATAGCTATGTTCGTGTTTCAGAACTCGGAACACATGGCGGCAGCATATGGTCTTGCCGTTACAGGTTCAATGACCATCACAGGCATAATAATTTCATTCATCTTTTTCATAAGAAAAGATTATCTTAAAGCCTATGTCGCCGTTTTCATAACGGTTATAGATATACTGTTCCTCTCTTCGAACATGCTGAAAATTCCCCACGGCGGTTTCTGGTCGCTTCTGATAGCGTCGGTTCCGTTCCTTGTTATCGTCGTTTACACAAAGGGCGGCAAAAGGATGTATAAAGCCATTAAACCCGTTCGGATCGAAGACTTTTTAAAACAGTATGAGGCAAAATATCTTAATTCTTCAAAGCTGGACGGCACAGGGCTTTTCTTCATAAGAGATGTGAACTTCATCCCGCCCTACATAGCAAAGACCATGTTCATCAACAACATAATTTATAAAGACAATATATTCATCTCCATAAACGTCACAGACGAGCCATTCGGAATAAGCTGGCAGTTCAAGGATGATCTTTCGGACGGTCTGCGCGTATTCGACATACGGATGGGTTATATGGAATCAGGCGTGGACATAGACAAAATATTCAAAAACGCCGGAATAAACGAAGCCGTGGTCTTTTACGGGGTGGAGGACATCATGACCGACAACCCTATATGGAGATTTTATTCTCTCATCAGAAAGGTCACGCCATCATTCGTACAGTTTTACAGACTTCCCTCAGAAAAACTCCACGGTGTAGTCACAAGAATTAATCTTTGATAAACATCATAAATCATATTTTAACTTCTGATTCATAAGTGTTATTATTTCACCTATGACCGATTTTTCGCTTTGATTATCATAGTTCAAAACATATAATCATTATAAATACAAAATATGTTACTGCTTTTCGGGGTTTAATATGAATTTTCTTGCTAATTTTTCAATCAGAACCAAAATCAATCTCGGACTGGGCACGCTGATGCTTATGCTTCTGATATGTGGAATCATAGGTCATTTCGGGCTTACGAAGATCAATAATACTCAGGCTTCAATTTTCTCGGTTCGCCTTCCTTCAATGGATTACCTTATAGAGGCGGACAGAGACCTGCACCAGCTGCTGCTGGCGGAGCGCGCCATAACCGTTACACCAGCGGATGCACCGGAATACAAAGATTTTCTGGATTCATACAACGAAAATATGGAACAGGTTGTGACCCGTTTCGGAAAATACGAGGCTCTCAGCAAAACTGATAAAACTGAGGAAACCATAAACAAATTTCACTCAGATTATGCCAACTGGAAGGTTGTATCCCAACAGGTGCTGAAACTTTCGGCAGAAAACACAGAGGATTCCAGACGCGCCGCAGCCGCCCTTTCATACGGAGAGGCAAGCAAACTTTTTGATACCATGCGGGAAAATCTGAACAGTCTCACGGAAACAAACCTTAAAGACGCAGAAGACGAGCACAACACGGCTAACACAACCTTTACCACATCCAAATACATGTTCATCAGCGTCATCATCTTCGGTCTTGTTGTCGGCGCTGCGGTTGCATTTAAACTCGGTTCTGTCATTGTAAAAAGTATAAAGCAGACCGCCGGTATGCTTAAAGACATCTCAGAAGGCGAAGGCGACCTTACAAAGAAACTTCCGGTAACATCAGGAGACGAAGTCGGTGAACTTGCAAAGTATTTCAATCAGTTCGTTAATAAACTGAGGGACATCATAAACACCGTTAAGCAGAATTCTGAAAGCATCGCTTCCGGCAACGCAGAACTTTCCGCCACTTCAGAAAAACTGGCGCAGAACTTTCAGGAACAGACGATGCAGCTCTCCGCAGTTGCTTCGGCTACGGAAGAGATGAGCACGTCCGCATCGGAGGTAGTGCGCTCCGTTCAGGATGTAACAGATAAGGCGGAACAGGCAAACAACTTTATTCACGATGGAAGAGAGATGCTTATGGAAGCGGTTTCCAGCGTTATGTCCATCAAAGAGGAGGTTGAAAACCTAGGCAAGACCATAGGTCAGCTTTCAAACTCTTCAGAGGAAATAGGCAACATACTAAACGTCATAAACGATATAGCCGACCAGACAAATCTTCTGGCGCTGAACGCAGCCATAGAGGCGGCAAGAGCTGGCGAACACGGACGCGGATTTGCCGTTGTGGCGGACGAAGTGCGAAAACTTGCGGAACGCTCCCAGAAGGCGATAAAGGAAATAGAGACCATCATTCTAAACCTCCAGAAAGAATCGTCCGTTGCATCGGACAACATGAAAGCCGCCAGCAAAAAGGTGGAAAACGGCGTTGTTGTTATCCGGGACACGGAGAGTATGTTCGAAAATATCGTGAGTTCCGTGGATACCATAACAGAAGCGAGCAGACATATAGAAACGGCTGTTTCCGAACAGGTTCAGGCTATCCATAATATCAACGGGAACACACAGACACTTTCAAACGGAGTGGAACAGAGCAACATTTCCGTTACGGAGGTTTCCAACACTGTAACAGACCTTCAGAAGCAGACGGAAGATCTGTCTATGCTGGTGAGCCGGTTCAGGACATAATAAATACCAGAATTTTTTCTTCCTGAAAAAATTCTGCAACGCTACGGTCGGCAAAGCCTCCCTGCGCTCACGCAAGCGGCTTCCATCCGTGGAAGCAAATAACCACAGAGTTTTTTCTTCCTGAAAAAATATTATGCAAAAAAACCAATCAATAGAACAAAATAGAAAGGGCGGTCGGATGACCGCCCTTTTCGTATCAGAATATAAGAGATGTTGCTGTTGAGAGTATAAAATCCGTCAACCCTGTAGGTTTGTCCTGCGGGGAGATGGTCTTATGCACGTTTGTAACGGGTTTGACGTTGGCATCCCGTCCGTAAACAAAGCTCTGTTCCTTAACGATACTTCTGTACGCCTTATTCAGAGTCAGCGCCCTTGACGATGAAGGAAACAGCAGAACGGAAACGTCGGAGTGCAGCGCGGTCACCATATCGGTTTTAAGAGTGCCGTCTGCATTGAAAAATTTCGCTTTAACCTCATCGTTGTCCCTGAACTCGTCTCCCGCTATGTTCTGTTGCAAATACATTGTATATTCGTACTGCTCGCCCTTGCCTTCGTATGCGACCTTATGCTCAGGCGTGCCTTTTATACTCTTCTGCGTCCAATGGAACCAGCCGCGTCTGTTCGATGCGTCTTCATATTTGCGGCTGTATGTAAAAACGGTGTCGCTGGTGGCGCCCAATCTAGTGTGACAGCCCATACAAAATACCGTCTCCTCATACGTCTGCGGGCGCAGATCGCCCTTTGCATCCTCTATGAAAGCCTGAAACGCCCAGCCCTGCGGGTTGCCTAGTCCGTTCTCTATATCGCCGTAGTAAACGGAGAGTCTGTTCGGAAAATCATATTCCTCTTTAAACTCGCCGTAAGCCTCATACTCCAGATCGCTGTATGTCATCCACAGCAGCTTTTTGGAATAACGCAGTTCTTTCATGCGCGGAGCCATGGCTATGTCCCCGCCGTCGGTTACGTTTATATATCGCACCGAGTGCAGAAACTCAGTTCCTTCCGGAAAAAGCCCTGCCGCAAGATGCACATCACCGGCCGCGAGTTTAGTTTTTGCCAGACCGACATAATACATGTATCTGCCTGCGGTGGGCAGCCAGTCGTATTCTATGACCGAAGCTGTGCCGAGGCTGCCGTTTTTGTCCAGATCAACGCCATATATGGTCTCGTTCACCGGATCTATGGAAATATCCTTTTTCTTGATGAGCGCTTCAACTATGGCAAGATTTGTCTTGTATACTTCAAGGCTGAAATTGCCGCTTTCGTCCTTCATAAATATATCACTGAGGCGGATAAGTACATCATCCGTAGAACCGTTCGTAGGCCAGAAAGTCCCCAGAAAAGGCGCATAAGCGTAGGCTCTCCATCCGGTGTAGCCGCCTTCTGAGTTGCGGTCGAATCCCTCATTGTCAAAGTTGAAATAGCAGTCCGGCGTATAACCGTTCCATTTTCCGTCGCCGTTGTAATCCCATTCTTTTGGAACGGATCTCAGTTTTTCAGCGAGTATTATTTTTCCGTCTGCGGATTTATAGTTGTCCTGCCGCACGTATGAAAGGATTTCGCTGTCGCTCTGTGCGGCAACGGCGTTTGTGCGGTCAACAAACAGATTTGTCCAGTGGTTCGTGTTCGCATATTCCGCAAAGGTGTATGTTTCCTGCAAGTCGTCGTCGTTTGTGTAGTTGGGTTCAACAGAGTTTTTGTGACAGCTGTAGCATGGGTTGAATTTTTCTCCGTTCTCCCCTTCCGTAACAGTGTAACATTGCGACGGAATAAACGCCGCCTCGTTCTTCATTGATTTTGAAAACAGCGGGGAGCTTACCTTATCCTCCGGCGTTGCCGACGCGGAACCTCCTCCGCCTCCGCAGGCAGCCGTGACAAAAAGCATAACGGCGCCCAACAGGGAAAACACACCAAGTTTTTTCATATCGATCACTCCTTATCGTTAAATCAAAATTCCCCGTGAAGCCGCAGCCTCACGGGGAACTTATTATCAAAAAAGGGAAACCTTACTTCTTAGTCCATTGCGGGGAAAGGACCTATGAAGCCTGTGTATGCTCTTTTATCAGCAGTGTTGTTCGCAGCGGGCATACCGGTTGTTGCTTCGCCATAGGGGTGCTGAATAACGCTCATAAGGTATCCGAAACCGTGGTAGCTGGGGTAGAAATAGGGAGATGTGGTTTCGGAACCGTAGGGTGTTGTCTGGATACGGGTGAGTGTTTTCGTATCGACACTGTATGCCCATATCATGTCGTTTTCGTGTCCTGCGCCTGAATCCTCGCCGATGATAAGCGTTTTATAGCCGGGCATAAATGTCAGGTTGTCGGGGTTTGCTATGCCGTCCAGAGAGCATTTGTTGTTCGCAAATGCGCCGTCGGAAGCATACTTTTTGGAATCATCAGCAGCACCGTAGTCGGCTGTGACAGGTGTTCCCACAACAACAGGATACATTTTTGTAGCTGTATAGTTTGTGTCGAGGTCAAGAGCGTATACCGCACCGCATGTGTTTTTAGCAACTTTGATATCGTTGGGACCGCCAGTGTCGTTTGAACCGCCATCAAGCATACCGTTGCCTATCTCGGAAAGTGCAAGATACATCGTTCTTGTTTCAGGGTTAAGAGTGATGCCTTCCATCTTGCGGAACTCTGTGGTACCGCCGAGCATTGCTGCATAGCGGCGTGTTTCCAGTCTGGAAGCGGCTTTTTCCATGCCTGTTTTAACTTTGAGACACTGGTGACCGTATGTAGTGTTTATTTCGTTGTGAGTCGCGGGGCAGGTTGCGCCGCCGGATATGTCAACTTCGTCGAAGATGTCAGCATATGTGACATGTGAATCGAGCATAGTCTTTATCTCAGCATCTGATGCTGATCCGAGGCTTATCCATGTTATGTTTGCAGAACCGCCGTTCGCTGCGTCTGTCTGTGCCCATTTGGCAACGTACAGAGTACCGGAGGAGAGGTCTCCCGCAGTATTGGCAACAAATCTGAACATACCGACGTTTGTGCCGTCGTCAGAGATGTATGCAGTCTTTTTATCGGGCATGACATAACCAAGCTCGTGGGCAACGCGTCCCATGCTGTAATGTTTTGTAACTGTGACAGCGTTGAAGTTCTGAACTGCAAGCTCTGTCTGCCATCCGTAGTTATAGATGTTCATTGTGCTGTATGCGCCCGCTGTTGTCAGGTTAGTTGCCAGACCGAAATAAAGAGCCATTCTGTTGCCGTAAGTATCGTTGAATTTGCCCGTTGTTGCGTCAACGATCTTCGCATCGGGTTCATACTCTTCGGAACCGAGATGCGTGCCCCAGGGTGTAACGCTGCCTGCGCAGTGTACCCAGCCGCCTTTAACGCCGGAAAAATCAATGTGGCGTGTTTTTTCAGCGGAAAGAATGCCGGATGCATCCTGTTTCAGCTTTGTGATGTACATAGCTGCGGGAACTGATTCGAAGTGGGATATCATGTACAGATTTCCGTCAAGACCTGTAAGCAGTGAAGAGAAGTCGTTGTCGGAAGAGATATAATCAGAAGCATCGGAAGGGTTGAGAACCTTGTCTCCGTTCTCGTCATAAAGCTGACCGAAAGATTCGGAATCTGAACTGGGTTTATCACCGCTTCTGAGGATAGTGTGATATCCGATGGAATATTCCTTTCCGTCGATTGTCACAGCACCGGAAGCAAGGACGCTCCTTTTTTCCGTATCTGTTTCGGGAGCTTTAACTCCTGTGAAAGAAACGCTTTTTGCTGCTGGTGTTTCGGGATCGGGTGTGGGCGTTGCTGCGTCGCTGTCGCTGTCGCTGCACGCCACAAGTGAGACTGTCATTACAACGGCGAGAAACGCCATTGACGCTAACTTTTTGAACTTGCTCATTCGGCAAACCTCCGGAATTTTGAATGAGTGTATCCCCTGTCTGTCACAGGAATATGCTGAAAATGTAATATTTAATTTAGAAAAATTATTATATAAATCGAATTATGATTCCGGCAGAATTATCCTTTGCAGAGAAACTTTGCAGTTTTGAGTGGTTTGGTATATTATCCGTCTGAAAGGAAAACATATGTTTAAAAGCACTTTTCGCTCCCTCGCGGTGCGAAACTACAGACTTTGGGCAGCGGGCGCCATCGTTTCCAACGTCGGCACATGGATGCAGCGGACGGCGCAGGACTGGCTTGTTCTGACATCGCTGACAAACAACAACGCAACAGCCGTCGGTATAGTCATGGCTTTGCAGTTCGGACCGCAGTTTTTTCTGCTGCCGGTAAACGGATTTGCTGCGGACTATTTCGACAGGCGGAAACTGCTTATCATAACACAGGCTTCCATGGGACTTCTGGCGCTCGGGCTGGGTCTTCTGACAGTTCTGGGCGCGGTTAAGCTGTGGCATGTGTACATCTTTGCTCTGATATTCGGCTGTGTCACAGCTTTTGACACTCCCGCCAGGCAGACATTCGTTTCCGAGCTTGTTACTGAAAAAGACATTTCAAACGCCATAGCGCTTAACTCCACATCATTTAACGCCGCTCGCATGATAGGTCCCGCGGTGGCAGGGGTCATGATATCCGTAATAGGCACAGGATGGGTTTTCCTGATAAACGCCGCCTCTTTCGCCGCAGTTCTGGTTTCGCTCTGGACCATTAAAAAGAGCGAACTGCACCTGCGCGAAAAAGTGAAATTCACCAGAAGCGGGCTGGCGGACGGATTCCGGTATATATCCGGAAGACCGGACCTTAAAACAATTCTGTTCATGTTCTTTCTGATAGGTACTTTCGGGCTGAATTTCCCGATATACATCTCCACCATGGCAGTATCGGTGTTCCACTCCGGAGCTCACGAGTTCGGGCTTCTGACAACTATCATGGCAGTAGGTTCCGTCGTTGGCGCTCTGCTTTCCGCAAGCCGCGATAAGCCCCGCGTGTCGCTCATTTTCGTCGGTGCGGCAGTTTTCGGCGCTGGATTCATCCTTGCCGCGGCAATGCCGACATATCTGCTGTTCGGTGCGGCTCTGGCTGTAATAGGAATTTCCGCCCAGACCTTTACAACGACTGCTCTGGGTGCTGTCCAGCTTCTCACAGAACCTCATATGCGCGGACGGGTGCTGGCGATACTGTTTGCTATATCCTGGGGAGGAACGATAATAGGCGCCCCATTTGTGGGCAGGATAGCGGATATCTTCGGTGCGCGTGCCGCACTTGGCGTCGGAGCCGTATCCGGTCTGCTTGCTGCGGCTGTGGGGCTTTTCTACCTCTTTAAATACAGAAATATGAAAATCAGGTTTCAAGGCGGAAAGATAAGTGTTACACTTAACACTATAGAACATGAAAATCAGTCATAGAACCAGACAGATATTATCTTTCGGTTTCATCATCGTCATGATATTTCTGACAGGCATGTTTGTCGATAGCTTTCTGGACAAATACAGCCTGCGGCAGATCATGAAGGATCTTAACGCAATACCCATGCAGAACAAGCTGCTGGCGGTTTTCTTCATGGCGGTGAGCTATCTTTTCCTCACTACATACGACTTTCTGGGACTGCGCTATCTCGGCAGAAAACTGGCTGCGCGCAAGGTTGTGCTGGCATCGTTTCTCAGCTACGGGTTCAGCAATTCAATAGGACTCTCCGTGCTGGCTTCAGGCTCACTGCGCTACAGGTATTATTCTTCATGGGGACTCAGCTTTTCGGAAATAAGCCGCATGGTGGTGTTCACTTCGGCAACTCTTTGGGTCGGTATACTCGCCGTTGGGGGTGCCGCATTCACATTTACGCCGGTTGCGGAAATGCCCCTCAATCTGCATATGTTCATAAACATACGCTTCGTCGGCGTTCTTTTTCTGGCTGCAATAGCGGCGTATTACTTCCTTCTTGTCTTTTTTCGTAAACCTTTCAGCCTGTTCGGGCAGGAGATGACTCTCCCCTCGCCCGCACTGGGGATGGCACAGATAACGGTCGGAGTCATCGACTGGATTCTGGCTGGCGCCGTTCTCTATGTTCTTATGCCCGACAGCGCTCCAATTGGCTTTATGCAGTTTATGGGGATATACATTCTCGCCCAGACCATCGGGCTTATCAGCCATGTTCCCGGCGGTGCCGTTGTATTTGAAACGGTAATTCTGTCTTTCTTTCCCTCTGCTTCCGTTCCGTCCATGATAGGTTCGCTGCTGGTATACAGAGTAACATACTACATCCTGCCGCTGCTCACGGCTGCGATAATTCTCGGCATAAGCGAAGGTGCGCGGCAGAAAGAGAAGGTGCTCTCATACGCCGGATACCTTAACAGAATATACAGGGCTGTCACACCGAACCTGATTTCAGTGATAGTCTTCATAGTCGGCGCTTACATGCTATTCGCCGGCGCGACACCGATAAACCCCGACAGATTTGCCTTCGTTGAAAAGATGCTCCCCCTTGCCGTGGTGGAAACCTCTCACTTCCTCGCCAGCATAACGGGAATGGGTCTCATCATCCTCTCAGGAGGGCTGAGAAAACGTATAGACCTTGCGTATCAGCTCACTATGGCACTTCTGGCTGCCGGAACACTCTTCGGGCTGCTGAAAGGCGCTGAGGTTGAAACCGCTGTTTTCGCAGCTGCCATTGCGGCTGCAATGCTCCCTGTTCGAAAGCTGTTCAACAAACGCAGTCCATTCTTCGACGAAGTGCTCACAAAAGAATGGGCGGCAGCTGTTTTCGCAATCCTTCTGGTATACGTCTGGCTGGGTTTCTTTTCATACAAACACGTCGAATACCGCAGCAGCCTATGGTGGACTTTCACATTCAACGATCAGGCGCCAAGATTCCTGCGAACGCTGGTCGGCGTTTTCAGTCTTATGTCCGCACTGCTGCTTTACAAATTCATGCAGCCCTCCAGAAAAGTCCGCCATTATGAGGCGCTCAGTCACGAGAAAATTGAGTATGTCGTAAAAAACAGCAGCGACACGTCGTCATATCTGGCTCTTTTACCGGATAAACAGTTTTTCACCAACGATGAACACACTTCTTTCGTCATGTACGGAATCGAGGGAAGGTGCTTCGTAAGCATGGGTGATCCCGTTTCAGCGGCAGATGAGGACGAGGCAGCAGAACTCATAATAGGTTTCCGCGGACTGGCAAAAAACCACGGATGCAAAGCTGTTTTTTATGAAGTCGGCACACAATATATCCCGCAATATATAGACGCCGGTTTCAGAATATACAAAATAGGCGAGGAAGCGCGGGTACCGCTGGACAATTTCAGCCTTGAAGGCAGCCACTGGAGCGGAACACGCAACAACCTCAAAAAGATGGAAAAGGAGGACTGCCGTTTCGAAATAATCGAAGACACAGCAAGCCTTCTGCCTGTGCTGAAACAGATATCCGACGAATGGCTCACAAGCAAAAATACACGCGAAAAACGCTTCTCGCTGGGATGTTTCGACGATGAATATATCAAAAAAACACCCGTTGCAGTGGTTTTCAGGGCAGACGTTCCAGTCGCGTTTGCAAACCTCTGGGCGGCAGCAGACATGGACGAGCTGTCAATCGACCTTATGAGATACGGCTCGGCTGCACCTAAAGGCGTTATGGAATATCTGTTTGTAAAACTGATGCTTTACGGCAAAGAGAAAGGTTACGGCTATTTTAACCTCGGCATGGCACCCCTGTCCGGCATAGATACACACTCTTTTTCCCCCCTTTGGAACAGGGTTGCAAGCGCACTCTTCAATCACGGCGAAAGATTTTATAATTTCAAAGGGCTGCGCAGCTATAAGGATAAGTTCAACCCGCAATGGAAGCCTAAATACATAGCAGTACAGAGCTTTTTTGACCTCCCGGCAGCTCTGGGCAGTGTCGCATCACTCATAAGCGGGGGTACAGGCGGTATTTTCGGCAAATAACCCCATCAAAACTGAGGAATGACAAACAATTCTGTCAGATATATATTGACCGATGGCTCATATTTTACTATAAGTGAACAGTCAGGCATATATAGAAATATACAATACAGGGCGGTGCATGGAAAAGGTTTTCCTCGACGATCTAAAGATAGGTGATGAAATTGTCAAATTTGACCGGGGATGGCTCGGAACGGACTTTCTGACTCATAAAGTCAGAATAGACAATCAGGCTGTCATCGACCGTCTCAGACAGAACGGTATAGAATACGTTTTCATCAAACCACGAAATGAGGAACTGCAAAAGCTAGATGACCTTCTCGATGGCAAATCTGCCAACATTATAAATGAAATAAAAGAACAATCATCACAATGTCAGCTGAACCTGAAAGATCTGCATCAGGCGTCGGACGTATACACGGAATCTGTACGCATTGTGGGCTCTGTTCTGGACGACATAAAATGCGGCGGCGCGGTCAACTCCACAGCAATTAAACACGTTTCAGACAGCATTGCTGAAATGACTATGAAAAAACGCGGAGTGCTCACCAGCATCACCAAACTGAAACAACACGACAATTATACATTTCACCATTCCATGAACGTAAGCATTTTCGCAGCGAGCCTTGCAACACACCTCGGAATGAACAAAACGGAGGTGCAGATAGCCGCAAACTCAGGACTGCTGCATGACATAGGCAAGATGCTCGTTCCGGAGGAGCTGCTGAACAAACCGGGGAAGCTCACTCCGGAAGAATATAAAGTGATGCAGACACACGTTATCCGCGGATATGAATACGCTAAAAAATGCGGAGTACCGGAAGAAGAACTTAAAATGATAATAGAACACCACGAACGTCACGACGGTTCCGGTTATCCATATGGTCTTAAAGACGAACAGATAAGCATTTTCGGCAAAATAGGCGCCGTGGTCGATATTTATGACGCAATCACCAGCGACAGGGTATACAACAAAGGTATAGCGGCAACATCCGCACTGAAACTTATGTTTCAGTGGGCGGACAAACACATCAACAAATCCATATTCGAATTTTTCATAAAGAACGTCGGCATTTATCCCGTCGGTTCCCTAGTTATCATGGCGACGAAAGAGCTCGGCATGGTGGGCAAGATGAACGCCGCAAACCCTATGACACCCGTCGTGGTTATATTTATGAACAAAAACGGCGGCAGGATGCCCATTAAAGTAGTGGACATGGCAAAGAGCGCCCTCGACTCACAAAAAATAATCGGTCTCATAAACCCTGAAAACGTCTCTGTACCGCCCGAAGTCTATAAATACATCGAGAACATGAATACTGTGGGATAAACCGTTAATCCGTGTAGTCATCCTGCAAAAGAAGCCTGTTCCGCACTTCGCGCGTGAGCACTTCCATACCCTGCGTAAGTTCCTGAACAACCATGGTCAGCCTTGTATTCTGCTCCAGCAACTCCAGTATTTTTTCCGACTGGCTCTCCGCCAGAATCTGCCTCTCCTCCGCGCTCCGGCTTAAATCCTGCACTATCATGGTCAGTTTCGTATTCTGTTCCAAAAGCTCCAATATCTTTTCCGCGTGCTCCTCTGCGATAATCTGACGTTTCTCAGCTGCCGTGGCAAGGTCTTCCCTGTGCTGCGCATCCGCCTCAGTGTGTGCTTTGTCCCTGTCAGCCTGTCGCGTCTGCGCAAGAAGTATCAGCGGAGCGGCATATGCAGCCTGTAAGCTGAACGCCAGGTTAAGCAATATGAAAGGATATATGTCAAATTTCGTTACCCCGGTAACGTTCAGCACTATCCAAACGGCAACTATTAGGGTCTGGCCTATCAGAAATGTCGGCGTTCCGAAAAACCTTGCAAAATACTCCGCTTTCTGCCCGAACCAGTCGTCGCCAAATGTGCTGCTGAGATGAAAGTGCGGTATGTGGTATCTGAGATGGCGGTCGTCTGTATCTTTTGAGTTCATTGTTCCTCCTCGTCCCTTATTATTTTAGCACGGAATACGGCAATAAAAAAACGCGTAAACCAGATGTTCACGCGTTTTCTGTGTATTGCAAAAGAAGGATGAGCTTTTCTCAGAGTACGGGCGGCGGAGTAACCGGCTCCGCCATGTTCCGTTTCAGCAACACCGGCAGGGTATTCAGTCCTGTTCCTTCAAAAGCCCGATAAGCGAGCCCGCCAGAATGGCATCCCTGCGGTTATTTACATTCAGCTTTCTGTATATACTCTTAATGTGCGACTGTATCGTAGACAGGCTGACATTTTTCTGCGAGGCAATCTGCTCGTAGGATTCGCCTGTTTTCAGCATATTCAGCACTTCTGTTTCTGTCTTTGTGAGCGGATTTTTACTGCCCCCGCTCTCTTTGAAATAGTGACAAAGTCTCCTCGCCATTCTTGGGCTGAGGAGCCCTCCGCCGGAAGCAACCGATTTGATTCCATCTATAAGATCATTATCTGCACAGCCTTTGATAATATACCCGACAGCTCCGGCGGAGAGTGCCTCAAGAAGATCACGTCCATTTTCAGAAATCGTATGGACGATAAAATCTGTATCCGGCATTTTTTGTGAAACCAGAGCGATGAACTCAACTCCACTCATGCCAGGCAGACCGAGATCAACAAGATAAACGTCGGCATCATCCTGATTTATGGCAGCTAAAGCGTCTTCAGCAGAAAAATGTATGGAACGAAGCTCTATGTCCGGCACCTTTGAAAGGGCATAAACAATGTTTACTGCGACATCATCCTGGTCTTCGATCAATACTATTTTTATTTTTGACATAGATTATTTTTAAAGCATATCTGCATTTTTGGAAATGTGATTTATCATGTGATATTCTGGCAGACCGGTATTTTTAATGAAGCATCTATGAAAAATCCGGATTCCGTTCGCCCGGATTCCAGCCTGCCGCCATAGCGCATAACCCTGTGTCGTATGTTTTTCAGCCCTTTGCCGCCGGAAGTTCCCAGCGGTTTCTCACGAAGACGCCCGTTGTCCCGCACTTCCAATCTTATTTCACCTTCAGCGATGGAAATCTTTACCATGCATTTGTCGGCTTCGCTGTGTTTGATAATGTTTGCAAAGACTTCCCTTGCGATGCGCTGAATGTCCAGATACATCTGAAACGGTATCTCTGCGGAGCTTTCACCACTGGTCTCAAGCTCCCAGGATATATTCAGCGGCTGGAGAATATCCACCGCAAGAAGAGTTATTCCCTCCGCCAGAAGCTCAAAAGTGGACGACTCATACTCCATGGCATCCATGAGAAACCTTATCTCACCCATGCCCTGTTCGGCAAGGCTGTGGATGCTGTCGATGTCCGAATTGCTGTCTTTTCTGGTGGCTATCTGTATGCTCGTGAGCACAGCACCGACCCCGTCGTGCATGTCCGCCGTGAGGGACATAAGGCGCTCGTTGCTCTTCTGCAAATCTGTGGTGGTCTTCTGCACAGCCTCCGCCATGTTGTTGAACGCACTGCCGAGTTTACCGAACTCGTCCTCTTTTGTTATGTCCGTCCGGATATCGTAGTTGTTGTCTTTTATCTGCTCTGCGGCATCGGTCAGCTTTTTAAGCGAACCGCTCATGCGTTTTGAAAAATATAGCGACAGCAGCAGGCTGGCGATGAAACTTATGAAGATGAGGATATAGCTGAGAGTTCTCAGGTTTCTGAGTTTATTCAGTTCCTGCCCGACAGGATAGTCCATTTCCAGACAAGCGACAAATTTACCGTTTTTATCAAAGATTGTCGCCGTGGAATACAGTGCCGTATAGAATGCATCCGTATACAGTTCATTGTGCACATATACATCCGGAATAAGCAAAATCTCATCAGGAAGCGCTGTGTACCATGTTGTCCCGATGGGGTTGCCCATCCAGACACCTTCCACTTTATCATACCCGCTGGCAACCAGCGTCTGCACAAGCCTCTGTTTTAAATATTTATCAGACATCGTAACGAGATAGGGCATGACTCCGCCCTTATTAAAATATTCTCTCGTTTTTTTCACTGAGTAAGGCTTGAGCTTCTCAGCATAAGGAGCATCGAGGGTCAGCAGCATCAATCTGGATATTTTTTTTGTGAGAAACTGAAAATCGTCACTCGACTGTAATTTTTTTATAACATCAGCTGGCAAATTACTCACTACACCACCGCCCTGGATATATTTTATCTCATCTTCGGTATATGAGATATAAGGCTCCAATGCGGCTTTCAGTCTTTGCAGACGTTCCATATCGCTTTCATCCAAAGACATGCGAACAAGCTCAGCAACATCCCTGAGGTTTTTTGAGATACTCTCCATCATAATGCGGTAAGTGTATTGATAATATATGAAAACGGATGCCGATGTCAGCAGCACGGAAAGGGACGTGATCACAAAAACGAGTTTGAACCTGTATGAAACTCTCATCCGCCTCTTCTTGACTAAATAAATACCTACGCTCAATATTTAACCACCAAAGCAATCGGTTGTCAATCGAGGCAGGAAGCGCATTAACTGTTAGCTTATAAACCAAGTATGTTTTTATTTAAGAAACAACGTTGTTTTGCCGATATAGATATTAACTATTAAAGGAGGATGACATGAGTGTATCAGGTGTTAATCAGTCGTCCTATTCCGGCATTTCGTACCCCGAATTAAAGGGAAAGGAAAACTCAAAACCGGATGTTGAACCTGTAAAACTGTACAAAATATCCTACGACAGAGTCAGCAAAGACGTTTATGACAAATATGACATTGACGGCAACAACAAGATAAGCAAAGAAGAAGAGATCAAATATAAAGCGGAAAAAAGTACGGAAAACACCGAAACTGAAAAAGCACCGCAACCGGCAGACGCCGGCAAAAATACCCTCATGAGCAATCTGGGCAGCAATATAGATATCTTTGCATGATAAAAATCTATCCTGTGTTGGTAACTCTTAATATCCGTTGGTAAACCATTTCCGTTTTTCCGTCAGGTTCGCCGGCAAGGTCTCCGGCTATATAGTCACTTTTGAGTGTTGTCGTATCTATCCCGCTGACAAATCTTCTGGTCAGCTTGCCATTATCTATCGGAAACACATATGAAAAACCGTGGATCAGAAATTCTTCTATGTTCCCATAAACAGGCTCATTGTCAGTAATAAGTTTTGCCTGCCGGATAAATTTCACACTTCTGCCTAAAACAGCGATACTAAGTCCGCTACGGCTTTCCCGGTCTCTCATTGTCTCTTTTTTATTATTTTTTGCTAAATACTCAGAAGTACATAAACGTCTGCTTCTTTCATATATCACCAACAGCATTTCTCATTTTAAAGCACATAACTGATTGGTTATAAAGCATGTCCCATGTTTCGGGACAAGAGACAAAAGTAGCCAGGTGACAGATTAATGAGCCATTTTATAGCTTTATACAATTCTAATCTTTGGGAAGAGCATTACTAAAATTCATATTCAGTTTTTTGAGAAGTGTAAGAAGTTGTTCCTTCTCTTCATCTGAAAAGCCGTTATAAGCTGTCTCTCTGACCATTTTCGATATATTATTGAACGTATTTTCCACATCTCTGCCTTTATTTGTCAAAACAACCATAGTTACTCTTTTGTCGCTGGAGTCACTTGTCTTTTCAATATATCCGAGAGACTCAAGTTTATTGATGAGTGACGTTACGGTTGATTTATCTTTACCTATAATTTTTGCCATTTGGCTCATTTTCAGAGTGCCGCCATTTTCATACAGAGAGGTAAGGATATTTCCGTGTGATGCTTTCAACCCGCCCATATTATTTTCAGCAAGTTCTTTTTCGATGAAGAAAACCATTTTCTTTTTAATCTTACTGATAAAGTAAACAATATATTTATCATTCATTTAAGAATCATATGATTCTTTTTCAAAAAAATCAATAGGTTTGATATCAAACAATTTTGTTTGACATCCAACTTATTCCACACTATATTAGTTTGACATCCAACATAATTGATTATGGAGGTCAAAATGGATAATATATTCAAGGCACTGTTAATAACTGAAGAAAATGGAGTTTTTACACGAGAGGTCGTGGAAAGACAAATATCCGACTTACCGCAAGGTGATGTCCTTATCAAGGTCAAATACTCATCTTTGAACTACAAAGATGCTTTATCTGCAAATGGAAACAAAGGAGTTACAAAAAAATATCCACATACTCCGGGTATTGATGCCGCTGGCATTGTTGAAGAAAGTTTGGATACACGATTTAAAAAAGGCGACAGTGTAATAGTAACAGGATTCGATCTTGGGATGAATACATCAGGTGGTTTTGGTCAGTATATCAGAGTCCCCGCCGACTGGGTTGTCAAATTACCTGAAAAATTATCTTTAAGGAGCAGCATGATATATGGAACAGCGGGTTTTACAGCTGCATTGTCCGTTTTAAAGTTGCTTTCATCCGGTTTAAAGCCTGAAGATGGTGAAGTTCTCGTAACCGGCGCAACAGGAGGAGTTGGAAGTACCGCAGTCTCAATGCTTTCAAAAATTGGTTTCTCTGTTACAGCGGCAACAGGAAAAACAGGAAATGAAGCCATGATGACAGCCTTGGGTGCAAAAAATATAATAAACAGAAATGATATAGACGATAGCTCAAACAGACCGTTACTTAAAGGCAGATGGGCAGGAGCCGTTGACACCGTTGGCGGAAATATTCTGGCAACTGTACTGAAAACGGTTGATTACGGCGGCGCTGTTACATGTTGCGGCAATGTGGCATCCATGGAACTGAACACCACTGTGTTTCCTTTTATTCTCAGAGGGATAACACTTTTTGGCATTGATTCTGTACAGTGCCCCATGGATTTAAGAGTTAAAACCTGGAATAAAATTGCGGAAGAATGGATATCCGAAGATATGAATGACTACGTCACAGAGATCTCTTTAGCGGAGCTGGGAGAAAAGATAGATGAAATCACTGCCGGCAAAGCAGTAGGAAGAACAATAGTTAATCTGTCATAATATATTTGTATATCGAAGGAAGATTGCCTGAAACAAATTCGGGCAATCTTCTCTAAACTAAATCGGGATGAGAAGATTTGAACTTAATTCCGAGGGGTCAAAACGCCTGAAAACCCTTATTTATCAATACCGCCTCTCCGCCAGAAACCGACCGAAAGGGGCAAAACTGTGCCAAATCTGTGCCAAATTTTTATGCTAACATTTATCGTAACCATGAAAATCCATCGCTAATCTAAAATAACGCCATGCAAATATTCAGCATATTTTTGTTGTAGATATTCAATCCCATTAGTGGCATCAAAATCCATATCAAGACTATCTTTTATATACTTCATTCTGTGTTTACATCCGTTTATGATTTCAGACCAAGTTTTGACCCAGACAGTCATACGTCCACCATCAATTAATTCTGTATCATGAACAATTCCAAACTCTCTGCCAAGCTGCCTTCTCCTTTTTTCAGCAGTAGAATCAACTTCTGTAGAGACAAGCAAAAGATTCCACTTAACATTAAGCCCTTTAAATCTAGCATCTTCTGAAATAGCATCAGCATAGCTGATTATCTGATCAACTTCCTCTTTACCTATTTTAACTTTAGGAGCTTTTAGCTCAATAATAAGATGCTCTTTTTCATTTTCATGATTTCGAGGAATATCTCTTGAAAGCATCAGATCAATTATTCCAATTTTGCCATCAAGCCTTTTAACTGCTTCCCCATCAATATCTATTTCGCAATTAAGCAATTTACGGTGTACTCTTAATACCTCCGTCAATGATTTATCATTCACAGCAACCTGAAATTCATTTCCAAAAAACCAAGCATTGTCCGCCAATATTTTGTGGAGTTGAGAACGTTCCTTTAACAGTTTTCTCGTTTCATAGTTAAATATGAGCTCTTCAATACCTGAGATAAATTTAATTCTGTCTGAAACCATTTTTGACATAGTTATTATTGAGGTCAAATCATTATCTTCTAAAAGTTCTGCTAGCTCGGCTTTCTTTTCTTTTGGCAGCTTGATTACTTCATCAATTATCTTTCGAAGGTCTTTAGGTGATTTTTCAATAGTTTGCTTTATCATTCTAAACTGAAAAGACTTTATTTCATTTGGGCTATCAGCAAAGCTTTTCATGTGGGAATTAATATTGAGAGCGAGGATATCAAACATCTGTCTTTCTGCTATATCAACTTTTTCTTCTGTATCCTCTGAGAATGGGTAAATATCATCTTGCTTCCATTTATCTATAATTGACTTAGAGCTTGCTATTGTTCTCTTAATAAAATGATCTTTCAAAAATGTTCTCAATTTTTCGAATACTTCTTCAAGCTGACCACTCTGAAACACTAAATCCAAATCACCGCTTGAATTCATATCCGAAATACACTTTGACTTTATAAATGCGGTAAAGCTAAATTCTCCAACCCCCTTAACACCCTTGAATGTGAATTTTGAAAGAGGTATCCCGTTTTCGTTACATAAATAATATTCTCTCGTTTGAATTTTATCCCATTCGATGATCTCTATATTAAAACTATGCAATTTTCCATCTACATTAAATTCACCTAAAAGCTCATCAGTTTGATTAAGGATTATATCTGAAATTTTAAGCGGAATATTATCTACTATTATTTCAACATTTGAGTAATTATTTAAATATGTAGCAAAAATCTGAATCAAAGAATCACGTAATTCATTTAAATTTTCCCAGTATGCAGGATTACTTAACTCAGTTATTATTATTTCAACGCCATAATTCTCTTCTGTATATTCAGCAAGATCAGATAATGTGAAGTTTGTCATCATATCTGTACTAGCACTAATATGAAAAGACTCAGACTTATCTTTACCTTCAAAGCGTACGTCCCAATTTGCATACGCACCTATAGCTAAAGCCTTAAACCGCCCTCTTCCTTCTTTGCCATGTAGAAACCTCGAATATACTGGTGTTGCTGAACTATTCTTTTTCCATGAGCCACCAAGTGATTTAAATAGAGATGGTGCATTATCGTATGAAAAACCTTTGCCATTATCTTTAATAATGACTTCCTCAATTCTGGTTTCTCCTTTTACAATTGATATTTCAACTTTAGTGGCATCAGCATCAAGAGCATTCCAAATCAATTCAGCTATAGCAAACGCAGGAGAAGCCTTAGATATTTTACTTAAAGCATCTGCTTTTATTTCAACATTTATATTTTGCATAGTGACCTCTCGCTGATTGTCTTCCTTTTGATGCGATTAAAGGACAAAGTATCTATTAAATTTAATTTCAAATCGACACATTAGAAAAACATATCGATTTTTACTTCTAATTTCGACATATCATACTTCTCCGACACTGGTAACCACATTGTAATCGACGTTCAGAGTTTCAAAGTGGCGGAATCCGCATCTAATCTTATCGGCTTCGGAGGTTCTCAGTTTCAGGAAGTCTTTATTCGCCTTTGTCTTTATGACCAGATACAAAGCCTCTCCATCCGTTTTTATGATTGCCCACTTTTTATGGCATCACTGATAGGAAACTACTTTATCATAACTTCTAAAAACTTCCTATTCACAAACAGAACCTCTCTACCAGCTTTCACGGATTCTAGGATGCCTGCG
Organism: Deferribacteraceae bacterium UBA6793; assembly: GCA_002452405.1. GTDB lineage: Bacteria > Chrysiogenota > Deferribacteres > Deferribacterales > Geovibrionaceae > Seleniivibrio. Next base: position 64,846 of record DKFP01000008.1, on the reverse strand, counting down.
TCTTCAAGGTTTTTTAAGTATACCATTGCTGTCTGGCGTTTGGCGATGCCGGCATCAACAATATTTTTAACCCTGCAATATGGTTGGGTAAAAATCAGGTCGTTCATCTCTTTTGCTGGGACATTCGGCGCAAAACGCTTAATATCCTCGTAAGTCTGTTTCATCAGAGCAGAAATGCTCTCTATCCTTTGGACAGTCTCAAGAGATGCCTCACGGATGCCTTGAATAATATATAAAATCCAGTCCTGCCACTTTTCATCCGCTGTCACGCCCCTGATAAGTCTATAATAGTCAGCCTTATTCTTGATAATATATCCGCTGAGATAAAGCACAGGATAGGCAAGAAGCCCCTCCTGAATCAGATAGAGCATATTCAGAATCCTGCCTGTTCTGCCGTTGCCGTCCAGAAAAGGATGTATCGCCTCAAACTGATAATGCAGAACCGCCATTTTCACAAGCGGGTCAAAATCAGTATTCTCATTCAGAAATCTTTCCCAGTTGGAAAGCAAATCCCTGATAACCTTTTCACCTTCTGGCGGGGTATATAAAACCTCGCCTGTTGCCACATTCTTAATCTGTGTTCCTGACACCTTGCGGATATTCATTTCTGTATTCTTAATTATTGAGCATATCTCGCAAATCATATTGGTTGTGATAGGTTTTGCGGTCAGCATTTCGCATCCCGCTTTCAACGCCTGTCGATACCGCAATGTCTCTTTAGTAGCTGAATCAACATCTGCATTATCCGTAAACGATGCTCTGAAAAGCTCATCCGAAGTCGTAACAATATTCTCAATCTCCGAGCTTGCTTTGGCTTCCTGCAAAGGTATGGTGTTTATAAGAACTGTCGGGTCTGGAAGCATCTTCGTGGCAAAATTCAGCTCCGCCAGAGCCTTGTTCGCCTCGATAGCCAGCTTCAGCACAGCCTTAGTCTCTATCTCAGCTTTCGGCGGCAACAGAGGAATATCATTGTACGGTTTTTCTGGATGATTCGACATATCGCACCAATATATTTATTTTTATTTCTATTTTCGACATATTCAAAAGATATGTCGAACCGATAAACAAGTCAAGGAAACATGTCGATTTTGAAGAAAATTTTAGACATTTATACAATGGACGAGAAGTTGGGGCGAACTTGTTTCGCCCTCATCTTCTCATCCAACAAATTAAAAAAGGGCATAGGTCTAAAGACCTAAGCCCACTTCTATCAAAACTAGCTGATTTATATACTGCGATTGAGCCCGAAACAAGTTCGGGCAATCTTCTCATCCCCTATTAAAAAAGGGTACCAGCCAGAAGGCTGATACCCTTTTTTTCAAATCGGGATGAGAAGATTTGAACTTCCGACCCCTGGAACCCGAAACCAGTGCGCTACCAAGCTGCGCTACATCCCGTACAACCAACAAAATTTTCGGATGAGATTGCCACAGCCCAAAAGGGCTTCGCAATGACCCCGAACAAACCTGCCGCAGTTCGGATTTATCCGCGGAAGAGTAAAAAAGAATACTCCATCCTGCTTATTTTGCAAGCGTTTTTTGCTAATTTCAGCAGTAATGTAAATCCACCCCAACCCTCCTTTGCCAAAGGAGGGAGCAATTTCAGTAACAAAAAAAGGGTCTCCGAGTTAACGAAGACCCTTAAAGACATGAGGCTAATATGTCTTATTTCATGTTTTTAAGCATCTCTGCCGCATAAGCCACGTTGTGGGGCAGTACAGCCTTAATTTTCATTAGCTGTGCTTTTTTCGCAGCATCTTTCTCGCTGCTGATTCTGTTGTGCAGTTCAGCATAGAGGTTCTGATACTGACCAAAGCCTGCAGAGTACTTTTTGTCATCGAACTTCATTTCGAAATCGGTGCCTTTAACATTCCATGCTTCGGGGTTTTTAAGGAAAGGAGCGAAGTCCTCAACATCAACGCCGTCTGCTGTAACGATTTCGGAGTTTGTCATGTTCTCAAATTTGATGCCTTTTTTGCCTGCTGTCATGGTGTAAGAGCCGCTGAAAGGTTTCTTAACAGCGTTGGGCAGGTCAAAGGTATACCATGAGGTTGCTTTCTGCTCGTGTGAAGCGTGGCAGCTTGCGCAGTCTCTTGCTTCGCCGATAGAGTGGCTCATTTTGTCCATCTGAATCCATGCGAGCATTTTGTCATTGGCTTTATATCCGCCGTAAAGACCTGTGATGATGTACATATCGTTCACTTCGTCTGCTTTACGCTCAACCTCGAAGCTCTCCGGCTGACCGATAGAGGTGTTGCCTTTAACAGATGTCTTTTCGATATCTCTGAGCATCAGCTTGCCAACGTTCTTAGGTTTTTTGGCGATGTTCATAGTACCCATAGGATAGGGTTTCAGAGGTATCCAGAGTCCTGTTTTGGGCTGTTTAACGATAGTGGGCAGGTCTCTTGTACCGTAATATTCTTTATATTTTGTATAAAGGTTGGGCATACCTTCGGATTTACCGGGACCCCAGAAGGTGTACTGGTATGCGCCGACAGATTTAACGTGGCATGATGAACAGTCAACGTTGCCGTGTTCGCTTTTCTGAGCGGCGTCATATATTTCCGTGTGGCATTTCTGGCATGATTTTCTTGCATCCGCAGAGCCGATGTGACCGTATGAGTGGTTTTTTGACTCATGGCAGTCTGTACACTGGATACCTTTTGCAAAGTGGATGTCGTCATGCAGTTCGTTTACGGGGAATGCAAATTCCTGACGCATATATCCCGCACCGCGTCTTCTGTCCATAGGTCCGGCGTGGCATATAGTGCCTCGTCCGCCGCCATAGCATGTGAGCGTTTCGGGTTTTTTGGTGAATGTGTGGCGGGCTTTCGATTGCTTATGACCTTCATAGTGGCAGTCGTTACAGCTTGCGTGGCATTTGTTGCAGCCTCTGTCGCTGCCTGCTGCCATAGCTTTAGTATAGCCCTCCCCCCTTGCACATTCGCCTTTCAGTTCTTCATAGTTGTCGCCGAACCAGGGACCGCAGTTCTGGGGTCCGGGTTTGTCGGCAGACCATGTTTTAAAAGCTCTCTGGGTTTTCTGAAGACCCATTCCGGCTTTGTTATAGTCTTTAACTTCGTTTTCATGGCACTGACCGCAGGTTTTCATAGCGATTTCTGGGCTGTATGCCATTGTTTTGGGATCGTGGTCGTGATAGTTAAGCTGAACAAGGTTTTTAACGCCCATTTCCTCAGCTTTTTTGGCATCGGGTTTAGCGCCGAGCAGTTTTGTTCTGTCTGTGCCTTTGGGCTGAATGGGGGCAAAGTTGGTAATCTCTCTGCCAACTGCCTGATATTTATATTTGGGACCCACAGCCGCATAGAAAGGTCTGGGCATCCCTTTGTGTGCCTCGTCCTTGTCCATTGAAGCAGCATTGCCAAGGTGGCAGGCTTCGCAGGCTATTCCGCCCATCTTAACCTCTTTGTCCACCTCTGCCGGATCAAGATACATCTGGGGATAGCCGAGTTTTGTGAGCATCTCTTTGTCGCTGTGGCATTTAACACAGGACGTTCCTGCGTCAAAGGCGAATGCAGACGTTGCAAAGAGTGCCGCTAAAATAAAGAAAAATGCAAAACGCATTGTACACCTCCATAGTTGAATATTTGATTGCAACATATGTGCCGGAAAATTGCATCAGAAACCCGCAGTTCTCGTCGCGGTTTTTGCAAATTGCAAAAAACTCAATTAGCTGATGTGTAAAATGCGAATTGGAATTATTATCCTATGCCAAATTCTTTCAGTTTGCGGTAGACAGTCGATGTGTCAACGCCCAGAATCTCCGCCGCTTTCTGGCGATTTCCTCCGGCGATGTCCAGAACTTTGAGTATATGCCGTTTCATAACGGCATCGAGACTGAGAGTGTCAGGCTCTATGGGACAACCAAGATTAAGTGATTCGCACCCCAAAAGCTCGCCCTGTTCCAGTATCATGGCACGCTCTATGATGTTTGAAAGCTCCCTTATGTTCCCCGGATAATCGTAATTTTGAAGGCAAAGAAGCGCCGAATCCTCTATACCATTGATGTGTGTATTGATGTGCTTATATTTCTCCATGAAGTGATGCGCAAGGGGCATTATGTCCTCGCGACGTTCGCGCAGAGGGGGTAGTTCTATGTTTATGACATTCAGCCTGTAAAAAAGATCCTGCCTGAATCCGCCCTTTTCAGACATGACGGACAGGTCGCGGTTTGTGGCAGCGACTATACGAACGTCCGCCTGTTCCTGCACAGGGCAGCCCACCGGATAAAAGCTCTTCGTTTCCAGAAACCTCAGAAATTTCGGCTGGAGGTCTAGGGGCATTTCGCCTATCTCGTCCAGAAAGAGCGAACCGCCGTATGCGGACTGGATTATCCCCTTCCTGTCGCTGTCAGCACCTGTGAAAGCACCCTTTTTGTGCCCGAAAAGCTCACTTTCAAACAGATGATGCTGTAAATTGCAGCAGTTTATAGCGGCGAACGGTCTTCTGCTCCGTTCGCTGTTTTCGTGTATGAATCGTGCCAGAACCTCTTTTCCGGTTCCGGTCTCTCCCGTTATCAAAACGTTGGTATCGGTTTTCGCAACCCGCGCAGCAGTGTTCAGCACAGCTTCCATCTTCGCGGAGACGCCCACCATGCCGCTTTTTTTGACAGCAGTGTCCGCCAGAGCCTTTAGCGCCAGCTTTTCGTTCACAAGGTCAAGTTTGTAAATGAGCAGCTCCGTGTCAACAGGTTTCGGGATATAGTCGAAAGCGCCGGACTTTATGGCTTTCACCGATTCATCGATACTGCTCTGACCTGTCATCAGTATAAGAATCGTTTCAGGGCTGACGGATTTCAGCTTTTCAAGTACACCGAAACCGGTCATCTCAGGCATCCGAATGTCGGACACAACCACGTCAGCGCCGCTTTGGGCTATATATTCCACAGCCATTGACGGCGATACGAACGACATCACCGTGTAGCTCTTTTCAATCACCCTTTTAAGTGTGCGGTTAAGAACCGCATCGTCTTCAATGAGAACTACTTTCATCCCTTAGCTCCAGCCTGATGTTAAATTCCGTTCCTCTGCCCTCTTCGCTCTCAACGGTTATCTGCCCGCCGTGCTTTTTAACAATCTTATGCACAAGCGACAGCCCCAGTCCCATTCCTCTGTTCGGTGCTTTGGTGGTGTGAAAAGGGTCGAATATCCTGTCTATCTCGCTCTCAGGTATGCCGCATCCGTTGTCGGCAACAGACAGCAAAGCCAGCCCGCCGGAGCGTTTCAGCGTCACACGTATCCTGCCGTTTTCACCAAGAGCGTCCAGCCCGTTTTGCACCAGATTCAGCACCATCTGCTGTAAAAGCGTAGGGAAGCCGGAAACAACAACGTCGGCAAGTTCTTTCTCTATACACGCGTCGGTGTCGATATATTTCAGTGTCTTTTCAATAACCTCTTTCAGATGCACAGGCAGCGGTTCGGAATTACCCTCTTTATCCGGCGCAAGTTTCTTGAGGTTATCTATTATATCCACGCAACGGCGCGCCTCGTGCTCGATGGTGGCGAGGTCTTCGCTCTCACCAGTCTCCTGCTGAAGCAGTTTCGTGAGGATTATTATAGAGTTAAGAGGCGTGTTAAGCTCATGGGCTATACCGCCCGCCATAACGCCAAGCGCGGAAAGACGGTTCATCAGTTCCATACGCATCTGCGTATTTTTAAGGTCTTCGATGTAAATTTTCAGGCTGTCCGCCATGGAGCGGATGCTCTTTGCTATCTCGTCTATCTCTCCGGTGTATTCCCCGTCCAGCGGATAATCAAAATCGCCGCGGCTGTATGCCTGCACTGCCTTTTTAATCTCCGCGAACGGCTTCATGAAATATTTGCTGAAAACAGCAGCGGTCAGAATACTAAGGATTATGCAGAACAGCATGACGGCAATGAATTCATGACGAAGTGCTGTAAGTGACTGGAAAAAATAGTCTTTATACATAACAGTGCAGATTTTCCATGCCTGCCTTTTGTCCTTATACGGATAATAGGTTGAAAAGAACATGAAGCCCTCTTTCATGGGGATCATATTCTGTTCACCGGAAATCAGAGTTTTGAAATTATCTTTGCCATAAACAGTATCGAAGAAATAAGATGTGCCGAACTGGTTTGCGAACTCGTATTTATGATCCGGATGGAAAATAAAAACGCCGTTGCGCTCCTTCTCCCTGCCGTTTATCTCCACAATAAAGGAATACCCGCGCTTCGCGTCGAGCTGGCTTGCGGTCTCTCCCAGTTTCTTTCCCCAGAAATTAACTATCAGATAGCCTATAACTTTATCGCCCTCGAAAATGGGCAGCATACTGCGTATCATAGACGGACAAAAGGACACTGCGTCCGGCAGGTGCCCCCGCTCGAAATCGGAAAAAACAGGCTCACGTTCGGGATTCTGACTGACAAGGTTAAAAAACTCCTTATCGCCTATATAGATGGGTTTATAGTCCGGCTTTGCGGAAACAAGCTCCCCCTCGCGCCAGAAAACCACAATATTACCTTTTAAATCAACAAGCCGCATCGCCTGAATATCGCTCATCCGCTCAGTATAAACAGTGAACAGCTTTTCGATAGACTGCCTGTCGGTCTTTTCCTCGAAATACTCTTTAAGAGAGGAGTTCTCCGCCAGTGCCAGCATAAGATAGCGCATCCGCACAAGGAAATCGTCGATGCCGTTCTTTTTCAGCCGCAGAATGATATCTGCCTGAGCGTTCATATCTTCGGTTATAAGGCTTTTTGACTGTGAAAAATAGATGCCCGTGGTGATGAGCAAAACGAGAGCCACAAGGATACTGATGAATAACGCGAGACGTTTTATCATAGAAGGATATTACATTCTAATCGGAAATACCGCAAGTGGTCAGTATCCGGAAGGTTCCGCCTGAGCTTTCGGGTTTCTTCCGTACTGGTTGTCGGGTTTGCTGTCCTGACAGTAAAAGACCAGCAGAACTATGAAACCGATAACCGGAATCAGAAACAAAAGAAGCCACCAGCCGGAACGCCCGGTGTCGTGCAGCCTTCGCACCGTGACAGCCAGAGCGGGTATAAACACGGCGATGGAATACACAAACTCCACAATATCCGTATCGATAAAGGCTCCTATCATGGTGATGAGCCCTATAATGACAACGTTGAACAGGGAAAACATCCAATATTCAGTTCTTGTCGCCCTGCCACTGAAATTCTGCCAGTCGCGCCATACCTTAAAATACCAATCCATAAACGCTCCTATGCCGGAAAATACAGTCCGATGGACTTTATCACAAATTTACCGGCAAAAAGGCACGAGCCAAACAGCACAACGTATATACCCAGATAAGCGACAGTGTTATTTTTACTGAAGTCAAACAATACTTTGTCCAGTTTTGCAATGGATTCCCATGCGCTGATCTCCGGTCCGTCGCCTCTGTTTATTATGGAAAGAAAACCAAGAACCGCGATATAGATACCCATAACAATGTAATAAGCGAGCCTCATCCCAGGTTCGTTCATAAATAGGATATCGCCGATCAGAATGAAAGCCAGAACATGAACAAACTCAAAAACAGCAACCGTAGTAAATGAAATCATCAACCGTCCCCCTGCATCAACTTAAATTAGTAAATGTCGATTGAAAAAGGGCTTGCAGCAAAAACGCAGACCGGAAAACCGGCGCCACTCCCCCATTGTTCGAATCAATAATATTAAATGAATGTTTGTTAGTACATTTTAGCCTTGGAATCGACGATTGTCAAAGCAATCACAACATTAATATCCAAAAGACCAAAATAAGCGTTTTATTACTTTAACAGCCACCGACCTTACCGCGCAACTGCGAAAAATGGCAGGCAATTAATGATGATTATGAATATCATTATCATCTAAAATTGTCAAAGATAAATGGAAGATAACTTAAACCGGCATACCTTAAAAAATAACGCATATAAAAGAATAGGACTGCTTCGCTTTATTCGACAAATAGTTTAAAGTGGACTCATTCAGCATTCGGCTAGTGCTCGCAGAGACGCAACCTTTCCCGTCTTCGCGAGGGTTTAACGCCCTAAGCGATCTCACACACCATGAAGACGCCAACAATTATAGGGTATGCCACAGAGTTACAGCAACGCAAAAAAGCCTGCTGGTGCAGGCTTTCATGGTTTTTTCTGATTTTTAAAAGGACCGCTTGAGGCAGGTCAGAAACTTACGCTTTCTGAACTTTGCCCGCTTTCATGCATTTCGTGCAGACAGTTTTGCGCACGACTTCACCGTCCACAACGACTCTGATTTTATGTACATTGGGATAGAAAACCCTTCTTGATACATTATGAGCGTGGCTGATCTGGTGACCGAACATGGGGCCTTTACCGCAGATTTCACATCTTCTGGCCATCGTACCTACCTCCTTGATTTCGAGAGCTTAAAATGCTAGCATAACTTCTGTATTCAAACAAGCATTTTTTTATATGAATTATTACAAAGGAAGAACACAATGACAGAAGACAGGATTAAAATCCAGCTAAATTTTCAGAACGACCTATTTATTTACTCCGATAGCCTCTACCCGCAGGTGGAAAAAATACAGAAATTCAGCCATGGTGGCGAATATGCCGCATATGAAAGACTCACTCCAAAGGATTTTTTCGACACCGACAGACCTTTTAACGTCGAAATAGGCATAGGAAACGGCGAGTTCCTCTCAGAATATGCAAAGGCGAATCCTGACCAGAACTACCTTGGCTTTGAAGTTATGAAACGCATATTCAACCGAGCAATAACAAAGTCAAGACAGGTTAAGAACAATAACATAAGACTGATACATTTCGATGCAACATTCATAGTTTCGATCCTTGAAGACAACTGTGTTGATAATTTCTACGTCAACTTCCCAGACCCGTGGCCAAAGAAAAAACATCTGAAACGCCGACTGCTCAAAACAGAGTTTATCGAGCTGCTGGTGAAAAAACTTAAACCGGACGGCACGCTCTGCATGGCGACAGACCAGATAGACTACGCACTTGAGATTGCGGAGAATCTCAAACCTGTTAAAGAATTAAAAAGTGTATATAATACTGTGTATATAGACAGGCTGGACGACTATCTCCCGACAAAATACTACCGAAAGTTTGTTCCGGAGCTTGGTGTCAGCTTTTTCCGCCTGAAAAAAACCGACGGGAAGTAACATGAAAAAACTGCTTATCATCTTTGCCGCCTTTTTTGTTTTCTCCGCAGCGCAGGCTAAACAGATACTTGTCTGCGAGGTTAACGGAATCATCAGCGGATATACTCACAACTATCTGAAACAGGCGCTGAAAAAAGCGACGGATGAAGACGCTGTTCTGCTGGTCCGGCTGGATACCCCCGGCGGACTGCTTGATTCCACAAGAAAAATAGTCCAGATGTTCCTTGAAACAGAAACACCTGTTATAGTCTTCGTCGCTCCGCAAGGCGCAAGAGCAGGTTCCGCAGGCACATTCATAACGCTGTCGGCGGGGTACGCGGCGATGGCTGAGGGCAGCAACATAGGCGCGGCACACCCTGTGGACATATCCGGCAAGGATATTCAGGGAGACATGGCAAAAAAGGTTGAGAACGACACGGTGGCTTTTATAAAATCCATTGCCGAAAAACGGGGCAGAAACGCAGACGCGGCTGTTGCAACCGTAACTCAGTCAGCAAGCTACACCGCGAAAGAAGCACTGGAAAAAGGACTTATTGACGCAATAGCAAACACAAACGCCGAAGTTACAAAAATGGCGGCGGCTAAACTTGGTTTTCAGGCGGGGGACATAACAACTCTTAACCCCACGCCCATGCAGAAGACAGCATTTTTCCTCAGCGATCCGAACATCCTGATTCTCCTGCTGTTCATAGGTATTGCGGCAGTATTTCTTGAGTTTAAGATGCCTGGTACGTTCATCTTTGCAGGTATAGGCATAGCGGCTCTGGTGCTTTTTCTGGCGGGTATAAACATTATTCCGGTAAACTCTCTGGCACTGCTGCTCATTTTGGCTGGCTTCGGGCTTCTCATTGCGGAGGTCTTCATTCCCAGCTTCGGTCTGCTCACTCTTGGTGCGGTGGTCTGCATGGGCTTCGGTATGTATCTTATGTTTTCAAGAGAGGGCAATATGGGCATAAACGTATCTTTCTGGCTCATTTTCGGGGTCATAGGAACCATCGCGGCAGTTTTCATAATTCTCGGCAGGCTTTTGCTTAAAGACTTCCGCAAGAAGACGGTTACAGGTCGTGAAGGAATGACCGGAGAAACAGGTATAATCATGGATTGGGAAAATGGCGCAGGGCATATTTTCATTCATGGTGAACTTTGGAAAGCTAAAAGCACGTTTAATTTTAATAAAAACGATTCAGCAAAGGTAGTTGCGGTTAAGGGTATGGTATTGACACTGGAGGCTAAGAATAATGAGTGATACAATGAAAGAAATGATTGAATTTCCGACCATTTTTACCTTTAAAGCGATGGGAGAAAATACTGAAGATTTTAAGAAAGATATCAAAGAAATCTTCATCAGGCACGAAACGGCAATGATAACAGAAAACGTAAGTACAAAAGGAACTTATACGTCAATTTCAATTACTGTGGAGGTGTTTGATTTTGATGAACTGCAAAATATATATACAAAGATAAAGGAAACAAAAGGGCTAAAATTCCATTTATAACAGAATCTTACGAAGCCGTTTTATTTTCCGTAACCGGACTTTTTGTGGTTGCAAAAGTTAACTAATGTGCTAAATTATGTCCATGTTTTGCAAAACTGTTCATTGTTTTGTGGGGTAATACATGTTTATGCAAATATACAAAAGTCTCGAAAAATCATTTTTCAATACTCTTGCCCGGAAACTGCTCGGCAACATACTGTTTGTCACGTCCATTCAGGCGATAGCTATTTTTTCTTTTATGTCATATAAAAACAACATAATAGCGAAAATAACCGCGATGGACGTCGAACCCGGACTGAAACAGCAGATACTGGATGCCTGCTCCCACGGCTATTTCACATCTCTGTTCTTTATGCTGCTGACAATACTTGCGCTTTTTTTCATACTCGGCTTTTTTTACGTTCTTATAGTGCACCCCATTCGCAGAATGGCGCAGCTTTTCAAAGAGATGGGTATGGGCGGCAACGATCTTTCAACTGATATGCCTCTTCTGACATACGACGAAATGCGCGATCTTGCCGCAGGTTACAACATGTTCATGCTGAAACTGCGCAAGCTAATCCTGAAAATCAGGATGATAAGCATCAGCATCGGCGTTGAATCAGCGCAGGTCGTTCACAACACAAACAGAACTTTTGTCGAGGTGAACAACCAGACGGAGCTTTCCGAGCGCATATTCGAGGTCAGTTCCCGTTCCACAGAAGCTGTGGAAACTGTCCGAGGACACTCCACAAGCATCAGTCAGGCGGCAGAGGACAATATATCAAAAGCAGTCAACTCCAAAAATGAGATGGAAACGTTGACCTGCAACATGGACGCCATCAGCGGGATGCTGGGTGAGTTTCAGCAGACGGTGGGCAACCTGACAAAAAACTCGGAAACCATAAGAGAGATAGTTTCGCTTATTGAGGACATTTCGGACCAGACAAACCTTCTGGCGCTTAACGCAGCCATTGAGGCAGCAAGAGCAGGCGAAGCCGGAAGAGGGTTCGCCGTTGTGGCCGACGGGGTGCGCAAGCTGGCTGAACGCGTTAAATCCGCAACAGAGGAGATATCCTCCAACATCAACCAGATGATTGGCGAAGTCAAACACACATCAGACCAGACAAACAAAATCAATCAATATATAAACGAAACAAAAAACGTGGTGGACAAAACATCCACAAACTTTGCGACAATGGTTCACGATTTTGAGCAGACAGGTCATGGTATTCAGGAGATAACAGGCTCTCTGGACAGCTTCACCGACAACAACGTGATGATACACACCAATATAACAGCCATCAAGGATGCGGCATACCTTGTTGATCACATGATGCAGGAATCACACAAAAACACCCTGACCCTTAATTCCCATATTGAGGATATTCAGGACAACGTGGCGAAGTTCAAGATAGGCATGGGCGAGATGGAGAAGATACTACATCTCGGTGAAACCTATAAAGCAAGGTTCGAAGAGATACTTAAAGACCTTTCAGATAAGGGTGTAGACGTTTTCGACAAACAATATAAACAAATTCCCGGCGTTTTCCCCGCTAAATACACGACCAAATACGATTCTAAGGTTGAATCACAGTTCCAGCCGCTTTACGATAAGGTGCTCTCCGAACAGTCGGGCATAATCTTCGCTCTCTGCGTTGACGTGAACGGCTACGCACCCACCCACAACAGAAAATATTCCGCCAAACCCACGGGAAACAAAGACGCGGACACTGCCCACAGCAGGGATAAACGCATCTTCAATGACCATACCGGTCTGCGCGCAGCAAAAAACACCCAGTCGTTCCTTATCCAGACCTATTCCAGAGACACTGGAGAGGTTATCAACGACATCAGTATGCCGGTGATAGTGAACGGCAAACACTGGGGCGCATTCAGAATCGGTTTCGACCCCAGAGCAATCATTGAGGCTGCGAAAAAAGTTCTGAGCGATTAATACAGATACATCGGAAACATAACAGATAGAAATCCCCCGCTGAAAACGGGGGATTTTTTTTGTGGTATATGCAGAAAAAGGCTGGCGCTACCCGCGAAAACAGAGGCTGCAACGCTTTTATTCAGAGCATACCTCATAAAGAATGATGTCTTTGCAAGTAAACCGCAGGTTGACGGAGTAATCTGAACTCCATAGAATTTTCAGTACAAATATTGATGCCCAAGGGGAGCAGATCGCCGCGTCGTTGCACTCCTCGCGAAGACAGAAATGGCTGCTGTTCAGAACCAAGCAGTTCCGGGGAGGTAGCTGACGCCGTAATGCGACCTAATGAAGCATATCGCGGGTCAGGCACGAGTTATGCAAGGAAGTTCAAACGCGACAAGCAAAAGCGCACTGATTTGTGCGTGTTGCGAGCAAGTTTGGACTGACACTTTATGCGACGCATATAAGCGCCTTCATTGACTGAGAGCGGCGGTTAGGTGCGAGCAGTACGAGGAAGAAACTCCGAGCGGGCTGCGAGCATACATACGGAGTATGTGAGCAGTTCCGAGGTGGAGCTGACGCTGTAATGCGACGCATATAAGCGCCGCTCAGATAAAGAGGAGCATTAGGATGATCAAAATCAGCGCTATAATAACATTTGTAAGAAACTTAATTGCCTGATCCTTTTCGAATCTGTTCATGAAAGTGTTGTTCTTTTTATATTCTGCTTTGAGTCTGCCAAGTTCCTGCCGAAACTCGTCCCTTTCTCTGAAAAGCGTGCGGATGAACGGAGCAAGTTCCAGTTCGGCGCATTTATCCTTTTTGGGGTTAATGCGCAGCATCTCCGCCTTTTCCATATTGAGAAGTCCTTTATTGTTGTTTTCGTCGTCAAAGCTGAATGTGAAGCCGAATTTCTCCATGAAAGAGAAAAAGGCGCCCCTGTCGTCGTCTTCGCGTTTCGCATCAAAATAGAAATATACCGATTCCACACCGAAATCGGGAAAACTGCCGCGCAGAAGTCCGGCAAGCTCGTTCATTGCATAGGTTCCCAGACCGTATCCGCGATATGCCGGAGACAGTTTGAATTTATTGATATGCGGAAACCGGATGGTACGCGTAAGAAGATCCGCAACAGCCGTAAGCCTGTTGTCTTTTTTAAATTCGTTTTCCAGCCCGTTCATAATCTCCGAAGGCTGTTCATTTTCCGGGAGGTTTTCCGCGTTTCCTTCCGGTCCTGTCTTCGCGATAGGGATAAACGTGATGCTGTAAGTGACCTCTGTGTTGGTTCTCACAATCTCAAGGACATAGAGCATATACCCCATTGTGATCTTTCTGGTCTCCGTTATCTTGTTGACCAGTTTGAGAAGCCGGATGTCACTGTTTTTTTCTTTTGCCATCATCCACCTATGGGAAGTTTAAAAAGACTCTTCAGACTCCCGAAAAAGCTGTTGTGAAACTCGATACGCACAAGGAGTTTCCTTGCTTTTTCATTCTTCATTATGCTGGGCAGGATAGATGAGAAAGAGTTGAGCTGCTGCATATAAATCATCTGCGGCAGCCTGTTTGTGCTGACACCCGCCTCAATGAGGTCGGAAACAAATCTTTTCAGCACAGCTTTAAAAATATCCACAGTCTCCTTCTGTTCCTCCGCCAGCAGGATAAGATACTTTTTGTCCATAAACCGCTTTTTGATATCCTGATCAATCATCAGGCGTTTTGTGTGGGAAACAAATCCCCAGCGGGACCTGTCCGTTGCCAGACAGAGCATATAGTTATAAAAACAAACGTAATACTGAATAAAATAATTTTCAAGAGGTTCGGTCTGATTTTCCGCACCGGCTGGGGCGGCTTCAGACTCTTTGACCTCGGCGCTGACCATTTTAAACATCTTATTTGTGAACTCCGTGAGGCTGAATGTCAGCTCCCCGTCGTTAATCTGGTCTGCCGTGATATCCCATTCCATTAATAACTCCTAAAAAAAAATAACCCTAAAGCCTTGCCGGATATACAGACTGATGACAAAGTATAGAAAAGACTGGACCGCTTCGTCGCTTTATTCGACAAATCGTTTAAAGTGGACCCATTCAGCCTTCGGCTAGTGCTTCCCGCGAAGACGTAAGTTACTGTCATTGCGATAAAGCCTATAGGCTGACGCGGCAATCTCATTGGTTTTAAATTGTTTGTCAACAACCCTGATACCCTTGCAGGGTATAATAATTATCGGAACAAGCACAATATAACTCAATCACTCATTTTAGAAAAGGATTTTAAACTATATTATTTTTTCCGCTAAATTTTCATGCCCGTGGTGCGATTTATATTATACATCAGCAAATTTACCATGGAGTGTAAAAAATGTTTAGCCTTGTGCTCAATAAGATGTCAGACTATATAAATAATCATAAAGGTCAAGACGGAAACGGTTTGGATTTTGTTTTTGCGGAGAATGACGGCATGAAAAAAGAGGATATAAAAAATATAGAGGACCACATGTCGGTAAACACAAGAATCACTGTTACTGTCAAAAATGCAAGATATCAGGGTGTTTATGACTCGCGTGTGGAAGACTTTGACGACAATAATATATACATATCTCAACCCTCCGCGGAAGGAGTACCCGTTCCCATGGTGCCCGGCACGATAGCCCATATAGAATTTGTGAACACCAGCGGGCGGTTCCGTTTTGAAACCACTGTAACCGGAAGAAAATCTCAGGGCAGGGTAACTCTTGTCACTGTGGAAAAGCCAAAGTCCATAACAAGAAACCAGCTCCGCGAGTTCTACCGTGTTGACACACGAATCAAAGGAAAGGTGAAAATGTTCTACTCCGCCGTACCGGATAAGAACATGAAGATTCCCCACAAAAGCGTAGACTGCATGATAATGGATATATCAGGCGGCGGCGGAAAACTGATAACCTCTTCATGGATGGAAAATCACCAGCAGTTTCTTCTGGATATGTCTGAAGCTGTGCCGGAACTGGACAGCGCACCCTGTACAGCCATCCGCGTTAAAAGAATACAGGAACGCACAGAGGTGAGCTTTCGTTTCAACTTTACAAAGGAATCCGACCGTAACCTTATCATCAAATATGTTTTCAAACGGCAGATAGAACTGAAACAGACTTTGGGGTAACAGATTTTATAATATACACCAATTATTTACATCTTCATTCAAATGTATTTCTTGCAAACGGTAGAAGACCGCGGTATTTTATAGCAAAATTCTGAGGTGAAAAGGTTGATAGCTAAAGAGGGATTTCCTTTTGTTCTTGGCGCGCTTGCTGTTTTTCTTGTACTGGTGATATTTCCGGTCAAGCTCATAATCTTTATAGTGGGGCTTTTCTGTGCTTTCTGCATCTGGTTCTTCCGCGATCCGGAACGCAGCATCCCGCCTTTTAAAGACGTTCTGGTGTCCCCTGCCGACGGCAAGGTGATCGAGGTGTTTCAGTCCGAGCACAACGGTCAGCCGGTAACAAAAATAAGCATATTCATGAACGTTTTCAATGTTCACGTCAACCGGATGCCCATCACAGGAAAGATACTTTCCGTTAAACATGTCGAGGGCAAGTTCCTCCCCGCGGACAGACCCGACGCATCTTATGAAAACGAACAGAACGTAATAGAAATAGAGAGCGAATACGGTAATATTACCGTTAAACAGATAGCAGGACTCATCGCGCGCAGAACCGTCTGCTACGCCAAAGAGGGCGAAACACTGCCCATCGGCGACAGGCTTGGGATAATCAAATTCTCCTCACGCCTTGAGGTTTTCGTTCCGAAAGGATTTGACATTTCACTTAAAAACGGCGATATTGTCAAAGCAGGCGAGTCTGTTCTCGCCAAATATACAGGTGCTTAAAAGACATGAACAGCGCTGTACAGAACAAAAACTATGTTCTGCCAAACCTCGTGACAATCATGGGGCTTTTCTGCGGATTTTACTCCATAATCGCATCACTTAACGGACAATATACCCTTGCCGCCAGCGCGACCCTTGTCGCCTTCGTCTTCGACGGCATCGACGGCAAAATAGCAAGACTGATGAACGCCACAAGCGATTTCGGAATACAGCTGGATTCACTGAGTGACCTCGTTTCATTCGGTGTCGCACCGGGTATCCTTGTTTATAAATGGGCTCTGGAACCTTACGGCAGACTCGGCTGGATGGCGGCGTTTCTTTTCGTTGCCTGCGGTGCGCTGCGCCTTGCCCGTTTTAATGTTATGACAAAAAAAATCGATCCCAGATATTTTATAGGACTGCCGATCCCCGCCGCTGCGGGTGTGGTTGCATCCAGCGTGCTTTTTGTTAAGGAATATATAGGAAATCCGGAAGACATAACCCTTCCCATATGGTTCACGTTCACTATTTATATCCTTGCATTCCTTATGGTTAGCAACGTCAGATATTACAGCGGAAAGACCCTGTTTCAGCAAAAGTCATATAACGTACTGGTAATGTTCGTTCTGGCGATATTCGTTATCGGACTTATCCCCGAACTATCCCTATTCGTTCTGTCGGTCGGCTACGCATTCAGCGGACTGCTGCTATTTGCGTATAAAAGACTAAGACACCCCGCGGGCAGCTCTGAGGAACCTTTCGGTACGGAAGTGTGATTTCACATGAATGTTAAACCAAAGCCTCAGCCCTTACGGGGTTGAGGCTTTTTTTTTTCTAATTTATTTGCAAGGAGGAAAAACCGATGCTATCAGGACTAAAAGGAAGATAACAGACGATTGAACGTCTTCGCGAGGAGCCTCGGCGACGACGCGATCCGGATATGAGACTGCCACGTCGCTGCACTCCTCGCAGAGACATAGTTAAAAAGATTAATCTATAAAAATAAGGAGAGAACAATGTCAAAGAGAAAGATCATCGTATTCGACACAACACTGAGAGACGGAGAGCAGGCTCCCGGTTTCTCCATGAACACTGAAGAAAAGATCCAGATGGCTCTGCAACTTGAAAAAATGGGCGTGGACGTTATGGAAGCCGGCTTCCCCATCTCCTCCCCCGGCGACTTTGAAGCCGTAAGCCGGGTTGCAGCCATCATTAAAAACTGCGGTGTGGCAGGGCTCTGCCGCGCCAATAAAAAAGATATCGAAGTGGGCTGGGAAGCTCTGAAAGGTGCTGTTAGCCCCCGTATCCACACGTTCATAGCCACAAGCGACATCCACCTTCAGTATAAACTGAAAAAGAGCAGAGAGGATGCTCTGGAGATAGCTGTTGACGCTGTTAAATTCGCAAGGAATCTCTGCGAAGACGTTGAGTTCAGCGCGGAAGACGCAACAAGAAGCGATCTGGACTACCTTTGCCGCGTTGTGGAAGCTGTCATCGCCGCCGGCGCAAAAACAGTAAACATCCCAGACACCGTGGGCTACACTATCCCCATGGAGTTCGACAGGATAATCAGCACCATCATGAACAGAGTGCCCAACGTAGATAAAGCACGCATAAGCGTACACTGCCACAACGACCTCGGTCTGGGCGCAGCAAACTCTCTGGCTGCCATCAAAGCCGGTGCGTCTCAGGTTGAGTGTACCGTCAACGGTATAGGCGAGCGCGCAGGCAACACCTCTCTTGAAGAAGTCATAATGGCTATGACAGTGAGAAAAGACATCTTCGACGATGTTGAATTCGGTCTCAACACAAAAGAGATATACCGCTCCAGCAAAATGCTGACCGCCATCACAGGCGTACACGTTCAGCCCAACAAGGCAATCGTCGGTAAAAACGCTTTCGCACACGAAGCGGGCATACATCAGGACGGCGTGCTGAAAAACAGGATAACATACGAAATAATGACACCGGAAAGCGTGGGCTACCCCGAAAACAGCCTTGTTCTGGGCAAACACTCAGGTCGTCACGCATTCATTCAGCGGCTGAAAGCCCTCGGTTTCGAACTGGACGACGAAGCTATGCAAACTGCATTTGATGCTTTCAAAGTTTTAGCCGATAAGAAGAAGGAAGTCTTTGATGAAGACATAGAGAACATTGTTCTCAATCAGTCTGCGCAGACAACGAAGCATTTCGATCTGGACAGAGTGAACATGTTCAGCGGAAACACCGCCATCCCAACGGCAACAGTGAGGCTGAAAACATCCACTCACGAATTCATAACAGACGCATCCATCGGCGACGGTCCCGTGGACGCGGTTATGAAAGCCATAGAAAGGATAGCAGGTGTGCCCGGCAGGCTGAAAAGCTACAGCATCAAGGCTCTCACAGAAGGCAAGGACGCACAGGGTGAAGTTACCCTTTCCGCCGAATTCGAACAATGCGGCTATTCCATCAAAGGAAGAGGCGCGGATACCGATGTTGTTGTTGCAAGCGCAAAAGCATACCTTGACGCGCTGAACAAATACATCACCAGAAAAGAATCTAAACTGGCTCCCAGAATAGCGGAAGGGATATAAAACACTTGTTAAGTACGGGTAAATATATATAATATTTTTAGTCATGTAAAAAAGTTTCAATTTATGGTGAATTAATGAAACTAAAAGTCAAGATTCTGCTATATGTAGCGGTTACGGTTTTTGCGGGTATGGCTGTGCTTTTTACAGTCAACTTTTTCATGTTACAGAACAATATGTTCAAAGCTGAGGTAGCCAAGGCGAGGAGTTTCGTTCTTGCTGCTGAAGGTGTCAGAGAATTTATGGGACTGGCATCCGCAGCGGATATTTACAAGACGGACGAACTCTCACATGACATTAACAGGCTTTTGCTGACAGTTCCCATCGTCGGCTCTATGAAGGCTATGGAACTGAAATCGGAGGAAGCGGGACTTAAATTTAAAGTACCCAAGATTTCCCCCAGAAACCCCGTTAACGAGCCGGACTCGGTAGACCTTATAGCTCTTAAAGAACTTGACAAGCTGGACACAGGCAAAGGCGCCGGTCCGGAATATGTTTATAAGGATAAAGAGAATCACCAGCTTAGATATTACAAGGCGATAAGGCTTACACAGGTTTGTTTAAAATGCCACGGAGATCCTGCGACATCGCAGGCTCTCTGGGGCAACAGTGAAGGTCTCGATCCCACAGGCGTTAAAATGGAAAACTGGAAAGCTGGCGAACTCCACGGAGCGTTTGAGGTTTTCCTGCCGACAGAACCTATCTACGCAGCTATCTATAAAAACCTTTTTGTATCGTTCCTCGTATTTCTTCCTGTTACGATAGTGATACTGATAATTCTTTATCTTATCAACTCGCGATATATCTTCAACAGACTGGAGGGAGTCAGCACAGCGCTCAGCCAGATTGCCGCAGGCGACTTCACTGTCCGCATGAGGGTTTCAAGCGACGACGAAGTGGGCGAGCTTGAAAAGGCGACTAACAAAATGACAGCGGACGTTAACGACGCGCTTATGGTCGTAACGGATTCCATATCGTCAATAGCATCCACCTCCGCAGAGCTTTCCAGTAATGCGGAAACCATAGCCAGAGGCGCGATAGAGCAGTCTGAACAGGTTGCTGCAACTGCATCCGCCGTTGAAGAGGTCAGCTCGACAGTTGTAGAGGTTGCACACAACGCTGCGAATGTTTCAAAAAGCGCGGAAGAGGCAAGCGTATCCGTTTCCAAAGGTCACGCTCTGGTGGAAGAAACCAGAAACATGATGGAACAGATAGCTGAAACCGTTTCCGATTCCGCTGTAACAGTCCGCAAGCTGGGCGAAAGCAGCGAACAGATAGGTCAGATAATTCAGGTTATTGACGACATTGCAGACCAGACAAACCTTCTGGCGCTCAACGCAGCCATCGAAGCGGCAAGAGCCGGTGAACACGGACGCGGATTCGCCGTTGTTGCGGATGAGGTTCGTAAACTTGCAGAAAAAACCGTCAAAGCAACACAGGAGATAGCCGACATGATACAGTCCATTCAGGCTGACACAGGCGGCGCTGTTGCGGGTATGCACGAAGGGGTTATGCAGGTTGAAAACGGAACCAAAAAGGCGGAAGAAGCAAAAGAGGCTCTGGACGTCATTATGAACAACGTTCAGAACGTTTCAAACGAAGTTACCATGATAGCCCGCGCAACAGACGAACAGGCTTCGGCAACGGAAATGATGGCGCAGAGCATAGAGAACATCTCCCATGTTACGGGTGAAAACTCCAACGCCTCGCAGGAAACTGCGAGAGCCGTTGAACAGCTGAGCCAGCTCGCTTCCGAACTGCAAGGTCTTATCCAGCGGTTTAAAACTACTAAATAAATTCTTTAAGGCGGAAATCTTCGGGTTTCCGCCTTTTTATTGCTTTCCATACCATTTTCAAATATACTTATCCGCACTTTTTTGGTTATAATTCTTTTCCCGAAAAATCAAACAATACAAATTTAATGATATACCGGAGGATCAGATGGCAGGACATAGCAAGTGGGCGAACATCAAACACCGCAAAGCGGCACAGGATGCGAAAAAAGGAAAGGCTTTCACAAAAGTTGCAAAAGAGATAGCCGTTGCAGTTAAGGAGGGCGGAGCAGACCCCGTTATGAACTCACGACTGCGTCTGGCGCTGGACAAAGCGAAAGAGTGCAACCTCCCCAAAGACAACATCGACCGGGCAATTAAAAAAGGTACGGGTGAAGGCAACGAAAACTCATACGAAGAGATTACATACGAAGGCTACGGACCCGGCGGCGTGGCAATCCTCATAAAAGCACTTACAGATAACAGAAACCGTACAGTTGCCGAAGTGCGCAGCACCATGAACAAAAAAGGCGGAAACATGGGCGAGGCAGGATGCGTAGCATGGATTTTCGAATCCAAAGGCATCATAGAGATACCCAAAGACAAAGCCGACGAGGAAACACTCTTCGAACTGGCACTGGAGCTGGGCGCTGAGGATGTTAAGGACGAAGGCGACGTGTTTCAGGTAGTTACCGAAGTCGGATCATACTTTGCCGTTAAATCTGCACTTCAAGAGAAAAAATACGAGATAAACTATTCTGAAGTGACCATGAAACCGAAAAATACAATAACTCTCGGCGCGGAAGATCTCAGAAAACTTTTCAATATAACTGACTCTCTGGAAGACCTCGACGACGTTCAGGAGGTATTCTCCAACTTCGACGCGGACGAAGCAACCATGGCGGCAATGGAAGAATAATGCCAGCAATCGTAATGGGGGTTGACCCCGGACTGAACTGCACCGGTATCGGAATTGTGCAGGTTTGGCCCGGTAAGGTTGAATACGTTGCCCACAGAATTGTACGCACCAACGCAAAGGAGACCCTGCCGCAAAGGCTGGCGGTGATATGCTCCGGCGTGCGGGAGGCTGTGGACGAGTTCAAGCCCTCATATTCGGCGGTGGAGGACGTTTTCTATTCGGTGAACGTAAAGAGCGCAATGCTCCTGGGGCAGACACGGGGTGCAATCATCGCAACTCTGCTCTCAAGCGGGCTTGAAGTGCGTGAGTTCACCGCTCTGCAAATAAAAAAGGCTGTGGTTGGTTATGGCAAAGCCGATAAATCGCAGGTTAAACATATGGTTGAGATACTTCTCGGACGAAAGATTGGTAACGTCCCTATGGATGCAACCGATGCCCTCGCCTGCGGAATATGTCTCGGTCTCAATCTTACGGGGAGGTTCGTATCATGATATACAGCGTTAAAGGCACTTTGGTCGAAAAACTCCCCACGACGGCAGTCATAGACACCGGCACAGTAGCTTTTGAGATATCAATCTCCGCCGCAACATACCGCACCCTGCCCCAAACAGGTGAAAAAGCAGGACTTTTCACCCATTTCGTTATGCGTGAGGACGCTGTTGCGCTCTACGGATTCGCCACTATAGAAGAGAAGAAACTTTTCCTCCTGCTGAACACCATTTCAAAGATAGGACCGAAGATAGCACTGGGCATATTGTCTGCTATGGAAGCAAAAAAGTTTATGAACGCGGTTGTTCAGAACGACATATCGCTCATAGCCACCATCCCCGGAATAGGCAGAAAATCGGCGGAAAGAATAATAGTTGAACTGAAAGATAAATTCGGTCAGCTTGCTACGCAGCCGGAAGGCTCGCAGACGGCAGGCGGCACGGAAGACCTTGTGAGCGCACTCACAAACCTCGGATATTCCGTTAACGACTGTCGAAAAGCCGTTACAAAGGTATATAAACAGGATGCAGCGTTCGACGAACTGTTCCGACTGGCTCTCAAAGAGTTGTCACAATAGCTGCGCTTTTTGTTCCATCCTGAAATCTATGGTCGTCTTCGCGATGGCTTACGGATATATGTCTGACGCTTGTTTCATTTCCCCGTCGCCTTTCAAAGGCAACCATCAAAGGCTGCCCAGTAAAACATCCTCGCTCTTATATTTCGGCACGAAGTGATTCCCTTCGGCATCACGATAATAAGCAACGTCCCCGGTACATTCCGTCAGCACTACGTTCTCAACGGGATAACCGAATGCTACAACCCACAGCAGATTATATCTTTCTCCAATGCCCAGCAGAGCATTTATCTCTTTTTTCATACAGTTGCCTATCATACAGCTACCGACACCCTTCTCCATGGCATAAAGGCACATGTTCTGCATGGAAATGCCCGAATCAACCACAGGGTTTGCAACAGCGGGAGCCTGTGTATCAGCATACACAGCAACGTAAGCAACGGGTCGTTCGGACTCCGCGGGACCATCCCAGTCTTTCAGCCTGCCCGCCCAGCGAAGCTCAGGATATATTTTTGCGCACATCTCTTCGCCGCACACCGTAACATATCTCAACGGTTGAGCATTCGCAGCGCTCTGCGCCAGACGAGCCGCATCTATAAGCTCAGACATAAATTTTACATCCAGCTTCCTTGAATTATCAAAACGCCTGTAAGATCTTGTTCTCTTTATCAAATCCAGCATAACACCCTCTCCTTTTCCTGTTATAAAATATACTAATCTGCAAAAGAGACAAAATAAATAGAAAAATCCTGTTGACTTTTATCTCTTATTGATATTAAGTATCAATATCATTATTCATCAAACAAGGAGATGCATATGAAAGTCTGTATAATCGGCGGTCTTCAGAGAAGAGAAAACGAATATCTGGCTGCATGTAAACAGATAGGATTCAAGGCAAAGGTTTTCAATGAAATGAGCAACTCGTTTGAGAACAGTATAAAATGCACCAACTGCGTGGTCTTTCTTACGACACTTTCCAGCCATAATATGATAAACAAGGCAAAAAATATCTGCCGCAGACACGACATACCATTCATCTGCACGGACAGAACAAGCCCGGAATCCGTAAGCTGTATCATAAAAGAAGCCATGGGATGCAAGGAAGATTGCAAGGGATGCCTGCTCCATGCCGAATCAAGGAGAGCCAACTGATGAGCAACGCCGAAAACAGACTCTTTTCACACCTTCTTTACGAATATAAAAAAGGGATACGCCGTCTGGTGCTTTACACCGCGCGCATAGAAGAGTCTGAAGTATGCCGCATAAAACTGAAAAGAAGCGGGATAAACTGGCACGAAACCCCGGCAAAAGAGGGTCGCGTCAATTTCTTCTTCGGCGACTGCCCCTGTATCAGCATTATAAAAAGTTTCGGTGACAAGCCTCTCAACAGTTTCGACGAAAAAGAGGATTTCATACTTGGAGTGCTGCTGGGATACGACGTCACCAAGCAATGCGAACGCTACCTCGGCAACATCGAAAAGCAATATTGCGCCGCTTGCTGCGGTTAGCGCATTATTCATAAAAAATAACGTATTTTATGAAAACATACCAAAATCAAATCAAAACGGGATCGCAGCGTAGCTTTATTCGACAAATAGTTAAAAGTGGACTCATTCAGCCTTCGGCTGGTGCTTCCCGCGAAGACGGAACAAGAATCACGTCTCTGCGAACCACAAGGGGATGAAGCAGTCTCATATTGCTTTATGCGATATGCGCTTTAACCGGAAACGTCACCTATTATAATTGTCGCAGGGTGGTCATATTCGCCCGTTGCCAGCACGTCGCCCAGAGACTCGAGTGTGGTTATGCAAAGCCGCTCATCGTCTGATTCAAGTTTGCTGCCGATAACAACCTGAGTGCTCCCGTTCATTCCGTTTGAAATAAGCTGTTCGGCTATGTACCCGCCGTTTTTAACACCCATATATATCACAATTGTCAGACCAAGTTCCGCCAGCGCCTTAAAGCTGTATGGGCAGTCCCCGTTTTTTGAATGTCCGGTGATGAAAACGCACCCGGACACCTTCCTTCTGTCGGTGAGAGCCTTAGAAATTTTAGCCGCAAGAGTGGAAGCAGACGTCACGCCAGGGATTATCCGTGAGGACGCTCCGCAGGCTTCCGCAGTTTCCGTTTCTTCCAGCGAGCGGGCAAACAGCGTGCTGTCGCCACCTTTCAGCCGAACAACCCGCCTGTGGCGTTGAAGATGTTCCGCAATGACGGTGTTTATGTCTTCCTGCCGGATGCAGTGTTTGTTATACGGGTCTTTGCCGACGCTGACGCGTTCAGCATCTTCAGGTATCATTTCAAGTACGGCGGGGTGCAGAAGTTTGTCATAAAGAACACTGTCTGCGCTTTTCAGCGTTTCAAGCCCTTCCAGAGTGATGGATTTAGCGCCCAGTCCCGCGCCTATTATAATAAGTTCGCTTTTCATTTACGTCTCTTTGTAATACGCCGGAGTGTGAGGGCACTCCGGCGTTATGTCTGCAAAACAGGCTGTTATTTCAGCTTTATATCTGCTTCGGCCGCAGCTTTCAGCATATTATCCACAACTATCTTTCTGACAAGAGAGTTTTCGCCCAGACCTTCAAGAACCGGCGTAACTTTGATTCCAGCCTTAACGAAAATCGTTTTCCATGAGTCCTCTTCATCCCCTGCCATGTCGTTGTTGGCGTGGTCGCCGGCAACAACCATGAGAGGTTTCAGAGTTATCTTTTTAACTTTATCCGCTTTCAGCTTTCCAACGACTTCGTCCAGATCGGGATGTCCTTCAACTGTACCCACATATATTTTCGTTTTGGGATACATTTCGTTCAGAAGTTTTTCCAGTTCATAGTAGATGCCTGTTGAAAGGTGCTCGTTTCCATGTCCCATGTAGACCAGTGCAGATGAGGATGCTGCGGCGAGGTCGACGTCTTTTTTCAGGGACTTTGCGAAGGTTTCAAGGTCTTCGTGATAGTCGTAGTCACCTGTGATGGGTTTACCTGTTGCGAGTTTGCTGAAGGGTTTCCATTTGTCTTTAAGGGTTTTTATACCGTCAAGACCGTCAACGTAGGCTTTAAGGTCGCTGTATTCCTCGCCTGATGTGAGATAAGTGGGCTGAACGACGATATTGCGGTATCCCTCATTCTGAAGGTCAGCCATAGTGCCCAGCACGTTCTTAACTTCATAAAGATACGCGGGAACCTCTTTGTGCTCTGCCTTATAAGCTGCGTCGTTCTGTCTTTCGTGCCATATTTTTCTGATGATATTCGAAGTGAACGCCATGCGGACGGGCACGTCTTTGCCCACAGCCGCCCTGATATCACTTTCGATTTTAAGAAGTGAATCCAATGTGGATTCATAGGTGGTTCCGAATGCGGCAATAACAACCGCGTTTTTCTCTTTCGTTTTCTCTTTTTCCATACTCATCTCCGCTGCAAAAGCACCCGAAACAGCCAGCAGGAGCATGATTACGGACGTAACAAATGTACGCATCAACGCCTCCGAAAAATATTATTATACTGTATAGGGTGTTCTTGAACGTGGAACGGGGTTCCTCTATCCTCGTAAAGTTCATAGGCAAAGAAGGTGTTCTGGCTCACCGTCATTCTAATCCCCCTGCCTTCCCGTGCTCTGCGGCACAGTGACAATAGTTCGGGGTTTCGTCAGGTTTACAGCTGCGGGACAGCACCGGATTTCAACCGGTTTCCCTTTTTCTGCCTGCACCCTTGTCAGACTGCAAGGTAATTCTGAACGATAAATCGGAATATGTCAAGACTGACATAGAAAAACCCCTCCGAAGGGGTGTTACGGAGGGGATTTCAAATGGAAACAAGATAGGAGTTGAGTTCAGGGATAATAGGCTTTAAAAGCCGAATCCGGTGTACCTGCAATTACGCCGGAATATTATCTTGCTCAAAGATTACCACAGTCATCTTAAATAAATCTTAAATAAATGTCTTGCTACCTCTATATTCTTTTGTTACTAGTATTATATGAATGAAAATAAACAATATACAAACAAATATATAAACAGATGCTCAAAACTTTCCGCACTGTCACCTCACATGCAGACAAAAAATATCTTTATGCTGACAGCCGGTGAAGGTGCAGGAAAAACCGGATTCGCTCTTGGGATAGGGGAAAAATACTTTGAAAGAACAATATATTACCAGATAACCCAAAAAGACAGAACCCCTGAATATTTCTGCCGAAATCTTTACAGAGCCCTCAGGCAGTCCCATCCTGACTTTATCTCGGAGCACATGGAACAGGCGGAAGTAACCGGTATAACACCTCTTGAAGCGGGAAACCTGCTGGCGGCTCTTCTGAGAGAATACAGGAAGAGTTCCAGAACAAAAACCCTTATCATACTGGACGATATCCATACGTTAAAAACAAAGGGAGTGACCTATCTCTCCATGATGTCCGCTTTGCAGCTTTCCGGCGGAAATCTCTCTTTTGCCGTCTGTACCCACAAAACCAAAGGATTCCCATCGGAATATCCACGTATCAACAGGGAAACATACATAATAGATGAAGATTATCTGAGACTTACTCCTGACGAGTTTAAAGAGTTGGCTATCGCCTGTCTGGACGAAACGGTGACTTTCCGCTCTCTGGACAAGATATACGATATCACCGAAGGGGTGATATCATACACGGCAACCGTGATCTGCGCAATGGCGGACGCCGGAGCAGAGGCAGTGTTTAAGCCCGGATTTGCGGAAGAAGCCTGCAACGGAATATTCATCGCCGCGGTAAGGAGGCTTATGCCGGAAGAATACAATCTTCTGCTGAAACTATCCCTGCTCCCCTCTTTCAGCACACAGCTTCTCAGCATCGCGGACAATACAGATTTTGCAGAAAAACTCATACTTAAACTGCACGATGAAACCATGCTGGTCATAAAAAAGCGGGACGACGTATACAGATTTAACAGGCTGTTCCGTGAATGGATGAAAAAAGAGGCGGTGACAAAGCTGCCTGTGTTTGAGAGAAATTCTTTTTACAACCTTGCCGCCGAATACGAAGCCGAGAGACAAAACCTGCCGGCAGTAATCGAGTATATGATAGCAGCGGAAAATTTTGATAAACTTGAAGATTACCTGCAAAAGAATTTCTCTGGAATAATCCTCAATGAAGCCAAGATGCATCTTGCCGAAACTTTCTCCGCTGTGCCTGCGGACGTTTTCAGAAACAGAGCATGGATACCGCTTGCCTATGGTCAGCTGCTTCTGGCGGTGTCTCCTGAAAAGACAAAAGAAATCTTTTTTCATACGCTGGATACATTTACAATATACGGAAACAGAGCAGGAACCATCATATCCGCCTGCGGGTTACTAAGCTATTATCTGGGCATAGAGGGGAATCTTACCGAAGCGGAAAAGTATTTTGTCAAGATAAAGTCAATGATGTCGGAAACATGCGACGAACTGGAAGAGCCGGTGAAAATGATTGTCTGTGCGGCATTCGGAATGGGATGCTTCAATTTCGTAAGCGGGCATCTTGCTGTGGAATATCTCAGCCGGTCTCTTGCTCTGGCGGAAAAATATAACGCCGAAAGTTTCAAACTTCACCTCTATTCACTCTTCATATCGTCTCATATGACTGTCTGTGAAAAAAGGATGGCGGAAAAATACTGCAACATCACATTCCAGAAGATAATCACAGTTAAACAGGAAGGGTTTCTGAAACTGTCCATGACAAACCTCCTCAACCATTATCTGGCAATAACGGGGCAGTTCCATCTTATGCATCTGCTCATGAATCTGGTGCAGAGAAAATATCGCCTGCATATGGAGCACAGCTTCAGGCTGACTGCTTTTGCGGATATATGCGAGCTGGAATATGCATTTTCCAGAGGAGATATGGAACTCGCAAAAATAATTCTGAGCAGGCTAACAGACAGCAACATAAACAACCTGCCGGAGCACATGGCGGCTCTCCTTTTGGGGTTCAAGGCGATGGTGCTCGCCTACGAATGTGACGAAAGCGCGGCTTCTGTTGCGGAAGCGTCGCTTAAAGCCCGCAGTTGCGAAGTCAATAATTTTTTCACCGCTTTCGGTGAAGTAGCCGCCGGAGCCGCATACACCTTCATCGGCAACCATAAAAAGGCGATTCTTCACCTGACCAAATCGGCAAATCAGGAAAGAACACCCGTAAACGACAACGCCTCCGCCTGTGCGCACTCGTATCTCTCCTATCTTTACAACAACATAGGGGACAGGATGCGCGCCAGAGAACATGCCATTTTCTGCATCAAACTCATGAAAAAAATTGGATATACGCATCTCAGCGGGCTTATGCAGGAGGTTCTGCTGAATACCTGCATATATACGGTCAATGAACCGTCCGTTTCAGCTTTCGCAGTTGATCTTGCATTTCAGAAGCTGGACACAGCGTTCGACAAAAATATGCACCCCATCCCCGTGATGCACATCACAGCTCTGGACAATCTGTCCGTCTCTTTCGGTCAGCAGACGCTTGACTGTTCCGACATAAGTGTGCAGTTCCGCTCCATGCTCGCCATACTCCTTTCCAGTCCCGGATTCACCATTGATCAGGAACAGATGCAGGTATATCTGTGGTCGGAAAGCAGCAGGGAAAACGCCCGTCGAAGTCTGGACAACCTGCTTTCACGTTTCAGAAAACTGCTGGCGGACACCTTTACCGGAATCGATCCGAAAAACTACATATCCCTCCAGAACGGGATGCTGAAAATACATAATATAAAATGTGATTCCGAAAGGTTTAACATTCTGATTAAGAACGCATCCGAAAGCTATGCCCGCGGAGATTATATTTCCACGGCAATCAGCGTTGCCGAGGCGGAAACCCTCTTTAAAGGCAGGTTTTTCGAAGGACTGACGGACGTTGCGCCTGTGGAGCACAAACGCAGGGAAACCGACGTCAGTTTTATGAGTATGCTGAAACTTATGAACAGCCTCCACTATTTTCTGCCGGAGATATTCAACCCCGAAACACTGCTGGATAGGTTTTTCAGCGTATTCATCCATGAAACGGACATGGTGGCAATGACATATTCTTTCTATGCTCTGAACGGAAAAATTCAGAAGTGCAGAAACGTACTGGATAAATTTTCAGAATTTCTGGATAAAGAGGATTACTCCAAAGCGGAAAAGACAGAGCTTATCTATCTGGTAAAATCGGCTGCTCTGTACTAAACGGCGAGATTGTCAGTGTCGAACACCTGCTTGAGAAATGCAGTCACAGCGTTCTTTCCGTATTCGTTCATCTGGCTTTCAAATCCGTTGTTGCCTGTTGAGCGTTCCTTGCGGATACGGCGTTCGATAGCCTCGCGCACAGTTTCCTGAACGTCTTCGGCGGCACGCTTAGACATGTTTCCCAGAATTTCATGGGCAAGGCGCAGATCGCCCATATACCACACGACAAAAGCGATGTCTTCCTGTTTCATACGGCGCAGCACTTCCTGCACTTTAGGCTTGTTGGTGGAAAGAGCGTCCGCCATAACCTTTTTCAGAGCATCTTTGCCCAGCTTCTGATTGTCCTGAAGCTGCGCGCCGATGAGCGCGTGCATGAGTCTCAATTCAGACTTTGAAAGTTTCACCGTCACTCTGGAATCGATGCACATGATAAAGCTGTCGGAAGTTCCCTCCCGCTCGATTGTGATGTTGTTGCTCTCTTCCAGATTGACCTGCATACTTCTCTCCATCCGTTGATACTGCATTATATATCAAAAGATTCAAAAATACAGAGCGGAAATAGTAAGCGAAACAAATTATTTTAAAATTATCGGCAATAGTCTCTTGCATGTACTGTTACTATACGATAATGTTATGGGGTTAAATACTATGGCGGCATATGCCGTTTAACATATGAGGCAAGGATGAAAGAGTACAGAATTTTACAGGGCGGTATGGGCGCAGGCGTTTCTGATTGGCGTCTTGCCCGCGCAGTCGGGGAAAGCGGTGAGATAGGGGTTGTCTCCGGCACCGCAATGGACGTTATTTTGGTACGCAGACTTCAGAACGGTGACAAGGACGGACAGATGCGAAAAGCTCTCGCCGCGTTCCCTGTCAGAGAGATAGCGGAAAGAATCATAAAAACATACTTCATCGAGGGCGGAAAAGAAGAGTCCGCTCCATATAAACAGATTGAGATGTACACCATGACCCCCTCTAAGGAATTACAGGAACTCACTGTAGCAGCTAACTTCTGCGAAGTGTTCCTCGCAAAAGAGGGTCACAGCAACCCCATTGGTATCAACCTGATGGAAAAGGTCATTCTCCCCAACCTCAGCTCAATCTACGGCGCTATGCTCGCCGGAGTTGACTACATCGTTATGGGCGCCGGAATCCCCAGAGAAATACCCGCGGTTCTTGACAGTTTCGCAAAAGGCGAGGACGCAAGCCTGCGTCTTAACGTTGCAGGAGCAGACAAGGACGAGGACTACAGAATAACTTTCAGCCCCAAAGTAATAATGGGCGCACATCTCAAAGAGCTTGCAAGACCCAAATTCTATGCCATTGTGTCCTCAAACATTCTGGCAACAACCATGGTCAAAAAGACAAAACCCGCTGTTGACGGGCTTGTCATAGAACACAACTCCGCAGGCGGACACAACGCACCCCCCAGAGGCGGCATGGAGCTTGACGCAAAAGGAGAACCCATCTATACGGAAAAGGACGAGGTTGAGCTTGAAAAGGTTCAGTCACTCGGTGTGCCCTTCTGGCTGGGCGGTTCATGGGGCGAACCCGGAAAGCTGAAAGCAGCCATAGCAGCGGGCGCACAGGGTATTCAGGTGGGAACCATCTTCGCCATGTGCAAAGAGTCCGGCTTTGTGGACAGCATCAAAAAAGCAATAATCCAGCGCATACCCGACGTTTTCACCGACCCAAAGGCATCCCCCACGGGATTTCCCTTTAAGGTTGCGAAACTTCAGGATACCCTTTCCGAGCTTGAAACATATCTGAAAAGACCCAGAATATGCAACCTCGGATATCTGCGCTCACTCTATAAAAAAGCTGACGGTTCAATAGGATACCGTTGCGCTGCCGAACCGGTTGACGCATACATCGCAAAAGGCGGACTGAAAGAGGAAACTGAGGGCAGAAAATGCCTCTGCAACGCTCTGGTGGCTAACATCGGACTGCCCACAATCTATAAAAACGGCTATATTGAGCATTACCTCATCACAGCCGGAGACACGCTGAAAAAGATAGGGGATTTCATCAAAGACGGAAGAGACAGCATCACTGCCGCCGAGATAATCGAAATTCTCCGCAGCGATCTTGCACCCTCAGAGGCATAAACAGATAAGATGAGATCGCTTCGTCGCATTATTCGACAAATAGTTTAAAGTGGGCTCATTCAGCCTTCGGCTAGTGCTCCTCGCGAAGACTGAATAAAAGTCATGTCTCTGCGAACCCCGCAGGGGTGAAGCAGTCTCATTGATTTAACATAATCTGAGTTTATCAACAAATAAGGCGGTCGCACTGACCGCCTTTTTTTATGCCTCAAGCCAATGTTCGATTAACTCCAAAAGCCTTCTGATATCATCCGGAAACACGTTGCCTATGGTACCTATCCTGAAAGTATCCTTCTTTGTCAGCTTACCGGGGTAGATATAAAAACCGTTGTCTTTCAGAAAGCCATACATCCCATCGAAATCGAAATCTCCGGGAGGGTACTCTATGGTGGTTATCACCGGAGACTGAACGTCCTCAGCCAGAAACAGCTTAAACCCAAGAGCTTTAACCCCTTCGGAAAGTATACGCTGATTCTCCCTGTATCTCGCGCTGCGGGCTGCTATGCCACCCTCTTCTGAAAGCTCCGCCAGTGCCTGTTGCAGCCCCAGTATGACGTGTGTGGGGCTGGTGAACCGGAACCCGCCCTTAGAGGATTCCATAAAGGCGTACTGATCGTAAAGGTCGAGTGAAACCGACCTGCTGTTTCCCCTGCATTTTTCAATCGCGTCCCTGCGGCACACCACAAGCCCTATGCCCGGCACACCCTGAAGACATTTATTTGAAGATGCCGCCATGAAGGACATCCCGCAATCTCTCATATCGAACTCAACCGAACCGAAACTGCTCATGCAGTCCGCCATGAACACCGTGCCCGATTCTGCGCAGAGCCTGCCAAGCTCCTTGACAGGGTTCAGTATCCCCGTGGTGGTCTCAAGATGTATCACCGCCAGATGTGTGAAATCGCCCTTCCAGAGCATATCCGAAACCGCCTTGACATCCACGGGTTCATCCTCTTCAAAGGTTACTGTCTCAAAAGTCAGTCCGGCTTTTTTCGCTATCTCCGCCATCCGCTGCCCGTATGCACCGTTTACGGCTATGAGCAGTCTGTCGTTGACGCTCACCGCGCTGCACAGCATGGACTCAACCGCATAGGTGCCGGAACCCTGAACTAGAACTGACGTATAATTGTCATCGCCACCCGCAGCAAGCTGAACAAGCTCCTTGCGGATATCCTGAATCATGGCAAAATACTCTTTGTCTCTGGTGGGAACGTCGAACATCATCGCCGCCCTGACGCTCTGCGTTGTTGTCAGCGGACCTGGAGTCAAAAGTAGGTAGTTATTATCAAATCCGTGCATATGCCTCTCCTATATCCTGACCTGAGCCAGTGCGGAATCGAGTATTTCCGCCGATTTTGCAAGCTCATCATCCGTTATTGTGAGCGCCGGCGAAAGGGTCAGTACGCTTCCTGCTGACACCTTGAAGCTCAGACCCGCTTTCAGCGATTCGTACATCACATATTCCGCAATAAAATTCCGCTCTTTCACGTTTTTATCAATTTCAACCGCCGCCATCAGCCCAAGATGGCGCACGTCGCCTATCACATGTGAGTATTTTTTGTGCAGTCCGTTCAGCACGGTGCCGAAATTATCACCCTTTCTGCCCGCCTGCTCCGGCAGCCCCTCTTTCTCCATGAAATCTATTGCTGCAAGTCCGGCAACGCAGGCAACAGGGTTCTTCTCGTGAGTGTAGTGTCCGATGGATATATCCTGCGCACCGTCCAGACCTTTTCGCGCCATCAGACATGCGAGCGGCATAACCCCGCCGCCAAGTCCTTTTCCGGCGACAACCATATCAGGCTCAATGCCAAAATGCTGATATGAGAACCATTTGCCCGACCTGCCCAGCCCGGCAGCCGTCTCATCAAATATCTTCAGTACGCCGTATTTTCTGCATATGGCGTCCAGCCTTTCAAAATATGCCCTGTCGGGGACGTGGACGGTTGTGCAGCGCACCGCCTCAAGTATAACGGCGGCAACGTTGTTATTCTCTTTGATGCGTTTTTCCAGCAATTCAAGGCACTTGTGTCCGCAGACGGAGCAGTCGCCAAACATGCACCTGTAGCTGTCGTATGGAAGGAAATTCTCGCCTATATCAAACCCTTTGATACCGCTCAGAAATCCGGAATCGCCCGCGGCTGAAAGCGCATCGAGACTCGCCCCGTGGAATGAGCCGTATGTCGAGAGTATTTTCGTTTTGCCCGTGAACTTCATGGCAAGTTTTATGGCGCTGCTGACTGCGAGGGTTGCAGCTGGAGCAAAAAGAACCCTCTCCATCCCCGTCAGCTCCATAAGTTTTTCAGCCAGTAAAACAGTTTTTTCGTTCGTATATCTTCTGGGGCAGAATGACAGGGTATCCATCTGCTCTGCCACGGCGTCTATAACGTGTTCGTTGCCAAACCCTGTCTGATGGACACCGTTTCCGTGAAAATCGAGCACTTTCCTGCCGCCTGTCAGGGTAAATCCTGAATCTTTACATTCAGTTACCGCATCCAGACAGGGGGACGAAAGCGCCTGACCTAAGAATACCGCGTCGTCCCTCTTTACCAGTTCCGCCGATTCAGCGGAAAGCTCTGAATTGCGGAACGAGCGCAGAACGGACATGTTTGATTCGCCTTCGGTGACAAGACTTCTGCCCGCCGCCGAGGGGGTTTCGCCCCTTGCCGTGCGTGCGTCTATTTTTTTAA
The DNA here is from genome assembly GCA_002452405.1 of Deferribacteraceae bacterium UBA6793. Lineage (GTDB taxonomy): Bacteria > Chrysiogenota > Deferribacteres > Deferribacterales > Geovibrionaceae > Seleniivibrio. The sequence goes on along the minus strand of DKFP01000008.1, from coordinate 30,155 downwards.
GTATCGCGGGCAGCTCGCTGTTGAATACAGCGACGTAATGTGCGCCCGCCTCATAAAGCCTTTCGGCTGTTTCATACGCCTTTTTCATCAGCAGATAGCGGTCGGCGGATTGCACTTCTTCCGGTGAAAGCCCCATTTCGCTTCCCCCCATGACAAGCCCCACAGACCACATTCCGGCGTTCAGTCCCTCTTTGATGTCCGCCACAGTATCCCCCACCTTAACGCAGAAGGACGCTGGAAAGGCGTTCAGCACCCGCATATTCTCATGGCACATCCAGGGAGCCGGTCTGCCCGCCGGCACCTCGTCCGAAGCGACGATATGATCGGGCGCATAACCCTGACGCGCTGCGTTCGCCGCCACAACCTCCATCATGCTCTTTGTGTATCCTGTGGTGGACCCGATTTTCAGCCCCATAGCCCGTATCTGCGAAACGACGTTCAGGAAACCTTCTATGGGTGATGAAAATTCAGGCAGACTGTCGGTGAGTCGTCTGTCTATCTTTTCGTAAATAACATCTATCTCCGTTTCCGAAGCTCTGTGCCCGTGCACCTTTTCAAACTGCGCGGCGACCTCCTCCATACGGAACAGCTCACCTATGTGGTCGCGTTTTTTCATACCCATGTGCAGGCGTACCTGATCGGGCGTAACGGTTATTCCATCTTCCCCCAGAACAGATATCATGGCGGCAACGGGTGCGAAGCATCCGTAGTCCACGGCTGTTCCTGCCCAATCGAAGATGACAGCTTTAATATTCATATCTACCTCTGTATTGTCTGCCAGCGGGCGGTCTTTTTCCGAATCATCCCTGCGGCTATGTCATAGATTATTTTCACACCCATATTGGTGAAGAGTATCAGGCTCGCCATTGCGGCTGCGGCGGCTGTATCCCCCGCATCGTCCATGCTCACGATGGCTATGGTGGCAAGTTTAGTGTCTTGCCCGTAAAGGAATATCACCGCCGATATCGTCACCATTGAGTTCACGAAAAAATAGAAAAAAGTCTCCATCACGGCGTTAAGCGACAGGGGCAGAGTAACGCGGAAAAGAGTCTTAACAGGCGGAACACCCATAGATTCCGCCACGTTGTCATATTCTCTGTCCTGTTTTTTCAGCGAACTTGTTATGGACATCACGGGAACTGCGATGAAGTGGATTATGTTTGCCAGCACCAGTATGGTCAGGGTGCCGTAAATGAACGAGAACGGATTCGAAGGGCTGTTAAAAAAGAGTATGTATGCCAGACCGATAACAAGCCCCGGCACCGCCAGAGTCGTTATCGCCAGCGCATAGGGAACCTTGCGGAAAACGTCCTTCGCTTTTGTCTTCTCCGCTGTGTATGCCGCCGCAAACGCCACCGCCGTTCCGACCGCAGCCGTTCCAAGAGCAACCTTCAGGCTGTTCAGATATGACGAAAAGTCACCCGCAACATACTTAAACATATAGTGTTTCAGTGTCAGCGTCATGTCATACGGAAAGAATTTCATGAACGACACAAACACCGAAGTACCGATTACGAACAGTATCAGAAGCGCTATGCCCCAGCAGTAAGCCGCCGCCAGCAGCTCCGAAAAGAGGCTGCGCTTTATGACATAGGGCACTGATTTTGACGAAAAGGTCGCCCCCTGCCGTTGCTGGATGAGCCTGTCGATGAAAAACGCTATCAGTGCAGGAACCAGCAGAAGCACGGCAACTGTCGCGCCCATGGAAAAATTCTGTTGACCTATCACCTGCTTATAAATATCAACCGCCATGACGTTATACTGACCGCCAACAATCTTAGGCGCACCCATATCGGTGAAGCTCAGTATGAAGATGGTAGTAATCGCCGATATGGCACCGTATTTTACGGACGGCAGGGTAACGGTGAAAAATTTACGCAGCTTGCCCGCGCCCATTGTCTCCGCCGCCTCATAAAGCCTCTGGTCGCTCATGGCGAACGAAACGGAGAGTATCAGATACGCGTGGGGGAAAGTGTATATCACCTCAGAAATGATTATGCCCGCCGCTCCGTAAATCTCAAACGGAAAAACGTGATTCGTATGCATCTTCGCGTTAAACCACGACACGAACAGGTTTGAAACCAGTCCCTGCCGTCCGAAAAGATACACCAGCGCGATACCGTGGAGCATCGTCGGCGTGAAAAGTGAAATCATGGAGATATAACGCAGGACGTACTTCCCGCGCATATGGATGCGGGAGATGCTGAACGCATAGAAAAACGCCAGCAGAAACGTGACCACTGTCACTGTACCCGACACGGCGAAAGAGTTTTTAAAAGAGGATATCATGTTTGGAGACGTGAAGTATTCAGCGAAGTTCTTAAACCCGATGAACACTCCGTCCGTGTTATAAAACGCAAGCCTGCCTATGCTCACCAGCGGAAGAAAAAAGAAAAGCAGAAAATAGACTATTATCAGCCCTATAAGAACCGAAGTAACGGTTTTTGCCTTCATTGGACAGTCCTAAAAACTGATGGCAGATTCCGGTATCTGCACCTTGATAAGACTCTCCGCTCTCAGCCTTTGCATGGCGGGGTCGCACGAACTGACATCCACCACCAGCGGTGAATCGGTCTTTATGTTCTCCAGTTTCAGAAAAAGTCTCAAAAATGACCCGCGAAATTCAATATCTTTCACAACGGCGTTTATACCCTCGTTGCTGAACGTGCTCACGCGTATCTGTTCGGGGCGGACGCCAACCTTTCTTCCGTCAAGGTGCAAAAAGTTCATCATCCCCACAAATCCGGCGATGAACTCCGTTTTCGGGGTGAAATACAGCTCGTCCGGCGTACCGAACTGCTCTATTACGCCGCCGTTCATGACAGCTATCTTATCTGAAACGGTGATAGCCTCCTCCTGATCGTGAGTGACCATCACAGTGGTTATGTTCATTTTGTCGTGGATGGCGCGTATCTCCTTGCGGAGTTTTTCGCGCACCTTGGCGTCCAGTGCCGAAAGGGGTTCATCCAGAAGGAGTATGCCGGGATTAAGCGCCAGAGCCCTTGCCAGAGCCACCCGCTGCTGCTGTCCGCCGGAAAGCTGGAACGGATATTTTTCCTTTTCTCCGTGGAGTCCTGTTATTTCAAGCATTTCGTTGACTATTCCGTCTGCCGCTTTTTTGCCTATGTCACGTGTTTTAAGCCCATATGCGATATTCTGGGTAACTGTCAGGTTCGGAAACAGTGCGTATGACTGAAAAACTATGCCGAAGTTCCTCCGTGAAGCCGGAACAGGCGTAAAATCCTTACCCCGGAAAAACACTGTGCCGCTGTCGGAGTTTTCAAGTCCGGCGATGATGCGCAGAAGAGTAGTCTTTCCGCAGCCGGAAGGACCAAGCAGACAGATAAATTCGCCGCGTTTCGCGGTAAATGAAACATCGTTCAGCACTCGCTTTCCGCCAAACGATTTGGTTATGTTACATGTTTTAAGATATTCGTTTTCCATTGTTTCCCGTCGGTTTTTTGGGGGTTGCGGAGAGGGCGTTCATCCCCTCCCCGCATAAGAAGTGTTATTTCCTGGGTTCGCTCTTTGCGTCGTATCTCGCAGACCATTCTTTAAGTATTCTCTCTCTGTTCTGCGCCGCCCAGTTGAGGTCGTTTTTGATTATCTGCCTGAGTGGTTCAGCAACGTATCCGGCTGGAACGGGATTGTTGTTTTTAACAGTGATGATGGCGAAGTTTTTATTGTATTCCGTCATAGCTTCTGAAGAGATAGCCCAGTCGAGGAATTTTTTAGCGTCGGGGCTGATTGATTTTTTCTTCATAAGCGCATTCGCCTCAAGATCCCAGCCGGAACCCTCTTTGGGGAAAACAACCGCGACCGGCGCGCCTTTTTTCATCTCTGTAATGCCTCTGTAACCGAATGAAATACCGATTGGGTATTCGCCTGTAGCAGCCATTTTAGAAGGTTTGGAGCCGGAGTGTGTGTACAGGGCGACGTTCTGGTGAAGTTTGTCCATGTATTCCCACGCCTTTTTCTCTTTATATATCTGCATCCATGCGTTGACTGTCAGATAGCCTGTGCCGGATGATGCGGGGTTAGGCATGGTGATAAGCCCTTTGTATGCGGGCTTCAGCAGGTCGGAGTAGCTTGCAGGGATGGGCAGGTTACGTTTTTCAAGCTCAGGCTTGTTAACTGTGAAAGATGTCATCCACGCGTCGATGCCGACCCATGCAGGTACTTTTTTGTTGTCTTTGAACTGGGACATGACCTTTTCAACGCCTTTGGGCGCATAGGGAGTGAGCATTTTCTGGCTGTCCAGCACAAGAAGGCTGGTAGCTGCAAGTCCCCATACAACGTCCGCCTGAGGGTTGGCTTTCTCAGCCAGCAGACGTGCGGTGATTATACCTGTGGAATCCCTTACAATGTTGACCTTGATATCGGGATACTGTTTTTTGAATGATTCGAGATAAACAGGGTACTGGTCGTCCTCAAGAGCGGTGTAGACCGTTATCTCTCCGGCGAACGCCGACATGGCGAATGTGAGCATCGCAATAAACATCAGAAATATTTTCTTCATTTTGACCTCCGTCAGAATAAGTTCCAGAGCATATCACGTAAATAATGACGCTTTTAGAACGAGAGGACAAAATCAAACCAAAATGAGATCGCTTCGGGCATAAAGCCCTCGCGAAGACGAAAAATAAAGTCCGTCTCTGCGAACCCTGAAAGGGTGAAGCAGTCTCGTCTTTCAGTATAAGACATAACTTACGTGATATGCTCCAACGGTTCAACATAAGTGCAAAATGAAATGAAAATGTCGTACTTTTGACAGAAAGAGGAAAATTATATGCAATGAAGATGTGAGACAGACTGCTTCTGGTTGATGCCCTCGCATAGACGGCTTTCCGTCTTCACTATGAACCTCAGCAACGCGGCAATATCATTTCTGACATAGTTATGAGGGCGGATAGTGCCCGCCCTCCGTTATATTTATACGCCGATACAGAGTCCCATCTTTTCGCAGAGACCGGAAACGTCCTTATTTCTGAGAACAGCCTTGTTCTTTCTGGCAAGTTTCTTCGCCTCGTACAAAAGCCCGGCAAGCTGCCACTGGTTCAGGTGTATCCCCTCCTGCACAAGCATGTGCTCCAGAACGTGCAGACCCGATTGGTTGCCGAAAACAAGATGGCGCTTCATATCCAGTTCCTCAGGGTCGAAAGGCTCATAGTTCTTAGGATTTTTAAGCACGCCGTCAGTATGGATGCCCGATTCGTGGGTGAACATATATTCACCGATGACAGGACGCTGCGGATCAACATGTCTGCCCGCCGCCTGTGCCACATATTCGGAAAGGGGACGCAGATGCTTCGTGTTGAATGTGTCCTCGTTGCCGTATACGTGACGCGCCGCCATGATTATCTCTTCCAGAGGCGCGTTGCCCGCGCGCTCGCCAAGCCCCATAACAGTGGTGTTTACATGTGTCGCACCCGCCTGAACAGCCGCCAGAGCGTTTGCCGTCGCCATGCCGAAATCGTTGTGGGTATGCACCTCAAGATCCAGCTTCGTTGCCTCTCTGATTCTCTTTGTCATATTATATGTACGGAACGGATCGAGTATGCCCACCGTGTCGCAAAAGCGGAAGCGGGATGCGCCGTGCGCCTCTATGGTCTGAACGTACTGCTCTATGAAGTCGGGATGCGCCCTTGAAGCGTCCTCGCCCCCGACAGATATATAGAGATTATATTTTGCGCAATAATCAAGCACCTCTGCTATCTGTTTAAGCACCCATTCGCGTGTTTTGCCCAGCTTCGTCTCAATCTGTATGTCCGAAAGGGGCAACGATATCTCTATTGAGTTCGCACCTGCTATCACCGATGCCTGAACGTCTTTAACCAGTGCTCGGTTCCATGCTATGATGCGCGCTTTGAGTCCTAAGTCCATGATGGACGCGAACATTGCGGACTCGTCTATGCCCATTACGGGTATGCCCGCCTCTATCTCCTGAACACCGATAGCGTCCAGCCTGCGGGCTATTTCCAGCCTTTCCTTACGGGTGAACGCCACTCCTGGTGTCTGTTCTCCGTCTCTGAGAGTTGTGTCGTCTATTATCATGGTTGCCTCCCTTGCGGTTTATCTTGCAAAAGGTGTGCCAATGATTAAAAAACAGACGATTGCACAAGAAATGACCAGATATAAATAAACCACCTCCCCTCTTTATCAAAGAGGGGGCAGGGGAGATTTACATTTATTATTAATAAAATCCACCCCAACCCTCCTTTGTCAAAGGAGGGAATAAGAAGAAGAATGACTATGCCCAATATTTATTATTTCTTGGCACGCCAGTTGCTTCCATCCACAGTGTGAGGTGACAAATGGATAGAGACGCAGTTAAGGCAAAAATCGATAAGCACCCATGCTACTGCAAAGACGCCCATAATAAATTCGCAAGGATACACCTTCCTGTTGCGCCTGCCTGCAACATACAGTGCAACTACTGCAACAGGAAATACGACTGTTCGAACGAGTCAAGACCCGGCGTGACCAGCAGCATACTGACCCCCGAACACGCTCTTGAAAAGGTCATAATGGTGAAACATTCAATCGAAAATCTCTCCGTGGTTGGCATAGCAGGACCCGGCGACGCGCTGGCGAACCCCGAAGCGACTTTCGAAACCCTCAAACTCCTTAAAACATATGATAAAGAACTCATCCCCTGCATAAGCACAAACGGTCTGGCGCTGCCCGACCATCTGGACGACATTGCAGAGCTTAAAATAGGACACGTCACAGTAACCATGAATGCAGTTGACCCCGAAATCGGTCAGAAGATCTACAGCTGGATACACTACAAAGACAAGACGTATCACGGTGTCGAGGCCGCCCGCATTCTTATGGAACGCCAGATAGAGGGAATCAAAGGACTTGTTGACCGCGGCATACTCGTCAAAATCAACACAGTTCTTATCCCAGGCATAAACGACGCCCACATCGGTGAAGTTGCCAGAAAGATAAAAGAACTGGGCGTTTTCATCCACAACATTATCCCTCTGATGAGCAAACCGGAATACGGAACAAAATTCGCCAACGACGGGGTGCCCGAACCCACGCCGGAGCTTATCGGCAAAGTACGCTTCCAGTGCGCGGAAATCATGGGCGGGTTCGATTCAGTTATGCAGCACTGCCGCCAGTGCCGTGCAGACGCAATCGGTAAACTCGGTCAGGACTGGGATTTCAACAATGTCACCGAAGATGTTAAAGCTGCCGCATCCATGCTCAAACAGCAGGTCATCAGCAACAGAAGACACAGCTTTTCAGAGCAGTTCCACAGCGAGTGGAAGGTGAGAACCTACGACCGTGGCAGAATGGTTCTCGTTGCTGTCGCAACGGATAATCACCGCATGGCGGATATCTCATTTAAAAATGCAAGAAACTTCTATGTATACGAAGTATCCGGCTGGGGAGCACACCTTCGTGAGATACGCACTCTGGACTATGACAACTCACAGGCGTGCATCAAACTCTCCGGACACCTTAAAAACGTCGCAAATCTTATAAATGACTGCAACGTAATGATATGCACTGTTGCAGGCAAAAACGCCTATGACGATATGAAGCGCAAAGGTATCCGCGTGGACACACGGCAGGCATACAAGGGCATCGAAGAAGCGGCATGGGAAGCGGGAAGCAGACTGCTCGCCGAAATACCCGAATCTAAAACTGCATAACGGCAGGGGGTACTATTATTATGCAATCAGAACTAACCAACAGAGCAGACGTATCCGCACTGCTTAAAAAAGACGGGTACAAACTTATAAAAGGCTATGTTGAAGATCTCGACATAGGACACGTAACCGCCAGCATGGTGATACGCTCCGGTCAGAGACTTGTCTCCCTTCTTCTGCCTGTGAAGGATGCAAAACTTTCAGGCGCAGAAGTGGGCAGACCAATTTACTGCCTTATGAACGGAAAAGACGTTATGGTCTTCCGCGACATCAACTATATGATGCGTAAGATACTGAATAAATAATAGACTGCCGCGTCAGCCTGAAGGCTTCCTCGCAGAGACGTTTTTTGTCTTCGCGAGAAGATTCGCGACGACGCGATCTCATTATAAAAATGCAATGTTTGCGGGGCGTACAAAGAAGGTCTGTCACCCCCACAAAAGATTAATCTTCTTTGTACCTCGGAGGAGTGTTCTGTCCTCCGCCCCGCTTTTTTTTATATATTAATTTGTGGTTTATATAGTCATTTTGTAGTATACTTGAGCATATGCCGAAATGAACGGAGTATGCTTTGAAGGTTAAAGCCAGAACCATCTATATGCTTGCAGCTATCATGGTTATCATCACAGGGTGCTACCTGTTTGATGAATGGTATCGTTATTACAAACACCTCGAAATTCTCCGTCAAGAACATATCTCTGTTGTAACAAAGTTTTATGAGAACATTCCCAAACGTACCACTGCGATTCTGAAAGCCTATGCAAACCTTATCGACAACGACCATCATGTCACCGATGCATATGCCTCCGGAAACAGGGACTTGCTGAATAAACAGCTTAAACCATATGTTGTTCTGCTTGAAAAATCCTTTCCCGGCTCCACAGTCGTTCTGACTTTTCATACAGCGGACGGAAAAGTTTTTCTGAGGACGCTTATGCCTGATGTATACGGCGACAGCAGTGCAGCCTATCGACCTATGCTGCGTACGGTTCTTAAAACCGGCAAACCGCTTTCCGGGTTGGAGGTATGCAAAAAAGTTGCAGGGCAGCGCTTTATGGTGCCGATAAAACGTGACGGTAAAATGATAGGCGTTATCGAAGTGGGCGTAGACCTGAACTTTATCGCAAACCGCATAGCCGGCATATCCAACATAAAAAGCATCATCACCGTAAACAGTGACGTTGCAAGTCTGCTTAACATTAAAAATGAGAACAAAAAACAGACAGTCTATTTCAACAACAGCAGCGCGCCACTCAGCAATATACTGAACGGTGACAAACTGAACCTGACCGCAAGCACACCGGACGGGAACTATGAAATTATTAAAGGTTTCAACCTATACGACTATTCCGGCAAAAACATAGGAAATTTCATCTTCCTCATAAAATCCGGCGGAATGCAGGAATGGATGCAGAGCCACTTCGTAAACGTGCTCATAATCTGCGCCGCGGGACTTCTGCTTATAATTTACGTTGCCCGTAAAGGGTTCATAGAGTCCATCGCCGAGCTTGAAACTGAGCATGAAAAGGTTCTGAAAGAGCTGAAACTGATCAATACCGGACTTGAGGAACGGGTTCGAAAAGAAGTTGAAAACTGCCGCATGAAAGACCAGATAATCAATCAGCAGCAGAAGGTTGCGGACATGGGACTGATGCTCTCCGCCCTTGCCCACCACTGGCGGCAACCCATAAACGCCGTAGGACTCTATGTGCAGGATCTTTCCGACGCATACAAGAGCGGCGAGCTGAACATCCAGTATATCGAAGAGTTTGAAAAGAAAAACATGAGTCTCCTGAACAAACTCTCCGAATCCATCGACAAATACAGAACCTTCTTCGAACCCAGCGTCGAGAAGGAGAACTTTGAAATAATCAATATACTCCGTGAGATAGGCGATATATTAAGCGCAACTCTGTCCACACAGCATATCAGACTGATGGTCAGCTGCAAATGTCCGCAGAAAGAGTTCGACTGCGTTTTTCTTGAGCGTATGCCTGAATGTGAATACGGAAATACCCGCATAACAGGCTTTCTGAATGAGTTTAAGCAGACTCTGCTGAACATCATCTACAACTCAGTTGACGCTATCCGCACGAGATATACAGAGGAAAACGGAGCAAAAGACGGGCTAATCACTGTGACCATCTTAGTTGACGGCGACATAATAAAGATCACCGTTACCGACAACGGCACAGGTATACAGGACGACGTTATCGACAAAATATTCAACCCATTCTTCACAACCAAAGAAGCGGGCAAAGGAACAGGCATCGGGCTTTATATGGCAAAAACGGTAATCGAAAAATATATGTGCGGCACAATCACTGCAAAAAACAACGGTCGGGGTGTCACCATGGAGATAGTTCTCAACAAAAATGCCTCCTGCGTGTAATTTTTCGGTCAAACAGTCAGAAAAGCCTTTCTTTATTTTCAAATCTGTTGAATACTGGCGGGTTCAAATTTTTTCAGGTGTAAAATGGCAAAACAAAAAAACGAGAAACTCAGGAATATAGCTATCATAGCTCACGTTGACCACGGAAAAACCACTCTGGTTGACACACTCTTCAAACAGAGCGGTCTCTTCCGTGAGGAACAGCAGGTCGAAGACAGGCTTATGGACAGCATGGATCTTGAAAGAGAGAGAGGAATCACCATCTCCGCGAAAAACTGTGCGGTACGCTGGGGCGACGTCAAGATAAACATCCTCGACACACCCGGTCACGCCGATTTCGGCGGTGAGGTTGAGCGTGCGCTCTCCATGGTTGACGGCGCGATACTCCTTGTGGATGCGTCCGAAGGTCCCCTGCCCCAGACACGCTTCGTACTTGGCAAGGCATTCGAAGCCGGACTTAAAATTATTGTGGTTGTCAACAAGATTGACCGTCAGGATGCCAGACCCGGTGAGGTTCTCAATGAGGTCTACGACCTTTTCATAGACCTTGGCGCCGACGACGAACAGATAGAGTTCCCTGTTTACTACGCAATCGGACGAGAAGGCATCTGCCAGAAAACTCTGGAAGAGCGCGGAACAGACATGAAACCCCTCTTCGAAGCTATCGTTAACGAAATACCCGCACCCATGTATGACGACGAGGAACCTTTCCAGATGCTGGTGAGCGATCTCGGCTACTCCGACTATCTCGGCAGACTGGCTGTGGGCAAAGTTATAAACGGGTCAGCAAAAGCCAACGAAACCCTCGTACGCATAGGTGCGGACAATACAGCGCCGTTGCGCGTCAGCAAACTCCAGATATACGAAGGTCTCGGCACAAAAGAGGTTGACCTTGCCGAACCCGGCGAAATAATAGTCCTTTCCGGTCTGGAGGACATCTCCATCGGCGATACAATCTGTACCAAGGAATCACCCAAGGCACTGCCCAGAATCACAGTGGACGAACCCACTGTTTCAATGAAGTTCAGCCCCAACACAGGTCCCCTCGCAGGACGCGAAGGCAAGCTGGTTCAATCCAACAGGATCAAAGAAAGACTGATGAAAGAAACGCTTAAAAACGTTGCGATAAAAGTTGAGGAAAGCCCTGACAAAGAGAGCTATATCGTTAAGGGACGCGGTGAGTTCCAGATGGCGATCCTCCTTGAAACAATGCGCCGTGAAGGATTTGAAGTGTGCGTTGGCAGACCCGAAGTTATCTGCAAAACAATCGACGGCGAACTCTGCGAGCCCATCGAACACCTTTTCATCGACTGCGAAGAAGTATTCGTCGGCGTTATCACTGAAAAACTCTCCATCCGTAAGGGAAGGATGATTAACCTCATAAACAACGGAACAGGAAGAGCGAGGGTAGAGTTCTCTATCCCCAGCCGCGGACTTATCGGTTACCGCGACGAGTTCCTCTCCGACACCAAGGGAACAGGTATAATGAACTCTCTGCTGCTCGGATACGAACCCCACAGGGGCGATATACCCAGCAGATTCACAGGCTCCATAGTAGCTGACCGCGCGGGCAAAGGCGTTGCATACGGTCTCTTCCACCTCGAACCCAGAGGCACACTGTTCATAGTTGCCGGCGACGTGGTATACGAAGGGATGATAATTGGCGAATATAACAAAGACAACGACCTGAACGCCAACCCCTGTAAAGAGAAAAAACTCACCAACATGAGGGCATCAGGAAAGGATGAGGCGATAATACTTACGCCCGTTCCCCCTATGACCCTTGAAAGGGCGATACATTTCCTCGCCGACGACGAGATGGTGGAGGTCACTCCCAAATCTATCAGACTTCGCAAGAAGATATTGTCACAGCAGGAAAGACACACAGCCAGAGGCAAAGCTCTGGGTAAATAACACATAACGGCGGTCGAAAGACCGCCTTTTTTTCTTTATTACACCTATTAATTCTATTTTTCCGGTAAAATTTTCCACATTTGACAGGCACCAATATTGCTTTATCAGCTATGTCAATGAAATACCGTATTCGTATTTTATTTGAAACACTATCGAAAACATGTTATCTTAAAAAAACGGAGGCAGTGAGAAACGTGGGACTTAATGAAATTCTGGCTGTGGCAAATGTTACCATAACCATAATAGGAGTAGGTTTCGGCGCTCTTGCTTATATGGAATACGGTAAGATACGCAAACTTAAAAAAGAACTCACCACCTTAAAAGAAGAACTCAACCATGAAAATTCGCTTATTCAAAACGCCACTCAAAAAGTGATCGCAAGTTACCATGCCACAGAAATCGATAGCAAAATAGCCCTTTTAGAACAGGCTGTTACTATATATCCTTCCATTTACAACGGATTCAATTCTCTTGGTTACGCTTTCCTTGAAAAGAATGAAAAATTCAAAGCTGTGAACGCTTTCAAACGCGCAATTGATAATAATCCTGATGATAAAGCCGGCTATTTTGACATAGCCACAGCATACTGCAAATTTGGCGAATACGATTTAGGAATAGAATACCTTGAACAGGCTGTCAAAATAGATAAATCATCTTTAGGTGACATCAAAGAAGCACCTTTTTACTCCGACATAGCAAACAACCCAAAGCTCATCAGGCTCATATCTTCTAATTAATAACAGAAATTCAGATCAGTCGTGACTACATGGGCGGAAGCGGAATATGAAGCATTTGCCGTAGGTATCGTCGAAAAACAGGTCACCGCCGTCGAAGTTTGAAGCGAGGTTCTGGGCAGTGAAAAGTCCTATGCCCTTACCGGCGCCGCAGCCCTTTGTGGAAAAATACGGCTCGAAAAGTCTGAGTTTTGCTCCTTCATCGACCGGAGTACCGTTGTCGCATATCTCTATCTGGGCATATTCGCCGACCCTTACGAAGCGGACAGTTATGAGTCGTTCCTCTCCGGCAGGCTTCTCTATGAGGCAGTCATATGAATTTTTAAGTATTATCAGTAAAATCTGTTTAAACATGGACTCTTCGCCATCGATATATACGTGGCTGAATCCGCATACGTTCTCGCAGGTAAATCTGCCCCGTCCGCAGGAGTGGAAAAGGTTATCCTCTGCGGTCATCTGGATTTCACGATTCTCCCCGCCCATGGTGCATACGATGTAAACCTCTATCCCCACAGCCTCAAACTCAGGACGCAAAAGTTTAAGAGCATCGAAAGTCATCGCCTTGACATCCATCCGGACATTATTTTCAACCTTAACGGCGGATGTGAACAGGTCTATCGTTTCGCTCATCTCTTTAACAATCTTTATGGCGTGTTGTGCGGCTTCTTCCTCTTCCTGTCTGCTGTTTGCCACCTGAATGGTCTGTATCAGAAGTCCGACGTTATTCAGAGGCTGCCGCCAGTGGTGCGCCACCATGCGGAGTATCTCGCTTATGGAGGAGCTGCGTGTCTTGTGGATAAGAGCCGCCTCGCTCATCTCTCTTCGTTCCATTTCAGTTTCAAGATCGGCTATATTTTTCAGTTTTTCCTGCCATGTGTGTTCAAGCTCCCGGCGGGAAAGGACTATCAGCCGTATAACCAGCGCTGTTACCATTGCGTATGCAAGAATTGTCAGCAGCGTGAATCCTAGCTGTCTGTTGTGCTCTTCGGCAACAGGCAGGCTGAGGCTGATGGCTCCGCGCATATCCCCTTTTTTGTAATTGGCGTATTCGTGACAGCGCAGGCAGCTTTCGTTTATAAACAGGGGGATCATATATTCGAAGCGGATATCTTCGAACAGGTGTATATAGTCCAGTCTGGAAAATTCTTTTTTACCTGAGACAACAGCAGAAAGCCCGTCCTTTTCCCACCCCTTCGGCGTGTTGGCGGGATTGATGGGGTTGTTGCTTATCAGCCGGAAATTTATTCCTGTTGCCGTATTCAGCTCTTTCGAGGACATGCGCATCATGTATGCGGGGTTTATCCTTGTCAGACTCTGCCCCTGCGTTGTTGTCTGCTGCGAATCCTGACCATAGTTTTCATGTACGACCACATTATCGGTAGGCGCATATATCGTGCCGACCTTCGCGCCCCAATATCCGAACGCACGGTTAACATCGGAAATATCTCTCGCCTTATTTAAAACATTGGTGCGAAAACCGGAATAGCCCTGATAAAGTTCATAGCAGGAAAGTATAGCGAAAAAGATCAGAGTGATACGTATGAAAGGATATTTGTTCATCTGCGATGGTTCCGCTTCCCTTTAAAACGGGACGCTTACGCCCCATTGCTGATTTTCATTATAATATTGGAATTTCGAACCTAAAGCAATACGCATTTTAGAAAGCGCCCACCTCATCCACCGTTTTAACACAATCAACGCAAACTGTCTTCACACATGTGGTTTAAAGTATAGTGTCACAGACCTGTTCTCCCGCTGCTCCTATCTAGACAATGGAGGGAAACAATGAGTATCAGCAGCATAAGCAACCAGAATTCCACCCTTTACAGCTATGCACAAAGCAAGCTCTCTGCCGAAAAACAGCAGTCAAAGGGTGCGGAATCTTTTTTCACTAAGGTTGACACAAGCCAGGACGGGACAGTAGACAAGAGTGAACTCCTTGCACTGGTAGACGACATTACGTCCAAAACAGGACAGGAAGTGGATGGAGAATCCCTTTTCAACGAATATGACACAGACGGGGACGGAAGTTTCAGCGACGAAGAGCTGCAAAGCCTTATGCAGTCGGAGAACCTAAAGCCGAAAGGCGCACCAATGGGACCTCCTCCGACGAATGAAGACGGAGACGAAAACAGCGAATACAGCTCCAGCTCAAGCATAATAAATCTGCTGACTTCCATTCAGAACAGTCTGGATTCCCTGTTTTCAGCGGATGACACAGACAGTTCGTCTGATTCATATTTCGGCAGCAGTGACTCCGGCACAACAGATTACCTGAGTATGCTACAGTCGTTACAGTCCGACGATTCGGATGAAACGACAGATGCGGCATACCAAAGCACAATCGACAAGCTCCTTCAGGGATTCTATTCACAAAATTCCTACGAGGCGTAATAACTGAGTAAAGGCGGGCTACGGTCTGCGACACCGCAAAAATGAAAAAGCGGCTGTGAAGCCGCTTTTTCTAAGGCGTGCAAGGAGTACTTTTTAAAGGAGGTTATAAAAGGTTCGTTACCTTTTTCCTTTAATAAAAGATAGCACGAGATTGTGGAGAAATTATGGAGAAATCATGTATTTGAACGGCTGTTTATATTTTTTTATTGGATTTTGCTGCCAGTAAAGATTATTTTATCTCAGGTGACACATGAAAATCAGACTCTTTTATAAAATATACGCTCTTTCACTTGTCGCAGTCGTTGTGAGCATGTCAATCATGATACTCATGGTCGGCTATTTCGGCTACTTTAATTTCAGAGAATACCTCATAAAATCAAAGATGCAGGAGATCACTTGGCTTGCAGACAAACTAGGGGAATATTATGAAACTCACGGAAATTTTGATGAGATAAAACAGGTTATGGAACATCCTGAAAAAACGATGGCTTTTAATCCGCCGCCGTTTCCGTTCGGGGGAGACAAAGACAACAAACACGAGCCTATCAAAGAAATAGAGATGCTCAAAAAAGTCTTTCTTACCAAAGACAATAAGCTGAACATAGCGACTTTCATCCATTTTCGCCCGTTCATAACGATAATGGATGCTGATAAGAAACTTATAATCGGCGACCATTATAATAAAGACGAGTTTGTTTTCATCCCCATCGAAGCACACAAAAAAACCGTAGGATATCTCGGACTCCGTAAACCGCCGCAGGTTACGCACCCTCTGGCGCTCGGATTTCTGCGTCAGCAGCTCAGTCTGATGCTGTTCAGCGCCGTTATCATAATTGTTCTCACGGGTATTCTTTCGTGGTTTTTCGCTAAAAAACTGCTTGCCCCCGTTCCTGTTCTGATAAACGCAACAAAAAAACTGGCATCAAGAGAGTTCGACATCGACATAAAACAGATGTCCAACGACGAACTTGGGGATCTCGCCATAAATTTCCGCAAAATGGCGCAGGATCTGAGCATGTATGAGCAAAAACAGAACCGCTGGATTTCAGACATCTCTCACGAACTGCGCACGCCGTTGTCCGTTCTGCTGGGCAACATTGAAGCGATGCAGGACGGTGTGAGAAAGATGGACGTAGATACTATGAACATTTTGCACGGTGAGGTGTCAAGACTTATAAAACTGGTCAACGAGCTTCACGAGATAACCATGGCGGAATCGGATAATATGCGTTTCAAGTTCGCACCTGTCAGCGTTCAGCAGATCGCCGAGGAGGTTGTAGAGCTGTATAGAAGCCGCGCCGAGGAGTTCGGTTTTGAAATACGTACTATTATACGAAGCGGAGACACACTTGTAAAAGGCGACGTTTCAAGACTCCGTCAGGTGTTCATAAACATAATAGAAAACTCGCTGAAACACAGCAAGAGTCCGGGTGTCATCTTCATATCGTGTATGGAAAATCAGGTCGGTGTGACAACAACCATTGAGGACACGGGACCGGGCGTTTCAGACGACCAGCTCTGTATGCTGTTTGACAGACTTTACCGTTCCGATACTTCCAGAAACCGCGAAACAGGCGGCAGCGGACTTGGGCTTGCAATATGCAGATACATCATAGAAAAACACGGAGGCACCATTAAAGCCGTAAGCGGCGGAATGGGTGGACTCAGAATAGAAATAATTCTTCCGGGTGAGGATGAACATGAATAAAAAAGTTCTTATAATCGAAGATGAAACACAAATAGCATCCATTCTGAAAGACTACTTTCAGCAGTCCGGATTCGAGGTGCACATTCTGGATTCCGGAGCAAAAGCGGTCGAGACTATAAAAAGACTTGTTCCTGACGCGCTTGTGCTGGACCTTATGCTCCCGGACACAGACGGTCTTGAGATTTGCAGACAGGTTCGCAAATTTTCAAATGTGCCCATTCTCATGGCAACAGCGAAAGTTGAAGAGGTTGACAGACTTATCGGGCTTGAACTTGGCGCAGACGATTATATCTGCAAACCATACAGCCCGAGAGAAGTTGTGGCGAGGGTAAAAGCTGTGCTGCGCAGACTGGCTCCTGAAGCAATGGAGGACGTGCTCACCGCGGGTCCCATCGTTATTCAGCCTTCGAAATATCAGGTCACTGTGAACGGCAATGACCTTTCGCTCACCAGAAGTGAGTTCGAGCTGCTTTACATCATGGCAAAACAGCCCGGCAGAGTTTTTTCCAGAACAGACCTGATCGCCAACGTACACGGGTACGAGTTTGAAGGATACGAGCGTACCATCGACAGCCACGTTAAAAACCTGCGCAAAAAGATAGCTGCGGTGCTCAACAATAAAGATGTGATCCAGACAGTATACGGCGTCGGATATAAATTCGAAGCCGCCTGATAAACTTTTAAAAGGCTCCCTGCGGAGCCTTCAGGTTGTTGACAAACTCGGATTTTATTAAATCGTTGAGACTGCTTCGTCGCTAAACTCCTCGCAGAGACGTTTTTTCCTTTCGTCTTTGCGAGCACTAGCCGAAGGCTGAAAACATTTGCCTATTTTTGCAAATGTTTCTGTACCGAGCTTGCTGAAATGAGTCCACTTTAAACTATTTGTCGAATAAAGCGAAGCAATCTCGTATTTATAAGCCTTTGTCATCAGTCTGAGGCTCCCTGCGGAGCCTTTCATTTCTCCATTATTTTAATTAGGTACCTGAACAAAACCCTTGACTTCTATAAGCTCATAGACTATTTTTTCATTAGGCACCTAAATAAATATCATGGAGTATTATGATGGATAAAGTTTCACCAAAAATTCTTTCGACCTTCATCCGCCTGTCAAGGCTGGTGCACAGAGAGAGCCACAAACATACGCACGACATGCACGACCACAGGGTTCACCGCGGGCAGGGACATCTGCTTTCAATCATTGCGGAGAATGTCGGTGCAAAGCAGTCTGAGCTGGCGGAGATACTGGATATGCGCCCCTCTTCAATGACAGAGATGCTGGTGAAGCTGGAACAGTCCGGACTCATCGAACGCAGACAGGACGAAAACGATCAGCGCGTTATGCGCATCTTTCTGGCTGAAAAGGGTGAAAAAGCCCTCAAAGCATCTAAAGCCGCTATACTTGAAATGTCCGGAGCGCTCTTCGGCTCACTTACAGAGGAGGAACAGACGCAGTTTCTCAGCATTTTGGAGAAACTCACCTCAAATCTGGAAGAGAAAGGCGGAAAACTCGTTCACGGCGGACATATGCACGGGCACGGCGGTGAAAGGGAGCGGCATTGCTGCCACGAACACAGACCCGCCCACGGCAGACGCGACGATTCGCACTTTATGCACGAGGAACGTAACAGACGTTTCGGATTTTAATATTATGACCTTCTGACATAAGTCTGTAGCCCCCTTCAGGGGGCTCAGGTTGTTGACAACTCGGATTTTATTAAATCAATGAGACTGCTTCGTCGCTAAGTTCCTCGCAGAGACTGTTTTTTCCTTTCGTCTTTGCGAGCACTAGCCGAAGGCTGAATGAGTCCACTTTAAACTATTTGTCGAATAAAGCGAAGCAATCTCATATTTATAAAATTTTGTCATAAGTCTGCAGCCCCCTTCAGGGGGCTTGACTTTATTCCGGCAGATTAAAACTTTTTGATTTTTCAATTGCTTTGGCGGCGAGGGTTTCGCCCTCTTCAACAGCATCTTCAAGGGTGGCGAACCCGAACTTATGCGCATTGCGGTGAAACTTCTGCAAGAGGATATAGTCCTCGTGGACCAGAAGCGCCCTGCCGAACCCTTCGGTGTTGATATCCAGAACGGTGATTATCATTCTGCCGCTCAGTTCCTCAACATAAAGCGCCACCGCCTCGTAATAAAGGCGTATCTTTGCCACGGTTTCCGGAGAAATCACCGTAAAGGCATCAATCTTCTTTTTATCTTCTTTGGTGACAACGTAATATCTCGACATCAGCGTCTCGTCCGCCACATTTTTCCATATGTTGTGCGGATCGTGGGAACGTATCTTGATTATCAGGACATCCCTGAAAGTTTTAGACATAAAATCCCCTTATTCCGGCTGTCTGTCTCTGTAAAGAGCTTTTTTCAGCCACGGAGCGGGATTTCCAGCCAGAGTTGTCTTGAGATTTTCCAGAATCTCCGCAATCGGAACCGGGTCATTCACCTTAACGGGGTGTATCTTGTTCTTTATGACGTGTGCAGCGGCGGGACCGCCTATTTGTGCGACGTAAAGTATTGCGCAATCTGAAAGTTTCTCTGCTTTTGAGCCTGTGTCCAGTTTATGCTCCGCGCCTTCGTCCTGTTCTGCAAACTCGCGCACTTCGCTCAGGGTATAGGATTTTTCATCTATTTCATAGATGGCGACCTTTGTCGCTCTGCCGTAGTGTTCGTCCACGGTCTTGAGATCGTTTGTACAGAAGCCTATTTTCATAAAAATCCCCCTAGTGACCCGACCTTTCTATGTCGAGGGTCATGCATATATTTCCTATGTCAAAGGCAAGCATCATAGCGCCGTAGTAGCCGATAAAGGTTCTGTGGAAGTGCCCCAGATAGTCCTTTACGGGATACCCGACACGATATAGCGGCTTATGCGCTCTGTGACACATCGGTATTGCGTTTGAACTGGCGATTATAAAGTCGGAAGCCTTTGAATAGTCTTCAAGGTCTTCCAGATCGCCCATTATTATGTTATCCGCAGGAAGGTTTTCAAACATGCCATGGCGGGCGGTGGTGACAGCGGTTTCCAGTCTTATTCCCATCTCCTTTGTGAGATAGTTGCCGAGACCGTAAAGCAGATCCGGTTCTCCGGCTATGGAAAACGATTTGCCGCTGAAACTGAAATGCGCGTCAAGCAGTGCATCAACAGCCCTCTGGCGCTGAATCCTCAGCCAGCCGGGAGCCTGTTTTCCGGTATAGTCCATCAGCCACGAAACGAGTTCATCTGACGCTTCGATGCCTGTGAGCGAATCGAATTTTTTATAGGGGACCGTGCAGCGCTCAAGCAGTATATCCGCTGACGCTTCCATACAGCCGCCAACAACTATGGAGAAATCGGCGTGTCCCATCTTCTTTATTGTGTCGATGGAGGTTCCCTCCTCCGGCAAACCGTAGAAGTGATTCACCTGACCGCCCATACTTGCGGACAGGTCGGGGTAGACTATCACATCCAGTCCGAAACCCTCGAAAACGCGTTTAAGCCAGTCGATATCTCCGGAAGTAAGGTGCATCCCCGCAAGTATATTCACCATCCTTCTGGTTCTGTAGTCCGTGCGCACCGCAGGTTCTATGAGAAGTGCAAGGGTGGCGGCACATGCAGCACCGTATCCTGTTTCAGCATCCCCTTTGAAATCCGGGCAGGCGACGGGAACAACCGGAGTGCTGTCGTACTGCGGGTATTTCTCGCGGAAGCGGATGAGGCTCCCTTTGATATCGTCCCCGCGAACCTCTGTCATACCTGTCGTGACCAATCCTATGAAATCGGGTTTCTGTTTATCAATAACGTTGGCTATACCTTCGTGGAGGTTGCTGTCGTCGCCGATTATGGTGGCTATATCGAACACAGCGGTGGACTGCATGGGAGTAACCTCCCGATAATGCTGTGTCAGGAAGTTCTTTGTAAAAGCCATGCATCCCTGTGCGCCGTGAACAAGAGGCATAACTCTGTGCATTCCCAGAAATGCGGTTATCGCACCCATTATGGAGCCTTTTTTCAGCGGGTTAACGGACAGCGGCTTTTCTATTATCTTAACCAAAGCTGACCTCCCACGGAGCGGGCTTCTTAACCAGCGAAAACACGGGCGATGTCAGCGTGCCGCATATCTTCTGTGCAAGAACCAGCGAACCTTCGTATCCCGCAAAGGCAAAGTGTCTCTCCTGATTCACATCCACGAAAGGAACCTGTCCCTTCATGGCATTGTACATGTTGCGCCCGCCCGCAAGGAACAGGTCGGCATCGTACTCTTTCATATATTTAAGCAGGGTCTTTCCGTCCCCTTTGGGCATCAGACCGTCTTCGTTTCCTTCGAAATATTCAAGTATTCTGGCGATGTCCTCTTCTGTGGATTTTCTGGTGCTGGATTTAATTACCTCCATGCCCATTTCCTCAAGCTGTTTCAGAATCGACCAGCTTTTGACTCCGCCAGTGTAAACAAGCACCTTTTTGCCTTTCATTATTGGCAGATAGGGTGCCAGTTTATCAAAAGTCTCCTTCTCTTTGCGGGCGGTAAGCTCTTCCACCTTCTTTTTCAGAAGGTCGCTGCCCATCATCTCCGCAATCTTCATGAGCGTTTTTTTGGTCTCGCCCATGCCGTAGAACGAACCTTCGAAATAGGGTATACCGTATTTGTCGTCCAACTGACGGGCAAGGGAGATAAGAGCCCGGCTGCATATGACCACGCTGAGTTTCGAGCGGTGAGCGTGGCACAGCTCCTCATATGTCGCGTTGCCTGTCATTTTGCTGAAAAGAGTTATCCCCAGCTCTTCAAAAAGCGGTTCAACCTGAAAAAGTTCTCCGGCGATGTTGTATTCCCCTATGAGGTTTATGGGGAACATGGGAACGCTCTCCGGCTCTTTTGTGCCTATAACGTGGTTTATCAGTGAATGTCCCGCAAACTTGTTGCCGAGGTTCTTGCTGCCGGAAAATCCGGGCGAATCAACCGGAATAATCTGCATACTCAGCTCTTCGGTCATCTCTTTTGCAACCGCGTGTATATCCTCGCCTGTCATAGCCGTCACACAGGTTGAGTAGATAAAGATTGCTTTCGGGTTGAATTTACGCGCAACATAACGCACCGACTCTTTCAGCTTCTTTTCGCCGCCGAACACTATGTCCAGCTCGTTCATATCGGTGGTCATTCCGTATTGGTGAAGGTTGCCCATATGGGTGCGGGTACCTCTGTTGTTATAGCTCTGTCCGCAGCATGTTATCGGACCATGTATGATGTGTGCCGCATCCGCAACGGGGAGCAGGACAATCTGTGCGCCATCGAAAGCGCATCCGCCTGCCGTTGCACCTGGTGTGGGCTTTTTACATGCTTCTTTCTTCTGCTCTGCCGTCTTTTTTTGGTTATGATCACAGCCCGGCTCTTCCGTAAGCTGCTGAATTGCCAGTCTCATAGCTTCTCCTTAGAGACAATCAGTCTCCTCTGGTGAGCAGTTTAGCCTCCATAGTTCTCGGCAGTGTAGGTTCTGCGTCAAATGTTTCAAATTCCAGCACCCAACCGTTTGCCAGAGTAAATTCACCGCCCCATGCACCCTTCTGTTCAATGGAGACCACTATCTGTTCCATGTCTTTTTTAGGGACGTATACTGAGTATACGTCCCCTTTTTTATTAAGTGTCACCTTCATAGGCTTATCGAAGGATGTCGTAGCTTGTTGTGTACATAGTCTTTTTGTCTATGTCATCAAGCATACGGTTTACTATCCATGTCATCATCTGAAGTCCACCTTTGTATCCTATTGTGGGATATCTGTGGAGGTGGTGTCTGTCCTGAAGCGGGAAACCTATTCTGCAAAGGGCGATGCCGGTATCTCTTTCAAGATATTTAGCATATGAGTTACCGATTATCATATCCACCGGCTCTGTGAAGAGCAGTGAACGGAAGTGCCACATGTCTTTTCCTGCCCATATCTGAGCGCCTTTAGCGAACTCATATTTGGAAAGGTTCTCTTTTGTCTCAGCTTCCCAGTCTTTTGAACCGTTGGAAACGAGAACGTGGATAGGCTCGCCGCCCATTTCCATAACAACTCTGCAAAGACCGTATGCAAGGTCGGGGTCGCCGTTGATGCCGAATGTTTTACCGTGGATCCAGTAGTAGGAATCAGCGATAGCATCCACAAGCTGACCTCTTTCGTATTCAAGTTCAGCAGGAACAGGCTTGCCTGTAAGCTCAGCGATAGCCATAACAAGGTCGTCTGTACCTTCAACACCGTAAGGGTTAACCACTTTAACAGGGTGTCCCCAATCTTTTTCTATAAACTCCGCAGTTTTGATGAGAGACCATTTCTGAAGCAGAAGTGTGCCTTTTGAGTTGGGCGCGTCTCTGAGGTCGTCAAGGGGAGTGCCGCCTCTGTACATTTTGTATTCACCGTCGGTGGGTGAGTTCAGTGTTTCAGAAGGATCTGAAAGCAGGTTTATCTCAGCACCGAACAGTTTGAAGATGCGTTTGATCTCTTCATAGTTTGCAAGATAGGTGTCAAAGCCCATAATAACGTTAATCTTGTCATTTTTGGTCTCTTTTTTAACGCCCATCTGCTGAAGGATAGCCAGCATTGTATTGTCATAGCCCACAATGTGCGAACCCACGAAAGAGGGGGTGTGCGCAAATGTCACGGGTAACTCGGCGGGGATAAATCCTTGCTCTTTAGCGTTTTTAACGAAAGAGTTAAGGTCGTCACCAATAACTTCTGACATGCATGATGTTACAAGTGTTATCATTTTGGGGCTGTAAAGCTCATATGTGTTTTGCAGACCCAGGTAAAGTGCGTTGTGTCCGCCGAAAACCGCTGCATCCTCTGTCATGGCATCGCATGATGTGGGGAAGGGTTCGCGGAAGTGACGCATAAAGTGCGAACGGAAGTATGACGCACAGCCCTGTGAACCGTGTACGAAGGGCATAGTGCCTTCAAAACCGATGGCTGCGAACAGACCGCCTGAGGGCTGGCAAGCCTTCAGAGGGTTAACAACGAGATCCTGTCTTTTGAAGTTAAGGTCTCTGTATTCCTGTGTTTTTGTCCACTCAAGTGTTTCCTGAACCTTTGCGTCTGTTTCAGAGTTTTCATATTTTGCTTTTTCAGCAAACATATCCTGATATTCACAGCCGTTAAACAGGGAAACGTGGTCTTTTATTTTTTCACTCATTTTAATCTCCTTTCCTTAATTTCCGGTCGGATCATTTCCACGGGGGAGTGATCTTTTTCCAGATGGCTCCGTTAACAGCCATATCCATATCTCTTGCGAATACTTTAAAGCCGTCTACCCCGTGGTAGGGACCTGAGTAATCCCATGAGTGCATCTGGCGGAAGGGGATACCCTGTTTCTGTGTTGAATATTTTTCCTTGATACCGGAACCCACGAGGTCGGGTTTGAAGTTTTCAAGGAGCTTTTCCATTTCGTATTCGTTCATGTCGTCCACTATGAAGGTAGTGTTCTCAACGTACTCAAGTGTTCTTGCGTAGTCGTCGTTGTGTGCGAACTCATAACCTGTTATCACAACCTGAACGCCAAGGTCGCGGAAAGCCGGGATGATGTGTCTGGGGCGAAGACCGCCGACAAACAGCATACAGTTTTTGCCATCCAGTCTCGGTTTGAACTTGCTTACTATCTCGTCGAACTGAGGCTGATATTTCTCAGCGATTATTTTTTCAGTCTGCTGCTGAATCTTCTCATCAAACTGAGCAGCTATCTTTCTCATGCTTTTTATAATCTGTGTGGGACCGAAGAAGTTGAACTCTACCCACGGAATACCGAATTTTTCTTCCACATATCTTGATATGTAGTTCATTGAACGGTAGCAGTGAAGAAGAATAACCTTCGCTTTTGTAAGGTTCGCGATTTCGCTTACAGTCGAGTCACCTGTGGACTGGGATATAACGTTAAGTCCCATCTCCTCAAGTATCTTTCTTGAGCTCCATGCGTCGCCGCCGATGTTGTAGTCTGCAAGCAGTGCCACATTATAGGGGCTGTCTTCAATCTCAACGCCTTTAACTTCTTTTTCATATATCCAGTCACGAAGTGAGTCGTTTGCGATGTGGTGACCCAGCGACTGGGAAACACCGCGGAAACCTTCGCAGCGGCAGGGGATAACAGGTTTTCCGATCTCTGCGGATGTTGCTCTGGAAACAGCTTCGATGTCGTCACCGATGAGACCGATAGGACATTCGGAAAGAACGGAAACACCTTTGTTCAGAGGGAAAAGCTCGTTAGCCTCTTTAATGAGGTTTGTGAGCATCTTATCACCGCCGAAAACGATGTCTTTTTCCTGAAAATCGGATGTTATCTGCATAGTCACAAAGTTGTTGATTCCTGCGGTTCCGTTTGCAAAGTTACGTCTTGCAGACCATGAATACTGACCGCAGCCCACAGGACCGTGGCTGATGTGTATCATATCTTTGATGGGTCCGAAAACCACACCTTTTGCTCCCGCATATGCGCAGCCTCTCATAGACATAACACCGGGACGTATTTTTCTGTTGGAGTTAATTCCGCATTTTACGTCCTCGGATTTAACAACCTCCAGTTTTTTCTTTCTGTCTTTTTTGGTTCCGTCGTTGTATCCTTCAAGGATTTCCTCCATGACCTCAACGCCGTGTTCATGTACATTTTTACCAGACATAGATTGACCTCTTAATTTTCAGTACAGTCTTCAATTAAACGTGGTGTCTCGAAAATGCCTGAAGAATCCGGCAGCGGGAGCCGAATAGGAAAGGCACTCTGAGACTTCCCACTCTTTTTAATTCCTATGGGGTTAGGAAACTTTTTTCTGTCCTACGATGCTCTCATCCTCTTCCTTGATGATACCGAATTCCATAAGGAGGTCTTCAAGTTCCTGCATTGAAACAGGTGTGGGGATGTTGAACATTTTATTGTTGATGATCTTGTTAGCCAGTGTTCTGTATTCGTTTGACTGTGAGCAGTTGGGGTCGTACTCAACGCAAGTCATTCTGCGAAGCTCAGCGTGCTGAACTATGTTGTTTCTGGGAACAAAGTGGATCATCTGAGTGTTTATTTTTGAAGCAAGAGCTGAAATAAGCTCGTCTTCTCTGTCTGTCTGTCTTTCGTTGCAGATAAGACCTGCAAGACGAACGCCGCCGGAGTTGGCATATTTAAGGATACCTTTAGAGATGTTGTTTGCTGCGTACATAGCCATCATCTCGCCTGAAGTAACAATGTAGATCTCCTGAGCTTTGCCTTCACGGATGGGCATTGCGAAACCGCCGCACACAACGTCGCCGAGAACGTCGTATGAAACGAAGTCGAGATCTTCTTCATACGCACCCTCTTCCTCGAGGAAGTTGATAGCAGTGATAACTCCGCGTCCTGCGCAGCCGACACCGGGTTCGGGACCGCCTGCTTCAACACAGCGGATATCAAGAAATCCGGTTTTAAGTACATCATCAAGTTCAAGGTCCTCAACTGAGCCGACTTCAGCAGCCAGTTCCATGATAGTTGCCTGTGCTTTGGCGTGAAGGATAAGACGTGTTGAATCCGCTTTAGGGTCACAGCCCACGATCATTATCTTTTTGCCCATCTCTGCCATTGCAGCAAGAGTGTTTTGTGAAGTTGTAGATTTACCGATACCGCCTTTTCCGTAGAATGCAATTTGTCTGAGAGCCATATTGGGTTCCTCCTGTTTTATCGTTGACGCCTTTTATGTAGCATCAGCCGTGCCAGTTTTTGCAAAATACTGATAAGTTACAATTATTACAACATTTGCATTTTATGTGCCGTTTTCTGACCGTTCTTTGCGCAGCTCTTGCGCGGCATCAATTGTAATAAACCTTACATTTGTGATAAAACTTATTGTTTCCAACGTTTTAAAACATAAAATATAATTTTGTGCATTTTGAACCGCATGTTTTCGTCAGTTTTGCCCACCGCAGAAGTGATAAATTGTAATATTCATTACACAGATAAACAGGATCATTTACTGATTAAAAAAGCACCACCTGCTCATTTTTTGTTCTTCTATATGTAAATTTTTTTTACACTAGTAAAAAGGTCTTTTTACTCTCATTATTGGTAGTAACAGGAGGTGCGTTATGATTAATGTTTTTTTATCAACTTTACTGGCTTTATCGATTATTGCTGCTGTAACCCCCTATGCAAGCGCCTTTGACATGGGAATGAAAGTGAAAGCGGTGGGTAAATCCGGAAAAGATTACGAGGGAAGGATAGCCGGAATCGCCAAGAACAAGACCATACTTTTCATCAGCAAAGAGGGGTGCAGATTCCAGATGCCCCTTGCAAAAGTAAGATCTGTGGAAAATGTTGAGGGCGAATACTTCACAGCGGAGAACGGAACAAGACTGAAAGTGGTTAAAATTACGACAAGAGACGGTCAGTCAGTTTTAGGAGGCATAGCTGTAAGCGCGGCTGTGGCAGTTGAAAACAACACAGGGAACGTCACAAACCTTATGATACCGGACGTACACCGCTTTTCAGCAATTAAAATTGAAGAGGAACCAATGGCTGTCAGCAGCCTTAAATAAATCCACGCTACAAACATTTTTAAAAAGGCGGTCGTAAAGACTGCCTTTTTTCAGTTTAAAACACTCCTTTTTCAACCTTTACATTTTTTATTTTTAACCCCTGTAATAACTTCCAACATGGGCTTACATGTAAATCAGTTTTACTCTTGAACTAAATTAAAGTTTGTTTATATAACTGTCATGGAGGTGTGCAATGATACACAAGAAGACACACTGCCTTACATTGATTTTTGCTGTCGCTTTGGCAGCTCAGACAGCGAACGCCTTTGATATAGGCGAAAATATCAAGGCTGTCGGGAGATCCGGCAAGGTTTATGAGGCGAAAATAGCTTCAGTGGCTCTCAACAAAAGTATCCTTCTTATCAAAAAAGACGGTACGCAGTTCAAGGTTCCCGTTTCTGAAATCAAATCCGTCAGTAATATTGACGGAGAATCTTTCACAGCGGCTAACGGAACACCTATGAAAGTTGTGAAAATAGTCACAACGGACGGAAAGACAATTACAGCCGGGGTGAATGTAAGCGCAGCGGTCGCAGTTGAGCATGACAACGGATCGGTCACAAATCTTATGATACCGGACATGCACCGCTTCACATCAATCGAATCAGACAACACAATAGCGGTGAGCAGTCTTAAATGATTTAAGGGGGGCGGGCTTAACCGCCCCTTTTTCATTCTTTATTCAGCACAATGAATCTGGCATCCAGTATCGGCGCAAGGATAGCTATCACATCTGAAGGGCGCAAGCCACCCTTTCCGCAGCCAGGCAGCGGCATATATATCTTTTCCCAGCCTATCTGATCCACAAGCATCACAAGCTCTATGGCGGAACGCTTCACCAGACCGAGATCTGCCCTTTCCTGCCAGCTGTGTTCCACAGGAAAGCTGACTATCATATTATCAAGATGATGCACATGGTTACCGAACTGGTCGACCAGATAGCCCAGTTTCTGATCAAGCCATGGCTGAACGTCTCCGACCTGTTTCGCGTTTCCCGAACCCAGATTTGCCTTACCGTTCTTTCTCACGGTTCCGTTGGTGGTTATCACTACAGGGTCTTTGCCCACATGATCCAGAAGATCTCCAGTTTCAAATCTCATCGTGCACCCTCACTTCCAGATTCAAAAGCCTGCCCGTTTGCTCTGAAACGGCATCAACAACCTTTGTATCCAGTTTTCTAAGCCATTTTGAAGGAATATTATTAACACCGTACAACGCTCCGGCAAGCATACCGACTATGGCGCCGTTGGTATCCGCGTCCCCGCCCTGATTAACGGTGTTTACCAGAGTATCTTCAAAATATTCGCCCTCTGCAAAAAAATGCATCACCGTTTTAAATGTGTCTATAACGTAACCGGAGCACTCGCCCTTATAGTTGGAATAAGAATATTTCGGATATTCCCTGATAAGCCGGTTGCCTATCTCCAGCACCTTCAGCTTGTCGCCGCTGGTGAATATCTCCCGCATCATCTCCCCGAAAACAATGGTTATCCTGTCGGAATGTTCATTGTTGTGGGTCAGTCTGCCCTGCGCCAGAGACATATATTCAAACTTTGACCAGTCTTTAAGACAGTAAAGCACAACAGGCAGATTTCGCATGGCGGCACCGTTTCCGGCCGACTGCTCCGAATACGGCGATTCGGTTCTGCCCATAGTGACATAGTCCCTGAGTCCGCGGCGCACGGTGGAGCCTATATCAACAGGCTTGGATTTCATCCAGTTCACAAAATGGTCTCCAACGGATGAAAGCAGAAATCCCTCCCGCTCGATAATGCTGTTTCCCAGCGCGAGTGACATTTCCGTGTCGTCAGTGACCCTTCCCGGACGCAGCTTCAGCCAGCCGCCACCTATTATCCTGTTATGCACACCATACTGCTCTTTTATCTCCCGCGGGTTCATAAACTCTGTCGTGGCACCCAATGCATCGCCGACAGCGAATCCCAGATAACTTCCGAGCGCTCTTCTGAGGAGTTCATTTTTCATTTGCAAACTCCGCGGATTTCATCTATTCCATTATCATGGGTGTAGAAAAACAGAAAAGCAGCATATCCCGTCTGAAGGATCTGAAGAGGTTTTACCATTACTCCAACCTCATCAATATCCCCACATATATGTTTGTGAGCAGCGAATATAACCTGAAAGTGCTTCCCATCACCATCAGCGGTGTATGGGAGTATTATGGCGATATTTTCAATTCCATCAAACAGGCTGATACAATTGAAAATGCCGCCAAAGTTTTTGCAAACGCCATGGACACCCTCTTCTCTCTCAGCGAAAAACACAACGGAAAGAAGATGGGGAGCTATACGAGACTTCTGAAAGGATGGCTCTTCGATTCCAACAGTATCGAAGGTGCCGTTATGAAAGGATGGGTGGAAAGCCGTTTCGGCATCATACCCTTTTTTCACAAGGAGATCATCCCCGACGTCAACAGCGAGGAATATTACGGATACATGGTTGAGAAGATGGACAGTAAACATAATAAAAACCTTATCTTCCATCAGCTTGATCTCCTCTACACATATACCCAGTGTATACTTGAGACTTTCTATAAAGATAAACTGCCGAAAATCACGCTTTACAGAGGCGTAAACGATCTGTCAGAGCACCTTGTGGTAAAGGAATACGACAGGACTAAGCTCTGCATCGAACAAAACTCACTCGTTTCATTCACATCCGACAGAGACATTGCATCCCAGTTCGGCGACTACATCCTGACGTCTGAAATACCCTATACAAAGATAGTTTTCTTTTCGGAAGTTCTGCCGAACCTCAGCTTCGTCGGGGAAAAAGAATATCTTGTCCTCGGCGGGCGGTACGAGACAAATGTGACATATTACTGATACAAAATTGC